>NZ_JBFEFL010000001.1:0-1200000 GCF_040717445.1 Qipengyuania sp. JC766 | reverse complement strand
CCGATGCGGACGCGGAGCAGGTGGCGCGTGCCTATCTCGACGTGAATTGCGCCCATTGCCATCGTCCCGCGGCGACCGCGTCCAATTCCGGTCTGGACCTGCGCTGGGAGCAGGACGGCGCGATCGCGCTCGGCATCCTGAAGCGCCCGGTCGCGGCCGGGCGCGGATCGGGCGGGCACGAATTCTCCATCCTGCCGGGCGAACCGGACCGGTCCATCATGGTCCACCGGATGGACAGCGTGGAACCGGGTGTGGCCATGCCGGAACTGGGCAAGTCGACGGTCGATCCGGACGGCGTAGCAGCGGTGCGTCGCTGGATAGAGGGAATGCCCGCTTCCTGAGCTGACGCATCCTGCCGGTGCGGTTCGATCTGTCCTACAAAGGCCCTTCGGTGATAATGTCGCGGCCATGGACACGATGCCGTCTTTCACGCCTCTTCCGACTGCCCTTGGCGGGCGGTCATGTGGGGCCGATTTTTCTTTGCCAGGACAGTGGTCCATGCGGTCCATGTCTCCCCGTTCGGCCGCGACGGAAGGAGGGGAGGGGTGCTGAAATGGGCCCTGCGAGTCGCGGCAGTGCTGGCCATCGTACTGGTAGTCGCGTTCCTCGTCCTGCGCACGCCGGACACCGATCCCGCCGCGATGCGGGCGAAGTATGGCGGCCCGCCTTCGCAGTTCGTGACACTGCCCGACGGGCGCGAAGTGCATGTGAGGGACGAGGGGCCGCGCAATGCGCCCGCCATCGTGCTGCTGCACGGCTCCAATTCGGATCTCCACACTTGGGAGCCATGGGCGGAAGCCCTGCGCAACAACTACCGCGTCGTGCGCTTCGACCAGCGTGGGCACGGCCTGACCGGTCCCGCGCCCGACCGGAGATACGACCGCGCCGCCTTTGCCGCGGATGTCGACGCGGTGGCGGACGCGCTGGGGCTGGGCCGCTTCGTCCTCGGCGGAAATTCGATGGGCGGCTGGGTGACGCTCGCCTACGCGCTCGACCATGGCGACCGGCTTGACGGTATCGTGCTGCTCGACGCGGCGGGCGCGCCTGAACTGCGGGAGACGCAGGGCAATATCGGCTTCGCCATCGCGCAGACACCGGGGGCGAGCTGGCTTATGACGCAGGTCACGCCGCGCTCGCTGGTCGAAAGCAGCCTGCGCCAGAGCGTGTCCAACGCGGCGATCGTAACGCCCGAAGCCGTCGACCGGTACTGGGAACTGCTGCGCTATCCCGGCAACCGGCAGGCGACGGTGGACCGCTTCTCCACCCGCGATCGCACGCCCTATACCGATGCGGAGCTCGGCTCGATCGACGTGCCGGCGCTGATCATCTGGGGCGATGAGGATGCGCTGATCCCGGTGGAGGCGGCGGACTGGTTCGCCGAGCGCCTGCCGCGCAGCGCGCCGCCGGTCGTCTATCCGGGCATCGGCCACCTGCCGATGGAGGAGGCCGCCGAACGCAGCGTGGCGGATTTGCAACTCTGGCTCGACACGCTTCGGGAAAACGGCGCGGAAGCTATCGACGGGGCCACGTAAACCCTGTCTGTTGACCGGCAATGAAGCACGGCCCGCATTCCATCCGCCGGTGCCATGCGATGATGAAAGGATGACGAATTGCGCAAGCTTGGGTTGATCGGGGGGATGAGCTGGGTTTCCACCCGTACCTATTACGAGACCATCAATCGCAAGGTGCAACGCCGCGCCGAACCGATGGCGAGCGCGCCGCTGCTGATCGAGAGCCTCGACTTCCGCACGCTCTACGGCCTGCGCGATGGCGCAGACTGGGACCGTGCGGCGGGCGTGCTGATCGATTCCGCCCGGCGGCTGGAGCGGGCGGGCGCGGAAGGCCTGGCGATCTGCGCGAACTCGATGCACCGCGTCTACGACCGGGTGGCCGAAGCGGTCTCGATCCCGATCCTCCACATCGCGGACTGCGTGGGCCAGCGCATGGCGCAGGACGAAGTGACCAGCGCCGCCATGATCGGCACGCGCAACGTCATGACGGAGAGCTTCTATCGCGAGCGGCTCGTCGCCCACGGCATCGAGCTGCTGCCGCCCGACATGGAAACGGTCGATGGCGTCGACGCGCTGATCTACGAACAGCTGATGCTAGGCAAGGCGACCCGCGACGCGGAACGGCTGCTGAAGACGGTCATCACGCGCAAGGAGCAGGAAGGCGCCAAGGCGATCGTCCTCGCCTGCACGGAGCTGGAACTGGTGGTGGACATCGACGCCAACGTGCTGCCGATTTACGACTCCGCGCGCATCCACTGCGAAGCGGCGGTCGACTGGATTTTCGGCGAGCGGTCGTAAAAACGCGCCCGGTCGCCCGCCTTTCCGGCACGGCCGGCACACCCGGCATTGTCGCCGAATCGCACATCGCATAGATCGCCAGCCACAATGGACCGTGCCCCCTACGCCTCCGATCCTGCGCACAGCCGCGGCCGCGAATTTCCCGAGGAACGGGACGGCCCCCGCGGCCCGCGCTCCGCCTTCCAGCGCGACCGCGACCGGATCATCCACTCGATCGCCTTTCGCCGCCTGCGGTCCAAGACGCAGGTCTTCATCGCGCCCGATGGCGACCATTACCGCACCCGCCTGACTCACAGCCTGGAAGTCGCGCAGATCGGCCGCGTACTTGCCCGCGCACTGCGGCTGGACGAGGACCTGACCGAAGCCCTGTGCCTGGCGCACGATATCGGCCACCCGCCTTTCGGCCATGCGGGGGAAAAGGCGCTCAGCCAGGCGACCGCGCGCCATGGCGGCTTCGACCACAACGCGCAGTCGCTGCGCGTGCTGATGCGGCTCGAAAGCCCCTATTGCGCCTATCCCGGCCTGAACTTGTCGTGGGAAGTGCTGGAAGGCATGGCGAAGCACAACGGACCGACCGCCGCGTCGAACTGGGCGCTGGAGGAACTGGACGCCGCAGTCCCGCTTGACCTGGCGCGCTGGCCCAGCCTGGAAGCGCAGGTCGCCGCCGTCGCCGACGACATCGCCTACGACAACCACGATATCGACGACGGCCTACGCGCCGGCTTCATCACGCTCGACCAGATCCTGGCGCTGGACTTCGTCGCTGACCAGTGGCGCGACGTCGAACGCCGCTTCCCGCAGGCGCCGCACGATCGCAAGCTGCGCGAGCTGGTGCGCGGCCAGATCGGGCTGATGGTGAACGATGTGCTGGAGCACACGCGGGCGAACCTGGAAGGGCTGAAAACGGTCGAGGATATCCGGGGGGCGGGGCGCCAGATCTCTGGCTTTTCGCCCACGATGGCGTCACAGGAGCGGCGATTGAAGCGCTTCATGTACGACAATCTGTACCATCATACAGACCAGCTCGCCGCGGCGGAGCGCGCCCGCGACGTGGTGGCGAGGCTCTATGCCGCCTACGATCAGGACACGGCGCTGCTCACGCAGGGGTGGCGCGCGACCCTGCCGGAAACGGAACCTGCCCGCACGCGGCATATCGCGGACTTCATCGCCGGCATGACCGACCGGTTCGCCATGGACCAGTACCGCGCCATCTACGGGCGCAAGCCCGAGGGCCTCAGCAATGTCTGAGCCGGTCAGGATTGCCCTGTTCGGCTCGACCGGGTTGGTGGGCAGCCAGATCATCCGGGAGGCCGTCGGCCGCGCCGACCTCCGGCTCACCGCCGTCGCACGGCGCGAGTTCGGCCTTCCCGCCGGGGCGCACATGGAGCTCATCGTGGCGGGGAGCGATGCCTGGACCGACATCCTTCGGACGATGCGCCCGGACGTGGTGGTGAGCACGCTCGGCACCACCTGGAAAAAGGCGGAGCGCGACGAGGAAGCATTCCGCGCGGTCGACCACGACCTCGTCATGGAAGTGGCGAGGGCGGCCCGTGAAACGGGGGCGACACGCTTCGTTGCTGTCTCGTCCGTGGGCGCGGACTACAACGCCAAGACCTTCTACCTGAGGGTCAAGGGAGAGACGGACAGGGACCTGTCCCACCTGCAGTTCAAGCGTCTCGACATCCTGCGGCCGGGCCTGCTGCGCGGGAAGCGGGATAACGACCTGCGTGTGCTGGAAGGCCTCGGCCGGCTGGCCAGTCCAGTCGTGGACCTGTTCCTGCAAGGCGGAGCCGCCAAGGCGAGGTCGATCCCCGCCGCGACTGTGGCTAGAGCGTGCCTCTCGCTTGCCAAGCGCAAGGCGTCGGGCCGCTTCGTGCACGACAACGATGCGATCCGCCGTGCTGCCGGAGAACTGGGCGAGCTGGCGGCATGAAGAGGTACGCCCCGGCCACGGCACGCAACAGCGAACCAATCGCACGGGTTCTGGAAACGGAATTGCCGGAACGGGGCACGGTGCTGGAAATCGCCAGCGGCTCCGGCGAACACGCGGTGTTCCTGGCGCGCCGGTTCCCGCACCTCGTCTGGCAACCGACCGATCTCGACACGGAAGCACTTGAATCGATTGCCGCCTGGTCCGAGGACAGCGGGCTGGGAAACATCGCAGAGCCACTCGCTCTCGATGCATCGGAGGAGCGATGGCCCATCGACCGCGCCGACGCGATCCTGTGCGTGAACATGCTCCACATCAGTCCGTGGAGTGCCACGACGAGCCTGTTTGCAGGGGCGGCAGTCGTGCTGCAGACCGGAGGTAAGCTAATCCTCTATGGTCCGTTCCTGGAAGCAGGGGTCGAAACGGCAGACAGCAATCTGCAGTTTGACGACAGCCTTCGCCAGCGGAATCCGGACTGGGGGCTGAGGAACACAGACGATGTCGATACCGTCGCGAACGAACACGGGTTCATCCGCAATGCGCGCTACCCGATGCCGGCCAACAACCTGATTCTCGTCTATCGCAGGTCCTGATACGAAAACGCCCGCCTTTTCAGGGCGGGCGCTTTCACATTCGGGCGATGGCGATCAATCGATAGCGTCTTCACCGGCTTCGCCCACGGACTCGACATCCTGGCCGAGGCCCTTGACCGTGTTGCAGGCCGTAGCCGACAGTCCCAGTGCACCGATGGCTACGCTCAGAGCGATCTTGCGGATCATGACTTGTTCCTTTCGAGTGATTGGAATTCCCACCTGCGAGCCGAACGTTCCGTTTCACGGGCGGTTCCGGACCATCGTCGCAACGCCTTGCGCTCGGCCGAACGAACGCCAGATAGGGCGCCATGAAACTGCCCGACTTCGTCACTTTCGCGAGCGAAGCGACCATCATGGCGCTGTGGGGCGGAGGGTTCCTGCTCCTCGCCGCGCTGGCGCTCCTCGCAGAGCGCTTTCAGCGCAAGCGCACGCGGTTCGACCGCGTCGGCATGATAAACTGGACACCGATCTTCCTCGCTTGCGCAGTGGTCGGCGGCGGTCTGCTGGCCATGGCCGTGCCGGCGATGCTGCGCGGCTAGCGCCTCAGAGGCAGGCTTCGAGGTACGCCTGGTCGAAGCCGAACTGGCGTGCCTTTTCGAGCGTGTACGGACGCAGGCCACTCGAACGGAACTCGCCGAGGATCTTTCCGTCCTCGCTCTCGTCCAGGTACTCGAACTTGAAGAGTTCCTGCGTGACGATCACGTCGCCTTCCATTCCGATGACCTCGGTGACATTGGTGGTCCGGCGCGTACCGTCGCGAAGGCGCTTCACCTGCACGATGAGATCGACGGACTCCGCGATCTGACGGCTGATGGCTTCCTTCGGGATCTTGATGTCGCCCATCAGGATCATGTTCTCCATACGACCGAGGCACTCTCGAGGGGAGTTGGCGTGAAGCGTACACATCGAACCATCGTGGCCCGTATTCATCGCGGCGAGGAGGTCGAAACACTCCGCGCCGCGAATTTCGCCCAGAATGATGCGGTCCGGGCGCATACGCAGGGCGTTCTTGACGAGGTCGCCGATGGTGATGGCGCCCTGGCCCTCGAGGTTGGGGGGACGCGTTTCCAGCGGCAGCCAGTGCGGCTGCTGCAGGCGAAGTTCGGCCGCGTCCTCGATCGTCAAAACGCGCTCGCCCGGGTCGATCATCTTCGACAGCGAGTTCAGCATCGTCGTCTTGCCCGAACCCGTACCGCCCGAAATGACGATGTTCATCCGGCAGGCGCCCGCGATCTTCAGGGCCGTACACATCTTCTCGCTCATCGAACCCCAGTCCTTGAGGTTATCGAGCGTGATCGGCTTTTCGGAGAACTTACGAATGGAGATCGCGGTGCCGCGCAGAGAGAGGGGCGGAACGATGACGTTGACGCGGCTGCCGTCCTTGAGACGGGCGTCGGCGAGCGGGGTGGTCTGGTCGACGCGGCGGCCGACCTGGTTCACGATCCGCTGGGCGATCTGGAACAGGTGGCTTTCGTCGCGGAACTGGATCGGGGCCAACTGCAGCTTGCCCTTCTTTTCGATGTAGGTCTGTTCAGGTCCGTTGACCATGATGTCGGACACGTCGGGATCGTTCAGCAGCTCTTCGAGCGGGCCGAAGCCAAGGAGCTCGTCAATCAGGACCTTTTCCAGCGCGAACTGCTCGCGCCGGTTGAGGGTGACCTTGAGCTCTGCGAGCACTTCCAGGATGATCGGCCGGAATTCTTCCGACAGCTCGTCCTTGGTCAGCGTCGCGGCCGCTTCCGGATCGACGCGTTCGAGCAGGCGCGGTAGCACCTGTTCCTTGATCTTGTGAACGCTGGCTTCGAAGCCGCCGACTTCCGACTGGTTGGCATGGATCGCGTTGGCGCGGTCCGCCAGACGCGTCATCGCGTCTTCCTTCTTCGGAGCGGAGGGCGACCCGACGTCTTCGGGTTCGGCACCCTGTCCGGGCAGCGGCGGGAACTGTTCGCCCCCCTGCGGAGCGCCCGAAGGTTTTCCGTCCCCCCCGCGCATGGGGCGCGCGACACCGAAGGCGGGCCGGGAACCCGGTTTCATCCCGCCAGGTCCGGTCTTGCGTCCGAATGCACTCATCTATTCACCCCTTGCCGACCCGACAGCTTTCAAAATCTGAAGTCCGGCGAGGCTATGGCAAAACTTGGTGAACAAATTGCAAAGGCTCTTTGATAGCTAACCCCGGCGAAGCATGGACGTGCCAAGGAGATCGCGTTGTACCTCGATGTAGCAAAAGGCTGGGCGAAACTGATCGGCTCCAATGCCGCGGCATCGCTGTTGCAAATAGGCACGCTGGCCATCGCGGCGAGGGCGCTCGAGATAGAAGCACTGGGCATGCTCATCCTTGTCCAGACATGGGTCCGGGTGGTCGACGGCTTGCTGAATTTCCAGTCGGTCAACGTGCTGACCCGGTTCCTGAGCGAAGCCGAAGAGAGCGGACGCGACGAATGGTTCGCAGGACTGATCAAGGCGGGGCTGATCATCGATCTCGCCACCGCCGTCCTGGCGATGGGGGTTTCCATTGTCGGGCTCTTCCTGGTCGGTTCGTACTTCGGCCTCGCCGACGAATGGCTGGTGGCCGCGATCGTCTACAGTCTGGTGATCCCGACGCGGCTGTTCGGTGCCGCCGAGGCTGCCCTGCGATGCATGGGGCGCTTCTGGATGATTGGTGGCCGGTCCACCTTCCACGCCTTGCTGGTGTTTTGCGGGACAGTCTCTGTCTGGTTGCTCGGAGGAGATGTCGTCGATCTCCTTGGGGTCTGGATTGCAGGTGAGATCGTCGCCAACCTCTGCTTCCTCGGTATGACCTGGTCGGTGTTGACGCACTCCAGTTACGACATCGCGCGATCCGATGCCCGGGGCGCTGTCGCCATGAGTCCGAATTTCTGGTCGCAGTTGTGGCAGACGAACGCTTCGCTTGGCGTGCGGATGCTGACCCAGGACGGTGACGTTCTCATCGCCGGCGGACTGCTGGGACCGGCTGCGGCAAGCCTCCTTCGCGCGGCCAAGGCATTGTCCGGAGCACTGGGCCAGCTCGGCTGGCCGTTGCGCCAAGTGGTGAGCGCGCCTCTTTCGCGGTTCGCTTCCCAGCGCGACTTCAGGTCCCTGAGACGTATGGCGATGGGCGTTTCGGTCGTCGGTATGGTCGCAGGAATAATCGCAACGGCTGGCTTCGCGCTGTTCTCAGAGAGCATCATGCGAATGGTCTTCGGGACGGAGTTCGTGCTGGCGGCGTTCGTCGCGATCCTCCTGTTCGGGGCGCGGACACTATTTTTAAGCGGGGTGCCCCTGATGCCCGTCATGCTTGCGATCGACCTTTCGGGCCGTTTCCTCGGTGCCGTCATTGCCGGGACAGTCGCTTTTGCTGTCGTGGCCGCTTTGGCGTTGGGACCGCTCGGACTGGTCGGGCTCGCCCTCGGTCATATCGCGTTCGAAGTTGTCTGGCTTGGCTATGGCTGGATCGCAACCTTACGCGAATTGCGCAAACGCGAGAGCCAGTTCAGCCCCGTCCAAGGGCCTGTCTGACCTTTCGGGCTATCGCTCGCTTGGGCTGTGCAGCCTCTGCAAATTCGTATTGCTCCGGATGGACGAGATCCAGCAGGGACCGGCTGGCCGGATCCGCTTTCGCCAGCAGGTCGACCTTCTCAGACCCTCGCTTCGCGTAGACAAGGGTATTCTGGCGATACCAGAAGGGAATGTGCCGCTCGTTCCAGAAATGCGGCCGGACGATATCGAACGGATCGTACCCGTTGCCGGAAAAGAATTCGGCCCAGTAGCTCGGCCAGCGCTCGTTGATGTGGCCTACGCCGCCCTGCATCGGGATCGCCGCCGAAAACAGGACGAGGTCGCTATGTGCGCAGAGATCTGCCACGAAGGTCGCAGCGCGATCCTCAGGCAGGTGTTCAGCCACCTCCAGGGTCATGGCGAGATCGAAGCGTCGATCGGTGCCGATCGGCTGGCGTAAATCCCTGAGATCGATGATTTCGGGCGCAACAACCATGTCGGCTTCCCGGGCCCATGTGCCTTCGTACCCACGGACGTCCGAAATTCCGATTTCCTCTGCGGCCGCCAGCCAGCTTCCAACCCCGCAGCCGAAATCGCAAAGGCTTTCGAACTCGACCAGCCGGTGGAGAAAGCCGAGTATCTCGAGCGCCGCGCGATGAGTGCGTGCATGACGATCATCATGAAAACCACGGGAATACAGCTGGGCGGAGGTATCGATGGTCCCAAGTCCTTGCAGAAGATCAAAACGGAGCATTACGAGTGTTAGGTCCGGCCTTATGCTATCCGACTGGTTTCGCGATTGCTAGCAGATGCGCCCGGAAGGTTTCTTTTCTCGAACGAGCCGAAATCAAAAGTGTCCTCGCCTCTCGTCACCATCCTGATGGCCGTCCACAACGGCGCCCGGTTCCTGCCGGCCGCGCTCGAAAGTGTGGCAAGCCAGACGATGCGGGACTTCGAATTGCTGGTCATCGATGACGGCTCGACCGACGCGACGGCGGACATGCTCGCGGCCCATGCAGCAAATCACCCCGGGACCAGAGTCTATCCGAATGAACGAAATATCGGACTCACCGCTTCGCTCAATCGGGGCTTGGGATTGGCGAGAAGCAAATACATTGCGCGCCTGGATGCCGACGATCTGGCGATGCCGGAAAGGCTTGCGCGGCAGACCGAGTTTCTCGACGCGAACCCGGACCATGTTTTCGTCGGCAGCAGGGAAAAGGTCGTAGACGCATCGGGCCGATCCGTCCGACGCGGGCGGGGCGCACTGACCAGCGCCGAGACGGCGTATCTCGCGAATTTTACGCCGCCGATCGTCCACTCGTCCGCCATGATCCGAAGATCGGCGCTTTTGGACCACGATCTTCGCTACGATGAGCAATTCGTGACCGCGCAGGATTTCGATTTCTGGCAACGGCTGCTGCGGATCGGCAAGGGCGCAAGGCTGGGAGATACCTTGGTCGCGCTACGCCAGCACGACACCAGTGTCTCGCGCGTCAGACGCACGGCACAGGAGCAGAACGCCATTGCGATTGCCCAACGCTCCCTCGCCGAAAATGGGGCCTTGAGCGACGAGGGTGCGCAGGCCGTGGCGCGCTTCGTAACCGTCGGCGAGTTGGATCGGCGGTACTCCGCCGGAAAGGTGATGGACCTGGTATTCGACTTCGAAGCAGGCTGGATCTCGCAGCAGCGTGATGCGCCCACGGAAATCTCGCGCATCCCGTCCTTGACTGCCGGCATCCTCCTGAAGGGGATGTCGCGCGCAACTTTGGGATATACGGACCGATTGAAGATGGCGGGCGAGCTCATGCGGGGGCGGTTTTTCTCGTCCAGCAAAGAACTCGTCTCGATCGGTCTCCGACGCCTGATCTGAAAGGAATGACGATGTCCCATTCAGCGTCCGGCCCTGCGAAGATCGATCTGGTCCTCCCGTACTACAATGAGGAGAACTTCATCGAGGCGACGCTGCGGTCCCTGATCGCTCAGCGCCGGCAGGAATTTTCACTCGTGCTCGTCGACAACGCATCGACTGACGGAACGACGGAAATCGCGAAGCGGGTGCTGTCCGATTACCCGGGAATTTCGACGACCTGGCTCACGGAAGAGCGGCCTGGGCAGCTCTACGCGCTGCAGACCGGGATTGGAGCGACGACGGCGGAGCTCATCGGCACGGTCGATGCCGACACTTACTACCCGCCCAGCTATGTCGGCCGTGCGATCGATCTGGCGAGAGAGGAAGAACGGGCTGCAGCCGTTCTGGCGGTGAATCTTGGATCGAGGACAAACCGGAGAATGCCACCGGACAGATGGCTGCAGATCAGGTTTTTCCCGGACAAGTGCCACGCCGGGGGGGCGGGCCACATCTATCGCCGTTCCGCCTACGAACGCTCTGGCGGGTTCGACGAGACTATCTGGCGGTTCGTTCTGTTCGACCATGAGATCGTGAACAGGATCGGTCGCTTCGGCAAGCTGGTATACGATCGCGATCATGTAATCTTTGCGTCCGACCGGAGGGATGGACCGGACAAGCGAAGCTGGACGCCTTTCGAGCGGCTACTCTACAAGATATTGCCGGAGAACCTGATGGACTGGTTCTTCTACACATTCCTTGCGCGAAGGCTGGCTGCAAGGAGCCAGGACAACTCCGTCCTTCGCGCCAGAACCTGGAGCTAGCGAGTGTTTGTCAGGAGGTCGGAAACTGCCAGCGCGTAAGCGTCCCAGCTGAACCGCCGAATTGCGGCTTGCCGTGCGCGCTCTTGGCGCTCTTCCCGCTCGGATGCAGTCAAGGACATGACCTTCTCTATCGCATTCACCCATGCGTCAGCGTCGCCCGGAGGCAGAAGCTGGCCGGTAACGCCGTCAAGCACGGCATCGCGCAGTCCGCCGTGGTCGGATGCGAGGACCACTGCCCCGCACGCCGCCGCTTCCGCCGCCACGAGGCCAAAGCCTTCGTATTCCCCGTTCACGTCGTCGAGATTCGGGACGATGACGGCAAGGGCGCGGGAATAGGCCTTGGCGAGATCCTGGGGACTGAGATTGCCGAGAAATTCGACGCGGTCTGGTTCGGGAAGGCGACTCAACTCGCCGCCCCAATCGGTCCCAGCCACCTGAAGGGAGATAGAGCCGGGCAGTTTCGGCAACACTTCGCGAGTGAACCAGCCGCAGCCTTTTCTCGGGATGAGCCGGCCTGCAAAAAGCAATTTTCCGTTGTGGCGCCGCTCGATCGACGCGGCGTGCAGGTCGGTCCCGAGAAGGAGCACTTCGCTTCGCGTCCAGCCGGCGTCCGCGACGACCGAGGCCGTGGCGCGGGAATTGGCGATGAGGATGCACCGGCGGCAAAGACGCGCGCCGAGCGCGAGGTACACGCCATAGGCACGACCCTTGAGACCGCCGCGCCGGTGGTAGGCGATATCGGTTCCATGGGCGGCGATGGCTACCGTCGCATGGCGCCAGATTGCCATCGCCAGTAGCGCGACCGGCCACATCGCGACATCTCCTATAAGGACGCCGGAGGGCTTCTTCTCGAGTTCAAGGAACCGGCGAAGAATTACGAATGGGAAAAGTGCCAGAGCCGTTGCCCGCGGGGGCAAGCCACTCTCTCTGCCTCGCAGCGCGATTGTCTCGAGCGGGCCGGTCCTGGCGAGCCCGTCGGCGACCCGGTGGGACCACGTTTCCATGCCTCCCATCGCGGGGGCCCATTTCCGGGTGACGAAGACAATCAGAGCCACAGGATCATCGTCCGTCAGAAGAGGGTCCACAGCGACAGTTCCGGTTCGGCCGTTTCGGGAACGGAGACCCCTTCTGCCCAGATCAGCTTGGCCGGAACGGTTGTCGAACGAACGGTCACGGGACCCCGGTCGAGATAGAGGCGGTCGCCGGTGTCGTAGGGCTTTCCATCGAGTTCGATCTTGCCTTCGAGGACCTCGTATTCCCCGGGAACGCGGATTTTCCATCTTATCGTAGCAGGGGTGTCCGATTGCCAGCCGGCGAGCCAGAAGGGCCCCCAGGCATGGATGAACGTGTCGCGGAGCACCTCAGCGTCGACTGGATGGAACTCCCGGGCAGGTCCGCGTTCGCGCAATAACGACGTCCACATCGTGCCATTTTCGACCACGAGCGGAACCTGCTGCTCCTGAAGCTGTCTCGTGAAAAAAGGCTCACCGGACCTGAGATAGCCGTCGAGACCCCAAGCCGTCATGAACCCGTTCGCCTTGTCTTGCCGCGCGAACATGTCCGGAAAATCGAAATACTTCACGGGACGCTCGAACATCGCCCGCTCAGCCGCGTGCACCTCCTTCTGCCGCGCGAGAGTCGACCTGTCGTCGACGGCGACGACTGCCGCAGCATTTGCGAACATCGCCACTGCCACCAGAACGCCTTTCCTGTTTTTCGAGAGCCACTCCGCCGCGGGAACCAGGCCCGCACACACCGGCGCCATCATGAAAACATAAAAGTAGGGGAGGGTGTTCTGATAAAAGACGAGGCATGCCAGCGGCGACAACAGCAATGCGAATAGCCAGGGTTTGCTTACCGATCCCCGCGCGATGAGGATCAGGGAGGCTGCAACCATGACAAAGGTCGGGAGACCGATCAGCAAGCCTTTTCCGAAGAATTTCCAGTAAGGATTGACGGAGAGGGAAAACATCTTGTCCGCCGCGTTGCCGACCGAGGCACCCGTATCCGAAGCCTGCACTGCCGGTACATCCAGCCCGTGCAGGACGATCAAGACCAACGCAGCCGCCCCTGTGAGCAGTCCGAGTCCCAGAATGCGGAGCGCCTTTTCCGACGAGTAGTCGGCGTCCTGCCAGTACCGGAATGCCATTGCCGCGAAAGCCGGCGCCCAGAGGACGCTCTTGATGGTGATGGCGAATGCGAAAGCTGCAGGCAGAGCGATGAGCAACAGGTTGCGCGCACGCAAATCCTTGCAGGCAAAAATCGCCAGGCTCAGGGCTAGGGCCGCCGTGGCGATCGGATCGGTACGAAAAGCGAAGCCGTGCTGGATTACGTAACCGAAAGACACGTAGGCGAGAGCACAGATGATGGCCGCCTCCCGCGATCCGAACCGACGTGCAATCGCGAAGATCGATCCGAGCGTGACAAGCTCGCAACCGAACATGAAAATGCGTGCGATCCGTATGTGGTCGACGGTGTCGCCAGGCAGGAAGGTGACCCAGCCGAACAGTCGCACGTGCAAGGTCTGGATCGCCCGGTTTAGCGTGCCTTCCTGCGCAAACGCCCACACCTCCGAGTAATAGAAGTACTCGTCCCAGTTGATCGCGCGCGTCGCCACGAGGGACGCCTGGAGAAGAAGGATCCCGACCAGCGACGCTGCAAGAGCCCGCTCGCCGTTCCAGACCTGCGGCAGGGCCCTCCCGGGGGAGAGGGCGTTCGCGATCATGCCCGTCGCCTCCGCGCCTCGGCGCGCTCGTCGCGGGGCTGATCCCGTTCCTGCGCCGCGACGATGTCGTTCAGTTCGCGCAGCTCGCTAAGCGCGGCCTCGATGAGCCGTCGGTTGGCGGCCACAAGGTCGGCCAGGACACCAAGGATCGCCACGAGCGTTCCCAGCACCAGCAATGCGCCGCCAATAACGAGCGACTGGACATGGCCGTCCCCGTCGCCAGCGGCCCAGTAGGCCAGGAAGCGCAGGATCGGCAATGCTCCGAGGAGCGCCAGAACCATTCCCCCTCCCACGAACACCCGCATCGGGTTGTGGGTTGTGTAGGCGCGGGCGATGGTGATGCCGGTGTTGACGATGAAGCGCGGGATCGACGTGAACAGGCGCGAGGGGCGCAGGGTCCTGTTGGTGCGCACCGGCACGCTGGCAATGGCCAGACGCTTGCGGCCGGCCTGGATCAGCATGTCGGTGGTGTAGCTGAAATCGGTCGTGATGTTGATTTGCTGCGCGGCGCTGCGGGTCATGGCGCGAAAGCCGCTGACGGCATCGGTGATGTCGGTGCGCGACAGGCGCCGCACGACATGGCTGCCCAGTCGCTGCAGCTTGCGCTTCACCGGGCCGAAATGGGCATTGTCCGCGACCCCGCGGTCGCCGATGACGATGTCGGCCTCTCCGGCCACGATCGGAGCGACCAGCCGCGCGATGTCGGCGCCTTCGTACTGGCCGTCCGCGTCGGTGTTGACGATGATGTCGGCATCTTGTGCCAGCGCCGCCTTGACGCCGGACCTGAAGGCATGGGCGAGGCCGCGGTTCCGGCGGTGCCGGACGATGTGGTGGACGCCCCAGAGGCGGGCCACGTCGGCGGTGCCATCCGAACTCCCGTCGTCGATCACGAGGATTTCCACCGTGTCGATTCCGTCGATGCGCCGCGGTATCCGCGCCAGCGTCTCGGGCAGATCCTCCGCTTCGTTGAAGCACGGTATCTGGACGATGAGTTTGGTCATGCTCGCGTTCTTTGCCCCCGCACACGGCGCCTCGCGACCGCGTCTGGCGATGCTGTGCCGCAGCAGGCTTTAAGGAAGCGTAAACCACGCCGCGTAAGATTTGCTGCAGCATTCGGCCGATGCGGCGGACATGCGGGACTGGCCAAGCGCGCGGCGCATCACTAGGGGGCGATAACCGCGTTTCGGACACTATGCAGAACGACGATTTATCAAAAGGTTTGCTGTTCGCGCTGGCAGGTTTTGCGCTGCTGGCGACGGGCGATGCCGTCATCAAGACGATGGCGGGGCAATGGTCGCCGCTGGCGGTGGCAGCGCTGCGTTTCGCGATCGGCGCAGCGGGGTTGAGCGTCCTGCTGTGGCGCCACGAGGGCAGCGGCGCGTTCCGGCCCCGGCGGCCGCTGCTGCAGGTCGTGCGCGGCACATGCCTGGCGATGGCGACGCTGTTCTTCTTCTCCAGCATCTTCCTGATTCCGCTGGCCGCCGCGACCGCGCTTGTGTTCATTTCACCGATCCTGACGGCGCTGCTGGCCGGGCCGGTGCTGGGCGAGAAGGTGCGCAGGGCAACCTGGATCGCCTCGGCCATGGCGTTCGCCGGGGTGGTGATCGTCCTTCGCCCCAATGTGGCAGAGATCGGCTGGGCGGCCTGCCTGCCGCTGTGCTCCGCGGCCTTCTTCAGCGGCATGGTCATCACCAACAGGGCCGTCGCCGGGGAGGGCAGCGCGCTTTCGATGCAGGTCTTCGTGGCCCTGGTTGCGGCGCCGATCCTGGCGCTGGCGGCTCTGGCCGGCTGGGCGAGCGGCATCCCGCTGCTGGAGATCGGGCCGCTGGACTGGGACGTCGCCGCGCGTTGCGCGATCGTCGCCGTGACGGCCAGCAGCGCGCACTGGCTCATCTACCGGGGCACCGAACGCGCCGGCGCATCGAGCGTGGCGCCGATGACGTATGTGCAATTGCTCATCGCCAGTGCGCTGGGATGGTGGTGGTTCGGGGACGTGCCGGATCTCGGCACGCTGGGCGGCGCGGCGATTATTATCGGCGCCGGCCTCTATCTCTGGCGGTCGGGACGCCGGGTGCCGAAGGTGCGCGTTGCAACCTGATCCGGCATCGCTACACGAAATTCTCATTACCGGGCGCCCATGGGCCGCCCTTCCAACCCAGAAGCGGGACTGATCGAATGTGCGGAATTATTGGTATCGTCGGAAAAACGCAGGTCGCGGACCGTCTGGTCGACGGCCTGAAGCGCATGGAATACCGGGGATACGACAGCGCTGGCGTGTGCACGATAGATGACGGGCAACTGATCCGGCGGCGCGCGCAGGGCAAGCTTTCGAACCTCGTCGCGGAACTGGAACGGTCCGGTGCGCCTGGCGAGATCGGGATAGCCCACACCCGCTGGGCCACCCACGGTGCCCCGACCGCGAACAACGCCCACCCGCACGCCACCGACCGGGTTGCGTTGGTCCATAACGGGATCATCGAGAATTTCCGCGAATTGCGCGAGGAACTGGAAGGCGAAGGCCGCCGGCTCGAAAGCGAGACCGACAGCGAGGTCGTGGTCCATCTCGTGTCGCGCGAGATCGAGAACGGTGCATCGCCGCACGATGCCGTGCGTGCCGTCCTGCCGCGCCTGCGGGGCGCCTTCGCGCTGGCCATCGCGTTTCGCGACCATCCCGGGCTACTCATCGGGGCGCGCCTCGGTTCCCCGCTTGTCGTCGGTTACGGGGAGGGGGAGATGTATCTCGGTTCCGATGCTCTCGCGCTGGCGCCGCTGACGCAGGACATCTGCTATCTGGAGGAAGGCGACTGGGTCGCTATCGAGCGCACGTCCGCCACGATCTACGATGCGGACGGAAATCCGGCAGAGCGCGAGGTGACCACGTCCGGCGCTTCGGCCGCCGCGGTCGAGAAGGGCAATTACCGCCACTTCATGCAGAAAGAGATTTTCGAGCAGCCGACGGTCGTCGCACAGACGCTGGCGAGTTACGTCCGGCAGGCGGACGAGACCGTCGCCCTGCCGCAGCTCGATTTCGACCTTTCCGCCATTCGCCGGGTGACGATGGTCGCATGCGGCACGTCGTACTATGCCGCGATGGTCGCGAAATATTGGTTCGAACAGTTCGCGCGGGTCCCGGTGGACCTCGATGTCGCGAGCGAGTTCCGGTATCGCGATCCCGTGCTGGAGGAAGGCGGGCTGGCGCTATTCATCTCTCAAAGTGGGGAGACGGCCGATACGCTCGCCGCGCTGCGCCACTGCAAGGCGGAAGGTCAGACGATCGCCGTGGTGGTCAACGTGCCCACCAGCACGATGGCGCGTGAGGCGGACCTGTTGCTTCCGACCCATGCCGGACCTGAAATCGGTGTCGCATCGACCAAGGCCTTCACGTGCCAGCTGGCGGTCCTGGCTGCGCTCGCCGCGCATTTCGCCGTGGTGAAGGGCAAGATGTCCCGATCGGAAGAACAGGAGGTGGTTCGCCACCTGCTGGAGGCGCCGGCCTGCCTCAACGCGGCGCTGGACCATGACGAGGACATCGCCGCCATGGCGCACCTCATCGCACCGGCGCGCGACGTCCTTTACCTGGGCCGCGGCCCGGATTTCCCGCTCGCCTTGGAAGGCGCGCTGAAACTGAAGGAAATCAGCTATATCCATGCCGAAGGCTACGCCAGCGGAGAGATGAAGCACGGTCCGATTGCGCTGATAGATGAGGACGTGCCGGTGGTGGTCCTCGCGCCGTCCGGTCCGCTGTTCGAGAAGACCGTGTCCAACATGGAAGAAGTGCGCGCGCGGGGCGGAAAGGTCGTGCTGATCTCGGACGAGGAAGGCCTGCGCAGTGCGGGCCGGGACTGCATGGCGACGATCTGCATGCCCAAGGTACACCCGCTGATCGCGCCGCTCGTCTATGCCGTTCCGGTGCAATTGCTGGCCTATCACGTGGCGGTCGCGAAGGGCACCGACGTGGACCAGCCACGCAATCTCGCCAAGTCGGTGACAGTCGAGTAAGCGATTATAAACCATCCTGAAATTGTTATGAAATTTCCGACAGGCTTTACTCACTCCTAACCAATCGCGCTTATCGGAAATCCCGTGAGCGGGACCAACCCAAAACAGGCGAGCGAAGTCGAGCGGCTTCCACGGGCTATGGTGCTGGGATTCTCGGCGCCCAAGTCCGGGGACGAATCGTCGCTGCGGACGATGCAGTACCAGCAGTTCGCCAAGTCGGGTCTGCTTCGCATCCTGCTCCAGGCGCTCGGCGCGGTTCTCACCGCCTGGGCGTGTTTCAAGATCACCGGTCCGCTGCTGATTGGCGTATGGTCCGTCCTGCTGGTCGCCGCGATCGCGTTCGGCCTTCGCAACACGAAGAAGCTGGGCGAAATCGAGTTCCGGTCGGTCGAAAGATCGGACGTCCGGCGGCAACTGAGCACCATGATTGTCACGTCGTTCGTCTGGTGCATGCCGATCATCGCCATCAGCATCATGGGTTCGGCGAGCGACCTTGCGCTCGTGTGGGGTATCGTGGCCTGCCTCATGGTGGCAGCGGCGCTTTTCCAGCCCTTCGCCCCGCTTTCGACGATCGTGTTTGCGAGCCTGACCGGCCTCGTGGGGACGGGTTGCGCCGTTTATCTCCAGCGTTTCGACATCGCGCTTCTCTTCCTGACATTCGCGAGCATCGTGACCGTAGGGGCGCTGAAGCACGGTCGTACCTTCATGGTCGCGCACCTCGCGCGCGTCGGCGTGGCCGAGCAGGAGGAAGTCGTCTCCATGCTCCTGCGCGAATTCGAGGAAAACCAGGCGGACTGGCTGTGGCAGATCGACGTGTCGCGCCGCATCCGTTCCGTCTCGCCGCGTTTCGCCTATGCGCTCGGGCGCTTGCCGGAACAGGTCGAGGGGCAGCCCTTCCTGCAGCAGATCGCGGGCGAGAGCTGGGAATCGGGTGAATTCTCCCCGACGCTTCGCGACCTGGCCGAGCGGATCAAGTCGCGCGAGAACTTCTCCAACCTGATCGTCCTCGTCGTCATCAATGGGGAGGAACGCTGGTGGGAACTGTCCGGCACGCCGATCCACGACGATTACGGCGCCTATGCGGGTTTCCGCGGGGTCGGGTCGGACGTGACGGAGCAGCGCAAGTCGAACGAGAAGATCGCCTACCTCGCGCGGTACGACACGCTGACCGGCCTGCCCAACAGGCTCATGCTGAACGAGGCGCTGCGCGATGCGCTGAAATTCTCCGAGAAATGGCGCACGCGCTGCGCTTTCCTGATGCTCGACCTCGACCGTTTCAAGGCGGTCAACGATTCGCTCGGTCACATGGTGGGCGACCAGATGCTGGCGGAGGTATCGGAGCGGCTGAAGGATCTGATGGACGAGAATGCCATCTGCGGGCGTCTGGGCGGAGACGAGTTCGCGATCGTCATCCGCGACGCGTCGGACCGGCAGGTCGTCGACAAGCTGGCGCGCAGCATGATCTCGCGCCTGTCGCAGCCCTACGACATCGACAATCACACGCTCTATGTCGGCGCCAGCGTCGGGTCCGCCATCGGACCGCGTGACGGCAAGACCGTGGAAGAACTGATGCGCAATGCCGACCTCGCGCTCTATCGCGCCAAGGACGATGGCGGCGGCGCGCATTTCCAATACGAGCCGACCCTGCACAAGCATGCCGAGGAACGCAGGCAGCTCGAGGCGTCGCTGCGCCATGCGATCGCGAAGGAGGAACTGGTCCTCAATTACCAGCCGGTGGTCGACGCGAACAACGAACAGCTTGTCAGCTTCGAGGCGCTGGTGCGCTGGAACAGCCGCGACCACGGCTTCGTCAGCCCCGGCAAGTTCATCCCGCTGGCCGAGGATACCCGCCTCATCGTGCCCATCGGCACTTGGGTGCTGGAGGAAGCCTGCCGCGAAGCAGTCAAGTGGCCGCCGCACGTGCGGGTCGCCGTCAACGTCTCCGCCGAGCAGCTGATCGAACCCGACTTCACGACCACCGTCGTGCGCGCGCTCTCCGCCAGCGGACTGCAGGCACATCGCCTGGAAATCGAAGTGACCGAGAGCATCTTTCTGCGCGATGCCGACATCGCGAGCACTGCCTTGCAGCAGGTCATGGATCTGGGCTGCACGGTCGCGCTGGACGATTTCGGGACCGGCTATTCCTCGCTCGGATACCTGCGCAAGCTCAGTTTCTCGACCATCAAGGTGGACCGGACCTTCGTTCAGGGCGCGGCGCAGAAAAGCGCGGAAAGCATTGCCATCATCCGGGCCGTGGTCGCGATGGCGGACAGCCTCGGTATGAGCACGACAGCCGAAGGGGTCGAGGATGCGGAGGAGGCGGAAATGGTCCGCACCATGGGCTGCACCAAGATCCAGGGCTATTATTTCGGCAGGCCGATGGCCGCCGACGATGTGCAGGACATATTCCGCCAGCCGCGCCGCCCGCGCGAAAGGATCAGCGCCTGACGCGCGTCAGGCGTTCGCCAAGCTTTCGATCACGTTCCGGAAAATGCGGCTGCCATCGGTGCCGCCATGCGCCGCGTCGACGGCACGCTCGGGATGCGGCATCATGCCCAGCACATTGCCATTCTCGCTGACGATGCCCGCAATGTCGCGCTGCGACCCGTTGCGGTTTTCCAGGTAGCGTAAGGCCACGCGCCCTTCGCCTTCCAGCCGGTCCAGCGTCGCATCGTCGGCGAAGTAGTTACCGTCGTGATGCGCGACCGGAATATGGATCGTTTCGTCCGTTTCGAAGCCGGACAGGAAAGGCCCGGTCCGGCTTTCTACGCGCAGGGGCACGGTGTGACAGAGGAAACGCTGGCCCGCGTTGCGCATCAGCGCGCCCGGCAACAGGCCGCATTCGGTCAGCACTTGGAAGCCGTTGCAGACCCCCAGCACCGGCACGCCGCGCTCCGCTTCGCGCATCACGGCCGCCATGATCGGGCTGCGGGCGGCCATCGCGCCGGAACGCAGGTAGTCGCCGTAGGAAAATCCGCCGGGCAGGGCGATCAGGTCGAGCCGGTCGGGCAGGGCGGTCTCGCCATGCCAGACGTTCTCCACTCTCGTCCCGCCCAGCCGCTCGATCGCCACGACCATGTCCCGGTCGCAGTTCGATCCCGGAAAGGTGACGACGGCCGCGCGCAGAGTCACGGTGCGACCTTCTCGATGCGGTAGTTCTCGATCACCATGTTGGCGAGCAGCTTGCGGCACATCTCGTCCAGCGTCTCGTCTGAGGTGTCGTCGGCCACGTCGAGCGCGATCAGCCGGCCCGCGCGCACATCCTCCACGCCTTCGAAGCCCAGACCTTCCAGCGCGTGGTGGATCGCCCGACCCTGGGGATCGAGCACGCCGGGCTTGAGGGAGACGTGGACATGAACTTTCATCGGTGGCTCCCGCAGGATGGGCTGGGCGAAGGCAATCTGGCGCGCTCCTATAGCGAGCGCGCCGATACGCGCCAACCCGTGCGGATGTTTGCCTGTGGGCCGCTGGCGCGCGGCCTATCCCCCGACGTCCGCACCCGCCTGAGCCTTTGCCATCGCTTCCTCGGACGGGACGACGCGGATTTCCACCGCCTGCGCCGGGGTCAGGTATTCGACCGCCAGCGCCCGCACCTGCTCCGGCGTGATTGCGCTGTAGCGGTCCTTGGCGGTCAGATACCGTTCGATGTCCTCGCTGCGCGACTGGGCCCGGTCGACCAGGACCATCCAGCCGCCATTGTTCTTCAGGCGGTTGTCGAGGCTTTCCAGGATCGGCTGGCGCGCGCGCTGCAGCAGGTCCTCGTCCACGCTCCCTGAACGCAGCGCCTCGACCACTTCGACCATCGCCTCGTAAGTGGCGTCGAGATCGCCGACATCGACGGCCGCCCCCATGCTGAAGGTCCCGTAATCGTCATAGACGTTGGACTGGCTGGCCGAAGCGGACGGCGAATAGGTCTGGCCCAGCTCTTCGCGCAACTTGTCCAGCAGCAGCAGGCGGGCGACGCCGGACAGCATTTCCAGCTCGGACGTGCGCTGCCAGTCGTCATCGTCGGTGGTCGGCCAGACCAGCTGGATGATCGCTTGGTCGGGCTCGCCCTCGTGGGTCAGCGTGTAGCGCCGGCGGTCGTCGGTGAAGGCGCGCTGGCGCCGGTCTTCGTAGGCGCGGAAATCCTCTTCGCGCTGCGGCAGCGCCCCGAAGGTCTGCGCCACGTAGCGGATCGCGTCATCTTCCTCGAAATCACCGACGATCGCGATCTCGATCGCGCCGGTTTCGAGCCGGTCGGAAATGTTCGCGTCAAGCCCGGCGAAGTCGAGCGCCTTGTAAGCCTCGATCGGCTGGCGAGTGAAGCGCGGGTCGTTGTCGGACAGGATCGGCCCGATACCCTCGGCAAAGGCCGATCCGGGCGTACGGCCGATGCGGGCGAAGAAATCGTCCAGCCCGTTGCGCCACGGCCCCAGGCCTTCCGGACGATAGCCCGGATCGCTGACATAGGCCGCCATCAGCTGCAATTGCAGTTCGAGATCGCGCGTCGTCGTGGTCTGCGAACTGATGAAGGTCTCCGATCCCGCACCGAAGGATCCGCCGACCGACCGGCCGGCAAGGATGGTGTCGAGATCGTCGCGGCTGTGTTCGCCAAGGCCCCCGGACACCAGCAGGCCGGACAATTCGACCGCAAGCGGATTGTCTCTCGTGTTGAGCAGCGATCCGCCGTCGACATTGATCCGCACGGAAACGCGGTCGTCGGACAGGTCGGTCGGCTTCAGGTTGAGCCGCACCCCGTTCGCGAACCGCAGGGTCCGGATGTCGAGTTCCTCGGTGCGCATGTCCGAAACAACCTCGCCCGCCGGGCCGAAATCGGTGTAGGCGAATTCGCCCATCTCGGTCATTTCGGGTGGCTGGACCGCGCGGGCCATCGCGCTGTTCACTGCCGCACGCAGTGCCTCGGCACCGCCTTCGGGCACGGTCTTGCCGGTGAAGCGGATCAGCGGATCTTCGAACTCCTTGTAGTCCTCGCGCATGGCGGCGAGCACGGCCTCGGTCGTGATGTCCGCCACGGCGGCCTCGAAACGGGCGAGGTCGTTCGCCGGCGAATCGGGCACGTAGTCGCCCCGCGCAATGGCGAAGGCATCGCCCAGGAAATTGGCATTGCTGCGCGTGCCGGCATTGGCCAGCGTCGCTTCGAGCGCTGTGCGCCGGTTGGCGACCTGCTCCGCGATTTCCGCCTCGCTCACGCCGAACAGCAGCGCGCGGCGATATTCGTCCATCGCGGTTTCCAGTCCGCGGCGCCAGCCGCCTTCTTCGGTGGCGACGGCCAGCGTGAGGGTCCGGCCCGCTTCGAAGAATTCGGAATTGGAGAAGTTCATGCCCTGGAAGGGCGGATCCTCGCTCCGGACCAGCCGGTTGAGCCGCCGGCTGACGATGTCTGTGCCGATCCCGCGAAGGAGGTTTTTCCGGCGCTCGGCAAGCGTATCGGCCCGGTCCTCGTAGGGGAAGTTGCGCGACAGCGTGACCGTCTCGGTCAGGGCCGGGTCGAGGTAGATGTCCGTCGCACCGCTATAGCCCGGATCGACCGGGCCTGCGCTGGGCTGATCGGGGGACGCGGTCGCTTCCCAGTCGCCGAACCGCTCCCTGATCTTGGCTTCGACCATGGCGGGATCGAAATCGCCGACCACGACCAGAACGGTGGAGGCAGGGACGTATTCGCGTTTCCAGTAGGCGCGCAGCTTTTCCGCGTTGGCGGCCTCGATCGTCTCGACCGTCCCGATCGGCAGTCGCTCGGCAATCCGTGCGTCCGGGTAGGAAAACTCGAGGCTGTCGACCAGGTTCTGCAGCGCATAGGTGTTGCGCACGCGGCGCTCCGACAGGATGACGCCCTTTTCCCGCTGGACGGCCTCTTCGTCGAACAAGAGCTCGCTCGCCGTCTCGCGCATCAGCATGAGCGACGTGTCGAGCAAGTCCTCGTCCGCGCGCGGCAGGTCGAGCTTGTACTGGGTGTATTCGAAGCCTGTGGACGCATTGGTATCGGCACCGAAGGCGAGGCCCTTGCGCTCCAGCAGCTTGATCATCTCGCCTTCGGGCACGTTGGTGGACCCGTTGAAGGCCATGTGCTCGACATAGTGGGCGTAGCCGCGCTCGTCGTCTTCCTCGTCCAGCGCCGCGGCCGTGAATTCCATCCGGACCAGCGCCGTGCCCTCGGGCCGGTTGTTGCGCCGGATGATGTAGCGCATCCCGTTGTCGAGCTTGCCGAAGACCCAGCCGGCCTCCGGCGTGAACTCGCTGTCCTCGAGGTCCCAGTCGGCCGGATTCCAGTTCTGGGCCGAAGCGGCCACCGCGTCGGTCGCCTCGACCGGTGTCTGGACTTCCTGCGAGGCAAGCGGCGAGGCAAGAGCAATGGAAAGGACGAGTGGAGCGTAAAGAACGGATTTCATGGATGTTGCCTATGGCAACCCCATCCTGAACTCGCAACAACCCTAGCCGGTTGTTTTACTTCTTGGGCTTGGGTTGTCCGCGCAGTTTGCCGCGGTGGGCGTTGAGGTCGAAGACTTCGCCGGGGCCGTTGTTCTCGCCCTCGAGCAGGCCGAGGCGGCGGGCGACTTCCTGGTAGGCTTCTTCCTCTCCGCCCAGATCGCGGCGGAAGCGGTCCTTGTCCAGCTTTTCGCCCGTTTTCATGTCCCACAGGCGGCAGCCGTCCGGGCTGATCTCGTCGGCCAAAATGACGCGGCTGAAATCGCCGTCGAAGATGCGCCCGAACTCGAGCTTGAAGTCCACCAACCGGATGTCGATCGCCGCGAACATGCCAACGAGGAAATCGTTGATGCGGATCGCCATGCTGGAAATGTCCTGCATCTCCTCCGGCCCGGCCCAGTTGAAGCAGGCGATATGCTCTTCCGCGACCATCGGATCGCCGAGCCCGTCATCCTTGTAGTAATATTCGATCAGCGTGTGCGGTAGCGGCTCGCCTTCTTCCAGGCCCAGCCTCTTGCAGATCGATCCGGCGGCGACGTTGCGGACCACGACTTCGATCGGGATGATCTCGACCTGGCGGACCAGCTGTTCGCGCATGTTGAGGCGGCGGATGAAGTGGGTGGGCACCCCGATATGGGACAGGCGGGTGAACACGAACTCGCTAATGCGGTTGTTGATCACGCCCTTGCCGTTGATCGTGCCGCGCTTTTCCGCGTTGAAGGCAGTCGCATCGTCCTTGAAGTACTGGATGATGGTGCCCGGCTCGGGTCCTTCGTAAAGGATCTTGGCCTTGCCTTCGTAAATCTGGCGACGACGGGACATGGGAGGGGCTCTTTCGACCGGATGCTCAAAGCAGCGGCCTTAGCGCCGAAAGGCGGGGCCAGCAATGCAGTGGTGCCCAGGGGCGGAGTCGAACCACCGACACGACGATTTTCAGTCGTCTGCTCTACCACTGAGCTACCCGGGCATCGCTGCGGCGACGGATCGCGAATGCGAGCCGGCGAGCGAGTGAAGCGCGCCTATGGCGAAGCGCGCGCCGCTTGGCAAGGGGTCTGTTTCAGTCCTCCTGCGAAGAGCTGTCGCCGGACAGCTCGTCGGGCAGGGCAGGACGGCCCGGAACGGCGTAGCTGTCGTTGAACCAGCTCGCCAGGTCCCGGTCGCGGCACCGGGCCGAGCAGAAGGGCGCGAACTCCTCGGTGCGCGGTTTCTTGCAGATGGGGCAGGGCTTGTTTCGCGTCGTCATGGGATGGCCTGAACATAGGAGCCTTCCGGGGCGAGGGAAGGGTCGCGCTGCCAGCGCACCCGCCGGCCGGTCCGCCGCGCCAGCTCTCCGGTCCATCCCTCGATCGTGGCGTCGGCGGTTTCGAAGGGCGATACGAGCAGGAGCGGGCCCGGCGCTTCGACCTGCTCCGCCTTTCGCATCAGCCAGCGCAGGGCCGTCTCGCGCGTGCGGTACCGGGCGCGGTGCAGGAGCGAGGGACGTTCGAGACGGGCGACGATCTGGACGAAGCCGAACCCGTTCATCGCCGTGCGTTCGTGCGGCCAGTCGGCGAGCGCCCGATCAAGCGCATCATTGACATCCCTGCGTCCCGTTTTCGTGTCGAGGGTCGGGAAATCGATGCCGATCGACCCGCCGATATCGAAGCGGCGAAGGGCATCCGCGACCGGCTCGATCGCAGCCATCGCCAGCTCGCGAGGCGGCAGTCCTCCGTCGATGTCGACCAGCGTCATGGCCGCAGCCGGCGTCAGGTGAAGCTCCCCACCGGCAAACGGCAACGTCACGCCGAAGGCCTCCGCCATCAATTCGTCCCAGTCGCCCGCGGGAAAGCGATGGACTACCCGAACCGCGCTTTCGACGTCCGACCCCAGCATTTCCGCCAGACTTGACGCCCCGGCGGGCTCGCACTCGGTAAAGCGTCCTGCGGCAGGCTTCGTCCTGCCGGCTTCGAAAATCGGCTGCCGGACGATCTCGACCGTCATCTGCGCGCCCTCCGTCACGGAACGGGGCAGCCTGTCGACCTGGATTACGGACCCGCCCTGCGTTCGCGCAAGGCCCCGTGCGCTGCCCCGGATGCGTTGAAAAAGCGTGGTCGCAAGACGCGCGCCGACACGCAGCCGTCCGTGCGGCTCGCAATGCGCCGCGACGATACGGTCACCGGACAGGCGGATGGCGCGATCCTCGCCGATCCCCTCTTCGACGAACCACTCAACCAATGGGAAACCCTGCTGCCTTCAAAAGCGCCCGGGTCTCGAACAGCGGCAATCCGACGACCCCGGAATGACTTCCCCGGATCCAGGCGATCAGCCCCTCCGCGCGGCCCTGTATGGCGTAGCCCCCTGCCTTGCCTTCCCACTCGCCGGTCGCGAGGTAGGCGTCGATTTCCTCGCGGGAAAAGCGCTTGAATGCGACCACGGTCTCGCTCAGCCGTTCGCGCAAGCGTCCATCGGGCGAACGAAGGGCGATCGCCGACAGAACCCGATGTCGCCGCCCCGACAGCAGCTCGAGACACCGGAGCGCGGTCTGCGCATCCTCGGCCTTGGGCAGGATCCTGCGCCCGGCCGCAACGACCGTATCGCCTGCGAGGACGTGCGAAGCGGCAGACGCGATGGCGGCCGCCTTTTCGCGGGCCATCCGGATTGCGTAATCGCGGGGCAGTTCGCCTTTCAGTGGCGTCTCGTCGATATCGGCAGGCTCGATCGCGTCGGGTTCGAGACCGAGACGGGCAAGCAGCTCTGTGCGCCGGGGGCTGGCCGATGCGAGGATCAGGGAAGGTGCGGACAATTCCGCCGCCGGATTATTGCGGGCCCGGACCCTGACCGGGGCCGCCGCGACCGGGCATGAAGCGATAGGTGATCCGCGCCTTGGTCAGGTCGTAGGGCGTGAGTTCGCACAGAACCTCGTCGCCGACGAGGACGCGGATGCGGTTCTTGCGCATCTTGCCGGCAGTGTGACCGAGCACTTCATGGCCGTTTTCGAGCTCCACCCGGAACATCGCGTTCGGCAGTAGCTCGACCACACGCCCGCGCATTTCGAGGAGTTCTTCTTTGGCCATGCGTCGTCGTATTCCGTTGTCGTTGCAAAAACTGGACGCGCCCATAGCGGCGGGCGGAACAAAAGGGAAGCGCCGTGCTTGCATGGTGTTGAAGCCGTTCGTCGATGCTTGCGACATCTTGATACGATCCGTTGCTTGCTTTGCAGGCCCAACCCAAAGAGATGCGCCGACCTATGAAAACTATGCCCTTTCTGGCCGGCGCTTCGATGCTCGCCCTCCTTTCGCCATCCCTCGCGCACGCCCAGGATATGGCGCAGGCAGACCCTCCGCCGAGCGAGCAGGCCGATCCGGAAGTGGAAGAGGACGTCGATCCGGGCGAATACGAAATCGTCGTGACGGCCAGCCGCGTTCGCGGGCAGCTGAATGTCGAACAAGCACCGGTTCTGGAACTGAACGAAGACGATATCGCCGCTTTCGGCGCGGGCTCGATCGAGGATCTGCTGGCGGCCATCGAACCTGCGACCGGCACGACCAGCGGGCGCGGCGGCGGCGGGCGCCCGGTATTCCTGATCAACGGCATCCGGGTTTCGAGCTTCCGCGAATTCTTCCGCTATCCCCCCGAGGCGATCGCGCGTCTCGAGGTGTTCCCGGAAGAAGTTGCCCAGCGTTTCGGCTTCCCGCCGACGCGCCGCGTGGTGAACATCATCCTCAAGGATGATTTCTCGCAGATCACCGCGGAGGTCGAATACGAACAACCTGATCGCGGCGGTTTTTCGCGCAACGAGCAGGAAGTGAACTACCTCGACATCGGTGACGGCGGTGCGCGCATCAACGTCAACCTCGAGGCATCCGATACGAGCCTCCTCACCGAAGCGGAGCGTGGCCTCGTAACGATCGGCGCGCCGGGTGAGGAGCCTTTCCGCAGTCTCATCGCGGACAGCATGCAACTGGAAGGGACGGTCAATTACGCGCGGGGGTTCGTCGAGAATGCGTCGAACATAAGCCTGACCGCGGCTGGCGAATACGAACAGAGCACCAGTCTTTCCGGACTGCGAACGGGCACGCTCGATCCGCTGGAGCGGCGCCGCGAAACCGATACGCAGGCGCTGGGCGGATCGTACAACCAGCCGGTCGGCGACTTCAACTTCACCGCCACGCTGGACATGAACCGCGTCGGCTCGATTACGGAAATCGACCGCGAGAGCGCGGCCGGCTTCGACACGTCGCGAAGCGAAACCTACACTCTGGACAACAAATATACGCTCGGCGGGACGCCGATCTTCCTGCCGGCCGGCGATGTCTCGACAACCTTCGACCTCGGGCTCAATTGGCAGAAGATCAAGGGCGAGGACACGCGGTCCTCGACCAGCACCTCGCTCGTCCGGCGCCAGTTCGATGGCGGTGTCAACGTGGCGGTTCCGCTTGCGGAGCGGGACGGTCACTGGGGTGCCATCGGCGATCTGAGCATAAACCTTGCCGGCGGCTTCGAGGATATCTCGGACTTCGGCCTGCTGGCGGATTACTCGATCGGCGCGACCTGGTCGCCTCTGGACGGTCTCGATCTGACGGCCACCCGTGTGTGGAGGCAGAGCGCGCCCGGCCTCAGCGCGCTGGGTGCGCCCGTCGTCACCGACTTCAACGTTCCGGTGTTCGATTTCACCACCGGAGAGAACGCGCTGGTGGATGTGATCTCGGGCGGCAATCCGAACCTCGAGGCGGAGACGCAGAGCGACTGGCTGCTCGGCCTCAACTGGGAACTGCCGTTCCTTGACGGGGCACGGTTCCAGATGAATTACACCGTCAACCGGTCGGACGATGTCACCCTGTCGTCCCCGGCTTTCACATCCGCGTTCGAAGACGCCTTTCCCGATCGCGTCACCCGCAACGCGGCCGGCGACCTTCTTGCCATCGACCGGCGCCCGGTAACTCTGTTCGAAACGCGTGGACGCAGCTTGAGCTTCGGCATCAACGCACGCGGACAGATCGGTCCCGCACCCGCAGACAGCGAAGGTCGCGGTGGTCGCGGGGGCCGGCGCGGTGGCATGGGCGGCGGTCAGGCGGCGACACCTCCTGCCGAAGCCACCGGCAATCAGGGTTCGCAGCAAGGCGCGGGCCGCTTCGATCCGCAGCGCATGCAGGCCATTCGCCAGACGTTCTGCGCAACGCCCGAAGACCAGGTTCCCGATCTGTCCGGCATCCCCGAACAGTTCCGCGCGCGCCTGCTGGACGAGAACGGCAATCCGGATCCGCAGAAGATTGCCGAAGCGCGCGAGCGGTTCTGTGGTGAGGAGGCCCAGCAGGGTCTCGATCGTTTCGCTGCGATCCGCGGGGCCTTGTGCGTCGACCCGGTGAACATAGATGCCCTTCCGCCGCGCGTGCTCGAAAGGCTGCGCAACGAGAACGGCGAAATCGACCAGGAACGTCTGGCGCAACTCAAGGCGCGGGTGTGTGAGGGCGGCGGCGAGCAGGCTGCGTCCGGTTCGGGCGAAGCCGGCAATCGCGGGCAGGGACGCGGTGGTGGCAGTGGTGCTCCGAGCCTTCCGTTCGGCCGCGGCGACCGCGATCCCCGGCCGCGCTATTTCATCAGCCTCAACCATTCGATCCAGTTGGAAAGCGAAGTGACGCTGGCCGAGAACGGCCCGGTCTTCGACCAGCTCGACGGGCAGGTGATCGGCGGCGGGGCGATCCCGCGGCACTCCGCCCGGCTGGAGGGCGGCCTGTTCTGGCAGGGCTACGGCTTCCGCCTCTCCGGCAATTACATAGGCGAGGCGACACTTCAGGGCTTCGGTACCGGCGGCAGTTCGGACCTCTTCTTCGGTGACCTTGCCACGTTCGACCTGCGCCTGTTCGCCGATCTTGGCGAGGCGTTGAAGCAGGAGGACGGCTGGCTGGACGGCCTTCGTGTCTCCCTGGGTGTCGACAACATCTTCGATGCGCGCCGGTCCGTCGTGGACGGGAACGGGATCACGCCCGATGCCTACGATCCGCTCAGGATTGATCCGACGGGACGTTACCTCAGCGCGGAAATCCGCAAGCGGTTCTGACACAGCGAGCGATAAGCTCAGGCGACCGCGAGCTTCCCGGCGACGCTCGCGCGAAGCGATTGTGCATAACGCTCCCGCGTGCTGCGAAGCGTTCGCGAGCGCGAGGGAAAGGAGCTGGGCGTTTCGGTCATCCCGGAGCGGTCGGGAAGGGCGAGAGTGGCGATGAATTCGTCCAGCTCTCCGTTGTCGCGGGTACTGAACTGGTCGAGTTCGGCGATCCTTTTCAGGTCGCTCCGCAGCAGACCGTAAGGGAGCAGTTCCCGGTAGGCGATGCCCTCCCTCAGGCCTTCGCCGGTCCGCAGCCCGAACCGGTCTGCTAGGCGCGCCAGTTGATCGTCGATCCTTGCAATCTGCGCCTTTTCAAGGGTTCGCACGCGATTCTTCACGACGATCCAGTCGGCGAGCCTTTGTCCGCGCTGCTTCTGTTCGGCCCGCAGGTCGAGCACGGTCTGTCCGAAAGCGCCCGGCCCTTCGAGCCGCCCAGAGGCGGCGTGGAAATGTGCCAGCACGTCGCAGTCGAAATGCGACGCGTTGATCGGCGTGACCAGCGTCGTAGCAAGGGCGATGGCGCGGCGCGCCAGACCGCTGTCGCTGCCCGGACAATCGATGACGATCGCATCGCATTGGCCGCCAAGCCGGAACATTTCCTGCAGAAGGAGGCTGCCGCTCGGTTTGTCGATCACACAGTGCCGCGGGATCGCAAGTTCCGCGCCAAGGCAACTGGCCGTTCCCGAACGAGCGGCTATCGCGGAAGACATGCTTTTCTGGCGATAATCGAGATCGATCGTGAGGACCTTGCGTCCTTCTTCGGCGAGCCGGACGGCGGTGTGAAAGGCGAGGGTCGACTTGCCCACGCCACCCTTCTCGTTCGCGAACACGATAATGTCGGCGTCCGGCCGGCCGCGTTGCGAAATAGCGTCGAGAACGCGGGACGGGCACTCGCCGTTTTCGTACCGATCGCCTTCATTTCGCGCGGTTTCGGTCCAGCCCGCTTCTTCCATTTCGCCGTCCCCAACCACGCGTCGAATCGATTGCCGATTGTCGACAGGATTGCTTAAGCGAGAGTTATCCACAAGCTTATTTACTGGGCGCGAGTTCCACAAATGCTTGCAGTCGAACTTGCGACCGGAAGCGAATGCCGGCTGGAGAAGTCGTTGTGCCGGTGCGGGGACGAAAATCGAGCCATGTGGATCGATATTCCCGAACACAGATCCGCTACGATCTGTTTCGAATGAGCGCCTCGAGGGCCCGATTGCGCTTTGCGGACTGCGGCCAGCCATCCTATCTCTGCCGACATGAGCCGAACTTCCGCCGGAACACCCCATAACCCCCGCGGGGCCGAGCGATTCAACGAGGAAAGGGCCTCCTACACGGTCGCCCGCGCGCAACCGGATATTGATGCTGGTGTGAACGCCATCCGCGAAACGGCGCGGACACTGAAACCGGTGCCTGGCGTGTACCGGATGCTCGATGCGCGCGGGGATGTGCTGTATGTCGGCAAGGCGCGCAGCCTGAAGTCTCGCGTTCCGAACTACACGCAATTGCCGGGCCTCTCCAACCGGTTGAAGCGTATGGTCAGCCAAACGCGCCGAATGGAAATCGTCACCACCAACAGCGAGGCAGAAGCCCTGCTGCTGGAGGCGCAGCTCATCAAGCGCTACCGGCCGCCGTTCAACGTGCTGCTGCGGGACGACAAGAGTTTCCCCTTCATCCTTCTGCGCGACGGGCACGACTTTCCGCGCATCATGAAGCACCGCGGCGCACGCCGGGCGAAGGGCAATTATTACGGACCCTTCGCCAGCGCAGGCAGCGTCAACACGACCATCAATGCCCTGCAGAAGCTGTTCCTCCTGCGCAGTTGCACCGACAGCTTCTTCAGCCGCCGCGACCGTCCGTGCCTCCTCTACCAGATCAAGCGATGCAGTGCGCCCTGCGTCGGCCGCATCGACGAGGACGGCTACGCCGAGCTGGTCCGCCAGGCGAAGGATTTCCTCGGCGGCAGGTCGAGCGCAGTGCAGCAGGATCTGGAACGCCAGATGGCGCGGGCGGCCGAAGACCTCGATTTCGAGACTGCCGCGATCCTTCGCGACCGGCTGCGCGCCGCGACCTTCATCCAGGGCAGTCAGGCAATCAATGCCAACGGTGTCGGCGATGCCGATGTGTTCGCTCTGGCTGCGAAGGGCGGCCAGATCGGTGTCCAGGCCTTTTTCGTCCGCGGTGGCCAGAACTGGGGCCACCGGGCGTTCTTCCCGACGCACACCCAGGACGTGGAAGAGGACCAGGTTCTCGCCGATGTGCTGATGCAATTTTACGAGGAAGTCCCGCCGCCCAAGACCATATTGGTGGACCGCGAACTCCCGGAGCAGGACCTGCTGGAAGCTGCCCTGTGCGAAAGCGCGGGCGTGAAGGTCGCGATCTCGATCCCCCAGCGTGGCGACAGGCGGCGGCTGATGGAACAGGCCAGCCGCAACGCCAGAGAGGCGCTGGACCGCCGGCTGGCCGAAACCGGAACCAAGACGAAGATACTGCGCGAGCTGGCCGAGTTCCTTGAACTCGAGGATATTCCGCAGCGCATCGAAATCTACGACAACAGCCATATCCAGGGGTCGAAAGCGGTCGGCGCGATGGTAGTCGCCAGCCCCGAGGGGTTCGAGAAAAGCCAGTACCGCAAGTTCAATATCAAGACCGCGCAGACCAACGACGATTTCGGGATGATGCGCGAGGTCATGCAGCGACGGTTCGCGCGTGCGATGAAGGACGATCCGGACCGTGAGAAGGCCGGTGTATGGCCCGACCTGGTCCTGATCGACGGCGGCAAGGGCCAGATGTCTTCTGTCCGCGACACGCTCGAGGAATTGGGCATCGAGGACGTGCCGCTCATCGCGATTGCGAAGGGCCCGCACCATGGGCGGGAAGGCCGGGAGGTTTTCCACTTCCCCGACGGGCGCGAGAAAACGCTGCCGGTCAATTCACCCGTGCTGTTCCACCTGCAGAACCTGCGCGACGAAGTGCATCGCTTTGCCATCGGGGCCCACCGGGCGAAGCGGAGCCGGGCAATCAGTGCCAGTCCGCTCGACGAGATACCGGGCATCGGTCCGACCCGAAAGCGGGCCTTGCTGCTTCATTTCGGCACCGCCGGAAAGGTTCGCGCGGCAGCCCTGGAAGATCTGCGCCGGGCGCCCGGCATCAGCGAAGCGGTGGCTCGCAAAGTCCACGATTTCTATCATGCGGGCGGCTAGGCCCGGTCCAACGACGCCCAATGGAGTGTGACAGGACTGTCACCAAAAGCCTGTCGATTGTCGTAATCCTGTCAGGGAAACGCAGTCATTCGGTCACAGCGCGCGACTAACGGCCCTCCTGACTCAGGAGGGCAATTCGATGAAGAACAGGTTCAGGCTGCAGGCCGGCGCACTCGCACTCGCAATGTGCATGCCGGGCATGGCGCTCGCGGGCGAGATCACGGGCGAAGTGGTCGATGGATCGGGCCGGATCGCCCTTCGCGCGGCAGAGGTCCGGATCGTCGAGCTCGACCGGTCTGTCGCGACCGACCGCACCGGCTCCTTCATCTTCGCCGACGTGCCAGAGGGGCAATATACGGTTGAAGTCCGCTATGTCGGCGCAGAGACCCTGCGCCGCACCGTCGCCGTTCCTGCGACCGGGTCGGTGCGCCTCGACCTCGCCCTTTCGGGTAACAACGGATACGAAATCCTCGTCGTCGGCCAGGCGGCCAACCTTTCCAGCGCGCTTTCGCGCAAGCGGGAAAGCGATGTCGTGTCCGACGTGCTGACGCGCGATGCAATCGGGCAGTTTCCGGACCAGAACGTGGCGGAAAGCCTGCGTCGGTTGCCCGGGATCAATGTCCTCAACGATCAGGGGGAGGGCCGCTTCGTGTCGGTCCGCGGGCTCGATCCGAGCCTTAACGCGACCTCGCTCAACGGCGTCCGGCTGCCCTCCCCGGAAAGCGACATCCGCGCGGTAGCGCTCGACGTGGTATCCAGCGACATCATCGAATCGATCGAGGTGAAGAAGTCGCTCACGCCGGACATGGATGCCGATACGGTCGGTGCGTCCATCGAAATCGAGACCACCAGTGCTTTCGACCGCCGCGACGATCTGCTGAGCGTAAAGCTCGAAGGCAGCTACAACGATTTCGCCAACGAAATCAGCCCGAAAGGCAGTGTCGATTTCGCCTATCGCCTGACAGACAATGTCGGAGTCTCGGGCGGGGTCTCCTATTACAATCGCACCTTCGAGACGGACAATATCGAAGCCGACGGCTGGGAAATCGACGATGGCCTCGTCTATGCCGAAGATCTCGAATTCCGCGATTACGACGTGGAGCGCGAGCGCATCAGCGCCACGCTTGGCCTGGACTTCCGGGCGGGCAATTTCACCGAATTGTATGTCCGGGGCATATATAGCCAGTTCGACGATCAGGAATACCGGCGCCGGCTGATCTTCGATTTCGGCGATGCCGCCGTCTCGGGAACCGCGGACTCACTCATCTACGAGGACGACGAGGCGATCGTCATAGAGCGCGACGTCAAGGACCGCTTCGAAAGCCAGAAGATCCGCAGCCTCGTGGCCGGCGGCGAGAGCGACTGGGGCGACTGGTTCGCAGAGTATTCCGCCAGCTGGGCGAAATCGAGCGAACGGGAAGACGGCAGCATCGATCCGGCAAGCTTCGAGCGGGAATTCGAGGCCGAAGGTATTCAGATCGGTGTCGATCTGACCGATCCGCGCTTCCCCTCTTATTCGGTCATAGCCGACCCGACAGGCGATTTCTTTGCGCCGGAGGCTTACGAACTGAACGACATCGAGTTCGTCGCACTTTCGGATTCGCAGGACGAGGAGTACTCGGCGCGCTTCGACGTCGGGCGTCGCTTCGCGACCGATGGCGGGGAGTTCACCGTGCAGGCCGGGGCGAAGGGCCGCTGGCGCGAGAAGAGCTTCAACGGTACGGTCGAATTCTACGAAAACGACGGTTTTACCCTGGCGGACGCGCTGGGTACCGGTCCGACCTATCGCATCGGGGACATCGCCCCCGTGCCCGGCTTCACCGAAACCCGTGACTTCTTCAATGCGAATTTCGACGATTTCGAGCTGCAGGAAATCGACAGCCTCTTCGATAGCAATGTCGAGGATTTCGTCGTCGAGGAGGATATTCTGGCGGGGTATCTTCTGGGCCGCTGGGACAGTTCGACGCTGACCGTTATCGGGGGCCTGCGATATGAAGACACATCGAACACGTTGCGCGGGAACGATGTCCTTCTGGTGGAAGAAGACGGAACGCTTCCCGGCGGGGGGATTGCTGACGAAGAGACGGTCATCGTGACGCCCATCGCGATCGACAAGGATTACGATCACTGGCTGCCGAGCCTCAATGTCCGCGTCGAAGCTTCACCGAACGTCATCCTGCGGGCGGCCGGATACCGGTCCATCGTGCGACCCGGCCCTTTCCAGCAGGCGCCGCGTGTCGCGGTGGAAGAAGCCGACGATGGCGAACGCGAAGGCGAATTCGGGAACCCTGGCCTGATGCCGGCGGAAGCGTGGAATATCGATGCAGCTATCGAATATTACACGAACGACAATGGCGCGCTGTATGCCTCGCTGTTCTACAAGGACATCGAGAACTTCTTCGTCGAAACCGTGTTCGAAGCAGACGACGCGCCGTTCAACGGAAGCTTCCGCGGGGTCGCATTCGACGAGGCGACGATCTGGTTCAACGGTGACGAAGCCGACATTTTCGGCGTGGAGATCGGTGCGGCGCAAGCCTTCACCGGGATGCTGGACGGGTTCGTCCTTCGCGCGAACTACACCTTCACCGACGCGTCCGGGACCGTCACGCTGGTCGCCGCCGAAGGCCCGCGCGAAATCGCCCTACCGACGACGAGCCGGCACACAGGCAATGTCTCGATCGGCTATGACAAGGGGCCGATCGACATCCGTCTTTCGGGCACCTACCGCGACAAGTATCTCGACGAGCTCGGCAGCGAGCCCGACCTCGACCGGTTCGTCGACGATCACTTCCAGCTCGATCTTTCCGCGAAGTACCGCTTCAATGACAGGATCCAGCTGTTCTACGAATGGGTGAACATCAACGACGCAAAGTACTTCGCGTACAACCAGCTCGGTGGTCGTCGTAACATCTACCAGTATGAGGAATACAACTGGACCATGAAGGGTGGCGTGAGGTTGACGTTCTGATGCGATACGGATTTCAAAGCCTGGCGCTTCTCTCTCTCGGCATGGCTGGGGCCTGCGCTACGATCCCCATCACCGGAGACCCCGCGGTGCCTGTCTACGCCGTCGCGGAAACGGAGCCGGTTGCGACGAACAATGAGGATGCGGCGGACGATCCCGCCATTTGGCTTAATCCCGACAATGGTGCCGAAAGCCTGGTCATCGGTACCGACAAGAAGGGCGGCCTGTACGTTTATGACCTGACGGGGGCGGTCCGCCATTTCCTGGCGGCACCGGGGCTCAACAATGTCGACCTCGTCGATATGGGGAGCGGGGGCATCATCGTGATTGCCAGTGATCGGAGCGATCTCGCAAATTCGAAGTTCTCGCTTTTCCGGCTCGAAACGGCTTCGGCCGAACTGCGGCCGATCGGACAGGTGGCGAGCGGACCGGGTGAGGGATACGGAATCTGCGCGTGGCGCCAAGGCGAAGCGCTGATTGCTTACGCCGTGCCCAAGGAAGGCGAGATACGCGAATATCGCGTCACGCTGGACGGCGGGCCTTCGGCCGAGCTTCTGCGGACGATGCGTGTGCCCAGCCAGCCGGAAGGCTGTGCCATCGATCAGCGCAACGGGGCACTTTACATCGGCGAAGAAGCTGGCGGTGTCTGGCGCTTCGAAACTGGCCGGACGGATGGCGAACTGGTCGCCCGCGTCGACAACCGGAATCTCGTGGCAGACCTCGAAGGTCTGGCGCTCGTCCCCGAAGGACGCGACGGCGGATGGCTCTATGCGTCGAGCCAGGGTGACAACACCTATATGCGCTATCGCCTGCCGGACATGGTGCCGGCAGGTCGCTTCCGCATCGCACAGGGCGAACTGGGATCTACCGAGGAAACCGACGGGATCGAAGCGATGCGCGGAGATTTCGGCCCGGCCTTCCCGGGCGGCCTGTTCGTTGCTCAGGATGGTGTCAATCCGGGATCGGCACAGAATTTCAAGTTCGTGCCACTCGGTGCGATCGAGGCTGCCCTCGGCGATCAATAGGCGCCTCCGGGAGTGGATTTCGCCGTGGTTCGAAGCTCGTGTTTCTGGTCCCAGTTCGGCAAAGACGGTTAACGTCTCAGCCTGATCAGTCCCGCCGTCCTGATTTTTCTTGAATTCGTCTGCTTGCCTCCGAGGACTTGCTGGGCGCTCGGCAGCACGGCGCGGGCCATTGATATTCTCGGGTGATAACAGCGCGATACCCGCGCTGCGGCGGGCCGGATGAGTCGCGGCAATCCCGTCTGCATGCACGTCACTAGGTAGAATTACCTGCTTCGTCGCGGGCGCGGAACGTCGCGTCTGTGAACGCCCTGTTTACCTTAACACGATAGAGAACACGCAGGGTTCGCTCCTAGTAACCAGGACTATCGTGCGCAAACTGACCAGCAACATACGGCTCCGCCACGCTGTGATCGCGACCCTCGTCGCGTTCGTGGTGGGGCTGGTCACGTTGTTGCGACCGCTCGATATCGGGGTGTGGACGACCCAGTCGAAGTTCTTCGATCATTCGGCGAGCGGCGATATTGTCTTCGTCGAGATGGATGGGAGCAAGTTTCCCAGCAACAGCGAGCAAAACGACCAGCTTGCCGAGGTCCTAGGACGTCTTGCCGATTCCAATGCCGAAACGATCGTCGTCGATCTTCCTATCAAGCTCAGCCGCTCCGACCGGACCAATGACGACTTGCGGTCGGTACTTCAGGCCAATCGCAATAGGGTCCTTCTGACCCGCACGGTGCGAAGCGATTTCCACGACAGCGAGACCTATTCCGAAACGGATCCCTTCTTTACCAGGGGTATGCCGCAGGTAAGCCGTGACTATCAGACCGACTTTCTCGGCTTCGTGTGGGATATAGGAGCCCGGCAGTCCTGGGATGGGGCCGAACTGGAATCGCTCAGTTTCGCGATCGCAGGCGAAGATACATCGCGGTCCTTCGTGCTACCCGATTACACAATCGACCCGGCAACGATCCCACGTATCTCGGCGCTGGACCTTAAGCGAATTCCCGCGACCGATTTGCGCGGCAAGACGGTTGTCATTGGCGAGGCAGGGCCGAATTCTGTTCTCGTGAAGGTGCCGGACGCCGGAATAGTACCGTCGAGCGTCATTCACATCATCGGAGCGGAAACCTTGAAACGGGGAACGGGCTACACCGCGCCCTGGATCGTTTTCGCGCTTTTCGCCATCGCACTCATCGCCGGGGCCGCGAAATTCAAGAAGGACAGGGCGAGGCGCCTGTTCTATTGTTCGTGGGTAGCGGCGCTTCTTGTCGTCTTCGTCCTGAGCGCTAAATTCGGCATCCGCATCACCTTTTCCGAACCTGCATTGCTCGGCGCCTGGTACGCGATGCTGCGCGCGATAGCGCGCTACAAGCGGCGGCACGTCTACATCGACAACCGGACGAAGCTACCGAATTTCGCCGCCCTCCAGCGTGATGTCGAGAACGGTGACCATGGACCGTCTCATGCCATAGTTGTGGCGAAAATTGCCAGGCTCGACGCCATGTTCGCCAACCTGCCGCAAGGAGAACGCGCTGGCTATTTGAGGCAGATCGCCTCCCGCCTTGCACTCGGCGATTCGGGGACGGCGATCTATTACGACGGCGGGAAGTATTTTGCCTTTGCTCTGAAGAAGACCCCAGACCTCGACCTGCAGGCGCATCTCGAAGGGCTGCGAGCGGTTGCGTCTCAGTCGATCGCGACGGGCGACCGTGCTCTCGATGTTTCGCTGACCTTCGGCGCGGACGAAGGAACCGGCAAGCCGATAGCCAGCCGGTTGAGCTCGGCGATTGCAGCCGCCGACCAAGCGCGCGAAGCCTATCGCCCCGTCTTCGTTATCTCCGAACTCGAAGAGAACGGAGATACGTGGGACTATTCTCTGCAGGCGCGACTGGAAACGGCGCTCTCGGAAGACCGCATTTCGATCAAGCTTCAACCGCAGGTGGATTTGCGAACGGGAATGATCGAGGGGGCCGAGGCGCTGGCACGATGGGTCGACGAGGAACGGGGCGAAATCTCGCCAGCGCGCTTTATCCTGCAATGCGAACGCGCCGGAAGGCTGGACGAACTGACCAAGCGCGTCGTGCTGAAAAGCTTGCGCGCCGCGTCCATGCTCGGCGAACACGGCCACCAGCCCAAGATCTCGATCAATGTTTCGGCGATCCAGTTTGTGGACAACCGAATCGCAGATCTGTTCGAGGAAAATCTGCGCAAGTTCGAGGTCGATCCGGCGAGCCTTGCCATTGAAGTCACCGAAACGGCTCGCATCGAGGATTTCCGGTCGGCGAGGGACGTGTTCGAGGAGATCCGGCGTACGGGAATCCGCTTCTCCATGGACGATTTCGGCGTCGAAAGTGCGAACCTCGAGGCATTGTTCGAGCTTCCCTTCGACGAGATCAAGATCGACCAGATGTTCGTCCGGCAATTGGCGTCATCTTCGCGCGCGCGTGCGATCGTTTCGAATGTCGTGCGCATGGCGGAGGAGTCGGAGATGCACTCTGTCGCAGAGGGGATTGAGGACGCCGAATCATACAGATTGTTGCGTGAGATGGGCTGCCGCACGGGGCAGGGCTTTTACATTTCCCGGCCCCTTCACTTGGTCGAGTTTCGGGAAATCCTTGTTTTACAGAACGATAGTCTGAGGCCCAAGATTCAACAGGGTTAATGCTTTACAAACAGTTAAGGTTAACATACTCCTGCTGGTGACGCAGCTAGGAGAATTGTTATGTTCCGTTCGATCTGGGACTGGATCTACAGCTAAGATCCTTTCATTTGACGTGAAAAAGGCCTCCGTTCGGAGGCCTTTTTTATGGGCAAATGCCTGCCGTCCTTAGCCCTTCTGTCTGCGCATCACCCCTTCCTGTGCCACGCTGGCGACCAAGCGGCCTTTGCGGTCATAGATGCTGCCGCGGTTGAATCCCCGGCCGGAGCCGCTCCAAGGGCTGTCGGTGCTGTAAAGCAGCCATTCGTCGGCGCGGGCGTCGCGATGGAACCAGATGGCATGATCGAGGCTGGCGCCCACGATTTCGTTGCGCATCCAAGACAATCCATGGGGCAGGGCACTGGTGCCAAGAAGGGTGTAGTCGCTGGCGTAGGCGATGACCGCACGGTGCAGGGCCGGATCGTCCGGCAGAGGGGCTACCGTCCGGAACCAGCTCTCAAGCTGTGCCTCGCGCGGCTCGGTATTGGTCCAGTGCCGCGCATCGGGTGAGCGGATTTCGATCGGACGGGGGCGCAGGAGGATCGCCAGTTGCGCCTCCGACATATCATCGCGCCGCTTCTCGACCATCTTGCGGCGCAGCTCCTGGTCGGACACGAGCTCTTCGGGCGGCGTTACCGTCGGCATCGAAGACTGCTGGTGCTCGATGCCCGTCTCCGGCCGTTGAAAGCTGGCGGTCAGGTTGAGGATCGGCTCGCCAGACTGGCTGGCCACCACGCGCCGGTTGGAAAAGCTGCGGCCGTCGAAATCGCGCGCGATCCTGAGATCGATTGGCGGTCCCTCTTTTCCGCCCCGCAGGAAATAGGCGTGGAGGCTATGCGCGATCTTGCCATCGCCGACCGTGCCCTGCGCCGCCTGCAGTGCCTGGGCAATGACCTGCCCCCCGAAGACGCGCCCGACGCCGCCCGGTTGCGGCTTCGCCTGCCAGTGATGATCGTCGGTCGGCTCTACCGTGAGCAGGGAGACAAGGTCGTCGACGAGGCGGGCGGGATCGGTGTTTTCGTGCACGCTTCGCCATGCGAAACGCGGCACCGGCCGTCAACCGCGCTGCCAGATCCGTTTGAGGATGGGTGCCAGCAACCTGCTGCGGACGAAGAGCAAGTCGGAAACCGAGGATCCCTGCGTCGCCCCCATCTGACTCTTGTAGCCGCCGTCTCCCAAACCCCAATCGATGCGGGCGATGCCCCGGTCGGCGGCGTCCTCGAAATCGTAATACAGCAGCACGCGACCGGGACTGAAATTCTTGAACCGCTGGTCGAAATTGTTTGCGATGCAATAGCGCGTGTCGCCCGTCTCCAGGCAGAAAGTGAAGGCCGCCGGCGTGTCGCCGACATGCAGGATGTGCCCGCGGATCATGCCTGCCAGGACAGGATCACGGCTCATTTGCGTCCAGGTCTTGCGAAGCGCCGGATCAGCGAACTTGGTATCGCCTCCCTCTTCGAGCTGCCCCACCCAGGAATTGCTCTCTATTCGCGCGATCGCCTCGCGGTCTTCCTCCGTCCAGTTCCTGCCATCAAAGGCGCGGATCGTCACGGGGCCCGTTTTTCCCAGCTGCCGGACCCGCCAGCGATCCTTCTGTTTGCCCTTGCTGGAAGGCCAGTTCCCGCCCGAACGAAGGGCCTTCAGGTCCAGGACGAACAGCGAGCCAACTGGCCGGGACAGCACGGTCCAGCCCGCGGCTGTGGCTGCACGGACGGTCGCCTCGAGCGAGGGATCGTCGTCCACAGCGGGGCCGAGCCGCCAGACAGGTCCGAGTTCCCTGCCAAGCGATTTCGATGAAAATGCCTTGCGAAGCTCATTCGCGTCCGCCGTGGCGCGCACGGGAAAACCGCGAAAAGGCCAGTAGGGCCCGGCAATCTGCGAGATACCCACCGGCCCGAATGCCTTCTTCGAAAGCGGCATGGCCGCGAGCAATTCACCATCGCCGGAACGGATCGGCACGACGGTTTCCGCGGCATCGGTGCCGGAAGCGAACCATGCAGCCCGCATGAACCGGCGCGCCGGATGCTCACCTGCGGCAAGTGCGTCCAGCGCAGACCAGTCGGTCACGAAAGCGGCGAAATCGTCGGCGGGAGGCAAGGCGGTCATGACGGGGAAGGCGGACCGAAGACCTTGCGCCAGGCCCGAAAACCGAGACGCTTCCACCGGTTGCTCCCCGGCCAGCGATGCGGCGGATTCGGGTTCATTCCGGCCTGCCTCAGGATCGCGTTGAAGCAACGGGCTCCCGCCTCGTCATAGGACCAGTTCGACCGCCAGGTGATCGAGAGAGAGATCGAGCTTCCCGGCCCGTTGCGCACGAAATGAGGCGCCATGACCGGAACATAGACGGCCTGCCCCGGTCCCAGCGGAAACTCGCGACCGTCGGAAAGGAATGCGTCATCCCACACGAGCTCTCGCGCGCCGCCAAGGTGATAGCTTTCGTGCACCCGATCGGGCGCGAAGCGCGCATCTCCCGCAGGGAACTGGGTCATGACCTTCGTCCCCTTCAACTGCAGGAGGATGTTATGCTCCGGGTCGAAATGATAGGGCGTGACCGCGTTCGGCGAGGAGATGAATATGAAGCCCTGCGGCGTCAGAAGTTCGCCGGTCGTCGCTTCGATCTGGGGTGCGAGTTCGCCCAGCAGCGCGTGCAGCAGGGCCGCGTATTCGGGATCCTGCTCGATGTTCTTCAGGACTGCCCAGCTGTTGCTGGTGGCGATGGCGCGAATCGTTTCTCCGATTGAGCGCCCGGTCGATCCCGGTTTGCCGTCCACCCCGATCGGCACGTCGCCCCGGTTGTACTCGATGGAGTTTTCCGGAAGGCGTTCGGCCAGTTCTGCCAACGCATCGAGTTGCATCTCGCTTCGCAGGGACAGGCCGTGCGTCAGCCTATGCGGCACTTCCGGGTAATTACGAGCAAACAGCGCGCGGGCGTCTTCGTCGAAGGCAATTTCGTCATGAAGCGGCTCGCCGTCCAGATGCTGCATCACGCCCATGTCATAGTCCTTTCAGGTCCTCGCCGGTTTCGCGGCGCAGGATTTGGCGGCAGAGCAGGCGTCGCGCCTTGCCGCCGATGGCAACGCTGACCCGGACCATGCGCCGTCGCTCGCGCCAAATGCGGTCGATCATGGGATGATCGGGCGCGGCGCAGCTGTCGGTCCAGGCGATATCGGCGCGATCAAGCAGGGCGAGGTTCTCGCGCTGCAGCAGGACGCCGGGAGAAAATCTCGCATATTCTTCGTCGAAGGCGGTCTTGTAGGAAAAAGCGCCGGGCGGAACGATGAAATTGGCGAGCATAGCGATCGGCTTGCCGTCCAGCGTGAGGCTCAGCCGTTCGAGCGCCCCTGCGCGCGCGGCGCCCGTCAGCGTTTCACGGAATATCGTGTCGGTCGCCGGCGCTGCGGCGAGGCTCGATCCGTTCTCGCCCTTCCAGCCTGCTGCTTCCAATGCAAGGAATGCGGCGATCCAGTCGTCGAGCGTCTCTTCCCCGGTCTCGCGCGCGAAGGAGAGCTCGCCCACTTCCGCCAGGCGCCGGTGCTGTCGACGCAGTTCCTTGCGCTTCTTCGTGCTGAGGGATTCCTCGTAGTAGGCTTCCGATCCAAGTTCCGTGTTCAGGGAGGCCCGGTCCTCTTCCTGAACGATTGCGGCTGCGCGCCCTTGGTCTGCCGTGACGGCTTTCAATCCTGCGAAGACCGGGCCGTCGCGATCCATCAGCGGTATGTGCAGGAAGAGTGCGCGGCCCGAATTGGCATCGCACCAGTCGAGCAGCGCTCGCCAGAAATCCTCGGCTGCGCCTGACCTGACGAGCGGGGTTCCGTCGAAAGCGTTGGCATGCAGCCAACCGCTGAAGTGGGGCAGGGGATAGCCGTAATAATCGCCCCTGAAGGCCAGCGGCATGAGCCCGGACAGTTGTTGACCGCTGAAGAGCGATGCGAGCTTCACGCTGCTCTTCGGATCGAGTGCGTCCAGCGCAGGCCGAAGGCCCCATTCGGTGAAGAAGGGATTGGGCACTTGGGCGTCGGCAGACAACTCGGACCAGACAGCGTTGTCCAGAGCGCACGACTCCGGCCAACGGGCGACCTCGAGGTGCGGAGCGGCGGTTGCCGTCCGGTGCGGTTGATGAAACTGGTTAAGCGCTTCGCTACGCACGTGTCCGCCTGCAGGCACTTGCGGCGGAATTGCCGCGAATGCGGCCTAGCGGGGAGAGACTGACGAAGGCTTAAAGAAAAGCCGGGTGTATCAGGATGAACCCGATCACCCGGCTTTCCTAAACGAGGACGCGGATCAGACCGCCGATTGACCGGCCAGTGCAGCCAGAAGCAGCAATGCCACGATATTCGTGATCTTGATCATCGGGTTTACGGCTGGTCCAACAAGGACTTCGAATTGAAGGCTAGATAGAGCTTGCAAGTCGGGATCACGAACTAGTTGAAGCTGAGAAGCTCTGGCTTAACTCCATCGTCCTCAGGAATATACGCCGGATTAAACCGTTCCAGCCATGCATAAGCTTCTTCGATCCATTCGATATGGACATCGTCATAAGGTAAATTGTGCGTACCCTCCGGTTGAACAACGTATTTGAAATCCGTTCCTTCTTTCTTTCCGGCACCTCGTAGAGCGGACACCAGTGTTCGAGCCTGCTCCATCGGAATGCGTGCGTCTCTCTCTGCCGCCACGATTAGAATCGGGGCCCAATCGCCATTCGGATGGCGTGCCGGAGAAATCGCTTCCGGATCGTTGGAGGTTGCTTGGAAGCCGCTGCTGAATCGACCGAGATTGTCTGCATCCCACTTATTCATCAAAGGCATGTCGTAAACCCCCGCACCAGCAACGGCGCATTTCCAAATTTCAGGGTCACGTTGCGCGCCGCGGGCAGCAGCGAAGCCCCCATACGACCATCCCATAATGCATGCGCGATTAGGATCGATTACGCCCTTTTCTCCGTAGTAAGTGAGGATATCGTTCAGATCATCCTGCATCCGCTTGCCATAACCGCCAGGCTCGCGACCCAATTGTTCGAACTCTTTTCCGTAGCCTCCAGAACCACGATAGTTTGGTTGAATGACCACATAGCCTTGCTCTGCCAGCGGCTGGTTCCACGGTTCCGTGCTGTTCGTAGCAGAAAGGACCCCAAAAGGTCCGCCGTGGGGCATGACTACCACCGGGAGGTTTTTTTCTCCCATGCGATGTCGCGGATACGTGACCACTGCTTGAATTTTTGTTCCGTCGCTAGCTTCGTACCACTCGGCTCGGACGGGATTGAGCGGTGCGTCCTTAAGCGTATTTCGCTGCCAATTCAAAAGCTGGACTTGACCGGTTTTGGTATTGAATGAGTAATATCCGCTGGCACGCTGTTTGCCTCCCGCGTTGAAGAGAACCATGCCAAAATCTTCAGTATAATCGACGAGGCTGACCTCGCCTTCGCCGAAGGTATCCTCCAGCATACGCTTGATCGCCTTCAGATTTGGATCCGTATATTCGACCTTACGCTCACCATCAAAGACGCTGTATCCAAGTATTTTTCCATTATCGTCGGTAACGACGCCTTGCACATCAAAGCCGGGAGTTTCGAAGACCGTTTCGACCGGCTTCATCGTTGTGAGGTCGAGTTTGTACACTTTCGTGTGACCCTCATGACGCGACGTCGCATAGGCCATATCCGTCCCAGGAATGAAGGCTATTGGCGTAGGAGGCCCTTCCGTAAAGGTTTCGTCCGCTTCGTTGTATACTGTCTTAAAATTGCTGTCGTTCTCGCCCTTGTACAAAATGCGAACTTTGCCCGTGTCGCCATCGTAAGCGCTCCCAAAACGAAGATTCCCACGCGAGTCGGCCGACCAACTCCGAACAATCGGATTGGTCCGCTGCACGCGTTTAAATTTCCCCGTATCGACTTCGACTTCACCGACTTCCGGAAAACCCCATCTCTCGGTGCTGTTTGCAACGCTGTCGCGCTGGAGAAGGTATGTTCCGCTTGCGTGATCAATATCGAGAATGGCGCCCGCGTCTGCACCGGAATCGCGCCAAGCCTGATTGACAAGATCGCCGGACACGACGTCGTAGGCAACGAGGCGGCGGAAATCACCGAGATTCCCATTGATTTCTTCCCGCAGGATGACGGTCATCACTACATGTTCGTTTCCAATCCATCGAAACCCCGCCAAGGTACGGTCGCCACCGCTCCGAGCCTCTTCGGCAGCGAGGATTGGTTTCTCTTCGAGAGTTTCAAGATCGAAGACGACGAGTACCTCCCGACCATCCTTCCCTGTCAAATACGCAAGCTTCTTCCCGTCTGGAGATATCCTCGTGTTGCGCATCGTTAATTGCTTCACGAATTCCGCGACAGGAATTCGTTTGTTTGCCGTTTCTGCAACCTGAGGCGGCGTTTCTTGAGCGAATGCCGACATTCCATCTGGGGTCCCCGACAATATAGCAAAAGACATTGCACAGGCGCTTGCACCGCGAAAAATAATACGTCTGATCGTCATTGTATGCGTCCCCAAATCTATGGTCGATCCCGCGACCTTTGTGACCAGCATTAGCCAAGTCAAAGCTGGAGTAAGTCCAAAATGGCTACCCTTAGCTCAACGTTTCTATGATGCATAACGTGGTCTGAACCGCAAGTTAAAACCCCGTCTGACACAAGCTGAACGGGGTGTTAAATCTCGAATATTATGGTCTATGCCCCTTGACCGGCCAGCGCAGCCAGAAGCAGCAATGCCACGATATTCGTGATCTTGATCATCGGGTTTACGGCTGGTCCAGCGGTATCCTTGTAGGGATCGCCCACCGTGTCGCCGGTGACTGCCGCCTTGTGGGCCTCGGAACCCTTGCCGCCGTGATTGCCGTCCTCGATGTATTTCTTCGCGTTATCCCACGCGCCACCTCCGGCGGTCATGGAAAGGGCGACGAAAAGGCCGCCGACGATCACGCCGAGGAGCAAGGCCCCAAGCGCCGCGAAGGCGTTTTCCTGCCCGGCGATGAGGAAGATGCCGAAATACACTACGATCGGAGCGAGAACCGGCAGCATCGAGGGGATGATCATCTCCTTGATCGCGGCCTTGGTCACGAGGTCGACCGTGCGGGCGTAATTGGGACGGCTGGTGCCGGCCATAATGCCCTTGTCCGCGGCGAACTGCTCGCGCACGTCCTTCACCACGTCACCGGCAGCGCGGCCAACCGCGGTCATGCCCATCGCCCCGAAGAGGTAGGGCAACAGGGCGCCGAGCAGCAGGCCGACGATGACGTACGGGTTCTCCAGGCTGAAATCGACGTCCGCATTCGGGAAGAACTCGGCGAGGTCGGTAGTATAGGCCGCAAAGAGGACAAGCGCGGCAAGGCCCGCCGAACCGATGGCATAGCCCTTGGTCACCGCCTTGGTCGTGTTACCCACCGCGTCGAGTGCGTCGGTCTTTTCACGAACACTGTCGTCGAGGCCTGCCATTTCGGCGATGCCGCCTGCGTTGTCGGTGACCGGGCCATAGGCGTCGAGCGCCACGACCATGCCTGCGAGTGCCAGCATGCTGGTGGCAGCGTAGGCGATGCCCATGAGGCCGGCGAGCTGGTAGGCGCCGATGATGCCGGCGACGATCGCCAGCGTCGGCAGGGCGGTCGATTCAAGGCTGATCGCCAGACCCTGGATCACGTTGGTGCCGTGGCCGGTTTCCGAAGCCTTGGCGATCGACTTGACCGGGCGGAAGTTCGTCCCGGTGTAATACTCGGTGATCCAGATGATGACGCCGGTCAGCACCAGACCGATGATCGAGGACCAGAACAGGTCCCAGCCGGTGAAGGGCGCGATGGCCGCGGTACCTTCTTCCGAAATGGGGGCGCCCGGATCGACAGCGCCGAGGTTTTCGGCGCCGATCGCGACGTTCATGTCGCCGAGCGCGTACTGCATCACGAGCCAGATCAGCGGGATCGAGAGGACGGCGGTGACAAGGAAGCCCTTGTACATCGCGCCCATGACATTGGTGCCCTTGCCAAGGCGGACGAAATAGGTGCCGATGATGCTGGTGACGATGCAGGCACCGCCGATCAGCAGCGGCAGGGACATCATCGGGAGCAGAAGGTCGCCGATGTCGGCGAGCAGCAGTGCGGTCAGGACCATGGTGGCCCCGACAGTCACGACATAGGTTTCGAAAAGGTCCGCGGCCATGCCGGCGCAGTCGCCGACATTGTCGCCCACATTGTCCGCGATCACGGCGGGGTTGCGGGGATCATCTTCCGGGATACCGGCCTCGACCTTGCCGACGAGGTCGGCGCCGACATCGGCCGCCTTGGTGAAGATGCCGCCGCCGAGGCGCGCGAAGATGGAAATGAGCGATGCGCCGAAGGCGAGACCCACGAGCCCGTCGATCACTTCGCGGCTGCTGGCGCCGAGGCCGAGGAAATCGACCATGACGTAGAAGAACACCGCGATCGCGAGCAGGGCGAGGCCTGCGACGAGCATGCCGGTGATCGCACCGGCGCGGAAAGCGAGCGTCAGGCCCTGCTGCAGGCCGCTCTGCGCGGCGGCAGCGGTGCGGACGTTGGAGCGGACCGAGATGTTCATCCCGATATAGCCCGCGACACCCGAAAGGATCGCGCCGATCAGGAAGCCTGCGGCCGGAATGACCCCGAGAAACACGCCTACCAGGACGACCACGACCACGCCGACGATGCCGATGGTGGTATACTGGCGGTTGAGGTAGGCCTGCGCGCCTTCCTGGATCGCGCCTGCGATCTCCTGCATCTTCTGGTTGCCGGCTGCGGCGCCCAAAACCTGTCGGCTGGTAATGAAGCCGTATAGAACGGCCAGCAGGCCGAGCGCGATTGCGATCAATACAAGTGTCACGAAGGTTCCCCAATCCCAGAGAAGAGCGCGCCCGCTTTCTACGGGTCACGCATAGGAATGCCTGGGTATAATTGGGGAAGGCCGCAGGGCAAGCCCTCTCGCGCGCTCAGTGGTGGATGTAGCCGAGAGCGTCTCCGTCGGCGGGTGGCTTACCGTCCAGCAGGAGCGGCGATCCCGACAGGTCGAGGACTCGTCCAATGCGCGCAGATGCCGCCGCCGGTTTCGTGCCCGGCCGCAGGGTGAAGAGCAGGGCGTAGTCGTCTCCCCAGCGAAGCGTGTCTGCGCGCCGGTTCGCGGGCGCTTCGATCGGGACGCTTTCGGTCGCTATGTCGATGGTGACTCCGCTGGCGCGCGCGATGCGGGAGGCATCGAGCAGCAGTCCGTCGGAAACATCCATCATTGCAGTGACTTGCGCGGCCAGTGCGGCACCCTCAGCCAGCAGGGGATGCGGACGGCGATAGGTACCGATTGCCACCTCCTTGCCGTTTTCTAGGGCTTCAAATTCCATCATCGCGGCACCGACGTTACCGCAAAGGTAGAGTGCGTCACCTGGCCTGGCGCCGCTGCGTGCGGGCACCGGCATGCTGGTTGCGCGGCCGATGGCCGTCAGGCCGAAGGTCCGCGGCGGTCCGCCCCTGACGGTGTCTCCGCCGATAAGCGGGACCTCGAAGTGCGCCAGCACGTCACGCAATCCTGCAATGAAGCGCTCGTTCTCGTCGCCGAGCATGTAAGAAAGAAGCACGCCGACCGGCATGGCACCTTTCGCCGCCAGGTCGGAAAGATTGGTGGCGACCAGTTTCCACGCCACGTCGGCCGGGTCCTGTCCCGGGAGGAAGTGAATGCCCTCGACCATGGAATCGTGGGTGACAACCAGGGTCTCTCCGCCGATCTCGAGGACGGCCGCGTCGTCCTCCAGATTGCGCGCGGCATCCGACAGGTCGAGCGAACGGAGGGCCGCGATGAAGGCGGTTTCGTTCACCGCACCTCTTTCGCGATACCGTCCAGGATGCCGTTGACGAATTTCGCCTCCCGATCGTCGAAGAAGGCCTTTGCGACGTCGACATATTCGCCGATCGCCGTGCCGATCGCGATGTCGGGACGAGCCATCAGTTCGTAAGCCCCGGCGCGCAGGACCTGCAGCATCGTCTTGTCGAGCCGTGCCAACGTCCAGCCCTGAGCGAGGCGCGCGGTCAGCTTCGCGTCGATCTCGTCCCGGCGGGCATCCACGCCGGACACGACATCGTCGAAGAAGTCGATGTCGGCATCCGCCATCTGCTCGTCCTCGATCTCGCGGCCGAGCCGGTGCTGGTGGAATTCGTTGAGAAGCTTCGCAAGGGCGGTGCCTTCCATCTGCTGCTGGTAAAGCGCCTGCACCGCGGCGAGCCGCGCGGCGGAACGCGCCTGGGAGCGTTTGTTCATTTGCCCATCCTCAATTCGATCGATCTGGCGTGTGCGGGCAGCCCCTCGGCATGGGCGAGCGCGATGCCGGCAGGGCCGATCGCGTCGAGGCCGTTGTCGCCGACCGAGAGGAAGCTGGTGCGTTTCATGAAGTCGAGCACGGAAAGGCCGCTGGCGAAGCGGGCCCGGCGCCCGGTCGGCAGGACGTGGTTGGGTCCGGCGACGTAATCGCCCACCGCCTCGGGAGTCATCCGGCCGAGGAACACGCTGCCCGCATGTCGCAGCCGGTCCATCATCGGTTCGGGGTCGGCGACGGCCAGTTCCACGTGTTCGGCCGCCAGACGGTCGGCGAGCGGGACCGCCTCGTCGAGATGGTCCACCACGATGATCGTGCCGTGCGCATTCCAGCTCTCCTGCGCGACCTTGCGCGTGGAGAGCATGGAAGACTGGACCGTGACCCGGTCTTCCACCCGGCGGGCGAAGGCGGCATCGTCGGTAATGAGTATCGATTGCGAACTGGGATCGTGCTCCGCCTGACTGAGCAGGTCGGCAGCGATCCAGTCGGGATCGTTCTCGCCATCCGCGATCACCAGGATCTCGCTCGGCCCTGCGACCATGTCGATGCCGACCACGCCGTAAAGCTGCCGCTTGGCCTCCGCGACCCAAGCATTGCCCGGACCGGTGATGACGTCCACCCGCGCGATCCGTTGCGTGCCGTAGGCCAGCGCCGCGATCGCCTGCGCCCCGCCGATCCGCCAGAGCCGGTCCAGCCCGGCAATGTGGGCGGCCGCCAAAACCAGCGGATTGATCTGCCCGCGCGGCGTGGGGGAGACGGCGACGATCCGCTCGACCCCGGCCACCTTCGCCGGAATGGCGTTCATAAGGAGCGATGATGGATAGGCGGCGCGCCCGCCCGGAACGTAAATGCCCGCCGCGTCCACCGCGCGCCACTTGGCCCCCAGCCGGACCCCGGCATCGTCTGTATAGTCCCGGTCTTCGGGCAGCTGCGCTTCGTGATAGGCGCGGATACGCGTGGCGGCGAGATCGAGCGCATCGCGCAGGTCCGTTTCCAGCGCATCGTAGGCCCGGCGAAAGGCGTCCGGACCGAACCACCAGCTTTCGTCGCCATCGTCCAGTTCGTGCCGGTCGAAACGGCGCGTCAGTTCGATGACTTCGGCATCGCCTTCCGCGCGCACGTCGCGCAGGATCGCGGCGACATCGCCGCGGACGTCCTCGTCGCTTTCGCGGCGCGCATCGACCAGCCGCGCGAAGCGGCTTTCGAAATCGGCGTCCCTGCTATCGAGCCACAGCATCAGGCGGCCTTTTCCTTCGCATCGGACCGGAAGGCCTGGATCAGTTCGGCGACACGCGAGTCGGTCTTCATTGCGGCGCGATTGGCGATCAGCCGCGCGGAAATGTCCATGATGCGGGCGGTTTCCACCAGCCCGTTCTGCTTGAGGGTCCGCCCGGTGGAAACGAGGTCCACGATCCGCCCGCACATGCCCAGGCTGGGCGCGATTTCCATCGCGCCGTTCAGCTTGACGCATTCGGCCTGGATGCCGCGCGCCTCGAAATGGCGGCGGGTCAAGTTCGGATATTTCGTCGCGACCCGCACGTGGCTCTCGTTGGGGCTCGCGCCGTCGACCGAGGCAGCACCTTCGACCGGTTCCGCCACCGACAGACGGCAATGCCCGATATCGAGATCGACCGGCGCGTAGAGGTCGGCGTAGTCGAATTCCTCGATCACGTCGGAGCCGACGATCCCCAGTTGCGCGCCGCCATGGGCGACGAATGTCGCGACATCGAAGGCACGCACGCGGATGAGCGACATGTCGTCGCGGGTGGTCGCAAAGGTCAGCGACCGGTTGGCCTTGTCGTGGAAGGCCTCTTCCGGCACGACGCCCGCGCGTGCCATCACGGGCAGCGCTTCTTCGAGGATACGGCCCTTGGGCACGGCGAAGGTGAGCGGAGCTTGGGACATGGCGCGCCAGATAGGGCCGGGTACCGGAAAGGGCAATCGCGATGGCAATCGACAGGGACGCGCAATACGAGGTGATCGACCCGCAGGCGACCGGGACCGAGGCGGTCGATCGCGCCTTCGAGAACCAGGTCGCCTATTGCCGGGACAACGGCGCGCAGATCACCGCGGATATTTGCGCGGCCTTGCGGGAATTGCTGGATAGCGAGCGGGGCGGGGCAGTCATGCGGCGCGTCCGCATGTGGGCCGGACCGCCGCTGGCCGATGCACTGCCGCTGAGAGTGGCGGGCGGGCTGCACGCGCTGCACCTGTCGGGCGATGCGCCCGAGCTCGCGCCGCTCTTCACGGGACAGCGCGTGAGCGAGGCTGCCGCGCTCCTGGCGGACGTCATGGAGCGGCACGAAGCGGTGCTGATGCCGTGGCTGGACGGACCGCCGCAGACCAACGAGGCGGGCCGGTCGGCCTGCTACGCGGCGGCGCTCCTGTGGCTGGCGGACCGCGGGCTGGCGGGCGATTTCGCGCTGTACGAGCTGGGGTCGAGCGCGGGCGTCAATCTGATGATGCGGCGCTATCGCTACGACTTGGGCGGAACGACCACCGGCCCGGCCACTGCGCGGATGCAGATTGCCCCCGACTGGCGCGGGGACCCGCCTCCGCAGGCGGACATCGACATCGTTGCGGCGCGCGGCTGCGACATCAAGCCGGTCGACCTGACCGATGAGGACGCGGCGCTGCGCCTGCGGGCCTATATCTGGCCAGAGCAGACCGAACGCTTCGCGCGCCTCGATGCGGCCATTGCCGCGGCGCGGACCTTTCCGCCCGAGGTCGAGCGGCAGGCGGCCGATGCCTTCGTCGCCGCGATGGCGCAGAATGAAGGGCCGGGCGCCGGTACGACGCGCGTCCTGATGCACTCGGTCGTGTGGCAGTACCTGCCGCAGGAGCAGCGCGAGCGGATCGAGGCGACCATGGAGGAACTGGGCGCCGCGGCAAGCGAGGATGCGCCGCTCGCCTGGATATCGCTCGAAGCGAACCGCGACCTCCACCGCCACGAACTGCGCGTGCGATACTGGCCCGGCGGCGAGGAGTGGCACACGCTTGCGACCGCACACCCGCACGGGGCGTGGATCGAGTGGACCGGCTGACGCGCCGGCTCAGCCGGTTCGGTCCAGAAACGTGTCCATCGCCGCGTTGACCGCTTCGGGCGCTTCCCACGGCACGAAGTGTCCGCAATCGGGCACCTTCACGATTTCCAGGTCGGGGATCACCGCGTCCAGGCCTTCGAGGTTTTCGGGCGGCAGGGCGCGGTCTTCCAGCGCCCAGATCACCAGTGTCGGGATCTTCAGGTCGGGCAGGCCGGAGGCCGAATAGCCATCGGGCAGTTCGAAGGGCTCGTCCATTGCCGGCACCTCGACGGGACTCGCCCGGTACCAGTTGAGCATGCCGAAAGCCGCCTCGCGGTCCTGCCAGTCCTCCAGCAGCGCGTCGCGCTCTTCCTTCTCCATGGCATCGGGGCGGTCCCACTTGACCTCTTTCATGAGGATGCCGACGAGACCGTGTTCGCGCACCAGCGCATCGTTCCCGGTATCGCGGAAACCCCGCATGTACTGGCTGGACTCGCGCTGGTGGCGATTGGTGTAGAGCAGCTTCTGGAAGACTGCGGGATGGGGCGCGTTGGCGATGATGCAACGCGTGACGCGGCCCGTGCCGGTACCCTTCTGTCCCATCAGCGCCACGCCCCAGGCGATCGCGCCGCCCCAGTCGTGGCCGACGACGGTGAATTCGTCCACGCCCAGTTCCGCCGCCAGCAGGAACACGTCGCCGATGAGCTTGTCGGGCGTGTAGGCCGATACCTCCTGCGGCTTGGAACTGCCGCGATAGCCGCGCTGGTCCGGCGCGATGCAGCGATAGCGGTCCGAAAGATGCGCGATCTGGTGGCGCCAGGTCCGGTGGCTTTCCGGGAAGCCATGCAGGAACATGAGGACGGGCGCGTCCTTCGGACCTGTGTCGACGACATCGAGCTCGATGCCGTTGGCCAGTGTCACGCGTGTCAGGTCCATGCTCATTCGTCCGCCTCCATCTTTTCCATGTATCCGTTGGCGACCATCGCCGCGACCTGGTCGAACAGCTGGTCCGGCGTCCGGCGCATTTCGCCCATCGCTTCCTCCATGCCGCGCGCCACGATGATTTCCCGCTGGTTGAGAGCGATCGCGTCCAGCATCGTCGCAGCCGCTTCGTCTGCGGGGATGCCCTCGTCGATCGCACGGTCGCTGCGCCCGCGCGCCTTGCCCTCGCCGGTCAGCGCGTTGCGCGAAACGTTTGTGGCGACCGATCCCGGATAGATCACGTGGACGTCCACGCCGTTCTGCGAAAGCTCGGCCCGCAGGGCGTCGGCATAGCCGGCAAGACCGAATTTCGCCGCGCTGTAGGCGGTGCGCATCGGCACGCCGACCTTGCCGGCGATGGACGAGATGAAAACGAGCCGCCCCGATCCGCGCGTCGTCATGTGGGGAAGCAGCGCCTGCGTCGCGGCGATTTGCGCCGTCAGATCGATGTCGATGATGTCGCGATAGACCTCCATCGCGGTTTTCGTCGCGCGGCTGCGCTGGCTGATGCCGGCATTGGCGACGAAGCCGTCGATCCCGCCGGACCATTCCAGGGCCCGGCCGCGCGCCGCCAGCATCGCGTCCTCGTCCCGCACGTCGAATGGCAGGGCCAGGGTTTCGGTGGCGATCTCCGTAGCGACCGCCTCCAGTCGGGCCTCGTCACGCCCCGACAGCACGATCCGCGCACCGCGCCGGCCCAGTTCGCGCGCCAGCGCCGCACCGATGCCGCTGCTCGCGCCGGTGATCCACCATGCGTGGCCTTCGAAGGCATTCGCGTCCGCCATGTTTTCCTCCCCGTCCTCGCTGTCAGGGATAGCTGACCGTCTTCGGCTGATCGGGCAAGGGAATCCGCTCGTGCTCGTCCCCGGGGACCTTGGGGAACCGCCCTTCGCGCCAGTCCTCCTTCGCCTGCTCGATCCGGTCCCGATCGGAACTGACGAAGTTCCAGTAGACGTGGCGCTTCGTGCGGAAGGCTTCGCCGCCCAGCAGCATGGCGCGCGCGCCCTCGCGCGAGCGCAGCGTCATCGCTTCGCCCGGCTTCAGGACGGTCAGTTCGAACAGGCCGAGCGCGATGCCGTCCACTTCGGCTTCCCCGCCGACCAGCATGAGGGCGCGTTCGTCGGCATCGGCCTCGATCGGTATGGAGCCATTCGCGCCCAGCAGGATCTCGGCGTAGATCGTCTCGGCATGGGTCGTCGTCGTCGCACGCTCGCCCCAGAGGCTGCCCATGATCACGATCGCCTTCGTGCCCCCGTCCTCGATCACCGGCAGGTCGGAGACCGCCTCGAACGCCGGATCGATCTCCTCGCGTCCGTCGGGCAGGGCCAGCCAGGTCTGCATGCCGTATAGTTCCGGCCCCTTGGCGCGCTCTTCCTCCGGACTGCGTTCGGAATGGACGATGCCGGTGCCGGCGGTCATCAGGTTCACCGTGCCGGGACGGATCGTGCTGAACGTGCCCAAGCTGTCGCGGTGGTCGATGGCGCCCTGGAACAGCCAGGTTACCGTGGCGAGGTTGATGTGCGGATGCGGGCGCACGTCCATTCCGCCGCCGATGTCGAGCTGACCGGGTCCGAACTCGTCCACGAACACGAACGGGCCGACCATCCGCCGCTTCGGGCTGGGCAGGGCGCGCCGGACCTCGAAGGCGCCGAGATCGTGGGTGGTGGGGGTGACGGTCTGTTCGATCATGCGTCGAGCTCCGGGTAGTGGCGGAAGATGCCGTCCTCGTTGAACGCGATCCGGCGGTCCGATGCAACATACTGCGCAACCCCGTCGATCCTCGCGACCGCGTCACGGCACGCGATTATCTTCGGATACTCGCCTTCCAGCTCGGACATCCGGGTCGGGAAAGCATAGCGCAACCCCTCGACCAGCTCGAACAGCGACGTGTCGACATGGCTCCAGCCTTCGCCCGCCACGAACGGGCCTTCCCGCTTGCCCAGCGCCTTTTCGAAATGGTCGAAATATTTCGGCATGCGCTCGTCCCGGAATGCGGCGGCCGCGCGTTTCGCCTCGTCCTTCTGCTCGTCGTAATAGGCGCTGTCAGCCACCGGGTGGTGCGTATCGTGCGCCTCCGCGACGATGTCGGTGATGGTCAGTTGCAGCTGGATCAAATGGAGGTCCGTCCGGCTATCTCCGGTGCCCAGATCGTGCCGGTCCGTCAGCCAGCTGAGGATATGGGCGACATGGCTGATGGCGAAGCCGCTGTCGTCCACGATGTAGGGCGGGGCCCAGGGCGCGAAATCGGGACCGTCCTCGCGCGCTTCCATGTCCTCGACCAGAGCCTGCGCATCGGCCTGCTGTGCCCTGTCGCGCCACTCGATCCCGGCAGCGGCCATGAACAGGCGGACGAATTCGCCGCGACCCTGCAGGCCCGGCCAGTACCACAGGTCGTAGCTCATTGCGTGGGTGCGCTCGCCTGGATGGCGACCGCGTGGACCCGCTCGCCCACGATGTCGCCCAGTGCGCCGATCACCGCGCGCTGGCGTTCCAGCCGGCTCATGTCGCCGAAGGCCGGCGCCTCGATGACCACGGTGAAATGCGATTCGCCGCTGCCATCATCGCCCGAATGCCCGCGATGGGTGGCGCTGTCGTTGATGATGTCCAGCCGGGTTGGCGCGAACGCCTCGCGCAGCTTGGTTTCCATTTCGTCCTGTACCGATGCCATGTCCGTCCTTCTTTTGGCCCTTCAAATCCGGCGTCCTAGTCTCCACCATTAAGCCCTATGCGCCCATCGAAGTTCCACGGACGATACGAAAGCGAAGGCCGGACCTGCGAGCATCCCGCCTGTACCCGCGCAGGCGAATTCCGCGCGCCCGGACCGCAGGGCAGCAGTTTCGACGGACCGGGCCAATGGCGCTGGCTGTGCCTGGACCATGTGCGCGAATTCAACGCCGGGTACGACTGGTTCGAAGGGATGAGCGCGGACGAGATCCTCGCCGCGCAGTCGCCCGCGTCCGGTTGGCGCACGGAACAGCCCGCGTTCAAGCCGACAGCCGGCGTCGACGGCATGCCGCGGTGGGCGGACTACGACGATCCGCTGGACGCGATCGGCGCGCGTGTCGCTGGCATCCGCAGCCGGGCCGAACGCAAGGCCGCGATGGCCATGGCGACGGGCACCGGCAACCGGCATTTCAGCCGCGAGGAGGCGGAAGCGCTGGAGACGATGGGGCTCGGCACCGACACCGACCGCCAGCGCCTGCGCCGCCGCTATTCCGAACTCGTCCGCCGCTATCACCCCGACCGCAACGGCGGCGACCGCAAATACGAAAAACGCCTCGGCCGGGTGGTCGAGGCGTACCAGTTGCTGAGGAAATCCGGAGCGATCGGATAGGAGCAGCGTCCGGGAGTGGGGTGGAAAGCGGTTGATCGATGCCGGCGACTGAAACGACACCTTGTGGACCGAATGCGGTCGGTCCGTTTTGAGTCGATGCGAGACAATAAGCTGCCGTCCGGCTGACGCCCCACTTCGAACATCCGCCAAGATAGAAGGTTCAATCGTACGATTCGCGTGACCGCGCGACGATAAATTGCCATTCGACATTGCTGCGTGGCAAGAAAATCGAACGCTGAGCAACCCGGAGGGGTTCACTCGGGAATTGATTTAAATCGTAATAGAGCGGTTTGCCCGACGCTTGGCGGCCCTTCACATCGAGGGTGCGATGCCACAGCGAGCGCGAAGCAAGGTCGCGGTGCCCTGCGGCGCTAATCTGCCAGTAGTGGCCGCTTAGCGGTTGCAGATAGCGTTGGTCGCTAAGAGGGATTGCCAAAAAGACCTCCCCATCAGGGCCAACCTCAGCCGAAGTGATAAGGTTGGCAAGTGCGAGGTCAAGTTGCTCATCTTCTTGCCGAACCTGAGGCGCGGTATCCCGATGGGGCGTCTGCTCTGCTGCGGACTGATACATAAAGAATAATGCTGTTGCTGCGATCAAGGTCATGCCGATTGCTCCCATAATTAGTGGCCTGGTGAAGGCCGTATGGGACTGGCGAGATGAAGCAGTAAGGTCCGGCGCTTGGGGTACTGTTCGACCGTACCCCTCTGCCTCATTGAGCAACCGTGCGGCTGCCATCGAGGAAGTGGTGCCAAGCTTCGTTCTAGCCATCTTTAAGCGCTTCTCTACCGCATGATGCGAAATCTGCAGGTTGGCAGCGATTTCTTTCGCGGTTTTGTGTTGCAGCCATTGCCGCAGGCACACTTTCTCGCGCTCAGTTAATCGGGCGAGTTTCTCTTCGTTCTCCATTTATACAGGGGTAGAGATAGTATCGGACAAGCGAAAGTACCGCCCGAAAGCGCGGACCCCTCAGACCCAATTTGTGGGCATGATTTCCTGTCCAACCTCCGACATTCAGGGACCGCTCCAGCAGTTCCGATAGCGGCTATGACTAGAGGCTCGCGGTGATAACCGCATTCAGGAGCCATAGGTGGTTGGGCGAATGACCGAAATTAGTGCGCAAAGCGCAAGTAGATGCGCGCCAAGCGAATGCCCGCGAGGGGATCGCAGAGGTACGGGCCAAAATCCGGCGGCGATCACGAACATATGCCTCGAAAAACGGATCGCGCGATGCAACCGAGCTTTGCACGAGGCACGAGGCAGGCCCCCCGAAGGTTTTTTGTACCCTGCCAGTGTCAGCTGTCGTTTTCGCAGATCGCCTTCAGTTGTGCGGCAGCGGCTTGCCATCCCTGCAAAAACCCCATCGCCTCATGCTTCTTGCGTTCCTCGTCGCTCCAATGGCGCGCAATTCCCGTATAGCGTGTTCCGTCGCCTTCGGGTTCAACTTGCCAGATGCCGATCATGAAAGGACCGGCGGGTTCGAGATCGCCGACGATCGCGTCTGTGCTGGCGAAGCGCCGTCCTTCGTCCCAGGCAAGGAAAATGCCTTCCTGAGGCATTTCCTCCCCGTCGGGACCGTGGAACATCATTGCGTCGCGTCCGCCCGGACGCCGGTCCTGCTCCACCACTTCGGCCTTCCACGGGGCGGGGCAGAACCATTCGGTCTGACGATATGCCATGACCTTCCACACCTTTTCGGTTGGGGCATCAATGTAGGTGGTCACCGTCAGTTCGTTGTGCTCGCTCATCGCATCAGTCTCCCCGCCGCGCCGCTTCGATCGCGGCGACGTCGATTTTCGTCATGCCCATCATCGCTTCGAAGGCGCGTCTGGATTCCTCGCCACCGGCGGACAGGGCGCTGGTGAGCGCGCGCGGCGTGATCTGCCAGGAAACGCCCCATTTGTCCTTGCACCAGCCGCAGGCGCTCTCCTGCCCGCCATTGCCGACGATCGCGTTCCACAGCCGGTCGGTCTCTTCCTGATCGTCGGTATGGACCTGGAGCGAATATGCTTCGTCCGGTTTGAAAGCGGGGCCGCCGTTCAGCAGGAGATAGGGCAGCCCGCAAAGGGTGAGGGTGGCAAGCAGAACCTCGCCTTCCTTCGTCGAGGGGTTGTCGCCCGGTGCGCGCTGGACTTCGCCCATCCTGCTTTCGGGGAAAGTCGCGGCATAGAAGCGCGCGGCGTCCTCTGCGTCCTTGTCGAACCACAGGCAGATGGTGGCCCTGGGATCAGCCATCGGCCTTTGCCTTCGCGATCAGGTCGTTGTCGATCTGCTTTGCCGCCTTGTATCCTTCGCGCGACTTCAACCGCTCGCCATAGGCGACGAACGCGTCGCGCTTGGGCAGGGTGCCGAAATCGACGCCCCAGATCGCCTGGCTACCAACATAGACGTCCGCCATCGTGAAGCGGTCGCCGCACACGTAGTCGCGATCCGCCAGCATCGTTTCGAAGGCGTCGACCGCGCGGTCGTAGCTGCCGAAGCCTGCCATGCCCTGTTTCTGCGGATCATCGATCGTCCAGCCCATGTTCTGGGCGGTGATCGCCTGCTCCATCGGCCCGGCGGCAAAAAAGAGGTAACGGAAATACGCCGCCTTCTCGTGCGTATCCGGCAGCAGGCCGGCATCGGGATGCATTTCGGCGAGGTAATGGCAGATCGCGGCCGCTTCGGTGACCGCGTGGTCGTGGTCTCCATTATGGTGGACCAGCGTGGGAAACTTTCGCATCGGGTTCGCCTTGACGAACGCGTCGGGCTGGTCGGGCCCGTACTCGACCAGCACCTGCTCGTAATCCGCGCCCGCCTCGTGCAGCGCCCAGCGCGCGATCTGCCCGCGGCTCATCGGATTGGTGTAGAAGGTATATTCCGCCATGGATCAGTTGCCTTTCTTGCCGAGCAGGGAGAACATCGCACCCTGCGGATCGATACCGTTGAACACATATTCCCCGCCGGGGATTTCCGACGGCCCGAACAGGACCTGCCCGCCATTCGCCTTGGTATAGTCCGCCGCAGTGTCGATATCGGGCACGCGGAAGTAGTAATTCCAGAGAGATACCGGCATTTCCTGGGGCTTCTGCATGATCGCGCCGAGCATGTTCTCGTGCGGCGGGTTCCGGTACATGTCGTACGGGCCCATCTCGCCCATATCCATGCTGTCGCCCAGCTCCCACCCGAAGATGTCGGCGTAGAAGCGGGCGGCGCCTTCGCGATCCCCGCTCGTGAGCTCGTTCCAGGCGCAGTGCCCTTCCTTCGGACCGTCGAGGGCAAAGGCATGGCTCTCCTCGTCGGAGAAACCGCGCATGATGTAGAACGGGGCGCCTTGCGGATCGGTACAGAAGGCGAAGCGGCCGACATCGGGAATATCCTGCGGCTCCATCAGGATGGTGCCGCCCGCATCGGCGATATTCTTCGCGGTTCCATCGACGTCGTCCACCGCGATGTAGCCAGCCCACATGGGCCGCGCGCCGCCGTCCTTCATGTCCTGCGTGATCGCCATGAGCCCGCCGACTTCGGGCGTGTCGCCCGGTCCGAACATGCGATAATCCATGTCCGGCTGGTTGCCGCCCTGAAAGCGCCAGCCGACCAGGCCCGCGTAGAATTCCTGCGCCGCGTCGGCATCCGTCGTCAGCAGTTCGTACCAGATGAAGTCGCCGTGATGGTTAGCCATGTTCCCTCTCCTTGCGTGCAGCGTCCGCGGCCTCGAATTGCGCGATCTGTTCGGCGTGAACCTTGCGGAAGGCGGGCCGCGCGGTGATCCGCTCCACGTAGGCTTCGCTGGCCGGGCGGTCCCCGTGGCGCCGGACCAGGTCCACGCGAAGCACGTCCGCCATGACGAGATCGGCCAGGGTGAAACGGTCGGCGACCAGCCATTCGCGCGCTGCCAGCACCGCCTCCATCTGGCCAAGCCGCTTGTCCAGCCAGTCCGTGATCGCCGGAATGTCCTCTTGCGACCATTGCAGCACTATCCACGGCATGGTGACCATCTCGAGCGTGTTGAGCCCCGCCAGCATCCACTGGATCGTTTCGGCGCGGCCCCGCTCGTCCGCCGGCAGGAGCACCTCGCTTTTCCTGCCGAGATGGATCAGTCCCGCGCCGCTTTCGAACAGGCGTATCTCGCCATCCTCCAGCATCGGCACTTGGCCGAAGGGCTGGCGGTCGAGATGGTTGGTCTCGCGCGTCTCGAAGGCGACGGTCTCGATCTCGTAGGGGATGCCCGCTTCCTCGCACGCCCAGCGTAGCCGAAGATCGCGCACGAAGCCGCGCGGGCCCTCCGGCACCCAGTCGAGCGTCCAGATGGTGACCGGGTCGGTCACGCTTCCTTCCAGACGAGCGGCTCGAATCCGCCATAGATCATCCGCTTGCCGTCGAACGGCATGTCGCCGAACTGTTCCATGCGCGGATCGGCCATCATCTTGTCTTGGCTCGCATCGGCGGTGGCCTTGTCCGGCCAGGTGACCCAGCTGAAGACGATCCTTTCGCCTTCCTCGCACTTGGTCGCCCGGCGGAAATCGGTGGTGTGACCGTCCTGGACATCGGCTTCCCAGCATTCGAACTGGCCGGTCGCGCCGAAATCCTTGACGATGCCCCAGAACCGCTCGGCCACGTCCTTGTAGGCCTCCTTGCTGGCTTCGGGCACGGCGAGGACAAATCCGTTCACATACATCGAAACTCTCCCTTCGATTGCGTCGGCCCTCTTCCCCCTTAGGCCGACTCGGACCTTGAGCTTTGTGCGATAGTGTGTTACTAAAAGCAACAATGAAGTTACCAAACGAAACAAACAAGCGACAGGACGTGCATGGCAGGTGGTACAACGATGCCTGCGGAACCGCTTTTGGGATGGAGCTCGTAGGGGAGCGGTGGGCCCTGCTGATCGTGCGCGAACTCATGTTCGGGCCGCGGCGGTTTTCGGACCTGCGTGCGCATTTGCCGGGAATCTCGGCCAAAGTCCTGACCGAGCGGCTGGGATCGCTGGAACAGGCAGGCGTTCTCTCAAGGCGGCAGTTGCCGCCACCGGGACGCGTGCAGGCCTACGAGCTGACCGAATGGGGATACGCGGCCGAGCCCCTGATCCAGGAACTGGGCCGTTGGGCGGCGAAATCCTCGGACCACGATCCGACGCTGCCGCTGTCTGCCGTGTCCCTGATGCTGTCCATGCGCACCATGGTCGATCGGGATCGGATCGGGGATTTTCGCGGCACGGTCGGGTTTGCGATTGGGGAAGAGAGTTTCCTCGCGAGCGGAGCGCCGGGCGAAGTGAAGATCCGGCGCGGCGATGTGGGCGAGGCGGATGCGAGCTTCCACGCTCCTGACGCAGCCATCATTGCCGCCGGGATCTACGCCGGGATTCCCTGGACGGAACTGGAAGCCGATGCGGGCCTGCGGATCGCGGGCGACCGGGACCTGGCAATGCGATATGTGAACCTGTTCGGCCTGCCGCCCAAGCTCGCGTGAGGCCACCGGTCAGCCCTGCCGGAACGCCCAGCGCAGCGTCCGGCCCGCGGCGCGCGTGGCGAAGCGGGCGGGCAGGGCACCGAGGCCGGGGCGGCCGAGCCCCAGCATCTCGCGCGCGAACCCCGGCAGCAAGTCGACTGCCGCCGTACCCAGCATCGCCTGCACGGCGGGCGGGGCGCCTTCCGGTTTCTGCGTCAGGACGAGGTCCGCCACTTCGCGCGCTTCCTTCGACGGGCGCAGGTCCCGCCGCAACTCGCGAAAGAGTGCCTCGGCCTCGTTCTTCGTCTCGGGCACCGGATCGGCGCCGAGCTTGCGCGCGATCAGCGCGAACTGCCGGTAGTATTCGTCCTGCTCCGCAAACGGCATTCCCGGGCGCACATAGGTCAGATACGCCTCGAGGAAGCTGGTCGCCTCGGCCACGTGAACCCAGGCCAGCGTGCGCGGGTTGGTGGCGGAATAGGGCGAACCGTCGGGAAGCGTTCCCGACACGGCGGCGTGGATGCGGTTGACCCGCGCGATCGCCTCGTCCGCACGGGCGGCCTCGCCGAACGTCGTCACCGCGATGAAGCGCGCCGTCCGGCGTAGGCGGCCGTGCATGTCGGCGCGAAAATTGGAATGGTCGAGGACGCCCTGCAGCGCGTGCGGGTGGAGCATCTGCAGCAGCAGGCTGCGAATGCCGCCGACCATCATGCCCACCACGTCCGCATGGACCATCCGGATCGGCGTATCCTTCGCGAAATAGGCATCGTCCGACGGCGGGACCGGCTGCTCGCCCCCCTCAACGTCGTTGAACACGGCCCTGACCTGCCCGACGAGGCGCTGGCGCAGGCGTTCCGAAAGGGCGCTGTCTGGCATGGGATGGATATAGGCGGCGGGCGAGGAATTGGAACGCGGGCGCTTGCCGCATGCGCATGGCCTCGCTACCTCGCCCGCAATGAACGACATGACCGACAAGAGCTTCGACGCGACCGAGAGCACCGCTATGGCAGAGCCGGACACCACGGTGGACGTGCGCGAGACGTTCGGCATCGACATCGACTGGCAGGTGCCCGCCTTCAGCAAGCCGGACGAGCGGGTGCCCGACCTCGACGAAAGCTACGTGTTCGATCCGGACACCACGCTCGCGATCCTCGCGGGGTTCGCGCATGACCGGCGCGTGATGGTCCAGGGCTATCACGGAACCGGCAAGTCGACGCATATCGAGCAGGTCGCCGCGCGCCTCAACTGGCCGTGCATCCGCATCAACCTGGATGCGCATATCAGCCGCATCGACCTGATCGGGCGCGACGCGATCGTGCTGCGCGACGGTCTGCAGGTCACCGAGTTCCGCGAGGGGCTGCTGCCTTGGGCGTTGCAGCACCCGGTGGCGCTGGTGTTCGACGAGTACGACGCGGGCCGTCCGGACGTGATGTTCGTGATCCAGCGCGTGCTGGAACAGCAGGGCAAGCTGACGCTGCTGGACCAGAACCGCGTGATCCGGCCGAGCCCGTGGTTCCGCTTGTTCGCCACGTCCAACACGGTCGGGCTGGGCGATACCAGCGGGCTGTATCACGGCACGCAGGCGATCAACCAGGGCCAGATGGACCGCTGGAACATCGTGGTCGGCCTGAACTACCTGCCCGCCGAAACCGAGCAGGAGATCGTCGCGTCGAAGAACCCGGACACGGACAAGAAGCTGCTGGCGGACATGATCAAGGTCGCCGACCTGACACGGCAGGGATTCATGAACGGGGACATCTCCACCGTGATGAGCCCGCGCACGGTCATCACCTGGGCGCAGAATGCCGCGATCTTCAAGGACACTGGCTTCGCCTTCCGCCTGAGCTTCCTCAACAAGTGCGACGAGGCTGAGCGGATGCTGGTGGCCGAATATTACCAGCGCGTTTTCGGCGAGGACTTGCCAGAAAGCGTCGTCGGCAGCGCCTGACGCCTTGTCCGGCGGCTAGTCCTTCGGTTCCGCCATCAGGATGTTCATCACGGCGGTGGCGACGGGCCGCGTCCTGTCGCCCTGCCATGCTTCCACCGCGATGTTCGCGTTGCGCCGCCCGAGCTTGGTGATGCGCGCCTTGGCGTACGTCGTCTCGTTCTTTGCCGGAGCCAGGTACTGGACGGTGATATTGATCGGCTTGAGTTGCGGCTGCTCGTCCCGCTCCGCCAATGCCGCGCGCAGTGCGGCGTAGCCCGCCGTTTCCAAGAGGCCGCCGGTCGCGCCGCCATGGAAGAAGCCGGGGCGTCCCTCCACGATGCTGTCGAACGGCACGCACAGCACCGGCACATCGCTCTCGTGGCCATGGACCGCGATGCCGAGCGACCGGGCGTAGGGCGTCAGCGCCTCGGGATGGTCGGGCGTGTTCGATTCAGCCGACGTCACGGCGCGTTCCTCCGGAAATGGTCATGAAGACGCCGGCAATGTTGGCCACCGGATCTTCGGGATCGCCGTCATGCGCCACTCCGCGCACGAAGGCAGCAGAGCGGGTCATCTTGTAGCATTCGGCGCGGCCGATGACCGCCGCCCGGTCGCGGGCGGGGCGCTGGTAATCGACGCGCAGGTCGAGCGTGGCGATCGCGCTGAAGCGCTTCGCCCGCGTCCAGATCGCAAGACCGGATGCCATGTCCATGAGGCTGACGATCGGGCCGGAAGCGAGCACCTGCCGGTCGGCTTCGCCCAAGAGATCCTCGCGCCACGGCAGCTCCAGTTCCGCCCAGTCCTCGCCATGGCCGGTATAGCGCAGGCCCAGCCATCCCGGATGGCCATGCTGCAGCAGCATGCCCGCGGCCTTTCCCGGATCGAATTGCGTCTGTTCGTTCATGCCGCGCTGCCTATCGAAGCGGCGCGGCGTTGCAACGCCTAAAACGAAGCGCCCGCCAGCGTGTCGATGGCGCCCTGAAGGATGATGGCGGCGGCGTGGCTGTCGATCTTGCCGGCGCGCTTGGCACGGCTGGTGTCCTGCCCGATGAGGTCGCGCTCCGCCGCGACGGTGGACATGCGCTCGTCCCACAGCAGGATGGGGAGTGCGAATGCCTGTTCCAGGTTGCGGGCATAGGCACGGCTGGCCTGCGCGCGCGGCCCTTCGCTGCCGTCCATGTTGCGGGGCAGACCCAGCACGATGCCCTTCGTCCCGCGCTCCGTCAGGATCGCGCGCAACGCTTCCGCATCGCGGCCGAACTTGCCGCGTGGCAGGGTCTTGCCGGCGGTGGCGAAGCGCCATTCGCGGTCGCATGTGGCAATGCCGATGGTCTTGGTGCCGAGATCGAGGCCCAGCAACGCGCCGCCATCGGGCAGGGCGTCGCGATAGGCAGCGGCGCTGTCGGTAATCAGCGGGCCGCTTCCCATGCACGTACCCGGCGGACGACATCCTGCCGCAGGTTCGCCCAGAACAGCGGAATGTCGTACACGTGGTAATTGTTACCCGGCAGGACCGCGTTGCCCATTTCCGGCGGATCGCCGATGAACAGCATACCGCTGTCACCGCAACGGGCCGGCACCGCGCCCACGACCAGTTCGCCCGAGGTGAGATCCGCGCTCGGCACCAGCGTCCCGAGATTGGCCGATGCCGGCGCAGCGCCGCCGATGCGGCCGGTCAGCGGATTGGTGCACAGGATCGGACTGTCGCCGCGTGGCTGTCCGTCGAAACCGGGCGTCATCCGGAACCGGTCCATCAGGAAGTCCGCGTTCCCGCCATCGGCGAAGCTGGACCAGCTGGAAATGCAGGCCGGCTGCTCGGCAGTCGCGCAGGCCGGGAAGGGGAGCGAGGGCAGGTCGCGCTCGACCGAGATCGGCCAGCCGATCGGATAGACCGCGGCGATGCGATCGGCCAGTTCGCTGTTGGCGACATCGTCCAGCAGCAATTGCAGCAGGTGGAGCGAACCCTGGCTGTGGCCCGCCAGCACGATCGGCTTGTCCGGATCGACGCTTTCCAGAAAAAAGGCGAAGGCCTGCCGCACGTCGCGATAGGCTGCGTCGATCGCCTGCTGCGCCTCGGGCTGGTCGGTCAGGAACGCGCCGACGACTGCCTGGCGATATTTCGGCGCCCAGATCTCGTCCGCCGGATCGAAGGCGCTCGCCATACCTTGCGTGAAAAGGCGCGCACGCCGTTCGGTAATCTCGTCGCCGAAGTTCGCGTTCCACTCGGTGTCCGCGCCGATGGCATCGGGAATGAAGCTCGTCGGGTGGACGAAGAAGACCGCGAAGCCGGGCACGTCCTCGGCGATGGCGGGCGCAGGGACGGGCGGGCGGTCGGCCGCGCCGGTCTCGTCCTCGCGCGCGGCGTAGGGCGGGTCGAAGCGGGCGGGATCGCGCGCACCCATGCCGGGGCGCGAATACCACATTTCGGGGTCCTGATACGCATTGGGGGCCAGCGCCTCCTGCTCGGTGAACTCGCGGCTCGGAACGAGCTGGTCGCGCAGGAGCTCTTCCCCCCAGATGTTGAAGGCGAAGGCGGCCAGGATCACCAGCAGGATGCAGCCGAACACGAAATAGAGGAACTTACGGGCCATCGGGTATCAAGCTTTCCTGTCCGGCCGCCTCGTCGTCGAGCGCCTGGTGTCGTTCCGCCCGCCGTTCCAGCACCACCTTCAGCATGGCCAGCATCGGATCGGCGAGGAACAGGCCGATGATTCCGAACAGGAGCCCCATGATGAGCTGCCACGCCAGCACCAGTGCCGGCGGCAGGTCGACGGTCTTCTTCGCGATCAGCGGGATGAGGACGTAGCCGTCGATCGTCTGCACGAGGAAGTAGGTGAAGATCGCGTAGAGGCCGTATTCGGTGCCTTCGGAAAAGCCGACCGCCACCATCAGCACGCCGGAAACCAGTGCGCCGATATTGGGAATGAAGGCCAGCAGGCCCGTCAGGATGCCCAGCAGGATCGCCATCGGGAAATCGAACAGCGTCAACATAAGCCAGGTGAACACGCCTTCCACCACCATGCCCAGCAGGCGTCCCGCCATAAGGCGACGCATGGTGTAGCCCATCCGGTCCAGCGTAATCGCCAGATCCTTGCGATGATTGCGCGGGGTGATCCAGCCCACGCCGCGTTCGTAGATGCGCGGCTCGAATGCGATGTAGATGCCGATGATCACGATGAGGACGATCGTGGTCAGTCCGCCGATCAGGCCGGTAAAGGCCGCCGTCACCGTGCCAACGCCGCTGACGATCTGGCCGGACAGGCTCTGCAGTTCCTGCAGGCCGATCTCGAACCCGTTCGCGCGGGCCCACAGGACGACGCGGGCCGCCTGTTGCTCGACGATGCCGGGCAGCTCGGCGGCCTGCTGCACGACCTGCGTACCCGTAAAATAGGCCAGCCAGATCAGGAAGCTCGTCGCGGCCAGCAGGATCAGGCCGACGCGCAGGAAACGCGGTCCCGGCATTATCCGGCCCAGCAGGCGAGCGCCGCCGTCGATCATGGAAGCGAGTACCAGCGCGCCGAACACCACCAGCAACGCCTGGGACACGTAGATCGCGAGGATGAAGCCGCCGACGATGAGCGACCAGATGATCGCCCGCTGCGCTTCGAAGCGCAGTTTCGGATTGGTTATCCTGGACGGACTGCTGCCGAGTTCTTCCTCGCCCCCGACAATGTCCCCCGGATGGTTCATCGTTCCGCCGTATTATCCTCCACCGGCGGGCGCAAGGTTGTCCACGCGCGTTCGCCGCGCGCCGCGCCCCACCAGGTCAGCGGGTTCCAGGTGGCAGACCCGTCGAGCGAGAAGGTGATGAATTCGGCCCGGCCACCGACATTGGACAGCGGGACGGGACCCATCAGGCCGCGCGGACTGATCCGTTCGCGACTGTCCGCGGAATGGTCGCGATTGTCGCCCATCAGGAAGACGCTGTCGTCGGGAACGACGATCTCTTCCATGTCGTCCAGATACTGGCGCTGGTGATCGACGACGAGATACGTCGCACCGTTGGGCATGGTCTCGCGCAGGGTCGGAAGCTCGTAGACCTCGCTCCCGTCGTCGAGGACTGTCCGGTAGTCGGCGTCGAAGTACCACAGGCACGGATTGCCGTCGCATTGTTGCAAATCGTCCACCGGGAGGCGCACGGGCACTTCGACTTCCTGCGGTACGGGCACGCCGTTGAGGACGATCTGCCCGTTGCGCACCGCGATCCGGTCACCGGGCAGCGCGACCACGCGCTTGATATAGTCCTCGTTGCGCTCCGGATGGACGGCAATGACCACATCGCCATATTCCGGCGTCGCGGACATGATGCGCCAGTCGCCGCGCGGCCAGACATGGAAACTGATCGACGACCAGGACCAGCCATAGGGATACTTGCTGACCACCAGCCTGTCCCCCACCAGCAGGTTGGGCATCATGGACGTGCTGGGAATGTAGAACGGCTTGGCGATGAAGCTGTGGAAGCCCAGCACCGCCAGCAGCATCAGCGCAAGGCCGCGCAGTTCCGCACCCCAGTCGGTCTTTGTCCCGTCCTTGCGGAACTCGCGTGTTTTGGAGCGCGACGCAAAGGGGTTCAGCGCCATGATTCCGGAATTCATGTGGGGGGCCAGGTTACTCTTGAGGGATCGCCTCGATGATCACAAAGGCCTGCGCCCATGGATGATCGTCTGTGAGGGTCAGATGAATGGCGGCGCCATGACCGGGGGGCAGCATTTCTTCAAGCCGTTTCGCTGCGCCCCCAGCGAGTTGCAGCGTGGGTGCGCCGGACGGAGCGTTAATGACCCCGATATCCTTCATGAAGACGCCGCGCCGGAAACCGGTGCCGACCGCCTTGGAAAAGGCTTCCTTCGCCGCGAACCGCTTGGCGTAGGTGCCGGCGATGGTGAAGGGGCGGCGGCGCGCCTTTTTGCGCTCCGTCTCGGTGAAGACGCGGTTCTCGAACCGTTCGCCGAAACGGTCCAGAGATGCCTGGATTCGCTCGATATTGCACAGGTCCGAACCGAGGCCGATGATCATTGCGACCTCACCAGCAGGGCGACCAGCAGGACCAGCACCGTGTAATGGAGAATGACCTGCGTCTTGAACAGCGGATGCGCGAGATCGCCTTTCGCCATCTGCAACGACCCGTAATAACCGAACGCCATCAGCAGCGGCCAGCCGATCGCGAAAGCCACCAGATGGCCCGTGTTGAGCGCGATGCCGAGCAAAAGGATGCTCAGCAGGAAGGGCGCCGTGGCGGCAAGTCCCCAGCGTTTCTGCGCAGGCGTCAGTTGCGGGGCCGAATTCATCTCAGCGCGCCTCGTCCATGAGATCGCGCATGCGGCGGATACTGGCTTCCAGGCCGATGAAGACCGCCTCGCCTATCAGGTAGTGACCGATATTGAGCTCGGCCAGCTGCGGAATGGCGGCGATGGGCTGGACGTTCTCATAGGTGAGCCCATGCCCGGCATGCGGTTCGATGCCGTTCTTGGCCGCCAGCGCGGCCATGTCCGCGATACGCCGCAGTTGGACGGCCTTCGCCTCGCCCTCGGCATGGGCGTATTCGCCGGTGTGGAACTCCACCACCGGGGCGGAAAGGCGCATGGCCGCTTCGAGCTGGCGCGGGTCGGCTTCGATGAAAAGGCTCACGCGGATGCCGGCATCGGACAGGGCCGTGACGATCGGTTGCAGCCGGTTGTGCTGCCCCGCCGCGTCCAGCCCGCCCTCCGTCGTGCGCTCCTCCCGCTTCTCCGGCACGATGCAGGCGGCATACGGTTTGTGGCGCAGCGCGATTTCCAGCATTTCCTCGGTCGCCGCCATCTCAAGGTTCAGCGGAAGCTGCGTCGCCGCTTGGATCCGCGCGAGGTCCTCGTCCCTGATGTGGCGCCGGTCCTCCCGCAGATGCGCGGTGATTCCGTCCCCGCCGACCTGCGCCACGATCTCCGCCGCACGCACCGGATCGGGATGATCCCCCCCACGCGCGTTACGGATGGTGGCAACATGATCGATGTTGACGCCGAGTCTAAGCCGTTGGCTCATGCTGCCTCCTGAGGGCACGCGGCGAGGCTCAACATGTCGTGCGAGAAGCCTGATCCCTGCCAAACTTCGCCAAAATCGAAATCGCCTTCACCGCGATCGCTGAACAGCGCGATCGCGATGCCGAAATCGGGCAGCAGGAAATTGCGCACCTGCACCCCGCCGATCGCGCCGCGACGCTCCACGATCCGCACCGGATCGGTGCATCCGGCGAGCGGGAATTCGAACACCCATTGGCCAAGCGCCATGTACCCAAGTTCCGGCTTGCCATCCCATAGGGTCGCGAGCGCGTCCGCACCCAGCAGCTTGCCGCCCATCAGCGCGAGGTCGAACTTGATGACGTCGGAGGGGCGACCATACAGCGCCCCGCTCGCCTGGTATTGCGCAATATCCTGGGTGGCCTCGGGCGAACCGCCAAAAATCCCAGAAACGGTCGGCTCGTTGTTGGGGAAGCTGGACAAGGTATAGATTTGGGCCGGATCGGCTATCCGTTCGGCAACGAGTTCGCGCCATGATTTGCCTGTCACGCGTTCCAGCAGGGCTCCGGCAACGATGTAGTCGCAATTATTATACGACCAGTCGCCACCCGGCGCACCAGTTGGCGTCCCGGCGCAAAAGGCAAGCGGATCGATTCCCGAGCCGGGGAGATAGAATGCCGGCAGGCCTTCGGTCCCTTCCGGCATGGCACTCGGATTGGGGAGCCCGCTCTGGTGGCGCAGCAAGTGTTCGACCGTAATGGTAGCGGCATTGGGCGACGCGAAATCGGGAAGGTAGGTCGCGACGCTTTCGTCGAGGTCGATCATCCCCGCTTCGACCTGCTGCATCACCAGCGTGGCGACAACCTGTTTGGTGACCGATGCCCAGCGCCACAACTGGCCTGCATCGCGGACGCTGCCATCCTTATTCTGCGCGGCAGATACCAGGATAGGGTATCGCCGCGGAACCGCTCCGAATGCGATCTCGCCACTGAAGCCCGCTGCCCCAGCAATCTCCTTCCAGCCCTCTACGAGGGCTACCATCCGGTCGCTGGCATATTGCTGCTCGGGCGATAGCTCGCGCGACGGGCGAGTAGAAGGGGGGGCGGGGGTGAATGCGGGCGGAGGTTCGGCAAGGCCTGGCCCCGCAAGACATGCGGCCATCGCGAGGGCGATCAGGGCGTGCTTCACGCCTTCCGGCTGCCCGGCTTCTCGACCGGGAGTGCGGCCAGTTCTTCGGGCAGTTCGTCCTCGGCATAGGTGGGGAAATTGAGTTCGAGGAGCGGGTAGAACGGCACGTCGAAGCTCGCTTCGCCTCCGGTGCGGTCGACCAGGGCGGCGAGGGCGACGACTTCGCCGCCGGCCTTGCGCACCGCTTCCATCGCTTCCTTCGAGGAAAGGCCGGTCGTCACCACGTCTTCCACGACCAGAACCTTCTGCCCTTCGGTCAGGCGGAAGCCGCGGCGCAACTCGAACGTGCCTTCGGGCCGCTCGAGGAACATGGCGTCGCGGTCCAGGCTGCGGGCGACTTCCTGGCCGATGATGACGCCACCCATCGCGGGCGAGACGACCGCGCGAATCTCCGCGCGCAGCTCGCGCGGGATCTTCTGCACGAGTGCGCGAGCGAGCCGACCGGCGCGGTCGGTGTTCATCAGGACGCGTGCGCACTGGAGGTAGATCGCGCTGTGGCGACCGGAGGAAAGCTTGAAATGTCCTTCCAGCAGTGCCTCGGCATTGCGGAATTCGGCGTAGATGTCGTCTTCGGTCATGCGTGGTGCAAATTCTTTCGGAAGGTTTCGCGTCCGGCAAGGACGGTTGCGGATTTTTCTCCTAGTTGCGCTTGAGGCACTCGGCAAGCATGCGTATAGGCCTCGCAGTTTGGCGCATTTTAGCGCCCCTGCACCGCATATCCGGCCCCCGGGTCCGGCAACGGTACCATCCGGTTCCGGACGGGCGGCAGGGGGGCATTGAACGGGATAGCGTAGGTTATGCAGGCTCGAGGCCTTTCGAAATCGATGATGACCCTGTGGGCGGCGATGCTGGTGGCATTCGCGCCGCAGGCCGCGCTGGCCCAAGACGTGCCGCCGGCCGCGACGGAAACCGTTCCGGCCGCCTCGTCCGAGGCGCTGCCCGCGGCCGATACGCCCGACGAAGGCGTGGAAGTCGGCGAAGGGGCCGAGGAAGCCGCGCCGGAAGCGGAAGCGATTCCCGGCTACACGCCGCTCGGCCCCGATATGATCAAGGGCCAGCCCGAAGACGGTTCGATCGACCTGCAGGAACAGTATTCGGACATCGGCGACTATGCGCAGCCGCTCCATATCGGCCTGGTCTGGGTGATGGCGATCATCAGCGCGTTCGTTCTCGCACTGCTGGTCTGGGTCGTCGTGCGGTATAATCGCCGCTCCAACAAGGTGCCGTCCAAGACGACGCACAACACCATGATCGAGGTGATCTGGACGATCGTGCCTGTCCTTATCCTGGTCGGTATCGCGATCCCGTCGATCAGTCTGCTGGCACGCCAGTACGAAACCCCGCCCGAAGACGCGATCACGATCAAGGCGATCGGGTACCAGTGGTACTGGGGTTACGAGTATCCCGACAATGGCGGGTTCGAGATCATTTCCAACATGCTCGACGAGGACGAGGCGCGCGCGCGCGGCTTCCCGGCGCAGCTGGAAGTGGACAACCGGATGGTCGTGCCCGCTGGCGTTCCGCTGCGCATCCAGACGACCGCGGCCGACGTGATCCACTCGTTCGCCGTTCCCTCGCTCTGGTTCAAGCAGGACGCGATTCCTGGCCGGCTGAACGAGAAGCTGCTCTTCATCAAGGAGCCGGGCATCTATTACGGGCAGTGCTCCGAACTGTGCGGCGCGCGCCATGCCTACATGCCGATCGCGGTCGAGGCGGTTCCGCTCGAGCAGTGGCAGGCCTGGGTCCTGGCGCAGCCCGGCGGCACGCTGGGTGGTGACGAGGATACGCCCGAGCCGGCGAACCTGAAGGCGCCGGTAAGCGCGCAGCCCGGTGCTCCGCAGGCAGGCGAGGCGGAAGCCATGGACCCGGCGGAACGCGCTGGCGAAACGGCCGAAGGCACGGCCGAAGCCGAAGCGGGCCAGTGACCGCCCCGCGCAGTTATTTTGTGATTCGATCAAGCGTAAGAGACTGAAACGATGGCAAGCACGGCAGACCAGTTCCAGGCCCACGGAGAGGCCGATCACGCGCATCACGACGCGGATCACAAGCCCGGCTTCTTCGCGCGCTGGTTCATGTCCACGAACCACAAGGACATCGGCACGCTCTACCTGATCTTCGCGATCATCGCGGGCATCGTCGGTGGTGCGATTTCCGGCATCATGCGCATGGAGCTCGCCGAACCGGGCATCCAGTACCTGCAGTGGTGGGCCCAGTTCATGGGCGGCACCTCGGACATCGATACGGCGCTCCACATGTGGAACGTGTTTATCACGGCCCACGGCCTGATCATGGTGTTCTTCATGGTTATGCCGGCCATGATCGGCGGTTTCGGCAACTGGTTCGTGCCGCTGATGATCGGGGCGCCGGACATGGCGTTCCCGCGCATGAACAACATCTCGTTCTGGCTCACCGTGGCCGGTTTCTGCAGCCTCATGTTCTCGCTCTTCGTGCCGGGCGGCACGGGTCCGGGCGCCGGGGTGGGCTGGACGGTGTACGCGCCGCTCTCGACCACCGGCTCGCAAGGTCCGGCGGTCGACTTCGCGATCTTCGCGCTGCACCTTGCCGGTGCGGGCTCGATCCTGGGCGCGACGAACTTCATCACTACCATCTTCAACATGCGCGCACCGGGTATGACGCTGCACAAGATGCCGCTGTTCGTGTGGTCGGTGCTGGTCACCGCCTTCCTGCTGCTGCTGGCGCTGCCGGTTCTGGCTGCCGCCATCACCATGCTGCTGACGGACCGCAACTTCCAGACGACGTTCTTCGATCCGGCAGGCGGCGGGGACCCGGTTCTCTACCAGCATCTGTTCTGGTTTTTCGGTCACCCGGAAGTCTACATCATGATCCTGCCGGGTTTCGGCATGGTCAGCCAGATCATCGCGACCTTCAGCCGCAAGCCGATCTTCGGCTATCTCGGCATGGCCTACGCCATGGTCCTGATCGGCGTGATCGGCTTCGTCGTGTGGGCGCACCACATGTACACCGTCGGTCTGGACGTGAACACGAAGATGTACTTCACCGCGGCCACCATGGTCATCGCGGTCCCGACCGGCGTGAAGATCTTCAGCTGGATCGCCACGATGTGGAACGGTTCGATCGAGTTCAAGTCGCCCATGGTCTGGGCGCTGGGCTTCATCTTCCTGTTCACCGTGGGCGGCGTGACCGGCGTCTACCTCGCCAATGGCGGGATCGACGACGTGGTCCACGACACCTACTTCGTGGTCGCGCATTTCCACTACGTGCTGTCGATGGGCGCCGTGTTCAGCCTCTTCGCAGGCTTCTACTACTGGTTCCCGAAGATGAGCGGCCGCTGGCACTCCGAACTCCTGGCACACCTGCACTTCTGGGTGTTCTTCGTCGGTGTGAACGTGATCTTCTTCCCGCAGCACTTCCTCGGTCTGAACGGCATGCCGCGCCGCTATCCCGACTATCCGGAAGCGTTCAGCTACTGGAACGAGATCAGCTCGGTCGGCTACCACATCATGGCCGCCTCGATGGTGATCTTCTTCATCAACATCGCCTACGCGCTCGTAGCCGGTCGCAAGGCCGAGGCGAATTACTGGGGCGAAGGTGCGACGACGCTGGAATGGACACTGTCCAGCCCGCCGCCGTACCATCAGTTCGAGACGCTGCCGGTGATCGAGGATCACCACGACTATCACGACCACCTTCCGCGCGGCACGCGCGAGGAAACGTCGGACGACACCCGCCCCGCATCGCGCGGAGGGGACCCGCTTCCCGCGGAGTAACCGGACAGGCGCCCCTCCCACGGCGGGAGGGGCGCTTTTCCGCAACCGGGCGCTGGACGCTCGCCAAGCCGCGCCTGAGCGGCTATCTTCCGACACAATGACCGCCACTTCTTCCAGCCCTGCCAGCGCCCAGCGCCTTCCCGCGGACTGGCGCGACTTCTTCGCGCTGACGAAGCCGCGCGTGATGAGCCTGGTGATCTTCACCGGCTTGTGCGGCCTGCTGGCGGCTCCGGGCTCCATCCATCCCATACTCGGCTTTACCGCGATCCTGTGCATCGCGGTGGGTGCAGGTGGGGCCGCGGCGCTGAACCAGTGGTGGGAAGCGGACCTCGACGCCGGCATGAAGCGCACGGCCGGGCGACCCCTGCCGATGAAACGCCTGCAGCCGACCGACGCGCGCGATTTCGGCTTCTTCCTCTCGGGCGCCTCGGTCCTCGTGATGGCCTTTGCCGTCGGCTATCTCGCCGCCGCGCTGCTGGTGCTCTCGATCTTCTATTACGCGGTCGTCTACACCATGTGGCTCAAGCCGCGCACGCCGCAGAACATCGTCATCGGCGGCGGTGCGGGTGCGTTTCCGCCGCTGATCGGGTGGGTCGCGGTAACGGGCGAGGTGACGGCGATGCCGATCCTCCTGTTTGCGATCATCTTCATGTGGACGCCGCCGCATTTCTGGGCGCTCGCCCTGTTCGTGCAGAGCGATTACGCCAAGGTCGGCATTCCGATGATGCCGGTGGTGAAGGGCGCCCGTTCTACCCGCCGCCAGATCCTCGTCTACAGCGTGCTGCTGATCCCGGTCGCGATGGCGCCCTATTTCATCGGCGGGACCGGTGAAATCTACGGAATTGCCGCGCTTGCATTGTCGCTTGCCTTCCTTGCGCTTGCGATTCCGGTGGGCTTGCGCGACATCGAGGGCAAGGACGCGATGCGGCCCGAAAAGCGGCTGTTCGCGTTCAGCATCGTGTACCTGTTCGCGCTGTTCGCGGTGCTGGTAATCGATCGCTTTTCCGTGACGCAGGGCTGGACCGTATGACACCTGAAGAAGAAGCCGAAATCCGCCGCCGGCAGAAGCAGCGCAACATCGTACTGGGTGGGCTGCTGCTGGCGTTCGTCCTGCTGATCTACGGTATTACCATCGTGCGGATGGAGCTCTGATCATGGCGACTGCCGCACCTGTCGATCAGAAGAACCTGCGCGTCGCGCTGCTTGCCTTTGCCGGTGCGGCGGCGATGCTCGGCCTCGGCTATGCCGCGGTGCCGCTTTACGAGCTGTTCTGCCGGGTAACCGGTTTCGGCGGCACCACGCAGGTCGCGACCGAGGGCGAGGCGGACCTTGCCGCGCGCATGGCGGCGAGCGCGGGCGGGCAGGTCTATTCTATCCGCTTCGATGCCAGCACCGCGCGCACCGTTCCCTGGACCTTCAAGCCGGTTCAATCGACGCGCACCGTCCAGATCGGGCAGCGCGATCTTGCCTTCTACACCGCGCGCAACAACAGCGACCAGCCGATCACCGGGACCGCCACCTTCAACGTGGAGCCGGAACAGGCGGGCGCCTATTTCAACAAGATCCAGTGCTTCTGCTTCACCGAGCAGACGCTCCAGCCGGGCGAGGAAATGCGTATGCCGGTGCTCTATTTCATCGATCCCAAGGCGCTGGACGATCCCAACATGGAAGGGGTCGAACAGATCACGCTGAGCTACACATTCCACAAAGCCAAGGAAGTACGGCGCTAGCCTCTGGACCCGCGCGCCGTCGCGGTTTAGAGGCTGCCCCCGAACGAACAGACAGGACCCGAACCGATGGCCGGTAAAGTCAACCACTCCTATCACATCCTTCCGCCCGACATCTGGCCGCTGGTCGGCTCGCTATCGGCGCTGACGTTCACGACCGGCATGGTTTTCTACATGCACCACGTCCCGGCGACGGAAACCGATCCCGCCCAGTTCGGCTCTTGGCCGATCGTGTTGGGTCTGGGCGTCATGGGCCTGATCGCGACCTTTTTCAGCTGGTGGGGCAACATCATCCGCGAAGCGCATGACGGCCATCACACCCCGGTCGTGCAGCTGCACATGCGCTACGGCATGATCCTGTTCATCGCTTCGGAAGTCATGTTCTTCGTCGGGTGGTTCTGGAGCTGGTTCGATTTCGCCCTGTTCCCCGCACCGATCGAGGTGATCGACGGTGTCAGTACGAGCCTGTTCGGACAGGATGGCGAAGCCGCGGCGCGCACGTTCCCGCATGTCGGTCTCGAAGTCATCAATCCGTTTGACCTGCCGCTGCTCAATACCCTGATCCTGCTGTGCTCGGGCACCACCGTCACCTGGGCGCACCATTCGCTGATCCACGGCGACCGCGAAGGCCTCAAGAAGGGCCTGTGGGCCACGATTGCGCTCGGTGCGCTGTTCAGCAGCATCCAGGCCTACGAATACGTCGTCGCGCCGTTCGCCTTCGGCGGCAACACCTACAGCTCGGCCTTCTACATGGCGACCGGCTTCCACGGCTTCCACGTGCTCGTCGGCACGATCTTCCTGATCGTCTGCCTCGCGCGTGCCTATGCAGGCCACTTCACGCCGCGCCAGCATTTCGGCTTCGAAGCGGCGGCCTGGTACTGGCACTTCGTCGACGTCGTGTGGCTGTTCCTTTTCATCGTGGTCTACGTCTGGGGTGGCTGGGGCGCCGAATTCCATTGATGTCCCGGCGCCGCAACGGGGCGGCGGCATGATCGAAACCGCGAAAGCGGCCGCGCTCGGCCAGTGCCCGCGGTGCGATGCGCCGACCCTGTTCGACGGTTTCGTGAAGTTCGCCCCGCGCTGCCGGAGCTGCGGACTGGACTATGACGGCTTCAACGTGGGCGACGGGCCGGCGGCGTTCCTGACCTTCGTGATCGGCGCCTTCGTCGTGGGTCTTGCCCTGTGGCTCGACGCGGCGGTCCGGCACCCGTTCTGGGTCCACGCGATCATCTGGATCCCGGTCACTTTCGGGCTCGTGTTCGCAGGCCTTCGCGTCGCCAAGGGCATGCTGCTCCATCTCGAGTTCCGGCGCCGTGCCGGGGAAGGCAAGGGCGGATCGTGAAGCTGAAGGATTTCCCCCCGTTCGCATCCATCGTGGTGCTGCTGGCAGTGGGCGTCATGATCGGCCTCGGCATCTGGCAGCTCGGTCGCCACCAGGAGAAGACCGCGCTGATCGCGGAATACGCGGCGGTCGACCAAGACCGGCCCCCGGTGATCTTCGAAACCATTGCCGACAACACCGAAGCGAAACTCTACCGCCCGGTCTCGGGCATTTGCCAGACGGTCCGCTCGATCGAGAGCGGCGCAGGCACGGCAGCGAACGGCGCCAAGGGCTGGGCACACACGGCCAATTGCGTTGTTGGAGACGGGCTGGAAGTGCCGGTGGTGCTGGGCTGGACGCTCGAGCCGGAAACGCCGAGCTGGGATGGCGGCGAGTTCGAAGGCATCCTGGCGCCCGGACCGCGCATCGTGGCGGAGCCGGCGCTGGCCGGGCTCGGGCAGCTCGCGCGGCCGGACCCGTCGGACCTGCCGAACAACCACCTCGCCTATGCCGGCCAGTGGTTCTTCTTCGCGCTCGTCGCGCTGGTCATATTCGCCCTGGCGGTCCGGGGCAGGGCGAAGAAGCGAGACGGGTAGCCGAGCTTGCTTGCCGCGCAACGTCGTGGCCGCTAACCCGCGCCGGACATGCGCTATGTTTCAACCCGCGGCGGGGCCGAGCCCCTCGATTTCGAAGGCGTCACCCTGGCCGGGCTGGCGAGCGACGGGGGCCTCTATCTGCCTGAAAGCTGGCCGGGTTTCTCCAATGACGAAATCGCCGCCATGCGCGGGCTTCCCTATGCGGAACTCGCGACACGCGTGATGATGCCTTTCGTGGGCGACAGCCTGACGCAAGCCGAACTGCGCGACCTGTGCGAACGCGCCTATGGCCGGTTCGCCCACGCCGCGGTCACGCCGCTCACGCAGCTGGACGAGCGCCACTGGCTGCTGGAACTGTTCCACGGACCCACGCTCGCGTTCAAGGATGTGGCGCTGCAACTGCTCGGCCGCCTGTTCGAGACCTTCCTCGCCCGCCGGGACACGCCGCTGACGATCGTCGGCGCGACCAGCGGGGACACCGGCAGTGCCGCGATCGACGCGGTGGCGGGGCGCGAGAATGTCGAGATATTCATGCTGCACCCCGCGGGCCGCGTCAGCGACGTCCAGCGTCGCCAGATGACGACGGTGCTCGCGCCCAACGTCCACAATATCGCCATCGACGGTAGCTTCGACGATGCGCAGGCGATGGTGAAGCGCATGTTCGCCGATCCCGCGCTCACCGGCACACTCAACATCGGCGCGGTCAATTCGATCAACTGGGCCCGCCTGATGGCGCAAGTGGTCTATTATTTCGCCGCCGCGCTGCAATTGGGCGGGCCAGAGCGGCGGGTCGCCTTCAGCGTGCCGACGGGCAATTTCGGGGACGTATTCGCAGGCTATGTCGCGGCCCGGATGGGACTGCCGATCGAGCGCCTGATCGTCGCCACCAACGTCAATGACATCCTGCACCGCGCGCTCAGCGACGGCGATTACTCCGCGGGCGAGGTCACGCCCACCGCCGCGCCAAGCATGGACATCCAGGTTAGTTCCAATTTCGAGCGCCTTCTGTTCGACACCGGCGGGCGCGACGGTTCGGCGCTTGCCACGCAGATGCAGGGTTTCGAAGCGGACCGGGCGATGCGGCTGACCAAAGCGCAACGCGAAGGCGCGACCGGCTTGTTCGGCAGCGCGCGCGCGGATGCGGACGCAATGTCGGGCGCGATGCGCTGGGCGCACGAGCAGTGCGGGGAGATCGTCGATCCGCACACGGCGATCGGCCTCCACGCGGCGCGCACGGCCGAAATCGATCCGGACGTGCCCATGGTGACACTGGCGACCGCGCATCCGGCCAAGTTCCGCGACGCGGTGGAGCGTGCCACCGGTTCGCGCCCGCTGCTGCCCGCCCGCGTCGGCGACCTGTTCGGGCGCGAGGAACGCTTCACGAACCTGCCAGGCGATTACGACATGGTCCGGGACTTCGTGGTGGAAAACGCGGCGGGGTCGCGTGGCTGATCTGACCCTCTCACCGACACTCATGATCGGGGAGGCGTGGGACGATTACGGCCTCGTCGACAGCGGGCATGGACGAAAGCTGGAACGCTATGGCCCATACAGCTTCATCCGCCCGGAACCGCAGGCCATGTGGGCTCCGCGACGGGCGGATTGGCAGGCCGACGGGGAGTTCGTCCCCGGATCGGACGAGGATGGCGGCGGCAAGTGGCAGTTCGCCCGCGATGTCCCCGAAGACGGATGGCCGCTACACTGGCGCGACGTGCGTTTCACCGCCCAGTGCACGCCCTTCCGTCACTTGGGTTTCTTCCCCGACATGGCGCCCGTGTGGGACTGGATGCTCGGGCAGCTGGCCGGCACGCCGGACGCGCAGACGCTGAACCTGTTCGGTTATACCGGCGTCGGGTCACTCGCGCTCAGCGAATGCGGCCCTGTCGCGCATGTCGATGCCTCGAAGAAATCCGTCGCGCAGGCGCGCGAGAATGCGGAACTTTCCGGTTACGGCGATCGGCCGGTCCGCTGGCTGGTGGACGATGCGGGCAAGTTCACCGCGCGCGAGGTGCGCCGGGGACGCCGCTATGACGGCATCATCCTCGACCCGCCCAAGTTCGGACGCGGGCCGAAGAACGAGACATGGCGGATCGAGGACGGCCTGCCGGACCTCGTGACGGATTGCCGCCGGCTGCTCGATGCCGACAGCCGCTTCCTGTTCCTGACCGTCTATGCGGTGCGCATGTCCAGCCTCGCGCTGGGCGGGTTGCTGGCCGAACTGTTCGCCGACCTTCCCGGCACGGTGGAGCATGGCGACCTGGCCGTGCGCGAGGAAGGGGAGGGCGGGCGCGTCCTTCCAACCGCGATCTTCGCGCGCTGGAGCAATCCGGTCTAGACGCAGGCGCATGACCGATTCGCTGATCCTCGAAGTCGCCGACCTCGAACACAATGTCCTGACCGGCATCTATTCCGAAGAGACGGGCAAGCCGCAGCCCTTGCGGATCACCATCCGCGCCCGGATGAAGGTGGCCGACCGCTACGATCCGGACACGCCCCTGTCCGAAAGCAAGAACTACATGGACCTGAAGTTCGCTGCCGGGGATGCGCTGCCCGAAGGGGTGCATTTCAAGCTGATCGAGGCGGTGGCGGACCACATCTGCGAAACGCTGTTCCTGCAGGACGACCGGGTCGAGGCGGTCACGGTGAAGATCGTGAAGCTGGCCATCGCGGAAGCGAACGAGCAGATCGGCATCACGCTGCACCGGGAGCGGCCGTGAGCGGCTGCGTCGTCCACCATGCTAATGCCGGGGGCGAGGATCCCGTTCAGGCGGCGGCGCGCTTCCTGGCCGACGAACTGCCGGCGGTGATCGCAAAGCTGTTGGGTGGCGCGGACGTGCTGGTCGCATTTCCCGTGGCCGGGTGGGAGCACACAGACTGGCGGCGCACGCTCGCCCGGGACCTGGCGCGGGGGCATGCGCCCGAACGCCGCGTGAACGTGACCGCCACCGACGATGCGCAAGCGCTGGCCGCGCTGGTCGCCTTCCTCGACCGCACGCCGGGCGTGACCGGCCAGTACCTGCCGTTGCACGACCAGCCGACCAAGGCGAACCGGACCGGCGCCGCGTGAGCGTGCGCGTGCTGTTCCTCGGCCCATTGCGCGACCTTGCCGGATGCGAAGCGATGGAACTCGCCGCGCCGCTCGACTGGGAAGGTCTCCGGGCAAGGCTCCCGCCAGCCTTGGCCGAAGCCGTTGCGCAGCCGCGAGTCAGCGTAGCCTGCGCGGGCAGGGTCCTGTCCGACCGGACCGCACTCCGCGCGTCGGACGGGGACGAGGTCGCGCTGCTGCCGCCGGTCAGCGGTGGCTAGGCTCGCAATCGCCACGCCGCGTGATGTCCGCCTGCTCGACAGGGGGCTTTCGGTGGGCGAGGCTCTGGCCGCATTCAACGCAGTCAGCCCGCAGGCGGGGGGAATCGTCTCCTTCGTCGGCAAGGTGCGGCCGGATACGGATGTGCGCGCGCTCGAGATCACGCATTACGAGCCGTTGACGCTGCCGGGCATCGAGGATCGCGCGGGCGAGGCGTCCGAGCGGTTCGGGCTCGACGGCCTGCTCGCCTGGCACCGGATCGGTACCATGGTGCCGGGCGAGGCGATCGTGCTCGTCGCCGCTGCCGCCACGCACCGGCGCGATGCGTTCGCCGCGGTCGATTTCATGATGGACCACCTGAAGGCCGGTGCGTGGTTCTGGAAGCGCGAGCGGCGCAGCGATGGCTGGCACTGGATCGAACCGCGGCAGGGCGACTACGAAGACCTCGATCGCTGGAATTGATTTTCGCCATTTGATCGAGATCAAGGCGGACCGCGCGAAAACGCGCGACAAGGCTCCTCAACGAAAGGAGCCAATCCATGTCACGCCATCTTCTCCGCGAAGCCCTCGCCGAAAAGGCCATCATCCGCGAGCAGGCCTTCGAACAGCCGCCGGTCGACCGGAGCTTCGAGATGCCGACCGCACTCTACGGCGTGTTCGCGGCATCGCTGTTCGCGTTCCTCGCGATCACGGCGGTCGGCTTCGCGAGCCCCGGGCTGATCATCCCGATGGCGATCTTCGTCGTCTTCATCACCGGCTTCTTCGTCGTCCCGGCGATCTGGACCCGGATCGGGCCGGATGATGGCAAGGCCCCACTCACGCTGGGGCAGCTGCGCCGGCGGGGCATCGCGACCTATACCGGACGCCTCGATGGGCGCGACGCGACCGTCCAGATGCTGATCCTGCCGGTGATGCTGGTGGTCTGGGGTCTCGCCGTGGTGACGATCGCCGCGTTCAACTGACCTCAGGACCTCTCCGCCAGTCCGGAGAGGCGCGCGGGATCGTGGAGGGCGATCCCGCGCTTTCCTGTGCGCGAAAGGATGCCGTCGCGTTCCATGGCCGTGATCCGGCGACTGACCGTCTCGATCGTCAGTCCGAGCATGGCCGCCATCTCGCCCCGGCTCAGCGGGAGGTCGAAGGCGGCAGCCGGATGGCAGGGCGAATCGCTCGCCGCATCGGCGAAGGCGAGCAGCAGGCCGGCGACCTTGCGCTTTGCCGAGGGCGAGGAGGTAAGGGAGAGCAGGTCGCGGCTGGCGAGCACGTCCGTCTGCGCGCGGCGCAGGAGCGCGCGGGCAAGGGCGGGGTAGCGTTCGATGGCCCGCTCCATGTCGTGTCCGCCGAAGACGCACAGGCGCGAACGGGTCAGGGCGACGACTTCGTGCCGGGCGAAAGGCTGGAAGAATTCGCCCACGAAGCCGGCCGGGTGGATAAGGCCGAGGATGTGTTCGAACCCTTCGGCGGTAGTGTCGACGATCTTGAGGGCGCCTTCGACGAGCGTTGCGCAGGCGGGTGCCTCGTCGCCGGCGCGGAACAGGACTTCGCCCGGCGCAAGATCCACCATCCGGCCGATCCGGCCCAGTTCGCCGCGTTCGGTTTCGTCCAGCACGGCGCAGGCGGCGCGGTCGCGCACCGGGCACTGCGCGCAGGCGAGGCTCATCGGACGGCGGCGCGCATCCGGGCGAGGATCGCGTCCTGTTCGGCGACCAGCCCGATCACTTGGTTGCGCGCCGCGGCGACGGCGGTCACCTCCTCGTATTCGGCGAGTGTGTCGGCATACAGGCGGTCGAGATCGCCCAGCGGTACGGAGGTGCGGCTGCGAAACGAATCGAGGTCGGCCAGAGCGACCTGTGCGTCGCCCCACGGTTCGGTGCCGATCGGCGCCCCGCGCGCACCGTTCACGGCACGCTGGGTCCGGGCGACCGCGGCCATGAAGCCGCGATGCTCCTCCTGCGCCTGCGCCACCAGCGGGCCGAGCCGGGCGCGCGTGGCCGCGGACAGCGGGGCAGGCTGGGGGAGCGGTTCGGGATCGGGCGGGCGGAAGCGTTCGGGGTTGCGTTCGAAGTCGCGGATCGCCAGCGAGGGATAGTCCGCGCTGGACCCCGCGCAGCCCGACAGGAGGGCGGCGGCCAGCGCCAGGACGGGGACGAAGCGGTTCATGCGCCGATCCCTAGCAAAGCTTCGCCGGCTTGCCAGCTTTTCCCGGCATTCCGGCCAAGATCGGCGTTGACTTTGTTCCGGCCTTATCTTACCTGCGCGCTTCTTTCCGGGCCACGCCGTCAGGCGGGGGCTCGATTGCGCCAACCCCGGAGCTGGTTCCGGGGGCGGGTAAGCACCAGATCGAGAGTATACCACCATGTTCGCAGTCGTGCGTACGGGCGGCAAGCAATACCGGGTTGCCGCCGGAGACAAGATCGCAGTCGAGAAGCTCGCCGGAGAAGCCGGCGACACGATCACGCTGGGCGATGTCCTTCTCGCGGGCGAAGGCGATTCCGTCGCCGACGCCAGCAAGGTGACCGTCTCTGCCGAAATCATCGCCCAGGCGAAGAGCGAGAAGGTGGTGGTCTTCAAGAAGCGCCGCCGTCACAACTATCGCCGCAAGGCCGGTCACCGCCAGCAGCTGACGCTGCTGCGCATCACCGACGTGGGCGAAGGTTCGGCCAAGAAGGCGCCGGCGAAGAAGGCCGAAGCCAAGAAGGCCGACGCCGACGCGAAGGCGACCGAAGCCGAGGCCAAGGCACCGGCGAAGAAGGCTCCGGCCAAGAAGGCGGACACCGCCGAGGCCAAGCCCGCCGCGAAGAAGGCCGCGCCGAAGAAGACGGCTGCGACTTCCAAGGCGGCCGAGGAAAAGAAGGCCCCGGCCAAGAAGGCTGCCGCGAAGAAGCCGGCCGCCAAGAAGACCGAAGACAAGAACGAAGGGTAACGGACCATGGCACATAAGAAAGCAGGCGGTTCATCCCGCAATGGTCGCGACTCGGCAGGCCGTCGCCTGGGCGTGAAGAAGTTCGGCAGCCAGGGCGTGGTTGCGGGCAACATCATCGTGCGTCAGCGCGGCACCAAGTTCTATGCCGGTTCCAATGTCGGCATGGGCAAGGACCACACGCTTTTCGCGCTTACCGACGGCATCGTGCGCTTCCACGACGGCAAGCTCGGCCGAAAGTACGTATCGGTCGACATGCAGGCGGAAGCCGCCGAATAACCGGACGCTCCGATAACGGGATCGTCCAGACGGGACGGTCCCAGCCGGGCTAACGATCCGGCAGACGAAGAGGGAGATGGGGCCAGCCCGTCTCCCTCTTGTCGTTTCTCCCTCGCAGTTCGTCGGATTTTCCATCCGGCATCACATTAGGTCCACATTTCGCGCCCAGATGGTGCGGCGTGGGGCGAGCGGAGAAAGACGATGTTCCATCGCACCGAACGATTGTTGCTGCGGCCGGCCTGGCCCGAAGACTGGCGCGCGATCTTCAAGGGGATCGCGGAGCAGGGCATCGTGTGCAATCTCGCGCGTGCGCCGTGGCCCTATACCGAGGACCACGCCCGCGAATTCGCCGCGCGCCTGCCCGCCGATCCGCGCATTCCCAGCTTCATGGTCACGCTTCCGGGCGAGGCGGGCTCGCGCCTGATCGGCGCGGCGGGCCTCGGCATGGACGATCGCGGCGAGCTGCAGATCGGGTACTGGATTGCACGCGAGCACTGGGGCCGCGGCTATGCGACCGAAGCGGCGCGCGCCGTCGTCGACATCGCCCGTGCGCTCGGCCACCGGCGCATCGTGGCCGGGCATTTCCAGGACAATCCGGCGTCGGGCCGCGTGCTGCAAAAGGCGGGGTTCGTGCCGACCGGAGAAATCCGGCCGCAATTCAGCGCCGGACGCGGAGCAGAGGCGCCGCTGGTGTGCTTCGCGATCGATCTGGACACGGAACCGGAGAGGCTGGCCGCCTGATCGGCGGTCGGCCTCCGCCGGGGACGGCCTATTCCGCCGGCAGCAGGGCGGCTTCGAACTCGCCTTCGTATTTGCCGATGAGGGCCCGGTCGTCGTGGTCCCACGGGTGGAAGCCGGGCCGGAAATAGGCGAACCATGCGGGCGCGATTCGGCGCAGCATGCCGGGCTTCATCCACAGGTTCCGCGCCAGGCCCAGTCGCGCCTTCCAGCCGGTGATGCCGTCCTGCGCCAGCAGGCCCAGCGCATCGACCCAGCGGTTGCGGAAGAACCGGATCGTCACCAGCACCATCAGCAGGTTGCGCGTCTTCCAACGCTTCCAGTCGCTCCAGTCGCGCGTGGCGTGCAGCCAGGTGTCGAAGGCGACGCCCTTGTGCTCAACTTCCTCGACCGCGTGCCAGCGCCACATGGCGGCGACTTCCGGATCGGCGTCCGCGAAATGGTCCGGGTTCTTCAGGAAATCGTGCGCCATCATGGCGGTGAAATGCTCCAGCGCCATGGTGACGCCGAGGTCGACGATCGCGGGACGCCCCCTGATGAGCTCGAGCAGCTCCTTCACCTTCGTGTCGATCGCGGTGATGTCGTACCCGGCATCGGTCGCGATACGGTTGAAGGCGACGTGTTCGCGCGTGTGGTTGATTTCCTGCCGCACGAAAGCTCGGATTTCCGCCTCCAGCTTGGGAGGTGCGCCCTCGCGGTGCGCCTTGACCGCCTCGATGAAGAACGCCTCGCCGCGCGGGAAGGTCGCGGACAGCGTGTTGAGCCAGGCCGTGCCGAAGGCATCGCCGGTCCACCAGCGCGCAGGCTTGGTGCCGCGGTTGAAGCGCTCGTCGCGCACTGTGATGGTCAGCCCTTCGGGCGTCGGGTCCTTGCGGGAATGGTCGATACGGGCAGGGGCGTTCATGCCGGTCTCCGTGGTTTCGTTCGGCTCCGGAAATATTCCTTACTTACATTGGTGTCAATAAGACGCGCAGCCCGTCACGACGAGGCGTTATCCACCTGCGCCTTCTTGCCGGATTACTGCGGCGCGTGCCGCTCGCTTGCCTGCGCTGCGTCCCGGTCCTACGGTCCTCCCGATGTCGAGCCGCAAGAGACTGAGTCCGCAGGAATCCCGCACCGCAGCGCTGGAAGCGGCAAGGGGCCTCCTGATCGAGACCGGCCCGCAATCGGTCACGCTGAAAGCCGTGGCAAACAGGATCGGGCGGACCCACGCAAACCTGCTGCACCATTTCGGCTCCGCCTCGGGCTTGCAAAAGGCGCTCGCCGCGCACCTTGCGCAGACCGTGTGCGACACGATCGCGGAATCGGTCCGCGCGGCGCGCGCCGGTGTCGCCGATCCGGGAGAGACGGTGGATCTCGCCTTCGACGCGTTCGACCGGGAGGGCGGGGGCGCGCTCGCCGGGTGGATGCTCGCTTCGGGTAACGAGGATGCGCTGGACCCGATCGTGGAGACGATCCACGCGCTGGTGGACGAACTGCACCCGCAAGTGGCCGATTGCGCGCCGGGCCATGACGACGTGGCGCACCGGTCCACGCTGATCATCGTCCTCCTGGCCCTGGGCCATTCGCTGATGGGCCGCGAGCTGGCGAAATCGCTGAAGCTGCCGGAAGACACCGCGCGGCTGACGGCCAAGACGCTGCTGGAAGCCTCGCTCGCCAATGCCAAGGCGACCGCGTCCTAGGGACCGCCGTCGGCTAGTTTCCCGATGTCCGACACTGCCGAACTTCGGATCGTCCCGCTCGAACCCGGCGACGTGCCCGCGGCGCTCGCGATCCAGCGGGAGGTGTATCCGACATTCCTGGTCGAAGGAGCGGACGCGTTTCTCGGCCGCATCGCGCTCGGCACGTCCTTCTGCCTAGCCGCGAAGCACGAGAATACTCTGGTCGGCTACCTGCTGGCGCATGGCTGGACCCGGCGTTCGCCGCCGGCGCTTTCGGTCGCGCTCGATCCGGACACGCCGGCCGAAATACTCTTCCTGCACGATCTCGCCGTGTCCGAATCGGGCCGCGGAACGTGTGCCGGGCGCAGGCTGGTGCGGCGCGCCTTCCGGATGGCGGCACAAGCCGGCCTTGCGGAGGCGGAGCTGGTCGCTGTCGAAGGCGCGGCGGATTACTGGCAGCGGCTGGGCTTTGCAGAGGGCGAGGTTTCGGGCGAACTCGCGGCGAAGATCGCCGCTTACGGTTCGCGCGCGCGCTGGATGACGCGCCAAGTCGCGGACGCTATCTGAGGGGGCGAGCGTCCGGGCGGTCCCGGCAACGCTTCAGTCGTCCGGCGATTCCCCGGCGGACGCCAGCTGCATCCAGTCCGGCACGGTGGCCGGATCGATATCGCTCACCCGCAAGTGATCGACGGCAAGGCCGAGATCGTCATGCGCGGTCTTGCGGCGCTTCTCCTCCGACGATGCGAGCGGCACCACGACAAGGCGCCGATTGACCTTTTGCCGCCAGTTCATGCGGGCGGTGTTCTCCTGGCCGACATAGCAGCCCTTGGAAAAGCTGACGCCGTTCAGCTCCGCAGCGTTCGTTTCCAGCCACAATATGTCGCCCAGTTCCGCGCGCCCCTCGGGCACGCCCAGCGACAGGCGGTGCTTGCGCCAAGCATCGTCGGCGGGTTCGTCCGTTTCGGCCACGGGCGCGATCCAGCGTTCGCCGAGGTCGCCCAGCCGCGGATCGGGCGCGCCGCCATCGCCCGGCGTCGCTTTCCAGTGGACCGCCATACCCTCGTCGCGTTCGATCGCGATCTTGCGCCGCAGGCGGTAGAGCATGAGCCGCTTCGCAAGCTCGTCTGCCGCATCCTTCTCGCAATCGATCAGCAATCCGCCGTCTCCTGCCGGCCAGACGATGAAGTCGAACATCGCCTTGCCCTGCGGGGTAAGCAGCCCGGCCCAGACGGGGAGGGTGCCGGTCACGTCCTGCGTTACCAGTCCCTGGAGGAAGGCGGGCACGTCTTCTTGCGCATCCTGCGCGGTCAGGCGGATGATGGCGCGGTCGAACAGGCGGGTGGCGGTCATCGGTCCAAGGTGGATCGGGCGGGCACGCTTTCAAGGTCTGTCCTACAGGGTCGCAATCTGCCAAGGAACCGCCATGCATTGCGTCCGAACCCCGATCGAAGCCGCCCGCGCGCAGGCGGTCTGCCGCCCTGTGTTTTTTGCCCCTGGACAGTGGTCCATGCGGTCCATGTCTCGCCCGGACGTTCCGTATCATGGATGAATTGACGATCCGCCGGCCGGACGACTGGCACGTGCACCTGCGCGACGGCGCAATGCTGCGCGGCGTGGTCGGTTACACCGCCCGCCAGTTCGCGCGCGCCATCGTGATGCCCAACCTCGCGCCCCCGGTCACAACGGCCGCGCTGGGCCGCGCCTATCGCGACCGGATCCTGGCCGCGGTGCCGGACGGGCTCGACTTCACGCCGTTGATGACGTGCTACCTGACCGACGATACCGATCCGGACGACCTAGCCGCCGGGTTCGCCGACGGCACGTTCACGGCCGCCAAGCTCTACCCTGCCAATGCGACGACCAACTCCGCGCACGGCGTGACCGACATCGCCAATATCGAGGCCGTGCTGGAACGGATGGCCGAAATCGGCATGCCACTCTGCGTCCATGGCGAAGTGACCGAGGCGGACATCGACGTGTTCGACCGGGAAGCGGTGTTCATCGACCGCATCCTCGATCCGCTGGTCCGCCGCCTGCCCGCGCTCAGGGTGATCTTCGAGCATATCACGACGCAGGATGCGGTCGGTTTCGTGGACGGGGCGGGGGACCGGGTCGCCGCCACGATCACGCCGCAGCACCTTCACATCAACCGCAATGCGATGCTGGTCGGCGGGATGAGGCCGCACAACTACTGCCTGCCGGTCGCCAAGCGCGAGACGCACCGGCTGGCCTTGCGCAAAGCGGCAACGTCGGGCTCTGCCAGCTACTTCCTCGGCACGGACAGCGCGCCGCATGCGCAGGACGCCAAGGAAAGCGCCTGCGGCTGCGCGGGCATCTTCAACGCGCCCTTCGCGCTCGAAAGCTATCTCGCCGTGTTCGAGGAGGAAGGCGCGATCGACCGGTTCGAAGCGTTTGCCAGCGAGAACGGTCCGCGGTTCTACGGCCTGCCGCTCAACGAAGGGACGGTGACACTGCGCCGGGAAGAGCACGATGTGCTGGCGGCGTTCGATGCGGAAGGCACGCCGGTGGTGCCGTTCCACGCCGGCGACACGCTGCGCTGGAAGCTCGCCTAGTCGAGCGGGACAGGCTTGGGCGCACGGGACCGGTGCCACAGGTCCCAGGCGAAGACCGCCAGCGCCGCCCAGATCAGGACGAAGCAGGCGAGCTGCGCCGGCTTCAACGCCTCGCCGAAGACGGTCAGGCCGAGGATGAAGACGATGGTAGGCGCAAGGAACTGGATGAACCCGATGGTCGAATAGGCCATCCGTCGCGCCGCGATCGCGAACAGCAGCAGCGGGATCGCGGTGACGATGCCGCCGAGCACGATGGCGAGGCTGCGCGGCACGCTGACGAGGAAGGACGAGCCGGGCGGCTGCAATGCGTACCACAGCGCGATGCCGGCGGACGGGATCAGCAGCAGGGTCGATTCGATCGTCAGCCCCGGAAGCGAGCCGACCGCGACCTGCTTGCGCAAGAGGCCGTAGGTCCCGAAACTGAGCGCCAGGGTCAAGCTGATCCACAGCGTCGTGATCGCGCCCGCCGCAAGGATCGCGACGCCGACCCCGGCAAGGCCCACCGCGACCCACTGCGCCCGGCTCAGCCGCTCGCCCAGCAGCAGCGTGCCGAGCAGCACGTTGAGAAGGGGGTTGATGTAGTAGCCAAGGCTGGCGGCATAGACGTTGCCCATCTGGATCGCCCAGACATAGGTGAACCAGTTGATCGCGATGAGGGTGGCGCTGGCGGTCAGGACCAGCATGCTCCGCCGGTCCCGCAGCGCGCGGCCCAGATCGGCGAACTGGCGGCGGAAGGCGACGATCAGGAGGCAAACCGGCAGTGTCCACAGGATGCGCCAGGCGACGAATTCGAAGGGCGGCACCGCTCGCACCAGTATCAGGTAGAGCGGCAGCAGACCCCAGATCACATACGCCGCCAGCGCGGCGGGAAGGCCGGAGGGCTCTTGCGGGGGATCGGGCTGCGTCACCGCCGCCCCCTAGGCCTGCCCCGGGGGCGAAACAAGCCATCGCCGACTGACGGCCGCTGAACCCGGAGTTGCATGGCGTTCATACAGATCCGGCTAAAGATGAACGCACATAGCGAGGTTGGGCGCACCGCCCGTTCCCCACCAATGGGCGGGGCGCAGCCGCAACCGAGCCGTGAGGCGCCCGGTCCTTCTTCGGGAGGGTCGGGCGCCGTTCCTGAGAACCGTCGGGAGCCACTTGTTAACCATGCCGCTCCTATTGGGGGGCGCATGGGTTGGACAAAAGCGCGAGCGAAGACGGGCGGAGTGCTGCTTTGCGGCTTGCTTGCGCTCGCCTCCTGCGGCGATCCCGATGCCGAGCAGGCGCCGGAGCCGCGCGATCCGGTTCTGGAGCAGGCCCTGAACAACCAGCTTATGGCCGATCCGGACCTGGTGAACCAGAACGAGGCGAATGCGGCACTCACAATCCGGACCGGCCATTCGCTCCCGCCGCTGGCGCGCCATCCCGAAGCCATACAAGCCGCCCGGGACGAAGCGCGTCGGTTGTTGGGCGGTAGCGACCGGATCGACGAATTGCCCGAACCCCTGGAAGGCGAAGAGCTTGGCGAACTAGCCTGGCTGACCGCCGGTTCCGCTCTGGCGTTGCAAGGAGCGCAGGACAGTTGCCTCGACACGCTGGACTATACGGCGAAATGGGCCGCCCCGGTGTCCCGTGCGGTCGGTCTCTACCCCGACGGACACGTCGTGGAAGCTGCCGGCTCGGATGCCGGTTCGTGCAAGCTGCGGGCAGTTCGCTATCGCACCCCGGTCGGCTTGGAAGACGTGCTCGCGTTCCACTATGCGTGGTTACGCCCGGGCGACAATGATGTGACTGTGACGAAGCACGGTTCGGAATACAGTCTGGAGGCTGCCACGAACGATGCAAAGGTCACCGTCCAGATCCGAAACCGGGCCGACGGGCTCACCGAAGCGTGGGTGCTGGAAAGAGGCGCCTAATTGCGCAATCCAACGCCGATATTGGCGCGAGGCTGCTCCATCTCCGTGCTCGCGACCGGATAGGCACAGTAGTCCGCCGCATAGAAAGCCGCAGGACGATGATTGCCCGACAGCCCGAGGCCGCCAAAAGGCGCTTTCGATGAAGCACCGTTGGTCGGCCGGTTCCAATTGATGATACCGGCGCGAACATTGGCCCAGAACCTGTTGTAATCCTGCGGACTTCCGCCGATCAGCGAAGCGGAAAGGCCGAAACGCGTGCGGTTCGCTTCAGCGATCGCACTGTCGAAATCGGGTACACGGACGATCTGGAGCAGGGGGCCGAACAACTCTACATCGGGCCTGTCTTCCATGTCGGTGGTATCGATCAGGCCCGGGGTCAGGAAGGGCAGGTTGTCGTCCGGCCGCGTCATGTGACGGATCGCCTTGCCGCCGTTGGACAGGAAATAAAGGAAGCTTTCCGTCATCCGGTCGGCAGCATCGTTGTCGATCACGCACCCCATGAACGGGGCGGGCTCCGCGAATGGCTCGTCGACGATGATCCGGGACACCAGCGATTTCAGTTGCCCGACGACGGCATCGTACATGCTGTCCTTGATGATGAGCCGGCGTGCCGCCGTGCAACGCTGGCCGGCAGTCGTGAAGGCGGATTGCACGATCAGCGTGACGGCATCGTCGATCTTGGGCGTGTCGATGACGACGATCGGATTGTTGCCACCCATTTCTAGTGCGACGATCTTGCCTGGATTGCTCGCAAGTTTCCGGTTGATCGCAATTCCCACCTGTGCCGACCCGGTAAACAGGATGCCATCGACGTCGCGATGGGCGACCAGTGCCTTGCCTTCTTCCGGTCCTCCGACGAAGAATTGCGCGACCGCAGCGGAGATGCCCGCACGGTTGAAGCACTTCATCAACAGTTCGCCCGTCGCCGGTGTTTTCTCGCTCGGCTTGAAGATCACGACATTGCCGGCGATCAAGGCCGGGATCATGTGGCCGTTCGGAAGGTGGGCGGGGAAATTGTAGGGACCCAGCACGCACATGACGCCATGCGGCTTGTGCCTGACCGCGCTCGAGCCTTGCAGCGCGCTGTCCAGCTTCTTTTGCCCGGTGCGCTCGGCATAGGCGGTAACTGAAATATCGACTTTTGCGATGACCGCTTCGACTTCGGTGCGCGCTTCCCACAGCGGTTTGCCGGTTTCGCGCGCGATGGTCGTTGCGAGGTTGTCGGATTCCTTCAGCACCTCGTTTGCAAAGCGGCGGCACAATTCGATCCTGGTCGCCAGCGGCTTCGCGGCCCAAGCCGGCCAGGCTCTCCGCGCGCGGTCGACGGCCTCGTCCACATTGTCCAGCGGCGCACGCCACATTTCCTTACCGGTCGCCGGTTCGAAGGATACGATTTCGGCTTGGGACACACATGCTCCTGAATGGGCCGAACGCAATGAACCGCCCGCTCGAATGATCAGGCCCGCTATCTAGGGGTTAGTTCGCAGGGGTCAAATTCCAATGATGCGGGATAGTAAAATTACCTAGAGAGCAGTCGTTAACGCAAATTTCTGAGAATTTCAGCGCCTTGAAATTGTCATTGTCATCTGTCATTCGATGTTCATCAGGGGGAAAGAGTCCTTAGGACCGGCCTGGAAAAGGCCATTCCCACAATCCGGGTGGCAAGCAAAACGCACGGGAATTCGTGCGTTTACGTTGATTGTTGACGTAAGGTACTAAAAGGTGACTCAGATATGAAATTCGATCTTTCCAAGATGGCCGCGATGTGCGGTTCTGCTTCGGCGCTCGCCATTGCAAGTCTCGCCCTGGCACCGGCTCCTGCCATGGCAGAAGAGTGTCTTCTCGATACCAACGACAACGGCGTGGCCGATGCCGGCGACACCGATGGCGGTGCCGATGGTTCTGGCACCAACGCGACCGCTTGCGGAGAGGGCGCCGTGGCATCTTCGACAAACGCAACGGCCGTGGGTGAGCGCAGCCAAGCGACCGCTGTCAATACCACTGCAACTGGTGTGAACGCACAGGCCACTGCCACGGGCGCGACGGCCAACGGTGTTACCGCCCGAGCTCGGGGGGAAAATTCGACTGCCGTCGGTGGTGGTTCGCTCGCAAGCAGCCTCAACTCGACGGCGATTGGATCCGATGCTCTCGCAACAAACGTTCGCACAACGGCCGTGGGAGCGGAGTCTGTCGCATCTGGCCCCGGAGCAACCGCTGTCGGCGACCAAGCAATTGCGACAGCTCAAAGCAGCACCGCTTTGGGTCGGCTTAATCAAGCGACGGGTTTCGGATCGACCGCCGTTGGGGTTAATTCTCGTGCCACCGCGCGCGATGCGCTAGCAGTCGGCGCTTTTGCACGTGCTCAAGCGGATTGGTCGGTTTCACTTGGTTCCGCATCGAATGCAGTCGGTACCTCCAGCATTGCCATCGGAAGGCGTTCGCTCGCTGACGGCGTCGATGCCATCGCCATTGGCGGTGACGACGCTGGGACAGGCGCTCGGGCAATCGGCAACAGCACCACGGCCGTCGGCGGCGAGGCTCTTGCGACCGGTCCGGGGGCAACGACGTATGGCTGGCAGTCCGTTGCCGGTGCGGAGCGCGCAACTGCGCTCGGTCATCTTGCTACCGCCCAAGGCGTCCGCTCACTTGCCGTAGGTGAGAACGCGGATGCGCAGACCGATTTCTCTACCGCGATCGGTAACGAATCGATCGCGAATGGTGTCGATGCCCTCGCCATCGGTGACACGTCTTTTGCCAACGGCACTTCGACGACAGCAGTCGGCGGCGAATCCGTCGCCAACGGCACGGCCGCTACGGCTTTCGGCTGGCAGTCGAATGCCTCGGCGGAACGGGCGCATGCTATCGGTCACCTCGCTTCGGCATCGGGCGTTCGCTCGCTCTCCGTGGGTGAGGCGGCCAATGCCAGTGGCGTCCAGGCTATCGCGCTCGGCAACCAGACTGCTGCATCGGGCGACTTCGCCGTGGCGATCGGCGGTGACGTCGATGGTGATGGAACCGGCGCCAACGCAACCGCACTCGGCGCTGTCGCTCTCGGTTGGGATGCAAGTGCGACCGGTGCTTCTTCGGTCGCGCTGGGTGGCAATACCTCGGCGACGGGCGAAAATGCCATCGCCATGGGTACGGGTGCTTCGGCGACCGGTGCCAACTCGGTCGCGATCGGCGCCGGTGCAACCGCAGCGAATGACGGCCAGGTCGTCATCGCGGGCCTCGACACCAGCACTGCCAGCCAGACCGGTCCGATCCAGTTCGTTACCTCCGACGCCAACGGAACGCTCGGCCTCGTCGCTGGCGCTTCCGCTGCCGATCTTGGCGCCACGAATGCGGCGGTTGCTGCCAATACGGCTGCTATCGGTACGAACACTGCGAGCATCGCGGCGCTTCAGACGCTGACCTCGAACCAGACCGGCCAGATCAACCAGCTGTTCGGTGAAACCGCCGCCAACCGTTCTGCGATCGAGCGTGCGAACGAAGGTGTCGCCATGGCTCTGGCCATGGAATCGCCGATGCTTCCGAACGGTACCAACTTCGCAATCTCGGGTGGCGTGGGCTACTTCGAGGACCGTGGTGCAGGCACGGTCGCGCTCTCCGCGCGGGTCGGACAGAACGCGGCGTTCTCGGCAGGTGTCGGTGTCGGCTTCGACAGCGGCGAAGTCGGCGCACGCGGCGGCTTCCAAGTCGCCTGGTAACGCGCTACACGATCGAGCATGATTTTGACGTATCGATCGAAGAAGATGCCGGGGCTTCGTGCCCCGGCATTTTTCGTTTGCCTCCTCGGCAGTTCTGCTCTTGCGCTGGGGACTGCGCCGGCTGCCATGGCTCAAGTGCAGGCCTCGCAAGCCGAGCCGCAGGTGCAGCCTCCCCCGTCGATGAGGCCGACACCGGGGCAGCTCGAGCTATCCAAGATGATCTGGTCGACGATGGCGGCCATCGATCACGCCAATCGATCCGGCAACTACTCGGTCCTGCGCGATATTTCCGCGCAAGGGTTCCAGATCAATTTCAACGCTGCCCGGCTCTCGGAGATCTTCGCAGGTATCCGGCGGCAGCGCATCGATCTTGCCAGTTCGCTGCTGGTCCCGCCGACCTATACCGAGGCACCGCAGCAGATTCGCGAGGATCTGTTCCGGGTGCAGGGCATGTTCCTGATGCGGCCGATCTCGATCGGGTTCGACATGTATTTCCAGTGGGAGCAGGGGCAGTGGAAACTATCCGGCGTCGACATCGCGCCGCTACAGATGGAACAGCAGCCGACAGGTCAGTGAACCGAGGCTAATGTCCCGCCGGTGTCGGCGGGGTCCCATGCGCTTCGCCGACCCGCCGCAACCTCTCGATCTTGCTCCATAGCGGGGTCCAGTCGTCGTCCTCGGCGATCGGGGTCCAGATGGCCTCCACTTCGTCGATCAGCATCGACTGCGGTTCGGCCTCGCGCCAGTATGGGTGATCGTCTTCGGTCACCGTGTAGGGGCGGAGGGCCTCTGCGAGTTCGCCGCTGGCGTTCCGTCCGCCGCGGTGCGTGTGGAAGAAGCGGTCCGGGGCGACGCCTGATTCCTGCAGGACCCTCTCGCAGGTTGCGACCAGCCTCGTATCGCGATCGTCGCCGCGCGGTTCCACCCCCAGGCGCCAGCACCAGCGTTTTGCCAGAAACCGTTCGTAAAGCGGCCCGAATCGTTCGAGCGCGGCGACCAATGGCTCCGATGGGCACAATGTGCGCAGCGCGATCGCCAGCTGGGCGCAGTTCCAGTGCAGCGCCTCGGGTTGCCGGCCGAAGGCATAAAGACCAGAATGGTCGAAATAGGCGGCCGTGAAGGACGCATCCCAGCGCGGGAGGAAGCGCCATGGCCCGTAATCGAAGCTCTCGCCGGTGACGTTCATGTTGTCGGTGTTGAGGACGCCGTGGACGAAGCCGGCCACCATGTAGCTCGCGGCGAGGTCGGCGAGGCGTTCGACGACCTGGTTCATGAGGATCGCCGCCGGATGGTCGGCTCCGGGGCCATCGAAGGCGTTTTCGGGGCCGGGAAACCGGGCGAGGCAGTACTCCACAAGCTGTTCCATCGCCGCGCGCTCTTCGAGCAAAGCGAGCCGCTGGAACGTGCCGATGCGGATGTGGCCATGGCTCAGCCGTGTCAGGACGGCCGAGCGGGTGGGCGAAGGCTCGTCCCCGCGCCAGAGTTCCTCCCCGGTCTCGACGATCGAGAACGTTCGCGAGGTGTAGACGCCCAGCGCTTCGAGCATTTCTGTGGCCAGCACCTCCCGGACGGCGCCCTTAAGCGTCAGCCGGCCGTCTCCCTGACGACTCCACGGAGTCTGGCCCGATCCCTTCGTTCCGAGGTCCAGCAGGCGCTGCCGGTCGTCACGCAATTGCGCGTGAAGAAACCCCCGCCCGTCGCCCAGCTCGTGGTTGTAAACGCGGAACTGGTGCCCGTGATATCGCAGGGCGAGGGGTCTCGGCAGGTTTTCGGGCAGCGGATCGAACCGGCCGAAATGCGCCACCCACTGCCCGTCGTCCAGCCCGACCAGCCCTACCGTCCGTGCTGCCCGGTCATTGCGAAAGCGCAGGATCGTTTCCGGAAAATCTGCCGGGGAAACCGGGTCCGCCAGCCAGTCCGCAAGCGGCAGTATGGCGGGATCAGGTCGGTAATCAGGCAGGCTTTCGGGGTCGGTCATGATCGTCAACGTGGTCCGAGGATGCCGGCTTCGCAACGGTTTCCCTTGCCATCCGGTGCGATTCTGGGGACAGGCACGCCATGGCGAGCGAATACACCGATGCCTCCTGGACCAGCGAAGACGGTCTCAAACTGCACTATCGCGACTATGCCGGCGATGCCGGGCAATTGCCGGTCTGCTGCTTCCACGGACTGACCCGCAATGCGCGCGACTTTTCGGATCTGGCCGCCCACATCGCCCCGTCGCGCAGGGTCATCGTGCCCGAAATGCGGGGCCGCGCGGACAGCGACTATGCGCCTGATCCTGCCACCTACAATCCGGTGCAGTATGTGCGCGACGTTCTCGACCTGCTGGAACGGGAATCGATCGACCGCTTCGTCGCGATCGGAACTTCGCTCGGCGGCCTTATGACGATGATGCTTGCCCATGGCGAGCCGGGCCGGATCGAGGGTGCGGTCCTGAACGATATCGGTCCCGACATCAGCGCGGACGGGATCGCGAAGATCCGCAGCTATGTCGGGCAGGGGCGCAGTTTCCCGACCTGGCTGCACGCGGCCCGTTCGCTGGAGGACGTCCACGGCGATGCCCATCCGGGTTTCGAGCTGGAAGACTGGCTGGAAATGGCCAAGCGCGGCATGACCGTGCAGCAGAACGGGCGGATCGGTTTCGATTACGACATGAAGATCGCCGAGCCCTTTTCGCAGGAGGACGGGGCCGCCCCGGCGGACCTGTGGCCCGCGCTGGATGCCCTTTCGGGCATTCCAGTGCTGATCGTGCGCGGGGACAGCTCGAACATCCTTTCGCCCGAAACGCTTGAACGCATGGTCGAGCGCCTGCCGCAGGCGAGGACGGTCACCATCGCCAATACCGGGCACGCACCCCTGCTGAGCGAACCGCCGGCGCTGGCGGCCATCGACGAGCTGCTCGGTTCGGTCCCATGACGAAGCGCAAGAAAGCCCGAAGGATAGAGACCGTTCGCTTCCTGCACCTCCATTCGACCTTCGCGGCGGGCGGCAAGGAACTGCGCTGCGTCCAGCTGATCAATGCGTTCGGGCCCAACGTCCACCACGATATCGTGAGCGAGAACCGGGCCGAAACCGGCGCCATGCAGCAGATCGCACCGTTCAACACGGCCACGATCGTGAAGGATTTTCCCTCGCTCGTCGGCAAGCCCCTGCCGGGTCGGCTGGCGAAGATCGCGATGGCCATGCGCGGTTACGATCTCGTCCTGACCTACAACTGGGGGGCGATGGACGCGGTGATGGCGCACACGGTCATGGGCCAGAAGCTCGGCCTCCCGCCGCTGATCCACCACGAGGACGGCTTCAACGAGGACGAGCGGACCAGGATCAAGTGGTCGCGCAACATGTTCCGCAAGATCGCCCTGGGGCGCACGTCCAAGCTGGTCGTCCCGTCGGAACGGCTGGAAGCGATCGCGCTGGAAAAATGGGACCAGCCCATCGGCCGGGTCATGCGGATACCCAACGGCATCGAGCTGAAAGGATATGCGCGCACGCCGGAACCCGATGCCATCCCCGGTCTGGAAAAACGCGAGACCGATCGGTGGGTGGGGACCCTGGCGGGATTGCGCCCGGTCAAGAACCTGCCGCGGCTCGTCGCGGCCTTTGCCGCGCTGCCGGAAGACTGGCAGCTCGTCATCGTGGGCGAGGGCACGGAGCGGCGCGCGATCGAAAAGGCGGCCGAGCAGCACGGTGTCACCTCGCGGGTCCACCTGACGGGCTTCGTTCCCTATCCTGCCCAGTATGTCGGCCTGTTCGATATCTTCGCCCTGTCGTCCGACAGCGAACAGATGCCGGTGTCCGTGATCGAGGCGATGGCCGCAGGGCTGCCGGTCGCGGCGACCGATGTGGGCGACATCGCGGACATGGTTTCGGACGAGAACCGCCCGCTGATCGGCGATCCGGAGGCGGCATTGCGCACGCTGGCGGACGATGCGGAATTGCGGTCACGGATCGGGTCCGCCAACCGCGCGGCGGCGGAGAAGCGGTTCGATGCCAAACGGATGGTCGACGCCTACAGGCGCCTCTACCTGAGCGCGATGCAGCGCGAAAGCATGCCCTGACAGCTGCGCGGCCGGCTTCATATGCCATTCACCGGGACGGGGACAGTCTGATGATCGTGAATTGCATCGCGACCCGTATCGTCTAAAGACGCGATCTTCCTGTCCAACACAAGACGAGAGCGTTCCACGCGTGGCCCGCAAACCCGACGCACAGTCCGAAATCACCAAGAAGCCTGCGAAAAACGCCGAGGGCGACGTGCTGATGCGCGAAGTCGACGAGGCTGTCCGCCAGGACAATTTCGCCAATTTCGCGAAGCGGTTCGGCGTTCCCATCCTGGCGCTGGTCGCAGTGGCGCTGCTGGCTTTCGGCGGATATCTCTGGTGGGATCGCCAGAACGAGGCCGCGGCGGAGGAGCAGTCCGAAACGTTGATCTCGGCGCTGGACCAGATCGAGGCGGGTAATCTCGAAACCGGGTCCGCGGCTCTCGACGGACTAGCCACCGAAGGCGAAGGCGGCGCCCGTGCCGCGGCCGCCATGCTGCAGGGCGGTATCGCGCTCGAACGCGGGGACAGCGCCACGGCCGCGGAACGCTTCGCAGCGGTTGCGGCCGACGAAGCGGCACCGCCCGCCATGCGCGATCTCGCGGTCATCCGCGAAGTCGCCGCGCGCTTCGACACCATGCAGCCGGCGGAAGTCATCCGCCGTCTCCAGCCGCTGGCTGTCGAGGACAATGCCTATTTCGGCAGCGCCGGCGAGCTTGTCGCCATCGCCTACCTCGAACAGGGTAAGCGACAGGAGGCGGGCGACCTGCTTTCACGGATCGCGCGCAACGAAGACGTGCCCGAAGGCCTGCGCGCCCGGACCCGCCAGCTGGCCGGTTTCCTGGGGGTCGATGCCATCGAGGATGTCGAGGAACTGCTGGAAGAACAGGCCGGACCCGCGCCGGCGGGTGCCGCACCCCCGCAACAGGCTCCGGCTTCAGAAAATTGAGGATTGATCGCATGATCTCACGTTCCAACCAGATCGGATGGCGCAAGGCGCTCGCGCTGGGCTCGGTCGCCGTGCTCGCCGCGTGTGGCGGGGGAACGAAAAAGGCTACGCCGACAGTCGGTGAGCGGACCCCGGTGCTGTCGCGTATCGAGACCGGTGCGGCTGTCGATCCGGCGCTGTCGGGCGTGTCGGTGATCGTACCGCCTGCGCAGGTCAACCAGAGCTGGGCGCAGCCCGGCGGGAATGCCGGGAAATCGACCGGCCATCTCGCGCTGGCGGATAACCCGACACAGGCCTGGACCGCGCAGATCGCGGGCGGCAGCAACAAGCGCCGCCTCGCCAACGCGCCGGTCGTCGCCGGGGGCCGGCTTTATGCCGTGGATACGGATGGCGTGGTCCATGCGTTCGACGAGCAGACCGGCGCGCGCGTCTGGCAATTCCAGATGCCGTCGGGCGACGGCAACGCCGCCACGCTGTTCGGGGGCGGTGTCAGCTTCGACAACGGGCGGGTTTACGCGACCAGCGGCGGCGGCGACGTCGTTGCGCTGGACGCGGCGACCGGCTCGCAGATCTGGACGGTAAAGCCGGCAGGGCCACTGCGCGGTGCGCCGACCCTGGCGTTCAATTCCGTCCTTGTCATGACGCAGGACAACCAGATCTACTCGCTGGGGGTCGCCGATGGCGCGATCCAGTGGCAGGAATCGGGCGCGGGCGCACAGGCCGGCGTGTTCGGCGTGGCGGCCCCGGCCGCGGGGCAGGGCACCGTCATCGCAGGGTACAGCTCGGGCGAACTTGCCGCCTACCGCTACGAAAACGGCCGCGTCCTGTGGTCGGATGCCCTCGCGCGCACGTCCATCTCCACCCGCGTCGGTTCGCTGACCGACATCGATGCCGATCCCATCGTCGACCAGGGCCGCGTCTTCGCGCTGGGCCAGGGCGGGCGCATGGCGGCGTACGAACTGGTGACCGGGCAGCGGCTTTGGGAACTCAACGTTGCGGGCATTTCGACGCCGACCATCGCGGGCGAATGGATTTTCGCGCTTACCGACGATGCGCGCCTGCTGGCGATCGCCCGTTCGACCGGCAAGATCCGCTGGATCTCGCAGCTCCAGCAGTTCCGCGACCAGGAAGACAAGAAGGGTCCGATCTTCTGGTCGGGTCCGGTGCTGGCGGGCAATTCGCTGTGGGTGGTGAGCACGCGCGGCGAGATCCACAAGGTCAGCCTCGGGGAAGGGTCTTCGGCCCTGTATCGCGATCTCGGCAAGCCCGTTTCGCTGGCGCCGGTCGTGGCCAACAACACCATGTATGTCCTCGACGACGAAGGCACGATCCACGCCTTCCGCTAGGCGGGTCCGCGCGCAATTGCGGACGGACGTAACCGCCCGTCCGGGGCGAACGGCGTTACCTGCCGCTTAACCCTTTGCGGGTAAGCGGCGGACGATGACCGCGCACAGCCTCGATCACACCGTCGAATTCGCAACGCGGCCGCCGCGGAGCGATGTGTCGCCGATGGTCGGGCTGGTCGGACTGGCAGGCCTTTTCGCCTGGATCCTGTTCTGCCGGAACTATGCCGGCTTCGCCGAGGCGTTTGACCTGCCCGGTCCGCGGGAGCCCCTGTCCGGTCCCTACGCGGCCCTCATGGCGCTCGTTTTCTCGGCCGGTCCGATGATCGCATGGTCGATGGTGGTCGAAAAGGTGCATCGCCGCCCGTCCACCGGTATCGACTGGGACAATCCGCGCCCCTTCGGGCAGGTGATCGGCACGTCGGCGGTAAAGGTCGTCGGCCTTTGGGCGACATTCGCCATCATCGCCGGGCTCTACATGCTCGGCCGGTGGTACTGGGACGGGCAATACCTGTTCTCGATGCAGGTGATCGGCGCCGCGGCCGTGCCGATCGTCCTGCTGACCGTGCCCTATGTCCTCTGGCTGGACCGCTACATGGTCGAACCCCGGGACCATTCCTGGCATTTCGGCGCGCTGCTCCTGCGAAGGGGCGGCTGGCACGTGGACGAGATCAAGAAGCACTGGCGGGCCTGGATCATCAAGGCGTTCTTCGCCGCATTCATGATCTCGATCCTGCCCGGCGGCTTCTACAACGTGGTCACAAGGGACCTCGCCGACATCGTGTCCGATCCGGTCCGGCTGGGCATGTCGGTCATCGAGTTGCTGTTCGTGATCGACGTGCAGATCGGCACCGTGGGCTATCTGGTGACCATGCGACCGCTGGACGCACAGATCCGCAGCGGCAACCCCTTCCTGAGCGGATGGCTGGCGGCCCTCATCTGCTACCCGCCGCTGGTCTACGCCTTCATGGGCGGGAGCGGCATGATCCATTACGAGGTGAACACGCCCGGCTGGGCCTACTGGATGGAGGGGCACACGGGCCTTCTCTACGGCTGGGCGGCGCTGCTGATCGCGCTGACGACCGTCTACGCCTGGGCGACGGTTGCGTTCGGCCTGCGGTTTTCCAACCTTACCTATCGCGGGGTCATCACCAACGGACCCTACCGCTTCACGCGGCATCCCGCCTACCTGTCCAAGAACCTGTTCTGGTGGTGCGCGACGCTGCCGTTCCTCGTCACTAGCGATTCCTTAACCGACATGGTGCGCAACACGGTGTTCCTCGCCGTTGTGAGCGGCATCTACTACTGGCGCGCGCGTACGGAAGAGGCGCACCTGCTGGCGGAAGACCCGAAATATCGCGAATACTACGCCTGGATGGAGCACAACGGCGTGATCACATCGGCCATGTCCCGGGGAAGAAAGCGGCTGGGTCGCCTGCTGTTCGGTACGGTAACGGATGGCCGGGCTACGCCCGCCGGGTAACCGATGCCGCAGGCTAGAACGAGTATTTGTAGACCCGGCTGATGTCGCCGTTCCACTCGCCGTGATACTTGTCGAGCAGGCGCTGGGCCGGGACCTTGCCGCTTTCGACGATCTCGTCGAGCGTTTCGAGGAAACCGGTCTCGTTGCTGCCGCCGCTGTCGAGCTGTCCGCGGGCCTTGAGTCCGTCCCGGGCAATGGCGAGGGCCTCGCGTCCGAGATCGCGCAGCGTGCCTTTCCCGCCCGGCAGTTCCGTCTGCAGCGCAAGGCGAGGCACCTCGTTGCGGAGCCGTTCGCGTTCCTCCATCGTCCAGTCCTTGACCAGGTCCCACGCGGCATCGAGCGCGCCCTGGTCATAGAGCAGACCGACCCAGAAGGCGGGCAGGGCGCAGATGCGGCTCCACGGCCCGCCATCGGCACCGCGCATTTCGAGGAAGCTCTTCAGCCGAACTTCCGGGAAGGCGGTTGAAAGGTGGTCCCACCAGTCGCTCTGCGTCGGACGTTCGCCAGGGAGGGCGGACAGCTTGCCGTCCAGGAAATCACGGAAGCTCAGCCCGGCCGCATCGATGTATTTCCCGTCGCGGAAGACGAAGTACATCGGCACGTCGAGCATGTAGTCGGCCCAGCGCTCGTATCCGAAGCCCTCTTCGAACACGAAGGGCAGCATGCCGGTGCGATGCGGGTCGGTATCGCTCCAGATATGGCTGCGATAGCTGAGAAAGCCGTTGGGCTTGCCCTCGGTGAACGGCGAATTGGCGAACAGGGCCGTCGCAAGCGGCTGCAGCGCGAGGCCGGTGCGGAACTTCTGCACCATGTCGGGCTCGCTCGAATAGTCGAGATTGACCTGGATGGTGCAGGTCCGCAGCATCATGTCGAGCCCGAGGCTGCCCACACGCGGCATGTGCCGCAGCATGATGTCGTAGCGGCCCTTCGGCATGATCGGCAGTTCGGCCCGCGACTTGTCCGGCCACATGCCGAGGCCGAGGAAGCCGACGCTGCACCGCTCGCCGACCTTCTTGACCTGCTCCAAGTGCCGTCCGGTCTCGTTGCAGGTCTGGTGCAGGTTCTCGAGCGGCGCACCAGAAAGCTCGAGCTGGCCTGCCGGTTCGAGGCTGACCGTGCCGTCCTCGCCGCGCATGGCGATGACCTTGCCGCCCTCTTCGACCGGCTCCCAGCCGAAGTCCTGCAAATTCAGGAGGATGTCGCGGATACCGTCGGGTTCGTCGTAACTCGGCGCGGCATGGTCCGACCGGCGGTAGACGAGCTTCTCGTGCTCCGTCCCGATCCGCCAGCGGTCCTTCGGCTTCTCGCCGCCGATCATCGGGGCGATCAGCTGGTCGCGCGATTCGATGACCGGATCATCGGCGGAGGAAGTGTCGCGCGTGCTCATTCCGGTCGCGATAGAAAACCGATCCGGGCGTGGAAAGGAATTTATTCTTCTCCGATCCAGTCGCCCGCTTCTGCCATCCAGACCGCCATTCCCGCGATTGCCGCCGTTTCGCCGCGCAGGATTCGCGGGCCCAGGCTGATGGCGACGGACGCCGGGTGGGCGCGGATCGCAGCGCGCTCCTCATCGTCGAAGCCGCCTTCGGGACCGACCAGGAGGGCCGCCGGACCCTCCGCATAGCAGAAGGCGTCGGCGGCCGGCTCGCCCCCGTCCTCGTCCGCGAAGAACAGGTGCCGTTCCTGCGGCCAGTCCCGCAGCATCGCATCCAGTTTCACGGGAGCATCAAGTTCGGGCAGGGCGGTCCTGGCGCATTGCTCCGCCGCTTCGGTCACGAGGGAAGACGCGCGATCGGCATTGAGCTTGTCCGCGACGCATCGCCGGGTGATCACCGGGCGGATTTTCCCGACGCCGAGCTCAGTCGCCTTTTCGAGGACGAGGTCGAACCGGTCTTTCTTGAGCAGGGCGGCACACAGCCAGAAATCGGGCACATCCTCCCGCTCGCGCAGGCGTTCGATGGCCTTCAGAGTCACGCGCCGCTTGTCGACCTGCGACACGGTCGTCGCCCATTCCCCGGTCGCATTGTCGCACAGGATCACCGTATCGCCTTCGCCGACCCGCATGACCCGGGCGAGATAGTGGGCCTGCGGCCCTTCGATCGCGAAGCTGCGACCCCCGGCGATGACGTCCTCGATGAAAAGGCGCGGTGCGCTCTTGGGCGGCCAGGCAGGTGTGGCGGGCATGGCCTTTGCGTTACGCTCCGGCCGGGTTAGGGCGCAAGCGTGACCGACACTATCGTCCCCGACACGGAGCATCGCGGCCTGGTGGCGCGATTGCCCCAAGTGCCCCGCGACCTGGCGCAGCTTGCCCGGTTCGACCGGCCGATCGGCTGGTGGCTCCTGTTCTGGCCGTGCGTCTGGGGCGTGTGGCTGACGGGCGCGGGCCTGCAGTGGCAATTGCTGCTCTGGTTCCTGCTGGGATCGGTGGCGATGCGCGGCGCGGGATGCGTCTACAACGATATCGTGGACCGCGATCTGGACCGGCAGGTCGCGCGGACCGCCGCGCGCCCCGTGGCCAGCGGCCGCATTTCCACGCGCCTCGCATGGGGATGGCTGTTCGTCCTGTGCGCGCTCGGCCTACTCGTCCTGCTCCAGCTGCGTACGGAGGCGCAACTGGTCGCGCTGGGCAGCCTGGCGCTCGTCGCGGCCTATCCCTTCATGAAGCGGATCACCTGGTGGCCGCAGGCATGGCTCGGCCTCGTCTTCACATGGGGCCTGCTGGTCGGATGGACGCAATTCCGGTGGGACAACTGGGACGCGGTCCTCGCGATGTATGCCGGGGCGGCGCTCTGGGTCATCGGATACGACACGATCTACGCCCTGCAGGATCGCGAGGACGATGCGCTGGTCGGAATCCGATCCAGCGCCCTGAGGCTCGGAAAACGGGTCCAATGGGGTGTCGCGGTTTTCTACGCCGGTGCGGCCCTGTGCTGGGCGCTGGCATTCTGGTTCCTGCGAGCCGACTGGCTGGCGATACTGGCGCTCTTTCCCGCGGCAGTCCATCTGGCATGGCAAACCGCCACACTCGATCCGGGCGATGCCGCAAATCCGCTAGCCCGATTTCGCAGCAATCGGTGGACGGGCGCGCTGGTCGCCATGGCGTGTTTCGTGGTCGGCAATGCCGGGGCGTGATCTCCGGCAGCGAAGCCGCTTGTCCCGCGCGGGTACGGCGGGCATGACGCTGGCATGACGAAAGGGTCTCAATGAAACGGATCGGCCTCCTGCGGCATGCGAAGTCCGATTGGGACGACACGGCTAAACGCGATTTCGATCGCGGTCTGAACGACCGCGGGCGTCGCGGGGCCAAGCTGATCGGCTCGCACATCAGGAAAGAGGGCGGTGCTTTCGACATGCTGCTGGCGAGCCCGGCCGAGCGTGTTCGCCAGACCCTTGCCAGCGCAGCTATCGGCCTGGACCCGGTTTGGGATGCGCGCCTGTACCTGGCGAGCCCGACGACGATCTGCGAGACGGTTGCCGAGTTTGCCGGCGATGCCGCCTCGGTACTGGTCGCCGGACACAATCCCGGCCTTCACGAAATGCTGATGCAACTGGTCCCGCCGCAGAACGAAAACGCGCTTTTCGACGAGGCGGCCACCAAGTTTCCGACCGCGACCTTCGCCGTGATCGAGTGCGATATCGAACGGTGGAAGGATATCGCCGACGCGAAGGGCACGCTGGTCCATTTCAGGCGCCCGCGCGACCTCGATCCCGCGCTCGGACCGGTCGATTGACCGGGGGTATCCGGGAACGCCTCCTTAACGCTTCCGCACGATAATGTCCGCCATCTGACCGGGGGGTTTCGATGAGCTTTGGACGCAAGGGACTGAACGGGGCGGCAGCCGCCATTCCCGCATCGCCGCAGGCAATTGAACGCGTGGTGGCACCGCCGCCCGAAGAGGCGAACGACCTTTCGCGCCTGCGCAACGAAACTTATCGTGAATACGTCTCGGCCCGCGCACTCGTCGGCGAGGATGCCGCTCGCGCTCGCTGGCAGGAACGCCAGTCGGACGAGGCAGCCTATCGCGGGGGACTGGGTCGGGCCGCACCAAACCCGAAATCGGTCGGTCTCGCCTATGTGCTGTGGTTTTTCCTGGGCGGCTTTTCGGTCCATCGCTTCTACCTCGGCAAGACCGAGTCGGCCCTGTACCAGCTGGGCCTGGGTCTGCTCGGCGGCGTTGCCATCCTGATGGAAGAGGTGATGGTGGGGTTCGCCATCCTTTGCCTGCGCGGCCTCTGGATACTGGTGGATGCGCTGCTGATCCCCGGCATGTGCGCGCAGGTGAACGAACGCGCGCTCTAGGCGCGGATCGCCGGGCCCGCCCGGTTCGCCTTCGCGCTTGCAACACCCCGCCGCTTGGGCGAGAGGCTGCCCGCATGAGCAACCAAGCCCTCACCGACGCTGCCCATTCTTCCAAAGCCTGGCCGTTCCAGGAAGCGCAGCGGTTGCTCAAACGCTATCCCGACGGGAAGCCGAATGGCGAACCGGTCCTGTTCGAAACCGGCTACGGCCCGAGCGGCCTGCCGCATATCGGCACCTTTCAGGAAGTCCTGCGCACCACGCTGGTCCGGCGCGCCTACGAAGCGCTCATCGGCGCACGGCCGGAAGACGGCAGGACGCGCCTGGTGGCTTTCAGCGACGACATGGACGGCCTGCGCAAGGTGCCGGACAACGTCCCCAATCCCGACCTTCTCAGGGCCAATCTCAACAAGCCGCTGAGCCGCATTCCCGACCCGTTCGATGCCGGCCATGCCAGCTTCGCGCATCACAACAATGCGCAGCTGCGTGATTTCCTCGACCGGTTCGGGTTCGATTACGAGTTCGTCGCCGCGAGCGAGCGGTACGGGTCCGGCGCATTCGACGATGGCCTGCGCAATGTCCTGCGCAATTTCGACGCCATACTCGACATCATGCTGCCGACCCTGCGGGAAGAGCGGCGCCAGACGTACTCACCCGTCATGCCGATTTCGGAAAAGTCGGGCGAAGTGCTACAGGTGCCGGTCGAGGTCGTCGATGCCGGGAACGGGATCATCCGTTTCGAGGACGACGGCGAGACGGTCGAGCAGTCGGCGCTGGGCGGCCGGGCGAAGTGCCAGTGGAAGGTCGACTGGGCGATGCGCTGGGTCGCGCTGGACGTCGATTACGAGATGTACGGCAAGGACCTGACCGACAGCGGCATCCAGTCCGGCAAGATCGCGCGCGTCCTGGGCGGTCGCAAGCCCGAAGGCCTGATCTACGAGATGTTCCTCGACGCCAAGGGTGAGAAGATTTCCAAGTCGAAGGGCAACGGCCTCTCGATCGAGGAATGGCTGCAATATGGCAGCGAGGAGAGCCTCGGCTTCTACATCTTCAACAATCCGAAGAGCGCGAAGCAATTGCACGCCGGGGTCATTCCCCGCGCCGTCGACGATTACTGGCAGTTCCGCGAGAGGCTCGCGGAGCAGGAGCTGGACAAGCAGCTGGGCAACCCGGTCTGGCACCTCGCGCGTGCTAACGGTGCGGGCGAGGGGACCGCAGCGCCGGGTGAGGGCGATACGCTTCCGGTCACGTACTCGCTATTGCTGAACCTCGTCGGGGTGCTCGGCACCGAAGCGACGCCGGAACGGCTCGAGGACTATTTGCGCACCTATCTGGGCAGCCTCGACGACCAGCCGGAACTGCACGAGCTGGTCCGGCTCGCGGTCGCCTACAACCGCGATTTCGTGGCACCGACCCTGAAGAAGCGTGCCCCGTCTCCGAGCGAAGCCGATGCCCTGCGCGCGCTGGACGCGAGGCTCGCGGAAATGGATGCCGGGACGAGCGCCGAAGATCTCCAGACCGCGGTCTACGAGATCGGGAAGCGCGAGGAGTTCGGCTTCGACAACCTGCGCGACTGGTTCCGGGCGCTGTACGAAACGCTGCTGGGCAGCGAGCAGGGTCCGCGCATGGGCAGTTTCATCGCGCTTTACGGAATCGACAACACCCGCACCCTCATCGCCGAGGCTCTTGCGCGAAGCTGACGACTATTTGCGCAAAACAGACGAACCGTGATGCTGCGACGAGTTGATTCCCGTCGCGGGATCGGTACAAACGGTTCGGTTCGAATGTTAAGTTTCCCCACTTGGACGAGGATGAGTTAGCCATGGGTCGCTCCACTGGCGGTGGGGACACGCCCACCAAGAGAGAACGCAGCTCGCAGGCCGGGAATGTCCCGATGCCGGCGGCCGTGCGCATAGAAGACCGGTTCGATGCAGCATCGCTGCGGATTGATCCGTCGCAGCTGTTCTTCGAAGCGAGCGAGCAGACGCGCATGGCCCTCTGCATCAGCGATCCGCACCAGGACGACACGCCGATCGTCTACTGCAACCAGGCATTCTGCGACCTGACGGGGTACGAGCGGCGCGAGATCCTGGGACGCAATTGCCGCTTCCTCCAAGGCGCGGAGACCGATCCGGCGGCAGTGGCGACCTTGCGCGAAGCGGTGGTCGAGGAAGCCTACCGGGTCACCGACATCCTCAACTACCGCAAGGACGGCACCAAGTTCTGGAACGCGGTCCATGTCGGCCCGGTCTACGACCGCGACGGCGCGCTGCAGTACTTCTACGGTTCACAGTGGGACATCACCGACCTCGTCAGCGAGCGCGAGAACGCCGCGCGGCAGGAACGGATCGCTCATGAGCTGCGTCATCGGACCGAGAACCTGTTTGCCGCGCTGACCGCTATCGTCCGCCTTTCGGCGCGCGATGCGACCAGCGTGGAAAGCGTGACCGAAAAGATTTCCCAGCGGATCGACGCGCTTTCGGCGGCCCACCGGGCTTCCCTGTCGCCGGAAGGCATGCAGAAGGAAGAGACCGATCTGAAGCACCTCGTGCAGGAAGTCATGAAGCCGTACCAGACCGACCGGCTGGACCGGATCAGCACGTCGGGTCAGTTCGTCAGCCTGCCGCGCAGGATGGTCACGCCGGTCGGCCTGACCCTGCACGAATTGGCGACGAACGCGCTCAAATACGGGGCGCTGAGCGTTCCCGAAGGCGAGGTGTCCATCGCTTGGACCAAGCAGGACGACGAGCTGAAGCTCCACTGGGAAGAGCGCAACGGCCCGCCGGTCGAAAACGGCGCAGGTTCGGACAGTCCCAAGGGGTCCGGCACCGGCAGTCGCCTGATCGACGGCGTCCTTGGCGGCATCGGCGGTTCGATCGACACCCGCTACGAACCGGAAGGCCTCTCCGCGGATATTACCGTCAAAGTCGAGTGACCGGCCGACCATCCCGCCAAAGGGCGGTCAGCTCCACTTGCGGGTGCGATACCACTTGGTGAGGACGTACTTCACCCCGCGCACCACGGGCGTCCCGGCATGCATCGTGTCGGGATTGGGGGAGCCGTCTTCCAGCGCGTTGTTCCAGGTCAGCAGTACGCCGCACTTGGGCTGGATCTTGATGCCGGCGTGAGTGAAGTGCGTGGCCCCGCCTTCCTCGACATTGTTGAGGAACGCCATGGCCGTCCAGCTGCGCTGCCCGCCGCGCTTGCGTTCGCCCTTCCAGTAGGGCTGGTCGGTATAGAACCAGTCGTTGTGCGGCTTGAATTGCTGGCCCGGCATGTATCGCTGGCCCTGGATATACTCGCCGTTTTCCTTCCGGATACCGAGCAGCTTGTCCATCCGGTCGCTGACCGTTCGCACCAGCGGATCGTTCGGGTTGTAATTGCCCGAATAGGACGTCCGGAAACCCGAATCGTAGTCCCGGTCGTAAAGGACGCTGGGCTGCGCCACGACATCGGTCATGTGGATCAGCTTCTGGCATTCCTCGACGCTGAGGAAGTCCGAGATCGCGTAGATTTCCACCTTGTCGTTGGGCACCCGGTGCACTCTGGGATTGTCCTCGAGCTTTTCTCGCACGGACTTGCCCACGCGGCGAAGGGCGTCCTGGTCGGGTATCACGGCTGTCTTCGTCATGGACCGGAGGATAGCACGGCGAAGCGCCGTCGCAACACGCGGAAGGGGCCGACCGAGCGGTATCCCTGCTAAAAAAGATTGCCCCCGGCCGGCACGCGGCCAACCGGGGGCATCGCCGATCCGCAAGGACCCCGTCTCGCTATCGGCGAGAAGCGATTACCAGAAGAAATCGTGGATCACGTCCACCACTTCGCCGGTATAGGTGTTCACCAGCAGAACGTCGTCATAGTAGCGGACCCAGCGATACGGGCCGTACACTTCGGGCAGGCGATACTGCCACGGATCGTTGATCCAGTAGCGGTTGCTGTAGAACAGGCTGCCAAGCGTGAAGCCGATGCTCAAGCGGCGGTAGCTGTAGTTGCGATAGGGCGAATAATAGCGACCGATGCGGAAGATGCCCCGATTGCTGTTGCGATAGCTGCGCCAGTTGTAGCGGCGATCATTGCGCCACTGGTTGCGGTTCCACTGGCGATAATCGCGGCGCGCCTCGCGGCGATCCCGGCGATATTCGCGGCGGTCCTGCCGGTAGTCGCGGCGTGCCTCGCGCCGGTCCTGACGATAGTCACGACGGTCCTGCGCACGCCGTGCGTCCCGATAGTCCTGGTTGCGCCACTGAGCCCTGCGATCGCCACGGTTCTCGATCCGATCAGCGCGCCGCTCGGAGCGCCTGTCGATCCGGTTCGCCCGGCGGTCGCCGCGGTTCTCGATGCGGTCGGCCCGCCGGTCGGTGCGCCGGTCGACGCGGTTCGCCCGGCGGTCGGCGCCGCGATCACGCAGATTGTCGGCACGGCGGTCGCCGCGACGTTCCACACGGTTCGCGCGCCGTTCGCTGCGATTGTCCGCGCGGTTGGCCCGGCGGTCTCCGCGGCGTTCCACCCGGTCCGCACGGCGTTCGTTACGCACTTGCGGCGCACGCTGGGCGCGTTGCGGGGCGACGGCTGCACGCTGGCGTCGGTTCTCGCGGGCCTGGCCGCGGTTGCCCCGTCGTTCCTGGCGGGCCTGGCGTCGCTGCTGCCGGTCCTGCGCGGCCACCGCTGCCGATGCGTCGGCGGTTGCAGTGGCGGTAACGGCCGCAGCGGCGGCAGCCTGTGACGGAAGCGCGATCAGGGCCATGGCCAGTGCCAGGCCCGACGCGCTTCCCGCGGTCAGTAATTCCTTGAAAGTCATTGCGGCTCTCCTTTGTCGATCGCCGCGCCCACCTTGCGGCCCCTAAGGCCTATGGGAAGTAGTTAAGGATGTGTGACCCGAAACTGAACTGGTTGATGCGGCTTCTGTTAAGGTTCGTATAGGCGAAGCTGAATGACTTGACGCTTAACGAAGGGCGGGGAAGGGGAGCGCAATGTACGCGACTCTCGACGAAATCCGGCAGGATGTGATGCGGCGGCTCGGCAATGCGGCGAACGATCGCCGGTCCGCGATGCACGCGCCGGTCGTTGCGACGACGGATGCGAGCGTGCGGGTCATGGTGCTGCGCGAGTTCAATTCCTCGGTATGGATGCTGCGCTTCCATACCGATTCGCGCGCGCCGAAAGCACGCTTCATCGGCACGGAAGGGGATCGGACGGGCGTGCTGTTCTACGACCGCAAGGCGAAGATCCAGATCCGCGCGCAGGGCATTGGGCGGGTCGAATGCGAGGGGGAGAGAGCGGACAGGGCGTGGGAGGAGGCGACGAATTTCGCGCGGCGGTGCTATCTGGGCGAAGGGCCGGGCGCCGTGTCGGAAGAGGCCACGTCGGGCTTGCCGGCCGAGTTCGAAGGGGTAGAGCCGACCGCGGAGCAGGTAGCGCCGGCGCGGCGGAATTTTGCGGTTCTGCTGGTCGCGCTGGACCACCTGGACTGGCTGTACCTCGCCCATGACGGGCATCGGCGGGCGCAGTTCGATCGGTCCGGGATGGGCGAATGGGAAGGCCGCTGGGTCGCGCCCTAGGCCTTAATCAGACCGCCCGCAGGTGTGCATCCGGGTGCGAATGAACCGCTTCATATGCGTTCGAACGACGCAAATCCGTCGGTTTGCGCTTCATTCTGGTCGATCCGCTCCACGCGCGCGCTGGGCGGTCCTTCGTGCATGGCCGCGATGAGCGTTTCGACCGCGTCCTCCTCGCCTTCCAGTCTCGCTTCGACCGTTCCGTCCTGCCGGTTGCGGACCCAGCCGGTGACGCCGCGATTGCGCGCGGCCGCGACCGTCCAGTCGCGGTAGAAGACGCCCTGGACCGTGCCGTGAACGATGAGGTGGCGCGAAGTCACTTGGGGAAAGAGTGTCCTGCAGAAAATAGGAGGGAAGGGGCCCGGCCGGATGTGCGGCCGGGCCCCTTCCGAACAACCGGGTCAGGCGGCCTGCCTGATGTCGCGCAGCGTGACGTCGAAGGTCAGGTCCTCGCCCGCGAGCGGGTGGTTGCCGTCGGCCTTCACCGACTGCTCGCCGACTTCGACGACATAGAGCGTCAGCGGCGAACCGTCCTGCTGCTGCGCCTGCAGCGCCATTCCGGGCTGCGGGGCGGGTTCGGGCGGCAGGTTCTGGCGGGGAATGTCGATGACCATTTCCTCGCGCCGCGGGCCGAAGGCGTTTTCCGCGTCGATCGCGACCTTCTCGTTATCGCCCGGCTCCATGCCGGTCAGGACCTGTTCGATCTGCGGGAAGATGCCGCCATCGCCCAGCGTGATTTCCTGCGGGCCGCTTTCGGCGGTGTTGCCGACGACGGTCCCGTCGGTGCGGCTTACGGTATAGTCGATGGTGACGGTGTCACCGTTCTTTGCTGTTGGCATGTGAATCCTTTTGGGATCGTGTTTTGCGGCACGGGGGGTGCCGCCGGGGGAATGCGTCGTGAATGCGAACGCCATGCCCCGGAGTCTCGCAACTCAGGCCGCTCTAGTCAAACGAAGCGGGAAAAAGGTGCGTCTGCCCGGTCGGCGCGCCGGTCAGATATCGTCCGTCGGCGTGATGCGGGCGATGACGTGGCGCAGGGTCAGGTAAGTGACGATGACTGTCGTGGCGAGCAGCGCGACCATCAGGACGCACGCCCCGAACAGGACATCGTACAGCGTGCTGTACCAGCCGTCGGGCAACGCCTCGAACTCCCCGACCGGGAACACGAAGGCGAGCAGCACGACCAGGCTCGTCAGCAGGGTGACGGTCGCCAGCGTGGAGATCAGCACCACGCGGCGGTATGTGTCATCATCGAAATCGGTGTCGGACCGGCGGATCATCCCGATGAGGGTCAGCATCAGGGCCAGCGTCGTGGCCGCGGCGGTCGCGATGGCCGAGCCGAGGTAGAGCCCGGCGCGCGAGAGCGCCTCCAGCAACTGGCGCGCCTCCGCCTCGCCATACACCGTCCCGATCGCGCTGCGCGCCCCGTACCCGATGGCTACAATCGCGATCGCGGTGGCCCAGGGCCACACCTTGTACTGCATTCCCCCTGTCATGCCCCCTCAATGCGGGGGGGGCGGGGAGGCTCCAAGATGGACATTTGTGGGGTGGGGCGGAAGGACGTCTGCTTGTATCTTGCAAGGTCTGGTGGCTGCCGGTCCGGTCTCGAGAGATCAAGAACTCACGTTGATCGTACGGGATTGGGGGGGGGGGCTGCAAACGGGGCGCTTTCAGAGACCGGTTTTGTGATCTGGATATGATTTTACGAGGCTCGGGGTTGGCCTAATTAATGATACCGAACCAATTTATTTCGACTCCGCCAAACGCGCCTATTGCACTCTTTAATCTCAATTTTACCTCCAGCGGCTCAAAATTATTGGGGAGTTCTCTTGCTAGCGATCTGTGTTCTCAAGTGACAGTTCAGCTCTTAGCGACCTTAAGGAAGATCAGTGGCCAGACTTGGTAGACTATTTCTGATCATCGCAGTGTGCGTAAACAGCGGCACCGCGCTCTCGGCTCAAGATGTTTATATCGAAAATGTCCGAGAGCCCCAGATTATTCTCCCAACAGGACTTCGACCATGGCAGGGGACCCCGCAGGAACTGAGCCGGATTAATCGGGTATCTGTTCCGGCTTCCTATAAGGAGCGGTGCGAGGCGGAGGAACTACCTTACACGACAATACATACGACCGTGACGACATACCGCTGTTTCCACGATCTAATGAATTGGCACTTCGACTTTGGCACGGAAGGCTCGGCGCAGGAGGCGTTGCGCTACATCGCAGAACGCATGACCTTCGAGTTCGACCTCTCATCGGGTGCTGCCCGGCGTTATATCGAATTGCTTCCGAGAGGGCTGGCCGAGGCTGAGGATTATCTTCACTCCAAGAACCTCACTTACGAGAAATTCATCGAAGAAAACCGCGTCATTGATGCCGAACTCTATCCGGCTATGGCTGAGCTATGGGTTTTGAGCCAAACTTTCTCCAAAACCAGCGACCTGGTCTCGTTCTACATAGACGCCGCAGACTGGCATCGCTCGCCCTCTCTGCTGGATGAGGCCACTCGTTGGTACGGCTACCTCCCGCCGCCCGAGCCGCCTCCGGCTGAGGAGAGCTTTTCAGGGCCAGAACGATTGTTGAGAAGAGTTGCTTACTTCCGGCAGGGTGAATTCTTGGGAGGTTCACTCGCAGTTGCAAGGGCAGCTACAAATCGGACAGAGGAGAGCATTCTTGCTGCGCATGAATGGAGTGCGCGCGCTTTCGATCCGGCATTTCAAGACCGGGAGCTTCGCGACTACAAGCTTCGATCGAGAGCTGAGCGATACCGATATCTTCGGTTCCGCGTTCAACTGCTTGCATCATTGCACAGTCTTGATGTCCGTCGGTACGAACAGGAGTATCTCGGCAACTATGATTTCGAGGATATGGAGAACCTTTTCCGTCGAGAAGATAGAAGCCCGAGAGACATGCGCTATCCGGACGATGGAGAAACAAGGCTATTCATCGAAGTGATTGTAGCAAACGGCGAAATAGCCGTAGAGAAAGCTAATTCTTGTAGTAATAAAGAATATTTTCTCGAGGACGAGCTCGGCATTCTTTTTAACGGCGGGCAAATTGTTCTACAGTCCCGTCAGCCAGCGCCTTACCGCCGTATCGCTGAGCTTTACCTAGACCTGTTCTCAACCCTCCAGAAATGTAAGGATGACCAGACGTTCGGGTATCTTACACTCGCTCACTACCATAACCAAGCACGCCAGTATCAGTACTTCCTCGATAACTACGATGAAATCGCACTTGGACGGTAGCCCTCGTGTCCGCTCTCACTACGGGACTTGGAGGCTCGAGAAGTCCGGGAAATATGACCACCCCGCGCAAAATCTCCGGTTTGCGCGAATGTCTACAGTCCGGTCGCTAGCCGACAGGCCGCTTCTGGCGGCCTGTCGCAAGATCACCGCGTCAGCTTCTTGTACGCCAGTCGCGTAGGCCGGTCCGCCGCGTCGCCCAGGCGGCGGCGCTTGTCTTCCTCGTAGGCTTCGAAGTTGCCTTCGAACCATTCGACGTGGCTGTTGCCTTCGAAGGCGAGGATGTGGGTGGCGAGGCGGTCGAGGAAGAAGCGGTCGTGGCTGATGACCACGGCGCAGCCGGCGAAGTTCTCGATCGCGTCTTCCAGCGCGCGCAGGGTTTCCACGTCGAGATCGTTGGTCGGCTCGTCCAGCAGCAGCACGTTGCCGCCTTCCTTGAGCATCTTGGCCATGTGCACGCGGTTGCGTTCACCGCCCGACAGCTTGCCGACGTTCTTCTGCTGGTCCTGGCCCTTGAAGTTGAACGCGCCAACATAGGCACGCGTGCTCATGTCGTGGCCGTTGACCTTCATGTAATCGAGCCCGTCGGAGATTTCCTCCCACACATTGTTCGATGCGGTCAGGTCGTCGCGGCTCTGGTCCACGTAGCCGAGGTGCACGGTCTCGCCGATCTTGATCGAGCCGGAATCGGGTTCCTCCTGGCCGGTGATGATCTTGAAAAGCGTGGACTTGCCGGCGCCGTTCGGCCCGATGATGCCGACGATGCCGCCCGGGGGCAGGGTGAAGGAGAGGTCTTCGAACAGCAGCTTGTCGCCGAAGGACTTGGAGATGCCGTGCGCCTCGATCACCTGGCTGCCGAGGCGTTCGGGCACCTGGATGACGATCTGCGCCTTGCCCGGCTTGCGGTCGCTCTGCGCGTCCTGCAGCTGCTCGAACTTGCGCAGGCGCGCCTTGGACTTGGTCTGGCGGCCCTTGGGTGTCTGCCGGATCCACTCGAGTTCCTCGGACAGGGCGCGCTGGCGGCCGGAATCCTCGCGCTCTTCCTGCGCAAGGCGCTTGGCCTTCTTGTCGAGGTAGGTCGAGTAGTTGCCTTCGTACGGATAGTAGGACCCGCGATCGAGCTCCAGGATCCAGCCCACGACATTGTCGAGGAAGTAGCGATCGTGGGTGATCATCAGCACGGCGCCGGCATATTCGGCGAGGTGGTTTTCGAGCCAGTTCACCGATTCCGCGTCGAGGTGGTTGGTCGGTTCGTCCAGCAGCAGGATGCTGGGCTTCTGGATCAGCAGGCGGGTGAGGGCGACACGGCGCTTCTCGCCGCCCGAGAGGTTGGCGACGCTGGCGTCGGAGGGCGGGCAGCGCAGTGCCTCCATCGCGATTTCGAGCTGGTTGTCGAGCGTCCAGCCGTCGACTGCGTCGATCTTGTCCTGCAGCTGCGACATTTCTTCGCTCAGCGCGTCGAAATCGGCGCCTTCCTCGCCCATTTCCATGCCGATCGCGTTGAAGCGTTCGACCATGTCGGCGGTCTCGCGCGCGCCATCCTTGACGTTTTCGAGCACCGTCTTGCTCTCGTCGAGCTGCGGTTCCTGCGGCAGGTAGCCGACCGTGATGTTCTCGCCCGGCCATGCCTCGCCGCTGTAATCGGTGTCGATCCCGGCCATGATCTTCATCAGCGTGGACTTGCCCGCACCGTTGGGGCCCACGATGCCGATCTTCGCGCCCTGGTAGAACTGCAGGTTGATGTTGCTCAGCACCGGCTTGGGCGCGCCGGGGAAGGTCTTGGTCATGTTCTTCATGACATAGGCGTATTGGGCGGACACGGGCGTTCCTCGCTGTTCGGATGGTGTTCGTACGGGTTCGGGATTTGCCGGTGCAGATAGGCCGCACCGGCGGCGCGGGCAAGCCGCCCGTTGCGGGGGGCGAATGGCGCGTGGCCGTCAGCGCCTGGCGGGGCCGGAAATTTCCCAGAAGCAGTTGCGCCCGTGCGACTGGCGCGTGACCCGGCCCAGGTGGATTTTCCCGCAGTAGATTTCCGCGCCGAAGGCTCCGATCCGCGACGCGGCTTCCTCGATCGCGAGCCAGGGGGTGGTGGCATGCACGCGGATCTGGCGGCCGATGCCGTTCTCGTCGGAATAGATGTTCAACGTGTAGTGTGGCATTGCCGCTGGCGTCCTCTCGTGCGCTGAACCGCGGGCGGGGAATCCGGTTTCTATCTTGCTGAAAATTAAGTGCGCGGGGGAGGGCTGCGCGCGCGCCTCGGCTGGACTTGGCGGCGGGGAGGCGATAGCGCGCTGCCGATGAAATCGACCCTGACTCTGGCGGCGCTGGCCGCCGCCTTCGCCGCCCCCGCAATCGCCCAGACCGCCACCGGCCAGACCGCCACCGGAGCACCTTCGCTGGAAGCACAGGCCGACATGGCCGCCGAGAGCGACGCCATTGCCTGGGACTTCGTGGAAGGCATCACGACCGAGGTCGGGCCGCGGCAGGCGGGCACCGAAGCGGAGAAGCGCGGCCGCGACTGGGCGGTTGCCTGGCTGCGCGCGAACGGGTTCCGCAACGTGGCCGACGAGCCGTTCGAGATGGACACCTGGATCCCCGGCGGAGTGCATCGCGCCCGCGTCCTCGGCGACTTCGCGCAGGACCTGGTGATCCAGCCGCTCGGCAACAGCGCCTCCACCGGCGCGGACGGGATCGAGGCGGAAGTGGTCTATTTCCCCTCCTTCGCCGACCTGGAAGCGGCGCCGGCAGCGGCGGTGCGCGGCAAGATCGCCTTCGTTTCGCACGCGATGAAGCCTTCGATGGACGGATCGCATTACGGTTATTTCGGGGAAGCGCGCTTCTCAGGGCCGGGCATCGCCGCGGCCAAGGGCGCGGCCGGCATCGTGATCCGCTCCATCGGTACAGACTATCACCGCAACCCGCACACGGGCGTGATCCGCTTTCCCGACGGTGTCGAACCGATCCCGGCAGGCGCGCTGACACTGCCCGACGCGGAGAACCTCGCGCGCATGTTCGAGCGGGCCGAGGGTCGGCCGATCCGGATGCGGCTGACCCTGACGCCCGAGCGCATCGGCACACAGGTCAGCGGCAACGTGGTGGGCGAGATCGTCGGGCGCGACCCGTCGCTGCCGCCGGTGCTGCTCGCCTGCCATATCGACAGCTGGTGGAATTCGCCCGGCGCCTTCGACGACGGGGCAGGCTGCGCCATCGCGGCGGCCGCGGCCAAGAATGTGGAAGCTACCGGCACCCCGTTGCGCACAATCCGCGTCCTGTTCGCAGGGGCGGAGGAAGTGGGCCTGCTGGGCAGCGTCGCCTATTCCGAGGCGCATATCGACGAGCCGATCGGGGTCGCCTTCGAAAGCGATTTCGGGGCGGACCGTATCTGGCGCTTCGAAAGCAATTTCCGCGACAGCAACCCGGACCTGCACGCGCGCCTCGCGGCCTCGGTCGCGCGGTTCGGCGTCGCCGACAGCACGATCGTCGCCAGCGGCGGGGCGGACATCAACATCGCCCGCGACCAGGACACGGCGATCATCGACCTGCAGCAGGACGGGACCCGCTATTTCGACTTCCACCACACGCCCGACGACACGCTGGACAAGATCGACCCCGAACAGCTGCGGCAGAACGTGGCCGTGTGGACGCAGATCGCCGGGATCCTCGCCAATTACGAAGGCACGATCCGCCCGAAATAGAGCCGTCGCCTGACCGGGGCGCTCAGCATCTGGCAATATTGGGCGGGGAATACCACATTGCGTCCACTTGATCGCGCCCGCAGGCGCGGTCACCGACGTATAGGCACGGTCCGCAGATCAGTTTTTCCGGACGTGCCGCTTGAATTCCGCCGGCCTTTTCTCGCATGGCCATCCAGGGGAGAGCCTTTGTGAGCAAAGAATTGCTGGTGTGCGACCTGACGCAAAGCTGGTCGGCAAGCGGCGGTGGCGGGATCACCACCTACCTGAAGCAGAAGCGCGAGCATTTCCTCGCCAACACGCCGCATCGCCTGATGCAGATCATCCCGGGACCGGAAGATCGCATCACGAAGGAAGGGCGCTACACGCGGATCGAGGTGGCGGGGAAGCCGGTGATCGGCAGCCCGAACTACCGCTGGATCAGCCGCACCGGCAAGGTTTACGACCTGCTCGCGGAATACCAGCCGGATATCCTGGAATCGCTGTGCCCCTGGGTGCTGCCCTGGGTCGCCATCCGCCATCGCTGGCGCTTCCCGCAGACGGCGCTCGTCGCCGGATACCGGACGGACTTTCCCAACGCCCATGTCGACCGCGTGGCGAAGGACATGTTCGGCGATGCGGCGGGGCAGGTGTTCGTCGACCTGTCCTATTTCTACGCACGCCACACCTATCGCTGGTTCGACCGCGTCTACACGCTCAACAGCAAGGCGAAGGACATGTTCGCCGGGCTGGACATCCACCAGACGGGCGTCCTGCCGCTGGGCGTCAACCTGGACCGGTTCTCGCCCGACCTGCGCGACCCGGACTATCGCCAGCAGCTCGGCCTGCCGCCGGGCGACGGGCCGCTGCTGATCTATGCCGGCCGGATCGACAACGAGAAGGGCGCGGCCGTGCTGGTCGACATGTTCCGCCAGCTGCCGCCGGATCTGGGCGCGGCGATGGTGCTGGTGGGTGACGGCAAGCTGCGCACCGAACTGATGGAAAAGTCGCACGACCTGCCGATCGCCTTTCCTGGTTACCAGGCGGATCGCGGCCTCATGGCCCGCGCGCTCGCCTCGGCCGACATCTACGTCTCGGGCATGCAGTACGAGACCTTCGGGATTTCCGTGTTGGAGGCGCAGGCGTCCGGCCTCCCGGTCGTCGGCGTCAATGGCGGGGCGATGTCGGACCGCGTGCCCGCCGGGACGGGCCTCTTGGGACCGATCGACGATGCGAAGGCGATGGCCGACAACGTCGTGCGCGCCTGGCGCGAGGATTATCCCGCCATGCGCGCGGCGGCGATCGCCAATGCGGATCGCTCGAACAGGTGGAAGGACACGTTCGACCAGCTGGTCGAGGTCGAATACAAGGCCGCGCTCGAAGCGCGCGACCGGCGCCTCGGGCAGGCGGGCAAGGCTGTGTCCGGGACATGGCAGACGAACTGAAGCTCCCACGATGGGTGCGCGCCACCGATAGCGGGTGGAAGCTGTCGCCCCGGGGCTGGGCGATCGCGCTGTCCATCCTGCCGCTGCTGGCGCTCGCCAATATCGTCGCGCTGTTCGTCTCGCTGGACGGCGTGCCGCTGGCGGACCGGCTGGTCCGGCCGGAATTCCTCGTCGCGGCCTGCATCGTCGTGTTCGTGCCGTGGACCTGCAACACGATCCGGCTGCTCCTGTGGAGCCGGTTCCTCGGTCTCGGCCTCCGCCCATCGGCATCCGTGCGGATCGTCATCGGCACGACGGTCGCCAATGCGGTCACGCCGTCTGCCACGGGCGGTGCGCCGATCCGCTGGCTGATGATGGTGTCCGAAGGGATACCCAGCGCGCGCGCCCTGACGCTGCTGACCTTCCAGATGGCGGAAGACTTCGTGGCGCTGTTCTCGCTGGTGCTGCTGGCAGTGATCCTTACCGGCTTCGCCGCCTTTGCCGCACTGTCGAGCGATCCCGCCATCGTGCGCAGCGTCGGCGGATCGGTGCAGACGGTGATGACCGTCGGGGCCGCCGCCTTCGTCGTGGTGGTCGGCCTTGTCGTGGCCGCGGTCAAAGGGTGGCTCGGCAGCAGGGTCCGGGACCTGCTGGTCCGGTTCGCTCGCCGGCTGCGCGCCATCGTCGCGTCGGTCGCGGAAGACTGGAGCGCCATGCTGCGCAACGGGAAGGGGATGGTCGCGGCCAACTTGGCGCTGTCCGCCACCCAGTGGGGTGCGCGCTTCACCATCGCGGCGCTAGTCCTCGCGGCGTTCGGCGCCGACTGGCAGCCGGTGCTTTACTGGCTGCTGCAATACCTCGTGCAGGCGATCAGCAGCGTCATCCCTACGCCCGGCGGATCGGGCGCGGCGGAAGCCGCCTTCCTCCTGCTGTTCTCGCCTTTCACCGACCGGGACGTGCTGGTGCCGGCCGTGTCCATCTGGCGGCTCGTTTTCTTCTACCTGCCGCTGATCGTCGGCGCGCTGCTGTTCTTCGTTCTCAACCAGCGCAGGCTGCGGCGCGAGAAACGGTGGGCGGCAGAGGTCAGCGCGGAGCCGGAAACGCCTGCGGGAACCGGCGCGACAGATAGGCCAGCTGGAACCCCGCCCGGACGGCAAGGAACAGAGTGAAGGACAGCCACAGGCCGTGATTGCCAATCGGCCAAGTGAGGTAGAGGCTGGCCACGAAGACCAGGACCGAGCCGAGCATCGTCAGCAAAAGTCCCCGCGTCCAGCTGGCGCCCACGAACACCCCGTCGAGCACGAAGCCGGCCAGCCCCGCGAAGGGGATCACAACCAGCCACACCGCCATTGCGCTCGCCTCCTGCGCCACGGCGGGCGTCGCGGCGAAGCTCGCCAGCAGCGGATCGGCGAACAGGGCGAAGCCCAGCGCCACGATGGCGGCCATGCCCATGCCGCGCGACAGGATTGCCCGCACGTAACCCGCGAAGCCGCGCCCGTCCTTTGCCCCGAACCGTTCCCCGTTGAGGACCTGCGCCGCGTTCTCGAACCCGTCGAGCAGCAGGGCGGTGAGGATGAACATCTGGTAGAGGATGCCGTTCGCCGCCAGCACCACGTCGCCGCGTTCCGCGCTCAGCCGGGTCAGCGAGGCGAGCGCCACCGTCAGTACAAGCGTGCGCAGGAACAGGTCGCGGTTGACCGACAGGAACGGCTTCAGCGCGGCCCAGCGCAGCACCGCGCGCTGGGTCACGGCATCGCGCACATGGCGCAGCATGTCGCCCCGGAACACGAACAGGCCGACGAGTGCGAGCTTGGCATATTCCGCGATGAAGCTGGACCACCCGATCCCCGCAATGCCCCATTGCAGGTCCAGCACGAACCACAGGCCGAGCCCGACATTGAGGAGGTTGTAGGTCACTTCGAACACCAGCACGGCCGTCATCCGGCGCTGGCCGACGAGGAAGCCCACCAGCGCCAGGTTCAGCATCACCGCGGGCGCGGTCCAGTAGCGGATCTCCGCATAGGTGCGCGCGGCGACCAGCACGTCGCCCTGCGCGCCCAGCGCGTGCAGCGCGAAGGCCAGGAGAACGGGCTTCATCGCCAGCAGGACGAGAGCGATGGCCAGGCCGATGGCAAGGCCGCGCAGCAGTGTCGTCGCCTGTTCGGCCGCGCCGCTGCGCGTCCCGTCCTGCGCGACAAGTCCGGTGGTGCCGGTCTTCAGGAAGTTCATCACCGTGAACAGCACGGCGAACAGGCGCGCCCCGATATCGACCGCGCCCTGCGCCGCGACGTCGCCAAGCCGCCCGACGATCCAGATGTCGCCGATCCCGATCAGCGCGGTCGCCACGTTGGTCAGCATCGCGGGGATCGCGATCGCCCAGATCGCGCGCGTATCGAGCCTGGTGTCTAGCTGGGGACGGGTGCGGGCGATCGTATCGGCTCCTTGCCTCGTCCGCGCGGATTGCCCCGTCACGGGATGCTGGTCGGGGAGACAGGATTCGAACCTGCGACCCTCTGCTCCCAAAGCAGATGCGCTACCAGGCTGCGCTACTCCCCGACCCGTGCGGTGCACCATGCGGGATCCTGGTGGGCCCGGCAGGACTCGAACCCGCGACCTAGCCGTTATGAGCGGCCAGCTCTAACCAACTGAGCTACAGGCCCCCGGATACCGTACGGTGGAGATGGCCGTTACAGCGCCGCCCGCGGAGAGGCAAGCGTGCTGCTCTCAGGCAGCGACCGCGTGCAGGATCTCGTCGACATGCGTGGGCGCGACACCGCGCATTTCCAGATAGGCGAACACCCGCTCGAACCAGTCGTAGAGGATCTCCACATCGTCTTCGGAGCGGACATAGGGCGTGTGCCCCGGCGCCAGCGAGGGGCTGTGGAAGGACAGGTTGAGGATCGGCAGCCCGTCGTCGATCGCCATGTCGATACCGCGGATCGCCTCGTCGACGGAGACGCCTTCGGGCGTGAGCGCGATCTTCTCCAGCAGGCCCAGCCTGGCCGCGGCGCCGCCCAGCCTCGGCACCGATCCCAGCATCGGCGCGACCTGCCGGCCCTGCCGCCGCAGCACGCCCCAGAAGACGGTCGTCAGCGGCAGTTCCAGGAGGCCCGCATCACGTTCCAGCCAGTATGGCTTCAGCGGATGCTTGCGGTAATCCGGCCCGCCGCCACGCGAATAGTCGAAATTGCTGCGCACCGAAGTGTCGATCCGCACACCCAGGTCCTTCAGCATGTCGGCCGTCGCGCTGCCCGTGCCGTAGCGCCCGGCGCGGTAGATGCGCGGCTCCAGCCCAAAATTCTCCGCAATCGCGTCGCGCAGCCGGGTCAGCTTTTCCCGTTCCAGCGGCTGCGGGAGATTGCCCGCGAAGCTGTTGCGGGTGGTCACTTCCTCGTCGAAAGGCGGCGATACCCAGGGGTGCAGCTGGATGCCGACTTCCGCACGGCCTGCGGCGCAGGCCGGCTTCAGGATTTCGATCGCGGCAGGATCGTTGGCGATCGGCCAGTCGACGAGGTAGACCGGCACCACGCCCGATTTCTCGCAGAACGCCTGGAAGCGGGCGAGGGCGGGCACATGCGCGAGCCCGTGCCGGTCGCGCGTGAACGGCGCGCCCCAGTCGAATTCCTCCTCGGTATCGACGGTCAGGATGTAGCGGGGGCCGAAACGGTCGGGAAACCGCACGAGCTCTGCGTCCCGGGGTGGTTCCGAAATCGCCTGCATGTGAACCCTTCCGCCTCGCGTGCCGTACCCCCGCAAAACCTGCGGAGTCAGCGGCCGTCTATGGCGGAATTGCTAATTTCCTGCGAATCCTCAGGACATTCGGGCAATGTCAGGCGCAGCGCACCGTCTTCGCGCAGGAATGCGCCGCCCGCCGCTGTCGCCTCGGCACGGGCGAGTCGCAGTGCGAAACCGGACCCGAGCATGCTGGCGCTGAGCGACCCGGCCGCTTCGGCCGCAGTGGCGAGGAACGGGTCGGCATCGCCCGCCAGCGAGGCGGGCAGGGCGATTGCGAGGCGGGCGGTTCGGTCCGTGCAATCCAGCGAGGCGCGGATCGTCTCATGCGGCCCCAGGCCGTTGGCGACGACCGCGAAGATGCGCCACAGGAGCGAGGCGAGTTCGTGCGGGGCGAGGGCCACCTGCGCGTCCTCCTCCGCCTCGAACTCGATTCTGGCGGAGCGGGCCTTCAGGGCCGGCTCCAGATGCGCGATGGTCAGCGATGCCGCTTCGCGCAGCGAAGTGCGCCCCTCGTCCAGTTGCATGCTGCGCCCGGTCAGGCGCGCGTAGCGGTCGATCTCGTCGAACCCCGACAACATGCGCGCCGCATCGCCGGCGATATTGGCGCCGAGCGCGCGATAGGCATGCGGCAGTTCGCCCGCGACCTGTTGCTGGATCAGCTCGGCATAGCCCTGGATGGCCGTCACCGGCGTGCGCAGTTCGTGGAGAAGCTGCCGGATCCGGTCGGTCCCGGCATCCGTGTCGGGCGCGCGCGGCGCCTCCTCGGGCAAGTCCGCGATGCGGCGCAGGCGGCCGGCATGGCCGAGGAAATGCCCGCCGATCTCCGCGAAGCGCGGCACGGCGTCGACCTGCCAGCGGCCGGCAAGTTCGTTCGGGACGGCAAGGAGGATCGCGACGCCTTCTACCGGCTGCCGCAGCCGGACGGCCCGCGACACGCGCGGGTGCTCCAGCCGGGCTCCGACGATATAGGGCGCGACGTGGCTTTCGGCCCAGTCCACCGTTCCGTCCGGACCCAGGCCGAAATCGAATCCTTGGATGCCCGTCCGCGCAGGAGCGTCGCGCCCCTCTAGCGGAAGACGCGGCGCCGCGCCCGCAGCCGGCCGGTGGCGGCGGAATCGCTCGATCCGCTTGACCAGCGCACCGATCTGGCTGTCGGGCTGGTTCTCGTTCGCAGGCTCTTCGGGCCGTTCCTCGTTGGCTGGTGTAGGCACGACCGGCTCGGGGTGCGGCAGTCCGCGATCGTGCACACCCAGCCGTTCGAGCACGGCGATGGCCGCGCCTGGCAAGTCGCGGCGCAGGCGCAGGAAGCCGCGCGCGCGCAGCGGCAATTGCGGGATCAGCGTCTCCCACGCCTCGCCCGGCAGTTCCGCCTTGGCGAGCGCCGCGGTGGCGGTTTGCAATTCGCCCTCGGCGAGGTTCCGTACCAGATCGGGCTGGCGCAGGCGAATGCCCGGTTCGCGCAGGATCGCCGCGCGTTCCTCGGCAGGTATCTGCCGGGCGAGCTCGGCGAGCCGCATCCAGGCGGCCGTTCGCAGGCTGGTATCGCTGCCGGGCCGGGCATTTCCGAGTAGGTCGATCAGCTGCCGGTACTGCGTTCGCAACGCGCGCTCGCCCGTGGCGCGCTGGCGCAGCACGGTGACAAGGCGGTCGTCGATTTGCATCGGTTCTCCGGTAGCGGCGGCACCGGGCGGGGGCGACCGGCTGCATGGTTACTATCAACGCAAGGTTTGTCGCGCAGCGTTTGCGCGAGGCGCGTTGCAAAGCGGGACAATTGCTGGCAGGAACAATAATATTAGGCGGACCGTGCAATACGGTCGGCATAGATTGCCGAATCACGGGTTTCGGCTGTTGGCGAACAGGGGGCGATAGATGGCAAATCTCGACGAGATTGACCGGCGCTTGCTAGCGGAACTGCAGAACGAGGGACGGGTCACCAATGTCGAGCTGGCGCAGCGCGTCGGCCTGACCGCGCCCCCGTGCCTGCGGCGCGTCCGCGCGCTTGAGGAGGAAGGCGTCATTCGCGGCTATCACGCCGATCTCAATGGCGCGAAGCTGGGCTTCTCGATCACCGTCTTCGCGATGGTCAGCCTCAAGAGCCAGGCCGAAAGCGCCCTGCGCGAGTTCGAGGACGCGATGCACGACCTGCCCGAAGTACGAGAGGTCCACATGCTGAACGGCGAGATCGACTTCATCCTGAAAGTCGTCAGCCGCGACCTGCAGAGCTTCCAGGAATTCCTGACCGGCAAGCTGACGCCGGCCCCGAACGTGGAAAGCGTGAAGACCAGCCTGACGATCCGCACAAGCAAGGACGAACCCGGCGTCCCGCTGGGGTGATGTCCGATTCCGACGCCGAGAATGTCGTTCGATGGCGTGGCGGATGCCTGATCGTTCTTCTCCTGCTGCTCGTTCCGACGACTGGCTTCCTCTTCTGGGCCGCTTTCGATCCGACGCTGCTCGGTGACGGTCCATCAAATCGCGCCGGCCGTTTTTTCGATGCCGTCTCCGCCATGCGCTGGAGGGGTGTGAGCCTTCCTCTGCTGGTGTTGGCGCTAGGGCTCGTCTGGGAAGTCTACCGCACAGTTCGCAAACTGGCGCGCCCGTATGCTCTCCGATATTCCGACGTCGGACTGATTTTCTATTCCCAATCACGGCGAAAGATAGTTGCAGGTGCCGATGTTCGCTCGGTTCGGCACAAACAGTCTGCGCTTTCCTCGGACCTTATCATTTCGGTCCGCGGGTCGGGGACCCGTCGAGTGCGCAATGTCGATGAAAGTGATGCGAGAGCCTTCGTGGAGTGGTTCGATGAACGGAAAAAATAGAACTGAATCAATCGAAGGCCATTGCCTGTGCGGTGCGGTGCAGGTCGTCCTTGAGGAAGCACCGGAACAGGTCGAATTATGCCAGTGCGGCATGTGCCGCCGCTGGTCCGGATCGCTCTACAGCGCGCAATATGGCGAAAATCCGGAGGTGACGGGCGAAGCCAGCGTCAGCGTCTATCGTTCAAGCGACTGGGCCGAGCGTGCCTTTTGTAGCGCTTGCGGCACCCATCTCTGGTTCCGCTTCCTGCCGACCGGCAATCGCAGTTTCTCCGCCGGACTGTTCGACGCCGCGGCCAGTCACGCGATAGAAAAGGAAATCTTCGTCGATGAAGCCGCCGCGTGGTCCCGACTGCAGGGGGACCACCCACGCCAGACCGGGGAAGAGGTCATCGCCGAAGCGAAAGCGGCCGGGTTCACGTTCGACTGAGGCCGATGCCGGGCGCCGGTAGGGCTACCTGCGACGGGTCTTCAGGAAAATGATCACCGTCACGACCAGGCCGAAGCCGATCAGCGCGCCGCCGATCTGGCCGGTAAGCGCGACCAGTTCGGCGTTGTCCGTCTCGCCCATCATGGTCGGCAGGAAGAAAACGCCGATGCCGATCACGAGGATCATCACTGCGGGCACCATGAAGGATTTCATGTCGTCCGCTCTCCAGTGAGGGCCGAACTCAGGCCTCGCGCTCCTTCAGCCATTCCTCCAGCCACTTGATCGAATAGTCGCCGCTCAGCACGTCGTCCTGCTTGATCAGTTCCTGGTGCAGCGGGATCGAGTGCTTCACGCCCTCGATGACCATTTCCTCCAGCGCGCGGCGCAGGCGCATGATGCACTTGTCGCGGCTGCGGCCGTAGACGATCAGCTTGGCGATCATGCTGTCGTAATGCGGCGGGATGGAATAGCCGGCATATAGGCCGCTATCGACCCGGACATGCATGCCCCCCGCCGGGTGATAGGCGGTGACCTTGCCCGGGCTGGGCGCGAAGGTGAACGGGTCTTCCGCGTTGATCCGGCATTCGATCGCGTGGCCCGTGAAGGTCACTTCGTCCTGCGTCAGCGACAGCGGCTTGCCTGCGGCGATGCGGATCTGTTCGCGCACCAGGTCGAGGCCGGTGATCATCTCGGTGACCGGGTGTTCGACCTGCAGGCGGGTGTTCATCTCGATGAAGTAGAACTCGCCGTTTTCCCACAGGAACTCGATGGTGCCCGCGCCGCGATAGGCCATGTCGCGCATCGCCTGCGCGCACACTTCGCCCATCCGGTCGCGCTCCTCGGGCGAGAGGACGGGGGAGGGCGCTTCTTCCAGAACCTTCTGGTGCCGCCGCTGGAGCGAGCAGTCGCGCTCGCCCAGATGGATCGCGTTGCCTTCGCCGTCGCCGAAGACCTGGAATTCGATGTGACGCGGATTGCCGAGATATTTCTCGATATAGACCGTGTCGTCGCCAAAGGCGCTCTTCGCCTCGCTCTTGGCCTGGCTCATCAGGCTTTCGAGCTGCGATTCCTCGGGCACCACCTTCATGCCGCGGCCACCGCCGCCGCTCGCCGCCTTGACCAGCACAGGATAGCCGATCTCGGCGGACACGGCCTTGGCCTCGTCAAGATCCGACACCGCGCCGGCGGAACCGGGCACCAGCGGCAGGCCGAGCGCGCCAGCGGTCTTCTTGGCGGCGACCTTGTCGCCCATGGTGCGGATATGTTCGGGCTTGGGCCCGATCCACTTGATCTCGTGCGCCTCGACGATCTCGGCGAACTTCTCGTTCTCCGACAGGAAGCCGTAGCCCGGGTGGATCGCGTCGCAGCCGGAGATTTCCGCGGCCGAGATGATCGCCGCGTGGTTGAGGTAGCTGTCCGCCGCGGGCGGCGGGCCGATGCAGATGGCATGGTCGGCCAGCCGGACATGCATCGCGTCGGCATCGGCGGTCGAATGGACCGCGACCGTCTCTATGCCCATTTCGTGGGCGGCGCGGTGGATACGCAGGGCGATCTCGCCCCGGTTGGCGATCAGTATGCGCTTGATGCTCATGCCGGCTTACGCGACGACGACGAGCGGCTGGTCGTATTCGACCGGCTGCGCATTCGAGACGAGGATCTGCTTCACCGTGCCGGACCGGTCGGCGGTGATCGGGTTCATCACCTTCATCGCTTCCACGATCAGGAGGGTATCGCCTTCCTTCACGCTGTCGCCGACCGACACGAAGTCGGACGCGCCGGGTTCGGGCGCGAGATAGACCGTGCCCACCATGGGAGACTTGATCGCTTCGCCATCGAACGCCTCGGCGCCGCCGGCATCGGCCTGCGGGGCGGGGGCGGCGGGCTGCGCGACCGCGGGTTGCGGGGCGGGGGCATGCGCGACCGGTGCGGCGGCAGGCGCCATGAGTTCGCGGGCGACGCGTATCCGGCGATCGCCGTCCTCGACCTCGATCTCGCTCAGGCCCGTTTCGCCGAGCAGTTCGGCAAGTTCGCGGACCAGTTTCCCATCGACATTCATGCCGGATTTACGCGCCGCAGCGCCTTTTGTTTCGGCCATGGCCATCCTTGTCATTGCGTGCACGCGCCTATGCGCGGGGGTTTTGCGCCTGACAAGAGGGTGTGCAAGTCAGCGGTTGATTTGCGTTACGGCATCGAGCGCCATCAGGTACCCTTGTGCCCCGTGGCCCTTGATCGTGCGCATGGCCGCCATCCCGATGAAGGATTCGTGCCGGAATGCCTCCCGGCTCTCGGGGTCGGACAGGTGGACTTCGATCACCGGCGGGTCGATCGCCTTCGCCGCATCGAGCAGCGCGATGGAGGTGTGGGTATAGGCCGCCGGATTGACGATCACCGCCACCGCGCCCATCGCATGCGCCTCGTGCAGCCAGTCGACGAGGACGCCTTCGTGGTTGGACTGGCGAAAATCGATCGCCAGGCCGAGCTCCGCCGCCCTGTCGGCACACCGGGCCTCGATATCCGCCAGCGTGTCCGACCCGTAGATCTCCGGCTCGCGCGTGCCGAGCAGGTTGAGGTTCGGGCCGTTTAGGATGAAGACGGTGTCGGTCATAGCGCTTGCTTAGCTATAAAGGCGCGGGCTTTTCCAGCGCATTCGCAGGATGCGTTTCCTTATTGCCGACAAGAGAGCAAATTGTGTGTCCCTAGGTCAGCGTCCGGTGCTTCTGTAAAAACTCTCGTATTATCTCGCGATCTTTCGTCCCAATGGAATCGCTATGATCGAACGCCCAGTAGAACTCGCCGAATGTATCGGGCCATTCGAGGCCTGAGGTATCGGCTGTCAGGTCTATCCACGCCCAATTGAGATTGTTTGCGGTGAGACAGACAAAATCATATGTGAGAACACTAATCCAAAAGTCGATCGACAATTCGACGGCCAATGTGTCGAGAAAATCAAGGACACTCAGTCCGCTCGATTCCGACCACCTTACAAGATCGTCCTTGCTGATGAAGGGAGTGCCGTTTCTCCATCGAGCGCGGAGCTCTCCGAGGACCGGGTCATACAAGATCATAAGACAAAAGCCTCTCGCCCTCGCGTTTGAGTTCTCAGATGCGAACGCCCAACACGATCTGTGGGATGGATCAAGTCGAGCGAGAGTTACCCCTCCACGCCCTTGACCTTGCCCCACTGGCGCGCGGCGGTGTAGCCGAGGTATCCGGTGCCGAAGAGAGCGTAGAGCGCGTCCGGCAGGCCGTTCAGGTACGCGTTCATGCCCGTGCCGATGTCGCGGGCGATGTCAGGGTGGAACGCGGCGAGGATGCCCATCGGCAGGGCAAACAGCAGCAGCACGTACATGACATAGAGGAAGCTCGGCCGGGCGCGGCTGGTCCAAGGATCGCGCGAATTGGCTTCGGCCACGATGGCGGACAGGCGCGCTTCGATCTCGCGCATCTCCTGCGTGCCTTCCAGCCGCAGCAGTTCGAGCTTGGCCTTGGCGCGCGCTTCCTTGTCGGGGATGATCTTGTCGATCAGCGATGCGACCGGACCGATGAGCGATTCGACGAGTGGCATGGGACGGCTCCTTGACCTTGCGAATGGTGGGAGCCGAATCAGATAACCATATCGGTTCGTGTAGGACAGCCTATTTTTCGGGTGCCGCACCCGCCAGCAGAGCCTGTGCCAGCGCGAGGTGCGGGCGGTCGATCATCTGCCCGTCCAGCCCGACCGTGCCGGCACCCGGACTGGCGGCGAAGGCGTCCACCACCGCCCGGGCATGGGCCAGTTCCTCCTCGCTGGGTGTGAAGGCCTCGTTGATGACCGGAACCTGCGCCGGGTGGATCGCGAGCATCCCGCGAAAACCGGCCTTGCGCACGCGCCGGGCACGGTCGCGCAAGCCCTCGAGGTCGCGGAAGTCCGCCTGGATCGTCTCGATCGGGGCGACACCTGCCGCCGCCGCGCCATACAGGCACAGCGTGCGTGCCATCTCGTAGGGGTGGGCGTAGCTACCGTCGGGCTTCCATTGCTCCTGCGCGCCGAGTGCCGAGGACAGGTCTTCCGCGCCCCAGCTCATCGCGGCGAGCCGCGGACTGCCGGCGTAATCGCCGGTGGTGAACATGGATGCGGGGGTTTCCGTCACCAGCGCGGCGACGCGGGTGGACCCGATGTCCAGCCCGTTCGCGGCCTCGAATGCGGTCAGGTAATTGTCCAGCGTCGCGACGTCGGCGGGCCCGCGTGCCTTGGGCAGGAGTATCCCGCCCGGCGCGGAGGGCATGATCGCGGCAAGGTCTGCCACGGTCCATTCACCGTCCAGCGGGTTCACACGGACCCACAGGCGCCGGCGATCCGCGCGGTCCTTAAGGAAGTCACGCACGTTGTCTCGCGCGCTTTCCTTGTTCGCGGGCGCCACCGAATCTTCCAGGTCCAGCAACACGATGTCGGCCTCGCCATCGGCGGCCTTGGTCATCTTCTTCGTGCTGTCCGCCGGCGCGAACAGCCAGGACCGGGCGGCCTGTTCGAGCGCTGGACCGTTGGCAGGGGAAGGGGTGGTATCGGACATCGGGCGTTCTCCTTGCCCGCACGCTTACGAAGCGCGAGCGCGGTGTGCAAACCGGAGAATGGCCGAAAGCGGGGGTGAAAAACCACTGGTCGGGAAGACAGGATTCGAACCTGCGACCCCCACACCCCCAGTGTGATGCGCTACCAGGCTGCGCTACTTCCCGAGACCAGTGGAAGGGGGCGCTATAGTTTTGGGTTTTGTGCAACGCAACCCGCCATCGCAGCCGCGTTGCCCTGTCCTTGCAATACTGCTAGGCGCGCCCACCTGAGCCAGCGGAGGGGGCGAACTCCTGTCGCTCCGGCACATACATATTTCTAAGACAGGTCACACATGATCGAATTGCTTGCCGCCGCGGCATCCGCCGAAGCACCCCCGTTCTGGCTCCAGATCCTGCCATGGGTCGGAATTTTCGCGGTTTTCTGGTTCCTTCTCATCCGCCCGCAAATGCGCGCGCAGAAGCAGCACCGGGAAAAGATCGCGTCCATCAAGAAGGGCGACAAGGTCGTCACTGCCGGCGGCCTGGTCGCGAAGGTGGTCAAGGTGGATGACGATTACGCCGATCTCGAATTGGCGCAGGGCATCCGGGTCAAGGCGGTGAAGTCGACCATCGGCGACATCATCCCGCCGACCGGCACTGCCGCGAACGATTGACCGGGAAGGCGCGCAACGATGCTCGAATTTCCGCTCTGGCGTAAGCTCCTCCTGTGGGGCGTCACGCTGTTCTTCGCCCTCGCGGCGCTCCCCACCATTTTCGGTCAGGGTCACATCCGGTGGCCCGACGCGCTGCCGAACCCGACCGTCAATCTCGGTCTGGACCTTGCGGGCGGCAGCCACATCCTGCTCGAGGCCGATCCTTCCCAGGTCGCGGCGACGCGGCTGGAGAACATGGAGGAATCGGTCCGCAACGCGATGCGCAACGCCGACCCACGCATCAACATCGGCGACGTGTCGACCCGCGGCGGACGGCTCAGCTTCATGGTGCAGGACGTGTCCGACGTCGACCGCGCGCGCGAGGAACTGCTGCCGATCATCAACGGCACCGGCACCGTGCGCGAGTGGGACCTCGAAGTGGTCGACCAGACGCGCTTCGTCCTGACGCAGACCGCGCAGGGTGCCGACCAGGCCGTCTCCAGCGCGATGGAAAGCGCCACCGAAGTCGTGCGCAAGCGCATCGACCTTCTCGGCACGCGCGAGCCGACCATCATCCGCCAGGGCGACGACCGCATCGTGGTGCAGGTCCCGGGTCTCGAAGACCCCGAAGCGCTCAAGGAACTGCTGGGGCAGACCGCGCAGCTCGAATTCAAGCTGGTCGATTACGAAGCGTTGCCGACCGAAGTGCAGGCGGGCATCGCCCCTCCGGGCAGCGAGATATTCCCCTTCGCCGAAGGCAGTGAGCAGCCCGGCGGCCAGATCGCCGTGCGGCGCCTCGGCGGGATCAGCGGCGAGAACCTGATCGGGGCCGATCTCGGCTTCGACCCGGAAACCAACGAAGCCGTCGTCAATATCGAGTTCGACGGAGAAGGCGGCCGCCGCTTCGCCAAGCTGAGCTCCGAGAATATCGGCCGCCAGTTCGCGATTATCCTCGACGACCAGGTCATTTCCGCGCCCGTCTTCGAATCCGCCATCATCGGCGGATCGGCGCGCATTTCCGGCGGCCAGAACGGTTTTTCCACCGAAGAGGCGAGCAATCTCGCGATCCAGCTCGAATCGGGTTCGCTCCCGGTCGACCTGGCGATCGTGGAAGAACGCACCGTCGGCCCGGACCTCGGCGCCGACTCGATCCGCAAGGGCATGCTGGCGATCCTGATCGGCTCGGTCGCGGTCATCGCGCTGATGATCGCGTCCTACGGCCGGTTCGGGGTCTATGCCACGGCGGCACTCGTGTTCAACGTGGCGATGATCCTGGGGATCATGGCGATCATGAATTCCACGCTGACCCTGCCGGGCCTCGCCGGGTTCGTGCTGACCATCGGCGCGGCGGTCGACGCGAACGTGCTCATCAACGAGCGAATACGCGAGGAGCGAAAACGCGGGCGACGCGTGATCGCCGCGGTGGAAACAGGCTACAAGGAAGCCAGCCGCGCGATTTACGACGCCAACATCACCAATTTCATCGCAGGCGCCCTGTTGCTGGGCTTCGGTTCGGGGCCGGTGCGCGGCTTCGCGATCGTGCTTATCGTCGGCCTTGCCACCAGCGTCTTCACCGCGGTCTTCCTGACCCGCATGTGGGTCGCCGGATGGCTGCGCAAGGCCCGGCCCACCGACATCGTGCTGTAGGAGGCGAGAGACATGAAACTGCTTAAGCTCGTCCCCGACGATACGAACATCAAGTTCCTGCGCTGGGCGACTCCGTTCTACATCTTCAGCTGCCTGATCATCGCGGCCAGCTGGTTCCTCGTCTGGCAGAACGGCCTCAATTACGGCGTCGATTTCGCCGGCGGCCAGGAAATCCGGGCGACCTTCGTCGGAGAGGCGCAGGCCCCGATTTCCGAATTGCGCCAGAACGTCAGCCAGCTCGAGACGGTCAGCGATCCGGTCATCCAGCGCTTCGGCGAGGACAACCAGGTCTCGATCCGCGTGAAGCTGCCGCCCGAAGCGGAAGGCAATCCCGAATTCGCCAACCAGATGACCGAGCAGATCACCGAGGTCATGCGCGAGAACCATCCCGACGTCCGTATCGACGGGGTGGACTCGGTTTCGGGCAAGGTGTCGGGCGAATTCCGCAACGACGCCGTGCTCGCACTGATCGCGGCCATGGTCGCGGTGGCGCTCTACATCTGGGTCCGGTTCGAATGGCAGTTCGGGGTCGGCGCGCTGTTCGCGTTGTTCCACGACGTGTCGCTGGCGCTGGGTATGTTCGCGCTGTTCCAGCTGGAATTCAGCCTCCAGATCATCGCGGCCATCCTGGCGATCATCGGCTATTCGCTGAACGATACGATCGTGGTCTACGACCGCATCAGGGAAAACCTGAAGAAGTATCGCAAGATGCCGCTGCCCGAACTGCTGGACCTGTCGGTGAACGAGACGCTGGCGCGTACCGTGATGACGTCGCTGACCCTGGCGCTGGCCCTGATCCCGCTGCTGATTTTTGGCCCGGAAAGCCTGTTCGGCCTGACGGCCGCGATCTTCCTCGGTCTCGTGGTTGGTACCTATAGCTCGGTCTACATGGCCGCGCCGATGCTGATCTGGATGGGCGTCAATTCGGACAGCTTCATCCCGCAGGAATCGGTGGCCGACAAGCAGGAACGGATCGCACGCGAGGCGAACCGGATCTAGCTGCTTACCCCGCGACGGGTGGTCAGCCGCTCCCAGTGGCTGGCCACCGTCCCGGCGGTCGCTTCCCAGCTGAACCTCTCGACCGTCGCCGCCACCCGTTCCGCCGGAACGGGATCGGCCAGGATCGCGCGCATCCCGTCCGCGATCGCATCCACCCGCCGCTCCACAATCAGGCCCGCATCGCGCGTGGTCACGATTTCGCGTGCGCCGCCCGCGTCGCAGATGACCAGCGGCGTGCCGCAGGCGAGCGCCTCTATCCAGGCATTGGCCAGCCCTTCGCGCGCGGAAGGCAGGACCATCGCATCGGCGGCGGACAGGATGACCGGCAACAAATCGTGATCGACCGTCCCCAGCACATGCACCCGCTCGGCAACGCCGCGTTCCTTTGCGAGGCGGCGTAGCGAATCCTCGTCCGGCCCCTTGCCGACCAGCAGCAGGCGGGCTTCGCGGATCGTCTCCAGCGCCTCGACCACCAGCGCCTGCCCCTTGTTCGCATCCAGCGATCCGACCGTCGCGAACAGCGGGGCACCCCTGGGCAGGTCGACGCCCAGCGACTGGGCCAGGGTGGTGCGCAGGCCGGTATGGCCGAGCGGACGGAACCGGTCGCGGTCGAGGCCGGTGTAGCGGATGCCGATCTTTCCGCCGTCCATGCCCAGACCGGCCATATCGCGCCGGAGCGCCTCGGACACCGCCATCAATCCGTCCGCGCGGGCAGCGGCATAGAGCATCTGTTCGCGCGCGAAATCGCGCGTGCCCCAATAGGTGATGTCGGACCCGCGCCCCAGGATCGTGAACGGGAGGCCGAGCGCGTCGGCGATCTGCGCCGCTGCCGGACCTTCGGGGAAGAAGAATTGCGCGTCGACCACGTCGAACGGCCGGTCGCGGTGCATGGCCCGGGCGAGGGGGAGGACGGCCTGCGCGATGCGGCGCGCGTTCGATGCCACGCCCACGCGCGGGATCAGGGTGAAGGTCGGGCGGTGGATGTCCACACCCCCTTCCACGCCGTCCACCGCGGCCTCTGCCAGCGGGCGATAGCGTCCGAAGACGATCGGCGGGATGCCGATCGGGTTGAACAGCGTCACGTCCCAGTCGCCGCAGGCCGCGACCGCTTCCATCGAGCGGGCGACGAAGGTCCCGAAACGGGGCGCGTGCGCGTTGGGATAGAGCGTGCTGAGGACGAGGGCGCGTTTCATCGCGGCTAAGCCTTGCCTGCGTGGCCGGTCAGAGCGGCCGCACCAGCATTTCCGCCACCGCGATCCAGGGCGGATTGTCGACCACCTGCTGCTTCTCGCCATGGCCCGGCGGCAGGATGCCGACCAGCGTGTCGCGGCGGTCGATCAGCCGTCCGAAAGCGAACCGCCCGCCCTTGCGCGGGACCAGTACGTCGCGATTGATCGCGCGGCTCGCGTCCTGCAGATCGACCTGCCGCAGCCAGAGCCGGTCGCCCGGGCGGTATTCGCCCATGCCCGCTTCCACAGCGAGGACGATCAGCGGACTCTGGCCGCCGGTATCGGTCGGCATCACTGCTTCGGCGGGCGTTTCCAGCGCTTCGGCGCCGGCGGCGGTCAGCCGGGCGACGAGGCGCGGACGCTCGCTTTTCTCGGATCGCACCAAGCTTTCGGGATCGACGTCCAGCGCCGCCCCGATCCGGTCCATCCACTTGATGGACAGGTTGCGCATTCCCGTTTCCAGCCGGCCGATCGTCTGCGCCGTCGTCGGCGGGTCGCAGGCTTCCGCCAGTTGCGAGAGGGTCCAGCCCTTGGCCTTTCGAATATCGCGTATCCGGTTGATCACGCCCGCACCCTTTCCCGGCCCGATGGCCTAACCGCTTTGGTTTTTTCGCTGTCCTACATCCATGCGGTTTTGGCAAGGCCGCTTCCTGCAACGGAAAGGACGGCGATTGAAGCGCGAACTGGTCGAACGGGAACTGACATCCGAGGGTCCGCGCCGGCGCGGCGGCGTGCGGGGCAAGCGGCGGACCGCCACGGTCAATATCGCGGAATCGCCGCTCGGATGGCTGCACGCGCGCGGGCATCTGGACGACCGGTTGTTCGATGCGGGCGAGCGGTTGCGCGCCGATTACGAACGCGCGCAACTGGCCCCGCGGGTGACGATGCGTTGGGACCCGGTGCGGGTCGATGGCGGGGGTGCGGACCTGACGCCGGGCGAACGCCAGATCGCGGCGCGCGACCGGTTCGACGGGGCGCTGGCGGAGGCAGGCAGCGGCCTTGCCGACATATTGTGGCGCGTGGTCTGCGCGTGCGAGGCCTTGCCCGACGCGGAAAAGGCGCTGCGCTGGCCCGCGCGCAGCGGCAAGCTGGTGCTGCGCATCGCGCTTGAGCGGGTTGCGGATTTCTACCGGATTTCGTGACCCCGTGTCGGCGCCTTGGACTGTGTCAACTGTGTCAACCTGACCCGTCCACCACCTGCGCCACGCGGTGCTTGAGTTCGGGCAGCACCTCGTCCGCGAACCACGGATTGTTGCGCATCCAGATCGTGCTGCGCCAGGCGGGATGGGGCAGGGGCAGGAATTGGGGCAGCGTCTCGCGGAACCGGCGCACGCGCTCCGTCATCGGCAGCTTGCGCATCGCGGGCAGGTAGTGGCCTTGTGCGTACGTGCCGACCAGCAGGGTCAGGCGATCGTCCGGCAACTCGTCCAGCACCCGGTCGTGCCACATGGGCGCGCATTCGCGGCGCGGCGGCTTGTCCCCGCCACTGGCCTTGCCGGGATAGCAGAAGCCCATAGGCACCAGCGCCACGCGCGCCGGATCGTACATCTGGTCCTTGGTGAGCCCGGTCCATTCGCGCAGCCGGTCCCCGCTCGCATCGTCCCACGGGATGCCGGTCCGGTGGACTTTCGAGCCCGGCGCCTGTCCGACGATCAGCAGCCGCGCGGTGCCGGAAAACTGCACCACCGGGCGCGCGCCTTCGGGCAGGTACGCTTCGCACACGCGGCAGGCGGCGATCTCCTCCCGGAGAGTCACGCCTCTACGCGTTCGGCCAGTTCCAGCCAGCGTTCCTCGGCCGCGTCCTTTTCCGCCCTTGCGTTCTCGATACCCTTGGAAATGGTCGCGAATTTCTGCGGATCGGCGGTGTAGAGGTCGGGATCGGCCAGGATCGCCTCGCCCTTCGCGATCGCGCCTTCCAGCTGTTCGATCCGCGCCGGCAACAGCTCGTAGTCGCGCTGGTCCTTGTAGGATAGCTTGTCCGGGTTGGAGCGCGGCGGCGGGGAAGGGGGCGGAGGGGTCGCGCCGGCGTTCTTGGCCGATGCCTTGCCGCCGGGCCGTTCCTCGCGCTTGGCGATCCAGTCCTCGTACCCGCCCGCGACGATGTCCACGAAGCCGCTGCCGTCGAGGCCGAGCGTGACGGTCACCGTCTTGTCGAGGAAGTCGCGGTCGTGGCTGACGATGAGCACCGTGCCCTCATAATCGGCGATGACCTCCTGCAGCAGGTCCAGCGTTTCCAGGTCGAGGTCGTTGGTCGGCTCGTCCAGCACCAGCAGGTTGGACTTGCGGGCGAATTCGCGCGCCAGCAGCAACCGGCTGCGCTCGCCGCCCGACAGGATGCCGACCTTGGTATCGACGATCTTCGGGTCGAACAGGAATTCCTTGAGGTACCCTTGCACGTGCTTGCGGTTGCCGCGCACGTCGATCCAGTCGCCGCCTTCTGCGATGATCTGGCGCACGGTCCGGTCAGGCTCCATCAGGCTGCGCTGCTGGTCGATCATCACGCCGGTCAGCTTCTTCGAAATATCGACCGAGCCTTCGTCCGGCGCGATCTCGCCCGTCAGCAGCTTGAGCAGCGTGGTCTTGCCTGCGCCGTTCGATCCGACCACGCCGATCCGGTCGCCGCGCTGGATGCGCAGCGTGAAGTCCCGGATGATCCTGCGATCGCCGTAGGACTTGGACACGTTCTCCGCGACGATCACCGACTTGCTCTTGAAGTCCTCCTCCGTCGCCAGGCCCAGCTTGGCCGCGCCCTTGGGGGAAATCATCGCGGCGCGCTGGGCGCGCATTTCCCAGAGCTTTTCCAGCCGGCCCTGGTTGCGCTTGCGCCGCGCGGTCACGCCGCGTTCCAGCCAGTGCGCCTCTATCTTCAGCTTCGCGTCCAGCCGCTCCGCCGCGCGCGCTTCCTCGGCATAGACTTCCTCTTCCCATGCCTCGTAGCCGCCGAAGCCGACTTCCTTGCGCCGCAGCGTCCCGCGATCGAGCCAGATGGTCGCACGGGTCAGCCGCTTCAGGAAGGTGCGGTCGTGGCTGATAACGATGAAGGCGCCCTTGTATCGGTCCAGCCAGCTTTCCAGCCAGTCGATCGCGGCAAGGTCCAGGTGGTTGGTCGGCTCGTCCATCAGCAGCAGGTCGGGATCCTGCGCCAGCGCGCGGGCGATGGCCGCCCGGCGCCGTTCGCCGCCGCTCGCGCCCTTGCACGGCGTCGCCATGTCGATGCCCAGCTGGCCCGCGATCGCCTCGATCTCGTGTTCTGCAGGCGCGTGGTCGCCGGCGAGTGCGAAATCCATCAGCGTCTCGAAACCGGAGAAATCGGGCTCCTGCTCCAGCACCACGATGCGAGTGTTGGGCTTCACCTTGCGGATGCCGCGATCGGCCTCGATCCGGTCGTCGATCAGGCGGAACAGCGTGGTCTTGCCCGCGCCGTTGCGCCCGATCAGCGCCAGCCGGTCACGCGGGCCGACATGCAGGTCCAGCGAACCGCCATCGGCATCGCCGAACAGCCATTTGCCGCCCTGTTGCAGGGCCAGGTTTTCCAAACTGAGTATCGGAGGTTGCGCCATCGGATGCGCACGTATGCGCTGGCCCGCGGCGCGGCAAGGGCGTCAGCGCTGCGCCTTCTGCTCCTCCACCATCCGGGCCACGTTTTCGAGCAGGACCGGCACGTCGTAGACGACGCCGTCCTTGATGGTCCAGCGGATGCCGCCGACGGTTTCCAGCATGTTCGTTTCCCGGTCCAGCCGGGTGTGGCCGGTGCCGTAGAGGACCTTGAGGTTGTCCAGCGGGTTGGCCGGCACGATCACCAGGTCGGCCAGCTTGCCCGCGCGGATCGTGCCGAAGGGCGGTTCCTCGCCGCGCGCCTCGTAGATCTCGCGCGCGCCGTTCAGCGTTGCGGCGCGGATCACTTCCAGCGGGTTAAGCCCCGCCTCGCGCAGCATTTCCAGTTCCCCGATATAGGCGAAGCCCCAGGTCTGGTAGATGTAGCCCGGATCGGACCCGGCCGTGATCCGGCCCCCGCGGTCGTGGAATTCCTTCATCAGCTGCATCCACGGCGAATAGAACGCCCGCCAGGCAATTTCGTCCTCGCTCGTCCAGTCATGGTAATAGCTGCCGTGATTGGTGAGCGAGGGCGCGTAGAAGTCCATCAGGCTGGGGATGGTGTAGCGGTCGTGCCACTCGGCCGTGCGGGCGCGCATCACGTCGCGGCTGGCGGAATAGATGTTGAAAGTGGGGCTCAGCGTCACTTCGCTGTCGATCAGGAAATCGACGTAATCGTCCCACTTCTCGCTGCCCGGCTCCACGATCTGGTCGGCCAGCCGCGCGACCCAGGCGAACCGGTCCTGCTCGTCCATGTAGTTGTAGTCCGCCGGATATTGCGGGACCTGCCCGTCCGCCAGCAGGCTTTCGAAATGGCCGTAGAAGTGAGTCACCCCGTCGAGGCCCAGAGAGATCGCGGTGCGCGCATTGACTTCCGCGACGCCGCGCTGGCCCAGATGCGCGACGGAGCCGAACTGCTGCTTGTCCGCCTCGTCGAGCGCGGCTTCGAGCACGTCCGGGCTTTCGGAATTGAAGAACTTGACGCCCCAGTATCCCTGGCCCTTGGCCCAGCGGACCCACTCGCGCGCGGCCTCGGGCGTGGCGGGGTAGGGGCGGTCCCACTTGTCGCCGAAGGCGGCATAGGGGAACAGGCGCGGCGCGGTGATCTGGTTGGCGGCGCTGCGCCGAGCGTCGGACAGGTCGGGCCCCGGTCCGAAATAGAAGGACACGCCGCGCACGCTGGTCACGCCATGCGCCAGCCACAGCTTGTAACCGTAGGACGGATCGGCAGCCTTGCCGGGATCGCCATTGTGGCCGTGTACGTCCACGAAGCCGGGCATCACGTACATGCCTTCCGCCTCGATCACCCGGCCCGCACCGGCAATCTCGCTCGCACTCGCACCGCCGCGCGCGATCCGGGCGATGCGGTTGCCTTCGACCACGATGTCCACCGGGCCTTCGGGCGGGGCGCCGGATCCTTCGATCATCGTGGCGCCGCGCACGATCAGCGTTTCGTAAGGCCCTTCGGCTTCGCCCGGCGCGCTGTCGGGCACGGGCACCATCTCCTGCGCGGCTGCGGGTACCGCCCACAGGCCGACCAGTACGGGAAGCAAGGCGCGCACGATGTTCATGGAAAAATCCCCTTTTCGCCCGCGTGCTTAGACCGCCGTGCGGTCGCGCGGCAAGCGCGATGCGGGAACCTGCCAGTTCAGCCGCGCGTAAGGGCGCGAGGGACAGCCTGCCTGTCCATAAAGGAGACTTCACATGCTGCGTAACACGCTGATTCTTTCCGCTGCCGCATCCGCCATGGTGCTGGCCGCGCCTGCATCTGCCGATGTCATGGTTGACAGCGACGGCCCGATCGTCCGCCTGTCGGTGACCGAAACCGTGGAAGGCGAGCCCGACACGGTGACGATCAGCGCCGGCGTCACGACCGAAGCCCGCACCGCCGTGGAGGCGATGCAGCAGAACGCCAACCAGATGACCCGCGTGATCGACCAGATCAAGGCGCTGGGCATCGCGGACGAGGACATCCAGACGACCGGCATCAATCTGAGCGCGCGGTACGATTACAACCAGGGCACCCAGCGGCAGGTCTTCCGCGGCTACACCGTGTCCAATCGCGTGAGCGTGGAACTGGATGACGTGCAGCGCACCGGCCCGGTGCTGGATGCGCTGGTTGCGGCGGGCGCCACGGACCTTGGCGGCCCTGACTTCTCGGTCGAAGACGACAGCGCGGCCAAGGCGCAGGCACGCGAGACGGCGATGCAGCGCGCGCTCGAAATGGCGCGCGGCTACGCCCGCACTGCCGGCTACGGCAATGTCCGCCTTTTGGAAGTCAGCGAGAACATGCAGTCAAGCGGTCCGCAGCCGCTGATGCGCCGGGCTGCAACGATGGATGTTGCCGAACAGGCTTCCACCCCGGTCCAGCCGGGACTCGTCGGCAGCAGCGTGACCCTGAACGTCACCTACGAGATGACCCGGTAAGGAAAGGGCCGGGAAACCTGAACGAAGCGGTCCCGCCGAATTCAGAGGTTGTTCAACGGGCGGCCGATAGGCATGACTGGTCATGTCGATGAAAGCCGCCCTCGTTTCCGCCGCCGCGATTGTCGCGGCCTCGCTCTCGCTTCCCGTGGCGGCCCAGCCGCTGAACGGCGAGCAGGCCGAGGCACGGCGCGAGATGCGCGCCGGCAACGAGATGCGCGTCAGCGAATTGCAGAACCGCGCATTCCGCAGCCTCAGCCTGCCGATCTGCCGTCGCGGACAGACCAGCAAGGACGGCCGGTGCATCGAGTATCTGGGGTTCGATTACGATTCCTCGGTACCGGGCTATCGCTTCAAGTTCGTGCGCAAGGACCGGGTGTTCTACGTCGATGTCCACGCCCAGACCGGGCGGGTGCTGCGCCGGGTGGACTGATCCGCTGGCGAGTTGACGCAACCCTCCGAAACGCGCAGGGAACGCGGGCGAAATCGAGGCACGACTTGCAGGGGATAACAGCAGCATGCGCATTCTGATCGTCGAGGACGAGCCGACCCTTGGGGCGCAGCTCAAATCGACTCTCGAACAGAACGGTTACGCGGTGGACCTGTCCACCGATGGCGAGGACGGGCACTTCCTGGGCAGCACCGAGGAGTACGACGCCGTGATCCTCGATCTCGGCCTGCCGGAAATCGACGGGCTGACCGTGCTGGGCATGTGGCGCAAGGAAGGCCGCAAGTTCCCGGTGCTGGTGCTGACCGCGCGCGACAGCTGGAGCGACAAGGTCGCTGGGCTGGATGCGGGCGCGGACGACTATCTCGCCAAGCCCTTCCAGACCGAGGAACTGATCGCGCGCCTTCGCGCCCTGATCCGCCGCGCGTCCGGCAACACGTCCAGCGAACTGACCGCGGGCGACGTGCGCCTCGATACGCGCTCGGGCCGCGTCACGCTGAAGGGCGAGCCGGTCAAGCTGACCGCGCAGGAATACAAGCTGCTGAGCTACCTCATGCACCACAAGGGCAAGGTCGTCAGCCGCACCGAACTGATCGAGCACATCTACGACCAGGACTTCGATCGCGATTCCAACACGATCGAAGTGTTCGTGACCCGCATTCGCAAGAAGCTGGGCGCGGACGTCATCACCACCATTCGCGGCCTCGGATACAGCCTGGACGATCCGGCCGAACAGCCGCGGGCGTAATGCATGGACCGCGCCGCAATCCCGACCACGCCGCGCGGCGTGGAAGAGGCCACGCGGCGCGCGGAACTCGATGACTCGGTAATTCCGGCCAGCAATACCGGCTCGCTCTCGCGCCGGATGATGGCGATCGCGACGATCTGGATCACGCTCCTGCTGGTGAGCGGCGGCTTCGCGCTGGACCGGACGCTGACCAACCTGGTCGAGCGCAATTTCGACGAGCAGCTCGAATATATCCTCAACGCGCTGATCTCCGCCGCCGAAGTCGGGCCGGACGGGGAAGTGCGGCTCTATCGCGAACTGCCCGACCAGCGTTTCTTCGAACCCAACAGCGGCGCCTACTGGCAGATCAGCGGCGGCCCCGACGGCGTGCTGCCCAGCCGCAGCCTGTGGGACCAGCAACTGGAAGTGCGCGCGGACCCGGCCAATTCGGACTCGGTCTATTACGACAACGACCAGTTCGAGGACGAGCCGCTGCGCGTGGCCGAGCGGTCCCTGCTGCTGCCGATGGGCGAGGACAGGTTCACCTTCGCGGTCGCGATCGAGCGCGAACAGCTGGACGAACAGATCGCGCAGATCCGCGCGATCCTGATCTGGAGCTTCGCCGCGCTGGCGGGCGGGCTGATCGTGATGGCCGCGCTTCAGAGCTGGTACGGCCTCAGGCCCCTGCGCCGCATCCGCGCCGCGATCCAGCAGGTCCGCCAGACCGGATCGCGCCGCGTATCCGAGCCGCTGCCGCTGGAAGTGCAGCCGCTGGTGCTCGAACTGAACGCGCTGCTCGCCCACTCGGAACGCCAGGCGGAGGAAGCGCGCACCCATGCGGGCAATTTGGCCCATGCGCTCAAGACCCCGCTGACCGTGGTAAACAATGCCGCCACCGCCCGCGCGCCCGACCTGGCCGATACCGTGATTCGAGAGGCGGGCACGATGCGTCGCCATGTCGATCACCACCTCGCCCGGGCCCGCGCCGTGGGCCGCCGCGCGGTCGGCCATGCGCGCACCGTGGTGTGCAGCAGCGCGGACGCGGTCCAGCGCGCGATCGAGCGGCTCTATCCCGACGTGCGCTTCGACCTCGACGGCAACCGCAAGGCCGAAGTCGCGATAGAGCGGCAGGACCTCGACGAGATCCTCGGCAACCTGATCGAGAACGCAGCCAAATATGGCGGCGGCAGCGTCTTCGTGACCGTCGATGCCGAACCGGAAGCGGAACAATGCGTCATCTGGATCGAGGATGACGGCATGGGCATCCCGGACGAAAAGCGCGAGGAACTGTTCGACCGCGGCGCGCGGCTGGACACCGGCAAGCCCGGCACCGGCCTTGGCCTTGCGATCGTGCGCGACGTGGCGGAGATCTACGGCGGGGGCGTGACGCTCGATGAAAGCGAGGACCTGGGCGGCCTGCTGGTCCGGCTCAGCCTGCCGCGCACGGCGTAGGAACTCCGAAGGTTCCCGACCATTTGGTAAACGGTGGGAATACGATATCGGAGAGATGGAATGTCAGCAAAATTCATGAAGATCGCCGCGCTCGCCGCAGCGACGCTCGGTCTCGGGGCGTGTTCGCACTACGACGACGGGTATGGCTACGGCTACGGGTATTCGGACTACGGATACAACGACGTCTATTACGACAGCCCGTCGAGCTATTACGGCTGGTACAACGGGTACTATTATCCCGGCACCGGCTACTACGTCTATGCGCCCGGCGGCGAGCGGTATCGCTGGAACGACCGGACCCGCATCTACTGGGAAAACCGGTTCCGCACATATCGCGGTGAGCGCCGGGCCAACTGGGATTACTACCGCCGGGGCGACCGCCGCGACTATCGCGACCAGCGCCGCTACAACAATCGCGATCGTCGCGAGTACCGGCGCGATCTCCGGGAGGACCGGCGCGAATATCGCCGCGAACGTCGCGAGGACGCGCGCGAATGGCGCCGTGACCGCCGGGAAGACCGGCGCGAACGCCGCCGTTCGCGCCGCGACGACTAGGTCGGACGTCCTGCCCTAATCCGGTCCGCCGCCGCGAGCTTGCTCGTGGTGGCGGATCACCTCGTCGATGACGAAACGCAGGAACTTCTCGCTGAACTCAGGATCCAACTGCGCCTGTTCCGCCAGCGTGCGCAGGCGCCCGATCTGCGCCTGTTCGCGGCCCGGATCGGCCGGCGGCATCCCGTTCGCGGCCTTGTATTCGCCCACCGCCTGCGTGATGCGAAACCGCTCCGCCAGGATATGGATCAGCGCCGCGTCGATATTGTCGATGCTGCGCCGGAAGGCGGCCAGTTGCGGATCCGGCGATTGCGAGCCGGGCGAGGGCGTGTTGTCCATGACGCGAACGTTATCACGCGCTTTGCAAGACTTCCACGCTTGCCAAGCACCCCTGCGGCTTTCATGGCGTTTGCCCGATGACAGCTGAAATCGTCCCCATGCCGCGGTCCCGGCCGACGCTCGATCCCATGATGGCGCTTACCGCGCAGGGGATGAATGCCGTGAACGCGGTGATCCTCGACCGGATGCAGAGCGAGATCCCGCTCATCCCCTCGCTCGCCGGACACCTGATCGCGGGCGGCGGCAAGCGGCTGCGCCCGATGCTCACGCTCGCCGGGGCGGAGCTCGTCGGATACAACGGCACGCGCCACCACAAGCTCGCCGCGGCGGTCGAATTCATCCACACCGCCACGCTGCTGCATGACGACGTGGTCGACGGTAGCGAACTGCGCCGCGGGAAGGCCGCGGCCAACATCATCTTCGGCAATCCGGCCACGGTGCTGGTCGGCGATTTCCTGTTCAGCCGCGCGTTCGAACTGATGACCGAGGACGGATCGCTGCGCGTGCTCAAGATCCTCTCCAGCGCCAGCGCCATCATCGCCGAAGGCGAGGTCAGCCAGCTGACCGCGCAGCGCCAGATCGAGACGAGCGAGGAACGCTATCTCAACATCATCCAGGCGAAGACCGCGGCGCTGTTCGCGGCCGCCAGCCGGATCGCCGCCGTGGTCGCCGAATGCGACGAGCGGCAGGAGCAGGCGCTGGACGAATACGGCCGCAATCTCGGCGTCGCCTTCCAGCTGGTGGACGACGCGATCGACTACGATTCCGAAGCGAGCGAGATGGGCAAGGCGCGCGGGGACGATTTCCGCGAAGGCAAGATGACCCTGCCGGTGATCCTCGCCTATGCCCGCGGAGACGAGCCGGAGCGGGCTTTCTGGCGCGATGCGATCGCCGGCCGCAAGGCAGGCGACGGGGACCTGTCGCGCGCCACCGCGCTCATCAACAAGCACGGCGCGCTCGCCGCCACCCGCGAACGCGCACGGCATTTCGCGGAACGGGCGATAGACGCGATTTCGATATTCCCGGACTCCGGTGCGCGGCAGGCGATGGCCGAAGCCGCGCAGTTCGCGGTTTCGCGCGGCTACTGACGCCTCAGCGTTCGCCCGGCGAACCACCCCCGCGCCGCGTGCGCCGGGACCAGAGCCACCAGAACCCGCCGGCCGAAACCGCGCAGATGCTCAGGATCACCAGTCCGACCAGCGCCCCGCTGAACAGGATGCCGGTGGTGATGGCCAGAACGATTTCCAGTGTCTCCCGCATGCCCCCCTTATAGTGCCCTACCGACGAAAGGCGAAGGGGTAGCGCTTGGATTATCGACCAACCATCGCCTTCAAAAGACGGTGTGATTCAGCTTCCATTCCCATCCGACGCTCCTTTTTCACCTTTTCCCCGAATGATCGCTCCCTTGGTGCTTATTGAACCTCCAGAGGTCGCCTCAGCCGCAACGTCGAATCCATCGATCTTTGCTCCATCCGCGATAATGATTCCGCCTGTGCTGGCTACCAAACCCTTTGAAACGGGCCGGATGCTGGTATCCTCTTGAATAGTAATCCGAATATCTCCCGAATTGTTGTCGGCGTTGATTTGATTGCCGCCTTGGTTGACTGGTGAATTGTTACCTTTGGTGGACATCCTGCCATCTCCATTATCATCGTCGTCATCGTCAGATGACCATCGCATCCAAACCCATAAAACGAAGCCAACCCCAACGAGGGCTAATATCCAAGGAAGTTCGGGGGTGGGCTCTGCCAGCATTTCGCGAAGTCTTCCAACATCGTCAGGCAAGTCACGCGCCGTGGTGTAATGTGAATACAACCCCCAAAGGAAGTTACCGAAGGCGAATAGCCCTCCTCCTACCAACACATTCTTTTTCTTAGCCATCGATTGCTCATATCACCGGCCCCGCAAAAGAGGGACCCCAACAATGCCTGTCGCAGGGTATATGTCCAAAATCTTTGACATCGCGATCGGGCCTATGTTAAAGATATTTAACAGTCAGGCGTGTGAAGGGTGAAGCGTATGTCGTTCAGGGAAAAATCCGCTTGGGTCATGGAGTTCGTCGTGCTGGCGACCGGCCTGTTCTATGCCGACCTGATCATCGGAGCGCCGGATGCGCCGTTCATCGGGCCGCTGATCCCTTATGTCCTCGCGGTCATCGTGCTGTCGATCGTGGTGCAGACGGTGCTGGGCATCGCGTCCCCGCGCGAGGCGAATGCACCGGCGGACGAGCGGGAACGGATGGCGATCGACCGGGCGGGGCACTGGTCGGGCACGGTGCTGGGTCTGGGCGTCATCACTGCGGTCGGCTTCTATGCCGCCGGCGCGGACGGGACGCTGCTGGCGCACATGGTCGTCGGCGCGCTGATCCTGTCGGCGCTGGCCGAATACGCGCTGCAGATCGTGTTCTTCCGGACCGCCATCTGATGGGCAAGCGCCCGCCGATCACCAACCGGGTGCGCGAATTGCGCGATGTGCACGGGGCCATGAGCCAGGCGGCGCTGGGCGAGGCGGTGGGCGTGACGCGCCAGACGATCATCGCGATCGAGCAGGGTCGCTATTCCCCCAGCCTGGAAACGGCCTTCCGCATCGCGCGCCTGTTCGGCGCGGGCGTGGAAGACGTTTTCGGGTGGGAGGGCTGATGGACCGCCTGCCGATTGAGGACGTCCTGCCGGACCTGCTGGCGGCGCTCCGCGACACCGGCGCGGCGGTGCTGGTCGCGCCGCCCGGCGCGGGCAAGACGACCATGGTCGCGCCGGCGCTGCTGGGCGAGGAATGGTGCAGCGGGCAAGTGATCCTGCTCAGCCCGCGGCGGGTCGCGGCCCGCGCGGCGGCCGAACGGATGGCGCAATTGCTGGGCGAGAAGGCCGGCGAGACGGTCGGTTACGTGACTCGCATGGACAGCCGCCAGTCCGCCCGGACGCGCGTGCTGGTCATGACCGAAGCGATCTTCGTCAACCGCATCGTGGCCGATCCCGAACTGGACGGCGTGTCCGCGGTCCTGTTCGACGAGGCGCACGAGCGCCATGTCGACAGCGACCTGGGCCTCGCGCTCGCACTGGAAAGCCGCGCCGTGCTGCGCGAGCATCTGCGCGTGGTGGTCATGTCCGCCACCATCGACGGCGCGCGCTTCGCGGACCTGCTGGGGGAAGGGGCGCCGGTCGTGGAAAGCGAAGGTCGTTCGCACGATCTGCGCATCGCCTGGCTGGGCGCCTCGCCCGACGCGCGGCTGGAGGATGCGATGGCATCCGCCATTCTGACCGCCTGGAAGGAAGAGAGCGGGGACATCCTGGCCTTCCTGCCCGGCGTGGGCGAGATCGAGCGCACGCGCGAGCGGCTGGAAGCCCGGTTGCCGCAAACGCCCGTCCTGCCACTACATGGCCAGGTCCTGCCCGCCGACCAGCGCCGCGCCATCGCGCGCGACGCGCAGGGGCGCCGCCGGATCGTGCTGGCGACGGCGATCGCGGAAACCTCGCTCACGCTGGACGGAGTCAGCGTCGTGGTGGACAGCGGCCTGTCGCGCCGGGCGGAATTCGACCGGGCCGCGGGCACGGCGCATCTGGTGACGGTGGCGGCCAGCCGCGCTTCCGCCGACCAGCGCGCCGGACGCGCCGCGCGGCAAGGGCCGGGCGTCGCCTATCGCCTGTGGAACGAGGCGGCGCATCGCGGTCGCCCGGAATTCGACCCGCCGGAGATCGAGACGGTGGACCTCGCGCCGCTGGCGCTGACGCTGGCGTCGTGGGGAACGGTGGATGCAGGGGAGCTTCGCTGGCTCGATCCGCCGCCGGAGGCATCGCTGGCATCGGCCCGGGCGCGCTTGCAGGCACTCGGCGCGTTGGATGCGAGCGGCGCGATAACCCCGTCCGGCAAACGAATTGCCAGCCTGCCGCTCGACCCGTCAGGGGCGGCGGCAGTCCTCTACGGGGCCGGGGCGGGGCAGGCCCTCGCCACGGCGAAGCTCGTCCTGCTGGCACAGGAACGCGGGCTGGGCGGCCGCGGCGAGGACCTGCTGCAGCGCCTGCAGCGTTGGGATGGCAACCGGTCGGCGCGGGCCGATGCGGCGCGCAAGCTGGCGCAGCGCTGGGCCTCGGCGGCGGAACGCATGATCGATGGCCCGGGCGGCGGGGACCGATCGGCTGTCGCCTGCCTCGCGCTGGCCCGGTCCGATTTCGTGGCGCGCCGGCGCGATGCTTCGGGCGAAGACTGGCTGTCCGCGGGCGGGCGCGGCTACCGGCTCGACCCGGCATCGTCGCTGGCGCGGGCGGAATGGCTGGTCATTGCCGATGCGCAAGGGTCCGCCGGCGGCGCGCGCATCACGGCAGCAGCCGAGATCGAGGCGAGCGAGATCGAACGCCATTTTCGGGACGCGCTGGAAGAACGCACCGTCGCGCGCTGGAACGCGGGCGAGAACCGGGTCGAGGCGCGGCGCGAACGCAGGCTGGGCGCGATCGTTCTGGCGAGCGGTCCCGACCCCGCTCCGGACCCGGATGCCATTGTGGACATCCTTGTGGAAAAGGCTCTGGAAAAGCTGGGGACGCTGCTGCCGTCGGGACTGCTGGAGCGCGCGCGTTTCGCCGGGGTGGAGGCGCTTTCGGCGGAAACGCTGGCGGCCCGCGCCGACGAATGGCTGCGCCCGTTGCTGCAAGGGCGGCGCGACCTCGACCTGCCGCCCGGCCGCTTCGGGGATGCCGCGCTCGGCCTGCTGGGATGGGACGAGCGGCAGGCGCTCGACCGCGATGCGCCGTTGCGGTTCGAAACCCCGGCCGGGACCAGCCACGCGATCGACTATGCGGGCGACGATGCCCCCGGCGTCGAAGTGCGGGTGCAGGCGCTGTTCGGTCTCGAACGCCATCCGCAGATCGGTCCGCAGGGACGCGGCACGCCGCTGCTGCTCAAACTGACGAGCCCTGCCGGACGCCCGATCCAGTCCACCCGCGACCTGCCGGGCTTCTGGCGCGGCAGCTGGGACGATGTGCGCAAGGACATGAAGGGCCGCTATCCCAAGCATCGCTGGCCCGACGAACCCTGGGCCGAAAAGCCGAGCCTCAAGACGAAGAACGCCTTTGCAAAATCCGGCGGCGGAACTTAGGGGTTTCGGAACGCTTCAGCGTTCCGCAAGCGCGACCGCGCGCCGCGGCTTCTGCCGCGTAGCCAAGGTGGGCGGATGCCCGCCGCCCGGCGCTTGAGGGACCAAGACAAGGACACCCATGGCGGCACGAATCTACCAGCGCCCGAAAAGCGCGATGCAGTCCGGCAAGGCCCGGATCGACGAGTGGGTGCTCGAATTCGAGCAGAGCGAGGCGCGTCGTCCCGACCCGCTAATGGGCTGGACCGGCAGCGGCGACACGCAGGCGCAGGTCACGCTGACCTTCCCGGACAAGGATGCGGCTAAGGCCTATGCCGAAAAGCACGCCATCCCCGCGCGCGTCCACGCGACCCCGCCGCGCCGCCTGAAACTGCAGGCCTACGCCGACAATTTCCGCTGAGTTGATTTTCCGTCCGACCGCCGCCATATGCGCCGCGGGAGTCGGGTGGACGTTTGCGTTCGCTCACCGGGTCAGGTCCGGAAGGAAGCAGCCCAGGTGAATTGCGACGGGTCGCTCGGCTCCTTTTTCCAAAATTTCGATATCGCGGCGTGCCGTCGGCCCGGCGGGGCAGGGCACAAGTCAGGCTTCGACAAAAGGCCGGACCGGTCCTAGATTGGACGCGATGTCCGATTCCGACCTGCCAGAAACCGAAGACGAGAAACCCACCGCTGCCGAGCTGGAAGCGGCAGGGCAGGATTCGATGTTCGGCGCGGAACCTGCGCTCGCAGAACAGGATCGAGCGCTTCAATCGCAGTCCGGCGACACGGCGCCCGCGGTTCCTACGCCCGCTCCAACACCAGCTGCCGATCCCGCGCAGCCATACCGCGTGCTGGCGCGCAAGTACCGGCCGCAGACCTTCAGCCAGCTGATCGGGCAGGAGCCCATGGTCCGCACGCTCGCCAATGCGATCGAGCGGGACCGGCTGGCTCACGCCTTCCTGATGACCGGGGTGCGCGGGGTCGGCAAGACCTCCACCGCGCGCCTCATCGCCAAGGCGCTCAACTGCATCGGGCCGGGCGGAAACGGCGGGCCGACGATCGATCCGTGCGGGGTGTGCGAACCGTGCCGCGCCATCGCGGAAGGCCGCCATATCGACGTGATCGAGATGGACGCCGCCAGCCATACCGGTGTGGACGACGTGCGCGAAATCATCGAGGCGGTCCGCTACGCCGCGGTCAGCGCGCGCTACAAGATCTACATCATCGACGAAGTCCACATGCTGTCTCGCAATGCTTTCAATGCGTTGCTCAAGACACTTGAGGAGCCGCCGGCGCATGTGAAGTTCCTCTTCGCCACCACCGAGGTCGACAAGCTGCCGGTCACGGTGCTGAGCCGGACCCAGCGCTTCGATCTGCGCCGCATCCCCGCCGAATTGCTGGAAAGCCATTTCGGCTGGGTCTGCCAGCAGGAGAATGTCGAGGCCGAGCCGGAGGCGCTGGCCATGATCGCGTCCGCGGCCGAAGGGTCCGTGCGCGACGGGCTCTCCATCCTCGACCAGGCGATCGCCCATGCGGACATGGGGGACGAAAGCAAGGTCACCGCGCAGCGCGTGCGCGACATGCTCGGCCTGGCCGATCGCGGGGCACAGCGCCGGCTGTTCGCGCACCTCCTGGAAGGCGAGGGCAAGGAGATGCTCGCCAGCGTGGACGAGCAATATGCGCTCGGCGTGGAACCGCTGTCGCTGATGCGCGGCATCATGGATATCTGCCACCGCATTACTCTGGCGCAGGTCGGCGGCCATCCGCCCGACGCGCCGAGCGAGGACGAAAGCGCCGCTCTCGGCGACTGGTCGCAGCGCCTTTCTCCCGGACAGCTGCACCGGCTGTGGCAGCTGCTGCTGAAGGGTTACGAGGAAGTGCGCACCGCGCCCGATCCGCTGGTGGCCGCGCAGATGGCGCTGCTGCGGGCAATGTACGCGGCCGACCTGCCGGATCCCGGCAAGCTGGCGAAGCGGCTGGAGCAGCTGGAGCACGCCCCGCCAGCGGCCACGACCGGCGGAGAGGCGGGATCGTCCGCCCCGGCGCCTGCTCCCGCAGCGTCGCTCGACTGGCGCGAGCTCGTCCACCGGGTGGACAGCGCCGGCCATTTGCAGGTCGCGCAGATCATGCGCGACTGGCTGCGCGTCGTCGAAGTCGCGCCTCAGAAACTCGTTTATGCGCTCGCGCCCGGATATCCCGGCGATCCTTCAGGCGACCTTCGCGACGTTTTGTACAAGGTCACGCACGAGCGCTGGGAAGTGGTCCGGCAGGCCGAGGGCGGGTCGCCGAGCCTGCGCGAACTGGCCGAGGCGGAGCACGAGGCTGCCAAGGCGAAGATGCGCAGCCATCCGTTGGTCGAAGCGACCTTTGCCGCCTTCCCGGATGCGGAATTGATCGAAGACGAACCGCCGCAGGCGGTCGCACAAATCTGAAAAGGACAAGACCATGAAATCGATGGAAGAAATGATCGCGGCCGCCCAGAAGGCCGCCGAAACCATCCAGACCCAGATGGGCGACATGCAGACCAAGCTCGACGCGATCGAGGTCGAAGGCACATCCGGCGGCGGGCTCGTCACCGTGCGCTGCACCGCGCGCGGCCGGATCATCTCGGTCAATATCGACGAAAGCCTGATGAAGCCGGAAGAAAAGCAGATGGTCGAAGACCTGGTCACCGCCGCCTTCAACGATGCGCGCGACAAGGCGGACCGCAAGTCGGAAGAGGAAATGAAGGCGATCCAGGGCGGCATGGGCCTGCCCCCGGGCTTCAACCTGCCCGGCATGGGCTGACCCCCGGGAAGCCATCGGAACCGCCAGGGAGCAAAACGGGCCATGCGACACGTCCTTGTAATCCTGGCAATGCTTTTCCTGACCCAGCCGGCGCTGGCCCAGATCGCCGCGCCGCCGGGCTGGACCGTTGCCGACGATCGCGGCACGGCGCGGACTTTCACCTCGCCGGACGGCGAAATGGTCACCGTGGTCGAGAACCCGGACGATCCCGAAGTCGACGCGGAAATGGTCGCGATAAATCTGCTGGCCAGCATGCGCACATATGGTTGTCCGTCCTCCGACGGCGGTGCTGCGGACATCGGTGACGGCAAGGCAGTAGTGGTATGGGCGCGCGACTCCGAAATCGAGTGCGGTGTCGCTGCGGGCCGGTCCGGGGAAAAGTTCGTCATGGTGATGTGCGTTTGCGCGCCCGGCGATGACGGACCGCGCGCGTTCGATGCTTTCACATCCGGCTATTTCGCTCGGGAGCTTTTGGCGGCGAGCGACGCACAGCAGGAGACAACGCCTGCTGCACCGACCCGGCGTGGCGGATCGGTCACCTCTTCGGGCACCAGCGGCGTCTGGGTCGCACTCGTCCACCGGACCGTCTACGACCCGGTGCTGACGGTGCGGATGGAATACGGGCCGGCCTATCTCGTGCTGACCGAAGGCGGCCGCTTCATGACCGAAGTGGCGACCGGAACCGCGCTCGATGACGAAGGCGTCGCCGCCTATACCGCCGAACATCCGGACGAGGGCGGAAGATTCCGCATCACCGGCAACCGCCTGATCCTGACCTACGCCAGCGGCGAGACGCAGGTCGCCGCGATCGGCGGTTCGGGATCGGCGCGCGAATACGATATCGAAGGCGATACCTATCAGCCCAAGATGGTCTTTCCGGACGGAACGGCACTGTCGGGCTTTTACGGCAACAGTTCGATCACGCGCGTCAGCCAGTCTGTGTTCGTGGCCGGGGAGAGCGATTTCGTGTTCGCTCCGGACGGACGGTTCGCGCGCGGCGGCAAGGTGTCCACGACCGGCGAGAGCTTTTCGGTCCTTGGCGGACGCGACCAGCGTTCGGGCCGCTACCAGGTCGAAGGCAGCGCGCTGCACCTGACCTATGACGACGGGGAGCGCGAGGTGCTTTCCATGTGGCAGGAGGAACCGGGCGGACCGATCTGGTTCGACGGCGCGATGTACGAGCCGGAAGGCTGAACCGGGTCGATTTTGCTGTCCTACAGAGTGCGGGGCGTGCCAGTCATGCGCGGATGGATCTGGCTGTCATGACCATTACCGAACCCTTGCGTCGTCCGGCGCATTTCGCTCACCGCTTTTTTGCTCCTAGACAGTGGTCCAAGCGGTCCATGTCTCGAGATTGCGCGGACTTTGCACAGCTTGCTGGACCCAAATCGTTGCGAGGTCCGGGACCGGTTCCCATATTCCGGGAAAGACGGGCCCCAATGGCCGTCACGGACGAATTATGAACACATTCCCCTTGCTTCCCCTGCGCGACATCGTCGTCTTTCCAGGCATGGTCGCGCCGCTCTTTGTCGGGCGGGAGAAATCGGTCGCCGCGCTGGAAGCGGCGATGGAGAACGAGCGCGACATCGTGCTGCTGGCGCAGCTGGATCCGGCCTGCGACGATCCGGGGCGGGAAGACCTCTACGAAACGGGTGTGGTCGCTCAGGTGGTGCAGATGATGCGCCTGCCGGACGGGACGATGCGCGTGCTGATCGAAGGCCAGGAACGCGTGCGGCTCAACGCGCTCTCCGAAGCGGACGGCATGGTGAACGCCGAAGTCGAAATCCTGGAAGAGCAGATCGCGTCGGGCAGCGAAGTCGTCGCCATGATGCGTTCCGTCGCGGAGCGTTTCAACGACTACCTCAAGCTCAACAAGAAGCTGGGTGACGATGCCGGTGATGCGCTGGGCGAGATCGACGACGCCGGGCAGCTGGCGGACGCGGTGGCCGCCGGCCTGAACAACAAGGTTTCGGAGAAGCAGGGCCTTCTGGCCGAGCTCGATCCGCTCAAGCGACTGGAAATGGTGCTCTCCATGATGGAGGGCGAGCTTTCGGTGCTGCAGGTCGAGAAGAAGATCCGCGGCCGCGTGAAGCGGCAGATGGAGAAGACCCAGCGCGAATACTACCTCAACGAGCAGATGAAGGCGATCCAGAACGAACTGGGTGGCGGCGACGGCGAGGACGGCAACGAGGTCGCCGAACTGACCGAGAAGATCGAGAAGACCAAGCTTTCCAAGGAAGCGCGCGAGAAGGCCAACAGCGAGCTCAAGAAGCTGAAGGCCATGCAGCCGATGAGCGCGGAAGCGACCGTCATCCGCAACTATCTCGACGTGCTGCTGGGCCTGCCATGGGGCCAGAAGAGCAAGGTCAAGAAGGATATCGGCGAAGCGCAGGAGGTGCTCGACGCCGACCACTACGGGCTCGAAAAGGTCAAGGACCGGATCGTCGAATACCTCGCCGTGCAGGCGCGGACCAACAAGCTGAAGGGGCCGATCCTGTGCCTCGTCGGCCCTCCGGGCGTCGGGAAGACGAGCCTTGGCAAGTCGATCGCCAAGGCGACGGGCCGCGAATTCGTGCGCCAGTCGCTGGGCGGCGTACGCGACGAGGCCGAGATCCGCGGTCACCGGCGCACATACATCGGTTCGCTGCCGGGCAAGATCGTCACCAATCTCAAGAAGGCGGGCAAGTCCAACCCGCTGTTCCTGCTCGACGAGATCGACAAGCTCGGTCAGGATTTCCGGGGCGATCCGGCATCCGCCCTGCTGGAAGTGCTGGACCCCGAACAGAACAGCAAGTTCCAGGACCACTATCTGGAGCTCGACCTCGACCTGTCCGAGATCATGTTCGTGACGACCGCGAACAGCCTCAACCTCCCGCAGCCGCTGCTGGACCGGATGGAGATCATCCGGCTGGAAGGGTATACGGAGGACGAGAAGGTCGAGATCGCCAAGCGGCACCTGCTGCCCAAGCAGGTGAAGGATCACGGGCTGCAGGACGGCGAGTTCGAACTGACCGAAACCGGTCTGCGCGATCTCATCCGTTACTATACCCGCGAAGCCGGTGTGCGAACGCTGGAGCGGGAAATCGCCAAGCTGTGCCGCAAGAGCCTGCGCAGGATTCTGGAAAAGAAGGCCGAGAGCGTGGTCATCACGCCCGACAATCTGGGCGAATTCTCGGGCGTGCGGCGCTTCAAGCACGGCAAGAGCGAGGAAGATGCGCAGATCGGTGCGGTGACAGGTCTCGCCTGGACCGAAGTGGGCGGCGAACTCCTGACGATCGAGAGCGTCTCGACGCCGGGCAAGGGCGAGGTCAAGACGACCGGCAAGCTGGGCGAGGTGATGAACGAAAGCGTCGCGGCGGCCTTCAGCTTCGTGAAGGCCCGGGCACCCGCCTATGGCATCAAGCCCAGCCTGATCCAGCGCAAGAACATCCACATCCACCTGCCCGAGGGCGCGGTCCCGAAGGATGGACCGAGCGCGGGAATCGGCATGGTGACCTCGATCGTCTCGACACTGAGCGGCATCGCCGTCCGGCCCGACGTAGCCATGACCGGCGAGGTGACGCTGCGCGGACGGGTACTGCCGATCGGCGGGCTCAAGGAGAAGCTGCTGGCGGCATTGCGCGGCGGGATCACGACCGTGCTGATCCCGGAAGAGAACACGAAGGATCTCGCCGAAATCCCGGCCAACGTGAAGGAAGGCCTGACCATCATTCCCGTCTCGCATGTCGACGAGGTGCTGGAACAGGCTCTGGTCGAACTGCCGGACCCGATCGAGTGGACCGAGGCGGACGATCTTGCCAGCCAGCCGACACTGCCGGACGGAATGACGGGCCCGCTGACGGCGCACTGACGTTTTACGGATGGGCGGCCCCGACCGGTGTTGAATGGGCCGCCCACGTCATCGATTCGTCGTATCTTGCCATTCTCTTCGGCGTTTTGCGGCATTTACGTAGGGAAATGCCTTTGACACCCACGGAAAAAACGCCTTTGTATCCGGGCGGTGGGAGTCGACTCGTCGACTTTCGATACTCATTTCATTCCAGCACCTGGGGGAAAGTAGATAATGAACAAGAACGACCTGATCGGCGCGGTCGCTGAATCCAGCGGCCTTTCCAAGAACGATGCTTCGAGCGCGGTCGAAGGCGTATTCGATGCCATCAGCTCGGCACTCTCCAAGGGTGACGAAGTTCGACTGGTCGGTTTCGGGACTTTCTCGGTGGCTCAGCGCAAGGCCTCTACCGGTCGCAATCCGCGCACCGGCGAGCCGATGAACATTCCTGCCTCCAAGCAGCCGAAGTTCAAGGCGGGCAAGGGCCTCAAGGACGCGGTCAACTAAGCCGCGTTCCGCCTGACGGAACATGAAGCGCCGCGCCGGTCATTGCCGGCGCGGCGCTTTTTCTATGCGCCGGACCGGCTGGCGATGGCGTAGAGCGCGATCGCCGCGGCGTTGGACACGTTTAGGCTCTCTATCCTGTCGGTGATCGGCAAGCGCGCCAGCGCGTCGCAATGACCGGAGATGTTGGCCCGCATCCCGGGCCCTTCCGCGCCGAGCACAAGCGCGACCGGCCCCGCAGGCATGGCTTCGGCCAGGACAGCCTCGGCCTCGCCTGCAAGCCCGATCCGCCAGTATCCCGCACGGGCGGCATCCTCCAGCGCGCGGGCCAGGTTCACGACCCGGACCCAAGGGACGCTTTCGAGGGCGCCCGAAGCCGACTTGGCGACTGTTCCCGATTCGGGCGGAGCATGGCGATCCTGCGTGACGATGGCTGCCGCATCGAACGCCGCGGCGGAGCGCATGATGGCGCCCACATTGTGCGGGTCCGTCACCTGGTCGAGAAAGACCAGCGGTCGCCCGTCGGCTTCGTCCAGCACTTCGTCGAGTAGGCGGTCCTCCAGCGTCGCGCATTCGAGAACCAGCCCCTGGTGCGGCGCATCGCGCGCGACAAGGCGATCGAGGTCAGGTGTGTCCGCGTACTCGATGGGAAAATCCTGCGGCAATTCGCCGTCGAGCGATTCGACACCCTCGCGCGTCGCCCAGAGCTTGCGATGCACGCGATCGGGATTGAGGAGGGCGGCCTCCACGGCGTGCCGTCCCCAAAGCCGGACATTGCCGGTACTGGCCCGGCCGCTGCCCCGTCCGCCCTTCATTCGTCCTGCGCGCCCGCGAAGGGCCCGTTTGCGTTCGCTCTTTGTCATGTTCGCGCGCATGCCAGCCGCCCCATTGACAGGCAAGCACCCGTTCGCCAAAGCGTCGCCTCCCAACCGGGAACCCCTCCTTTTCGAGGAGCCGAGGCGACAGCCTCTTTCCCGGCGAGGCCCGATGGACAGGTGGCCGAGTGGTTAAAGGCAGCAGACTGTAAATCTGCCCGCGCAAGCGTACGCTGGTTCGAATCCAGCCCTGTCCACCATTCCCGCGGCCGTCGCATGCGTCGGTTTGCGATTGGAGAATGAAGCAGACATGCACCCCGTCATTTCCGCGACCGGCCTGTTCACCCCGGAAGACAGTATAAGCAACGAAGAGCTGGTCGACAGTTTCAACCGCTATGTCGAGGCGTTCAATCGCGACAATGCGGCGGCGATCGCGGCAGGTGACGTGGAAGAGCTCAGCAAGAGCTCGGTCGAATTCATCGAGAAGGCGAGCGGGATCAAGTCGCGCTACGTCATCGCGAAGGAACCGGTGCTCGATATCGAGCACATGGCGCCCCGCTGGCGCGAACGGTCCAACGACGAATTGTCCATCATGGCCGAGATCGGCGTGAAGGCCTGTCGCGATGCGCTCGAAAGAGCAGGGCGCGAGGCGAAGGATGTCGACGCGGTTCTGTGCGCGGCATCCAACATGCAGCGACCCTATCCGGCGATGGCGGTGGAAATCCAGCAGGAGCTGGGCATCGAGGGCTTCGGTTTCGACCTCAACGTCGCCTGTTCCTCGGCCACGTTCGGCATCCAGACAGCGGCCGACTACATCCGCGCAGGCAATGCGAAGAGCGTTCTCGTGGTCAGCCCTGAAATCACCAGCGGCCATCTCAACTGGCGCGACCGGGACAGCCATTTCATCTTCGGCGATGTCGCCACCGCGGTGCTCGTCGAAGACCGTTCGATCGCGCCGTCCGGTCATTGGGATATTCTCGGCACCAAACTGAAGACGGTTTTCTCCAACAATATCCGCAACAACTTCGGCTTCCTGAACCGCGCTCACCCGGAAACTGCCGGCAATCCCGACAAGCTGTTCGTCCAGGAAGGCCGCAAGGTCTTCAAGGAAGTCGTTCCGATGGTGGCGGGCATGATCGTCGAAGAGGCGGAGCGCCTCTCGATCGATCCGCAGTCGCTGCGCCGTCTTTGGCTGCACCAGGCCAATTCCGGCATGAACCGGCTTATCGCGCAGCGCGTGCTTGGCCACGAGGCCAGCGACGACGAAAGTCCGACTGTTCTCGATACTTATGGCAACACATCCAGTGCGGGATCCATCATCGCGTTTCACCTGAACAGCGAGGATCTGGGCGACGGCGATACGGGACTGATCTGCAGTTTCGGGGCGGGTTATTCTGCCGGTGCCGTCTTCGTGCGCAAGTCCGCCTGACCAACCCGTTCGCTTGCCGCAAGCAGCGCAAGCGCCTAGGTCGATACCGATGAGTGGTGAAATTCTCGACAATCGCGGGCGTGGGGAAGCCAGCTGGCGCTGGCCTTCCATCCATCCCGAGGGACGCAAGTTCGGTCTCATTGCAGTCGGGATCGCACTTCTGTTCCTGCTGGTCATCGGCTGGGACTTCGTCGGCTGGCCGCTCCTGGCATTGTCGGCCGGAGTGTTCGCATTTTTCCGTGATCCCGAAAGAGTGGTTCCGCAGCGTGACGCCGTAATCGTGTCGCCGGCAGACGGTCTCGTTTTGCTCATTTCGGAAGTCGAGCCGCCGGCGGAGCTGGTCGGGCCCGACGTTCATGGACAACCCGGCCTGCCGGGTGGCAAGGCGACCCGCATATCGATCTTCATGAGTGTCTTCGACGTCCACATCAACCGCGCGCCGATCGGCGGCACGGTGAAGCGGATGGTCTATCTTCCCGGCAAGTTCATGAATGCCGATCTCGACAAGGCGAGTGAGGAAAACGAGCGCCAGCATGTGTTGCTTGAGCGCACCGACGGCCTGGCGATCGGTTTCACCCAGATCGCCGGTCTCGTCGCCCGTCGGATCGTGCCGTTCGTGAAAGTCGGAGACAGCGTGGCCGCCGGCCAGCGCGTTGGCCTGATCCGTTTCGGGAGCCGCGTCGATATCTACCTGCCTGCCGGAACCGACCCCAAGGTCCTGCTTGGCCAGCGTGTCATCGCCGGCGAGACCGTGCTCGGCGAAGTCGGGCAACAGCAATTGCTGGAGGGTATCGTCCTGTGAAGACCGGTGGCCGCGACGGCGAAGATCGGGCGCGGATCGGGCCGAAGGCCGCGGAGGACGAGGTCGCAGTATCCCGCCGGGCGGGTGAAGGCCTTACATTGCGTGCGGTACTGCCCAATGCGATCACGGCAGCGGCCTTGTGTTCCGGCCTTACTGGTATCCGTTTCGCGATCGCGGGCGAATGGCAGGCTGCGGTCATTGCGATCATCCTCGCCGGTCTGCTGGACGGTATCGACGGGAGGATCGCCCGGTTGCTCAAGGCGCAATCGCGTTTCGGAGCGGAGCTCGACAGCCTGGCTGATTCGCTCAGCTTCGGAATGGCGCCTGCCATCATCCTGTTTCTCTGGACGCTCGAGGATCTGCCACGTGTCGGCTGGTTCGCCTCGCTGGCCTTTGCTTTGTGTTGTGCCCTGCGGCTGGCGCGCTTCAACGCGCGGATCGACATGGACGACCAGCCGCACAAATCGGCGGGATTCCTGACAGGCATACCGGCACCGGTCGGGGCGGGGCTGGCCTTCCTGCCGTTCTTCCTGACGATGGCGACCGATCTGGACGTGTTCCGGGATCCGTTGGTCAACGGCATCTGGGTGCTGGTGATTGCAGTCCTCATGATATCGAATGTCGCGACGCTCAGCTGGGCGTCGATCCGTCCACGGCGGCACATTCGCCTGGAAATCATCGCGGCTGCCGGTCTCCTGTTCGCAGCATTGCTGCTCGAACCCTGGTGGACCTTGTCAGCGCTGTCGATGATTTATCTTCTGACGCTGCCCTTCGGGGCTCTGCGTTACAGGAAGATCAGGCTGCAGCGCGCAGCGAGATAGCGGACGCCGGAGCCGCGGCTCGCGAGGACTGCGTAAACGGGACGACAACAGAATTTGCAGTCAAGCGCCGAGCGGGTTGGATGAAAGTAACCTTCGCCTGCGAAGCTCTCAACCGCCTTGCCGATCGCTTGAGGGCCGCGTTGGCGTTGCGGCCCCGAACGATGCTGTCCGACAGAACGACGAGCGATGCTACGGCAGCGAGGACAAAGAGAGCAGCGATCATAACGAGCCTTTCCGAACTGCCCGAAAGATGTTGACTTCCTGTGGGCGAGCTGTGGATAAACGCGGTTAACCATTGTTGTTTCCCACTGACGGCATTTGTTCTCTATTTGTTCCTACCCGTCAAGCGTTTTTGCGACAGAACGATGACGCGGAGCGTCCAATTGCGTCTGGATTTGCTCTCTCAAGGGCGCTAAGGGCGCCTCCTGCGCTGGCTCCGACTCGTTCTGATAGGAGTTCGGAAGCGTAAATTCACACGGGATGCGCACATACCGGTGCCGTTGCGGGATCTCCGCTCGGTTCCAGCGTCCCGGAGGAACAACCGGAAAGGAAAGAATTATGGCGGGACCTGCCGTCACCATGCAGCAATTGATCGAGGCCGGCGCACATTTCGGCCACCAGACCCACCGCTGGAACCCGCGGATGAAGCCGTACATCTTCGGCGCTCGCAACGGTGTTCACATTATCGACCTGTCGCAGACCGTCCCGCTGATGGCGCGCGCGCTCGATTTCGTCGAGCAGACGGTTCGTGCCGGTGGCAAGGTGCTGTTCGTGGGTACGAAGCGCCAGGCGCAGGAGCCGATCGCGGAAGCCGCGCGCCGTTCGGGCCAGCATTTCGTGAACCATCGCTGGCTCGGCGGCATGCTGACCAACTGGAAGACGATCAGCCAGTCGATCAAGCGCCTCAAGAGCCTCGAGGAACAGCTTGGTGGCGAGACGAGCGGCCTGACCAAGAAGGAAGTCCTGCAGCTCACGCGTGAACGCGATAAGCTGGAGCTCTCCCTCGGCGGTATCCGTGACATGGGCGGCGTGCCCGAAGTCATGGTCGTGATCGACGCGAACATGGAAGACCTCGCGATCAAGGAAGCCAACGTCCTCGGTATCCCGGTGGTCTGCGTGCTCGACACCAATGTCGATCCGGAAGGGATCGCGTTCCCGGTTCCGGGCAACGACGACGCAAGCCGTGCCGTTCGCCTGTACTGCGATTCTTTCGCGGACGCGGCGATCGCCGGCCGCGGCGGCGCCGTGCAGGATTCGGGTGCCGATGTCGGCGCCATGGACGAGCCGGCCACCGAAGCCGCCTAAACACGCGCGTCACAAAACAGACCTAGCGCACCGGACGGGGCAATCCTCCGTCCGGTGCCCTTACTCATTTGACTGGAAGGATATTTCCAATGGCGAATTTCACCACCGCCGACATCAAGGCGCTGCGCGAAAAGACCGGCGCTGGCATGATGGATGCGAAGAAGGCGCTGACCGAAACCAATGGCGACATCGAGGCGGCGGTCGACGCGCTGCGCGCCAAGGGTCTGGCGACTGCACAGAAGAAGTCGAGCCGCACCGCGGCCGAAGGTCTCGTCGGCGTGGCCGTCGAAGGCACGAAGGGCGTGGCCGTCGAAGTCAATTCGGAAACCGACTTCGTCGCCAAGAACGACAAGTTCCAGGACTTCGTCCGCAAGGTGACCGAAACCGCCCTGGGCGCTTCGAATGACGACGTCGATACGCTGAAGGGCATGGATTATCCCGAAGGCGGGACCGTGTCGGACAAGCTGACCGACAACGTTGCGACCATCGGCGAGAACCAGCAGATCCGTCGAATGAAGACCGTTTCGGTCGCGAAGGGCACCGTGGTGCCGTACATGCACAACGCAGTCGCTGCCAATCTCGGCAAGATTGGCGTTCTCGTCGCGCTCGAGAGCGATGCAGGCGAAGACGTTCTCGAACCGCTCGGCAAGCAGCTCGCCATGCACATCGCGGCGGCATTCCCGCAGGCGCTGGACGCGGAAGGTCTCGATCCCGAGCTGATTGAGCGTGAGCGCGGCATTGCGCGGGAAAAGGCAGCCGAAAGCGGCAAGCCTGCCGAAGTCCAGGAAAAGATGGTCGACGGCGCGATCAAGAAGTTCGCCAAGGAGAACGCTCTTCTCAGCCAGCTTTTCGTGATCGACAACAAGACGCCGATCTCGGAAGTCGTCGCCAAGGCCGGCAAGGATGCCGGACACGAAATCGTGCTGAAGGACTACGTCCGCTACCAGCTCGGCGAAGGCATCGAGAAGAAGGAAGAGGATTTCGCGGCGGAAGTCGCGGCTACGCTTAAGCGCGACTGATCCCGTCCGATTTCGATTGAAAAGGGTCGCCGAACCGGAGTTCGGCGGCCCTTTTTCATGTCCGCATGTGCGTAATCAGCAGGTGCTTACCGTCATCCGGTGGATCAGCTTGTCCGAATTGTCGTACCAGGCGTAGGCGAAGCTGCCGCCTTCCTGCATGGTGGCGAGCATATCCGGGTCGTTGCACACGTTCTCGCGCGTGGCTTCGGAAAGGAAACTCGCAGCTTCCGCCCCGACATCCGCTGTCTCGATGTCGATCGCATAGCGATAGGAGAATACGAGGCCATCGGCTGAAACGGCCACGATCTGCGTGACGTCGTCGAGCTGCAAGGGCAGTTGCGGCGCCAGCTGGCGCTCCGCTTCCTTGAAGGAGCAGGCCAGGATCGCATCGCGCTGTTCTCTCGAAAATTCCGACATGTCCCGTTGCTGGTCTTCCGGCGCGATGCACGCATCGACGGCGAGCTGTTCGTCCAGCTGGACTTCCGCCTCCTGTGCCTGACCCTGAGCAGCCAGACCGAGAGCCAGAACGGCCGAGGCCGCCGATAGATATTTCATGTGATAACCCCTCCTTCGCGACGACCGCAGTATCCGCCGGTCCGAGAGAACCGATCGATGGCGATGCTCCTAGACTTTATTCCTGAACGGATCATGGTCAATCCACTACAACTCGGATCTTCCGGCTTTCCCTTTGCGCGTCCGACGGTTGGCAGCTAAGGAGCGCCATTCCCCAATTCTCGCCGTGGAACCCGATCGCATGCCTCTGCCCCAATTCAAGCGCGTTCTCCTGAAACTGTCGGGCGAAGTGCTGATGGGGGATCAGGATTTCGGGATCGATCCTGCCTTCGTGCTGGAACTTGCCAAGGAAGTGAAAGCGGCAAAGGACGGTGGCCTGGAGATTGCGCTCGTCATAGGCGGCGGCAACATCTTCCGGGGCATGGCCGGCGCGGCGCAGGGCATGGACCGTGCGCAGGCGGACTACATGGGTATGCTGGCGACCGTAATGAATGCGCTCGCGATGCAGAGCGCGCTGGAGCAGCTTGGCGTTCCCACGCGTGTCCAGAGCGCGATCGAGATGGACAAGGTCTGCGAGCCGGTTATCCGGCGCCGTGCGGAACGCCATCTGGAAAAGGGGCGCGTGGTGATCTTCGCAGCGGGCGTCGGCGCGCCGTACTTCACCACCGATAGCGGGGCGGCGCTGCGCGCGGCGGAAATGAAGTGCGATGCGCTGCTCAAGGGTACCAGCGTGGACGGGGTCTATGACAGCGATCCCAAGTCGAACGCCGAAGCCAAGCGCTTCGAAACAGTGAGTTACGGCAAGGTGCTGGCGGACAATCTCAAAGTGATGGACGCGTCCGCCGTCGCGTTGTGCCGAGACAACCAGATACCGATCGTCGTCTTCTCCATTCGCGAGAAAGGCAATCTCGCCCGCGTTCTTGCGGGCGAGGGCGTGCAGACGATAGTTCAGGACCAGTGAGAGGAAAGCCAGCATGGCCAAGTACGACAAGAGCGATATCGAGCGCCGGATGCAGGGCGCGGTTGAAAGCCTGAAAGGCGACCTCGCCGGCCTGCGGACCGGGCGGGCCAATACCAGCCTGCTCGATCCTGTGCAGGTCGAAGTGTATGGCGCGATGATGCCCCTGAACCAGGTGGCGACCGTTTCCGCGCCCGAGCCCCGCATGCTGAGCGTGCAGGTGTGGGACAAGAGCAATGTCAACGCGGTCGAGAAGGGCATCGCGCACGCCAATCTGGGCCTCAATCCGATGCAGGACGGCCAAACCCTGCGGATTCCGATGCCCGACCTGACCGAGGAACGGCGCAAGGAACTCGCCAAGGTCGCCGGCACCTATTCCGAAAACGCCAAGATCGCGATCCGCAACGTCCGGCGCGACGGGATGGAAGCGCTCAAGGAAGACGAGAAGAAGAAGGAAATCTCCGAGGACGACCGCAAGCGTGGCGAGGACGAGGTCCAGAAGCTGACCGACAAGTATGTCGCCGAAGCGGAGAGTGCGGCGCAGGCGAAGGAGAAGGAAATCCTGACGCAATAAGCGCAGGTTTTCGGAAGAGAGGATGGAAGAGCAGGACCAGCGCGCCAGGCATGTCGCCATCATCATGGACGGCAACGGTCGCTGGGCGAAACGCAAGGGCCTGCCGCGCGCCATCGGCCACCAGCGCGGGGTCGAGGCGGTGCGGAAGCTGGTGCGCGCGGTAGAGCCGATGGGGCTGGACTGCCTGACGCTCTATGCCTTCAGCAGCGAGAACTGGCGGCGGCCCGAGGACGAGGTCGACGACCTCATGAACCTGATGCGCCGGTTCATCAAATCCGACCTGCCGGAGTTCATCGCCAACGATGTCCGGCTGAAGATTATCGGCGACTGGCAAGGGCTTGCACCCGATATCGTCGAAATGCTCGAGGATGCGCTGGAGCAGACCGCGAAAGGCGCGCGCACGCTTGCCGTGGCGCTGAACTACGGTTCCCGGCAGGAAATCGTCCGTGCAGCGAGGCTCGCCGCGGAGGGTCAGGAGCTTACGGAAGAAGCGCTCGATCGGCACCTTTATACTAACGAACTGCCGCCCCTCGACCTGCTGATCAGGACGAGCGGCGAAGTGCGCCTTTCCAACTTCCTGCTGTGGCAAGCGGCCTACGCGGAAATGCTGTTCGTGGACACGCTCTGGCCGGATTTCACGCCGGAGCACCTGCAGGCGGCACTCGACGATTTCGCGCAACGGGAGCGCCGCTTCGGTGGCCGCTGATTCCGTCCAGGAGCGGCGGCGCGACCGGATCAGGCGGGTTGCGCGCGACCAGTTCGCGCGCGGCATGTCCGACCTTTCCAAGCGGGCCATTTCCGCCGTCGTCATGATGGTGGGGGCGGGGGCGGCCGTCTGGGCGGACGGCCTCGTCCTCGACCTGATGATCGTCGCCGTGGCCATGTTGTGTTATGCCGAGATGTCGCGGCTGGTACTGGAAGCCACGGACAAGCCGCTCAACCGCCTGTTCGGGTTGCTTTCCGGGATGGCCTATATCGGCGTTCCCGCATTCGCGCTGGTCGCGTTCGAGCGGCCGCTTGTACTGCTGACCATCCTGACCGTGGTCTGCGTCGACACCGGCGCCTATTTCTCGGGGCGGACGATCGGGGGACCGCGCATCGCGCCCTCGATCAGCCCCAACAAGACCTGGGCCGGGCTATGTGGCGGAATGCTGGCGGCGGCCATCTTCGTTGCATGCGTGCTCACCACGGTTTCCGGCGCGATCACCGCGCCTGCCGAAGGGGCAGTGGCACCGCCCGTCCTCGAAATGGCGGCGCTGGGCATCGCCATCGGGTGCGGCGCGGCAATCGTGGCGCAGGCGGGCGACTTCTTCGAAAGCTGGCTGAAGCGCAAGGCGGGCCGCAAGGATTCCTCCAACCTCATTCCCGGACACGGGGGCGTTTTCGACCGTATCGACGGTCTCGTCCCTGTGGTCCTGATCTTCGGGACAGTATTGATGCTCTGGTCGTGACACAGCGTTCCATTTCCATCCTCGGCGCGACCGGTTCGGTCGGTGCGTCCACGCTGGATCTCGTGCGGCGCAATCGCGAGCAGTGGCGCGTGGTCGCCCTGACCGCGAATTGCAGCGCCCGGGAACTTGCCGCGCTGGCCGACGAATTCCAAGCCGAGCTCGCAGTCGTGGGCGACGAGACCTGCCTCGCGGACCTGCGCTCGGCGCTTGGGTCCGACCGGATCGAAACGGCAGGCGGCGCCGAAGCCCTGTGCGACGCGGCCGCCCGCCCGGCGGACATCACAGTCGCCGCGATCGTCGGCTGCGCCGGACTGGCGCCGGTGATGGCAGCGATCGAGCGTGGCGGCACCGTGGCGCTGGCGAACAAGGAAGCGCTGGTATCCGCCGGTGACGTCATGACGGCGGCCGTGGAACGGCACGGCGCGACACTGCTGCCGGTCGATTCCGAACACAACGCGATCTTCCAGTGCCTCAATGGGGAATCGCTGGACGCGGTACGCTGGATAACGCTCACGGCCAGCGGCGGACCCTTGCGCGAATGGTCGCAGGAACGGCTGGACGCGGCGACGCCCGCGGAAGCGATTGCGCATCCCAACTGGGACATGGGCGCCAAGATCAGCGTCGATTCCGCGACCATGATGAACAAGGGCCTTGAGTTCATCGAGGCACACCACCTGTTCCCGGTCGGGCTGGACCGGCTGCGTATCGTGGTCCACCCGCAAAGCGTCATTCATTCCATGGTCGAGTACCGCGACGGCTCCACGCTGGCGCAGTTGGGCCCGTCGGACATGCGCGTGCCGATCGCCTCCTGCCTCGCCTGGCCGGACCGGATGGAGACGCCGTGCGCGCCGCTGGACCTGCCGGCGATTGGCGAGCTGACCTTCATGGCACCCGACGAAGCGCGCTTTCCGGCGACGCGGCTCGCGCGCGAGGCGATCGAGGCGGGCGGGGCAGCCCCGGCCACGCTGAACGCAGCCAACGAGGTCGCCGTCGCCGCATTCCTCGCAGGTCAGATTAAATTCACACGGATCGCCTATACGGTCGAGGAAACCCTGCAGCGCAGCAATCTCGCGCCGCCCCCGGAAACGCTGGACGAGGTTCTGGCGATCGACCGGGCGGCACGGGCTGCGGCGCATGCCATTCTGACGGAGGCCGAGTGATCGAAAGCGTACCCTGGTGGATGATGATCCTGGGATTCCTGCTTGTGCTGGGACCATTGGTGACCGTGCACGAGCTGGGCCACTACCTCGTCGGACGCTGGTTCGGGGTGAAGGCGGAGGCGTTCTCCATCGGCTTCGGCAAGGAACTGGTCGGCTGGGACGACAAGCGCGGCACTCGCTGGCGTATTTCCGCTCTGCCATTGGGCGGATACGTCCAGTTCAAGGGAGATATGGACCCGGCCAGCATTCCGCATCCGGAAGAGATCGCCGCCATGCCGCCCGAGGAACGTGGCGACAGCTTCCATCACAAGCCCCTGTGGCAGCGCGCCCTGATCGTGGCCGCGGGCCCCGTCACCAATATCGCGGTCGCGATCCTGATTTTCGCCGGATTCGCGATGGTCTACGGCAAGGCGGTGCCGGTCGATCCCGGTGCAGAACTGGAAGTCGCGGGCTTTTCCGAAACCTCGTCCGCCCGCGCGGCGGGAATCGAGGTCGGGGATCGCATCGTCGAGATCGACGGCACGCGCATGGTCGATTTCCAGGACGTGCGGCGTTCCATCGCGGTCTATCCCGGACGCGAGATCGAGGTCACGGTTGAGCGCGGGAGCGAGGAAATCACCGTGCCGGTGACCATCGCCAGCCAGGAATTCGTCGACCGGTTCGGCAACCGGTCGAAAGTCGGCCTGATCGGGGTCGAAGGAACGCAGGTGGAGCGCGAGTTCCAGTCCGTCGGCCCACTGGAGGCGCTGGCGACGGCTGGTCAGCAATGCGTCGATATCGTCGACCTGATGATCACGGGAATCGGCCAGATCATCAGCGGCGTCCGGCCACTCAGCGAGCTGGGTGGACCGGTAAAGATCGCCAAGTTTTCCGGCGAACAGCTGAGCCTCGGACCGGACTCTTTCATCTTCTTCATCGCGCTCATCTCGCTTAACTTGGCATTCATCAACCTGTTGCCAATTCCGGCCCTCGACGGTGGCCACCTCGCTTTCTACGCGATCGAGGCGGTCCGCCGGAAACCGGTCGGCCCGCGGGGCACCGAACTGGCGTACCGGACCGGGGTGGCGATCGTGCTGGCCTTCATGGTGTTCGTCACGGTGAACGATGTGGTGCCGTTTTTCCGGTAGATGGAAGACAATCGAGGGGGATCGTCTTTCCGCACTGCTTGATCGGGGGCACCGCATCGGGCAATGGGCGCACATTCGTGCTCCCGAAGTCCGGAGCACCCGGCACAGCGCCGGACTGAATTAAAGGACGGGACAATCGCGCCGATGATGGATTTTGATACGCTCGGGCCGAAGGGCCAGGGGAAGAGCTACCGGTTCGCGCTCGCGCTGCTGGGCAGCAGCGCGCTGGCCGGCGTTCCGGCCGTCGCCTGGGCTCAGGACGAGCAGGCGGCCGAGCCGGTCGTGCAGGACGATCAGACCGCAGAACCGGTCGCGCAGCTCGGAACGCAGCAGCAGGGCCAGGTCATTCGCCAGATCGCGGTGAGCGGTGCGCAGCGGCTGGAGCCGTCGACCATCGTCAGTTACGTGCGCCTGCGCCCTGGCCAGGTCTATACGGCGGCCGCGGCCGACCAGGCGCTGAAGGACCTGGCGGCGACCGAACTTTTCGCCGACTACTCGATCCGCAACGACAACGGGAACGTCGTGATTACCGTGGTGGAAAACCCGGTGGTCAACCGCATCATCCTGGAAGGCAACGACCGGCTGGACAGCGACAAGATCCTGCCCGAGATCAGGCTGGCCCCCCGCCAGATATTCACCCGGTCCAAGGTCCGTGCCGACACCGCGCGCATCATCGAGCTCTACAAGCGGCAGGGCCGCTTCGCCGCATCGGTCGAACCGCAGACGGTCCAGCTGAGCCAGAACCGCGTCGATATCGTCTACGAGATCAACGAAGGGCCCAAGTCCAAGGTCCGCTCGATCAACATCATCGGCAACGAGGCGTTTTCCGACGGGAAGCTGCGCGGCGAGATGGTGACCAAGACGGCCGGCGGCCTGCTGAGCTTCTTCAGCTCCAACACCAGCTACGACCCTGACCGCCTGGCCTTCGACCAGCAGCAGCTTCGGGCGTTCTACCTGGAGCAGGGCTATCCCGAGTTCCGCGTCGTGTCGGCCATCGCCGAACTGACGCAGGACAAGGAAGACTTCATCATCACCTATGTCCTGGAAGAAGGGCAGCGGTACAAGTTCGGCGAAGTGAGCGTCGACAGCCAGATCCGCGACTTCTCCAGTGTGGGCCTCACGTCCCAGCTGCCGATGAAGACGGGCGACTGGTATAACGGCAAGCAGGTCGAGGACACGGTCGAGCAGCTGACCGAGCTGGCCGGCACGTTCGGCTACGCCTTTGCCGAAGTGAACCCGCAGTTCACCGCCAATCCCGACACGCTGACGATGGACATCGAATTCACCATCGAACAGGCGCCGCGCGTCTACGTCGAGCGGATCGACGTCAACGGCAACACGCTGTCGCAGGACAAGGTGATCCGCCGCGAATTCCGCGTTTCGGAAGGCGATGCGTTCAACTCGCTTACCGTCCGCCGGTCCACCAACCGGATCAAGTCGCTCGGCTACTACCAGGAAAATTTCGAGATCGAGCAGAAGCCGGGCAGCGCGCCCGACCGCATCGTGCTCGAAGCGAACGTGGAAGAACAACCGACCGGCGAATTGCAGCTTTCGGCCGGTTTCTCATCGATCGAGAACTTCATCTTCTCGGGTTCGATCCGGCAGCGCAATTTCCGTGGCCGCGGCCAGACGGTCGGCCTGAGCGCGAACTACTCGCGCTTCAGCCGGTCCGTGCAGGCGAGCTTCACCGAGCCTTACCTGTTCGACCGGAACATCTCGCTCAGCTCGCAGATCTACCGGCAGGACTACAACGGCTTCAACTTCGCCCGCGGCGATCGCAACACGACGTTCGAGCAGACCACGACGGGCGGCGCGGTGCGCGTCGGTGTGCCGCTGACCGAATTCATGTCGCTGGTCGGCAGCTACACGTTGAATTACGACCAGGTCTCGCTCGACGAGGCGCAGTATTTCTCGGACCTCGACGGCGACGGTACGCTGGAATGCGACCCGCTGCGCGCAAACCGCTTCCTGTGCGATTCGATCGGTAACCGGCTGAGCTCCATTGTCGGCGCGACGATCAGCTATGACGGCACCGACAACAGGTTCCGCCCGACCAATGGCCTTTCGGTTTCGCTGACGACCGAAGTGGCGGGCTTGGGCGGGGACACGCGTTACGTCCGCAATGTCGGGCGCGCCGCGCACTACTGGAACGTGTTCGACGACTTCATCTTCTCGGTGAAGCTCGAAGGCGGCTCGATCTTCTCGCTCGAGAACAACGACAATCCGTTCGTGGACGATGTCCGCCTGACGGACCGCTTCTTCCTCGGCGAACCGCAGATCCGCGGCTTCGACATCCGCGGCGTGGGTCCGCGTATCCTGCGTCGTCCGATCGTCGCAGATCCCGACAGCCCCGATCCGGAAAACCCGCTGCCGCTGGTCATTACCGATCGCGACCGCATCCAGGACGACGCGCTGGGCGGCAAGTCCTACTATATCGGACGCGCCGAGCTCGAAATCCCGCTGGGTGCGGGTGCCGCCGAACTGGGCTTGCGTCCATCGATCTGGCTAGACGCCGGTGCGCTGTTCAACGTGACCCGCCCGCAGCTCATCCAGAACCCGCTGGGCAACGAAATCTTCCGGCCGCTGCTCGACCAGAACGGCAACCCGGTCTATTTCAACGGCGGCGATCCCGACACCAACGAGGACGACCAGGTCATCGGCATTCCCGTCGGCGATCCGATCCCGGACGGCTTCGTCGCGCAGGGCAGCACCGTCCCGGCGTTCGAGGAAGTCTTCCTCGGCGATTCGGCCAAGCCGCGCATCACCGCCGGTATCGGGGTCAACTGGAACTCGCCCTTCGGTCCGCTTCGGATCGACTATGCCTACGTCATCTCCAAGCAGGAAGGTGACGACGACAAGGCATTCTCATTCAACGTAGGAACGCAATTCTGATGAAATTCTCCAAGAAAACCGTGCTTGCCGCCGGCATCGCCATGGCTGCGACCGCGACTGTCGCCGCCCCCGCCGCCGCGCAGGTGAACGGCATCGCCTATACCAGCCCGGAAGCGGTCTATCTGAACTCCTCCGCGCGACAGGCGGCCTATGCGGAAATCGCGAACACCTACGCGACACAGCTGCAGCAGATCGAGACGCTCCAGCAGGAGGCGGACACGCTGATCGCGAGCGCCGATGCCAATGGCGACGGCAACACGACCAACGAAGAAATCGCCGCGAACGCTTCCGTGCGCACGCAGCTCGAACAGAAGCAGCAGCAGCTCGCGCAGGCCAGCACGCCGATCGCCATCGCCCGCTATTTCGTGGTCGAGCAGCTGATGAATAATTACGACGCGGTGGAACAGCAGGTCGTTTCCGCGAACAACGTGCAGTTCATCTTCAATCCGGACGTGTTCCAGTACGCGCCGCCGGCCGCGAACATCACCGAAAAGATGATCACGCAGTTCAATGCGAGCGTCCCCAGCGTCTCCGCGACGCCACCGGCCAATTACCAGCCGCGCCGTACCGCGATCACCATGCATGACACTCTCCAGCAGCTGCTCCTCTACCGCGCGCAGGCCGCGGCCTATCAGCAGCAACAGCAGGGTGCGCAGCAGGCGGCACAGCCGGCCCAGCAGCCGACCGGTCGCTGATCGAACTGAGCGCAGGGGCAGGCGATGACGGACGAAGCACGGCAAGGCGCGGCGGGTGAGGGTACCGGCAAGGAACTCGACATCCTCCAGATCCTGAAAGCGCTGCCGCATCGCTATCCCCTGCTGCTCGTCGACCGAGTGCGTGATCTCGTATCGGGTGAGCGCATCCACGCGGTGAAGGCAGTCAGTTTTAACGAGCAGTTCTTCCAGGGGCATTTCCCGGCGCAGCCGATCATGCCCGGCGTGCTGCAGGTCGAAGCGCTGGCACAGGCGGCAGGGATCCTCGGGATCGAGAGTTTCGATCTCGCAGGGACCGGCAAGCTGGTCTATTTCATGGCGATCGAGGAGGCCAAGTTCCGCGCCCCCGTGACCCCCGGCTGCATGCTCGACCTGAAGGTGGAGTTCACCCGCAAGAGCACCCGGGTGTGCAAGTTCCACGGCGAGGCGAGCGTCGACGGCAAGACGACCTGCACGGTCGATTTTACCGCCATGATCGCCGATCCGCCGGCCTGACCTATCCGCGCCGGATGCCATATCCGGAAAATCTTGCAACGGCGCGGCTTAGCATCTAAGGGCGCGCTTTCCCGAAATCAGCTGGACCGGTCGGAACCGTTCCGAAGCTTTGGAGACTTGCCATGAAGGCCGATACGCATCCCGACTACCACATGATCACGGTCAAGATGACCGATGGCACCGAATTCCAGACGCGCTCCACCTGGGGCAGCGAAGGCGACACGCTGACGCTCGACATCGATCCGACCAGTCACCCGGCCTGGACCGGCGGTCAGAAGCAGATCCAGGAAGGCGGCCGCGTCGCGCAGTTCAACAAGCGTTTCGGCGGGCTTTCGCTTACCAAGAAGTAAGCGCCATTCGAGATTTGCGGCCTTGCGCCGCGAAGGAGGGCGGTCCGACGGGGCCGCCCTTTTCTTTACAGCTTCCAGAGATTGTCCAAAGGCGAAAGGAGTATCGGCTCCAGTCGCTCCACAGGAGGCCATTCGCGCCCGGGTACGTCGGCGAAGGCGCGATCTCTCGTTTCGCGATCCGGCCAGAGTGCGATGGCGCAGAAAGTCCCGTCGTCCGCACGCGCGAAAAGCGATCCCCTGATGCCATGAGGGCCCAGTTCCCGGGTCGCAGCGCGCCAGCATTCGCGGAATGCCGCGACGTTCTCCTCTGCAATTTTCCAGCGATAGACAGCGATGAAACCCGGTGTTTGTGTCACCCTACTAACTGTCATGATCTGATCGGCCCTGACCGGTCGATGATCGCCGCCCGAATTAGGAGGCACCACAGCACCCACCCGCCAGGATACGCGCACCATATCCATCCATCGAAATCCGATACTTGCATTACCGACATGACTGCCAACCACGTCATGACGGCGGCCAATGGCACGAAAAGGATTGTTGAAAGTATGGAGCTTATCGGGCGATCCTGCCGCTAGGCGAAAAGTCTGGTTTCGCTGAAATATTTCCTCAGCGAAAGTGCCGTGGCGAGCAGGACGAGCAAGCCAGCCACGATCGAAAAAACCACCACACCGGCGAGGCCGATGATGATCGTGTCGGATTCCGGTGGGAACTCACCGGCCCGTGCCATGGCATTGATTTGACGGAAGGACAGGACCGGGTATCCGATAACCAGAGCGAGAGTCAGCAGCCAAATAGGCCATTGCGTTCTGGGCAACTTCACCCCCAAGGCCTTTCCCGGTACCATTTCGTGATCACGTATTTCAGTCCCTTCCGGACCTTCATTCCGTGGTGGAGCGTGTTGGGATTGCCGCATCCATCCGGGCGGCGGTTGTTCCAGCACAGCAGCTTGCCTGTTTCCGGCTGGAACGTCTTGCGGATAGTCTTGAAGCGCGTGGCGCCGCCTGCCTCCACATCGTTGAGGTAGATCATGAAGGTCCAGGTCCGCTGGCCCGATACGGCGCAGTATTTTTCCCAGTCCTGACCTTGGGGGTTGAACCAGTCGCAATGCGGCTTGAATTCCTGGCCCACGTCGTAGCGCTGGCCCTGCGGCGGCTCGCCGAACCTGGGGTCGATGCCGGAAATCTCCTCCAGCAACGTCTCGAGTTCGCGCGTCGCGTCGAGATCGGGTGGCAGGTCGCAGGTCTCGCTGGTCCGGAAATAATCGTCGCCGGAATGGTCCGCGAGTGTCGAGGGGCGCCTGTCTGCTTCGATCTGCGCGATCAGGCGCCGGCACAGATCCGCCGAAAGGAAATTCCGCATCTGGAACAGTTCGAGCTTCTCGGTCGGCACCTGTTGTACGCCCGGGCGGGCGAGAAGGTGTGTCGCTGAGGATTCGTTGGCCGAGGTCATCGGTCTGGCAGGATAGTGCGCCTCGCCGGCTCCGCAAGCGGCGACAGATAGTTGCGCGTCGCGGGTTGCGGCGCAGTTTTCGCTTCCAAACGACCCACTCCTGTGCAACAGGCTCGCCTCCGACCCGCCAAGGCTTGACCGGGCGGTGCTTGGGCCTAAACGCCCCCATTCAGCGCGGCCCGCCTTGCGGTCCGTGCCGGGGCTTGCGGCGATCGTAGTTCAATTGGTTAGAATGCCGGCTTGTGATGCCGGAGGTTGCGGGTTCAAGTCCCGTCGATCGCCCCATTTTTCCCGCACCTTCCATACCACGCGAGCGCGGGGCATTACGAGATGACGGCTTTCTGGACCGAACCCGATTACGACGATCACGAGCTGGTCCAGCTCGTGCGCGATCCGGAAAGCGGGCTCACCGCCATCATCGCCATCCATTCCAGCCATCTGGGCCCGGGCGCGGGGGGCACGCGGTTCTGGCACTATCCAGTCGCCAAGGACGCGATGCGCGATGCGCTGCGCCTCAGCCGCGGAATGAGCTACAAGAATGCCATGGCCGGCCTGCCGATGGGCGGTGGGAAGGCCGTTATCCTCGCCGGCGAGGACCGGACCAAGACCCCGGAAATGCTCGCGGCGTTCGGCGATGCGGTGGCAGCGCTCGACGGCAAGTACGTGACGGCCGAGGATGTCGGCATCAACGAGGCGGACATGGTCGCGGTCGCCGAGCGCACGCGCTATGTCTCCGGCCTGCCGGTGGCGGGCGAGAACGATGCCGGTGGCGATCCCGGTCCGTTCACTGCCATGGGCATCTATCACGGCATCAGGGCGGCCGTTCAGCACAAGCTGGGCAAGGATAGCGTCGCTGGCGTCCATGTCGCCATCCAAGGCACCGGCAGCGTGGGCGGCGGGGTTGCCCGCCTGCTAGCGCGCGACGGAGCGAAACTGACGCTGGCGGACATCAACGCCGACCGCGCCGAAGCTCTGGCACGCGAACTCGACGGGGAAACGGCGACGCCCGACGGCATCATGGGCGTCGCTTGCGACGTGTTCAGCCCCAACGCGCTGGGCGCGATACTCGACGATGAAGGCATTGCGCGGCTGGAAGCGCCGATCGTTGCGGGCGGGGCCAACAACCAGCTCGCCCGCGCGCATCACGGCAAGATGCTGGCGGAACGCGGTATCCTCTACGCGCCCGATTACGTGATCAACGCAGGCGGCATCATCAGCGTGACGATGGAATATCTGTGTCGTCGCCATGGCGAACCGTGCGACATCAACGAGGTCCGTAAGCGGATCGCGCTGATCCCGGGACGGCTGGAAGACATCTGGCGCGAAAGCGACAGTTCGGGCGTATCGCCGGACATGGTGGCCGACCGAATGGCGCAGACGCTCATCGGCCGCGCTTGAGTGCACGCGGCGCATCGCGAATTGCAAAGCTCAGGCTTGCCGCGCGGTTTCGCCAACTCCATACGACATCGGCATCATGCACGGTTTCGCCAATCCCCGTAAATTCCTGATGCTGGCCGGCTGGCTCACGCCGCTGCTGCTGGTTTCGGGGCTCGTCGTGACGGCCGCGTCGCTGGCGTGGGGCGTGTTCGCCGTGCCGCCCGACAGGCTGATGGGGGACACGGTCCGCATCCTCTTCATTCATGTCCCATCTGCCTGGCTCGGCATGGGCGGCTGGGTCGGCATCGCGATTTCGAGCGCCGCCTTCCTGGTCTGGAAACACCCGCTTGCCGCCCTTGCGGCGCGGGCCTGCGCCGTGCCGGGCGCGGTGTTTGCGGGCGTGTGCCTTGCCACCGGATCGATCTGGGGCCGGCCGACATGGGGCACCTGGTGGGAATGGGACGGCCGGCTGACCAGCATGCTGGTGCTGTTCTTCCTCTACATGGGATACATCGCCCTGTCGCAGGCGGTCGAACGCGAAGGCGCATCCAGCAGGATCCCGGCGATCTTCGGCATGATCGGTGCGATCAATATCCCGATCATCAACAGGTCGGTCGAATGGTGGGATTCGCTGCACCAGCCGGCCAGCATCACCGTAGGCCAAAGTTCGATGGATGCGGCCTACCTGATCCCGCTGCTGGCGGCGGTGCTCGGTTTCACACTGCTGTTCGCCGCGATCGTGCTGATGCGCATGCGGGCCCTGCTGGCCGATGCGCAGGCCGAAGCACGCCTCCGCCGCAAGGCGCTGGGAGACGCGCATGCGTGAGGCGCTGGACCAGAGCGATTTCGTCCTCGCCGCCTATGCGGTCGGGCTCGTCGCGATCCTCGTGCTGCTGGCGTGGAGCTGGCTTGCCATGCGCCGCGCCGAACGGCGCAGGGATGAGGCGCGGCGCAAATGAACGCCCGATTCAAGCCCAAGCACCAGCGGCTGGTCCTCGTCGTGCTGGCGCTCATTGCGCTGGTCGCCGCCGGACTGCTCGCCGCCTGGGGTCTGCGCAACCAGGCAAACTTCTTCTACGTGCCCAGCCAGATCGCCGAAGCACCCCCCGAAACCGGGCGAACCGTCCGGCTGGGCGGCATGGTGCAGGAAGGCTCGCTCGATACGCTTGCCGACGGTGTGACCGTCGCATTCGTTGTCGCCGATGGCGAGGCGAGCGTCCCCGTCCGCTTCAGGGGCATCCTTCCCGATCTCTTCGTAGAAGGCTCGGGCGTGGTGGCCGAAGGGCAACTTGGCGCGGACGGCACGTTCGAGGCGGAAAGCCTGCTCGCCCGGCATGACGAGAATTACGTACCGCGCGAGTTGCAGGAAATGACCGAACACCAGAAGCGCGAGGTGGTGGCCGAAACCGTACCCGCGCCGGATACCGCACGATGATCGCGGAACTGGGCTTTGCTGCGCTGTGGATGGCTGCGGCACTCGCCGTGTTGCAACTCGTGTCCGCCGCGCTTTCCCTGCGCGAAGAGGGGCGCCAGATGGCGGCGCTGGTCCGGCCGGCCGCGATCGTGCAGGGCGCGCTTGCGACCACATCCTTCGTCATCCTGCTGGTCCTGTTCGCGCAGACCGATCTTTCGGTCAAACTGGTGGCGACCCATTCGCATACCGCCAAGCCGTTCCTCTACAAGTTGACGGGCGCCTGGGGGAACCATGAGGGTTCGATGCTGCTCTGGGTTGCCGTGATGGCGCTGTCGGGCGCCCTGATCGCGAAAATCGAACATCGCCTGCCGGAGCGCACCACGCTGGCGACGCTCGGCGCGCAAGGCTTCATCGGCGTCGGCTTCTACGCCTTCCTCCTTTTCAGTTCCAATCCGTTCGAGAGGCTGCCGGTCCCGGCGAGCGAGGGGCTGGGACTGAACCCGCTGCTGCAGGACATCGGGCTCGCCTTCCATCCGCCCACGCTTTACATCGGTTACGTCGGCCTTTCGGTCGCTTTCAGTTTTGCCGTCGGTGCCCTGCTGACGCGGCAGGTCACTCCCGATTTCGCTCGGGCGATGCGCGCCTGGGTGCTTGGCGCCTGGGTGTTCCTGACGCTCGGAATCACGGCAGGCAGCTACTGGGCCTATTACGAGCTGGGCTGGGGCGGCTACTGGTTCTGGGACCCGGTGGAAAACGCCTCGCTCATGCCCTGGCTAGCCGCGACGGCGCTCCTCCATTCGGTCAGCGTGCTCGCCTCGCGCAACGCGTTGCGGACGTGGACGATCATGCTGGGCGTCGTCGCCTTCTCGATGTCGATGCTCGGCACGTTTCTCGTGCGCTCCGGCATCCTGACCAGCGTCCACGCCTTTGCGGTCGACCCGGAACGCGGCAGCTTCATTCTGGTGTTGCTGACGATCTATATCGGCAGCGCGCTCGTCCTGTTCGCGCTGCGAGCCGGCAGCATTGCCGAGGGCGAGCGGTTCGCGGTGACCAGCCGGGAAGGGGCGCTGGTGTTCAACAATGTGATGCTGAGCGCGATCCTGGCGATCGTGCTGCTCGGCACGCTGTATCCGCTGCTGGCCGAAGCGTTCGGCGCGCGGGTGTCCGTCGGGCCTCCCTATTTCAATCCGGTCGGGGCGATCTTCACGTTTCCGATGCTGGCGGTGATGGCCGTGGGACCACTGCTGCGCTGGCGGGACGATTCCTGGTCGCGCATTTCCCGACCATTGGCGCTGATCGCAGCGGTCTGCATCGTTGCGTTGCTGATCGCTGTGGTGAACGGCCCGATCGGCATCCTGCCACTACTCGGCCTGGTATTCGCGGCCGGCCTTGCGGTCGCCAGCTTCGCCCCCTTGCGCGGACGACGACTGCGCCGGGTACCGGTGGCGACGTGGGGTATGATCTTCGCCCATTTCGGTATCGCGGTCGCTCTGTTCGGCATGGCGAGCGAAGCGGCGTTCAGCGACGAGGAACTGGCGGCGCTCGCACCGGGTGACAGCGCGGTCGTCGGTCCGTGGTCGGTGACATTGGACGAGGTCGAACCCGTGGCCGGCCCCAACTGGACTGCGCTGCAGGCAGGCTTTTCCGCCCGCGTCGGCGACGGTGCGCCGGTCACGCTGAACCCGCAGGCGCGCAGTTACTGGTCGCCCGCACAGGAGACGACCGAGAGCGCGCTCGCCACGAGGTGGAACGGGCAGCTCTATGCCGTACTCGGCAACCGGGCGGAGGATGGGCGATGGCAGGTCCGCCTCTGGTGGAAGCCGTTCGTGACCCTCATCTGGTATGGCGGCGTGCTGATCGCACTGGGCGGCGTTCTCGCCATCATCGGCTGGATCCGTGCCGATTACCGCAAGCGCTGGATGGCCGAGCGCCTGGCCCGCCACCGGGAGGCGTCGACATGAGCAGGCTCAAGCTGTGGCTCCCGCTTGCCGCGTTCGCTTTCTTCGTCGGACTGGCGGCGTACATGCTGTTCACCCCGCGCGATACGGCAGTGGCGAGTGCTTTGGTCGGGAAGCAGGTGCCAGATTTCGAGTTGCCGGCCGCCAGCTCCGCGCGGCCGGGCGTATCGATCGCGGACCTCACCAACGGTCAGCCCAAGCTGCTCAACATCTGGGCGAGCTGGTGCGTCCCCTGCATCGCAGAAGCGCCCCAGCTCGAAACACTCGAGAGCGCGGGGATTCCGATCGTCGGCGTGGCGATCCGCGACAGCGGCGAAGATGTCGACCGGTTCCTCGACACGCACGGCAATCCCTACACCCGGATCGGAGCGGACGACATTTCGCAGGTCCAGCTCTCGATCGGATCGTCCGGCGTGCCTGAGACTTTCGTGGTCGATGGCAGCGGCACGATCACGTACCAGCATATCGGCGATATCCGGCCCGAACACGTGCCCTTGCTGATCGAGGAATGGCGCAAGGCGGGCGGTCGATGAAAACGATCGGCCATATCCTGTGCATCGGTACCGCGTGTATCGCCGGTATCTCCGGTCCGTCCGGAGTGCTCGCCCAGCAGGCGATGCCTGACGCACCCTATGCCTATACCCAGCTCGCCGATCCGGCGGAGGAAGCCGAAGCGCAGGACCTGATGGAGACGCTGCGCTGCCTCAACTGCCAGAGCCAGTCGATCGCGGACAGTGATGCGCCCATTGCCGGCGACATGCGGCATGAAGTGCGCAGCCGGATCGCTGCGGGCGAGGACCCGGAAGAGATAAGGGCTCTGATGGTGGAGCGTTACGGAGACTACATCAGCTACGCCCCGCAGGTTGGCCGCACGACATGGCCCCTGTTTGCGGTGCCCGCAGCGCTGTTCGGTCTCGCTTTGCTCATCCTGTGGCGCCGCTTCGGGAGGAAGGGCGCATGATCTGGGTTGCGATCCTCGCCCTTGCGGCGGTGGCCTTTGCTACGGCCGCGTTCGGCCTGCGGATGGAACGTCCGGTCTGGACACTGTTCGCGGCCGCGCTCGTTTTCGGGCTCGCGGGCTACGCATCATTCGGATCGCCCGATCTTTCCGGCTCGCCGACCGAGGCGACCCAGACGCAGGCCGAAGGGGAGGGACAGCTCATCGATTCGCGCCGCAGCCTGTTCGGCGAGACAACGCAGCCCAGCCGGTTCGTGACCGTCAGCGATGCCTTTGCGCGCAGGGGCCAGTTCCGCGACGCGGCGCAGTTCCTGCAGAATGCCGTGCGCGAGAACCCGAACGACGAGGAGGCTTGGGTCGCGCTGGGTAGCGCCCTGGTCGGTCACGCCGAAGGGCACCTGACGCCTGCGGCCGTCGAGGCCTTCGACAGGGCGCGGGACGTCGCGCCCGACAGCCCGATCCCGGATTATTACGAGGGCGTGGCCGCATTGCAGACCGGCGATGCCGGACGCGCACAGGTTCTCTGGACGCGCGCGCTCGCGAATACGGACGAGGACGCCGAATGGCGGCCCCAGCTGGAAGACCAGGTCGCCCGGCTGGAAGCCCTGCTTCGGCTGGGCGCACCCGAGAGGACGCGATAGCGTGCCTCATATTGCAGCGCAGCACGCTTGCTGCTACCGGCGCGGCACTTTGGCGGTCGCAGGGTTTGCGCCCTTTCTGACGCTTCGCCTCGGGACATCCAGATGAGCGAAAACCCACCCAGCATTTCTCCCGACCGTTCGGTCCCCTCGTCGAAGCATGGTTCGTCCACGACGAAGCTTGCCGTCGGGGCGGTCGGGATCGTGTTCGGCGATATCGGCACGAGCCCGCTTTACGCCTTTCGCGAAACCTTCGTTGGTCCGAACCCGCTCCCCATCGACTACAATCACGTGCTTGGCGTGGTCAGCCTGATCTTCTGGTCGATGGTCCTGGTGGTCGCGATCCAGTATGTCACGATCCTGATGCGCGCAGATAACAAGGGGCAGGGCGGCAGCCTCGCTCTCGTCGCGCTCATTTCGAGCCACATCGGCAAGTCTCGCTACGGCTGGCTCGCCATCGTGCTGGGGGTGTTCGCGACATCCCTCTTCTACGGCGACAGCATGATCACGCCGGCGATCTCGGTGCTTTCAGCGGTGGAAGGCTTGACGGTGGTCCAGTCGGATCTCGAGCCGCTCGTCATACCCATCGCCCTCGTCCTGCTGGTCCTGCTTTTCCTGATCCAGAAGAGAGGCACCGCCAAGGTCGGCGCGCTGTTTGCGCCCGTCATGATCGTCTATTTCTCGGTTATCGCGGTGCTGGGCTCGATCCAGATCGTCCAGCATCCCGAGATCTTCTGGGCCCTCAATCCCTGGTACGCGATCCAGTTCTTCATCCTGGACGGCTGGCTGGCTTTCCTCGCGCTGGGCTCGGTCGTGCTCGCCGTCACCGGTTCGGAGGCGCTCTATTCCGACATGGGCCATTTCGGACGCGGACCCATGAAATTGAGCTGGTTCGGTTTCGTCATGCCGTGCCTGCTGCTCAACTATTTCGGCCAAGGTGCAATGATCGTCAGCCTGAGTGCCAGCGAGGCGGCGGAAGCGATCCAGGCACCGTTCTTCACGCTGGCCCCTGAAATGCTGCGCCTGCCGCTGGTCTTCCTGGCGACCTTCGCGACCTTCATCGCCAGCCAGGCGGTCATTTCCGGCGCATTCTCGATCACGCACCAGGCCATGCAGCTGGGCTACATCCCGCGCATGTCGATCCGGCATACGAGCGAGACCGAATCCGGCCAGATCTACATCCCGGTGGTCAACTGGGCGCTTATGATCGCGGTAATCCTGCTGGTGCTCACTTTCCAGAATTCCTCGAGCCTTGCCTCGGCCTACGGCATCGCGGTCACCGGAGCGGTGACCATCGATACGCTGCTGATGGCGGTCCTTCTGGTCGGCGTATGGAAGTGGAAGTGGTGGTATGCCGCACCGGTCGTCGTCCTGTTCCTGATCGTCGACGGCGCCTACTTCGCGGCAAACCTGCTGAAAGTGCCGGACGGTGGCTGGTTCCCGCTGCTCGTCGGCGCGGTCATCTTCACGCTGCTGACCACCTGGGCGCGCGGGCGAAGGTTGATGAAGGAGCGGATGACCGAAGTCGCATTGCCGATCGAGGTCTTCGCCAAGAGCGCCAAGAACAGCGCGCTGCGCGTACCGGGGACGGCGGTGTTCATGGCCAGCCAGCAGGCCGGTGTACCGTCGGCACTGCTCCACAACATCAAACACAACAAGGTGCTGCACGAGCGGGTCATCATCCTGACGGTGGAGATCGCGGACGAGCCGTACATCGATCCGGAGCGCCGCTGCGAGCTCTACGATCTGGGCGACGGGTTCTACCGTGCGGTGCTGCATTACGGCTTCATGGAAGAAACCAACGTGCCCGAAGGTCTGAAGGGCATGGAGCGTTGCGGCGGTGCCTTCGACATGATGCAGACCAGCTTCTTCCTCAGCCGGCAGACGCTGCTGCCCAGCGAGAAGCCGGGCATGCCGATCTGGCGTGAAAAGATCTTCGCATGGATGCTGCGCAATGCCGCGACCGCGATGGAGTTCTTCCGGCTGCCGACCAACCGGGTGGTCGAACTGGGAAGCCAGGTCAGGATCTGAGGCCTATTCCCCGGTCGGGGGCTGGTCCTCGATCGCGGCATCCTTCTTCTCCGGGTCCAGCCCGTGCTTCAGAAGCATGGGCACCTGGCTGAAGGTGAAAAGGAAGGTGAGGGGCAGGAAAACCCAGAACTTGGCCGTCAGCCAGTCGCCGAAATCGAGATAGTGCCGCAGCGTTTCGTTCACGACCGCAAGGACGAGGAAGAAGAAGCCCCAGTTGCGCGACAGCTTGAGCCAGCCTGCAGGCTCAAGCCCTTCGAATGCCGCCTCGAGCAACCATTGCAACAGGGCCTGGCCGCGCAACCAGCCGGCCAACAGGACGATGCCGAAGAAGGCGTAGAGGACGGTGGGCTTGATCTGAACGTAGAATGGATCGCGCAGCAGGATAGTTAGCCCACCGAAGCCGACGATCAATACGGTGGACAACATCAGCATCCGAGACACCGTGCCGGTCAGCCATTTCGACAGGCCGAGCGCAATCAGCGCGGCCACGATGAAGGCACCGGTGCTGGTCACGACGGCGCGCACTGTCTCGGAAATCTGGTTGGGGCTGCCCCTGTCCGGCGCGAACCACCAGTAGACTGCGAGGAAAACGACCAGCGGTCCGTAATCGACCAGGACGTTGAGCCATCCGCTTTTGGGTTTTTCAGCCGTGTCGGCCATCAGGCAACTCCTGCTATCACGCGCGCCACCAGATCGGGATCGAAGGGGCGCAGGTCGTCTATCTTCTCACCGACGCCGATCGCGTGGATCGGCAAGCCGTATTGCTCGGCCGCCGCGACCAGCACGCCGCCGCGCGCCGTCCCGTCGAGCTTGGTCATGATGAGCCCTGTGACCCCCGCCACTTCGCGGAAAACCTCGATCTGCGACAGCGCGTTCTGCCCGTTCGTCGCGTCGAGGACGAGGACGACATCGTGCGGCGCTTCGGGGTTGAGCCGGCCAAGGACCTTCCGGATTTTCGCCAGTTCGTCCATCAGTTCACGCTTGTTCTGCAACCGCCCGGCCGTGTCGACCACCAGCGCATCGATCCCCTGTTCGGTAGCGGCCTTGACGCCGTCGAACACGATGCTGGCCGGATCGCCGCCCTGCGGACCGCGCACGATCGGGGCACCGATGCGCTCGGCCCATGTGCCCAACTGCGCGATGGCCGCGGCGCGGAACGTGTCGCCTGCGGCGAGCATCACGCCGTAATCGTCCTCCTGGAACAGGTGCGCCAGCTTGGCAATCGTGGTGGTCTTGCCCGAACCATTCACCCCGATCACCAGGACAACCTGCGGGCGCGGAAAGGCGGTGATCTCCAGCGGCTTCGCCACCGGGCGCAGGATTTCCGCGATTTCTTCGGCGACGGCTTCCTTCAACTCGCGCTCCGTGATGTCGAGGCCGAAGCGCTTTTCGGCCAGCCTCGCGCGAATGCGGGCCGCCGCGGCCGGGCCGAGGTCGGAGACGATCAGCGCATCCTCGACATCGTCCAGCGTCGAATCGTCGAGCTTTGCCTTGCCGACGACGCCGGTCAGGTTTTCGCTCAGCCGTTCGGATGTCTTTCTAAATCCGCCGAAGAGTCGGTCGGACCAGCTTTCGCCGCTCATATCAAAATGCCTTTCTCGATACGGTGCGGACGGACGGTCACGATGGTGCCGGCCTGCGTCTCGGCGGGGAGCGCGATGCGGGAGAAGTTCTCCGCATGGCCGTACCCGTCCTTTTCGGCAAGGACCTTCGCTTCGCGGCCGATCTGCCGTTCCAGCCACGCCGATCGTACCTGCGAGACATCCTCCCGCAATTCGGCGGCGCGTTGCTTCACAGTCGCGCGATCGACCTGCGGCATGCGCGCCGCCGGCGTGTCATGTCGCGGCGAATAGGGAAAGATGTGGCCGTGGACTATCTCGAGCTCGCGCACGATCGCGCGGTTGGCCTGGTGATGCTCGTCCGTCTCCGTAGGAAAGCCGGCAATGAGGTCGGCCCCGACGGCAAGATCCGGGCGCCGCGCCCTGAGCCGCTCCACCAGTGCAATGGCGTCACTGCGCGAATGGCGGCGCTTCATGCGCTTGAGGATCAGGTCGTGCCCGTGCTGGAGCGAGAGATGAAGGTGCGGCATGACACGCGGTTCCGAGGCGATGAGTTCCTCGAGCAGCGGATCGATCTCGATCCCGTCGAGCGACGAGAACCGGAGCCGGTCGAGACTGGGCAGCTGGTCGAGCAATGTCCGCACGAGCAGGCCGAGGGGCGGGGCGTCCGGAAGATCGTGGCCCCAGGACGTCACGTCGACACCGGTCAGTACGACTTCGGCCGCCCCTGCGTCCATGTGCCGATCCGCCTCGCGCACCACCTGTTCGACAGTCCGCGATCGGCTGCGCCCGCGTCCCTGCGGAATGATGCAGAAGGTGCAGGCATGATCGCAGCCCGTCTGGATCGGGATGAAGGCGCGCGTCTTCCTGTTGGCGATCGCATGGCCGGGATCGGGCAGGTTCCAGGCGCGCGGGTCGAGCTTGCGGTCGTTGGCGACCAGCCCGTCAATTTCCGGCATCGAAGCGAAATGCTGCCGTTCCGTCTCCGCCGCGCAACCGGTCACCAGTAGCCGTGCGTCCGGTCGTGTCCTGCGCGCGCGCCTTATCGCCTGTCGGGTCTGGCGGACGGCTTCGTTCGTCACTGCGCAGCTGTTGATGACGACGACGTCCTCTTGGCCGAGAAAGCCGCGTATCCGTTCGCTTTCCGCCAGGTTCATGCGGCAGCCGAGCGTCACGATTTCCGGCCCGCTCACGCGTAGTCGCTCCATTCGAACGTGCCGCGAAAGCTCTCGACTGCGGGACCTGTCATGGAGATCGCGCCGTCGCCGTCCCATGCGATATCGAGCGCGCCGCCGGGAAGGTGGACCGTCACGGGTGACGGGACTAGCTTGCGCCGGATCGCGACGACGGCGGTGGCGCAGGCCCCGGTGCCGCACGCGCGGGTCAGGCCCGCGCCACGCTCCCAGACGCGCAGCCGGATCCCGTCGGGCACCACTTGCGCCACGTTCACATTGATCCGGTTTGGAAAGACAGGATCGTGCTCGATGACAGGGCCGATCGCCTCCAGATCGACGGCGTCGAGATCATGGACGAAGAAAACGATGTGCGGATTGCCGACATTGACTGCGGCGGGGTTTTCGAGGGTGTCCCACGCGAGGGGAAGGGCGGCGGTGTCCATGGCTTCGGCTAGTGGAATCGCATCCCAGTCGAAGCGCGGTTTGCCCATGTCCACGCTCGCGCCCGAACCATCGGCTTCGACCGCGATCAGTCCGCCGCGCGTTTCGATGCGCGCAGGCCGGCCGTGCAGCACCGCGACGGCACGCGAGGCATTGCCGCAAGCTTCCACCTCGCTGCCGTCCGAATTGAAGATGCGCATCGCGAAATCCGCGCTTGCCGAGGGTTCTAGCAGAATCAGCTGGTCACACCCAATGCCGGCGTGACGATCGGCGAGCGCCTGCGCGACGGCAGGACCGACGGGTTCGCCGGCCTGTTCGCGCCGGTCGAGCACGACGAAGTCGTTACCCAGGCCGTGCATCTTGATGAAGGGGACGCGCATCGCGCCCGCATGTATGGGGCCGGAAGGGGCGCGTCCAGTCTAGGACGCGGCCTGCTGGCGGGGTTGTGCCGCCGGCATTTCCTCATCCGATACGTCGATGCCGGTTTGGAGCAGACCCTGTTCGCGCAGCTGGCGACGGACAGTGTCGGCATCGGTCGGGCGCCCGTACAGGTATCCCTGGCCCTTCATCTGCCCCTTCTGGCGCAGGAGTTCGAGCACTTCGGTGCATTCGATACCTTCCGCGACGATCGGGATATCGAGACCCCGGCCGATGGAAACGATCGCGTCGATCAGTCGCCCGTCGCCGTCCTGGTCGCGCAGGTCGCAAACGAAGTTCCGGTCGATCTTCAGGCTGTCGAAGGGCAGCGTGCGCAGCTGGTTCAGGCTGGAATAGCCAGCCCCGAAATCGTCAAGGCTGACGCGCACGCCCTGGTTCTTGAGGCTGTCGATCAGGCCGCGCACCTGCGTAAGGTTCTCCACCAGGCAGCTTTCGGTGATCTCGATTTCCAGGCGCTGGGCGGGGAAGCGATTTTGTAACAGCAGCTTGAGAAGTCGGTGGGAGAACCAGGGATCCCGCAGCTGCATCGGGGAAATGTTGACCGAAAGCGACAGCGAGGGATCCCATTCCATCGCGTCCTGCAGGGCCTGCGCGATCAGCTGTTCCGATATTTCGGAGATCACGTTGATCTCTTCCGCGATCGGTATGAAAACCGTCGGATTTACGAGCCCCATGTCCGGCGATTTCCAGCGGGCGAGCATTTCGAAGCCGACGAGCCTGCCTGTCTCCAGGTCGATCTGCTGCTCGTAATAGGGCACGAATTCCCCGCACTCTATCCCCGCGCGAATACCGTTTTCCAGCTTTCCACGGGCGAGCAGTTCCTGCTCCATCGAATGTTCGAACGTGCAGCTGCGGTTCTTGCCCGACTGCTTGGCATGATACATCGCGATATCGGCGCGGTGCATCAGGGTCGATGCATCGGTATCCGTTGGCATTTCGCGGCATTCCGCGATCCCGATAGATGTCGTCACGCGCAGGATCTGGCCTTCGAAGTCGTATTCCCGGCGGGTCGCCTCGATGATCCGGTCGACGATCCTGTCGGTGGCTTGCGCCGCGTTCGGGTCGCAGGGGAGAACGACGACGAATTCGTCGCCGCCGATTCGGGCGAGAAGGGCGCCCTCGGGGAGACAGCAGCGAATGCGCTCGGCCGCGCGTCCAAGGATGAAGTCGCCCGCCTTGTGACCGTAAAGGTCGTTGATCTGCTTGAACTTGTCGAGGTCGCAGACGAGGATCGCCAAGGGGTTGCCTTCGGCAAGTTTGCCGTCGATTGCCGGGATAAGGGTTCGGCGGTTGAGGCAACCCGTAAGCGGGTCCGTTTCCGCCAGTTCCTTCGCCCTGCTTTCCGCCTGCCGCCGTGTTTCGACCTCACGCAGGAGGTCGCGGTAGCGCCGCATGCCGAAAATCAGCAGGGCGATATTCAGCAGCAGGGCGTTGATCAGGACGAAATTGGGACCGTTGGTGCCGGTGACCCAGCTGTTCGCGATTTCAGGAATGACCGCGCTTCCCGTTCCCACAAACATGAGTACGGACGCGATGCCGATGCCCAGGGCCACAATGTCCCTTCCGGCCGCATCGCGCGCATTCCAGTCTTTACGGCCCCCGTAGCCCATCCCGTTCGGTCCCCGCAGTTCATGCGCCATTGTTGCACGACCACGATTTGGCTTATGGGCCGATCGCCTAAAAATGCGGTTAACCGGTTCGGTCGCGGACCGGCAGACCGCCAGATCGGCGCCGGTCGCCGATTTTCCATCCGTCCCGAAAAGGAGAGACACCGCGTGGCACGTTACTGGCTGATGAAATCCGAACCCGACGTATACAGCTGGGATGATCTCGAGGAGCAGGGGGAAGGGACGTGGGACGGGGTCCGCAACTATCGCGCCCGGAACAACCTGCAGGCGATGAGCGTGGGCGACAGATCCTTCTTCTACCACTCGAACATCGGGCTGGAGATCGTCGGGATCGTCGAAATCAGCGAGGCAGGTATCGGCGATCCGACCGACGATACGGGCAAGTGGGCGGCGGTCAAGGTCAAGCCGGTCGAAAAGCTGCCCGAGCCGGTCACGCTCAAGGCGATCAAGGCCAATCCCGAACTCGCCGAATGCGAACTGGTCAAACAGTCCCGCCTGTCCGTGGCTGAAATCACGCCCGGCGAATGGCAGATCATTTGCAAGATGGGCGGGCTCTGAGCCCGGCGGCAGGGTTCCGTTCCGGTTCGCTTCGGGTACGGCAGTGTCCCATTGCATGACGCTTCCCAATCCGCGGGAGCCGCATGGTTAGCAAACGGTTAAGCGGTGATCATGAGACGATCACTTGTTCTGACCGACGAAAGCGCCCGGCACCCCTTCCGGGCTTCGCTCCCGCCCCATGTGCGACGCCAGGAGGAGCCGATCTCGCCACGCGCGGCGTGGCGCCTTTCGCGCGAGGACGTTCGGGAATTCGGGACCACCTTCACCGCGACTTTCGTGGCCGCGTCGATCTTCATTCTCTAGCAGGACTTGCCGAGCAGCGCTGCGGCTTCCTGCTCCACGACATAGAGCCGCTTGCCGAGCCAGGCGGAAAAGAGGCACATCGCCGCTGCAAGCAGGAGTTGTTCCGCAACGGGCATCCCGACAAGCGTCAGGCCGATCGCGATGACCGATCCCACGACCATCGCGAGCGAATTGACGATGTTGTTGGCAGCGATCGTGCGTGATGCGGCGTCGTGCGCGCATCGCGTGGTCAGGAACGCGTAGAGCGGGACGACGAAGAACCCGCCGGCGGTCGAAATTCCGAGCAGCATGAGTAGCAACGGTATCGCCAGTGGTTCGAGGATGAAGCTGCCTACGCTCTGCAATTCGCCTGACGGACTGGCCGGCCAGGCCTTTGCCACGAGATAGAAACCGACGACGAACAGCCCCATCACGACCACCGAGGCCGGCGAATAGCGGGCCGACACCTCGCCCTTCAGCAGGGCGTTGATCCCGACCGACCCGATGGCGATCCCGACCGAGAAAATGACGAGGAACAGGCTGGCGACTTCCTTACTCGCATAGAGCTGGTTCTTCGCCAGCGGCGGAAACTGGATGAACAGGACGGCACCGACGGTCCAGAAGAAGCTGATCGCGAGGATCGCGAAGTATATTTCGCGATTGTGCATCGTGTCCTTGATCAGCCGCCAGCTCATCACGGCCTGATCGGCGACGGCCATCGGGGCGTAGCCGAGCCAGCGCAGGACCGGATTCCGCACGCGTGCTGCGTAGGGCTCGAGCAGCGGGAAATGGACTTCGTAATCGGACTGCGGCGGCGCGTCGGGGACCCACCGGCTGACGAAGTAGCCGACGACAGCCGTTGCGACGATCAGGATCATGGCGATTTCTATCGCGATGAAGCCTGCCAGGATCGTGCCCGTCAGGATCGCCAGATAGGTTCCCGCCTCGATGAGGCCGGTGCCCGGCAGGACTTCTTCCTTCTTCAGGTGCTGGGGAAGGATCGCATACTTGATCGGGCCCAGGAAAGTCGATTGCGCGGCGGCCAGGAAAACCACGAACAGCAGAAGCGGGATCGCAACCGTGTGCACCGCGATGCCCTGCCACGCCATGAAAAGCCCGCCCGCGCCGATGGATGCCCAGCCGATCTCGCACAGCTTGACCTTGCGGATAATGGCGGCCTTGTCATGTGTGTCCGCCAGCTGCCCGGCCAGCGCGGACAGGATCACGAAAGGCAGGATGAAGATGCCGGTCGCAAGTCCGCTGAACAGCGCCTCGTGCTGCTCGGAATTGTAGACAGTATAGACGACGAACAGGACCAGCGCGGTCTTGTACAGATTGTCGTTGAAGGCGTTGAAGAACTGCGTGACCATCAGCGGCAGGAAGCGCTTGCGTTGCAGCAGTTTAGTGGTTGTCGTCATGGATGAAGGTCGCGGCCCTGTATCATGCGGCGAAGGCTTAGCCGATTGAGGTTGGCGGACAAGGCCAAAGACATAGCTTTTGCAGGCCGTTCCCCTGCGCTAGGGAGCGATCCCGATGCTGACGCTGCCCAACATACTGACGCTTTCCCGGATCGCGGGCGTGCCGTTTCTCGCCGCGCTGATGTGGTGGCCCGACTGGCGGCTCGGCTTCATGTTCGCTTTCGTGCTGTACTGCGTGATTGCCTTTACCGACTATCTCGACGGGTACCTGGCGCGCGCGCAGGGCACCGTATCGAAGCTCGGCATCTTCCTCGATCCCATCGCCGACAAGATCATGGTCGCTGCGGTGATCCTCGTGCTGACGGCGCAAGGATATCTGCGTGGGCCCTATGTCGGGGACCTTCACGTGGTGGCAGGGTTGATCATCCTGATCCGCGAGATCGCGGTGTCGGGCCTGCGCGAATTCCTGGCGGGGCTGCAGGTTTCCGTGCCCGTCACCATGCTCGCCAAGTGGAAGACGACGCTGCAGCTCGTCGCTTTGGGCGCGCTGATCCTGGGGGGCGCCGTTCACGGTCCGCCGTGCTCGTCGCTAGCCGGCTCCTGCCAGGCGATGGAGGGTCACTGGGTGCACCTGATCGGGCTTGCAAGCCTCTGGGGCGCTGCGATCCTGACGCTCGTGACCGGCTGGGACTACCTGCGCGTCGGCCTCCGGCACATGGACTGACCTGTCAGCCGAAGAGCGGCAGGCCGAACTTGTCGCGCGGATCGTTGCGATCGAAGTCCTCGCCCTGACTCGAGAAGCCGACCAGTTCCACGGCTTTCTGGTGGAGCGGGTTGTCGAACTGCACGCCGATATTGCGGTCAACCTGCCACACGATGCGCCCGGGCATACGGCCCACATTGCGCAAGGCGACTTCGATATCGGTACCAGGTACGGCCGCCTGGTTACGGATTTCCAGCATGCAACCGCCGCAGGAAAGGTTGTAAAGGGTCGCCATGTCGGGTTGCCCGTCCACGGTTACCTCGATTTCGACGTCTGTGATGAAGCGGTTGTATGAACGCATTGTCGTGGCCCCCGATTGTCAGCGTTTCACAAGGACCTAGTGCGCGGTTGGCAAACAAATCGTGAAGGCGGACGTTGTCAGACCTTGCGCAGTTCCTCGGCCAGCAGGACGAAATCGGATTCGCGCGGGGAGTTCTTGCGCCAGACCAGCGCGATCTCGCGTGAAGGACTGTCCGCCTTCAGCGGCCGGGCGACGATCTGGGTATTGGAGAGGATTCCGGCATCCAGCGCCATTTTCGGCAGCATCGTGAGGCCGAGGCCGTTGTCGACCATCTGCACGAGCGTGTGGAGGCTGGTACCGATCATCGCGGTCGAAGCGCGCAATTCCGGTCGGTTGCAGGCGGCAAGCGCGTGGTCCTTGAGACAATGCCCGTCTTCCAGCAGCAGGAGCCGGCCCTCGTCGATCATCTTGGGCCCGATGCTGGGCGGCGGATCGCGCGGGTCGTCCCGCGGAAAGGCGACGTAGAGCGGATCGTCCGCGATATGCGCCTGTTCCACCTCGCCGGTCGCGAAGGGCAGGGCGAGTAGGACGCAATCGACCCGCCCGTGGTGAAGCGATTCGATCGCATCGGCGCTCGTCTCCTCGCGCAGGAACAGCTTCAGGTTGGGGCGTTCTTCCCGCAGCCGGGGCAGGACGCGGGGCAACAGGAAAGGCGCGATGGTCGGAATGACGCTCATGCGCACCTCGCTCGAAAGCGGGGTGCCGCTGGCCTGCACGATGTCCGAAAGCTCTTCCGCCTCACGCAGTAGTCTGTGCGCCTTGGCCACGACCTTCTCGCCGAGAGGCGTGAACCGCACCACCCGCCGGCTGCGCTCCACCAGTGTGACGCCCAGAAGCGTCTCGAGCTCGCGGATGCCTGCGGAAAGCGTGCTTTGCGAGACGAAGCTTGCCTCTGCCGCCCGCCCGAAATGCCCGTGCTCGTGCAGCGCGACCAGGTATTGCAGCTGCTTGATGGTGGGGAGGTAGGTGCTCACTCCTTCGTCGCGGCCTGCGCTTCGGCAAGGTCGCCTGCCATGTCGTCGATATGGGTCATGTGCAGCTTGCCGCCCTTGACCGCGAAGGCGGTCCTGCCTTCGACCAGTTGCAGCGCGTCCTTACCAAACACCTCGTAGCGCCAGCCTTCCAGCACGGGCAGGTCGCGCACGCCGGCGGCCAGTGCTTCCATCTCGCTGGACCGGGTAAGCAGGCGGCTGGCAATGTCGATTTCGCGGCTTCTGATCTTCAGCAACAGCTTGAGCAAATCCGCGACCAGCGCACCTTCCTTGCCCAGCGGCGCGCCGCGCTTGATCTTGGGCGGCATCTCTTCCTTGGGCAGCGGTTCGGCGTCCGCCAGCACTTTCATCAGGCGCTTGCCGATGTCGTTTTCCTTCCACGCCTGCGACAGGCCGCGGACCTTGGCCAGATCGGCCTGCTTCTTCGGCGGATGGCTGGCAATGTCGGCCAGTGTCTCGTCGCGCATGATGCGACCGCGCGGCAGGTCCTTGTGCTGTGCCTCGCCCTCGCGCCATGCGGCAAGAGCCTTCAACCTGCCCAAGACCTGCGGATTGCGTCCAGCCTGCCGGATACGCTTCCATGCACTGCCCGGGTCCGACCGGTAGTTTTCGGGGTCGGCTAGGCTGTCCATCTCCGCATCCAGCCAGGCGCCGCGCCCGGTCTTGATCAGGCGATCCAGTATCTGGGGGAAGATCCTGGCAAGGTAGGTCACGTCGCCGATTGCGTATTCGATCTGACGGTCGGTCAGCGGCCGCCTGCTCCAGTCGGTGAAGCGGGCGCCCTTGTCGATCGTCTTGCCCAGCCAGGTCTCGACGAGGTTGGCATAGCCGATCTGTTCGGACTGGCTGATTGCCATCATCGCGATCTGCGTGTCGAATATGGGGAAGGGCGTCTTGCCGGTGAAATTGTAGACGATTTCCACGTCCTGCCCGCCTGCGTGGAAGACCTTGAGGATGTCCTCGTTGTCGGTCAGCAGTTCCCACAAGGGGGCGAGGTCGATGCCGTCGGCCAGCGGATCGATCGCCGCAGCTTCGTGCTCGTTGCCGATCTGGATCAGGCAGAGAAGCGGCCAGTAGGTGTTTTCACGCATGAACTCGGTGTCGACGCAGACGAATTCGTGCTTCGCGAGCCGCTCGCACAGATCGGCCAGCGTATCGGTATCGGTTATCAGAGGATGTATCTTCATGGCACTTTCTTCGATCATGGGCGGAGTACCGCCCTCGCGTGCCCGTCGTTCGCTTGACAAAACCACGTGCATCGCCTGTTAGCGCGCCTGAACCGGAGGGGCCGCGCACGCCGCGCCCTTAGCCCCATACATTCCGCCATGGAAAGAGCGAAACCATGCACGCCTATCGTACCCACAATTGTGCCGCACTGACACAGAAGGATGTCGGCGAGACCGTGCGCCTGTCCGGCTGGGTCCATCGCAAGCGTGACCACGGCGGCGTGCTGTTCGTCGATCTGCGCGATCACTACGGCATGACGCAGATCGTGGCGGATGAAGACTCGCCGGCGCTGTCCCTGCTGGATTCGCTCAAGCTGGAATCGGTCGTAACCATCGATGGCGAAGTGAAGGCGCGTGCCGCCGAGGCAGTGAACCCCAACCTCCCGACGGGTGGGATCGAGGTATTCGCGCGCGATGTCACCATCCAGAGCAAGGCCGAAGAGCTTCCGCTGCCGGTGGCGGGAGAGCAGGAGTATCCGGAGGATATCCGCCTCAAGTACCGCTTCGTGGACCTTCGGCGGGAGCGGGTGCATGCCAACATCATGCTGCGCAACAAGGTGATCCAGAGCCTGCGCCGCCGGATGACCAACCAGGGCTTCAGCGAATTCCAGACTCCGATTCTGGGGGCGTCCAGTCCGGAAGGCGCGCGCGACTATCTCGTGCCGAGCCGCCTCCACCCGGGCCGCTTCTACGCGCTTCCGCAGGCCCCGCAGATGTTCAAGCAGCTGCTGATGGTGGCCGGGTTTGACCGCTACTTCCAGATCGCCCCCTGCTTCCGCGACGAGGACCTTCGCGCCGACCGCAGCCCCGAATTCTACCAGCTCGACTTCGAGATGAGCTTTGTGACGCAGGAAGACGTGTTCCAAGCGATCGAGCCGGTGCTGGCGGGCGTGTTCGAGGAGTTCGCCAATGGCAAGAGCGTGACGCCCGCGGGCGAATTTCCGCGCATCCCCTATGCCGAAGCGATGCTGAAATACGGGTCCGACAAGCCGGACCTGCGCAACCCGCTGGAAATCAGCGACGTCACCGGACATTTCGAGAAATCGGGCTTTGGCCTGTTTGAGAAGATCGTCGGCGGCGGCGGACGGGTGCGCGTCATTCCGGCGCCCGCCACGCACGAGAAGAGCCGCAAGTTCTTCGATGACATGAACGACTGGGCGCGCCGCGAAGGATTTGCAGGTCTCGGCTACGTGACCCGCAAGGGCGGCGAGTTCGGCGGTCCGATCGCCAAGAACCACGGCACCGAAGGCATGGAAGCTTTGTATGCCGAACTCGACCTCGGCGAAAACGACGGTCTGTTCTTCGCGGCGGGCAAGGAAAAGGACGCGGCCAAGCTGGCCGGTGCCGCGCGCACCCGTGTCGGCGAGGAGCTGGGCCTGATCGAGCAGGGCTGCTTCAAGTTCTGCTGGATCGTCGATTTCCCGATGTTCGAATACGACGAGGAACTGAAGCGCGTCGATTTCAGCCACAACCCCTTCTCGATGCCGCAGGGCGAGATGGAAGCGCTGGAGACGCAGGATCCGCTCGATGTCCTAGCCTGGCAGTACGACATCGTGTGCAACGGATACGAATTGTCCTCCGGTGCCATCCGGAACCACCGCCCGGACATCATGTACAGGGCATTCGAGGTTGCCGGCTATTCCAAGGAGGATGTCGACGCGAACTTCTCCGGCATGATCGAGGCGTTCAAGCTCGGCGCACCTCCGCATGGCGGTTCCGCCCCGGGTATCGACCGCATCGTGATGCTGCTGGCGGACGAGCCGAACATTCGCGAGGTTATCGCATTCCCGATGAACCAGCGGGCGCAGGACCTCATGATGGGCGCGCCCTCGGTCGTGTCGCCGCGGCAGCTGCGCGAGCTTTCCATCCGGACGGTCGAGCAGCCCAAGCCGGATTCGCCCGAAGCGACGAGGGTCGACCGCGCCGGGGCTTGATCGCGGCGGCCCATTCCTTGCATAATCGCTCCCGCACCAAGGAGGGGGGAAGCGATATGGGACGGATCGGACTGGCGACGGCAATCGCGCTGGCAGGCCTGCTGGCGGCGTGCGGGGACGGCAGCGAAACGGCAGTGGACGATACCTCGGACAACGCGGCGTCGGCTCCCGCAGCGATATCCGCTGCCCCGACGCCGGGTTCGATTGCCGGCCAGCTTTCCTATCCGAGCGACTATCTGCCCGAAGACCTGACCGTATGCGCCCGCAACGAGACCAGCGGCGAGGAATATTGCGAGCGGAGAGCGGAAGGGGCGGACAGCTACCGGATCGAGGTTCCGGCAGGGTCATACACCGTCTGGGCGAGCACGGCCGATTACGGCGCGGATTACCGGGCCTATTATTCCAATGCCGTGCCGTGCGGGCTTTCGGTCGATTGCCCCGATCACGACCCGATCGTGGTCGAAGTCGGTGCGGGAGAAGCCAGGACCGGCATCGATCCGGCCGACTGGTACGCCCGCTAGACTTGCATCCGACAGGCTAAAGCCTTCGGGCACTTGCGCTGCCTTGCGGCGTTCATTAGGGCGAAAGGCAACCCGTAACCCCAAGAATAAGAGGGCACCTATGAGCGATACCCCGGACCGCGTGCAGAAGATCGTCGTCGAGCATCTCGGCGTCGAAAGCGACAAGGTCACTCAGGAAGCGAGCTTCATCGACGATCTGGGCGCAGACAGCCTCGACATCGTGGAACTCGTGATGGCGTTCGAAGAAGAGTTCGGCATCGAGATCCCGGACGACGCGGCGGAAAAGATCACCACCGTGGGCGACGCCACCAAGTACATCGAAGAACACAAGGGCTGATCCGGCCCCGTTTTTTCAGGCATGTCCCGCTCGACCATCGGGCAGGGCGGCTTGAACACCGCAGGCCCGGCCCGATATCGCGGGACGGGCCTGTCGTATTTTTGACGGAGAATTTTGCATGCGCCGTGTGGTCGTAACCGGACTTGGACTTGTCACGCCTCTTGGCGGGGACGTCGAAACAACCTGGTCGAACATCCTTGCCGGAAAAAGCGGCGCCGGGCCCATTACGCGCTTCGATGCGACGGACCAGAAGTGCAAGATCGCGTGCGAAATCAAGCCGAAGGACCACGAATTCGGGTTCGATCCGGACAAACGCGTGGACGGCAAGATCCAGCGCCAGGTCGATCCGTTCATCGTTTACGGCATCGATGCCGCAGGTCAGGCGCTGGAAGACGCCGGCCTCGCAGACATGGATGACGAGCTGACGCTTCGCACCGGCTGCTCGATCGGCGCCGGCATAGGCGGCCTTCCGGGCATCGAGAGCGAATCCGTCAATCTGCACGAACGCGGTCCCGGCCGGGTCAGCCCGCACTTCGTGCACGGCCGCCTGATCAACCTCGTTTCGGGTCAGGTCTCGATCAAGTACGGCCTGATGGGTCCCAACCATGCGGTCGTCACGGCCTGTTCGACCGGCGCGCACTCCATCGGCGACGCGGCGCGCATGATCGCGTTGGACGATGCGGACGTGATGCTGGCGGGTGGTGCGGAAAGCACGGTCAATCCGCTCGGCATCGCCGGCTTTGCGCAGGCGCGCGCTCTCAACACCAGCTACAACGACCGGCCGGAACAGGCCAGCCGCCCTTATGACAAGGACCGCGAAGGTTTTGTCATGGGTGAAGGTGCCGGCGTTGTGGTGCTCGAAGAATACGAGCACGCCAAGGCCCGCGGCGCGAAGATCTATGCCGAAGTGGTCGGATACGGACTTTCGGGCGACGCATACCACGTCACCGCCCCGCATCCCGAAGGCAAGGGCGCGGAACTTGCAATGCGCATGGCATTGAAGCGCGCTGACATGGAACCGTCGGACATCGATTACGTCAACGCGCACGGTACCTCCACCATGGCCGACACGATCGAACTGGCCGCGGTCAAGCGCGTGCTGGGTGACGATCTTGGAGGCGCGTCCATGAGCAGCACCAAGTCGGCCATCGGCCACCTCCTTGGCGGCGCGGGAGCGGTGGAGACGATCTTCTGCATCCTCGCCATTCGCGACCAGATCGTCCCGCCCACCCTGAACCTCGACAATCCGGACGAAGGGACAGAAGGCGTCGATCTGGTGCCGCACGAGGCGCGCAAGCGCGAAGTGAACGCCGCGCTCAACAACAGCTTCGGGTTCGGCGGCACCAATGCGAGCGTGATCGTCAAGAAGGTCGACTGACATGCGCAGATGGCGCGGTGCCTGGCTGGTCGTCGTGCTGGCGGCACTGGTCCTGACCGGTTTCGGGGCGATCGGCTGGGGCTGGTATTTCTCGTCCGAAGTGGAGGAGGATACCAACTTCATCGTCAGTTCCGGAAGCACGCTGACATCCGTCGCGCGGGACCTGGAAGAACAATCGCTGATCGCCAATGCCGACGCGTTCCTGTTCCGCGCGAAGATCCTCGGCGGATCGGCGCCGGTGCAGGCGGGCGAATTCGAACTGGCCGCAGGCACGACCCCGTCCGAGATTCTCGACACGCTGCAATATGGCGAAGCGGTCAGGCGCATGGTCACGGTCACGCCCGGAATGCCCTCGATCCTCGTCTATGAGATGCTGATGGGCGAGGAACTGCTGACCGGCGAAATCCCGGTCCCGCGCGAAGGGTCGGTGCTGCCCGACAGCTACGCGTTTGAACGTGGGGAGGACCGCGCCGCAGTTCTCGCGCGCATGCAGGCGGCCATGCAGAACTACATGGCGGAGGCGTGGCCAAAGCGCCAGCCGGGCATTGCGGTGGACAACATCGCCGATGCGATCACGCTCGCCTCGATCGTGGAGAAGGAAACCGGCGCCGGGGAGCACCGCATGGTCGCCGGCCTGTATTCCAACCGCGTGAAGAAGGGCATGTTATTGCAGGCCGATGCGACGATCATTTATCCGATCACGCAGGGCAAGCCGCTGGGGCGGCGGATCCGTCGTTCGGAAATCGCCGCGGTGAACGACTACAACACATATTCGATGATCGGCCTGCCGAAGGCGCCAATCACCAATCCCGGACGCGAAAGCATTGCCGCGGTGCTCGATCCGGCTGAGACCAGCGCGCTCTACATGGTGGCCGACGGCACGGGTAAGCACGAATTCGCCGACACGCTGGCCGAGCACAACGCGAATGTCGAACGCTGGTACGCAATCCGCCGCGAACGCGGGGAAATGTGACCGGATCGGGTGACGATGCGCCGCTCATCCTGACGGCGGAGCTTCCCCGCGACATGGCCGGATGGGCGACCGGCCTGCGGCGCGCCCATTTTCCGCCCGAACGCAATTACCTCGATGCGCACGTGACGCTGTTCCACGCCCTCCCGCGCATGTACGAGGATGAGATCAGGACCACGCTGGGGCGGATCGCCGCCGAGACCGCGCCCGTGCCCGGACGGCTCACCGGCCTGATGTCGCTGGGGAAGGGCACGGCGCTCAAGCTGGAAAGCCCGGACATGCTCAGCCTGCGGGCGGAGATCGCGGGCAGGTTTCACGGCCTGCTCACCGCGCAGGACCAGCACAAGCCGCGCCTGCACGTAACCATCCAAAACAAGGTAAAGCCGGACGAGGCGAAGGCGTTGCAAGCCGAGCTTGCGCCCGCGATGTCGCCCCGTGACTTCGCGTTCCGTGGCCTGTCGCTATTCGTCTATCGCGGCGGTCCGTGGGAGCATTTGCACACCTACGCCTTTCGCGGTTGACCGGGGCAGGGAGCCGCCCTAAATGCGCCGCTCGCCAAGGCGACGGTCGCGCTAGATCCTGTCCCTTGAAGCGTGTGTGGCGGAGTAGCTCAGGTGGTTAGAGCAGCGGAATCATAATCCGCGTGTCGGGGGTTCAAGTCCCTCCTCCGCTACCATTTCCAGATAGAATGACATCCGGCTCAGGGCCGCTTCTTCTTCGAAGCATTGCGTGGCGTTCGCGCCTGCTTGCCGCGCTTGGGGCCGCGCGGCTTGTCGCCCTTCCGGAAAGCGGGCTTGGGTTGCACACGCGGTCCGCCAGAATTGCCAGCGTTTGGGTGCCGCTTGCGGTTGGTCCTGGCGGCATCGCGCGGGCCGCTTTCCGACCGTTCGATGCTTACCGGGTCCTCGTCACCTTCGGCCTTGGCCGAGCGGTTGGCGGCATCGGCGAACTTGTCGGCAATCTGGCGCGGGATCTGGAAATAAGTCTCGTCGGGCCCGATACGGATCGCGCCGACTTCGTTGCGGGTGATATGCCCACGCCGGCAGAGCAGCGGTAGGATCCAGCGCGGGTCGGCGTTCTGCCTCCGGCCAAGATCCATCCGGAACCACACGGTGTCCTCGAACCCCGGACGGTGTCTCTCCTTCTGCGCCGCACGGCGGGCTTCCGGCGTATCGGCGATCAGGTCTTCTGGCTCCGGCAGGCGGGCGCGGTGCGCGTGGACCAGCATGGAGGCGATCTGTTGCGGCGTCCGCTCGGCGAGCAGCCGTTCGGCGAGTTCCCGGTCGCCTTCGTCCACCTCGACCGGCTGGAGAAGCTTTTCCAGCAGGCGTTCCCGGTCGCGCGCCTTGATGGCTTCACGATCCGGCGCGTCCGTCCAGTCGGCGGCGATCTTCGCATGGCGGAGCATGGACTCGACACGCTTGCGGCGCGAGAACGGGACGATGAGAACCGCCGTCCCCTTCTTCCCGGCGCGCCCGGTACGACCGGACCGGTGCTGCAGGGTTTCGGCGTCGCGCGGAATTTCCACATGGATCACCAGGCTGAGCGAGGGCAGGTCGATGCCGCGCGCGGCCACGTCGGTCGCGACGCACACGCGCGCCCGTCGATCGCGCAGAGCCTGCAGGGCCTGGTTGCGTTCGGACTGCGAATGCTCGCCCGACAGCGCCACGACGGCAAAGCCGCGTTCCTGAAGCGTCGCGTGCAGGTGGCGTACCTTCTCACGCGTGGCGCAGAACAGGATCGCCGTTTCCGCCTCGTGGTAACGCAACAGGTTGACGACGGCGTTCTCGATCTCGGGCGGCGAAACGGTCACCGCCTGGTAGGCGATATCGCCATGGCCGCGTCCTTCGCTGATCGTCGCGATGCGCAGGGCATCGCGCTGGTACCGACGTGCAAGCGCCTCGATCGGGCGGGGCATCGTAGCGGAGAAGAGCAGTGTCCTGCGGCTGTCGGGCGTTGCGTCGAGGATTTCCTCGAGCTCTTCGCGAAAGCCCATGTCCAGCATCTCGTCCGCCTCGTCCAGAACCACGGCCCGGAGGCTGGAAAGGTCGAGCGCACCGCGTTCGAGATGGTCGCGCAGCCGTCCGGGGGTGCCGACCGCGATCGTCACGCCGGAGCGAAGCATCTTGCGTTCCTGCTGCGGGTTCATTCCGCCCACGCACGTCGCCACCCGGGCGCCTGTCTCGCGGTAGAGCCAGCCGAGCTCGCGGCTGACCTGCAGGGCCAGCTCGCGCGTCGGTGCGATGATGAGGGCGAGGGGCCGTTCGGTGAAGGGCAACGTTTCGGAATCGCCCAGAAGTTCCTGCGCCATGGCGAGGCCGAAGGCGATGGTCTTTCCCGATCCCGTCTGTGCGGACACGATCAGGTCGCGTCCCGCGGCTTCCGGCTGCATGACTTCGGCCTGCACCGGGGTGGCCGTGGCGTAGCCGCGTTCGGCAAGGGCAGCTTCGAGGCTGGACGGAAGGTTCGGGAATTTCATGGTAAGGGCCTGTGATAGGAGGAACACGCGATGCCGCTGCAAAGCGCCGGGGCGCTCTTTGCACGGTGAAAGCCGGGGCAATCGGGATCGCGTGGATGGCGCCCCATAGCCGGAAATTCGGATTTTGGCGCGCGAAAAATGATGGCGCCCGTCAGAGCGTCAAGCCCGGGGCCGGAAGGCGGCGAGCGTCGCTTCGCGGACGGTTCTCAACGGATGACGGATAACCGGTTCGAAGGTCTTTGCGGCACCGCCCGTGCCGTAGCCGAACCGGCGCGCGCGCTCGTCCTGCTCAGCGCTGAATGGTATGACGGCCGGGTAGTCCGCATTCCCGTCCTTGAGTGCGACGTCGTTCTCGATCTCGGGTAGCGAGAGGAATTGCCAGAACGGCGAGAGCGATGGGCTGGCGACGAGATCCTCGTATCGCACCACCATCGCGGCGTGCAGGTACTCGCAGTCGGCCAGCGTCTGCTCGTAGGCATCAAGAGCGTAGTCAATCAGCACGTCCGACGGGGTGTCGGTCCATTTTGCCAAAGCGGCGGCCATGACTGCCGGGTGGCGCAGGATCACCACGAACTGGCTGAGCGGGAACAGCTGCTGGTACAACCGCATCCGCGTCAGGTTGACCGGAGACTTTTCCAGTCTCCATTGCCCGCCCTCTTCGAACCAGCGGTCCCAGTCCTGCTCCAGCCGCGTCCTCGTTTCCAGCGTATCGAAGCGACATTCTTCCGTCAGGTGCTGCTCGGGATCGGTGGCATAGTGCCCCGGGATCCCGTGCAGCGCGGTATGCGGGATCGCGCCTTGCAGGTAGCACCCTTCGTTCTCGGGCGCAGGCGAGTGCGAGATCGTCGCCACCTCCGGGTGTTGGGCCAGCAGCCTTGCCAGTATGCTCGTGCCGGTCCGGTGGAGACCGGCCACGAAGACGTAGCGACCCGTGAAGCCGCTCACGATGTCGGCTGTCTCTCGCCCGTTCCGTAAGCCAGCGCGTCGCCGACCTCCAGACCGCCTTCTCCGTAGAGGTAGGCCGGATCGAACCGCGCCATCTGCTTCAGCTTGTCGGCATCGAGGATGGTGATGCGCCCGCGCCGGAAGTCGACGATTTCCGCCTGGCGAAGATCGCGCAGCGAACGGCTGACATGGATCTCGGAGAGGCCGCAAATGTCGGCCAGGTGGATCTGGGTGAGTGGGGTCACGAACCCTGAACTGCGGCCGAGGCCGACCATGCGCAGCCTGTACCACAGTTCCGTCAGGATATGGGCCACGCGGCCCACGGCCCGCAGCTTGACGATCTTGGCCACCCATTCGCGGTGGATCGCCGCATCGAGCAGCGTGCCGAACCAGAACATGCGGGCAAGATGCGGTTCGTTGACCAGCACTTCGCGCAGCCTTTCATGAGGCACGATGCCGATTTTCGTGCGCCCGAGCGTGACGAGGTCGTGATCGAGGCGCTTGAGCGCGAACCCATGCAGGTCCACGAAGTCCCCCGGGACCTGGAAACCGACGATGCTGCGCTCGTTTTCCGCATGGATCGTGCGCAGCATGAAGCCTTCGATGAGGATCGTCGAGTTCTCGCAGAAGTCGCCGCGCGATACGAGTATGTGTTCGCCCTGCATCTCGACCACCTCTTCCACGAGGCTTTCGAGCAGGTCCTTTTCCCGGTCGGTCATGGCGTGGCGCAGGCGGCTGGCGAGGAACCGCCCTGTCTTGGGATATGCTTCGAAATCGTCCACCAATTCGCTCCTTTCCGGCAGTTGCCCTTGGCCTAACTCGCGAGACCAGGCGAGTTAGCAATTGTTCGAACAGGAACGCGGCTTGCGCCGCACCGGTTTCGACCACGACGACTTAACTTTTGCAAATCGGGCTCCCCACATTGAAGATCGCCGTCATCGGCCACATCCGGCATCCGATCGCGCCGCCCTTCATGGGCGGGATGGAAGCGCATTGTCACACGCTGGTCGGATCGCTTGAGCGGGCGGGACATCAGGTGACGTTGTTCGCCGCTGCGGGCAGCGAAGCACGCCAGCTGAGGCCCATTTGCGATCAGCCTTACGAAGCGGTCCTGCCTTGGGCCGAATGGCGCGATACGGACGAACTCGCCGACTTCCAGACGGAAGCTTTTGCGCGCGCGTGGAAGGCGATCCTGGCGGACGATTTCGACGTCGTGCACAACAATTCGCTGTCGACCGACCTTGCCGTCTGGGCCGCGCGCGATGGCGTGCCGATGGTGACATCCCAGCACGTGCCGCCGTTTGCGAGGATGCGCCGCGCGGTCGGCGCAGTGAAGGACAGGCCGGGGCAGATCGTGACGGTCACCTCGCGCCAGCAACTGGGCCTCTGGGGGGATGATCGCGGCCGGAACATGCGGGTCGTCCATAACGGTATCGACACCGGCGAATGGCGCTCTGACGAGACCCGGCACGACCGGCTTCTCTGGTTCGGGCGCATCACCGAGACGAAGGGCCTGCGCGAAACTGTCGCCGCGGCGCGTATGGCCGGACGCAAACTGGACATCGTCGGATCGATCGAGGACCGCGGCTATTTCGATGCGCATGTCGCGCCGTTCCTAGGCGACCGGATCCGTTATCTTGGCCATCTGTCCGGCAAGGAGTTGAGGACCACCGTCTCGCAGGCCCTGGCGGTTTGCGTCACGCCGATGTGGGACGAACCTTTCGGTCTTGTCGCTGCGGAGGCAATGGCTCTCGGCGTGCCGGTGATCGCGTTCGATCGCGGTGCGATGCGCGAAGTGCTGGGCCCTTGCGGCGCCTTGGTGCGGGGCGGGGACGTCGACGAGCTGGCCGATGCGATGCGTCGCGCCGAAGCGCTGGACGGGGATTGCTGCCGCGATCGCATCGAACGGCTGTTCTCGATCGAACAGATGATCGACGGCTATGTCGCGGCCTATCGCGACGCCATTGCCGGCGTGCAACCTGCCGAAACCGCGGTAACGATCGCGGCCTGATCCTCAGGAGAGCGCGGCCGCTTCCAGCTGCTCCAGCACGATCGCGCTGCTGGCATAGGGCTGGTCGGCCTGCTGGCGTGTCAGCGCTAGGTCCGCGTCCGAGGGATCGCGCAGCTTGCGCCATCCGTGCGGAGTCCGCTCCAGGAGCCCCATCAGCACGAAGGCGCGCAGCCAGTGCTGCATGGTCGGCTCGCCCCACTTCTCCATGAATACGTGCGCGTTGGCGAGCACGCTGTCGAGATGATGGACCGGCGGCATGTGGTGGGGGTGATATTGATGGAACGCCTTTGCGCCGCGCAGCCACCAGATCGGCAGGCCCAGCGATGCGACCGTCCGTCCGAAATCGGTATCCTCGCCGCCATAGCCGCGAAACCGTTCGTCGAACCCGCCGACGATTTGGAACTCCCTGGCGCTCAGTGCGAAATTGAGCGACCAGAAGCAGCGATAGTCGCTGCACTCCCGGCTCGGCCCTTCGGGCGGTCCGGCGCGTTCGGAATGGCGCACGCCCACCGATTCGAAGCTGCGGAAATCGATCCCGTTCGCGGTAGCACCCGACGGGAGATAGGCGACTTCGCCCATCATCACGCCATCGTGCGATTGCGCCGCCCGCACGTAATCCGCAACGCAGTCCGGTCCGGGGATGCAATCGACGTCCAGAAATACCAACAGGTCTCCGGTCGCTTCGCCGGCAGCGCGATTGCGCGCCTCGGCAAGCGACAGGCCGGCATTGCCCATCGCGATCTGGCGAACCGGGAAGGGGGCGGAAGGCAGGTCGTAGGCCTGTTCCTGCAGCACGGCGATTACCAGTTCGTCCGGAAAGCTGCTGCCGAGGCTCAGCCCGCGGACCAGGTTGCACAGGTGCTTCTCGCGGCCGAAGGCCAGCGTGCAGACGGAAACGCTCATACGACGGTCAGCTCCGGCTTGACGGTTTCGTGCGCCACTGGCGGCCTGACTTTCCAGAGCCGTTCGGTGAGGCAGAGGATTTCTTCCGCGGCATTCTTCGCGGCGTCGGGTTTCACCAGCGCCCGCTGGGCCTCCGGATCCAAGCAGGATGCGGCATGCCACAGGCGCGACCATTCCGCGCCCGATGCGGGCCAGTGGCGCGAAACGGCGGCCACCCCGGCCCGGTCGAGGGCTTCCGCCTTGCACAGCTGTTCGGCGAAATACCGCCATTCGGGCACGACGACCCACGGTTTGGCCGCGGAGGCGACCATGTGGACCGTGGTATTGCCCGCGCTGGAGACGACGCGATCGGCCGCCGAAATCCAGTCTTCCGGGTTTTCCACCCAGCCAAGGTGCCTCAGATTAGCGGGCGGCGTTTCGTGCCATTCGCTTTCGACGCGGCCCAGAGTCACCCATTCGCTGCGGCTGTCGAAGCGCGCACCGATGGTAAGCGGCGCGGTCGGAAAGCCGGTTCCGCCCCCGCCGCTCACCACCACGACCAGCTCGCGATCCTCCGGCAGGGCGAGCTTACGGCGCGCTTCCGCCTTGGACGAAAGGCTCGAACAGTCGATGCCGATGCCGGGCGCGTAGATCGTCTTTTCGGTCATCCACGGCGGACGCCCGACCTGTTCCAGGGCGCGCGCGTAGGGCGCCAGCAAGCCGGCCGCGCCGCGATAGGATGCCATGTGCCCGGGATCGTCCCGCTCGCCATGCTGGAGCACGGCCATGTGCGGGACGGACGCGATGCGCGCCAGCTGGCCCAGCTCCGCCGACACATCCGTGACGAACAGCGCGGGCCGTTCGCGCGCGAACCAGGCGGTCAGTGTCGCGACAGCATCGGTGATCTGCTGCCAGCCCACGGGGGCGCAATGCAGCGTATCGGGCGTTTCGAGGTCATCCAGCGCGGACGGTGCCACGCCGTCCGGTTCGAACAGCGATGGCAGGGACACGATTTCGATATCGCCGGAAAGCGCAGGGAATATGTCTTCGCGCGCGCTGAACAGGCGCACCGGGACATCCGCCGCCATTGCATTCGCCAGTGCCGCCGCGCGCTCGGCATGGCCGCGCCCCTGATGGTGCACGAAGATGCCGATCGGTTTGGTGTGTGCGCTCAAGCCGCGACCTCCCTGTTTGAAATAGCGAGATGGGCGCGCAGGCCCTCCAGGACACCGGCCGCATGGGCCTGCCGCGCCATGAAGGCTCCGGTGCGGCGACCGACCGCCTGCATCTCCGGTTCGCAATTGGATACGAGGATCGATTGCGCACAGCTTTCGATCATGTCCCGGTCGTTGCCACTGTCGCCCGCCACGATGACCCGGTGTTCTGGAATCCTCATGCTCTCTGCCGCGAAACGCACGGCGGCACCTTTGCCGGCGCGCGCCGGCAATATGTCGAGCAGCCGGCCATGGCTGAAGATGACCCGGGCTGGGATGCCGCGATCTGCCAGATGCGGGCGTAACGCGTCGGCCTCGGTCGCATCCGCGCAAAAAAAGCTCCGCTTGAAGCGCTTCTGGTCGACACATGGCTGCGGATCGAACTGGGACAGGGGTTCCATCAGGCGGTCGACCCGTTCCGCGTCCCAGCCCGATGCGATCCGCCGGGCGAACTCTTCGTCACGCCGCAAACGTCCGCCATCGGCCCAGTGGATTTCAGAGCCGACCGACGTGATCCAGACGCACGGAGACGGCAGCTTCCAGTCGTTGAGGATCCGGCGCGCTTCGACCAGGCTGCGGCCCGTGGCGATACCGAAGGCGATGTGCGGATTGTCGCGCAGATAGGCCGACAGTTCGGCGGCGGAATTCCGGCATCCGGTTAGCGTATTGTCGATGTCGCACACCAGCAGATGTGTGGGGCGTGCCAGGCCTTGGACCGTTGCGGATGCTTGTTCCCCGGTCACGCTTCGCACGGCGCCCATGAATTGCTCCGCATAGGCGTCCCAGCTGACCGCGCCGATCCTGTCGGCCGCGCTGGCTGCGTATCGCCGGTGGCGGGCGCGATCCCGGACAAGATCGAAGATCGCCGCGCCGATCGCGTCTGTGTCGGTCGGATCGACGAGATCGCCGTGGCCAATTTCCGCGACGATATCGGAGGGTCCGCCTCTGGATGTCGTCACGACCGGCAGACCGTGAACGGCCGCTTCGAGGATGGTCAGGCCGAACGGTTCGAACAGGGCCGGATTGACGAACACGCCGCCGCTTTCCGCCGCAAGACGGTAGAGACCGCGAACGATGCTGGCATCGTGCTGACGCGGATAAGCCGCGATGCCGTGCAGGTCGAAGCGGTCGATCGCGTCGAAAATGTCCCGCATGACCTCGGCCTGTTCCGCTTCGCCGCCGGTCATGCTGTCGCGAAGGCCGGGCAGGATGACGAGGTTGGCCGTGGCGGGCAGGTCGGGGTGCCGGCCGAATGCCTCGACCAGCGCCGCGAGGTTCTTCTTGCGGACCGGGCGAGCGATGGCCAGGACGATGGGCCGGGACGGATCGCGCAGGAACGGGGCGATGGCCTCCCTGGCGGCGGCCATATCCGCGTTGTCGGCCACGCGCTGGTCGATGCCCGGCCGGATGCGCCAAACGGTTTCCTCCTTCGCCGAGGGGTAGGCCATCACCTGCCGCTCGCATTCGTCGCGCGACGAGGCGACGATGGCGTCGGCCTGGCCGATGGCACGATCCTCTTCCGCCAGGCGGTGTTCGAGGCACGACGGCACCGTTTCGCAGCACGCCGCCTTGTCGGCGGCGAGCGAATGGGGCGTGTAGATGAAGGGTATACCCAAGGCATCGCGCACCTTGCGCGCGACTTCGGCAGCGTCGGCGAAATGGGCGTGGATGCAGTCGGGCAGGCTCGTGCGGCGGCGCAGGTTTTCGATAAGGGCAGCGGTGAACGCTTCCCGGTCTCCGGCCAGCGCTTCCTTGGACAGGTAGCGCCGGTTGCCGCTGTCGATCCGCGTGATGCCGAGCTTGGGCGCGACGATCTCGCTCTCGTTTGCGTGGACTCGCCCGAGTGCCGGCTCGTCGAACAGCCGCGTCACTATCTCGCACCGGGCGACGTCGGACCGACGGGCCAGCGCGCGCGCCGCGCCGAGGATGTAGGTGATGTGCCCGCCGGTGTCTTCGGTAATGCCGTATTTCGGTTCGCTCCGAAGACATCCGCCGAGAGCGAGGTGCATGATGGTAAGGGGCTGCATCACTCGAAGGGACGCCCGCCCAACTATGGCCGTTCCTAACCGGGCTTTTGTTATGAAGCGGTTTATTTCAGTGATCGGGGAGCGTCTGATTTGCCATTCCCCAGCCCTGGAGCGCCTTGGACCGCGCGCGGTCGAGCAGCTTTTTCGTCTGGTCGATGGAGAAAGGCTTCGCGTCTTTCATCGCCTTCAACTCGTTCCAGGCGAGCGGGACCGCGACCGGCGCGCCGGCCCGGGCGCGGGCGGAGTAGGGCAGGATGGCGGTCGACCCGCGCTGGTTGCGCAGCCAGTCGATGAAGATGCGACCCTTGCGCTTGGCTTTGCTCATGGTCGCGGTGAAACGGTCGGGCTCCGCCATGCTGAGTGCCTCCGCGAACCGCTTCGCGAAATCCTTGTGGACGTCCCAGCTGTGTCCGGGGGTCAGCGGCACCACGACATGCACGCCCTTGCCGCCCGAAAGCATGGCGAAGCTGACGAGGCCGAGGTCTGCCAGCCGGTCGCGAATGTCGCGAGCGGCGGTTTTGACTTCTTCGAAATCGAGGCCTTCGTCCGGGTCGAGGTCGAAGATCATCCGGTCGGGCTTTTCCACCGCGTCCGAGCGCGAGCACCAGCCGTGGAACTCGATCGTGCCCATCTGCACGCATTGCAGCAGCCCGCGCGCATCGTCGACGAAAAGGTAGTCCTCGTGGCCGCCGTCCTTCTCCTTGATCGGCACGTGATGCACCGCATCCCCGAAGCCACCGCTGTCGTGCTTCTGGAAGAAGCATTTCTTCGCGCGTCCCTGGGGGCACCTGACGAGGCTGACGGGGCGGCGGGCGGCATGGGGCAGCATGATCGGTGCGACCGCCTCGTAATAGTCGGCGAGTTCGCCCTTGGTCTGTCCGCTCTCGGGAAAGACGATGCGGTCGCGGCTGGAAATCTCGACGCGCTCCGGTGCCTTTTGCGCCTTTGCGGCGCGCTCGGGGACGACATCGTCCGCGTCCTTGTCCGTGCGCAGGCCGAGGAAGCTGCCGTGGCGCACGTTCCCGTCCGCGGTGAATTCGGCAAAGGCGATTTCCGCGACCAGTTTCGGCGTCACCCAGGTCACTCCGCGCGAGGATGCGCGGTCGACTTCGGCGGGCGGTGTCTTGCGCTCGATCCGTTTCAGCTTCGCCGCCAGCTCGTCGAGGTCGTCGGCGGAAAAGCCGGTGCCGACATTGCCCTTGTAGACGAGCTTCCCGTTCTCGTGCTGCGCCAGCAGGAGCGAGGCGAAGGGGCGGCCCTTGGCACTCGATTCCTTCGATCCGATGATCACGAATTCCTGCCGCCGGGTGCACTTCACCTTGACCCAGGACTTGCTCCGCCGGCTGGAATAGCGCCCGTCCACGGTCTTGGAGATGATGCCTTCCTGCCCCGCATCGCACATCGCGCGGTAGAGCTTCTCGCCCGCGCCCAGCACGTGGTCGGCGACATGGATTGGCTCGGCGGCGTCGGCCAGCAGCGCCGACAGCCGCTCCTTGCGCTCGATATTGGGAAGGTCCGCCAGGTCCTCGCCATCCACTTCCAGCAGGTCGAAGGCGTGCAGGGCGAGGGCGTCGGATTTCCCCTGCGAACCGTGGCCGCGCTTCAGCACCTTCTGCAGGCTGGAAAAGTCGGGATTGCCCTTCGCATCGTAGGCGACGATTTCCGCGTCGATCAGGCACGACGGCAGGTCGAGCGCGCCCATCGCCTCGGCCAGCGGCGCGAACTTGTCGGTCCAGTCCTTGCCGCTGCGGGTGTAGATGCGCACCTCCTCGCCACGCGCGGCAACCAGCGCGCGATAGCCGTCGAACTTTATCTCGTGCATCCAGCGATTGCCGGTCGGCACCTCGTCCACCAGTGTCGCGAGCTGCGGCTTGCGATAGCCGGGCAGGGGTGCGCTCTTGCCGGATTTGCGCGCCTTTGCTCCGCGCTTAGCCTTCGGCTTGTCCTTTTCCATCGCTTCGAGGAATTCCGCCGCCTCATCCTTGCCGGCCGCGATTTCCGCCATCGACCGGCCGGTCTTCACGCTGGTCAGTTCCCGCTCGACCAGCACGTCGCCGTCCTCGGCATGGTCGTCCCCGATCTTGCGCAGCAGCCAGTTCTCGCGCTTCTCCTTCGGCTTGCCCTTCATCCGGACGAGCAGCCATTCGCCCTTCATCCGCTCGCCCTCGAGGCAGAAGTGCAGGTGCCCGTCCTCGAGGTCGCTCGCGCTCTTGCCCTCGATCGGGGACCAGGTGCCGCGGTCCCACAGCATGACGGTCCCCCCGCCATATTCGTCCTCGGGAATGACGCCTTCGAAATCCGCATAGGACATCGGGTGGTCCTCCGTCCGGACGGCCAGCCGCTTCACGTCCGGATCGGGGGAGGGGCCCTTGGTCACGGCCCAGCTCTTCAGCACGCCGTCCACTTCCAGCCGCAGGTCCCAGTGCAGCCGCGTCGCGTCGTGCTTCTGGACGATGAACAAATTGCCGCTCTCGCTGCTTTCCTCCTCTCCCGCGGGCTCGGGCGTGCGCCCGAAGTCGCGCTTCGCATTGTAGGTGGCGAGGGGGTCCGTCCGGCGGGCCACGGGTCAGGCCGACTTCTTGCGCCGCGAGCCCGATTTCGGCTTCTCGTCGCCGACCGATTTCTTCAGCGCGGCCATCAGGTCGATGACGTTCGATCCTTCCGCGCCACCGCCATCGTCGACATCCTCGATAATCGCCTTCTTGCTCTTCGACTTGGCCTTCTTGTCGATCAGCTTGCGCAACGCATCGACATAGCGATCCTCGAACTCGCTCGCATCGAACGGGGCGCTGCGCTGTTCGATCAGCGTGCTGGCGAGGTCCAGCAATTCCTTCTTGGGCTTCGCCTCGTCGATCTCTGAAAAGAAGGATTGGCCCGCACGTACCTCGTCGGCATAGCGCAGCGTTTCCAGCAGCAGGCCGCGCCCGCACGGTTTCAGCGCGACCAGCTTCTCGCTCCCGCGCACGGACAACTGACCCAACGCCACCTTCTTCGATTTGCGCAAGGCTTCGCGCAGCACGATGAAGGCTTCCTCCGCCAGCTCGTCCTTGGGCGCGACGTAATAGGGCTTCTCGAAATAGAGCGGATCGATCTCGCAACTGTCGACGAACTGGACCAGTTCGAGCGTCTTGCGGCTTTCGATCTTCACCGCCTCGATCTCGTCCTCTCCCAGCAGGACGTAATTGCCCTTGGAGATCTCGTAGCCCTTGATGATCTCGTCCCGGTCCACCGGGCCGATGCCGGGCACGACCTTTTCGTAGGAGATGCGCTTGCCGCTCGGTTCGTGGATCTGGTTGAAGCGGATCTTCGCCCCGGATTTCGTGGCGGTGTAGATCTCGACCGGGATCGAGACGAGCGCCAGCCTGATCTGCCCCTGCCAGTATGCGCGTGCTGCCATTTGCGGTTCCCTTCCCTGCCAAAGCGCAGTGCCCGCCGGTGTGTTCCGGCATCCACAAAGCATGGGGTGCCTTGCCGCGGCACGGGACGGGCGCATCCCGCCAATGGTAAACGGCTTTGGCGCGGGCCGGATGCGCGGATATGACCGGGTGCATGACCGCGTCCGAAGCCAGGCCCGCCTTTATCCTGACCCTGTCCTGCCGGGACCGGGTCGGCATCGTGTCGGCCGTCAGCAGCTATCTCGCCGGGATCGGCGGCTTCATCCTCGACAGCCAGCAATATGCCGATCTCGACGCAGGCCGTTTCTTCCTGCGGATCGAATTTCGCGCCGAGGGCGAGGATTTCCCCGCCGACGCGAACCGGCTGCGCGAAGGCTTCGCCACGGTCGCGTCCGGTTTCGGAATGGAATGGGCCATCGTCGCGTCCGACCACCGGCCCCGGCTGTTGATCGCCGTATCGAAGGGCAGCCACTGCCTCAACGACCTGCTCCATCGCTGGCACACAGGAAACATCCCGGTGGACATCGTGGGCGTGGTTTCGAACCATGACAGCCTGCGGCAGCTGACCGAATGGCACGGCGTTCCCTATCATCACCTGCCGGTCGATCCCGCGGACAAGCAGGCGCAGGAAGGTCGGATACTCGACGTTTTCGAGACCAGCGGGGCCGATTACCTGGTGCTGGCCCGCTACATGCAGATCCTGTCGCCGGACCTGACCGAACGGCTGGAGGGCCGGTGCATCAATATCCATCACAGCTTCCTGCCCAGCTTCAAGGGCGCCCGGCCTTACGGGAAGGCGCATGAGCGCGGTGTCAAGCTGATCGGCGCAACCGCCCATTTCGTGACCAGCGACCTCGACGAAGGACCGATCATCGAACAGGACATCGAACGGGTGGACCACCGCGCCACGGAAAGCGACCTGGCGCGGATCGGGCGCGATGTGGAAGCGCGAGTGCTGGCGCGCGCGGTGCGCTGGGTGGCGGAACGCCGCGTGTTCCTGAACGGCATTCGCACGGTGGTCTTCCGCTGACTTCGCGAAAAGGCTTTGGGATGATCGCGCGGCGCAATACGGACGGTGCGGCATGGCCCGTTCCCTGACCCAGTCCGATACGGGCGCGCTGCAGACCCGGCGTTTCCTGTTGCTCTACGCACTGGCATCGGCCGGCGCGTCCGCTTCCTACGCCCCGTTCCTGACCCTGCTGCTGCCCCTGCGCGCGCGCGAGGTCTGGGACGTGCAAAGCCTGGAAGTCCTGTCCTATGCCGCCTTCGTCGGCGCGGTTTCGGCCAGCCTTGCCAATATCGGCTTCGGCTGGCTCAGCGACCGGACGCGCAACCGGCGGGGCTGGATTGTGGCGGGGCTGGTCCTGTCGGGCATCCTGCTGTGCATGATGAACCGGGTGACCACGGTGCCGATGCTGCTGGTCCTGATCGCCGCATGGCAGGCCGCGCTCAACATGATGCTAGGCCCGCTCATGGCGATGGGCGGGGATTACGTGCCCGATGCGCAAAAGGGCACGCTGGGCGGCCTGCTGTCCGTCGCGCCCGCCACCGGCGCGCTGGTGGGTGCGCTGATCACGCTGCCGGGGCTGGCGGATGCGGACACGCGACTGGTCCTCAACGCCCTGCTGGTCGCGGCGATGATCCTGCCGCTGGTGGTCTTCGGCCGTCCCCGGCCCATGCCGCAGCTGATGGAACCCGCAACAGTCGAAGCGGGCGGAGTGCTGGTCGTGGACACCGATCCGGCTGACAAGGGCTATCCCGTGGCGCGCATGTGGGTCGCCCGCCTGTTGGTCCAGATCCCGGAAGCCACCCTGTTCGCCTTCCTGTTCCTGTGGTTCAGCAGCCTCGATCCCGCCTTCACGGAAAACGACACGGCGCGCATCTTCACGATCGTGCTGTTCGCTTCCGTCCCGGTATCGCTGGTGGTCGGGCGCTGGTCGGACAGGGCGGGGCGTCCGCGCCTGCCGCTGACCGTGGCGACTGCGCTGTCCGCGATCGGCATCCTGATCCTGGCGGTCGCTCCGGGCGTTGCCGGCGGCATTGCCGGTTACGTCCTGTTCGGCCTGACGGCGGGCGTGTTCCTCTCGCTCCATGCCGGTCAGACGCTGCGCGTCCTGCCGCGGCCCAGCCGGCGCGGGCGGGACCTCGGCATCTTCAACCTCACCAATACGGTGCCGTCGCTGGTCATGCCGTGGATCGTGCTGGCCCTGATACCGGCATTCGGCTTCAGGGGCCTGTTCGTCCTCCTCGCGGTGCTGCTGGCATTGTCCAGCCTGATCCTCGCCAGCATCCGGCGGTTCTAACCCGCTGCCGAAGGGCATTCGCGATACTGTGAAATGTTTGTCGGCGGGCGGGAAAGGGGCTAAACGACTGGGATGAGGGGACAATGGTAACGATCCGGGAAGTGGCCAAGGCGGCCGGCGTATCCGTCGCCACCGCATCGCGTGCCCTCAACGGCATGGACAACGTCACGCGCGCCACGCGCGAAAAGATCGAGGCGAAGGCGGCGGAACTGAATTACGTGCCGCACAGCGGCGCGCGCAGCCTCACCCGGCGCAAGACCGACACGATCGGCGTGATCCTGCCGGACCTTTTCGGCGAGTTCTTTTCCGAAATCATTCGCGGCATCGACCTGGTGGTCCACGGCGCGGGCAAGACGCTGCTGCTGGGCAATATGCACGGCAGCGCGCAGGAAACCGGGCAGGCGATCCGCGCGATGCGCGGGCGGGTGGACGGCCTGCTGGTCATGCCGCCCAATTCCAGCGCCGACGCGATGGACGAGGCGCTGGCCAAGGACATTCCCACCGTGCTCCTCAACGCCCATGGCAGCGCCAAGGGCTTTCCCTACGTCACGGTGGACAATTACGCGGGCGCGCGGATGGTGACCGACCACCTGATCGACTGCGGCGCGCGCCGCATCGTCCATATCGGCGGGCCGTCCAGCAACCGCGATGCGGGCGAACGCCAGCGCGGCTATCGCGACAGCCTGCGCGAAAGACTGGGCGAGACGCAGCCCTACGTCATTCCCGGCACCTTCCGTGAGGATGCGGGGCGGCACGCCGCGCGGCTGCTGCTGAGCGACAAGATCCGGTTCGACGCGGTCTTTGCCGGCAACGACCTGATGGCGATCGACCTGATGGCCGAACTGCGCGAGCAGGGGGTGGAGCCGGGCAAGGACCTGCTGGTCGCCGGCTTCGACGACATCCCGCTGGCGCGCTACGTCACGCCGCAGCTGACGACGGTGCATTCCGACATCACCCGGCTCGGCTCCGCCGCCGCGCTGATGGTGTTGCGCATGCTGAAGGGCGAAGAGATCGGGGCGGAGGATTCGCTGATCATTCCGCCCACGCTGGCGATCCGCAGCTCCACCGTCGGATAGCTCCGCACAGGTTCGCACAGGGGAGAAAGTCCTTGCCAGCACGCGACGCTCTGCGAGTATGCATGTAACCGGTTACTTTCATGAAGGACGCCCGCCCATGCCCACGCTTTCCCGCCGGCCCGTCCGGCTGGCAATCCTCGCGCCGCTGGCCCTGGCAATCGCGGGCTGTGCGGGCATGACATCGGCTTCCGCGAACCCCGCGCCGGACGCGCCCCTGGTGGCGGGCCAGTTCCCCCAGGCACCGGTGGAAGAGGGCGGCTATGAGTGGCAGCTGCATGTCCCCCGCGCACTCGCCGCGCAGGATCCGGAGGACCGCAAGCTGTGGCCGCTGATGATCTTCCTTCACGGCTCCGGAGAGCGCGGATCGGACGTGGCGCGGGTGAAAGTGCATGGTCCTCCCAAGGTGGCGGATGCCGATCCGGACTTTCCCTTCATCCTGATTTCGCCGCTGCTGCCGTCGGACGAGGATTGGAACATCGAAAAACTGCGTGCGATACTGGATCGAGCGCTTCAATCGCACCCTGTCGACCCGGACCGGATCTACCTCACCGGGCTCAGCAGGGGCGGGCATGCCACCTGGCGCTGGGCCGCGCAGGAGCCCGGCCTGTTCGCCGCCATCGCCCCGGTCGCCGGCCGCGGGGATGAGGCAACCGCCTGCAATCTCACGGAAATACCGGTCTGGGCCTTTCACGGAGACCGGGACGACGTGGTCGTGCCGGAAGGCAGTTTCGCCATGTCGCGCGCGATCCGCGCCTGCGGCGGCCGCCGGAGCCGCCTGACCATCTACCCCGACCTTGGCCACAACTCCTGGGACCCCGCCTACGCCGATCCCGCCCTCTACCTCTGGCTCCTGAAGCACCGGAAAATGTCCGAAATCGGGGAGAAATAGGCGATGAAAAGACTGTTCTCGCTGCTCTTTCTGCTGGCTCTGGCCGCCTGCGTCCACACGCCGGCGCCGACCGCCACCCCGGAACCCGTTCGGGCCATGACCTTCAACATTCGTCTCGACACCCAGTCGGATGGCCCCAACGCCTGGCCCCACCGCAAGGAAATGGTCGCGGCCCTGATCAGCCATGAACGACCGCATTTGCTGGGCATGCAGGAAGTCCTTTTGAGCCAGAAGCAGTACCTCGAAGCTGCCCTCCCGCAGTATGACGTCGTGGGGGTAGGGCGCGACGATGGGGTGGCGGGCGGCGAATTCTCGCCGCTTTTCATAGACCGGACCCGCTACGCGTTGCTCGACAGCGGCACGTTCTGGCTGTCCGAAACGCCCGGAAAACCGTCGACCGGATGGGACGCCGCCTTGCCCCGCATCGCGACTTGGGCCGAAGTGCAGGATCGCAGGAGCGGACAACAGTTGAGAGTTCTCAACACCCATTTCGACCATGTCGGCGAACGGGCGAGGGCAGAATCCGCCCGCCTTATCGGCGAATGGGCCAGCGCCAGTATCGCCGCCGGCATACCGGTCATCGTGATGGGAGACCTCAATTCGGCTCCCGGATCCGAGCCCTACGCCGTGATTTCGGACGCGCAATTCGGCCTCGTCGATACGCGGGGTGCCAGCAAAAGGGCGCCTTACGGACCGACCGGCACGTTCTCCGGGTTCGATATCGCGCGCAACGCGGAGCAGCCGATCGACCACGTCTTCGTGTCGCCGGGCGTCTCGGTCGCATCATACGCGGTTCTGACGCAGCACTGGGGCGGGCGTCTGCCCTCGGATCACTACCCCGTGCTGGTGGATCTGCTCATCGAGGACTGAGGCCGAATCACTCGGCCTCTTCCTCCAGCCAGCCGCCGGTGAAGCCGAGCCGTTCGAGCCCGCGGCGGACGTGGGGGTTTTTCCGCATCGTCTCCCATACGAGCCCGCTGCGATGGTTTTCCATCATGGCGAGGATGGGGCCCTGGTCGATGCCCAGATGGTCGCTTGCGACCCAGCCCGTGGTTGGATCGACAGTGCCGCTGCGGCTGCCGGCGTTGACGAAGGTGTAGCTGGGATTGAAGGCATCCTTGAACCCGTAGCGGGTATAGAGCCTGTGCCCGTAGGCAGCGCGCATGTTCATGAGTGCCGGGATGGTCGCCTCGGGAGCGAAGGGGATCGATCCTCCGGCCGCGGTGGGCACGATGGTGCCGTCGTCCACCACTCGGATCGCGCTCGCGCCGCGCGCAGAATAGCCCATGAAGGTGCGCGGCGTGCCGTTCACCTCCCGGCCGTTTGCCGCGGCAGTCGGACCGTCCGATGCAGTCCAGCCCCAGACATCCCCCGAATATCCGACCCACCTGTTCGGATTGTCGGCGCCGTAAGCCCGCTGGCTCAGGGTCGCGCGGCGGCTGTTCTCGAAATAGTCGATACCCTTGCCACGCATGAACTCGTCGCGGATGCCGCGAAAATCGACCCAGACATGGCTGTACTGGTGGCCGAACAGCGGCTCGAACTGGAGGTGCTCGTAGCCGTAGAACGAGCCCCAGTCCTCTTCGAGACGGGCGGCCCAGCCGGTATCCCAGGCTTCCTTGCCGACCGGATGGGTCGGTGACCCCGCGGCCAGGATGTAGACCAGCATGCCCTCGTTGTAGCCGACCCAGTCGTGCGTGCCGAAATCGCCGCCATCGCCGCGTTCGGGATACCAGCCCATGACGATGGCCTTGCCGCTGCCGCCGTTCGCCGACGGGATCGCGCTGTTTTCGCGCTGGACGAAGGTCCAGTCCACGCGGCGATAGATCCGCTCCGCCAGATCGCGGATTTCCGCCTCGACCGGATCGTCACGGTCGAAATAGCTTTGCGCGAAAAGGATGCCGCCGAGGAGCAGCGCCGTATCGACGGTGGACAGTTCGGTATTCCCGCGCCGGGTCCCGTCCTCGTTGTTGAGGAAATGGTAGAAGAAACCCTTGTGCCCGGCCGTCCCGCTGACTTCGGGTCCCTGCGGCGCTTCCCAGTAGAATTCCATGCAGTCGCGCGTGCGCCGGGCCGCTTCCTCCCGCGTCACGTAACCGCGTTCCGCACCGATGCCGTATGCGGTGAGGGCGAAACCGGTGGCGGCGATGGATGAGAACGGATTGCTCGGCCATCTATCGGGCGCGAGACAGCGCTGTGTGTCGGTCGTTTCCCAGAAATAGCGAAACGTGCGCTGGCTGAGATCTTCGGAAAATTCCGCCCGGTCGAGAGGCTCGACGGTGTGATCGGCAGCCGTGCCGGGACTGGCAGGCGATGTCATGCAGCCTGCCAGCAGGGCGGCCGGGGCGAGGGCGAAGATCGCTGTCCTGGTCATGCTCTCTCGATATAAAAAAGGGGCGCGGTAGACCACTGTCCACCGCGCCCATGGGAGAAAGGATTAGAAGTCGAAGCCGGCCGACAGCTTCAACGTGCGGGGCGGTCCGCTGGTGCTGAAGGAGTTCGGGTTCCGCAATCCGGTTACGCCGTTGAAGCTGTTGTAGTTCCGGTCGTTCAGCGCGTTGATGAGGTCCGCACGCACATAGACCCGCGTCCGGTCGCTCAGGAAATTCAACGGAATGTTCTGAGTCACCGCGAAATCGAGCTGCCGGAAGCCCCAGCGATCCCCGTTGCCTTCGGTTTCGACCGTCACGACCTCCACCGGCGGGTTGCCGCCCGGCGTACGGACGAAGCTGTTGAGATACGCCGGCGACGAAATGAGGAACTTGCCCGAAAGCGTCGTTTCCGTCGGCAGGTCGACCGCGCCGGCAATGACCAGGCGATGCTTGCGCAGGCCGCTCGAGGTCTTGACGGTGTAATCGTCCAGCGTCGGGAAATCGAACGAGAAGTATTCGCCGAAGGCACGGTTCTCGGTCCCGTCGGTGTAGGTATAGGTTGCCGAGAGGTTCCAAGGAGATTGCTGGGTATAGCGCTTCACGAACTTGAAGTGCACCGCATCTTCATCGGTCTTCAGTCCGTTCGTCCCGATGATGATCGAGCCCCATCCCGGAGGCGCGAAGCCGAACGGCGAACCTGGAGTGGCCGGGGGCGGCGTGAAGAAGCTGCCGTCCTCGCGCCGGTTGCCGAGAAGATAGGCGAACCCGTCGCGGCTCTTGATATGCCGGTATCCGACCTCGACATTGAACAGGCTGGTCAGGTCGCTTCGCAGGCCGAGGCTGAACTGGTCCGAATAGGGCACTTTCAGATCGTTGTTGATCAGGCGGATACTTCGACCGGCGCCAACGCCTGCATTGTCGAGCAGAAGCTGGCGACCCTCTTCTGTCAGGTAGATCGGATCGAAAGGCACGCAGGTCGGGCTGGGGTTGCAAGTGTTGTTCGGATCACCGGTGATGAAGTTGAACTCGCGCGTGCTGTACGCATTGATGCTCACTTCCTGCGCGATGAAATCGAACTGGTTGCGATCGTAGGAACGCCCGTAACCGCCGAACAGGGTCAGTTTTCCCTGATCGAGGAACTGGTAGCTGAAGCCCAGGCGCGGCTGAAATGCGCCCAGGAAGGCTTCGCGCTGCGTGCCATCGGTGATGTAGTCGTTGATGTCGTACTCGACGCCCGGCTGGTAGATGTTCGGATAGTTCTCTTCCGAAACGGCGGCGACGACATCCGCCGGCGTCACGAAATCGAGATAGGACGGCGTTTCCTCGTAATCCCAGCGGATACCGAAGTTGAGAGTCAGGCGGTCGTTCACGATCCAGTCGTCCTGGATGTAAACGCCGAACTGCCAGTTGTTCGAGATAACCGAAGGCGTGCCTTGACCGGTGCCGGCACCGAACTGGACCCGATAGGGAATGGTCGTGTTGAACTCGCCCGGCACCAGGTTCACGTTGTAGGAATATTGCGGGTTGAAGAAGTTCTGCTCGACCCGGTCGAGCCGGACCCATTTCGACTTCACACCGGCCTTGATCGTGTGGTTGTCGAGACCGGTCCAAGTGAAATCGTTCTGAACGGAATAGCCTTCCTGACCCTTGTCCTGGAAGTTCGGGCTGCCTCCGATCCGCAGAATCTGCGGGCGGACGAGATTCTGGCCCGTGACGGGGCTGACCCCGCCAAAGGTATAGATTTGCCCGGGCGTGAATTCTTGCGGACGAGGCGACCAGAAAGCGCTCTCGTATGTCGCCTTGAAGTCGTTCACGAAATTGTCGCCGCTGTGCACCCAGCGGAACAGGCCCCGTTTCTCATCGACGTCCTGAGACGAAGCCGTTTCCACAGCAGAGCTGCCGTTGCCAAGGAAGATACCGGATTCGTTGCGATACTTTCCGGTGATTTCGAAGAGGTCGCGGTCGGTCGCCTGAAGGGTCAGCTTGCCGAAAAACAGGTCTTCGTTGAATTCCTGCTGGGTCGGGCCGAAAAGGTCCTGAAACTCGGTCGGGAAGAAGCTGACCGGGAAGTTGGCGCCGGGCTCGATCACGACGGGCAGACGACGACGTTTCCCTTCGTAGGTTCCGAAGAAGAAAAGCGTGTCCTTGATGATCGGGCCGCCGAGCGCGCCACCGAACTGGAGATCCTTGGTTTCGGCCTTCTCGCGTCCGCCGAACTTTTCCAGCGGTGTGAGTGCGCGCATGTCGGTATCGGTGTAATCGACGAAGGCAGTGCCGTGGAATTCGTTGCTGCCCGACTTGGTCCCCGCCGTGATGGCCACCGAACTGACCTGGTCGAACTCCGCCTTGTAGTTCGAGCTGATCACGCGATATTCGCCGACCGCCAGCTGGGGGAAGGGGTTGCCCTGCGAGCTGTCCTGCCCGGTGATGCCGTTCTTCAGGACATAATCCTTCTGACCGACGCCATCGATATAGACGTTGACCGTGCGGCTGTTCTGACCGCCGCCCTGAATGCGCGACTGGCCGTCGGGATTTTCGAAGGAAACGCCCGGCGCGAGGTCCGCGAATGCCAGGAAGTTCCTGTTGTTCTGCGGAAGCGTTTCGATTTCCCGCTCGCTAATATTGGCACCGACTTCGCCGCCTTCCAGGCTGCGGATCCGCTGGCCGGTCACGAGAATCACGTTGTCCCCCGCTGCGATATCCGGAGTAGTCGTGTCGGCAGCCTGCGCAGCGAGCAGTTCGGCGACGTCGAAATCGAGGATCGCATTCTGCGCCACGAAAAGTTCGAAGACGTCGGTCGGGAGGACGCCTCTGGAGGTCGTCACATCGAGCCGATACTCGCCCGCAGCAAGGACGGCAAAATTGTATCGCCCGTCAGAACCGACGGACACCGTTCGCCTTGCTCCGGTATCGACATTGACCGCCGTCACCTCGGTGGCGCCGCCCGAAATCCGGCCGCGAAGCGAGGCGTTCACTTCCTGCGCGGCGACCGGGGTCGCGAAACCGATTGCCAGGGCGCTGGCAGTGCTGCCAAGCACCAAGGCACTGGCCAAGCGACCGGCGACGGACGAACGAGTAGTGCGCGAAAATCCCATCAAAATCTCTCCCCACATGGTCCGTGCGTGCTGGACCTCTGAAAACGGGCCGGCTCCTGCCGTGCTCGAATCAACATTTTGAGATGCATCTTGTAACCGGTTTCATTCGGACTGTATAGTCTTGCCACAACCCGCCGAATCCGTTCGGCCCCGGAAAGTGACATGGCGGACACAGCCATGAGAGAGGGGAAGCCATGAAGCGCAATTCGATCCACCAGTTCGCCCTGAGCGGACCACTCGCCATCTGTCTCGCCACGGCACTGGCGACTTCGCCGGCACAGGCGCGGGACATGTCGGCCCAGCCGTCCGCTGCCGGTACGGTCGAGATAGAGCCGGGCCAGCCGGAATGGGCCGCACCCGATGCGGAAATGGACCGGTTCCTGGACGAACTCATCGGCCGCATGACACTGGACGAGAAGATCGGCCAGCTGACACTGCTGACGAGCGACTGGGAGTCCACCGGCCCGACGATGCGCGATACCTACAAGGCGGACATCCGGGCGGGGAAGGTCGGTTCGATCTTCAATGCCTATACCGCCGACTACACGCGCGAACTGCAGGATCTCGCGATCAACGGGACTCGCCTGAAGATCCCGCTCCTGTTCGGGTACGACGTGATTCACGGACACCGCACGATCTTCCCGATCTCGCTAGGCGAAGCGGCCAGCTGGGACATGGAAGCGGTCGAATTGTCCGCGCGCGTATCGGCCGAGGAAGCCAGCGCCGAAGGAATCCACTGGACCTTCTCGCCGATGGTCGATGTCGCCCGCGATGCGCGCTGGGGCCGCATTTCGGAAGGCGCAGGCGAAGACGTCTATCTCGGGAGCAAGGTCGCAAAGGCGCGGGTCGAGGGTTACCAGGGTGACGACCTCTCCGCCGTCGACACGGTCATCGCAACCGCGAAGCACTTCGCCGCCTATGGCGCGGCGCAGGCCGGCCGCGATTATCACACCGTCGACGTCAGCGACCGGACGCTGCGCGACGTGTACCTGCCGCCGTTCAAGGCCGCGATCGATGCGGGCGTCGCGTCCTTCATGACCAGCTTCAACGAGGTCGACGGCGTCCCCGCCAGCGGAAGCCGGTACCTTCTCACCGACATCCTGCGCGACGAGTGGGGTTTCGACGGCTTCGTCGTGACCGACTACACCTCGATCAACGAGATGGTGCCGCATGGCTACGCGGAGGATTTGAAGCAGGCGGGCGAACAGGCGCTGAATGCCGGCGTCGACATGGACATGCAGGGTGCGGTCTTCATGGAGAACCTTGCCCAGTCGGTGGCGGAAGGCCGCGTGGATATCGCCGCGATCGACACGGCCGTGCGCCGGGTTCTGGAAATGAAATACCGCCTCGGCCTGTTCGAGGATCCCTATCGGTATTCCGACCGCGCCCGGCAGGAAGCGACGCTCTACAAGCCCGAATTCCTCGAGGCCGCGCGCGATGTTGCGCGCAAGTCCATGGTCCTGCTCAAGAATGAAGGCGATGTACTCCCGCTCGTGGGGTCGGCGAAGTCGATCGCGCTCGTAGGGCCGCTCGCGGACAGCAAGCCGGACATGATCGGCAGCTGGGCCGCCGCCGGTGATCGCCAGACGCGGCCCGTGACCCTGCTGGAAGGCCTGCGGGCGAATGCTGCCGACGGTGTGACTGTCGAATACGCGAAGGGCGCGAGCTACGAGTTCGCCGACGAGGGCAAGACCGACGGTTTCGCAGAAGCGCTGGCGCTGGCCGAGCGATCGGACGTCATCGTCGCCGCGATGGGCGAGAAGTGGGACATGACGGGTGAGGCCGCCAGTCGCACCTCGCTGGACCTCCCCGGCAACCAGCAAGCCTTGCTGGAGCAGCTCGTGGCGACGGGCAAACCTGTCGTCCTCGTAATGCTGAGCGGCCGGCCCAATTCGATCACCTGGGCTGAAGACAACGTGCCGGCGATCCTCCACGCCTGGTATCCGGGCACGCAGGGCGGCCACGCGGTGGCGGACGTGCTGTTCGGCAAGTACAACCCGTCCGGCAAGCTGCCGGTGACCTTTCCCCGCAATGTGGGTCAGGCGCCGATCCACTACGACATGAAGAACACGGGCCGGCCGATCGAGCTGGGCGCGCCGGGCGCGAAATACGTCTCGCGGTATCTCAACACGCCGAACGATCCGCTCTACCGTTTCGGATACGGGCTCAGCTACACCGACTTCACCTATTCGCCGGTCACGCTTAGCTCCGCGCAGATGGCGGCGGGTGGCAACATCACTGCGAGTGCGACCATTACGAATACCGGCCAACGCGCCGGGGAGGAAGTGGTCCAGCTGTACGTGCGCGACCTCGTCGGTTCGGTCACCCGGCCGGTCCAGGAACTGAAGGGCTTCGAGAAGATCATGCTCCAGCCGGGCGAAAGCCGCACGGTGACTTTCGAGATTGCGCCCCAAGATCTGGCTTTCACGCGTGCCGACATGTCGCACGGATGGGAGCCGGGCGAGTTCCAACTCTGGATCGCGCCGTCTTCGGGAGCCGAGGCGAGCACGCCGGTGACCTTCACGATCCAGGAGTGAGGCGGATGATGCGCGGATCGGCTTTCGGCTTTGCCTGGATCCTGGCGCTGGCGACGGCCGCGCCGTCCGCGGCTCAGAGCGGAGAGGGTTCAACGAAGGCGGAGCGTCCGAACATCGTCTTCATCATGACCGACGATCACGCGCAGACGGCCATTTCCGCCTACGGGACGGAGATCGGCCGCCTGGCGCCCACTCCGAATATCGACCGGATCGCGCAAAACGGAGCGCTGTTCGAAAACAGCTACGTCACCAATTCCCTGTGCGGGCCGAGCCGCGCGACGATGCTGACTGGCCAGTTTTCCCACATGCACGGGTTCACTCGCAATGGGCAGCGTTTCGACAACGGCCAGTGGAACTGGGTGCGCGCCCTCGGGCAGTCCGGATACCGTACCGCGCTGTTCGGCAAGTGGCACCTCAACTATTCGCCCGAAGGTGCCGGGATCGACGACTGGGCCGTGCTCGACGATCAGGGGAAGTACTATAATCCGGACATCATCACCCCGGGCGGGCGAAACGTGGTGGAAGGCTATGCCACCGATATCGTCACGGACCTGAGCATCGACTGGCTGGAGGAGAATGCGCGCTCGGACGAACCGTTCGCGATCCTCATTCACCACAAGGCGCCGCATCGCAATTTCATGCCGGCCCTGCGCCATGTGCAGAAATACATCGGCACCGAATTCCCGGTGCCGACAAACTATTTCGATCACTACGACGGTCGGCCCGCCGCGGCGGACCAGGAAATGAGCATCTACGAGCACATGTACGAGGGTCACGATCTGAAGATGACCCTGGAGGAAGGCTCGAGCGAACTTCGCTTCAATCCCTGGACCGACGACTTCAAGCGTATGACCCCGGAACAGCGCGCGACCTATTTCGGCGCACTGCAGCCGGAAAACGACGCGATGAATGCGGCCGAGATGTCGGACCGCGAAATGGCGATCTGGAAGTACCAGCGATACATGCACGAATATCTCGGGACCGTCGCGGCCGTGGACGAGAGCGTCGGCCGCGTGCTCGACTGGCTCGAGGCGACGGGCAAGGCGGACAACACGATCGTCGTCTACACTTCCGACCAGGGCTTCTACCTCGGCGAACATGGCTGGTTCGACAAGCGGTTCATGTACGAGGAGAGCCTGCGTACGCCGCTGGTCATGCAATATCCCGGCCACATCGCCCCGGGCACCCGGGTCAGCGTACCGGTCCAGAATGTCGACTATGCGCCGACATTCCTCGATTACGCCGGTCTGCCGGATCGCGCCACGATCCAGGGCCGTTCGCTGCGCGACGTGACGGGCGGTTCACCGCCGCGCGACTGGCGGGAAGATGTCTATTACCATTACTATGAATATCCCGGATTCCATGCCGTGCGAGCGCATTACGGCGTGAAGTCTGGCCGCTATAAACTGATGCGGTTCTACGGCGACATCAACCAGTGGGAATTCTACGACCTGCAGACCGATCCGAGCGAGATGGACAACCGGATCGACGACCCGTCCGTTCAGCCGATCGTGCGCGGTCTGAAGGAGAAACTGAAAGACCTTCGCGCCCGCTACCGGGACGGTGACGGTCCGGCAGTCGACGATCCCGTCACGATGGCCTCTGCCATTGCGAAGGGACGCCGCGATGCCGATGCCGCAGCAGGCAGCGGGCATCACGACCATCACTAACGGGGCGCTGGACCCGCTGGTCTGTGAACCAGTGCCTAGGACGCCGGTCTGAGACTCATCGCAAAACCGCCGCCGCTCTCCATCGCGAGCGTCACAATATCGCCGGCGCGCAACTTGCGTATCTCGCGGACCATCGCGAACCGGTCTCCGTCGATCCCCCCGCCTGCGCCATCGCGCCAGATTTCGGCCGTGTAGGTGGACCCTTCAGGCAGGAACGACAGGTCGATAGTCACCTCGCGGCGTGTGCTGTCCGTCACGCCCCCGATCCACCAGTCGTTGCCGGCACGCCGTTGCCGGGCGACGACGGCGTATTCGCCGACCCTGGCCGCCAGGACGCGGGTTTCTTCCCAGTCGACCGGGACCTGCTTGATGAAATCGAGCGCGTCCGGGGCCTTGGCATAGTTTTCGGGCAGATCCGCCACCATCTGCAGTGGCGAGTAGATTACCACATAGTCGGCCAGCTGCCGCGCTAGCGTGTTGGGAAGGGCACGCCCGTCACGCCCTTCCAGGCTGACGATCCCCGGAGTCAGGTCGAACGGACCCGCGAGCATTCGCGTGAACAGCAGGATCGGTTCGTGTTCGGGAGGATTGGGCGGTTCTCCCCATGCCATGTACTCCGTGCCCCGCGCACCTTCACGGGTCATCAGGTTGGGGTAGGTACGCCGCATGCCGGTGTCCTTGATCGGCTCGTGCGCGTTGATCGCGATCCGGTGTTCGGCAGCCCGCTCCGCGACCAGCACGTGATGACGCGCCATGTATTGCCCGTCGTGATATTCCCATTGCTCGGTACCGTCGGGATCCTCGCGCAGCACGCCGCCCGCATCGGCGACGTAGCCGGTCTTCACCGAATGCACGCCGTGCTTCTCGTAGTAATCGAAAGCACGCTCGAGCTGCCGCTCGTACAGGCCGGCATTGCCCGCAGTTTCGTGGTGACCCATGATCTCCACGCCCTTTTCGGCCGCGTAGGCACTGAGCCGGTCCATGTCGAAATCGGGGTAGGCGGTCGCGAACTGGAAGTTGCGACCGCTCTCGCTCCACCATCCCTCGTTCCATCCTTCGACAAGGACGGAATCGAAGCCGTGCTCGGCCGCGAAGTCTATGTAGTCGGTGGTGTGTTCGGTGGTCGCGCCGTGCTTGGGTCCGTCGTTCCAGCTCCACTTGTCGAGATGCATCGCCCACCAGATTCCGACATACTTCTGGGGCCGTACATAACTGGTGTCGCCCAGCCTGTTCGGCTCGTTGAGATTGAGGATCAGGTCCGATGCCGCGTAGAGCGCCGGAGCATCGGCAGCCACCATCACGGTCCGCCATGGCGTGTGAAACGGCGCCTGACGCCGGACCTTCCAGGGCTGGGACGAGGGCGCGAGAACGGTCCGGAAGCGTTGCCCTTCGATGCGCTGGAGCCAGAACGCGCTATAATCCTCCAGCGCGGCCTCGTGGATGGCGACATGAAGGCCGTCCGCCCGGCGGAACGTTATCGGTGAATGTGCCACGCCGACCTCCGCCGCCGGCGTGGTGTTGTAGAGATACTCGTACCTGTTCCACTCGCCGCCCGGTATCCACCAGGCGGTGGCATCGCCGGCCAGGGTGAATTCGGTCAGTTCCTCGTCGACCAGGACGTCGGAAAGCTGCTCCTGAGCGGGAAATTCGAAGCGGAAGCCGACACCGTAGTCGTAGACGCGGGCAACGACATCGATCCGGCGGCGGGTCTTGCCGGTCTCGGTGACCGGCACCCGGATCTCGCGATAGGTGTTGTCGACGAAGCGGCGCTCACCCCAGGGCTGCTCCCACCGTTCGGACCGGCTGCTTCGCTCCGCCTCGCCAAGTTCGACGCCGTTCTGCCACTTGCCGGCTCCGCGCAGCATGAAGCCCAGCTTCGACGGTTCGATGACCGGAACGCCATCGCGATCGATGCTGTAAACGGCGATCCCGCCTGCCGTCGCGAGTTCGAAGCAGAGGCGCCCGTCGGGCGAGCATTCTCGCAGCTCGGGTCCATCCTGCGCGGAAGCTCCGGAGATACCGGACCCCAGAAAAAGGGACAGAAGCGCGAGCAGGCGTGCGATCGCTTTGAGAAGCGGACCGGTCATGTGATTTCTCCCCGGTCGCAATGTCATGGGCGACCGTCTAGGCGATCCTTGTGACCGAAGCCCGGAAGTCCTGCAACCGGTTACATCCGGTGACCCGGGGTCTATCGGATGCGGCGGTTCCGACATCGCAGCGGGAAGTTCTTCACCGGGAAGGCGGGACCTGCCACCGTCCTCGCCATGATTCGCAGCAACGCCGTGTCCGCCTTCCTTCCCACCGAAGGGATCCACAACTTCCGGGATTTCGGAGGGTATCGGGGCGCGGATGGCGCCATGGTGCGACGCGACCTTCTGTTTCGTTCCGGCCAGCATGTCGGTGCCAGCGATGCCGACCTCGCCGCGATTGCGGCCCTCGATATCCGTACGGTCATCGATCTCAGGGGCAATGCGGAGCGCGAGCGCAATCCATGCCGCCGGGTCGAGGGGTTCGTTGGCGAGGTCGTCTTCTACGACGGCGAAACCAGCTCGAGCCCGCCGCATGAAGACCTAGGTGATACGGCCGTGGATGCGGACTACGCAAGGCGCCGGATGACGCAGGTGTACAAGAGGATGGCCCGCAATCCGGCGATGATCGAGATGTTCGGCCGGTATTTTCGCGTTCTTGCCGAGCGGGAGGGCGCTAGCCTCGTCCACTGCTTCGCCGGCAAGGACCGGACGGGTGTCGCCGCCACACTGGTCCTGCACGTTCTCGGTGTCGGCCGCGACGACCAGATGGCGGAGTTTCTGCTGACCAATCTCGCACCCACGGTCGACGTGCTCAAATCCCAGTCCCTGCCCGGCATCGAGGCCAGGCTGGGCAAGCTGGACGAAGAAACCATCCGCAACCTGATGGAAGTGCGAGAGGAGTATCTCGCGACTTTCACGAGAGAGGTCGAGGCTGATTTTGGGTCGATCGATGGCTTCGTCGAACGGGCGCTCGGGGTCGACCGAGAACTGGCCGACACACTGAGGCAGCGCTATCTGGCGTGAGCGTGAACCGCGGTCGCGGCTGTTCACCCGCGGCCTTGTGGCCCTTGCGGAAACCCGGCGCGACTTCATATGGCTGCTGACTGACTTCAAGACTCTCGATTGGAACGACCCATGGCGACCCATCGCACCAAAATGCTCATCATCGGTTCCGGCCCTGCCGGCTACAGCGCCGCCATCTATGGCGCGCGGGCCATGCTGGAGCCGATCGTGGTGCAGGGCCTCCAGCCGGGCGGCCAGCTGACCATCACCACCGATGTCGAGAACTATCCCGGCTTTCGCGACGTGGTGCAGGGCCCTTGGCTGATGGAAGAGATGAAGGCGCAGGCCGAGCATGTCGGCACGCGCATGATGTGGGACACGATCGTTTCGGTCGATCTCGATGGCGGGCCGCCATACCGTGCGGTCGGCGACAGCGGCGACGAGTATATCGGCGACACGCTGGTCATCGCCACGGGTGCATCGGCCAAGTGGCTTGGCGTACCGGGCGAGCAGGAGCTTGGTGGCAAGGGCGTATCGGCCTGCGCAACCTGCGACGGCTTCTTTTATCGCGGCAAGAAGGTCGCGGTGATCGGCGGCGGCAACACTGCGGTCGAGGAAGCGCTCTATCTCACGAACCATTCGCACGACGTCACCCTGATCCATCGCCGCGACGAACTGCGGGCCGAGCGGATCCTGCAGGAGCGGCTGTTCGCGTCCGAGAAGATCACCCCGATGTGGAACAAGACCGTCGAGAGCTTCGAAGGCGATCCTCTGGCGGGCGGGCTGACCCATCTGGTACTGCGCGATACGGAGACCGGCAAAAGGTCGGAGCTGAAGGTGGACGGAGCCTTCGTCGCGATCGGACATGCGCCGGCGACCGAGCTGTTCCAGGGCAAGCTCGAAATGGACGACAGCGGCTACCTCGTGGTGGAGCCGGGTACGCCCAAGACCGAGCTGCCGGGCGTGTTCGCCTGCGGCGACGTGATGGACCACACCTATCGCCAGGCGGTGACGGCCGCGGGAACGGGCTGCATGGCCGCGCTCGATGCGGAGCGGTTCCTGGCGACGATGGACTTCGCCCGCGAAGAGATGCCGCAGGTCGAAGCGGCCGAATGATCTAGAAGGCGGCCAGCGCCGCCTTCACGATCAGCACGCCCAGGACCACGCTGCTCAGCGCGAAAAGGGCGAAGCGCACCATGACGACATTCGCGGTCACCTGCACCAGCGAGTGGATCACGCGCAGCGCCATGTAGATCCAGCCCAGAAACGCGTTGGCCGATGTACCCTGATCGAGCAGGGCGAGGACGATCATCACCGCGTAGAACAGCGTCGGCTGTTCGTGCAGGTGATTGTAGTTGTCCGCCTTCCAGTTCACCTTGTCCGGCAATTGCGACCGCAGGCTCGCGCCTGTCGTGCCGACCAGCTTCTTCGTCTCTACTCCCGGTGCCCGGCTCATGGCCGGGATGCGCGTGGCGTACATCCAGACCCACATGACCATGGTCCAGATCATCAGGGCGATGACCGGCTGGAAGAACTCGGGCATCGTCATGCCGGGGCGAGGCCCGGGTCGAAGAACAGGGTGACCATGATCGCGCGCACCGCAAGGACGATCAGTGCGAGCGTGCTGAGCGCAAACAGCGTAAACCGGACGGAGACCTTGTTGACCGTCGCCTGATAGACCGAATGCACGATGCGCAGCGCGACGTAGATCCAGGCGCAGACGACGTCGATCGCAACCGCACCCATGACGGCCAGGATCAGCACGACCGGGTAGAAGATGGTCGGCTGTTCCATCAGGTGCGTGTAATTGTGCGCCTTCCAGTTGATCCGGTCGGGGATCACGCCTTCCAAGTCCTGCCCGCGCCCGCCCGGCTTCGCCTTGCCGAGGCCGGAACTGGCCTGCTTCATTGCCGGCAGGCGGGTGAACGCCATCCAGAACAGCATGACCAGCGACCACGCGACGAGCACTGCGGCCGGGGCCAGTATCTGAGCTTGCATCGAATCCTCTCCCTGTTTGCCCGGACGATGGGACCGTGCCCGTCCAATTGTCAAACGCAACCTATCGCGGCCGGCCAAGATCGAGCCGGGTAAAGTAGGACAGCCGACCCCGCTCGCTCCGAAGGCGCAACCCCTCGCTGTCCGCCAGCCGCCCGGCCTCGGGCAGCAGGCTTGCGCGCGGTTCGACATGGAACTTCGCCAGCCAGCCGCGCAGCAGTGCGGCGAGGGGGCCCGGCATCGTCTCGAGCGTCCCGAAATCGACCACATGGAGCGATCCGCCGGGGGCGACCAGCGTGGCGGCATGGGCGAGCGCGCGCTCCCAGTCGGGGATCATCGACAGTGAGTAGGACAGGACCACCCGGTCGAACCGGCCGCGCCCCAGCAGCGCCTCCGCATCGAAGTCGCGCGCGTCTCCGGGGGCCAGTGTCGCGTTGTCGCCCAGCGTCGTGCGGGCGCTCTTGAGCATCTCGCTCGAGATATCGATGCCGTAGAGTTCGACGCCGGGATAGGCCTTGCCGATCTTCGCGAGGTTGCGCCCGGTCCCGCAGGCGATTTCCAGCACGGCATCGCCGGGCCCGCAGTCGAGAGCGGCAATCAGCCGGTCGCGGCCGAAGAGGTAGTACTTGCGCGTCAGGTCGTAGATGTGCCGCTGTCCGCGATAGACCGAGTCCATCAGTGCGGCATGCCCCTGCGCCTGCGGGTCGCTCATCCGGCCAGCTCGTACAGGTGCACGCCGCCATAGATCGAGGACCGGTCGCGCTGCGTCAGGTCGCGCGACAGTTCCTCGTGATACGTCCAGCGGTCGAGGATTTCGGGTCTGACGCGCCCCGGCAGCAGTGACGGTTCGGCCGCAGTCCGGAACAGCACGCGGGCGCCCGGCGCGGCGGACCGCGTGATCTGTTCCCACAGGCCGTTCAGCTGGTCGTCGTCCATCCAGTCCTGCGCGTCGAGCAGGACGAACCGATCGAGAGTACCTGCCTCGCGCTCCCCCATGAAGTGGACCATGTTCGCATTGCGGACCTCCAGCCGATCGATCCGTTCGCGCAGGACGTCCCAGTTGCCGCGCTGGAGATAGGGCGGCAGGGGCGCGTCCTCGTTGCGCGAATAGCCGCGGCCGAAGGCTTGCCAGGCGAAGTAGTTGTCGCTGACCTCGAAATCGCAGGCGAGTTTTTCCAGCCGCTTGCGCAGGACCTCGGCCATCTTCTCGTTTCCGGCCAGCGCGTCGAACTGCGCGGGCGGGATGCCGAGACCGAAGAGCGAGGCCGGCTGGTCCGTCAGCCAGCGGATGAACTTCCTGTCGAAGACCGGCGCGACTTCCTTCTCGAACACGGCGCGCTGTTCCTCGAGGTTCTTCGCGGCAAGGACGCGCGACAGGTCCACCTTGTAAAGACGGGCGAAGAGGTGCGCGATGCCGATAAAGTTGCCGAGCAACCCCTGCTTGTAGATCCCGCGGGTGAAATAGGTGATTCGGCGCCGGCCGGTGAAGTCGCGCTTTTCCCAGTACTTGCGGCTTTCCACATCGAGATGCGGGGCGATCTCGCGCTTGTAGACCTCCTTGTTCTCCTTGTGGTCCGAATGGACGAAGAACCGGCGGAAGCGCTCGTAATTGTCGAGGTGCTTCACTGCCGCGATCTTGAGCCGGCCCAGCGCCACATGGGCGCGATTGAGGTCCACCGCGGTTACTTCCGCCGGGTCCGCGATCAGGTAGGACAGCGCGTTGCAGCTACCGCTGGCGATGCACATGACACGGCTGTCGGGCCGGATTTCCAGCCCTTCCATGTCGATGACCGGGTCTTCCCAGATCTGCGCGTAGACGAGGCCCTTGAAGGCAGTGGCAAACGCCTTGTCGAGCAGCTTCTCGCCACGCTTGCCTTCCTTGCGAACCACCGCATCGTCGATGATCCGGGGTTTCTTCGTGGTGTCGGGCCGGGTTGCCATGGAAAGTCGCCTTGGGTTCGGGAGGGGGGGCTTCTGTAACCGCCGGGTGGCTACGGTTTAAGGACAAACCCCCGCTAATCGTCGGTCGTGATCGTTCTGGCGAACGCGGCGGGGTCCACGTTGCCGCCGGTGACCATGATCACGGTGTCCTCGTCCAGAGGCACCTTTCCGGCCAGCGCAGCGGCCAAGGCGGCTGCGCCGCCGGGTTCCACCACCAGTTGGAGCCGGGCAAAGGCGAAGCGCTGGGCCGCGCGCACCTCGGCATCGGTGACGGTGACACCCGGTTCGGCCCGGCCCGACAGGACGGCGAGGTTGATCGGCTTGGTCGCATCGGGCTGCAGCGCATCGCAGATGGTGGTAGGCGGATCGTCCGCCACACGCACGATCTGTCCCTTGGTGAGCGACTGCCCCACCATGTCCCAGCCGACAGGCTCCACCGGCACGATCGCGCTGTCCGGACAGGCGAGTGCGAGGCCTGCCGCGAGGCCGCCCCCGCCGCAGCAGGCGACGATCCGGCTCGGCTGGCGGCCCAGCTGTCGGGCGATTTCCACGCCCGCGCTGCCCTGTCCCTCGATGACCCAAGGATCGCCAAAGGCGTGGACCAGCACCGATCCGCGTTCCGCGACCAGCCGCGCGGCGACCTCGTCCCGGTCCTCGCCCGGCCGTTCGTAGAGCACCACTTCGGCGCCCAGCGCGCGGGTCGCTTCCAGCTTCGCCGCAGGGGCGTTGCGCGGCATCACGATGGTCGCGGCGATACCCAGCCGCCGCGCGGCCCAGGCAACCCCCTGGGCATGGTTGCCGCTCGACACGGCGACGACGCCGCGCTCGCGCTCGGCATCGTCCATGCTCGAAAGCCGCCACCAGCCGCCGCGTATCTTGAACGCGCCGATCGGTTGCAGGCTTTCCGCCTTCACGTGGCACGTAACGTCCCCGATCTCGACCGGCAGCAGCGGCGTGGGCGGCAGGATCGCGCCGACCGCGTCCGCCGCGGCGCGTACCCCGTCGCGAGTCGGCATCCGTCCGGCGCTCATCGCGAAGCGTCCGGAACCGGAGACATGGACCACCTGGACCACTGTCCAGGGGCAAAAAAACCGGGGGTTTCATGGGCGCAAACGGGCGCGGCGGACGGCAGGGGAGGAGGGCAGCTCATCACAGGTTCATAGCGATTCGGGGCGGCTGTAGGAAAGCGGAACCGGATCGATTGGCGCGGCGCGCGCATTGCTCTAGGGCACCCGCAAATCCACACACACGAAGAGGCAAACGGCACATGGCAAAGGTTCTGGTTATCGGGGCAGGGGGCGTCAGCTCGGTCTGCGTTCACAAGATGGCGATGAACACGGACATCTTCAGCGACATCCACCTCGCCAGCCGGACGAAGAGCAAGTGCGATGCCATCGCGGCGAGCGTGAAGGAGCGCACCGGGGTGGACGTGAGCACTTACGAGATCGACGCTGAGGAAGTCCCGGCCATGGTCAACCTCATCCGCAAGGTCGAACCCAAGCTCGTCGTCAACCTGGCACTGCCGTACCAGGACCTGCCGATCATGGACGCCTGCCTGGAAGCGGGCGTCGATTACCTCGACACCGCGAATTACGAGCCGAAGGACGAGGCGAAGTTCGAATACAAATGGCAGTGGGCCTATCAGGACCGGTTCAGGGATGCCGGCTTGATGGCGCTACTCGGCTCCGGCTTCGATCCGGGCGTCACGTCTATCTTCACCATGTGGCTCAAGAAGCACAAGCTGAAGACCATCCGCCAGCTCGACATTCTCGACTGCAATGGCGGCGATCACGGGCAGGCTTTTGCCACCAACTTCAATCCCGAGATCAACATCCGCGAAGTGACCGCGCCCGCGCGTCACTGGGAAGATGGCGAATTCGTCGAAACCCCGGCGATGGGCAAGAAGGTGGAATTCGACTTCGAAGCCGTCGGCCCCAAGAACATGTACATGATGTATCACGAGGAGCTGGAAAGCCTCGCCAAGTTCAACCCGGAGCTGGAGCGCGCGCGGTTCTGGATGACCTTCGGCGACGAGTACATCAAGCACCTGACCGTGCTGCAGAATGTCGGTATGACCCGGATCGATCCGGTCAAGTACCAGGGCAAGGACATCATCCCGCTGCAGTTCCTCGCCGCCGTGCTGCCCAAGCCCGAAACGCTGGGCGAAACCACCAAGGGCAACACCAATATCGGGGTGATCGCCACCGGCGAGGCGCTGGACGGTTCGGGCGAGAAGACGTTCTACATCAACAATATCTGCAGCCACGAGGCCGCCTACGAGGAAACCGGCAATCAGGCCGTCAGCTACACCACCGGCGTCCCCGCCATGATCGGCAGTGCGATGATGGTCACCGGCACATGGGACGAGGACGGCGTCATCAACATGGAACAGATGGACCCCGATCCCTTCATGGACATGCTGAACGACCACGGCCTGCCCTGGCAGGTGAAGGAACTGGACGGGCCGGTCGACTTCTGACGATGCGCACGGTCCTGTCGGCCCTCGTCTTGGCAGCATTACCGGCCGTTGCTTCGCCGGTGCTCGCGCAGGAGGTTCCTGCGACGTCTGCCGCGGACGCGCCTGAGTTCGATGCGGTTGCGGCGTGGGACGAGTTCGAACAGCTGCTGCGCAGCGAGTACGCCTATATCGAGCGCGACGATATCGACGTGGAGGCGCAGCTGCGCCGGTCCCGTGCGCTGGCTGCGGAGGCCGGCGACCGGAAGGCGCTGCGGCGGATCATGCATCGCACCGGGCTGACATTCATGGACCCGCACCTGCTCGTCGGGCCGTTCGATGACGACGACTATGCGATCCTCATGTCGTCCGCCGACCTTGACGCCTGTTTCGAGGATGGCCGGGCGGTCATCGTGGACGTGCGGCGCGGATCGCCCGCATTCGATGCAGGCCTGAGACCGGGCGACGAGATCGTGTCCATCGCTGGCTTGCCGGCACGCGATGCGGCGCGGGCACCGTTCGGAACCGTCCTTCCGGACCCCTCGGATGCGCAGTTCGATTACGGACTGACCCTGGCGGTCAACGGACTGCGCACGGGGAACCGCTTGCTCTCGGTCAGGTCGGCCGAAGCGCCGGTTCGCGAGGTGCAGCTCGGTTCGACGCGCGACTGGGCGAATGGCCTGGCCGACCGGGAGCTGGTCGAACTGTCCTTTGCGGGCGCCGCAGGCGATATCGCCGTCCTGCGGCCGCTCAATTCGCTCGGCGACAACGACACGATAACCGCCTTCGACGCTGCGCTGGAAAAGGCGATTGCCGACGGTGCGCGGGGCGTCGTGCTCGACATGCGCGAGACCCCGAGCGGGGGGAACACCGAAGTCGGCCGGTCGGTCATAGGCCACTTCGTCGACGCGCCCCGACCATACCAGATGCACCGCGTGCCCGTGCTGGAACGCGAATTCACGGTACCGCGCCAGTTCGTCGAATACGTCTTCCCGCGAGAGCCGCTTTTTAAAGGCCCGGTGGTCGTGCTTCACGGCCGCTGGACCGGCAGCATGGGCGAGGGCATCGTGATCGGCATGGATGCGGCCAGCGCCGCCACCACCATAGGATCGAACATGGGCGACCTGCTCGGCGGCGTGTGGAACGCGCAGCTGGAACTGAGCGGCGCGCGCGTCGATTTCGGCGGGGAATCGCTGTTCCACCCCGACGGTACGCCACGCGAGGACTATGTCGCGGACATTCCCACCGAACCCGCCAGCACGGCCGCGGACGGTTCGGATCCCGCGCTGGCGGCAGCGCTCGAATTGCTGGAGGCACGCTGACCCATGGAAACGAGAGCCGGCGATCCGGGCGCCTTCGCCCAGTTCGACCTCAACCGCGTCGACAGTCCCGCCTTCGTCGTCGATGCGGCGAAACTGCGCGCCAATTGCCAGATCCTGGCCGACATTCGCGATGCGGCGGACATCAAGATGCTCTCGGCGCTGAAGGCCTTCAGCATGTTCCCGGTCGCGTCGATCCTGGGCGAATATCTGGACGGGGTCTGCACTTCCGGCCTGTGGGAAGCGCGGCTGGCGAGCGAGTTCTACGACGGCGAGATCAGCACCTATTGCGCGGCCTACAAGCCCGAGGACCTGGAAGAGGTCTGCCGCCTGTCCGACCACGTGATCTTCAATTCGCCCCAGCAGATGGAGCGCGCGTCCCTGATCCTCGATGCGGCGCGGGCGAGCGGGGGCGGGTTCGACGTCGGCCTGCGGCTCAACCCGCAGGTGCCGACGGGAGAAGTGCCGCGCTACGACCCGTCGAGCCCGGGCAGCCGGCTGGGCTTTCCGATCAGCCAGCTCGAATTCGACCACATGGCGGGGCTCGACGGGATCCATTTCCACAATCTGTGCGAGCAGGACTTCGAACCGCTGCGCCAGACCTGGGACAAGGTGTTCGATGCCATCGAGCCCTGGTTCGGCCAGCTCAAGTGGATCAATATGGGCGGCGGACACCACATCACCCGCGCCGATTACCAGCGCGAGGAGCTCATCGAATTCCTGCGCGATGCGAAGGAAGACTCGCAGGCGGAAATCTACCTCGAACCGGGCGAGGCGGTGGCGCTCGATGCCGGCATCCTCGTCGGCACCATCCTCGACGCGGGCGTCAACGAAGTGCCGTTCGCCATCACCGACGTCTCGGCCACCTGCCACATGCCCGACGTGATCGAGGCGCCCTATCGTCCCGCCATGCTGGGCGAGCGCGTGGGGGAAGGGCAGGCGGTCCGGCTGGGCGGGCCGTCATGCCTCGCGGGCGACGTCATCGGTGACTATTCCCTGCCGGTGCCGTGCGAGCCGGGGCAGCGGATCGCCTTCCTCGACCAGGCGCATTACTCGATGGTGAAGACCAACACGTTCAACGGCGTTCCCCTGCCGAGCATCTGGCTGTGGGACAGCGAAACCGATGCGCTGGAGCAGGTAAAAGCCTTCGAATACGAGGATTTCCGCAACCGGCTCGGCTAGTCCTGCGGGTCGGTCTCCGATCGCGGGTCGCCGCCAAGCCCCTTGCGCCCGAACCCGCCCGGCCGAGCCGGGATGGCTCCGGCGACCGCAGCGGCGGCGGTTGCCCCAGCGACGAATTGCGCCGTATCGCGCCGGTCCTGCTGCAGCCCGACCAGCTCTTCGCGGTGGCGCTTGCGCGCGGCGCGGTCCCATTCGTTGAGCGAGGCGGCCAGATCGGCGAGACGACCGAACTGCTCGATCGTCCGTTCGAGCAGGACGCGGTCCTGGCTCGCCTCTATCGATCCGCTTTCGAAAAGGCTGTTCGCCTTCATCACCACGATCAGTTCCCCGCGTACGAACAAGGCACGGATATCCTGCCCCTGCAGGCCCTGTTCCAGCTTCAGCAGCCGTTCGACATAGGCCGGGTGGACGAGATAGCGCGCTTCGACCTGGTCGGTCGAATAGATGTCGAACACGTCCTCGAACCCGGGATGGACCATGTCGACATAGGCCAGTTCGCGCCCGTCCAGCCGGATCGTGTCCTTCGCCCCGCCGAAGAACTTGCGATGCTTGCCGCTGCGCTGGACGAGAGTGACCCCGTGAACCTCGCGTGTGCAGCCGATGGTCATCACCGCGCCGCGGAACGTCGTGACCCAGCGGCGGTTCTTCCCCGAGCCGCGGCGCTCCTCCAGGTGCGCGTCGTGCAGGCAGAAACGGTGCCCCATCGCCTGGCCGCACCACTGGTCCTCGAAGCTGGCGCGGGTGAAGCCGGGAAACATCTCGTGGGCGCGGGCGGTGTGGAAACCGTCCAGCTGGTCGACTTCGATGGTGTATTCTAGGCCCAGCGTGTCGGCGATCGCGTCGTTGATGCCGATCTTCACCTGCTTGATCGCCTCGCGCTTGGGCGCCTGCGACCACCACCATCCGAGGCCCGTGCCGGCCATCACGAGGAAGAACTTGAAGTCGAGGCCGAGCGGGTCGAGCAGCACCATGAAGACCAGCACCGGCAGGCCGATGATCAGCACCATGAACAGGCGCGAATTCGCCTTGCTGCGCGCTTCTTCGCGCACATGCGTCTGCTGCCGCAGCCAGCCGCCAAGCGGGCCCTGCATCAGCGCATCGGCGTTCGGTCTTTCCAGCATATCGATCAAAAGCCCCCGCAGGCTTCCTTAAACATTATCGGCTATGATAGTCCTAACGGCACTTCGCTGAAGGGGGAAAACGTGGAACCGATACTCTCTACTTTCTGGACCTCCGCTCTCGTCGTCCTGGCGGTCGGCCTCGCGATCCTGCTGATCGTCATCTACAACCGGCTCGTGGCACTGCGGCAGAACTGCCACCAGGGCGTGGCGGACATCGATGTCCAGCTTCGCCAGCGGCACGATCTGGTTCCCAACCTCGTCGCCACGGTGAAGGGCTATGCCGCGCACGAGAAGGAGACGCTCGACGCGGTGATTTCCGCGCGTTCGACCGCCGCGCAGGGTGAGCTGAACTCCCAAGACGAGGCGCAGCTGAAGATCGCGCTCGACCGGTTGCTGGCGTTGGCCGAGGCGTATCCCGAGCTGAAGGCGAACGTGAACTTCCTGCAGTTGCAGGACGAGCTGAGCGACGTGGAAGACAAGCTCGCCGCCGCGCGCCGCGCGCTCAACGCCGCCGTGTCGCGCTACAACACCGCGATCGAAAATTTCCCCGCGGTGCTGTTCGCCGGCCTGCTCGGCTTCCGGCACTACGACTTCCACCGCCTCGACGACAGCGAGAAGGGCGTGGTCGACCAGCGCCCGCAGGTGCAGTTCTGACGACGGGCCGCCGGACCTTTCCGCAGGCTGTTTCGTATTGAAGGAAGCGCGCATTTTCGCTTGCGGTTCATCCGCAGCGTTTTATATGCGCGCTCCCGCTGTCCTCCCCGTTTTCTCGGGGGACTCTCAACGCAAGGCAGCGGGTATGTTTAACGACGCCCAGGGGGTCCCTTGAATTGCACACTTATCCCGACGCCTGGTCCGTAGCTCGCGCGCTGACGCCGGACGAGCCGGTCATCCTGAACCGTCCCCACGCCGCCGCGCGCGCCGCCCGATTCTTCGTCGAGAAGTTTCCGGGCAAGCCGCTCTACGCGGTCAAGGCGAACCCTTCGCCGGACCTGCTGCGGATCCTGTGGGATAACGGGATCGTCAAATACGACGTCGCCTCCATCGCCGAAGTCCGCCTGGCGCGCGCGACTCTGCCCGAGGCGGACCTGTGCTTCATGCACCCGGTCAAGACGGCGCGGGCCGTGCGCGAGGCCTATTTCCAGCACGGGGTGAAGACGTTCGTCTTCGACACGGCCGAAGAGCTGGAAAAGATCGTGGAAGCATGCCGCAGCGATGCGGGCGAAGCTGCGACGGACCTGCGGCTGCTGCTGCGCCTGCGCGTCTCCAGCGAATATGCCGAACTCTCGCTCGCTTCCAAGTTCGGGTGCGATTTGGGCGATGCGACCGCGCTGCTGCAGATGGCGCGCCAGCATTGCGACTGGCTCGGCATCGCGTTCCACGTAGGCAGCCAGGCGATGAGCCCGTTCGCCTACGTGCAGGCGCTCGACCGCGTGCGCGCGGCCATTGCCGAGGCCAGCGTCGTGATCGACATGATCGATGTGGGCGGCGGTTTTCCGAGCATCTATCCGGGCATGGAACCCCCGCCGCTGGAAGATTACTTCCAGATCATCCACCAGCATTTCTACGCGCTGCCGATCGCCTACAACGCGGAACTGTGGTGCGAACCGGGCCGCGCGCTGTGCGCGGAGTATTCCTCGCTCATCGTGCGGGTCGAGAAGCGCCGGGGTGACGAACTCTACATCAACGACGGTGCCTACGGCGCGCTCTACGATGCTGCTCATGTGGGCTGGCGTTTCCCCCTGCGCGCGCTGGAAGACGACCTGCGCGATCCGGAGGAGGAATTCGCCTTCTACGGTCCGACCTGCGACGATGCCGACTACATGCGCGGCCCGTTCCCGCTTCCGGGCGATATCCAGGCCGGCGACTATATCGAGATCGGAATGCTGGGTGCCTACGGCGCCGCCATGAAGACGGGCTTCAACGGCTTCGGCGACGCGGAGCAGGTGATCGTCGACGACGAACCGATGGCCAGCCTTTATCGCGGCGACCGCGAACGCCCCGCGAGCGACAATGTGGTGAGCCTGCGCTGACGCGCAGGTGATCCGCGCTCAGCCGTAGCGCGCCCGGTGCTTTTCGAGCACCGGGCCGACGCGGCCGAGTGCTTCTCCGATCCGGTCGGGAAATTCGCCTTCGGCAAGCTCCAGGATGCCGTCATGCGCGGCGACTATGCGGCGCGCGTCGGCCCATTCGATTCCAAGTTCTATCGCCCATTCGCGAAACCGGTCCGCGGCGCCGGCTTCCGGGTCCAGCGCCTTCGCCAGGGTGGGATGGAACCCGAACCGGCGGTTTATCGGCAGGAGGGAGAAGGGGAAACCCTTGTCCAGATAGACGAAGGTGTCGTCGACATGGATGATGCCGCTGTCCCGGTGAAGGGCCAGGACGGAAGCGAAATGGACCGTTTCGTCGTCGCAGACGAGCGGCATTCCCCGCGGGACGGAGAAGGCGAAGTCGGTGCCGAAGAGATCGGCCAGCGCATCGTGCTCGCAGCCGACCTCTTCCCAAGGAAGGTCCGGCAGATGCGAGCGATGCCGCGCCGTTCCGTAAAGCGCGGCCTGCGGGTACGCTTCATGCATCCACTCGCAATGCAGCGTGTGGAACGGGTGGAGGTTCAGGATGGCGTCGATGGCGGTCCCGCCATCGGTCAGCGCATCCACCCGGGCCTTGATGTTGTCCGGCAGGGTATAGCTGTCCAGCAGCACGAACCGCCCGTCCGCCTTGCGCACCAGCGCGCAATGCGTGCCGAGGTTCAGCACGCCCGCCACCTTGAACTCGCCCCGGATCGACCAGTAGCCGTCCGCCAGTTCGATCATCGTTTCTGCCATGGTCGCGCGCCTCCTGTTGCGAGCGTCGGCATGTCAGGGGCATATTCGGGCTCGTCAAGACCCGGGCAATGGGGTCTGCGAGATTAGTCAGGCTTCAGGCAGCCTGGGAGGACGCGGCAACACCACTCTGACCGACCGCCACTTCCAGGAATTTGGGCTTCGACTGGTCCCGCTTGCCTTCGGTAGGGCCGGCCGTCCCGGGCGAGGCCGGGAGGCCGGCCGCGGCGATGGTGTAGGGGGAGACGCGGTGGCGGGTGCAAAGGCCGCCGGCGCCGTCGTTCACCAGCGGCGTCTCAAATTCGAGGCCGACACGGTCGCCGTCACTGCGCGTTACCGTCGCCACGGCCAGCTGGCCTTCGCCCATGTCGAGCACCAGCTGCGTGCCGAGTTCGACGCCGACGATGCCTTCGATCCCCGCACCCACGCTGGAGAGGTCCCGCATGACGGCGTTGTAGTAATAGTCCTCGTGGATCGCGCCCACGCGCCGATAGACCGAGCGGCGTTCCGGCCGGTAGGTGTCGGGGCCGTCGGGCTCGATCCGGAATTCGCCGCTGGCGATGTTTTCCTGCACTGCCTCGGGCGTGATCGGGCGGGAATAGAGGAAGCCCTGGACCAGCTTCGCGCCTTGCGCCTTCACGACCTCGAGCTGGTCGAATGCCTCGACGCCCTCCACGGTCGTTTCCATGTTGAGCGCGTTCGAGAGGCCCACGATCGCGGCGATGATCTTGGCGCTGTTGCGGTCCTTGCGGGTACAGCTGTCGACGAAGCTGCGGTCGACCTTGATCTTGTCGAACGGGGCGCCGCGCAGATAGCTGAGCGAGGAATAGCCGGTCCCGAAATCGTCCAGCGCCAGCCGGACGCCGAGATCCTTGAGCCGCTTGAACGCCTTTTCGGTTTCGTCAGTGTCGCCCACGAAGATGCTTTCGGTGAGCTCGAGCTCGAGCCGGTCTGCCGCGAGGCCGGAATGCGCCAGCGCATTGGCGACCACGGCTGCCAGCCCGGGATTGGCGAACTGCACCGCCGACACGTTCACCGCGACCCGTACGCTGCGCGGCCATGTCGTCGCGGTCTCGCACGCGGTACGCAGGACCCATTCGCCCAGCACGTTGATGATGTCCGATTCCTCGGCGATCGGGATGAACATGTTGGGCGCGATGGTACCCTTCTCGGGATGCTCCCACCGGATCAGAGCCTCGAGGCAGGTGACCTCGCCGGTCGCGATGGAGACCACGGGCTGGTAGAGCAGGCGGAACTGGTCGTTCTCCAGCGCCTCGCGCATCTCGTCGATGATGTTCTGCCGGACCTCTTCCTCGTCCTTGAGGTCGGAGGCGTAGAAGCGGAATTGTCCGCGTCCGCCATTCTTGGCGGCATAAAGGGCGAGATCGGCGCTGCGGACAAGCTCCTCGCGCGTCTGTCCGTCGAAGGGTGCGATCGCAATCCCGACCGACGCGCCGATGATCGCGCGCTTCTCGTCTTCCAGCGGGTAGGGCTGGGACAGGATCTGGATGATCTTCTCCGCCATCTCGCCCAGCTTGCCGCGGTCGTCCTCGTCAGGGATCATGACCTGGAACTCGTCCCCGCCAAGGCGCGCGACCTTGCCGCGCGTGCCGACGATGCCGGTCAGGCGTTCCGCGACCTGGACTAGCAGTTCGTCGCCCGCCTGGTGACCGAGTGTGTCGTTGACGCGCTTGAACTTGTCGAGATCGAGCATGAGCAGCGCCAGCGCGCGGTTCTGCGAGCCGAAACCGGCCAGCGTGCTGTCCAGCTGGCGGTTGATGTTGTGCCGGTTGATCAGGCCGGTCAGCGAATCGAAGTCGGCGAGCCGGGAATCGACCAGCTTGCGCTCGTATTCGCTGGTCACGTCGGCGGCGTTGCCGCGATATCCGTCGAAGTCCCCGTTTTCGGCGAATACGGGATAGCCGGTCAGCGACCACCATGTCTGGCGAACGTCCTGCGCCGACTTGCCGAGCGAGAAGCGCACGACTTGTTCGCGGATCTTCTTCTGCGCCTTGATCTGGAAATGGATCGGCCGCGAGCTTTCGCGTTCCGGGCTTTCCATGTCGATTTCAAAGAGTTCTTCGAGCGGCCTGCCGATCAGGTCCGGCATGGGCCGGTCCAGCTTCTCGGCGGCGCGTTCGGACAGGTAGATCAGCTTGCCGTCGCGGTCCGTTCCCCAGATCCAGCCGATCCCGGCCGCATCGAACTGGTCGAGGACCCGGGCGCGCAGCGCCGGATCGGCGTGCATCGTACCGGCATCGGCGCGTTTCCCGCCGCCAAGACCCTTGAGAAGATTTCCGACTGCCATGGGCCGGAAGCCTTGCCTGAATATGGTTGAAAAGCTGCTAACGCTGGCCGGTGAACGGCCGGATCAGGCAGGCGCGAACTTGCGCCGGACGGATGTCAGGCGGCCTGCCTGAGCTCCAGTTCGAGCCGGTCCCAGATCTCCACCAGCGCTTCGGTCAGCTCGTCCATCATCGCATCGGTATGCGCGGGGCCGGGCGTAAAGCGCAGCCTTTCCGTACCGCGCGGCACGGTCGGGAAATTGATCGGCTGCACATACATGCCGTATTCGGCGAGCAGGATATCGCTGATTTTCTTGGCGCGGACCGGATCGCCCACCATCAGCGGGACGATGTGCGTCGTGCTCGGCATCACCGGCAGGCCGGCCTCGGAAAGCTTGCGCTTGAGTGCGGCGGCGTTGGCCTGCTGCGCCTCGCGCTCCTCGCTCGATGCCTTGAGATGCTTCACCGCGGCGAGCACGCCAGCCACGAGTGCCGGGCTGAGCGAGGTGGTGAAGATGAACCCGGGCGCATAGGACCGGATGCAGTCCACGATCTTGCGATCGGCCGCGATATAGCCGCCCATGACGCCGAACGCCTTGCCCAGCGTCCCTTCGATGATGTCGATGCGCTGCGCCGCTTCGTCGCGTTCCGAAATGCCGCCGCCGCGCGCGCCGTACATGCCAACCGCGTGCACTTCGTCGATATAGGTCAGCGCGTTGTACTTCTCCGCCAGGTCGCAGATCGCATGGATCGGGGCGACGTCCCCGTCCATCGAGTACACGCTTTCGAACGCGATCAGCTTGGGCACGTCGAGATCTTCTGCGGCCAGCAATTCTTCCAGGTGGGCGAGGTCGTTGTGGCGGAAGACCCGCTTCTCGCAACCGGAATTGCGGATGCCCGCGATCATGCTGGCGTGGTTGAGTTCGTCGGAAAAGATCACGCAGCCGGGCAGCAGCTTGGCGATGGTCGAGAGCGTCGCATCGTTGGAAACGTAGCCGCTTGTGAACAGCAGCGCGGCGTCCTTGCCATGCAGGTCGGCGAGTTCGGCTTCCAGTTCGACGTGGTAATGCGTGTTGCCGCCGATATTGCGCGTGCCGCCGCTGCCGGCGCCGACGTCGTGCAGCGCCTGCTCCATCGCTTCGATCACCTTGGGGTGCTGGCCCATGGCGAGATAATCGTTGGAGCACCACACCGTGATCGGCTTCGGCCCGTTATGCCCGGCAAAGCAGCGCGCATTGGGATAGGCGCCCTTGTTGCGCAGGATGTCGATGAACACCCTGTACCGGCCTTCCGAATGGAGGCGGTCGATGGCCTGGTCGAAGACTTGATCGTAGTTCATGGCTCGCTGCGAGCGAATAGTGAGGTCTCCCGCGGGTTTCCAGCGCGATCTTTGCGAGCCGTTCGCAGCTAGAAGCGCTCAAGGCGATGGATGTTGAATGCCACGAAACTGTCGGTGAGTTCTTTGAAGCTTTCCAAGTCGCCTGTGGTGACCGCGCGATCCGGCTCGGCCCGTTCGAGCTTCATGCCCTCGGTCAAGGCGGCGATCCGGCGCGCGATTCCCCGCGATCCGTCGACGAATGCGATCCCGTCGCCGAACGCTTCGGCCAGCTCGTCCAGCAGGAGTGGGAAATGGGTGCAGGCGAGCACGATCGTGTCGATATCCTGACCGCCCGGCTGCATGACGAGCGCGCGGACCTCCGCCGTGACGTCGTCGACCGACACGTCCCGGCCGCGCAGCTTGGCTTCCGCCAGTTGCACCAGGCCCGGCGCGGCATGGCGGAGCAGGCGGTGGTCGCTGGCGAAGTCCTGTTCCAACTGGTCCACGTAAGGCTGCCGGATCGTAGCCTCGGTCCCGAGCAGGCCGATCGTGCCCGTCTTCGTCATGCCCGCCGCCGGCTTGATCGCGGGCACGGTGCCGACGATCGGCACTTCGAGGACCTCGCGCACCATGCTGAGGGCGATCGTGCTGGCGGTATTGCAGGCGATGCAGATCAGGCTGGGCTGGTATCGTTCCGCCATCCGGCCGAGCAGCCCCGCGACCCGTGCGGCGACCTCGGGCTCGGTCTTGGTGCCGTACGGCATCCCGGCATGATCGGCGGCGAACAGGACCGGCGCGTCGGGCTGCAATTCGCGCAGTTCCGCCAGCACCGTTAGCCCGCCGACACCGGAATCGAACAGCAGGATGGGAGAATTTCGATCCATTGCGGCCCCTTACCGTGTCACCGGAACTTGTCGAAGGGGTGCCTGTCGATTTAGGTGCGGGTGGCGGCGTGCACTTGCGATGCGCCGCATGCAGGGGAGCGACGTGTTGGACAGCATCTGGGCCTTTCTGGTGGGCTTTCTCTTCGGGTCGATTCCCTTCGGACTGCTGCTGACGCGCATGGCCGGCCTGGGCGATGTGCGAAATATAGGCAGCGGCAGCATCGGGGCGACGAATGTCCTTCGCACGGGCAACAAGGGACTGGCTGCGGCCACCGTCCTGCTGGACGCCGCCAAGGGGGCGATACCCGTCCTAGCGACGCCCGTGCTGTTCCCGCAGGCGCAATCGATCTTCGGAGGTCCGGCGGAAATTGCCGCCGTGGCGGCGGTTGCCGGTCACTGCTTCACGCCGTGGCTGAAGTTCAAGGGCGGCAAGGGCTTCGCCACCGCTGCGGGCGTGCTCGCCGCACTCAACTGGCCGCTCGTCCTGCTGTGCGCCGGGATCTGGGCAGCGACGCTCGCGATCAGCCGGATCTCCTCGGTATCCTCGATGCTGACCGTAGTCGCCGCGCCGATCGCCGCGGCGATCTTCGGACTTGCGGATCTCGTCGCGCCGCTTGTCGCGATCGCGGTGATCGTACTCGTCCAGCACCGGGCCAATATTGGCCGCCTGATGCGCGGCGAGGAACCGAGGGTCGGCGGGAAATCGTGACCGGCCTGTCGCAGGGCGAGGCGTTCGCCCGCATCCGTCTCCTGCGCAGTCCGCGCATCGGACCGGTCAGCTATGCACAGCTGCTGGCGCGGTTCGGCGATGCGCAATCCGCGATCGAGGCCCTGCCGGAACTCGGCAAGCGGGGCGGGGCGGCCTATCGCGCAGCGCCGGTCGAGGGCATCGAGCGGGAGATCGACGCCGTTCGCAAGGCAGGCGCGCGCTACCTCTTCCACGATCAGGCCGATTATCCCGCACTGCTGTCGCAAGCCGAAGGCGCGCCGCCGATCCTGACCTGGCGCGGCGACGTGTCGCTTGCGGGGAGGCCCTGCGTGGCGATGGTCGGCGCGCGCAACGCCAGCGCAGCGGCGGTGAAGCTGGCGCGCGATCTTGCACGGGAGCTGAGCGGAGAAGGCTTCGTGGTCGTCTCCGGCCTCGCTCGGGGCATAGACGGCGCCTGCCATGAAGGCGCGATACCGCAGACCGTCGGCGTCATCGCCAGCGGTATCGACATCGCCTACCCGCCGCAGCACGCGCAGTTGCAGGACCGCATCGCGAACGAGGGGCTGCTGCTCGCCGAGCAGCCGCCCGGCACCGAGCCGCGCGGCAGCCACTTCCCGAGCCGCAACCGGATCATCGCCGGTCTGGCCGTGGGCACGCTCGTCGTGGAAGCGGCCCCCAAATCGGGTTCTCTCATCACGGCGAGGCTGGCCGGCGAAGCGGGACGCGAAGTGATGGCGATACCGGGCAGTCCGCTCGACGCACGAAGCCATGGCTGTAACCAGTTGATCCGCGAAGGGGCGGTCCTCGTCCAGTCCGCGCAGGATGTCGTCGAATTGCTGGGCGGGTTCGACGGCCAGCCGAAATCGACCGTGCGGGAAGCGGAACGCCATTTCGATCATGCGCCCGAGGAACTCGCCGATGCGGAACCGGCCGAGATCGCGGACCTGCTGACCACCGCACCGGTTGCGGTGGACGAGCTGATCCGGCAATCGGGTGCGGGTGCAGCCGCGGTGCAACTTGCGCTGCTGGAACTGGAAATTGCCGGAAGGCTGCAGCGCCACGCCGGGGGGCGAGTGAGTATCCACGGGGGGAACGAGACGTGAAACGCGATGCCGACTTTTCCGGCTTTCTGAGCCAGACGATGGACCTGCTCGGCTCGGCAGCCGCCTATGCCGGCGCTTTCGTACTCGTGGTCGGCGGAGTGCATTCGGCAGGATTTGTCGCCGGTCTCGCGGACGACGAGGGAGCCTTCTTCGGCCTTGGCGGCGGGATCACGATAGACGGGACTGCGGGCCCCGCAGGCGTCGCCTTCCAGATATCCGCCGCCATCGTCAGCGTGATTGCGGGCTATTTCTTGCTCGTAAAGCTGGTGGAGACCGCCGGTATGCGGTTCGACACACGCAACCGCATCTGGGCCTATATCGGGCTCAGTATCCTGTCGCTGCTGGGAATCATCGTCGGCTTCATCCTGCTCATCATCCCGGGCCTGATCCTGATCACCCGCTGGTGCGCCGCGCCGGGATTTCTGGTCGGATCGGGCGAGGGGGTGACCGACGCGCTGGGCGCCAGCTGGCGCGCCACCGAAGGGCATTCCTGGCAGATATTTTTCGCCGGGCTGGTGATCTTCCTGATCTTCGGCATCGTGGCGGCCGTCTTCGGGGCGGGCTCCGCCTTCGCCTCCACCCCGGTCGTCACGGAAATCGTGGCCGCTTTCGCGGATGCGATCAGCTCGGTCCTTACGGCCGCCTTCGGGGTCGCGGTCTACAGCCTGGTGCATACCGACCGGCAGGAACTGGGGGACGTGTTCAGCTGATCATGCGCAAAGCCGCTTGACGGGGGCGATTCCCCGACCCCACTTTCGCGCGTACATGCACGTATACGCGTAGAGGACTTCAACCACTCCCATGCAACTGGTCATCGTCGAATCGCCGGCCAAGGCGAAAACCATCGAGAAATATCTCGGCAAGGACTTCAAGGTCCTCGCATCCTACGGCCACGTCCGCGACCTGCCGCCCAAGGACGGCAGCGTCCGCCCGGACGAGGATTTCGCGATGGACTGGGAACTCTATCGCGACAAGCAGAGCCGCTTCAAGGAGATCGCCGACGCGGCCAAGAAGGCGGACCGGCTGGTCCTCGCCACCGACCCCGACCGGGAAGGGGAAGCGATCAGCTGGCACGTGCGCGAGCTGCTGAAGAAGCGCAAGGCGCTGCCCGAGAAGGTCGACCGGGTGACCTTCAACGCGATCACCAAGAGCGCAGTTACCGAGGCGATGGGGCGGCCGCGCGACCTCGATGGCGATCTCATCGATGCGTATCTCGCGCGCCGGGCGCTCGACTATCTCTACGGTTTCACGCTGAGCCCGGTGCTCTGGCGCAGGTTGCCCGGCGCCAAGTCGGCGGGCCGCGTCCAGTCGGTCGCGCTGCGGCTGATCTGCGAGCGCGAACACGAGATCGAGACCTTCGTCGCCGACGAATACTGGTCCGTCATCGCGAAGCTGGAGCAGGACGGCACGGAATTCGACGCGCGGCTCGTCCGCTTCGAAGGCAAGAAGCTCGAAAAGCTGTCCCTGGGCAACAAGGGCAGTGCGGACAAGGCGAGGGCCGCGGTAGAGCAGGGCCGCTTCACGGTAGAGGATACCGAGACGAAGCCGCTGAAGCGCAATCCCGCGCCGCCATTCACCACCAGCACGCTGCAACAGGAAGCCGCGCGCAAGCTGGGCTTCTCCGCCAGCCATACGATGCGCTGCGCGCAGTCGCTCTACGAAGCGGGCGCGATCACCTACATGCGGACCGACGGCGTGCAGATGGACGGCAGCGCGATCAGCGCCGCGCGCAAGGCCATCAGCGACCGGTACGATGCGCGCTACCTCCCGGAAAAGCCGCGCCATTACAGCACGAAGGCGAAGAATGCTCAGGAAGCGCACGAGGCGATCCGGCCGACCAACTTCACGCGCGACCGCGCCGGTTCCGGCGACGAGGGCAAGCTCTACGACCTGATCTTCAAGCGGGCGATGGCGAGCCAGATGGCCCCGGCGCAGCTCGAGCGCACGACCGTCACCCTGCGCGACGGGACCGGCCAGCACGAATTGCGCGCGACCGGGCAGGTGGTGAAGTTCCCCGGCTTCTTCGCGGTCTACCAGGAAGGTTTCGACGACAAGGATGACGGCGGGGACGACGGCGACAATCTGCTGCCGGTCATCAACAAGGGCGATTGTCCGGCGAAGAAGGCAGTCGAGGCTAACCAGCATTTCACGCAGCCGCCGCCCCGCTATTCCGAAGCGAGCCTGGTCAAGCGGCTGGAGGAACTGGGTATCGGTCGGCCTTCGACCTATGCCAGCACGATCCAGACCCTGCGCGACCGCGATTATGTCCGCATGGAGCAGAAGCGTTTCTTCGCAGAGGAATCCGGCCGGCTGCTGACAGCGTTTCTCGAGCGCTTTTTCCCGAAATACGTGGCGTACGAGTTCACCGCCGGGATGGAGGACGATCTCGACACGGTCAGCGACGGGCGCGAGGAATGGAAGAAACTGCTCGCCGCCTTCTGGCAGGACTTCAAGCCCAAGACCGAAGAGGTGATGGAGAAGAAGCCTTCCGAAGTCACCGAGGTCCTCGACGAGTACCTGTCCGATTTCCTTTTCCCGCCGCGCGCCGACGGGAAGCCGCCGCGCTATTGCCCGCTCTGCGACCAGGAAGGCCGCGAAGGCGGCGAACTGCACTTGCGTGGCGGCCGCTACGGGGCCTTCGTCGCCTGTGCGAATTACCCCGAGTGCAAGTTCACCCGCCGGTTCGCCCAACCCGGAGCGGACGGCGGCGACGGCGGCGAGGAAGGTGCGATGGGCAAGCACCCGGAAACCGGCCTCGAAATCGAACGCAAGTCGGGACGCTTCGGTCCCTACGTCCAGATGGGCGAGGGCAAGGAAGCCAAACGGGCGAGCATCCCCAAGGATCTCGACGATTTCGACCTGGAATGGGCGATCAAGCTGCTCGACCTGCCGCGCATCGTCGGCGCGCACCCGGAAACCGGCAAGGAGATCGAAGCCGCGATTGGGCGTTACGGGCCGTATCTCAGGCACGACGGCAAGTACGGCAAGCTGTCGAACACGCGCGAAGTGTTCGAAGTGGGCATGAACCGGGCGGTCGATATCCTCGCGCAGGCGGCCAATCGCAAGGGTGGCGGGCGCCAGAAGGCGGAGCCGATCAAGACGCTGGGCGAGCACCCGACCAGCGGCGCCGAAATGAAGGTCATGCCCGGGCGCTACGGCCCCTATGTCACCGACGGGACGACCAATGCCACGATCCCCAAGGACGTGAAGCCCGAAGACCTGACCGAAGCCCAGGCGATCGAACTGATCGATGCGCGGGTGGCCAAGGGACCGGCGAAAAAGAAGCGCAAGGCCCCGGCGAAGAAACCCGCCGCCAAGAAGAAGGCGCCTGCCAAGAAGAAGGCAGCGGCCAAAAAGTCCCCGGCCAAGACCGGGGACTGAGTTTGGCCTATTCGGTGATCATCACGTCGGGAATGGTCGCCAGCGTGCCGTCGCCGCACGTGATGATGATCTCGCGGATCCGGCTGTAAGGCGTGGGTTCGCGGTAGCGCACTTCTGTGGGGGTGATCACCTGCGTCACCATGCCGTCCGAGGCGGTCGCTTCCAGCCGGAAGCGAAGGCCCGGCGGTTGCGCGCGATCGGCAGGGCCAGCCACCAGCCGGACGGTGTAGCCCGGCGTGGGCATGTCGACCTCGCCGCTGATGTTGAGTGTCGGGCGCGACCCCGGTCCGGGCATCCGGTCGATCCATGCCGTCCAGTTGCGGCTGTCATAGGCGGGGCAGCCTTCGGCTCGTTCGTCCTGGCCTTCGCCGTAGGTGGTGCAGGCCGCGAGGGAGAGGCAGGCGGCGGTGGTGAGGATCGGGCGCATTGGGGGGAGCTCCGTCAGGTTACGCTGCGGGCGATAATACGCCGCTCAGCCTTTCCATTCCAGCCCGATTTCCTCGTACACTTCGCGGCTTTCGGCCCAGCCTTCCTCGACTTTCACGTGCAGGAAGAGGTGCACGGGCACGCCGAGCAGTTCGCTCAGTTCGCCGCGCGCTGCCTCGCCGATCGCCTTGATGCGCGACCCGCCCTTGCCGAGGACGATGGGGCGCTGGCTTTCGCGGGCGATGACGATCTGCTGGTGGATTTCCACGCTGCCGTCCTTGCGTTCGATATAGCGTTCGGGCCGCACGGCGCTGTCATACGGCAGTTCCTCGTGCAGCTGGCGATAGAGCTGCTCGCGCGTGATTTCCGCCGCCAGAAGGCGTTCGCTGGCGTCGCTGACCTGGTCTTCCGGGTACATCCAGGGGGCTTCCGGCATCATTCCGGCAATCGCCGCCTTCATTTCCGGAACCCCGTCGCCGGTCAGCGCGGAGACGAAGAAGACCTCGGTGAATTCGGCCTTGTCGCCCAGTTCCTGAGCCAGTGCGAGAAGGGGCTCCTTCCGCGCCTTGTCGACCTTGTTGAGGACGAGGATCTTGCGCTCCGGCCGCCGGCCGAGCGCTTCCAGCAGCGGTTCCAGTTCGTGCCGGCGCTGCTTGATCGGATCGACCAGCAGGAGGACCGCGTCGGCCGCTTCCGCCCCGTCCCATGCCGCGCTGACCATCGCCCGGTCCAGCTTGCGCTTGGGCGAGAAGATCCCCGGCGTATCGACCAGGACCATCTGCACTTTTTCGTGCAGGGCGATGCCCAGCATCCGCGCGCGGGTCGTCTGCGCCTTGGCACTGGTGATCGCCACCTTCTGGCCCACCAGCTGGTTGACGAGCGTGGACTTGCCCGCATTGGGCGCGCCGATGATCGCGACGACACCGCATCGCTGGCCTGTTTCGTCGCTCATCCGAATTTCTCCATGAAGATCCGCGCGGCCTCGGTTTCCGCTTCCTGCTTGTTGCCGGCCGTCGCCTCCGCCTCGCCGACATTGCGAATGCTGACACGCACCGTGAAGCGGGCGGCATGGTCCGGGCCCGAGCGGTCGACCAGCTCGTATTTGGGACCTGCGCGTCTGTTTCCGGCAGCCCATTCCTGCAGCGCGCTCTTGGGATGCTTGGACCGCCCCACTTCGCCTTCGGTCTGCGCCTGCCAGAGATCGTGGACGAGCGCGCGGCTGGCGTCGAACCCCCCATCGAGGAAGTTGGCGCCCAGCAGCGATTCCATGATGTCGCCCAGCACATTGTCGCTGTCCGCCGCGCCATCGTCGCGGGCCTGCTTGCCGAGGCGGATATGCGCGGATGCACCGATCTGCCGCGCGACGGCCGCACAATTGGCCTTGCTGACGAGCGCATTCAGGCGCTGGGCGAGGACGCCCTCGGACGCGTCGCTCCGCTCGAACAGCCAGTCTGCGATGCTGAGGCCCAGCACGCGGTCCCCCAGGAACTCGAGCCGCTGGTAGTCGCGCGATGCGCCGGTGCTCCCGTGGGTCAGTGCTTCGACCCAGCGCCCTTCATCGGCGACTGTGAATCCCGTATCCTTCAGCCAGTCGCGCGTTTCCCCTGACAGGCCGCCCTTCAAAGCCCGGTGCCCAGGCGATCGCCGCGCAGGGCCTGGAACCAGGTCCAGGGGAGGAACCAGTTGGCGCTGCCGTCGGTCGACCACATGAGGAACTGCGCCTTGCCCACCAATAGGTCCTGGTCGACGAGACCGATCCCGCCACGGGGCGCCGCGGCGAACCGGCTGTCGAGCGAATTGTCGCGGTTGTCGCCCATCAGGAACATCTGGCCTTCGGGCACTTCGATCGGCCCAAAATTGTCCTGCGGCATGTTGGCGAGATCGAAGGTGTAATAGCTCGCGCCGTCTTCTCCCGGCATCGTTTCGCGATAGCGCATGTAGCGACAGGCGGGCTCACCGTTATCCAGCGTGTCGAGCCGGGCCATCTGGTGGCATTCCGTATTGTCGCTCAGCGGCACGAGCAGGTCCGGAGCGCGCTCGCGTTCCAGCGGCGTTCCGTTCAGGATCACCACGCCGTCGCGCATCGCCACCGTGTCACCGGGAAGGCCGATAACGCGCTTGATGTAGTCGGAGGTGTCGATCGGGTGCTTGAAAATGACCACGTCGCCGCGGTCCGGCTCGCTGGCGAAGATGCGGCCCGGGATGACCGGCGCGCTGAAGGGCATCGAATGCTTGGTGTAACCGTAGCTCCACTTGCTCGCGACGAGGTAGTCCCCGTTCATCAGCGTCGGCAGCATGCTTTCGCTCGGGATGTTAAACGGGGAGAAGAAGAAGCTGCGGAACACCACCACGATGAGGGCGAGCTTCAGGACGAAGACGAGAAAGTTGTCCTCCTTCTTCTCTTCCCTGGCTTTCTTGCTTCCGGTGTCGGCGATGTCGCTATCGGTCGTTGCATTCATGGCCGCAGTCGATAGTCCGCACGCGCGACAAGGCAAAAGGAATTTTCGATGGGCGACGCGGCTGGTACGATCCTCGACAGACTGGCAGGGCACGAACGACAGGGCCTGCACGCCCTGTTCGATGCGGACCCCGACCGGGTCGGGAAACTGGCGACGCGTTTCGAATGGGGCGAGGGCGAGACGGCGGGCGGGATCCGCTTCGACTGGTCCAAGACCCATCTCGACGACGTGCTGCTGGACGGTTTCGAGGAGCTGGCGCAGGCGTGCGATTTCGCGGGCAAGCGTAGAGCGTTGCTCTCGGGCGAGACGATCAACGTGACGGAAGGCCGCGCCGCGGAACACACCGCCCAGCGCGGGACCGGTGCCGATAGTTCGGTGGAAGAGGCGCAGGCGCTCCACCAGCGCATGCGGCTGCTGGTCGAAGCGATCCATGCCGGCGCGCTGGGCGAGATCGAGCACCTGATCCATATCGGCATCGGGGGGAGCGCGCTCGGCCCGGCCATGGCGGTAAGCGCCCTGACGCGGGACCTGGAACTGGTCGACTGCCACGTGGTCAGCAATATCGACGGGCTGGCGCTGGAAGCTGCCTTCGCGAAATGTAATCCGGCAAAGACGCTGATCGCGGTCGCATCTAAGACCTTCACTACGATCGAGACGATGACCAATGCGCAGAGCGCGCTCAAATGGCTGGAGGACAACGGCGTGTCCGATCCGGGGGGACGTGTGATCGCGCTGACGGCCAGTCCGGACAAGGCGGTCGAATGGGGCGTGGACGAGACGCGGATCCTGCCCTTCGGCGAGAGCGTGGGCGGGCGATACTCGCTGTGGTCGAGCATCGGCTTCCCGGTCGCGCTGGCCGCCGGGTGGGACGAATTCGAGGCGATGCTGGCCGGCGCGCGCGCGATGGACGAGCATTTCCGCGACACGGACGGGCGCGACAATCTGCCGCTGCGGGCGGCATTCGCGGACCAGTATTATGCGCGGCTGCGCGGATGCCAGACGCGCGCCTGCTTCGCTTACGACGAGCGGCTCGCCCTGCTGCCGGACTATCTCCAGCAGCTGGAGATGGAATCGAACGGCAAGCGGGTGACGAGCGCGGGCGAGGACGTGGACGGGCCGACGGCGCCGATTACGTGGGGCGGCGTGGGCACGGATGCGCAGCATGCGGTGTTCCAGTTGCTGCACCAGGGGACGCACCTGGTGCCGGTCGATTTCATCGCCAGCATCGCGCCGGGCGACACGCTCGACCCGGCGCACCACCGGATCCTGCTGACCAACTGCTTCGCGCAAGGGGCGGCGCTGATGGAAGGCGGGAACATGAGCGCGGACGGGACGGACCCGGCGCGCGCGTTTCCCGGCGACCGGCCGAGCGCGACGATGCTGGCGGACGACCTCGACGCGCCGACGCTGGGCGCGCTGATCGCCTTTCACGAACACCGCACTTTCGCGAATGCGGTTCTTATGGGAATCAACCCGTTCGACCAGTTCGGAGTGGAGCTCGGCAAGAAGATGGCGAAGGATATCGAGAGCGGTGGCGGGTCCTTCGATCCCAGCACGCAGGCCCTTCTGGACCTGGCAGGAGTACGTCAATGAACCGCTTGATCGGGACCATACTCGCCGCTTTTGCGCTGCTGAACGCCGCGCCCGCATTCGCCGAGCCGGAGGAGGCAGATCCTCAGACGATCCTCTTCATCGGCAACAGCTTCACGCAAGGCGCCAACTCCGCCGTGCTGCGGTACCGGCCGGACAGCGTCGAGGATTTAAACGGGGAGGGCGTGGGAGGCATCCCGGCCCTCTTCGCGAAATTCGCGGAGCAGGCCGGGATCGAGTGGCGCGTCGCGCACGAGCTTCGCGGCGGGACCACGCTGGACTTCCATTTGAACGAGCGGCGCGACCTGATCGACCGGGCGTGGGACGTGGTAGTCATGCAGCAGTTCTCGGTCCTCGATCCGCAGAACCCGGGCGACGCGACCACGACCCTGCGCGATGCCCCGGCGCTGGCGCGGATGTTCGAGATGCGCAACGACGATGTCCGGGTCCTGCTGATGGCGACCTGGAGCAGGGCGGACCAGGCCTATCGCCCGGAAGGCAACTGGTTCGGGCAGCCCGTGGACGCGATGTCGATGGATGTCCGGCGCGGACTGGACCGGGCCGACGAGGCATCGGACGCGATCGACGGCGTGATACCCGTGGGCGAGGCGTGGAACCGGGCGATGGACATGCAGATCGCCGATCCCAATCCGTATGACGGGCGCACCTACGACCAGATCGATCTCTGGAGCTACGACCATTACCACGCGAGCGCGGAAGGATCGTATCTGGAAGCGCTGGTCGTGTTCGCGCAGATCACCGGTTACGACGTGCGCAAGTTCGGCGACGGGGAACGAGCCGCGCACGAACTCGGCATCGAACCGAAGGTCGCGGGTCAGTTGCAGCAGGTCGCGATCGCGCAGCTGGAACGCGAAGGACTGGTCCGCTTCGACCGCTAGGGGCGCCGCGCGTCCCCGCCATCTTCGGGCGGCAAGCTCAGATGGCGCCGATCCGTTCGAGCTTCGCTTCCAGCGCGGCTTTGTCGAACGGCTTCACCATCCATTCCTGCGCGCCTGCCTCGATCCCCTTGTGGATGTCGAGCGAGTCGGAATTGGTGGTGCAGAACAGGACCCGCGGCATCGCGTCGCCCGCGTTTTCGCGCAGGGCCTTCAGCGTTTCCAGCCCATTCATTTCGGGCATGTTCCAATCCAGCATCACCAGTTGCGGCATGCCGTCGGCGCGCACGCGGGCAATCGCCTCGGTGCCGTTCTCGGCTTCGGTGACCGTGTAGCCGCAGCCTTCAAGGAGCCCGCGCGAGATCCGGCGGACCATCCGGCTGTCATCGACGATCAGCGCGCGGCGCGCGCCCGGTGCCACCGGATTGCGGCCGAGCGGTTTCGGCTCCGCAGCTTCGGAAGGCGGGGCGGCCTCGGGCTGGACGCGCGGTGCGGGCGCATCGGCCTGCTCGTTGGCGGGCTCCGGCATCTGGCCGGAGCGCTTGATCAGGTTCTGAATTGTCCTGCCTCCCTTTCGAACGGGACGAGATTGTCCGGCTGGTGGACGCCTGCGCTTTCCGAAGGTGTCTTGCGCACGTGAAGATAGGGGACCCAGACATCCCCGTATTCCGCCTTCTGGTACCATACGTCCATGACGTCGTAGCTCGCCCAGAAGCCGTCGGGTTCCTTCAGCCGTACGCCTTCGCCGATGCGCGGGACGGCGGAAAATCGCACGCGGGTTTCTGTCTGATGGTCCTCGTTCTGGATTTCGATTTCGATCACGGCGCGCAAAGTCCCGGTCTGGCGTTGTATGGCAGGGTAGCCTTCGATTCTTGTCCGACGGGTAAATCGCGATGGTTTCGATTTTCCCAATGCGACGAATGATTTGCGCGGCCAGCTTGACATTGTGCAGTGCGGCAGCCATTTGCCCGGCATCGAGACGCCAGCCTGCGTGAAGCGACGGTGCGGAATACGCCCGGTCCCGGCAGCCTCTCGGTCCAGTTTCTAACCTACCCTTTTCACGCGGGCGGTTTCATCCCCCGCGTCGCGTTGTGCGCGAGCCACAGGCTCCCGCTGCGCGCCGCGCATCATTGCGAGTACGATTTTCAAATGACCACGACATTCGACCAGCTGGGCCTGTCCCAGCCCGTCCTCCAGGCCCTCGACCTCAAGGGCTACTCCAATCCCACGCCGATCCAGGCGCAGGCGATCCCGCCCGTGCTGGAAGGGCGCGACCTCCTGGGTATCGCCCAGACCGGTACCGGCAAGACGGCGGCCTTCATGCTGCCCAGCATCGACCGGCTGCGCGAGGCCGACAACCAGACCCCGTTCAAGTCCTGCCGCATGCTGGTGCTGGCACCGACGCGCGAACTGGCCGGGCAGATCGCCCAGAGCGCCAAGGATTACGGCGCGATGGCCGGCATGCGCGTGCATTCGATCGTCGGCGGGACCAGCGTCAACAAGGACCGCAACAAGCTGCATCGCGGCACCGACATCCTCGTCGCGACGCCGGGCCGCCTGCTCGACCTGATCGACCAGAAGGCCTTCAACCTCTCCAAGGTGGAAATCCTGGTGCTGGACGAGGCGGACCAGATGCTGGACCTCGGCTTCATCCACGCGCTGCGCCGGATCAGCCAGCTGGTCCCCGAAGACCGCCAGACGCTGTTCTTTTCCGCCACCATGCCCAAGCAGATCAAGGATCTTGTCGGGCAGTACTGCCACGATCCCGTCACGGTCAGCGTCACCCCGGCGGCGACGACGGCGGAGCGGATCGACCAGTATCTCTTCATGGTGCAGCAGGACGAGAAGCAGTCGTTGCTCGAACTCATCCTGTCGGGCCGCCATCCCATCCCGGGCAAGATCGAGCGCGTGCTGGTCTTCACCCGCACCAAGCACGGTGCGGACCGCGTGGTGAAGAAGCTGGCGCAAAGGAACCTTCCGGCGAACGCCATCCACGGCAACAAGAGCCAGCCGCAGCGCCAGCGCGCGCTGGACGAGTTCCGCCGCGGCAAGACGCCGATCCTGGTCGCGACGGACGTTGCCGCGCGCGGGATCGACATTCCCGGCGTCAGCCACGTCATCAATTACGAACTGCCCAACGTGCCGGAACAGTATGTCCACCGCATCGGACGGACCGCCCGCGCCGGAGCGGACGGCATCGCCATCGCCTTTTGTGCCGAGGACGAGCGCGCTTACCTGAAGGACATCAACAGGCAGACCGACGCCGAATTCGACCGGCTTCCCCTGCCTGACAATTTCCGCGCGGTGGTGGAGGGCGTCGGCCCGACCAAGCGCGAGGCGCCCAATCAGCGGCAGAAGAAGCCCAAGGTGATCCCGCGCGGCGAGAGCGGTCCGCGCCAGTCCAAGCCCAAGGCCAAGCATCCCGCCCGCAAGGGCAGGCCCGCCGGAGCCGGACAAGGCAAGCCGGGCGGCGGCCGTGGCCGTGGCGGACAGGGCGGCAATCGCAACCGGAGCGGCGGCGCGGCGCGCGGCTGATCCGGAATTTAGACCTGCGCGTCGATCCTGGCCCGCACGTCCGATTCCTCGGGCTCCGGCGAGACGACGCGCAGTCTGGCAAAGGCGGCGGGCTGGTTGTCCGCCAGCCATTCCAGCATCGCTTCGCGGATATCGCAGCGCAGGTCGAACAGCGTGGGTGAATCCTTCGCGCTCATCAGCAGGCGAAGGACGATGGCATCGCGGCTGGTTTCTGTGACCTGCGCGACCTGGACCCGGCCGTCCCAGCGTTCGTTCTGCGCGATACGGCGTTCGAATTCGGCGCGGATCGGTCCGATGCGCGTGGCGGGATCGAGATAGAGTTCGACCGAGCCGAGCAGTTCGGCGGTCTTCTTGGTCCAGTTCTGGAATGCGCTTTCCAGGAACTGCGTGGTCGGCACGATCAATCTGCGATCGTCCCAGATGCGGACCACCACATAGGTCGTGCGGATATCCTCGATCCGGCCCCATTCCCCTTCGATGATCACGACATCGTCGATATTGATCGGCTCGGTCAGGGCCATCTGGACCCCGGCGATAAGCGATTTGAGCGCAGGCTGCGCCGCCGCACCGACGGCGAGGCCAGCAAGGCCCGCGGAGGCGACCAGCGTCAGGCCGATGTCGCGGATGCCGGGAATGGACAGCAGGGCGAGGCCCACCGTCACGAAGATGATGATGAAGGTCGCTATGCGGTTCAGCATCGTCAGCCGCGTGCGCCGCCGCCGCGCGGAGAGGTTGTCCGCCACGGTGATGTCGGCACGCAGCTTCATCGTTTCGACCAGTGCATGGAGGATCGCGATCGCGATCCAGCCGACCAGTGCGGGCATCACGAAGCCGGCGACCTTCTGCCAGACCGTCTCGAAGGCGGGTATTTCGCGCGCGGTCAGGACCAGCGCCAGCGCGATCACCGCGACTCGGGTGGGCGAAGCGAGCTTGCGGATCAGCAGCGTGTCGGACGGACTGTCGGTCCGCCGCGCGATCCGCGACAGGACCCGGAAGACGAGCTGGTGGACGGCAAGCGCGAGCAGGGTCGCAAGCACCGCGACGGCAAGCAGGCTCCAGGGATAAGGCAGCAGGCCCGCCCCCTGGTCGACGATATTCTCTATCGGTTGCGTCATCCGGCCTTTCTTGTCTCAGGTTCGGTGATGACGGCGCAGCGCTCCTGCGGCTTGCCGCCACTTATGGTCCTGAATGGGCCCGCGTGCGCGAAGGTTCCCGGTACCGCGAAGCCGCGCCGTTGCGGACAGCCGCCGTTCACCTGGCGCGGCGCATCCGGCTCATGCCGCCGGCAAAGCGCCGGCGGGCGACAGGGGGAGCCGTTCATGCTTCGACACACACTTTGGCTTGGCATTCTCCTTCTGGCGGGATGTTCGGCGATCCAGCCGGCCCGGATGCAGGTGCCCGAAAGCCTTGGCGCAAACCCGCAGTCCATCGAATTTCGCGGCTTCAGCGGCTGGAACACGGGGCGCTTCGAAGCCGGCCCCTATTCCGGGACCTTCCGGCAGACCGGGGGCCGTACGGACGTGTTCGACACGGTGATAGAGCGGTACGCGCTGGCTCGTTTCGCCGTAAGAGGCCCGGAAATCACGTCCGCAATCGAGGGCCGCTGCGGGATGGACGAGCAGGCCCTTTCGCTGGGCGACGGTGTCGAGATGACCACCGCGCCGATGGCCTATCGCTGCGAATTCACCGCCGACGGCCGGCCGATCCCGGCGCGGTTCGAACTGCAGGAAGTGACCGGAAGGGGCACGGCCGCCTATCGCTACGAACGGATCGGCGAAATCGCGCTCGGCGGGGAGGTCGTCCGGATCCGGTCCGCGCACGACCTTACCCGGACGCGCATCGGCACGATCACGCCCATCGGCTACGTCTTCGAACGGCGCGGCCGGGCGGTGGGGGCGCTGGAACTGAACGGGCGGCCCGTGCTCCATATGGCGCAAGGCACCGATCCCGGACTGGCCAGAACGCTAATCGTGGCTGCCCTCGCTCTCAGTGTCTTCAGTGATCCGGCGGAAATTTCCTTTGACGCGGACGGGGCCTGAGTTCGGCAGACTGCGGTTGAACCTGCAGGCGCGGCCCGCCATATCGCGCGCTCGTGCCAGCAGGAGAGCCTTGAATGTCCGCCGATAAATACGAATACGACCTGTTCACGATCGGCGCGGGATCGGGCGGCGTGCGCGCTTGCCGCGTGGCGGCGGCGCATGGCGCGAAGGTCGCCGTGGCGGAGGAACACCGCATCGGCGGCACCTGCGTCATTCGCGGCTGCGTGCCCAAGAAGATGCTCGTCTACGGCGCGCATTTCGCGGAGGACCTGGAGGACTGCCAGAGCTTCGGCTGGAATATCGAGGGCAAGAGCTTCGACTGGGTCAAGCTGCGCGACAACGTGATGGCGGACGTGGACCGCATCAACGGCGTGTATCGCAAGACGCTGGAAAGCCACGACGTCACCATCTTCGACGAACGGGCGGAGATCGTGGGCCCGCACGAGATCAAGCTGGCGAGCGGCAAGACCGTCACGGCGAAATACATCCTGATCGCCACCGGCGCGCGCCCGCACATCCCGGGCTGTTCCGGCGGCGAGCTGGGCATCACCAGCAACGAGGCGTTCCACCTGGACGAACTGCCCAAACGCATCCTGATCGCGGGTGGCGGCTACATCGCCAACGAGTTTGCCGGCATCTTCAACGAATTCGGCACCAAGGTCACGATCATCAACCGGACCGACACGCTGCTGCGCAGCTACGACCAGAGCCTGACCGACCGCCTGCTGCAGATCTCGGTCAAGAAGGGCATCGATTTCCGCTTCAATGCTGAGTTCGAGAACATCAAGCAGCTCGACAACGGCTGCCTGCGCGTCTGCATGAGCAATCACGACCCGATCGAGGTCGAGGCCGTGATGTATGCCACGGGCCGCGTGCCCAACACCGAGGGCCTCGGTCTCGAGACAGCGGGCATCGAGCTGGGCGAGAAGGGCGAGATCAAGGTCGACCGGTTCAGCAAGACCAATGTCGACCACATCTACGCCGTGGGCGACGTGACGGCGCGCGTGCAGCTGACCCCCGTGGCGATCCGCGAAGGCCAGGCCTTTGCCGACACCGTGTTCGGGGACAAGCCGACCGCGGTCGACCATTCCTGCATCCCCAGCGCCGTCTTCAGCCACCCGCCCATCGCCGCCGTCGGCATGACGGAGGGCGAGGCGAAGAACGCGCTCGGCCAGGTCAAGGTCTACCAGTCGGACTTCCGGGCGATGAAGAACGTGGTTGCCGGGCGCGAGGAACGCAGCCTCATCAAGATGATCTGCGACGGCGCGAACGACAAGATCGTCGGCATCCACATGATCGGCCCGGAAGCGCCGGAGATCATGCAGGCGGCCGCCGTGGCGGTGAAGGCCGGCATGACCAAGGCCGATTTCGACGCGACCACCGCGATCCACCCGACCGTGGCGGAAGAACTCGTCCTGCTGAAATAAGCGGGAGTTCTCCCGCTTCGTCAGCGCAGCATAAGAAAAAGGCCCCGGCAATCGCCGCGGCCTTCTCGTTTTCGGGTCGGATCGACGTTAGATATTGTCGCCGAGCGCGCCCTTGACAGTGCCCTTGGCCTTCTGGGCCTTGGCCTTCGCCTGCTGCGCTTCGCCTTCGGCTTCCAGCTTGCGGTTGTCGGTCGCTTCGCCGATGGCTTCCTTGGTCTTGCCGGCAATGTCGTTGGCCGCAGCCTTCGCCTTGTCCGTGAATTCACCCATCGTAATTCTCCTAGAAAAAACAGTCTGCGGCACGATCGCCGCCTGTGATAAGTTAACTCCGGAACGCAAACCGGGTTCCCTGCAAAAAGGGCTCTAACCCGCTCTAATCGGGCGATTGTTGACCAGCGGGGACGCAAAGCCGGACGGGCCCGCCTTGACCGAGCGATGGCCGCTCGGCATGGCGCAAGGCGATCCGAAAACGCTGATTTCACGGGAGCCTGCGGATGTCCGCCAATATCGCCGAAATGGAACGCCGCCGCGAAGCCGCCCGCATGGGTGGCGGGCAGAAGCGGATCGACGCGCAGCACGCCAAGGGCAAGCTGACCGCGCGCGAACGGCTCGAGATCCTGCTGGACGAGGACAGCTTCGAGGAACTCGATACCTATGTCGAGCATGACTGCATCGATTTCGGCATGGAGGAACAGCGCATCCCGGGCGACGGCGTCGTCACCGGCAGCGGCACGATCAACGGGCGTCTGGTGTTCGTCTTTAGCCAGGACTTCACCGTCTTCGGCGGTTCCCTGTCCAAGCGCCACGCGGAGAAGATCTGCAAGGTGATGGACATGGCGATGAAGGTCGGCGCGCCGGTCATCGGCCTCAACGACAGCGGTGGCGCCCGCATCCAGGAAGGCGTGGCATCGCTCGGCGGCTATGCCGAGGTGTTCCAGCGCAACGTGCTCGCATCGGGCGTCGTGCCGCAGATCAGCCTCATCATGGGCCCGTGCGCGGGCGGGGCGGTCTATTCCCCGGCGATGACCGACTTCATCTTCATGGTGAAGGACAGTTCCTACATGTTCGTAACCGGGCCCGACGTGGTGAAAACGGTCACCAACGAGGAAGTGACGCAGGAGGAACTGGGCGGGGCGGTCACGCACACGACCAAGACCAGCGTCGCCGACATCGCGTTCGAGAACGATATCGAGACTTTGCTGCAGACCCGCAATTTCGTCGATTACCTGCCGCTGTCGAACCGGGAGGACGTGCCCGAACGCCCGACCGCCGATGCCTGGGACCGCGAGGAGCCGTCGCTCGACACGCTCATCCCCGACAATGCGAACATGCCGTACGACATGCATGAGGTGATCCGGAAGACGCTGGACGAGGGCGATTTCTTCGAGATCCAGCCGGCGCATGCAGCCAACATCATCTGCGGTTTCGGCCGGGTGGAAGGGCGCACGGTCGGCGTGGTCGCGAACCAGCCGATGGTGCTCGCCGGCGTGCTCGACATCGCCAGTTCCAAGAAGGCCGCGCGCTTCGTGCGCTTCTGCGACGCGTTCGACATCCCGATCCTGACCTTCGTGGACGTGCCCGGCTTCCTGCCCGGCACGGCGCAGGAGCATAACGGCATCATCAAGCACGGCGCGAAGCTGCTGTTCGCCTATGCCGAGGCGACCGTGCCCAAGATCACCGTGATCACCCGCAAGGCCTATGGCGGCGCGTACGACGTGATGGCGTCCAAGCACCTGCGCGGCGACTTGAACTACGCCTGGCCCACCGCCGAGATCGCCGTGATGGGCGCGAAGGGCGCGGTGGAGATCATCTTCCGCCAGGACCGCGACGATCCCGAAAAGATCGCCGAGAAGACGAAGGAATACGAAGACCGCTTCGCCAACCCCTTCGTCGCCGCTTCACGCGGCTATATCGACGAGGTGATCTATCCGCACTCGACCCGTCGGCGGATCGCGCTGGGACTGCGCAAGCTGCGCGGTAAGCAGCTCGAGAACCCGTGGAAGAAGCACGATAATATTCCGTTGTGAGGCCGAAATGAAGTACCTCGTCGTAGCTGGTTTGATGCTAACCAGTTGTTCTGAGAGTGGCGATGCAGCAATTGCCGAGCGCGAGTTTGAAGCGGCGAGATCTGAAGGCGCTGAGCCGGTAATTCCAGTTTCTCAACTGGATGAATCCGAGCTGGCGCAGATTGCTTTTCCATCTCAAGAACCACTTCGCGATGCAGATGGAGCAGAATGGATTTTTCGGAATCACGAGATGGTTTCGATCGCTGAAGGACTTGCTCTGGTTAGCGAAGGAACCTTGGTAGAACCGACTGGTTCGCATTCGACAGCTGGCCGTCTCGATGTATTCTATTTCAGCGATCCTCGCGAAGGGTTGTTTGTGAAAGAGCGGTATCCGGAGGCAGTTCGATTGGGAAGTTTGGGAGCATTAGCTGAATGGGCACTCTCCGATAAATTTACCGAAAACCCTACGATCTACGCTTCCGGCGGCTTCACTGGCCAGGGGATAACCGAGGGATGTACCGTCCTGACTGAGCTTACTGCGAATGGTCCACGCACTATTGCGACCATACCTGACTATTATGGCGGTACATCCTTCGACGGTGAGGATTTCGCTATCGAAGGCAAGATTAGATCTATATTCAAAGGTAAAGGCTTCGAGGTGGCTTATTCGGGATCGGAGACCGGTGTTTTGCAATATCGCTGGAATGGCTCCGAATTTACCACAGACGACGAGGCGGTGCTTTCGCATTGCGGTTTCGAATGAAACTCGGCCGTCTCAACCACATCGGCGTCGCGACGTCCTCGATCGCGGAATCCATCGCATATTACCGCGACACCATGGGCGCGGTACGGATCACCGAGCCTTTCGACCTGCCCGAGCAGGGCGTGAAGGTCTGCTTCGTCGATACGCCCGATAGCGCGGGGGAAGTGGGCAAGGGCACGCAGATCGAGCTGATCGAGCCGTTCGACGAAAGCTCCCCCATAAACGGCTTTCTCGCCAAGAACCCGGCCGGCGGCCAGCACCATGTCTGCTACGAGGTCGAGGACATCGAGGCTGCGCGCGCGTGGTTCGAGGGGAAGGGCAAGCGCATCCTCGGTCCGACGCGCATCGGCGCGCATGGCACGCCGATCTTCTTCCTCCACCCCAAGGACATGATGGGCCAGCTGACCGAGATCATGGAAACGCCCCCGAAGGGCCACGGGGACGGCGCACACTGATCGGGCGGAAGCCGCTCCGCCACCCTTGCCCTGACCCGGCTTAAGGGCCACAGACGGCGGAAATCCGAACCATCACCGGGAGAGTGCACGCGTGAGCCATGAAACGATCCTTGTCGAACGCGAAGGCGATGTCGCGAAGATCACGCTGAACCGCCCGGATCGCCTCAACGCCGCATCGATCCAGCTGGCGCAGGAACTGTCGGCTGCGTTCTACGACCTAGGCGATGCGCGCGCGGTCCTGCTGACCGGTGCGGGCAAGGGCTTCTGTTCCGGGGCGGACCTTTCCGCGCGGGCCGAGGGCGGACCGCTCCAGTCGAAAGGCGGCAGCCACCAGGCGCTGCAGAACCATTACAACCCGCTGGTCAGCCAGATCACCCGTTGCCCCGTGCCGGTGGTGTGCGCGGTCAACGGCCCGGCGGCGGGCGTCGGCTGTTCGATGGCGCTGGCGGGCGATTTCGTGCTGGCGGGCCGGAGCGCCTATTTCCTGCAGGCCTTCGTCAATATCGGGCTGGTGCCCGATGGCGGCTCCACCTGGTTGCTGGCGCGCAGCATCGGGCGCGCACGCGCCACGCGCATGATGATGCTGGGCGAGAAGATCGGCGCCGAACAGGCGGAGGAATGGGGACTCATCTACCGCGCCGTGGACGACGATGCGCTGCTGGCCGAGGCAGGCGCGCTGGCGCAGCGCCTCGCCGCAGGGCCCACGCTGGCTTACGAAACGATCAAGGCGAACATCGCCACCGCGCTCGACGGAGCATTGCCCGAAGTGATGCTGGCCGAGGCGGAGGGGCAGCGCGTGGCCGCTGCCAGCGAGGACGCGATGGAAGGCGGCATGGCCTTCCTCCAGAAGCGCCAGCCGCAATTCAAGGGCCGCTGAGATGCTGTATTACGACAGCGCCTATCCCGCGCCCAATCCGCGCCGCGTCCGCATTTTCGCCGCCGAAAAGGGGATCGAGCTTCCGACGCGCGACATTGCGATTCCGAAGCGCGAGCAGAAATCGGCCGAGTATCTCGCGGTAAACCCGCGCGGCCAGACACCCGCGCTGGAAACCGACGATGGCGATGTCATCACGGAAAGCGTGGCGATCATGCGCTATCTGGAGGGGCTGCATCCCGAACCCGCGCTGTTCGGCTCCACCCCGCTGGAGATGGCGCGGATCGAGATGGCGAGCCGGCAGGTGGAACTGGAACTGATGAATGCCATCGCGCAGGTCTGGGTCCACACGCACGATTTCACGGCCGCACTGCCGGGCCGGAACGGCGAGTGGGGCGAAGCCAACCGCCCGCGCGTGGCAAGGGCGTTCGAGCGGTTCGACGCCGCGCTCGCCGACCGCGAATTTCTCGCCACCGATGCCTATTCCGTGGCCGATATCGCCCTCCTGACCAGCATGGATTTCGCCAAATTCGTCGGCTGCCCGGCGGACGATGGCTGCACGAACCTTTACCAATGGCATGAACGCGTATCGGCCCGGCCGAGCGCGCGCGCCTGAGGAGACACATGACCGACACACCGACATACGAAGACTGGAAGGCCCGGGCCGACAAGGAAACGAAGGGCCGCGATCTTACCTGGCACACGCCGGAAGGGATCGAGGTGAAGCCGCTCTATACCAGCGAGGATACGCGGGACCTCGACCCCGGCGTGCCGGGCATGGAGCCGTTCACGCGCGGCCCCTATGCCAGCATGTATACCGGCCGCCCGTGGACCATCCGGCAATATGCGGGCTTTTCCACTGCCGAGGAATCGAACGCCTTCTATCGCCGCAATCTGGCGGCCGGCCAGAAGGGCCTCAGCGTCGCCTTCGATCTTGCTACGCACCGCGGTTACGACAGCGACCATCCGCGCGTGGTGGGCGACGTGGGCAAGGCCGGCGTCGCGATCGACACCGTGCGCGACATGGAAATCCTGTTCGACCAGATCCCGCTGAACGAGATGAGCGTCAGCATGACCATGAACGGGGCGGTGATCCCGGTCATGGCGTTCTACATCGTGGCGGCGGAACGCGCGGGCGTTGCGCAGAAGGACCTGTCGGGGACCATCCAGAACGACATCCTGAAGGAGTTCATGGTCCGCAACACCTACATCTATCCGCCCGCGCCCAGCATGCGGATCGTGTCGGACATCATCGCCTACACGTCGCAGCACATGCCGCGGTTCAACTCGATCTCCATCAGCGGCTATCACATGCACGAAGCCGGGGCGACGGCAGTGCAGGAACTCGCCTTCACCATCGCGGACGGCAAGGAATACGCCAAGCGCGCGATGGAAGCGGGCCTCGCTATCGACGATTTCGCGCCGCGCCTGTCCTTCTTCTGGGGCATCGGCATGAACTTCTTCATGGAAATCGCCAAGATGCGCGCGGCGCGCGCGCTCTGGCACGATGTCATGACCGATCTCGGCGCGCAGAACCCCAAGTCCAAGATGCTGCGCACGCATTGCCAGACCAGCGGCGTGAGCTTGCAGGAGCAGGATCCCTACAACAACGTCATCCGCACCACGATCGAGGCGATGGCCGCGGTGCTGGGCGGCACGCAGTCGCTCCACACCAATGCGCTGGACGAGGCGATCGCGCTGCCGACGGATTTCAGCGCCCGCATCGCGCGCAACACGCAGCTGGTGATCCAGGAGGAAACCGGCATCACAAATGTCGCCGATCCGCTGGGCGGGTCGTTCTACATCGAGAGCCTTACCGACGCGCTGGTCGAAAAGGCGAAGGCGATGCTGGACGAAGTCGAGGCGGCCGGTGGCATGACCGAATACGTCGCCAGCGGGAAACCCAAGGCGCAGATCGAGGAAGCCGCGGCCGCCAAGCAGGCCAGCGTCGACCGGGGCGAGACCGTGATCGTCGGCGTCAACAAGTACCGCCGCGACAAGGAAGACGAGATCGACACGCTCGATATCGACAACCACGCGGTGCGCCAGAGCCAGATCGCGCGGCTCGAGAAGGTGCGTTCGGCGCGCGACGAGATCGCCTGCCAGTCCGCGCTCGACGCGCTGGCGCGCGGTGCCGCGCAGAAGGAAGGCAACCTTCTCGGCCTCGCCGTGGAAGCGGCCCGGCACGACGCGACGCTGGGCGAAATTTCCGCCGCGATGGAGGACGTGTTCGGCCGCTACGACACGATGCCGACGCCGGTGCGCGGCGTGTATTCCAGCGCCTATGCCGAGGACGATCGCTACGCGCAGGTGGTGGAAGGCGTGAAGGCGGTCGAACGCCGCTTGGGCCGCGCGCCGAAGCTGATGGTCGCCAAGATGGGCCAGGACGGCCACGACCGCGGCGCAAATGTCATCGCGTCCGCCTTTGCCGACATGGGCTTCGAAGTGCTGAGCGGCCCGCTGTTCCAGACGCCCGCCGAAACGCGCGACATGGCACTGGAGAACGACGTGGACGCCATCGGCGCGAGCAGCCTTGCGGCAGGCCACAAGACGCTGATCCCCGAACTGATCGGCCTGCTGAAGGAAGCGGGACGCAGCGACATCAAGGTTATCGCCGGCGGCGTGATCCCGCAGAAGGACTACGACTTCCTGCGCGATGCAGGGGTGCAGGGGATCTACGGCCCGGGGAGCAATGTGGTCGAATGCGCCGCGGACGTGCTGCGCCTGTTAGGTCACAACATGCCGCCCGCGGGTGAGGATCTAGACGAGGCGGCGGAGTGAGATTTGGCGCTATCCTCCAACTCGTTGCGAGGGTTTTTGTGAGCGCTGCTATCTGGTTCGGCGCGATTTTTGTCGTTTACGTACTTACGATGTCGCAGATTGGTTGGTGTCGAAACGCACTGGAATTAGAGCAGACCAAGGGCGAATGTGGTGCGCCACCGTTTTGGTTCTGGCTGGCAATCACTCTCCCCTTCGTGGTCTGGTCGTGGTTCTTGATCCGACGTGCGAAGCGATCAAATATTCGAGGAATTAAGACTTGACCCAAATCCGCACCGACTGGACCCGCGAGGAAATCGCGGAGCTGTTCGAGCTTCCCTTTACCGAGTTGCTGTTCCGTGCCGCCACGGTCCACCGCGAGAACCATCCGCCCGAGCAGGTCCAGCTTTGCACGCTGCTCTCGATCAAGACTGGCGGGTGTCCGGAGGATTGCGGCTACTGCTCGCAGTCGGTGAAGGCGGATAGCGGGGTCGAGGCGACCAAGCTTATGGACGTGCGCGCCGTGCTGCAATCCGCCGCGCAGGCGAAGGATGCGGGCAGCCAGCGTTTCTGCATGGGCGCCGCCTGGCGCAATCCCAAGGACCGCGACATGCCCGCGATCGTCGAGATCGTGAAGGGCGTGCGCGAAATGGGTCTCGAGACCTGCATGACGCTGGGCATGTTGACGCCGAAGCAGGCGGACATGCTGAAGGAAGCAGGCCTCGATTACTACAACCACAATGTCGACACCGGGCCGGAATATTACGAGCGCGTGATCTCTACCCGCAATTACCAGGACCGGCTCGATACGCTTCAGAACGTGCGCGATGCCGGGATCAACGTCTGCAGCGGCGGCATCGTGGGCATGGGCGAGACGCGCGAGGACCGCGTCGGCTTCGTCCACACGCTCGCCACGCTCGAACGCCATCCCGAAAGCGTGCCGGTCAACGCGCTGGTCCCGGTCAAGGGTACGGTGCTGGGCGACATGCTGGCGGACACGCCGCTCGCCAAGATCGACGATATCGAGTTCGTCCGGACGGTGGCGGTGGCGCGTATCTGCATGCCGATGAGCATGGTGCGGCTGAGTGCGGGTCGCGAGTCGATGTCCGAAGCAACGCAGGCGCTGTGCTTCCTCGCCGGCGCGAATTCGATCTTCACCGGCGACAAGCTGCTGACCGCGCCCAATGCGGGCGACGACAGCGACGGCGCGCTGTTCGCCAAGCTGGGCCTGACGCCCTTGCAGCAGGAAGAACCCGCCCGCGCCTGCAAGGTCGCGGAGCCGGCCGAGTGAACCCGGCTCCGCTCTTCCTCGGGACGAGCGGACTGTTGCTGTTCGCAATCGGACTTGTTCTCGGCTTTGCGATCCCCCTCCTGCGCAATTCGCGCATGGGTCTCTCGGCGCACCTGACGGCAGTGCAGACGGGTCCGGCTCTTGTCGCGATCGGCCTGTTCTGGCGCTATTGCTCGGTGCCGCCGGCATGGGATTGGCCGCTAGCGGTGGTCCTGGCGGGATCCTCCTACATCCTCGTGTGCGGGATTGGGTTAGCAGCGGCGACGGGGGCGAGCGAGGCTTTGCCGATCGCCGGTAAGGGACATCGCGGAACGCGTATGCAGGAACGGCTCGTCTCGGTGCTGGTCGTGGGGAGTTCGCTTGCGATGCTGGGTGCGATCATACCGGTGTGCTGGTTCGCCCTGGGCGCCGTGATAGTGCCGTGACGCTCGGCTTCTCGGTCGACGAATTGCTGCCGAAGGCGCGTGGCGGCGGGGTGCTCAAGATGGGCCTCGCAAAGCTGGACGAGGGCGGGTGGCTCCAGCCCGGCCCGGATATTGCCGCGCGGGCCGAGGCCTTCGCGGCCTATCCCGACGGCATCCAGCTTTCGCCAGAAGGCGAGGCACCCGGCGCCGAACTTGCCGGCATGCTCGGCGCGCCCGGCGGCCTTCCCGGAGCGGCGCGGGCGTATCACGAGGACATGTGCCTGCTGACGCTCGCACCGGGCGAGGACCAGTATCGCCTGGTCGGGGCGGCGGTCGCCTGGCCGTCCGACTGGACGCCCGCCGAGAAGCTGGGCCTGCCGCTCCGCGCGCTCCACGCACCGATTCAGGGTTACGAGGAACAGCTGGCCAGCGGGGTCGATCACTTCATGGCGAAGCTGCGGCCCGGTGCGATCTACGGGCGCTGCAACTGGTTCATCGCCGCGACGGATGCGATGCGCTGGGTCGCGCAGCCGCCGGAGCGCGCCTTCGCCCATGTCACCGCGCAGAACGCGGGCGAAACGCTGTTCGTGCGCTCCGAACGCCAGACGCTGCGCCGCTTGCCCGAAACGGGCGCGATCCTGTTCACCATCGGTGTTTATGTCTCGCCGCTTGGCAAGCTTTCCACGGCCAATGTCCGCCGTCTCGCCACGGCGATGGAGTCGCTTCTGAAGGGGGAGGGGGACCGGAGGGGCGCGGGGGCTTACGCAAACGCCTTAATCGGCTATGCGGCTCGGCAAGAGACGGAGTCAGACGCCTGATGTTCAAGAAAATCCTGATCGCCAATCGCGGCGAAATCGCCTGCCGGGTCATCAAGACCGCAAAGCGCATGGGTATCGCGACGGTCGCGGTCTATTCCGATGCCGACGCGCGCGCGCCGTTCGTGAAAATGGCCGACGAGGCGGTCCATATCGGCGCCGCCCCCGCCGCCGAAAGCTACCTGCTGGCAGACAAGATCATCGACGCGTGCAAGCAGACCGGCGCCGAGGCGGTCCATCCCGGCTACGGCTTCCTGTCCGAGCGGGCGAGCTTCGTGGAAGCGCTGGAGAAGGAGAACATCGTCTTCATCGGCCCGCCGGCCGGCGCGATCGCCGCGATGGGCGACAAGATCGAATCGAAGAAGCTCGCCGCGGAGGCCGGAGTGAATACCGTGCCCGGGTCCGGCGGGGCGATTGCCGACACTGCCGAAGCGCTCGAGTGGGCCAACAGGATCGGTTATCCGGTCATGATGAAGGCCAGCGCTGGCGGCGGCGGCAAGGGCATGCGGCTGGCCTGGAACGACCAGGACGTGAAGGACGGTTTCCAAGCCACCCAGCGCGAAGGCAAGAACAGCTTCGGAGACGAGCGCGTATTCATCGAGAAGTTCATCGAGGACCCGCGCCACATCGAGATCCAGATCCTCGGCGACAAGCACGGCAACATCCTCTATTTGAACGAGCGCGAATGCAGCATCCAGCGACGCCACCAGAAGGTGGTCGAGGAAGCGCCGAGCCCGTTCGTCACGCCCGCGATGCGGAAGGCGATGGGCGAACAGTCGGTCGCGCTGGCCCGGGCGGTCGAGTATCATTCGGCCGGCACGGTCGAGCTCATCGTGAGCGGTGCGGACGAGACCGGTGAGAGTTTTTACTTCCTCGAAATGAACACCCGGCTGCAGGTGGAGCATCCCGTCACCGAGGCCATTACCGGCATTGACCTGGTGGAGCAGATGATCCGCGTCGCCGCGGGCGAAGAACTCACTTTCGCGCAGGACGATATTGGCATCGACGGGTGGGCGATCGAGAACCGCGTCTATGCGGAAGATCCCTATCGCGGCTTCCTGCCCAGCATCGGCAGGCTGGTGCATTACCAGCCGCCCGTGGAAGGCTGGACAGACGAAGGCGCCGTCAATGGCCGCCGCGGGGTCGATGGCGTACGCGTGGACGATGGCGTCTTCGAAGGCGGCGAGGTCAGCATGTTCTACGATCCCATGATCGCCAAGCTGGTGACGTGGGGCGAAACGCGCGACGAGGCAGCGGACCTGCAGATCCAGGCGCTCGACGCATTCCGGATCGAAGGCCTCGGCCACAATATCGATTTTCTGAGCGCCATCATGCAGCATCCGCGCTTCCGCTCGGGCAATCTCACCACCGGTTTCATCGCCGAGGAATATCCCGAAGGCTTCCAGGGCGCGCCCGCCTCGCCGGAACTGAACCGCGTCCTCGCGGCCGTCGGCGGCGTGATCGCGACCGCCGATGCCGATCGCGCGCGGCGCATCGACCAGAAGCTGGACAACGATTTCTACGCGCCGGGCGACTGGACGATCCGGATCGGCGACACCGACTACGACGTGCGCCTGGACGAAAACGCGATCACGGTGGACGGCGAACCGGTCATGCTCGAAATGTCCTACACCCCCGGCGAGACCATGGTGGACGTCGAACATGGCGGCACGGACGAGCAGCCGGGCGAGGCCCTGACGCTGCAACTGTCCTCGACCCGCACCGGTTACGACGTCACCGCCCGTGGGGCGACGCATTCGCTGCGCATCCTGCAGACCCGGATCGCGCATCTGGCCGATCACATGATCGAGAAAGTCCCGCCCGATCTTTCCAAGATGCTGATCTGCCCGATGCCCGGCCTGCTGGTGAAGCTGCACGTCGCGGAAGGGGACGAGGTCCAGCCGGGCCAGCCCCTCGCCACGGTCGAGGCGATGAAGATGGAGAACATCCTGCGCGCCGAAAAGGAAGGCACCATCGCCACGATCAACGCCGGCGAAGGCGACAGCCTCGCGGTTGACGAAGTGATTCTCGAACTGGAATAGCCTTTTGTTAGAATTCGTCGTGCCGGCAGCGCACGGGTGCGACGAAATGGCAACTTGTGCCCTGTTTAATAGGCCTTTCACCCAATCCGGTAGAGAAACGTACCGTTTGGTGGCACTATAGTGGCTTGCACAAGGGACGACTCGGGAATTCTTCGTGGCGCGCAGGGGCTTTGGATATTTCGACAGACGCGGGCGGTATTTCCGCACCGCGAAGGAGGCGACGATCAGCGATCTCGCCGCCGTGTTCGGCCATGGTGGCGACGGGGAAAGCCTGGCGGAAGGAATCGCGCTGACGATCATGGCGCGCCGGACCGAGATCGAGGAAATCTTCCGCGAATACGACGCCATGCAGGACGAGGGCGAGGATCACCCGCGCGTTACCGAACTGGGCAAGGCCGGCCTGAAAGTCGTCGAGTAAGGCTTGGCGCACCTCCATCACGATCCTGCCGCCGGACCCGCGGCGGAAATATCCTTCGACGATTTCCTGAAAGCCGACATCCGCGTCGGCACGGTGATCGCGGCCGAACCCTTTCCCGAAGCGCGCAAGCCTTCGGCAAGGCTGCGGATCGATTTCGGACCCGGCATCGGTGAACGAAAGAGCTGCGCGCAGATCGTCGCGAACTACGCGCTGGCCGATCTGGTCGGGCGGCAGGTGGCCGCCGTCGTCAACTTCCCGCCGCGCCAGATCGGTCCGGCGATGAGCGAGGTCCTGACGCTGGGCTTCGCGGACGAGGACGGGGAAGTGGTGCTCTTCGCGCCTGACAAGCCGGTGCCGAACGGATCGCGCCTGTTCTAGGTCCCGCGCGGATGCGCGCCCGCGTCAGTGGCTGCGCAGCTGCTCGTCCAGGAACGCCGCCACATCGTCCAGCGCAACGTCGCGCGCCAGGTAGGCATCGCCGATGTCGCGCAGCAGGATGAAGGGCAGGGTGCTGCCTTCCATCTTCTTGTCGTGCCGCATGTGATCGACTAGCGCGGACCCGTCGCAATCGAGATCCAGCGCGGCGAGGGAGGCGGGCAGGCCGGCCAGCGCCACCTGCTCGTCCACCCGCTCCGCATCCTCCAGCGAAAGATCGCCGCGCCGCGCCGAATAGCGGGCGGCCAGCACCATGCCGAGTGCGACGCTCTCGCCATGCAGCAGCCGGTCGGAAAAGCCCGTCTGCGCTTCCAGCGCGTGCCCGAACGTATGTCCGAGATTGAGCAGCGCGCGCAGGTCCTGAGTCTCCCGTTCGTCCGCCGCCACGATCCGCGCCTTGGCCGCCACGCTGTGCGCGACCGCGTGGATGAGAGCGTCCTGCTCGAGCGAGAGCACCGCAGCGCGGTTTTCCGAAAGCCAGTCGAAGAATTCGATATTGCCAAGGACACCGTATTTCAGCACTTCGGCATAGCCCGACCGCAGCTCGCGCTCCGGCAGGGTCGCCAGCGTGTCGGTATCGGCGAGGACCAGCGATGGCTGGTGGAATGCCCCGACGAGATTCTTGCCAGTGGCGGTGTTGATGGCGGTCTTCCCGCCGACCGAACTGTCCACTTGCGCGAGGAGCGTGGTCGGAAGCTGCACGAAGCCGCAGCCGCGTTTCAGGATCGCACAGGCGAAGCCGACGAGATCGCCGACGACTCCGCCGCCGAGGGCGAAGACATGATCGCTGCGCGTGATGCCGAGGGCGAGCAACCAGTCGGTCAGGTCCTCGAGCCGGGCCCAGGACTTGGATGCTTCGCCCGCAGGCACATCGTACCAGTCCGTCCGATGTCCGGCGGAGGAGAGCGCATCCTCGACCGTCCCGCCCCAATGGCGGCGCGCATTCGCATCGGCGACGATCGGGACCGGGCGCCGGCTGCCGTAGCTTTCGAGGAAAGGCGCGGCTTCCTGCGCCATATTGGCGAGAAGGCCGCCGCCGACCTGCACCTTATAGGCGCGGCCGGCGAGGTCGACGTCGATCACAGCCACCTGTCGATCCTTTCGATGATGGCCAGCGCGGTCGCCTCGTGCGGCGCGTGCTGGCTCGCCACCCTGATCTGCGCCTGGCTGTAGAACGGCTCGCGCTCCTGCTGGAGGCGGGCCAGCGTCTCGCGCGGGTCGCCCTGGCGCAGCAGCGGCCGGGTCTTCTTGCGCGCCGTGCGCTCCACCAGCGTATCGAGATCGCAGTCGATCCATACGCAGATGGCCCGTTCCAGTACGAGCGCGCGCGTCTCGTCGTTGACGAAGGCGCCGCCGCCCGTGGCGATCACGCCTGCATCTTCGTCCAGCAGCCGTGCGATTACGCGCCGCTCCCCGTCGCGGAAATAGTCTTCCCCGAACTGGGCGAAGATTTCCGAAATGCTCAGCTGCGCTGCATCCTCGATCTCCTCGTCCGCGTCGACGAAATCGAACGAGAGCAGCCGGGCAAGCTTGCGACCCACGGTGGACTTGCCCGCGCCCATCAGGCCGACGAGCACGATCGGCCGGTCGATCCGCCGGGCGATCGCCGCGATCTCTCCCCTGGAAAGGGCAGTGGCGGTGGGCTGGGGCGCAACATCCATTGCCGCTTTGCCTATAGATCGGCTACATGCCGCGCAACGTGCTTGCTTTGAGGAAAAATCCCACCGTGCAGATTTCCGCCCGACGCTGGGGGCTCGTCGCCGCGGCCGCAATCGTCGTCCTGCTCGTCGTCGCCTGGATCGATGGCGGGGAGGAACCGCTGCATACGATCGAACAGCCGATCGATCTGCCGGGAGACGCCCGATGATACGCGCGCTGCTGGTATCCGCGGGCGCGATCGCGCTTACCTCTTCGCTGGTGGTTGCCGGGGAGAACCCGGAATCGCTGCTGCCCGACGTCTACAGCTCGCCGCGCCCGTCGCCGACACCCACCCCGCGTCCGACGGCGACCACGCCGCCGGCCAGCCCGGCGCCTTCGACGACGCAGGCGCCTTCGCCATCGGGACCGTCTTCCGCTCCGGCACCGTCCACGCCGGCACCGTCGGCGCCTGCACCTTCGGCGGGCGGTTCGGGAAGCCTGCCCGCGCTGGAGCGGCTGAACCGGCTGAGCGACGAGGAACTGGACGAGCTGCTCGGCATCCGGCCGCAATACGATATTCCGCCTGCCGCGCGCCGCTCGCTCGCCCGGGCGGGGGTCATCGCGACGACGGAGGGCGGCCTGCCACCTGGATCGCTCGTGCGGCAACCGGCCTCAATCGTGCGTGCGGCCCTGTCCGGCGTGGACGAGCCGCTCGTGTCGCGCTGGGGGCATATCCTCGCCCGGCGCGCCTATGCCAGTCGCATGGCCGCACCCGAGGGTATGGATCCGGCCGAATTCGCCGCGCTGCGGGTGCAGGCGCTGAACCGCATCGGCGAGTTCGGCGTCGCCCGCGCGCTGGCGCAGGACGTCGATACAGCGAACTGGAATGCGGGCCTGACCAATGCGGCGGCGCAGGCCTATATCGCGACAGCCGACATCACCGGTATCTGCCCCGCGCTCGAGCTGCAGGGCAGCGCACGCGACGGCGAACAGGGCACGCTGCTGCGCGCCATCTGCCAGGCCTATTCGGGGCAGGGCTCGCGCGCCTTCGCCAATCTGGATCGCGCGCTTCGTGGCGACGAGATTGCCGACATCGACGTGCTGCTGGCGCAACGCTTCGCCGGCGCTGCCGGACAGTCGCGCCGGACCGCGCAGATCGAATGGGACGGCGTGGAAGAGATCACGCCGCTGCGCTTCGCACTGGCGAGCGCGGTCGGGGTTGACGTGCCCGAAGACCTGCGATCGAGCGACGATCCCTATTTCGAGCGGGTCGCTGCCACCAACGCGCTGCTCGATCTGGACCGCCGGGCCGGGGCCGCCGATCGCGCCGCGCGCGAAGGCATCCTCTCCGCCGATGCCATGGTGGACCTCTACAGCCGTATCTATGCCGAAGAAGGCGGCGACGGCGCGCTGCGCAGGACCGCCTCGCGATTGCGCGATGCCTACACCGCCGACAGTTCGGCTGCCCGGGTCGAGGCCATTCGCGAGGTCTGGGACGGGACCGATCGCGATTACGGCCGGATGGTGCTGACCGCCTACGCCGCGGCCCGCGTCGAGCCGAGCGAGGAACTGCTCGAAGCCGCGCCGGATCTCATCGCCTCAATGCTGACGGCAGGGCTGGAGCGCGACGCCATGCGCTGGGCCGATTTCGTACCGCAGGGTTCGCTCGCCTGGGGCCAGCTCGTGTTCGCGCAGCCGGTGCGCGAAAATCCGGTGACGTCGTCGCAGTTCTCCACTTTCCGTGACGCGGACCAGAGCGAAGGCGCGCGCAAGTCGAAGTTCCTGCTTGCCGGTCTCGCCGGCCTCGGGCGCATCGATCAGGGACTGGCCAATTCCCTGTCGGAAGATCTGGGCGCGGGGCTGGGCCGCGAAACACGCTGGAGCCAGCTGATTTCCCGTTCCGCAGAGGTCAACAATCCGGCGCTCGTCGCCTACCTTGCGGCGCTCGGCATGCAGGGGGGCGACTGGTCGGAAATGACGCCGCGTCACCTCTACCACATCGTTTCCGCGCTCAACCGGGTTGGTCTGTCCGCCGAGGCGCGGATGATCGCGGCGGAGGCCGTGGCGCGGGGCTGACACGATGACGCCCGTCGACCCGGTCGAGGAATTCCTCTCCATGCTCGCGGTCGAGCGGGGCGCCGCGGCCAACACCATCGCCGCCTACCGGCGCGACCTGGACGGGGCCGCGGACGCGATCGGCGACCTGGCGACGGCGGACCGGGACCGGATATCGACGTTGGGCGAAGCCTGGCGCGACCTCGCCCCGGCAAGCGTCGCGCGCAAGGCGTCGGCCCTGCGGCAATTCTTCGGCTTCGCGGTGGACGAGGGCTATCGCGACGACGATCCATCGGAAGCGCTGCCGAGCACGTCGCGCCGCCGCAACCTGCCCAAGGTCCTCGACCATTCCGAAGTGGAGGCGCTGTTCGCCTGCGCGCAGGAGGATGCGCAGGGCGACAGGCCGCTGGCGGTGCGTACGCTGGCGCTGATCGAAATGCTTTACGGCTCCGGCCTGCGCGCCACCGAACTGGTTTCGCTCCCCGTTTCGGCGGTCCCGCGCGACGCGCCTTTCCTGACCGTCACGGGGAAGGGCGGGCAGGCGCGCATGGTGCCCGTCGGGACCAAGGCGTCGCAGGCACTGTCGCGCTGGATGGCGGTCCGCGATGGCGAGCGATCGTCGTTCGTCTTTCCCTCGCGCAGCAGCCACCTGACCCGCATCCGCCTCTACCAGATCGTGAAAGGCCTTGCCGCGAAAGCGGGGATTGCGCCGGAAAAGGTCAGCCCGCATGTCCTGCGCCATGCGTTCGCGACCCATTTGCTGGAGGGCGGGGCGGACCTTCGCGTGCTGCAGGCGCTCCTCGGCCATGCCGATATCGCGACCACGCAGATCTACACCCATGTCGACAGCGCGCGGCTCGTCAGGCTGGTCAATGAACGCCATCCTCTTGCCGCGCGCGCCGCGTCCGACTAGCTGGACGCGATGAGATCATTCCTCGAATTCGAGAAACCCGTCGCGCAGCTCGAAACCCGCATCGCCGAACTGCGCGATGCCGCGGGTGACGACGAAGTCGATATTTCGGACGAGCTCGAACGGCTCGAAGCCAAGAGCGCGGACATGCTTGCCTCGCTCTACGGGTCGCTGACGCCGTGGCAGAAGACGCAGGTCGCCCGCCATCCCGAACGGCCGCATTTCGCGGACTTCGTGGAACACATGTTCGACGAGTTCCTGCCGCTGGGCGGGGACCGTGCCTTTGCCGACGACCAGGCGATCATCGGCGGTTTCGCGATGCTGGATGGCCGCCGGGTCATGGCGATCGGTCACGAGAAGGGCAACGACACGCAAAGCCGCATCCGGCACAATTTCGGCATGGGCAAGCCGGAAGGCTACCGCAAGGCGATCCGCCTGATGGAACTGGCCGGCCGGTTCGGCCTGCCGGTCGTCACGCTGGTCGATACCTCGGGCGCGTTTCCGGGTATCGAAGCGGAGGAACGCGGTCAGGCCGAAGCGATCGCCCGCGCGACGGAGGCCTGCCTGGGCCTGCCGGTGCCCATGGTGGCGGCGATCGTGGGCGAAGGCGGATCGGGCGGCGCGGTCGCACTCGCCAGCGCCGAACGCGTGCTGATGTTCGAACATGCCGTCTATTCGGTCATTTCGCCCGAAGGCTGCGCCTCGATCCTGTGGCGCACGGCCGATAATGCGTCGGACGCCGCGGCGGCGATGAAAGTCACGGCGCAGGACCTGAAGCGCCTCGGTGTGATCGACCGGATCGTGCCCGAACCGATGGGCGGCGCACACCGGGACAAGCCGGCCGCGATCGCATCGCTTAAAGCGGCGCTGGTCGAGGAGATCGACGCGCTCAGGGCGAAGGATGCCGATACGATCCGCAAGATGCGCGAAGACCGTTTCCTCCAGATGGCGGGCTGAGGCGGCTCGCTTCGAAAGTCCGCCACGGGCGAAGCTCCCCTTACGGGGAACATTCCACAAAAAGCGCGGTTGTCAGACCATCATCGGCGGGCGGAAACAATTCGCCTGCCCTGTCGGGCGGTGGTGGGTCGCCCGTATTCGAATCCGTCTAGGGGAGACTTCCATGCCGCGCATCCGATCCGCCATCCTGGCCGCCGCCGCCACTCTGCCACTGGCCCTTTCGGGCTGCATGGGCGTGGGCAACATTCCCAGTGCCAACACCCCGATCACCCAGCAGGAAGCGGCGCAGGGGGCGGAATACCATCCGCAGCTGCTGTCCGAATTCGGCGGCACCTATCAGGGCCCCGGCTCCAGCTATATCCAGAGCGTGGGACAGAACATCGCTGTCCAGTCGGGCCTCGCGAACGCGCGGTCCGATTTCACTGTTTCCGTGCTCAACAGCCCGGTCAACAACGCCTTCGCCATTCCGGGCGGCTACGTCTACACGACGCGCCAGCTGGTCGGCCTGATGAACAACGAGGCGGAACTGGCCGCTGTGATGGGGCACGAGGTCGGGCACGTCGCAGCGCGCCACGCCCAGCGGCGGCAGGCCAATGCGCAGCAGAACCAGATTTTCGGCGCCCTCGGTGCCATCCTTTCGGGCGTGGTGCTGGGCGACAGCGGTCTGGGCAACACGCTGTCGCGCGGCTTCCTGCAAGGTTCGCAGCTGCTGACGCTCAGCTATTCGCGCAGCCAGGAAAGCGAGGCCGATGCGCTCGGCGTGCAGTACCTGACGCGCGCGGGTTACGATCCCAAGGCCATGGGTACGGTGCTCGCCAGCCTCGCCGCGCAGACGCAGCTCGATGCGCAGCTGCAGGGCCGCGACAATGCGACGATTCCCGAATGGGCGTCGACCCACCCGGACCCCGCATCGCGCGTGCGCGAGGCGCTGGCGCTGGCCGGCACGGCGACGGGCGTGACCAATCGCGATACCTTCATGACCAGCATCGACGGCCTGCTGTACGGCGACGATCCGGCGCAGGGGGTCATCGAGGGGCGGCAGTTCCTCCATCCCGACCTGCGCCTCGCCTTCACCGCGCCGCAGGGCTTCTACATGGTGAACGGCACCAGCGCTGTTTCCATCAACGGCCAGAGCGGCAAGGCGCAACTGGCGCTGCGGCCCTATAACGGCAATATCGACAGCTACATCCGTGGGGTCTTCACCGAACTGGGCGGGCAGCAGCAGCGCCTCGCCCCGCAGAGCATCCAGCGCACCACGGTCAACGGCATTCCCGCCGCCTACGGAACGGCCCGGGTGAACAATGGCAGCAGCCAGGTCGACGTGGTCGTCTTCGCCTACGAATTCTCGAACAGTCAGGCCTATCACTTCGCCGCGATAACGCAGGCGGGCAGGGCGGACGTGTTTACCCCGATGTTCAATTCGATGCGGCGGATCAGTGCCGCCGAAGCGCAGGCGATCGTCCCGCGCCGGATCGACATCTATACCGTGCGCAGCGGCGACACCGTGGCATCGGTGGCACGTCAGATGGCCTATGCGGATAACCAGGTCGCCCGGTTCAGGGTCCTGAACGGCCTGGGCTCGAGCGACGCGCTGCAGGTCGGGCAGCGGGTCAAGGTCGTGGTACGCGCGCGCTAGGCACAAAAAAGGCGGCGGGATTTCTCCCGCCGCCCTTCTTTTTGGCTTGATAGCGAGGCTTATTCGCCTTCGTTCGCCATCTTGGTCGACACTTCGCCGAAGGTGCCGGAAAGCTGGTTGCCCAGGCCCTGCATGGCGGTGATGGCGGCGACGGCGATCAGAGCGGCGATCAGGCCGTATTCGATGGCGGTGGCGCCCTGCTCGTCGCGGGCAAGCTTGTTGAAGAAGGTCATTGTAGTCTCCTGGTTTGGTCTTCGGTACCCGACCCTTTCCAAGGTCAAATCAGCGGAAAGAGCGTTTGCGTATTTAGATCGGAACCCTTGACAATTTCCTAAGCGCGAACGGCCTAGGCTTCGTCACCGGAGTGGCCGATCACATCCACTACCGTGCTCGACACGCGGCCCCACAGACCGGTATTCTCGTTCGCTACGGATTCGAGAGCACCGACCATCGCGATGACGATCAAGGACACGATCAGCCCGTATTCGACGGCCGTTGCGCCACTTTCGTCGCGCAAGAACCTTCTCAGGGTAAGCGGATTGCTCATTATGTTTTTCCCCATCCGACCGTTGCTGATCTGCCCCCCATTTCGCGCCGACCGATTAAGAAAAGGTTGAAAGAGCGCATCGAGATGGAAAATAATCCGACATGGATCCCGGTGGTCGCGCTCGCCCTCAGGAACGGTGACGGGCGGTGGCTCATGCAGTGCAGGCCGCCCGGAAAGGCGCATGCAGGCCTGTGGGAATTTCCCGGCGGCAAGGTGGAAGTCACTGAAAAACCACGGGAAGCTCTTATTCGGGAAGTGCTTGAGGAGCTGGATATCGCGATCCGACCAGATGATCTGGAACCGGTGGGGATGGCCGATCACGCCGGGCAACCGGGGCGCGTGCCGATTGTCATACTCCTTTACAGCGCCCGCCGGTGGGAAGGCACGCCTCGCTCGCTGGAAGGGGGACGGGTGGACTGGTTCGGGCCGGCGGAGATAGAGGAATTGCCCATGCCGCCGCTCGACGTGAAGCTCCTGTCGCAGCTGCGCCGAGAATTCGGCATCTGAAGGCTTGCCATAGTCGTCCAGCCCTCCTAATTGGCCCGCTCAACGCGCCCGTAGCTCAGCTGGATAGAGTACCTGGCTACGAACCAGGCGGTCGGAGGTTCGAATCCTTCCGGGCGCGCCATAAAAAGCCCATCCCTGGCGACAGGGGTGGGCTTTTTTGGTTTCCGGGGAAGGTCGCGCGCCGGATTCGCGCCTTGCCGACCATCGCGAAACGATGGCGAGGGCGGTGGCGAATTCTTTTGCCGAGGCACGCAAAACCGTCTCCGGTAACGCGCGATTCAGCACGGCAATTAACCCCTGCATATCGCAGGCACGCTATGAGCCGGCTTCCCCCGTCCTCTCAATTATGGTTTGTTCCGAACATGGGAACCCGCAGAACAGAACGTACCGAAATCTCCGTCACCGGCCGTTACCGGCGCGGCACCGGAGCCGCACGCGACGTCGAGATCCTCGACCTCACCGAAGAGGGCTGCCGCTTCTTCGACCGGTTCGGTCGTCTTCCCGAAGGTACGGAAATCAGCCTTCGCATCGGCCCGATCGGTCCGCTGCTCGCCACGGTTCGCTGGCGCAACGAAGGCAAGGTCGGGGTCGAGTTCGACCAGCCGCTCTACGGTCCCGTCTTCGAACACATCAGGGACCAGATCGCCGCGTCCCAAGCCTAGGTCGCGAGCCCAAGTCGCAATCCTAGTCGGCGCTGTCCTCCAGCGCGTGCATGTCGTCGTCCGAAAAGCCGAAATGATGGCCCGCCTCGTGGATCACCACGTGGCGAATCAGCGCGTCGAGCTCCACGCCGGTCTGCTCCCATTCGCGCAGCAGGGGCCGGCGGAACAGCGAGATGACCGGCGGCAGGTCGGACGGGTCCCAGATCGACTGCTCGCTGACGGGCCGCCCTTCGTATAGGCCGGTCAGTTGCCATTTGTCGTAGAGGCCGACCGAGTTGAGCTGCTCCCCGGTCGCGAAATCTTCCACCTTCAGGACCACGTCCGTCAGGTGCTGCGCCATCGGCTCGGGTATCGAGGCCAGCGCCTCGCGAGCGATCCTCTCGAAGGTCTGCGTGCTCGGCTCTGCCTGGGGTTCGCTTTCCATCGCCCGGATATAGCGATGCGCGGCCCCCGGACCAGTACCGCCGGAACCGGACGGGTTGCCTTATGTTGACCCTGTGAAATGACACCACGCGCGACCGAGGAGCGAACCATGGCCGATTCCACCGACATTTTCGAACGCCTGAAGCAGGACCACGACGATCACCGCGCGCTGCTGGACAAGCTGGCCGAAACGCATGGCGAGAGCGAGGAGCGCAAGGACCTGCTCGAGCAGTTCACGCGCGAAGTGAAAAGCCACGCCGCCGCGGAAGAGCAGGCGCTCTATTCCACCATGCTGCGCAAGCCGCCGACCACGGACGAGACTCGCCATTCCGTGGCCGAACACCATGAACTGAACGAGGCGCTGAACGATCTTGCTGCGACGGACATGTCGTCGAGCGCGTGGATGCAGAAGTTCAAGCAGCTCGACCACGACTATCGCCACCACATCAACGAGGAAGAGGAAGACCACTTCCCCGATTTCGCCGAACATCTGAACAAGGACGATGTCGAGCACATGCGCGAGGTTTTCGACCGCCGGAAGAAGGAAGAGAAGGCTGACGCGGAAGTGACGCCCAAAAAGAAGTCCGAAGCGAAGGAATAATCGCAGCGGTCATGGCCGAGGGGGGACAGCAACTGGACGAGAGCAAGGGCGACGAGCCGTTCGACGGCTCTGTGGAGCCGGGCGTCTGGCGTTACGTACGGGCGGACAAGCTGTCCGTCATCGTGGACGCGGAGAGCTATTTCGAGCTCGTCCAGCAGGCGATGTTGAACGCGCGGCGCCGGATCATGCTGGTCGGGTGGGATTTCGACACCCGCATCCACCTGACGCAGGGGAGGCGATGGTACCAGCGGCCGTTCAAGCGGCGCGAATACCCCTCGCGCCTCGGCAGCTTCCTGCTCTGGCTGTCCAACAATCGCAGCGACCTGGACATCAACCTCCTCAAATGGGGCCTGTCCGTCTTCCAGTTCGCCTTGCGCGGCAGCATGGCGATGGATGTCGCGCGCATGTGGCGCAAGGACCGGATCACCTTCAAGTTCGACACGCGCCACCCGGTGGGCTGCACCCATCACCAGAAGCTGGGCGTCTTCGACGAAAAGCTGGCGGTGTGCGGCGGCATCGACCTGACGGTGGACCGGTGGGACACGCGCGCGCATCTCGAAAAGGACCGCCGGCGCAAGCGGCCCAGCGGGCGCAGCTACCGTCCCTGGCACGATATCACCATGATGATGGAGGGCGAGGTGGCCGATGCGTTGGGCGATCTCGCCCGGTCTCGCTGGAAAGCGGCCGGGGCGCCGGAACTGGAAGACCTGCGGCCGCCCGATCACAGCCTGTGGCCCGATTCCCTTGCCGTGGACATGACCGATGTCGAGGTCGGCATCTCGCGCACGCGCGCCGAATATGGCGGTCTGTCGCGTATCCAGGAGGTGCAGACTCTGATGCTGGCGCAGATCGCGTCGGCCAAGCGGTACATCTATATCGAGAACCAGTATTTCACCTCTCGCCGAATCGCTGAAGCGATCGCGAAACGGCTGCAGGAGCCCGACCCGCCCGAAATCGTCATTGTCCACGCCAAGCATGCCGAAGGCTGGCTGGAACAGCAGGCGATGGATTATGCGCGGTCGGACCTGGCGCGTTCCCTGCGCGAGATCGACCATAAGAACCGATTCTCGCTCTATGTCGCGTGGACCGGGGACACCTGGATCTACATCCACGCAAAGCTGATGATCGTGGACGACCGGATCCTGCGCATCGGATCGGCCAATCTGAACAATAGGTCGATGGGCCTCGACAGCGAATGCGACATGTTCGTCGATTGCGACCGGCTGCACAATCGCGGTCGCGGCTTCGAAAAGACCATCCGCGACCTGCGCTGTTCGCTGCTCGCCGAACATTGCGGCGTGGAGCCGGAGGAGGTCGGCCGCCTGCTGGAGGAGACCGATTCGATGTGCGAGACCATCTCGCGCCTCGGCCAGAGCAACAGCCGGCAATTGCGCCCGTTCGAAATCCCGGAACTGAACGAAATCGAACAGACCTTGTCCGAAACCGAACTGCTCGATCCGGAGTCTCCGGAGGAGATGTTCGAGCCGTTTGCCAAGCGCGGGCTTTTCCGCAAGGGCAGCATCCTGCGGCGTGCCCGCGACAAGTTCCGGAGGATCAAGAAGTGAGCAGCCTGGTCGGACCCGACGAAGACGTCTCCCGCGGCAAGCCGCCCGTGCCCGAACACGTGCAGGATGCCGTGCGCACCCTGATCGAATGGGCGGGCGACGATCCGACGCGCGAAGGGCTGCTGGACACGCCGTCGCGCGTCGCACGCGCGTGGAAGGAATACTGCCAGGGCTATGAGGAAGACCCGGCCGTGCATCTGTCCCGCGTGTTCGAGGAAGTAGGCGGCTACGACGAAATCGTGCTGCTGAAGGACATTCCCTTCCAGAGCCATTGCGAACACCACATGGCGCCCATCATCGGCAAGGCGCACATCGCCTACCTCCCGACCGATTTCGTGGTCGGCATCTCGAAACTGGCGCGCGTCCTCCACGGCTTCGCCCGCCGGCTCCAGGTGCAGGAACGGCTGACCGCCGAAGTCGCGCAATGCATCTGGGACAATTTGCGCCCGGAAGGCGTCGCGGTGGTGATCGAGGCGAGCCACGCCTGCATGACCGCGCGCGGCGTCAGGACGCCCGGCGTCGGCATGGTCACCAGCCGCATGATGGGCGCGTTCCGCGACGACCCGCGCAGCCGCAAGGAAGTCATGAGCCTGATGGGCTACTGACAGACCGGGTCGTCGAAAGTACCGGCCGATCTTGAATTCTCGCGCCGTTCCGGCTAGAAAATAGGCGCGGAGACCACGTTCCCGCCTCTGGAATTCAAGACCGGGACGGCCCGGCGTTTGCAGGAGGCCGTAATGGCGTGGATTGCCCTTCTTCTCGCGGGATTGTTCGAAATTGTCTGGGCGACTGCCATGAAGCAGTCGGACGGATTCACGCGGTTCTGGCCGACAGTGACGATGGCGGTCGCCATGATGCTGAGCTTCGCTCTGCTCGCCTGGTCGATGAAGCTGCTGCCGCTTGGTACCGCCTACACGATCTGGACCGGGATCGGGGCGCTTGGTGCCTTCATCATCGGAATCGCCTATTTCGGGGAAGCCCTGACGTTCGCCAGGGTCTGCGCAGCCGTGCTCATCGTATCCGGCTTGGTCCTGATGAAGATTTCCACGCCGGCATAGTCGCGCGGGAAGGATGGTCGTCGGGTAGGCGCGGGTTCCCGATTATACCGGGAACGCGTCGGACTGATGGGCTACTGACCACCCCGTTGCCATCGCAACGTTCGCCTGATACCGGGCGCCCGTCATCTGGGGAGTAGCCCGCCGCGTCCAGCGCGGTTCCCTGCGTCAACATACTTGGCCGAGAGGCCATGGCGCAGGCGGGACGGTCACCGTCCGGGCAAGACCAATGACACCTGCTTTCGTCCGGCCGGGCGGAAGGCGTGGTGTCGTTGTCGTCTTGTCGCCCGGCCCGGAAGTTTTTCGATGGAAGCCCTGATTACCTCCGCACTGGTGGTGGCACTCGCCGAAATAGGCGACAAGACGATGCTGCTCGCCATCGTCCTGGCCACCCGGTTTCGCAAACCGGTCCCGATCGTTGCCGGGATCTTCGTGGCGACGCTCGCCAATCACGGCATCGCCGCCTTCCTCGGCCAGTCCATTGCGGATGTCCTGGCCGGTCCGTGGTTCCGCTATGCCGTCGGGGCCAGCTTCATCGCCATGGCGCTGTGGACGCTGGTGCCGGACAGGCTGGACGAGGACGAAGAGCCGAAGCCCTCGCGCTTTGGCGCCTTCCTGACCACGACGATCGCCTTCTTCCTGGTCGAGATCGGCGACAAGACGCAGATCGCGACCATCGCGCTGGGCGCCCAATTCCAGAGCGTGGCACTGGTGACCCTGGGCACGACGCTGGGCATGATGCTGGCGAACGTACCGGCGGTGTATCTGGGCCATGCGATCATCGAACGGGTGTCGCTCCGGCTCGTGCGGATCGTGGCGGCCCTGCTGTTCCTGCTGATCGGCGCCTGGGTGCTGGCGGATGCGGCGGGGCTGCGCCTTTTCTGAGCGCATCCCGGGCATGCGGGGCAGGGCAACGCGAGGGGGGCGAAAACGCTGTCCTACATCGGCAATTCCTGCTCCATCCTCGCCGATGCCGAAGACCCCCGCGCACCGCCTGCGGCGAAAGCCGCCTTTCTTCCACCCGGTCCCGCTGCGGTCGCGGCGCGACGGGTGGACGGTGCCGCGCCAGTGCGCGTTTCTCGCCGCGCTCTACGTGACCGGCTCGGTTGCCGGTGCGGCGCGGTCCGTGGGCTTGTCGCGGGCGAGCGCCTATCGGCTGCGCGAAAGGGACGGAGCGGCAGGCTTCGCCTTCGCTTGGGACTGTGTGCTCACCGCGCCCGGATCGGGCAGGCAGACGCGTCCGAAGACAGACTGGCGGAAGGTGACACTGGACGCGGTCCTGCAGCGCGCCGAAACCGGCATGGTGCAGCCCGTCATCCATCGCGGCACGATGACCGGTATCCGCCGAAAAGCCGACAATTCCGCGCTTCTGCGGGCGGTTAGGCGCATCGCGCCGGTCCAGAAGAAAAAAGGGGCGGACCATTGAGATCCGCTCCTCCGAAAATTACGCGAAAGCCCCCGGTGTGTGTCAACACTCATAGGAGTGGCGTTGCGTCACATCTGACCAAGTATATGCTCCGCGCTGCCGACCGGGAAATCGCCCGGCTCCGGGATGTTGAGCTCAAGCGTGAAGAGTCCTACGGCAGCCGCTATGCCATCCCTGACCGAACACGGACGGCCAAAGCGCGGCGACACCATCGATGCGCTCGGCGTCGACGTTCAATGGAAGAATTGAGCGAAGACTTGCTGGAGCCACGCTACAAGGTAAATCGGCTCTGGGTGCCGTTCCGCTATGCGAACTACGAAAGCTTGGCGCTTGTGGATTCCGGCGCGTCGGTTTCCGTCGTTCCGCGTCGGATCGCCGCCGGTCAACCCATTCTCGAAAACGCCAATGTCCAGACGCGCCTCGCCACGCGCAAGGAGCCGGTGGTTGCGCTTGGTCCGGTGGAAGTTGCGGGCAGTTCCTTCGAGAAAGCCCGATTCTTGGCGATGCGAGGGCGAACTTGCCTGCTTGGTCTTGACCTCCTGCTGTCGCGCGGCTCGCTGTCACTCGGATCCTGGGGCGTGAGGTTCGGTGGGACGGCTCCCGCTGGGAAGGCACTGGGCACGGTGGAAATCGATACCGTCCATGCCGATGCGGCATACCGCAGTCGCATCACCGGGCTGAGCTTGAAGGTGGAGATCGACGGCGAGCAACAAGCCTGTTTCCTCGATACCGGTCGCACGTCGACCTTGGCCGCCACCGCAGCCCTCCCGGTCCCGTCCGGCTCTGCGAGGAAGGGGCTTGATATCGAATTCAACGGCTTCGGCGAATTCGGCCTGCGAAGGTTCCACAGGCGCATCGCGCATGTGCGTATCGGGACGTTGGAGCGTAATATTCGCTTCCGCCATTTGCACGCCGATAAGACGGCTTCGCAGCCTTACGTGATCGGCGGTGGAATCCTGAAGGAATGCGACATCCTGCTATCGCCGGATGATCGGATTGCGACCTTCTTTCCAGCGGGAGCCTTGCGGAATGTATGAAAGGGGGCGGCCCGGTAAGACCGCCCCCTTTCGACCTGGTTGAATTATGAAAGCTGCCCGAGCATGTGCTCCGCGCTGCTGACCGAGAAGTCGCCCGGCTGCTCGACATTGAGCTGCTTCACGACGCCGTCCTCGACCAGCATGGAATAGCGCTGGCTGCGTTTGCCCATGCCGTATCCGCCCATGTCGGCGGTCAGGCCGATCGCTTCGGCGAAGTCGGCATTGCCGTCCGCCAGCATGGTGATGTCCTCGCTGCCGGTGGCCTTGTTCCACGCGCCGAGCACGAAGGCGTCGTTCACGCTGGTGCAGGCGATCTCGTCCACGCCCTTCGCCTTCAGCTCGTCCGCCTTCTCGACGAAGCCGGGAAGGTGCTTGGCCGAACAGGTCGGGGTGTAGGCGCCGGGCACCGCGAACAGCGCGACCGTGCGGCGGGCGAAGAAATCGGAAGTGGTCGTCTTCTCAGGACCGGAATCGGTCGCGCGCACCACTGTGGCTTCAGGGATCTTGTCACCGACGGAAATAGTCATGGGGGGTCGTTCCTTTCGTCCTTGCGAGGGTTGGCGCACGATATAATGCGTCGGCGCGCCCGGGCAACAAACAAGGATATAAAGAAAACTTTATATTTGCGAAGGGAGGGGCCAATCGCTAGGTCCGCGGCCAACGAGACGCCTTTCAGGAGACGAAAATGGCCCGCGCCGACAACGACTACATCATCAAGGATATCAACCTCGCCAAGTACGGGCGGGACGAGATCGAGATCGCCGAAACCGAGATGCCCGGCCTGATGGCGGTGCGCGAGGAATATGGCGAGGAGCATCCGCTGAAGGGCGCGCGCATCACCGGCAGCCTCCACATGACGATCCAGACCGCGGTCCTGATCGAGACGCTGAAGGCGCTGGGCGCGGATGTGCGCTGGGCGACCTGCAACATCTATTCCACGCAGGACCACGCCGCTGCCGCCATGGCGGAGCAGGGCGTGCCGGTGTTCGCCGTGAAGGGCGAGAGCCTGGCGGATTACTGGGACTATGTCGGCCGCATCTTCGACTGGTCGACGGACAGCGACGCGGATCTCACCGCCAACATGATCCTCGACGATGGCGGCGATGCCACCATGTTCGCGCTGTGGGGCGCGCGCTTGGAAGCGGGCGAGGAAATGCCCGCGCCGCAGAATGCCGAGGAAATCGAGATGCAGAAGGCGCTGAAGGCCTTCATCGCGAAGAAGCCCGGCTACCTCACCAAGAGCGTGCAGAACATCAAGGGCGTGTCGGAAGAAACGACCACGGGCGTCATGCGCCTCTACCAGATCGCCAAGGCCGGCAAGCTGCCGTTCCCCGCGATCAACGTGAACGACAGTGTCACCAAGTCGAAGTTCGACAACCTCTACGGCTGCAAGGAATCGCTGGTCGACGCTATCCGCCGCGCGACCGACGTGATGCTGGCCGGCAAGGTCGCCTGCGTCGCGGGTTACGGCGATGTCGGCAAGGGATCCGCTGCTTCGCTGCGTGACGGCGGCGCCCGCGTGATGGTGACCGAAATCGATCCGATCTGCGCCCTGCAGGCCGCGATGGACGGGTTCGAGGTCGTCACCATGGAAGAGGCGGTGAAGCGCGCCGACATCTTCTGCACCGCGACCGGCAACGAAGACGTGATCACCGCCGAACACATGAAGGCGATGAAGAACATGGCCATCGTGTGCAATATCGGCCACTTCGATTCCGAGATCCAGATTTCCGCGCTCGACAATTACGAGTGGAAGGAAATCAAGGAAGGCACCGACCTCGTCACCTTCCCGGACGGCAAGTCGATCCTGGTTCTGGCCAAGGGCCGCCTGGTGAACCTGGGCTGCGCCACCGGCCACCCCAGCTTCGTCATGTCCTCCAGCTTCACCAACCAGACGCTGGCGCAGATCGAGCTGTTCAAGAACACCGACAATTACGAAAACGACGTCTACGTCCTGCCAAAGCACCTGGACGAAAAGGTCGCCGCGCTGCACCTCGACAAGCTGGGCGTCATGCTCACGCAGCTGTCGAAGAAGCAGGCCGACTATATCGGCGTGCCGCAGGAAGGGCCGTTCAAGCCGGACCATTACCGCTACTAAAACGCGGTCCGGCAAATCAGCCGGGAACAACAGGCGGCGCGTCGACCCCGGTCGGCGCGCCGCCATTGCATTGAACGCAAGCGCCGCATAGCTGTCCGGTTATGGAATTCACGCCCACCGCGCTGCTGATCATCGGCCTTCTCATGGCCGCCTGGATGGGCGGCGCGGCGTGGCTGATGTTGCACGCCGCCGGCCGGTCGCGCGCGGCGGAAGGCAGCCGCAAGGCCGCGCGCCGGATGGCCCGCATGATCGACGAGGCACCGGCGATCCCGCTGCTGGTCCGCGCCGACGGCCGGATCGAGGGAAGCGAGAGGCTGGCGGGCTGGCTCGGCCTCAAGGCATTGCCGCGCTACCTCAGCGAAGTCGCCACCACGGGCGAGGGCGGACTGGAGCGCGCCGAGCTGGAGGCGCTGGAAAAGGCGGTGCAGGCGACGCAGAAGACCGCGCGGCCCTTCCGCCAGACGGTCACGCCGGTCGGGTCTGAAATGACCCTGGCGCTGCACGGCGCGCTGGCCGACCCCCAGGTTTCGCCCGGCGGCGCGGCGCTGGTCTGGATCTTCGACCTCAGCGAAAGCCGCGGGCGCATGGCCGCGCTCGAAACCGAAGCGAGCGAGGCGCGTCGGGATTTCGGTGCGCTCGCCGGCCTGATCGAAGCCGCCCCCCTGCCGATGTGGGTGCGTGAGAGCGACGGTCGCCTGCGCCTCGTCAACCGCGCCTATGTGAAGGCGGTTGACGGCGAGAGCGCCGAAGCCGTGGTGGCGGCCGGAACGGAACTGGTCGAGCCGGTCGACGGCCTCAGCGCCGCCGACGTCGCGCGCCAGGTCGCGGAACACGACCGGCGAGTGGAGCGCATCGTCCCCGTGACCGTGGACGAGATGCGCCGCAGCTTCCGCGTTATCGACCTGCCGCTGGGCGACGGGACCGTGGCCGGCTATGCGGTCGATATCGAGGACCTGGAGGAACAGGCCCGCGCTTTCCGCGCCTTTCGCGAAGCGCAGCGATCGATGCTGGACCAGCTTTCGGTCGGCGTCGGGCAGTTCGATTCCGAACGGAAGCTGGTCTTCGCCAACCAGCCGTTCCAGCGGGTCTTCCGGCTCAATTCCGGCATCGTCTCGCAGGGGATCGATTTCGCCCGCTTCCTTAGCGATGCGCGCGACAATGGCCGAGTGCCGGAACTGCGCGACTTCCCGGCTTGGCGGGCGGAACGCGTGGACTGGTTCGCCGGAGCGGAAACGCGGGACGAGGAATGGCCCCTTTCGGGCGGCACGCATCTGCGGATCGTGGCGCAGCCGCTGCCCGATGGCGGGCTCGTCCTCGTGGCGGAAGACCGCACGGAGCAGCTGGCGCTCGCCGCCACGCGCGACACGCTGCTGCGCACCCGGACCGCGACGTTCGACAGCCTGAAGGAAGCGCTTGCGGTGTTCGCACCCGACAGCCACTTGCAGCTCTGGAACCGCAGCTTCGCCGGCATGTGGGGCCTCGATGCCGACATCCTCGACGAGCATCCGGAAGCCGAAGCGATCCTGTCGCGGCTGAGGAAGAACCTCGCGGACCCGGAAAGCGCGGACGAGATCGGCCGCACGATCCGCGCCGCCACGCTCGACCGCAAGCGGCGCGAGGGGAGGGCGGTGATGGCGGACGGACGGACGCTGGAATATACAGGAGTCCCGCTGCCCGACGGGAATGGCCTGCTGACCGTGCTGGACATCACCGACAACGAGCGCGTCGAAACCGCCCTTCGCGATCGCAACCAGGCGCTGGAAGAGGCGGACGCGGTAAAGACGCGCTTCCTTGCCAACATGTCCTATGAACTGCGCACGCCGCTCACGTCGATCGGCGGCTATGCCGAGCTGCTGCAGGGCGGTGCCGGCGGCGCATTGTCCGCTTCGGGCGAGGATTACGTGGACGCCATCCTGCAATCGGTCGCGCGGCTGACGGAGCAGGTCGGCAACGTCCTCGACCTGTCGCAGAGCGAGGCCGGGCTGATGCCCCTGGCGCGCGATCCGATCGAGTTGATGCCCTTCCTGACCGGGATCATCCGCGAACGGGAAACCGCCATCGCGCACGCCTGCCTCGATCTGGACCTGCGCGGCAATCGTACCGTGGGCCGGGTGGAGGGCGACCGACAGCAACTGGCGCGCGCGGTCGGACACCTTCTCGACAATGCTATCGCCGGGACGCCGGACGGCGGGAAGATCCTCGTCGACCTGGCGCGCGAACGGGGCAAGGCGAGGATCGTCATTTCGGACAACGGGCGGGGCATGAGCGCGAAAGAACTCGCGCGCGCCCTTAATGCCGACCCCGGCAGCCGGACCGGAGAGGACGGCCGCAAGGGGCTGGGCATCCCGCTTGCCCGGCAGCTCATCGAAGCGCATGGCGGATCGCTGGAAATCATGTCGCAGTCCGGGCTCGGCACCACGGCCAAGATCCTGCTGCCGTGACCATCGCGCTGCCGGATATCGCGGCGACCGAGGCATTGGGACGCCGCATCGCGGACTTGCTCGAACCAGGCGACATCGTGGCGCTCTCCGGCGGGCTAGGCGCGGGCAAGACCACCCTGGCGCGGGCCATCCTCTCGGCGCTGGGGCATCGAGGCGAGGTGCCTTCGCCCACATTCACGATCGTCCAGACATACGATCCGCCGTCGGTCCGGCTGCCGGTCGTCCATGCGGACTTCTACCGGCTCAATTCCGCGGACGAGCTGGAGGAACTCGGCATCGACGAATATCGCGAAGGCGCGGCCATGCTGGCCGAATGGCCGGAGCAGGTGGGCGGCTTTTCCCACGATCCGCGCTGTCTTTCGATTGCGCTCGAAACTGCGGATGCAGGCCGAATGGCGATTGCCCGCCCGGGTGCGGATTGGCTAAGCCGCTGGCGATGAGCGAACTTCCCGAAGGCCTGAACGAATTCCTGCGCGTGGCGGGCTGGCACGATGCCGAAATCGATCCGATCCCGGGCGATGCGTCCTTCCGCCGCTATTTCCGCATCACTGGCGCCGAACGCGGCGCCATGCTGATGCATGCGCCCCCGCCGGAGGAAGACCCGCGTCCGTTCCTGGACGTCGCGCGGTGGCTCTCGGATCACGGACAGCGAGCACCCGAAATCTTCGCCGAGGATGCCGACGCGGGATGGGTGCTGACCGAGGACTTCGGCGATGCCCGGATGCGGGATTGGCTGGACGATAATCCGCAGGCCGAAGAACGTTGCTATGCCGAGGCGATCGACGCGCTGGTCCGCCTGCACCGCGAACCGGCCGGCCCTTTTAGCCCCTACGACATGGACACCTATCTTCGCGAAGCGCGCCTGCTGACCGAATGGTACTGCCCCGCGATGGGCGTCGATGCCGATGTTGAGGCTTACGATGCCGCCTGGCGCGAAGCGCTGGCGCCGCTGATGGGCAGGCAGCAGCCGGGCGTCACGGTGCTGCGGGACTATCACGCGGAAAACATCATGCTGCTGGCGCCTGCCGCGGACGGGCAGGGCGAACAGGGACTGATCGATTTCCAGGACGCGCGTGTCGGCCATCGCGCCTACGATCTCGTCTCGCTGCTGCAGGATGCGCGCCGCGACGTCTCGCCCGATCTGGAACGCGCGATGATCGCCCGCTATCTCGAGGGGATCGGGGAGCAGGCTCATTTCGATGCCGATTATGCGCGGTTGGGGGCGCAGCGGAATGCCAAGATCGTGGGCATCTTCACCCGCCTAGCCAAGCGCGACCACAAGCAGCGCTACTTGGCGATGATCCCGCGTGTGTGGGAAGCGATGGAGCGCGATCTCGCCCACGATGCGCTGGCCCCGGTCCGCGCCTGGTTCGATGCCAATATCCCGCAGGTTCTGCGCGACGATTTCGGCGGGGAGATCCAGTGACGGGCCTGGCATCCGATACCGCGATGGTCATGGCGGCGGGGCTGGGCAAGCGGATGCGGCCGCTGACCGCATCGCAGCCCAAGCCGCTGGTCCGGGTGTCCGGAAAGCCCCTGATCGACCACACCCTCGACCGCTTGCGCGAAGCCGGCATCGCGAAGGCAGTGGTCAACGTGCACTACATGGCCGATGCGTTGCAGGCACACCTCAAGGAACGCGCCGCGCCCAAGGTCGTCGTTTCGGACGAGCGCGAAATGCTGCTCGAAACGGGCGGGGGCATGATCAAGGCGCAGCCCGAGCTGCCCGATCCGTTCTTCTGCCTGAACTCGGACAATATCTGGCTGGAGGGGCCGCGCGACTGTTTCCGTGATCTGTCGGCGCGCTGGGATCCCGAGCGGATGGACGCGCTGCTCCTGCTCGTCCCGCACAAGGCGGCGGCGAACTTTCGCGGTCCGGGGGACTTCCATCTCGATGCGAGGGGCGCCGTCACGCGCCGCCGGTCCGGCCGGATCGCGCCCTTCATCTACACCGGTATCCAGCTCGTTTCGCATCATCTGCTGAGAGATCCGCCGGACGAGAAGTTCTCTACCAACGTCCTGTGGAACCGGGCAATCGAGGAAGGACGGCTGTTCGGCGTACCCTTCACCGGCAGCTGGTACGAAGTGGGGACGCCGGAGGCGATCGCGCCGACCGAAGACGCTCTTGCACGTGTCTGAGGGGCGCGGACCCGCCATCTATTCGATCGCAGCGCACCGGGGCTTTGCCGATGCCCTGGTGGCGGGCCTGGTGCCGCGATACGGCGATGCGCGCGGCAATCTACCACACTGCACGCTGCTTCTGCCGAGCAGCCGCGCGATCCGCACCGTATCGGACGCGTTCGTCAGGCACTACGGGACCGAGGGCCGCGACGGGCTGCTGATGCCCCGCATGGTGGCCGTGGGCGATCTCGATTTGGACGAGGTGCTCGGACCGCTGCTGGACCCGTTGGGCGATGCGGACATTCCGCCCGCGGTCGACCCCATGGTGCGCCGCTTCCGCCTCGCTGCCATCCTCAAGGAGGAAATGGGCGAGACAGCCCCGGAGGGCGGTGCCCTGCTGCGCTACGCCGCCGAAGTGGCCGCCAAGATGGATCGCCTGCTTGTCGAGGATATCGCGCCCGATGATCTTCTCGGCGAGGATGTGCTGGGCTGGCTCGGCAGCCTGGCGACCCATTGGGAAGACAACCTTCACCTGTTCGCGCGCGTGCAGGCGCGCTGGCTCGCCTGGCTGCAGGAGCACGGCCGCATCGATGGCGCGGCCCGGCGCAACCGGCTGTTCTCCAAGGCAGCGGAGCGGTGGCGGGCCAATCCGCCGGCAAATCCCGTGATCGCCGCCGGCGTGACCAGCGCGGCGCCGGCGCTGGCTCGCCTCTTGCGGGTCGTGACCGAGATGCCGCAGGGCGCCGTCGTCCTGCCCGATTTCGACCTGACACTTTCACCGGAAGTGTGGGACGAACTGGGCCGGGCGGGGGCGGGCACTCCGCCCTTCGCGCCGGAAGATGCGGTCACGCACCCGCAATACCACCTCAAGCTGCTCCTCAACCGGATGGCGATCGCGCGCGAGGAAGTGAAGCCCTGGCACCGCAAGGGGATGACCGCCGCCGCTCCGGAACGCAGTCACGCCGTTTCGACCCTGTTCCTGCCGCCCGAGGCGAGCCGCGACTGGGTGGCGCTTCCTGCGGACAAGAGACGACTTGCCGGCGTGCGGATCATGGAATGCGCGACTTCGGAGGAGGAGGCGCAGGCCGTCGCGTTGCTGGTGCGGCAAGCGCTGCTAGAAGACGAACGGCGCGTCGCCGTCGTCACACCCGATCGCGGGCTGGCGCAGCGCCTCGTCCACCACCTGCGCCGCTGGAACATCGCGGTGGACGACAGCGCGGGTACGCCGCTCGCCATAACCGTTGCGGGCAGGGTGCCGCTCCTGCTGGCGGAAGCCGTGGCGGAGCAGGCGGCCCCGGTCGAACTGGTCGCCCTGCTACATCATCCGCTTGTCCGCGGATCACTGGAACGCGGCATCTGGCTGGACCGGTTGCGAGCCTTCGACGATGCCATCCGAGGCCCGCGACAGGCGCCCGGGCTCGCGCCCCTGGCGGAATATGCGCGCAAGGCCGGGGTGGACGACTGGTGGCAGGATGTCGGTGCGGTCCTTTCGCCACTGGTGGAAGGCGACGGCATCCGCATTCTGGCTGATTGGCTCGACGCCATCGTCACGGCGGGAGAGGCGTTATGCGGCGAAGATCTCTGGGCGCGGGAAGACGGGCGCAGCCTGTCCGCATTGCTGGACGAGGTCCGCATGCAGGAGGAGGCAAAGGCGTTCTGGGTCGCCGCGGCGGACCTCCCCGCCGTGATTTCCGAGCTGATGAACGGCGTCACGGTGCGCAGGCCTTATGGCGGGCATCCGCGCGTCGCTCTCTACGGTTTGCTGGAAGCACGGATGAGCCGCGCGGACCTGACGATTTGCGCCGGCCTGAACGAAGGCAGCTGGCCCGCCACTCCGTCGGTCGATCCGCTGCTTGCCCCGGCAGTCCTGCGGGCGCTCGGCGTGCCCGGCGCGGACTTCCGCATAGGCCTTGCCGCGCACGACCTCGCGGGCGCGATGGGAGCACCGGAAGTGATCCTCAGCCGCGCCGCCCGCGATAGCGACGGGCCGACGATCCCGTCGCGCTTCCTCCTGCGGGTAAAGGCCCTGCTGGGCGACCGGTTGCTCGAAGAGCATCGCGAGCGGGACGCCGTGGAATGGGCAAGGGCGCTCGACGCGCAAGCGCGGCTGTCTCCTGCCGAGCGGCCGCGACCGATGCCGTCGTCGGATCAGCGGCGCGTGAAGGTAAGCGTGACCGCGCTCGATCGGCTGCGCTCCGATCCCTACCAGTTCTATGCGGGACAGGTCCTGCGGCTCGTGCAGAAGGACGGGCTGGATGCAGAACCCTCGCCGGCATGGCGCGGGACGGTGGCGCACGAAATCCTGGAGACCTGGCACAAGGCGAGGGCGGAAGGTGCGCCGCGACCGATGATGGAGATCGCCGACGAGACCCTCGAGCAGATGAACGCACACCCCCTGATGCGCGCTTTGTGGGAGCCGCGGCTGATGCGGGCGCTCCAGTGGGTGGAGCAGGAGATCGAGGGCCAGGAAGGCCGGGAGCCGATTGCGTTCGAGCAGTGGGGATCGGCGGAAATCCGCGGGGTTACGGTGCATGGCAAGGTCGATCGGATCGACCGGATGGAGGACGGCTCGCTCGCGATAGTCGATTACAAGACGGGCGGACCGCCGTCGAATTCGCAAGTCGAGGGCGGTTACGCCCTGCAGCTGGGGACGCTCGGAATCCTCGCGGAAATGGGCGCTTTCGAGGGCGTCAGCGGCACGCCGGCGGCGTTCGAATACTGGTCGCTCGCCAGCAGCGGGAAGAGCGAGACGGGTTTCGGCTATGTCGCCACCCCGATCAAGACCGGCAGCAGGAGGGGCGGAATTCCGCCGGAGGAGTTCCTGCCGCAGGTACACGATCATGTCGAAGAAGCGCTCGATCGCTGGATCCTGGGCGCCGAACCGTTCACCGCCCGTCTAAACCCCGATGCGAGCGTCTACGATACCTACGACCAGCTGATGCGGCTCGAGGAATGGATGGGGCGGGGCGATGAGTAGTTCGCCGGGACAGACGATCCACGGACTGGCCGACAACCAGGCGAAGGCGGTCGATCCGGCCGACAGCGTGTGGCTGTCCGCCTCGGCCGGCACGGGCAAGACCCATGTGCTGAGTTCGCGCGTGCTGCGGCTGCTGCTGCAGCCCGATGTCGAGCCTTCGCAGATCCTGTGCCTCACCTTTACCAAGGCGGGCGCTGCCGAAATGGCGGTGCGGGTGAACGAGAAGCTGGCGAGCTGGGTCCGGATGAAGCCGGAAGTCCTCGCCGCCAATTTGCGCGCGATCGGCGCACCGGTCGATCCGGCCACGCTGGAGCGGGCGCGGACTCGCTTTGCGAGCGTCCTCGATTGTCCCGGCGGAGGCCTGCGGATCGACACGATCCACGCCTTTTCCCAGTGGCTGCTCGCGGCCTTCCCGCAGGAGGCTGGACTGTTGCCGGGAACGAAGGCGATGGAGGATCGCGACCGCGACCTGCTCGCCCACCGGGTGCTGGCGGACATGCTGGTCGATGCGAAAGCGCAGGGCGACGACGGCCTCTTGGACGCGCTCGCCATGCTGAGCGTGCGCATGGCCCCCGACGGCGCGCGCCGCTGGCTGATGCGTTGCGCCGAGGCGCGCGAGCTCTGGTTCGGCACCGGCGCCTGGCAGGCGGAGGATATTCCTGCGCGCACGAAGCAGCTGCTCGGCCTGACCGCGGATGCCGGGCATGCCGATGCCGAGAGGCTGTGTTCGGACGATGTTTTCCCGGTCGAGACGGTCCGCCGCTTCGCCGCCGCGATGGCGGAATGGGGGACCAAGCAGGGGCTCGAATTCGCAGAGAAGCTCAATGCCTGGCTGGCCGCCGAGCCGGCGGGAAGGCTGGCGTATCTCGACGTCTTCCTGCAATCGGTCCTCACTGCCAAGGGCGAGCCGCGCAGCTTCAAGAAGCCGTTCGAAGCCAACCCGGCGCTCCCGCAATGGCAGGACGAGATCCGGCAGGCCCATCTCGGCGTTTCGCAATTCCTCGCCTTGCTTGACCTTGTCGACTGGCTCGTCCCGGCCCTGCAGATCGGGCAAGCTTTCGCCAGGCGGTGGGACGAGGCGAAACTGCGCGAAGGCTTCGTCGATTTCGACGACCAGATCCGCCGCGCGGCGGCGCTGCTGGGCCGGTCCGACCTTGCCGAATGGGTCCGCTACAAGCTCGACCGCCAGTTCGACCACATCCTGATCGACGAGGCGCAGGACACCAACCAGGCGCAGTGGGACATCATCAATGCGCTGACCGAGGATTTCTTCGCCGGTGCGGGCCAGCGCGGTTTCCGCCTGCGGACGATCTTCGTGGTGGGCGATTACAAGCAGGCGATCTTCCGCTTCCAGGGGACGAGTCCGCGCAATTTCCAGCGTGCGCGCGACCAGTTCGATGCCCGCATGGCGGACGCGGCGCGCGGTGCAGTCGAACTGAAGCTACCGGCGACGGTTCGCCCGCTGCAGAAGCTCGGCCTCGGGCGGTCCTATCGCACGTCGCAGCCGGTCCTGTCTTTCGTGGACGATGCCATCCGTGCGATCGGTCCGGAACGGTTCGGCCTGCCGGACGCACCCGAAGACCACCGGGGCGAGACACGGCCGGGGCAGGTCGTGCTGTGGCAACCGGTGCCGGCCCGCCCGGAAGAGGACCAGGACGGGAGCGACAGCGAAGAGGAACAGACCTGGATTTCGGAGCCCGAGCGGCGAATGGCCGACCGCATCGCGCAGCAGGTGGCGAGCTGGGTCAAGGCGGACCATCCGCACCATCGCCCCTATCCGCTGCACAAGGGCACGCCGCGCAATGCCGGGCCGGGCGACGTCATGATCCTGGTGCGCAAGCGCAGGGAACTGGCCGGGCTGATTGTCGCCCGCTTGCATGCCGCCGGTGTCCCGGTTGCCGGGGTCGACCGCCTGCGGCTCGGCGCGCCGCTGGCGGTCAAGGATCTGATGGCGGCGGTCCGCTTCGCCGCGCAGCCGCGCGACGACCTCAGCCTCGCCTGTCTCCTCGTCTCGCCGCTCATCGGTTGGAGCCAGCAACAGCTGCTCGATCACGGCTACCGCGAAAAGGGCGTGACCCTGTGGGACCATCTGCGCAGGGGCGAGCATCCGGACGTGGTCGAAACCGTCGGCCGTTTGCGCGACCTGCTGAGGCTGGCGGACTACGAACCGCCGCAAGCACTCCTGCACTGGATGCTGGTGGGCCCCTGGCGCGGCCGGGCGAAGCTGTCCGGTCGGCTCGGCAGCGAGGCGAACGATCCGATCGACGAATTGCTGAACGCGGCCCACGCCTACAGCTCCGCGCACGTACCGAGCCTGGCCGGTTTCATCCGCTGGTTCGACGCGGGCGAGGGCGAGCTGAAGCGCGAGGCGGGGGCCAATGCCGGCATGGTGCAGGTCCTGACCGTCCACGGCGCGAAGGGGCTGCAGCGCCCGATCGTGATCCTTGCCGATGCGACGGGCGATCCCGACGCGTCGAAGACGCGGGACCTGACGCTGAGGGAAGAATTACCGGGCGGGGAGGGGCCGGAAGTGCCGATCCCGGGCCTGCGGACCGCCGAGCGCGTCGGCCGGATCGAGGCGGCGGACGAGGTGGCGAAACGCGAGGAGCGCGAGGAACACTGGCGCCTGCTCTACGTGGCGATGACCCGGGCGGAAGAAGCCCTGTTTGTCGGCGGTGCGCTGGGCAAGCGGGAAGACGAGCCCAAGGAAGACAGCTGGTTCGCGCAGCTCGCGCCGCTGGTCGATGGCCTGCCGGAAGACGACCCGGTCTGGGGCTGGCGCCTGACGCATGGCGAGGCGCCCGAACCGGTCGGCGGGATGCCGGGGGCAGCGCAGGCAATCACGACGCAGACCGAACTACCGGCTTGGACCGCCCAGCCGATCGGTCCCGAGCCGCAGCCGCCCGCTCCGCTCGCCCCGTCATCGGCGGGATTGGACGAAAGCCCGTCGCCGCCCATCGAAAGCGAGGCTCTGGAAGCCGCCGCCCTTCGCGGCACGCTGATCCATGCCCTGATCGAGCGGCTTCCCGCCGTGCCGTCCGACGACCGGCGCGAAGGGGCGCTGGCCTGGGTCGCGCGGCGCGAACCGCAACTGGCCGACGCGGCCCGGAAGGAGATCGTCGACAGCGCGCTGGCCGTGATCGACGATCCGCGCTTCAGCGAACTGTTCACCGATCGCGCTCTTGCCGAAGCGCCCTTTGCGGCGACGGTCGAAGGGCAGGTCGTGGCAGGGACGGTGGACCGCCTGCTGGTGACGGAAGACACGGTCCGCATCGTCGATTTCAAGACGACGCGCCGCCCGCCGACGGACCTTGATGCCGTGCCCATTTCCACCCTGCGGCAGATGGCCGCCTATGTCGCGGCGATGGCAAAGATCTACCCCGATCACACCGTGGGAGCCGCGATCATCTACACCCACGCGCCGTCCCTCATCGCGCTGCCGGCCGATCTGATGTTGCAACACAAGCCGCGATTTGCGGAGCGCGAGGAAAGCTTTGGCGCGCCAGCCATTGTGTGAACAAGGTAAGCTGCCACATGGACCACATCGCATTACCAGGAGACATTGCATGGCCACGATCAACGTAACCGACAACAGCTGGCAGTCGGATGTCCTAGAAGCCGACAAGCCGGTGCTCGTCGATTTCTGGGCCGAGTGGTGCGGGCCGTGCAAGATGATCGCGCCGGCGCTGGAAGAAATCAGCGACGAGCTGGCCGACAAGATCACCATCGCCAAAATGGACATCATGGAGAATACCGGCGTGCCGGGCGAGATCGGCGTGCAGTCGATTCCGCTGATGGTCCTGTACAAGGACGGCAAGCCGGTCGCGCAGAAGCTGGGCGCTGCGCCCAAGGGCCAGCTGAAGCAGTGGATCGAAAGCGAGCTTTAGGCGAGCCGCGCGAGCTTCGCTGCGAGCGCCTCCCATAGTTCCGGACTGGCTGCGCTGATGAGGCCCGGCCGGTCCCATTCGTCCACCCGGTAGGCGGATCCGTCGGGCCGCGCGACCATGCCGCCGGCCTCGTTCAGCCACAGCACGCCCGCGGCATGGTCCCATGCCAGCGTGCGTTCGAAGATAGAGACGTCGTTCTCGCCCAGCGCGAGGCGTGGATATTGTTCCGCGGCGCAGTAGGGGATGTCAACCAGCGTGTAGTCGGGCGCGACATGTTGCCTGATCGCCTCGCGCTTCGCATCGTCCAGGAACACCAGCGATATGGCGGCGACTGGCTTTGGCTGTCCGGTCGGACGGGCCGCGATCTTCTCGCCGTCCACGAACGCGCCCTTGCCGCGATGGGCAATGCACAGCCGGCCCGTCAGGCAATCGAAGATCCAGCCGGTATGCGCGATGCCGCCCGATGCCATCGCGATCAGGATGCCGAAGGGTGGCTTCCCCTTCGCGAAGTTTCGCGTCCCGTCGAGCGGATCGACGATCCAGCAATCGCTGCCCAGCGCATCCTGTATCGCCGGATCGGCATGGGCGGCTTCCTCGCCGACGACGGGCAGGTCCGCGAGGGCGCGCAGCCCTTCGGCCAGCATGGCTTCCGCTTCGCGATCCGCCACGGTCACCGGATCGTTGCCGCCCTTGTCCTCGATCTGCCCGGCCTCCAGCGCCTGGTAGCGCGGCAAGATTGCGGTCTCGTTCACCCGGCGCAGCAGGCGTTCCATTTCGGCATGGAGCGCGTCGGGCGTCACGAGCGGTAGTCGCCGTTGATGGCGATGTAGCCGTGGGTGAGATCGCAGGTCCAGACGCTCGCGCGTCCGTCGCCGAGCGCGAGGTCCACGTCGATGCGGATGTCCTGTCCGCGCAGGTGTTCGGCGAGCGGTGCTTCGTCCAGCGGATCGACGGGCTGGCCCTCGCGCGCGGCCCAGTGCCCGCCGAAACCGATGGAAAGTCGGTCGCGGTCTGCGGGTTCGCCGGCCTTGCCCACGGCCATGACCACGCGGCCCCAGTTCGCGTCCTCTCCGGCGATGGCGGTCTTCACCAGCGGGGAATTGGCGACCGACAGCGCGATGCGATGTGCGCTCTCGTCCGAAACGGCGCCCGTCACCGCGACCTCGATAAACTTGCTCGCCCCTTCGCCGTCGCGCACGACCAGGTGCGCGAGCCGTCGGCAGACATCCTCGAGCGCGCCGGCAAAGGCATCCGCGCCCGGATCGTCGAACGAGGCGATGGGCGGATTGCAAGCAGCGCCGGTGGCGAAGACCAGCACTGTGTCGCTGGTGGAGGTATCCCCGTCGACCGTGATGCAGGAGAAGGTCCGCCGGTTGATGTCGGTCAGCAACTGCTGGAGGAAGGCGGGGGCGACCGCCGCATCGGTGAACACGTAGCCCAGCATGGTCGCCATGTCGGGCGCGATCATTCCGCTGCCCTTGACGATGCCGGCCAGTTCTACGCGCGTTTCGCCCACGATGGCCGCGGCGCCTGCCCCCTTGGGGAACGTGTCGGTCGTGCCGATGGTGGCGGCGGCCGTTTCCCAGTCGCACGGATCGGCGGTCAGCGCGGCATCGATGCCGGCCTTCGCCCGGTCGCGCGGGAGGGGAACTCCGATCACACCGGTGGAGGACACAAACACCTCGCCCCGCGCGCAGCCGAGATGATCCGCCACTTGCGCCATGATCTGCTCGACCGCCTCGCGCCCGCGATAGCCGGTAAAGGCGTTGGAATTGCCCGCATTGACCACCAATGCCCGTGCGCTGCCGTCGCGCACCTGCTCACGCCCCATCTCGACCTCGCTGGAAGCGCAGGCGCTGCGCGTGAGGACGCCGGCAACGGCCGTTCCCGGCGCCAGTTCGACATAGGTCAGGTCCGCCCGGTCCCAGTCCTTGTAGCGTGCGCGGGCCACGCGCAGGGTCACGCCGCCGATGCCGGGCAAGTCGGGAAAGGGCAGGGCCAGGGGAGAGGGTTTGAGTTCCATGCGTGCCGCCGTAAGATCAGCGGCAAATGCCGGCAAGGCAGAACAGGTCGTTCGACACGGCCGTTACCCCATCATTACTTCGGCAACGCAGTTCGTGGTCGTGGAATGATTGCCGCAGGATCCACTGCAAGGTGGACGAATGGCAGCTTGTGGCCTATGTCAGCCGCGATGTTCCGTCGCCTGATCGCCTGCCTCGTGCTTCTCACCGGCCTCGCCGCCGTGAACGCGCCTGCGCATGCCGCGGCGCTCGGTTCGACCGCGCAGGCCGCGGCGGCGCAGGAATGCACGCCCGGCAGCGAGGAACAGCGTTGCCGCTGTCGCAGCGCGAAGGAAGCGGGCGACCGCAAGCCGGGAGAGCGCGGACCGTGCAAGGTCCGCAAGCCGATCGTCATCTATCTCCCCACGGTCCAGCTCGGTCCCGACCGCGCGCTCGAATAGCGCGTCGTTCTTCATAATCCGAAGTTCCTGTCGTCCCGATGCCGCACGCTCGGGCGGCGCAATCGCATATTCTGACATTATCCGGGAAGCAGCACCTCATGCTCAAGGCTCTCAGCAAGTCCATTTTTGGCTCGTCCAACGACCGTTACGTCAAGTCGCTGGGCAAGATCGTCAACGAGATCAACGCTCTGGAAGAGCAGATCCAGGCCCTTTCCGACGAGGAACTGCAGGGCCAGACCGTCAAGTTCCGCCAGCAGCTCGCCGAAGGGCGCACGCTGGACGACATCCTGCCCGAAGCCTTCGCCACCGTGCGCGAGGCATCCGTGCGCGTGCTCGGCATGCGGCACTTCGACGTGCAGATGATCGGCGGCATCGTCCTCCATCGCGGCGAAATCTCCGAGATGAAGACCGGCGAGGGCAAGACGCTGGTGGCAACGCTCGCCACCTACCTTAACGCGCTTTCGGGCAAGGGCGTCCATGTCGTCACCGTCAACGACTACCTCGCATCGCGCGACGCGGAATGGATGGGCCGCCTGCACAACTGGATGGGCCTGACGGTCGGCGTCATCGTGCCGAACCTGAACGAGTTCGAGCGCCGCGAAGCCTACGGGTCCGACATCACCTACGGCACCAACAACGAGTTCGGCTTCGACTACCTGCGCGACAACATGAAGCACGACAAGGCGCAGATGGTGCAGCGCCCCTTCAACTACGCGATCGTCGACGAGGTGGACTCGATCCTGATCGACGAAGCGCGCACGCCGCTGATCATTTCCGGCCCCACCGAGGACAAGACCGACCTTTACGTCACCATCGACGAGGTCGTGAAGAAGGTCGACGAGGACTGGTACGAGGCCGACGAGAAAACCAAGAACATCAGCTGGACCGAAGACGGTATCGAGGAGGTCGAGAAGCTGCTGATCGCGGCCGGCCTTCTCGAGACGGACAATCTCTACGACGTGGAGAACACGCAGGTCGTCCATCACCTCGACCAGGCCCTCAAGGCCAACATCATGTTCAAGAAAGACACCGACTACATCGTCAAGGACGACAAGGTCGTCATCATCGACGAGTTCACCGGCCGCATGATGGACGGGCGCCGCTGGTCCAACGGCCTTCACCAGGCGGTGGAAGCCAAGGAAGGGGTCAAGATCGAGCCCGAGAACCAGACCATGGCCTCGATCACCTTCCAGAACTATTTCCGCATGTATCCCAAGCTGTCCGGCATGACCGGCACCGCCGCCACCGAGGCGAGCGAGTTCTGGGACATCTACAAGATGAACGTGGTCGAGATCCCGACCAACGTCCCCGTCGCCCGCATCGACGAGGAAGACGAGTTCTACAAGAACACGATGGACAAGTTCGCGGCCATCGCGAAGGCCATCAAGGAGAAGCAGGAAACCGGCCAACCGGTGCTCGTCGGTACCGTCTCGATCGAGAAGTCCGAACTCCTCAGCCAGTTCCTCGACAAGGAAGGCGTGAAGCACGAAGTGCTCAACGCCCGCCAGCACGAGCGCGAGGCGCACATCGTCGCACAGGCGGGCCGCATGGGTGCGGTGACCATCGCCACCAACATGGCCGGTCGCGGGACCGACATCCAGCTGGGCGGCAATGTCGAATTCCGCGTGGGCGACGAACTCGGCGAGATAGAGGAAGGTCCGAACCGCGATGCCGCGATCGAACGGATCAAGCAGGAAGTGCGCGAGGAAAAGCAGCGCGTGCTCGATGCAGGCGGCCTGTTCGTGCTCGGCACCGAACGGCACGAAAGCCGCCGGATCGACAACCAGCTGCGCGGCCGATCCGGGCGCCAGGGCGATCCGGGCCTCAGCCGGTTCTACCTTTGCCTCGAAGACGACCTGCTGCGCATTTTCGGCCCGGACACGCTGTTCGCGCGGATGATGAACTCCAACCTGGAAGACGGCGAGGCGATCGGGTCCAAATGGCTGTCCAAGGCCATCGAGACCGCGCAGAAGAAGGTCGAGGCGCGCAATTACGACGTGCGCAAGCAGGTCGTCGAATACGACGACGTCATGAACGATCAGCGCAAGGTCATCTACGAACAGCGCGGCGAGATCATGGACAGCGAGACCGTGGACGACGTGGTGCTGGACATGCGGCAGGACACGATCGCCGCGCTGGTGGCGCAAAGCTGTCCTCCGGGTTCCTATCCGGAACAGTGGGACGTCGAGGGCCTGAAGGCCAACGTCAACGAAGTCCTCGGCCTCAACCCGCCGATCGACGAATGGCTGGAAGAGGACCAGATCGAACCGGAAATCTTCGAGGAACGCATTTCCGCGATGGCGGCCGAGGTGATGGACCGCAAGGTCGCCGAATCCGATCCGCAGCTGTGGCGGCGGGTGGAAAAGTCGATCCTGCTCGATCGGCTCGACCATCACTGGAAGGAACACCTGGCAACGCTCGATGCGCTGCGGCAGGTCGTGTGGCTGCGTGCCCACGCCCAGAAGAAGCCGATCGACGAATACAAGCAGGAAGCGTTCGGCCTGTTCGAAAGCATGCTCGACACGCTACGCCAGGACGTCACCGGCATCCTGATCAAGAGCGAACTGCGCATGGCCCCGCCGCCGCAGGAATCGCTGCCGGACCTGCCGGACTTCCTGACCGGTCACATCGATCCGCTGACGGGCCTCGACAATTCGAACGACGGAGACGGTTCGGAAACGCAGGCAGCCCATTTTGGGGCACTCGCCGGTTCCGCCCAAGCTGCTGCAGGGCCGGGCGGCCACTTCCCCGACAACCCGTATGCGGACCAGAATATCAGCCGCAACGCCCCGTGCCCCTGCGGTTCGGGCAACAAGTACAAGCACTGCCACGGCGCGATGGCGTGACCCACAACGAAAGGGGCCTGACCGCCAATGCGGTCAGGCCCCTTTCAGTTCCAATGCTGGAAAAAGGGGCTCCTTCGAGATTGTATTACATTACCAAGGGTGGAAACCAATCTTTGGAAACCCGACCTCGTTTTCTATGAACTGAACTCATTTCCTATGAAAGAGTCCGCGAAAATTACCCAATGGTAAGCCTTCCGGATAAACATCGTTGGGCGAGGACTCGAGGGTGGGATCTGTTAGCCACGGCAAACGATCTGGTAGTCCCCTCGTCACCCGATCATCGGTCATTTCAACTGTGACATTGCTAATTCTTGTGCCGGAGCCGAATTCGGCAGCAATGTCATCCTTGTCCAACAGAATGATGGTAGCATGATTGGTTGGATCGTCGAACGTGACAAAAGTTGGATAGAACGCAGGCGGAAGCGGATAGGGCCCTTCGCGTTTCTCTAAATTTCGGGCTGCCCGCACACCCCAGGCATGATCACCGCCAGGGGCGGGTAGCAGCGCACGCCAAGGGTAAAGGTTGCCTGCTTCGACAAGATCCCGCTCATTGTAGAGCAACGCAAAAAGCGTCTTTCCATTGGGCATGTCGACCGCCACCGCCTCGCCATGGTGACGCAAACGAACCTTGTTCCCCAAGGTCGGGCCCGGCGGCTGTTCGCGAACCTCGACCTCGATTACGCTCGAGCCCTCACGTTCGCCTTGCGGCGTATCGACCTCGACTGTCAGTCGATACCGAACAGTTTCTGAGCTATCGCAAGCGGTGAGTGTGAGAAAGGCCAAGCAGGCTAGAAGAACATCGCGCGTCATCGGCGTATCCGAAGTCTCTCGTTTGATGAGCATTTCGGATTGATCTGCTCTCTTGCGGTACCGATTACGTTTGAACCGTTTAGGAAATCCTATTTCTTGAGCTCGCTCGACGTGACAGAGCTTTCCGAATTGAAAATGCGTCAGATTGAACCGAAGGCAGGAACTCTGGCGATTGCATTGGGGGTTGAGAGACTCATGGTGTCTATACGATTGGCAGGACCGCGTCCGAAGAGGCGCTTTGATTAGCGGTGTGCTCGAGTAATTACGGCAGCCAAAAGCGCTTAAGAACCCCACGGAAGCAGTGCTACCGAGCGAAGCAGTACCATGTGTGGGGATGCCCCAGGGCAGGGGCACAGATTGTTCGACGTAACTGCGCGTTACGAGGCAAAAGTGGCTCCCCGAGTTGGATTCGAACCAACGACCAAGTGATTAACAGTCACCTACTCTACCGCTGAGCTATCGGGGAGCAGCCCAGAACCCGTGTTTGAACGTTCGTTCCGGGCGAGGGCGGGCCTATATGGCGGGGCTGGCGCGATGGCAAGCCCCCAAACGCCATTTCGGGTCGTCGATTCAGAACATGAACTGTTCGGACACGATCCTCTCATCGAGCGAGTGGCCGGGATCGAACAGCAACGTCAGGTCGGTATCGCGCAGCCGCTCGATCTGGACTTCGGCCACGTCCCTGATTTCCTGCTGGTCGGCCACGGCGGCCACCGGGCGCTTGTCATGTTCATTGATCCGCAGCGTGATCCGCGCCCGGTCTGGCAGGATCGCCCCGCGCCAGCGGCGTGGGCGGAAGGCGCTGATGGGCGTCAGGGCGAGAAGCTGCGATTCGAGCGGCAGTATGGGGCCGTTGGCCGACAGGTTGTACGCGGTCGAACCGGCGGGCGTCGCGACGAGGATGCCGTCCGCGACCAGTTCCTTGATCCGCACCTTCTCGTCCACCTGGACTTCGATCTTGGCGGTCTGGCGCGTTTCCCTGAGCAGCGACACCTCGTTGATCGCACAGGCCGAGTGGCTGGTGCCGTCTTGCGTGGTGGCTTTCATCTGGAGGGGCGAAATCGCGATCCTGCGACTGCGGTTGATCCGGTCGATTAGCTTGGAGGAGGGCCGGTGCTTGTTCATCAGGAACCCCATGGTCCCCCGGTTCACGCCATAGACCGGCTTTACGGCGCCGCCTTCGAGCATCCGGTGAAGCGTCTGGAGCATGAAGCCGTCGCCGCCCAGCGCCACGACGGCTTCGGCCTCGTCCTCGGACACCCAGTCATGCGCTTCGCGCAGGGCCGCCGCGGTTTCCTGCGCCCGCGCCGTATCGGAAATCGCCAGTGCGAGCCGCGTGAAACCGTGCCTGTCGCTCATGTATCCCCTCGCTCGCCAGGCCCCTGTCCCTATTGGGGCCTGTCCCATTTGGCAACGTGGATGCAAAGCGCACGCGCGCGACGATTGGCGATGCGTATGGGTCGCGAATGTCCTATGCCCTCCTGATGGCCGATCCAATCATCGACAGACGCTCCCGTACGGACCGGCGCAATCCCGCGGTCCAGGGCCTTGGCAGCGCGTTGCGCAGGGCGATCGAGAACGATTCGATCGACATACTCTTCCAGGCGCAATTCGCATGCGCCGACGATACGATCGCGGGGGCGGAAGCGCTGGTGCGCTGGCCGTTCGGCGGGCATCACCCGGTGTCGGGCGACACGCTGTTCGAAATTGCGCGCCAGACCGACCTTGCCGAGGTGCTGGCATCGTATGTCTATCGCAAGGCGATGACGGCCGCACTGAATTGGCCGGAGGACTTGCGGCTTTCGCTCAACGTCACGGCGCACGACCTCGCGGACACTGCATTTGCCAAGGCGCTGTTCGAGGATCTGGAAGCGACCGGTTTTCCCGCCGACCGCCTGACGCTGGAAATCACCGAGCAGGCGCTGGTGCCGGAGCTCGACCGGGCGGCTGTGCTGCTGCGCGTCCTGGCGGACGAGGGGATCGCGGTGGCGCTTGATGATTTCGGGGCGGGCTTCTGCAATTTCCGCTATCTCAAGGTCCTGCCGCTCGACGCACTGAAGCTCGACCGGTCGATGGTGCAGGGGATCGTTGACGAGCCGACGGACCTTGCAGTGCTGCAGGGCATCGTCGCGATGGCCGAGGCTCTCGAACTGAAAGTGATCGCGGAAGGCGTGGAAACCGACGCGCAGCGCGATGCGGTCCGCCGCGAACGGTGCGACCGGTGGCAGGGGTTCCTCGGCGCGAAGCCCATGTCCGCCGATGCGTTCGACAGCCTGCTGAAGGGTTAGGGGCCGCGCCGGGCGCAGCCCCGTCCCGGATGGCGGGCTAGGGCGCCGCGGTCACCTCGACCTCGGCATTCTTCACGTGCTGGTCGAACCAGTCGAACATCTCGTCCAGCGTGTGCAGGATCGATTCCCGTCCGCGATACCCGTGATCCTCGTGCGGCAGCATGACCAAGCGCGCGGTTCCTCCGGTCCCCTTCACCGCCGCGAACATGCGTTCGGATTGCTGCGGGAATGTGCCGGAATTGGAATCGTTGGCGCCGTGGATGAAGAGGATCGGCTCGTCGATCTGGTCGGCGGCCATGAAGGGGCTGAGCTTGTAGTAGGTTTCCGGCGTATCCCAGAAGATCCGCCGTTCCGACTGGAACCCGAACGGCGTCAGCGTACGGTTGTAGGCGCCCGATCGTGCGATGCCCGCCTTGAAGATGTCGCTCTGCGCCAGCAGGTGCGCCGTCATGAACGCGCCGTAGCTGTGCCCGCCGACGCCCACGCGCACGCCGTCACCGAAGCCGCGCTCGACCGTGAAGTCGATGGCCGCCTGCGCGCTCGCAACGATCTGTTCGATGAAGGTGTCGTTGACCGTTTCCGGGTCCGCTCCCACCACCGGCATGGCCGCGCGGTCGAGAACGGCATAGCCCTGCGTCAGGAAGAACAGGTGCGAATATCCCCCGATGCGGGTGAAGCGATACGGTGAATCGCGGTTCTGGCCCGCCGTCGCCGCGTCGTTGTATTCCATCGGGTAGGCCCACACGACGACCGGCAGCTTGTCGCCCTCCTTGTATCCCGGCGGGAGGTAGAGAGTGGCGGTGAGGTCGACGCCGTCGGCGCGCTTGTAGGTCACCAGTTCGCGCTTGATTCCGGTCAGTTCGGGATGCGGGTCGGGAAAGTCGGTCAGGAAGCGGTCGGTGCCGTCCCGGTAGAGCTTGAAGTTGCCCGGATTGAGCGGGCTTTCGAAGTAGGTGATGAACTCGCTGCCGTCGTCCGAAACTACATCGACCACCGATTCCAGCTGTTCCCCGGAATTGCGCCAGACCTCCTCGGTTTCGAGTGTGTCGAGGTCGAAGCGGCGCAGGAATGGGCGATAGCCTTCGGGCGTCGCGCCGGACCCTGTTAGCAACAGCTTGCCGTCGACATTGCGCGCGACCGAGAAGCCGCGATCGGTGTAGGTGAAGAGCGGACTGCCCGGATCGGCATAGGCATCCTGCGCATTGCGGATGTTGATCTCGCGCGGCGCGTCTCCGCCCGTCACGTCGATCAGCGTCTGCCGGATTTCGCGCGTGTCCCGGTCGTATTCGTAGGCGATGAGATCGTCGGACCCGTCGATCCCGAAGGCACCCGAAGCGCGGTCTTCCAGTCGGGCCAGCACGCGCGGCTCGCCGGAGAACGGCGCGGTGACCGCCACGATGTTGTCGCGATTGTCCGTCTCGACCCGCGGGTCGCCGCCGTCCTGCGCCTCGACCCACAACAGGAGAGAGTCCTCCGTCGGATGCCACTGGATGTTGCGCGGGCCAGTCACCACGCCCTGGACGGGCAAGGCGTCCGCAAGCGGTTGGCGAACGATCGTTTCGACCAGTTCGCCCTCCATCGTGTAGACCGCGCTGGTGGTGGGGAAGCGGTAATAGGGAACCTGGTATGAGAACGGCTTTTCCAGCCACTCCATCAGCAGGTAACGCCCGTCGGGCGACGGGCTGACGCTGGTGTAGATGCGCGGTTCGCCGATCTCCCGCACATTGCCACCATCAGCATCCATGACGACCGGCTGACTGGTGGCCAGCCATTCGAACAGCGCCTCGTCATACGGGTTCTCGAGGAGGTCCTGATAGGTGCGGGTCTGCGCTTCCTCCCCGCCCGCGGCGTCCTGGATGGCGGGACCGGTCGGGGTCAGCGATTCGACCGGCTTCGCGCCGCGGCCTTCAGGAATCGTCAGGACCAGCAGTCGTTCGTCGGGCAGCCATCGCGCATTCTGGAAGATCGGATTGACGCCGCCGTCCATCACCTTGCGCGAGGTCGCGGCTTCGGTGTCGAGCACGTGCAGGTCAATCGCGTCGGCGCGCGTGTTCGTGAAGACGACCCGCGAACCGTCCGGTGCCCAGGACACGTCGGATATATCGGCATTGGCGGGCAGTGCGACCGGGCGGACCGTACCGCTGTCGATATCCTGCAGGGACAGGCCGACCGTCGCGCGGGTTCCGTGCCGGTCGTTGGTCGCCGCATCGAGCCGCAGGCCTGCCAGCTTCTCCATCGGTTTCGCTAGTTCGGCGACCGGCGGAAGGGCTTCCCGCGCGAGAAGGAGCATCTGGTCGTTATCCGGCGAAACCGACACGCCGGGGCTGGGGGCGCGGGTCACGATGTCGGTTACGTCCTGCGGTGGCAACTGGTATCCATCCTGCGCGATGGCAGGCATGGCGAAGCCGGCCCCGATGGCAAGCGCGATCGCGGCGGTGGATCTGGTCAGAACACGATGCATGGTATTTCTCCCTCCCGGCCAGCCTAGTCGGAAAGGATCGCGCGGAGCAACGCCTTACGCCGTCTGCGGTTCGCCCTTCGTCGATGGGACGTTCTTCTTCCCGTCCTTCGCGCGCGAGGCGATCGTGCTGAGGCCCTTGGTGAGCTGGAACAGGCCGTTCAGTCGGCTCTGCGGATCGCCCCAGGCCCGGTCCACCACCAGCTTCATGTCCGGACGCAGACGGACCGAATCCTTCCGCTTGTCGACATAGGCGATCAGGCCGGCGGGATCGGGGAAGTCGTCCTTGTGGAACGTCACCAGCGTTCCGCGGGCGCCGACATCGATCTTGGCGATGTTGGCTGCGATCGCCTGATGCTTGATCTCTATGAGGCGGACCAGATTGGCTGTTCCGGCCGGCAGTTCGCCGAACCGGTCGATCATCTCGGCGGCCAGCGCCTCGATCTCGGCCTTGTCGCGCGCATCGTTCAGGCGGCGATACAGCGCCATGCGCACGGCGAGATCGGGCACGTAGTCTTCCGGAATCATGATCGGCGCATCGACGGTAATCTGCGGACTGACCGTGTCGCGCTCGGCAGGGTCGAGGCCCATCTCGCCGGCCTTTGCGGCCAGGATCGCGTCTTCCAGCATCGACTGGTAGAGTTCGAAACCGACTTCGCGGATATGGCCCGACTGCTCGTCGCCCAGCAGGTTGCCCGCGCCGCGGATGTCGAGATCGTGGCTGGCGAGCTGGAAACCGGCACCGAGGCTGTCGAGGTCGCCCAGCACCTTGAGGCGCTTTTCAGCGACCTCGGAAAGGGCGACATCCTTCTCGTGCGTCAGGTAGGCATATGCGCGCAGCTTGGACCGGCCGACACGGCCCCGCAGCTGGTAGAGCTGGGCAAGGCCGAAGATATCGGCGCGATGGATGATGATGGTGTTCGCGCTCGGCAGGTCGAGGCCGCTTTCGACGATCGTCGTGCTGAGCAGCACATCGTACTTGTTCTCGTAGAACGCGCTCATCCGTTCTTCGATCTCGCCGGCACCCATCTGGCCGTGCGCGGTCACGACCTTCACTTCCGGCACGGTTTCGCGCAGCCAGCCTTCGATGCCTTCCATGTCGGAAATGCGCGGGACGACGATGAAGCTCTGGCCGCCGCGATGGTGTTCGCGCAGCAGGGCCTCGCGCATCACCATGTCGTCCCATTCCATCACGTAGGTGCGGACCGCCAGGCGATCGACCGGCGGGGTCTGGATGGTGCTGAGTTCGCGCAAGCCGCTCATGGCCATTTGCAGGGTACGCGGGATCGGCGTCGCGGTCAGCGTCAGCATGTGGACATCCGACCGCAGTTGCTTGAGCTTTTCCTTGTGCGTGACCCCGAAGCGCTGCTCTTCGTCCACGATGACCAGGCCCAGGTTCTTGAAGCTGGTGGATTTCGAAAGGATGGCGTGGGTGCCGATCACGATGTCGATATCGCCCTTTTCGAGACCGTCGCGCGTCGCGCTCATCTCCTTGGACGGAACGAGGCGGCTGAGGCGGCCGACCTTCAACGGGAAGGGGGCGAAGCGATCGGCGAAATTCTGGTAGTGCTGGCGGGCGAGCAAGGTCGTAGGCGCAACGACGGCCACCTGCTGCCCGTTCATGGCCGCCACGAAGGCTGCGCGCAGGGCGACCTCGGTCTTGCCGAAGCCGACATCGCCGCACACCAGCCGGTCCATCGGTCTGCCGCTCTCCAGATCGCGCAGCACGTCCTCGATGGCGCGTTCCTGGTCGTCGGTTTCTTCCCAAGGGAATCGATCGACGAACTGGTTGTAGGAGGAGCCGTCCGCTTCGAGGACGGGCGCCTTCTTCAGCGACCGCGATGCAGCGGTCTTCATCAGTTCGTTCGCGATCTCGCGGATGCGCTCGCGCAGTCTGGACCGGCGCCTCTGCCAGGCTTCCCCGCCCAGCTTGTCCAGCGTGACGGCTTCCTCGCTGCTGCCGTACCGACTGAGGACGTCGATGTTTTCGACCGGGATGTAGAGTTTGTCGCCTCCGGCATATTCCAGCATCACGCAGTCGTGCTGGCTCTTGCCCACGGCGATCGGCTCGAGCCCGAGATACTTGCCGATCCCGTGCTCGACATGGACCACGAGGTCGCCGCGGTTGAGCGCCTGCAGTTCGGCGAGAAACGCATCCGAATCCTTGCGGCGCTTGCGCCTGCGGACAAGCCGGTCGCCCAGCACGTCCTGCTCGGTGACGAGTTCGATCTCGTCGTTCGAGAACCCGGTATCGAGCGGCAGGACCAGTGCGACAGACTTGCCCTTGGCTGCCAGGCCGAGCGCCTCCTGCCAGGTTTCCGCCGTCTGGGTTGCCGCGCCCGCTTCCGTCAGGATCGACGCGATACGTGCCCGGCTGCCGTTGGAATAGGCGGCGAAAAGCGTCTTCTTGCCGGCCTTGGCAAGAGCCTTGAGATGGTCCGCCGCCGCTTCATAGACATTGTCCCCGCGTGCTCTCTCCGGCGCGAAATCGCGCGCGGAGCCGAAGCCGAAATCGATCGTGCCCTCGGTGTCGGGTTCGGCGAAAATCTTCGTCCGGTGCGCGGGCGCCTTGTCCAGCTCCGCGGCGAACTCGTCCTGCTTGAGGTAAAGGGCATCAGCGGGAAGGGGACGATAGCTGCCCTTCGCTTGTCCCGATGCACTCGTGCGCTGGTCCTGGTAATCCGCGATGTCCGACAGGCGCTCTTCGGCCGCAGGCAGTGCCGCCGCATCGATGACGACGACATCGTCCTTGGCATCGAGATAGTCGAACAGCGTCGCCATCCGCTCTTCGAACAGGGGCAGCCAGTGCTCCATTCCGGCGAGCCGCCGTCCCTCGCTGACGGATTCGTAGAGCGGGTCCTGAGTCGCATCCGCGCCGAACATCTCCCGGTAACGGGTGCGGAACCGCTTGATGCTGTCCTCGTCGAGCAGCGCCTCGCTCGCCGGCAGCAGCAAATGAGAATCCAGCCGTCCGGTGCTCATCTGCGTGTTGGGATCGAAGCTGCGCAGCGATTCCAGTTCGTCCCCGAAGAAGTCCAGCCGCAGACCCTGGTCGAGACCCGAGGGGAAGATGTCGACGATCGATCCGCGTACGGCGTATTCGCCCTTGTCGATGACCGTGTCGGCACGGCTGTAGCCCTGGCGCTGGAGCAGGGCGGCGAGGCTGTCGCGCCCGATTTCCGTCCCCGGCTTGAACTCGCGGATGCTTTCGCGAATGCGGAAAGGCGTCAGGACGCGCTGGAGGACGGCATTGACCGTGGTGACGAGAAGCTGGTCCTTCGTTCGCCCGGCCTGCAAGCGATGCAAGGCGGACAGGCGACGCGCGCTTACCGAAAGCGCGGGGCTGGCCCTGTCGAACGGCAGGCAGTCCCACGCCGGAAATTCCAGCACTTCCAGTTCCGGCGCGAAATATCGTGCCGCATCGGACACCGCGCGCATGGCGGCATCGTCCGCCGTGATGAAGACGGCCCGTCCCTTGGCGGCGCGCGCAAGGTCGCTCATCACCAGCGGCTGTGCGCCGCGGGCGATGGATGTGAGACTCAAGGGTGTGTCGGCCGCGAGAATGCGGTTGAGGTCGGGCATCGTGTTTTAAAAGAGACTTGTGGCGGGGCCGTTCCCGCTAGCGTGCAATCGACACGTAATCCAGCCGCCTCATGGCTTCCATCTGTTCCCCTGCCACATGCTCCGGGATCGGCTGCGTCCCCAGCGCCCATGCCATGATGTCGACGTCGTCTTCGTCGAGCAGCATCTCGAACCAGGCGAGTTCGTCTTCGGCCCAGTCGGCGCTGTAGCGATCGAAGAAACCACCGATCATGTAGTCCGCCTCGCGCGTGCCGCGATGCCAGGAGCGGAACTTGCAGCGGGAGAGGCGGGTGGCGAAGGTCGGATCGGACATGGGGCCCGAGCTAGAGAGCGGCGCCGCGCGGCGCAAGGGCGCTCTGGGGGGAACGCCTCATCGGGAAAACATGGCCATGCATCTATCGCGCCGCCGCGGAAGGCGTGTAAGCGGACAGGGCCATGCGCCCCGATATTCTCAATCCGCTTTTTGCCGAGGTCGAAATTCTGGATGGCGTAGGGCCCAAGCTCAAAAAGCCGCTCGGCCGGCTGGGGCTCGAACGCCTGCGCGACATCGCATTCCATTTGCCGGAGCGTTTCGTAACCCGACGGGCGGTGCGCGATCTGGACGACGCGCATCCGGGCGAGAATATCATCGTCGCGCTGACACCCACAGAGCACCGGTCCAGCCGCAGCCCGCGCGGACCCTACCGCGTCATGGCGCAGGACGACGCGGGGAATGTCTGCGCGCTGACCTATTTCGGACGCGCATCCTACAATGCGAAGAAGCAGCTGCCTGTCGGTGAAAGGCGCTGGGTCGTGGGACGGCTCGATCAGTACGACCAGATGTTGCAGATCGTCCATCCGGACCACGTGCTGGAAGAGGACGGTGCCTCGCTGCAACGGCTGAGCGAGCCGGTCTATGCGCTTTCGGAAGGGCTGACACAGCCGAAAGTCATGTCGCTGGTGGCGCAGGTACTGGCGAAGCTGCCGGACCTGCCCGAATGGATCGAGCCGACGCAGGTCGGACGGGCCGACTGGCCGACCTGGTCGGAGGCGATCGGACGCGCGCATCGCGGCGAGGACGCGATTGCGCGGGACCGGCTAGCCTATGACGAACTGCTGGCGAACGCGCTCGCGCTGATGCTCGTCCGGGCGGCCAACCGGCAGAGGCAGGGACAGGCGCTGGAAGGGGTTGGCTCGCTTCGCGCGAAGCTGGACCTGCCGTTCCCGCTCACCGGGGCGCAGGCGCGGTCGAACGCGGAAATCGCGGCCGATCTGGCGCAGACGACTCCGATGCTGAGGCTCCTCCAGGGGGATGTGGGCGCCGGCAAGACGGTTGTCGCTCTGGAAGCGATGCTGGTTGCGGTCGAATCCGGGGCACAGGCCGCCTTGCTGGCACCGACGGAAATCCTCGCTCGCCAGCATTTCGAAACTCTGCAGGCGATGGCTCGCCCGACCGGGGTGGAAATCGCGCGGCTCACCGGCCGGGACAAGGGCCGTGCGCGTGAGAGCATCCTCATGGGCCTGCTCGACGGAAGTATCGACATCGTCGTGGGCACGCACGCGATCTTCCAGGACACTGTCGCCTATCGCAATCTCGGCCTGATCGTGATCGATGAACAGCACCGGTTCGGGGTCGCCCAACGGCTGCAACTCGCCAGCAAGGGTCGCAGGCAGCCGCACACGCTCGCCATGACGGCGACGCCGATCCCCCGCTCGCTCACGCTGGCGCAATACGGTGAAATGGACGTCAGTCGCCTCGACGAGATGCCGCCCGGTCGCAAGCCGATCGATACGCGCGTGGTTGCTCTCGAACGGCTACCCGAAGTCGTTGACGGTGTCGCGCGGCACATCGCCGAGGGCAAGCAGGCCTTCTGGGTCTGCCCCATGGTACGCGACAACGAGAGCGACGATATCGCGGCGGCGGAGGCGCGTTTTGCAGCCTTGAAGGAGCGGTTCGGCGACGATGTCGTCATGGTCCACGGCCAGCTCACCCCGGAAATGAAAGACGCCGCGATGCAGCGTTTCGCGTCCGGGGACGCATCCCTGCTGGTCGCGACGACAGTGATCGAGGTCGGTGTCGATGTGCCCAAGGCCTCGCTGATGGTGATCGAGCAGGCCGAGCGGTTCGGGCTGGCGCAGTTGCACCAGTTGCGCGGCCGGGTCGGCAGGGGGGCGGACAAGTCCACCTGCCTGCTGCTGCGCGGCGAAGCCCTGTCGGAAACGGGGCGCGAGCGACTGGCCCTCATGCGGGAATCGCAGGACGGTTTCCGGCTCGCGGAAGAGGACTTGCGGCTGAGAGGTGGCGGCGAATTGCTGGGAACCCGTCAGTCCGGGGACCAGGCCTTCGGCATCGCGACGCTGGACCAGATCAACCGCTTGCTGCCGCTGGCGCACGACGACGCGCGGCTCTTGATGGAGCGGGACGGCGGCCTCGAGGGCAAGCGCGGCGAAGCGGCGCGGATTCTGCTCTACCTCTTCGAACGCGACTGGGGCGTGAAGACCTTGCGCGGGGGCTAGGCCTTCTCGCTTTTCAGGGCAGCGACGATCGACTTGGCAGCCGCATCGACATCCGCCCAGGTCAGGGCGAACTGCTCGTCGCCATCGTGATAGGGATCGGCGACTTCTTCGCCTTCGCGCCCGCGCACCGTGTCCATCAGAAGCGCGACTTTCGCGCCGCTGTCGTCCGACCGGATGCTCTCGATGTTCCTCAGGTTCTGGCGGTCCATGGCGAAGATATGCGTGAAGCGCGCAAAATCGTCGGGCCGCAACTGCCGGCCGCGCAGACCGGGAATTTCCACCCCGTTATCGGCCGCAGTGCGAATGGCGCGCGCATCCGGCGGTTGGCCCACATGATAATCCGCCGTTCCCGCGCTGTCCGTCTCGACATCGAGGGCCGCCTTTTCGGCAGCGGACCGGAAAGCGCCTTCGGCCATCGGAGACCGGCAGATATTGCCGAGGCATACGAACAGAACTGATGGTTTCGACATGGGGCTCCCGGAAAACTGCTGGATGTCCCATCTGGTAGACGGGCGCCGCGATGCAAGCGGCGACCGGCCCGCTCCGTCAGTCGACGGTGGCGCGAAAGGTGAACGCGGCGGTCGCTCCGGCGGCGAGGGTGGTGCGCGTTGCGCGGACTTCGCCGGACGTCAGGTATTGCGCGCCGGCGGGATCCGTTTCGTCGGCCCCGATCGCGTTGTCATCCTCGACCGTCGTCGCGTTCGCACAGGTCGCGCCGGACCGGATACTTCCCGACACGAAGGTCACTTCGGGCGGAAGTATATCGCTCATCGCGATATTCGAGGCAGCCGATGCACCGGTGTTCGTGGCGAGCAGGCAGTATTCGATCGTCGCCCCCGGGACCGCGAATGTCGTGGAAGATCCGGGGATGTTGTCGGAGATTACCCGGCTCGTCTTGCTGGGGACGATCGTCGTGTCGGGCCGGCAGAAAGTGATGTCGTGCAGCGCAATGCCCTGCTGCCCCGGGTCGGCAGGCGCCGCGGCATGGTTGCCGTAGCGGATGATGATGGTGTCGATCGGCTGCGAGAAGGTGACGACGACATTGCCGGCATTGGCCGTGTTGTCAGACGCTCCGTCGCCGTAGGCGGAATTGCCGATGACGTAGTTCGCGACCCCGTTGGTCAGCACCGGCGTCACGGTCGCTCCGGCCCGACGGCCCTCGACGGTCACCAGGTCCGCGAACTGACCGGGATTGCTGTCCACATCGAAGATGCGGAACTGTGCCCCCTGCATGAGCTCGGGCAGGGCGATCGTCGTCGTGGTGCGTCCGGCCAAGCTTGTGTGATCGACGACCTGACCCAGCGAGAACTGGGCCGGCAGGAAGCCACCCGTGAAGATGTTCTGCCGCGCAGGCTGCTGGCCGCCGAAGGCCGCGTTGTTGAGCCAGGCACCATCGTTCGTCAGGTTGAAGACGATGGTTCCGAGCGTGCCGAGCGGATAGGAATTGTTGGTGCTACCAGCCGTCCAGGCAACCGCGTCCCAGTCGAAGACGATGGTGCTGTTCGGACAGGTCAGTACGGGCGGGGTGCCCGCGGTGCGGGTTCCGCCAACGGTCAGCGTGGCGGTCGCGTAATCGTCTTCGCCCGTCGCGCCATTGTTCGGTGTGGAATCGGGATCGAACTGGCCGCTCGCCGATACCTCGGCGATATTCGTGAGAACGGCACCGCTCGTGGCTGCCACGGTTCCTGAGATATCGATGCTAACACTCTGGTTTCGCGCCAGATTGCCCGGGCTCCAGATGCCTGTCGCCGGGTTGAACGTCCCCGTGCCCGTGGCGGCCGTATAGACAAACCCTGCGGGCAGGGTATCGCGGACGGCAACACCCGTGGCGGTCAGTGTCGAAGCGGCGGAATTCGTCAGCGTAAGCCGGAAGGTCGCCGTGCTGCCGCTGGTCGGATTGGTGGTCAGCAGCGTCTTGGCCAGCGAAAGGTCGGCAAATGCGCGATTGAAGGTCAGGTCGCTGATGCCGGCGGCCTGACCACCGGGATCGCCGGTCCCGGTGTAGCTGAAATAGATCACGCGAACACGCTGGACGAGGGTGTTCCCGAAATTGAAGGCGATGTTCCCGGTCGTCTGCTCGGGCGCCACGTTTGCGTTGCCGCGCCAGCCGTTCATGACCGTGTTGTTGGTCCGCGTCAGAGCGCTCCCCGCAGTGTAGAAAGCGGCGGTATCCGCGGCATTGCGCCAGACGCCGTCACCAGTGTCATACTGCACCTCGAGAGCATCAACCCAGTTTTGCGCGTCGATATCCGTCACGGTAAACTGGAAGCCGGTGACCGCCCGGTTCAGCGAGATCTGCGTCGTCAGCTTGTCGTTCGGATCGTAGGCCGGGTTGTCGAAATTCATCAGCAGCGAGCCGGTGATGTTGCCGAAGACCGGATCGTAATAGGTGACGAAGGTCGGCAGGATTGGCGTAGGCGATGTGCCCGACGCTGCCATCGCATAGGTGACTGTCGCGGTAGTCGTGCCGTCGCTCGCCGTCGCGGTGGACGGGCTGGGCAGCGCGGCAGAGCTGGGGGCACCAAGCGTCGTCCAGTCGACCGTGGCAGTCGCCTGCGCATGGACGACCGACGGCATCGCCAAAAGCGCCAAGAAGGCGAGCGTCAGCCTTGCCAGAATATTCCTGGGCCCGCTCATCGGCGGTTCCCCAAGAGACCCCCCAGGAAGTCGTCGTCGAACTTGATCCGGATGCTGGCGAAGACACCTTCATCGGTGAAGCGCGAGGCCGAATAGTCCGGATCGCGGAAGCCGACGACGTTGTAACCGACGCTGACGAGGACGTTCTTCGTCGGGACCACGCCGACTTCCGGACCGATCGAGAAGAGCGTCGTACCCGTTTCGAGGTCGTGACGGACATTCGCACGGCCGCCGACCTCGAACATGTCGGTCAGGCCAAGGCGCGCGTCGAGACCGCCGAGGAGCGAGGTTCCCGTCAGGTCGAAGCCGTCGAGGCGGTCGAAATTGTGGCGCACGCCCAGGAACACGCCGACTTCCGTCGTGCTGTTGCTGTTTTCGTCGTCCTGCGGCCTCCAGTTGGCGGACACGCTGGCAAGCAGGCGACGCGCGCTTGCATCCCCGGCAGTGATCAGTGCGGTCTGGCCCGCCGCGCCGACATCCCCGCCTTCGAAGGCGTTCTCGATCGAGTCGCTGCGGTATTCGAGCTTGCCGATGAAGGCGAACGCCGAGTCCTCGGGCCGGTGCGCGATCGAAACGGCGGCGTCGAGGATCTGCGCGGAACCGCCTAGGACCGCGTCGGCCTTCGTCCAGTTGACGCCGGTCCCGACGACACTGCCTTCGCCGAGCTTGCGGATGATCGCGAGAGTCGCACCCATCCGGTCGGCGAATTCGCCGTCGCGGTATTCGCCGCGCATGCGGGCGTTCCAGGGTCCGACACCCCATGCAGCGCCCAGCGTGATGGCGGCGAAATCTTCGCCGATGGTGCCGCCCGGGCCGAACTGGCCACCGCTGCTGACGGGCTGGGCGGGATTGACGACCCCGAGCGGAGAAATGCTGCCCGAGAGCGTCTGGTTCGTGTCGATCGTCGCGTCGAGGATCAGGCGCTCGCCGATCTTGAAAGAGTGGCCGAGGGACAGGGCGGCGAAGGTACGGTCGGAATCCGTTTCAAGCGTATCGCGACCGATCGTATCGCGGCCCAGGGCACCGATCAGGCGTCCGCCTTCCCACGGAGTGACCTCGGCACCGAACTTCAGCGTGTTCGCGTCGATCGCATCGCCGCGGGCGATTTCGTAGGTGGCCAACGCCTTGATGTCGGGCGTGATCGCGTAGCGCACGCCGAGGCTGTGCTGGGTCGGCAGGTCGATGCTGTCGGTGCCGCCGAGCGCGACGCTTGTGGCGCCCGTCAGTTCGAGGCGCTTGTCCAGCAGACGCTGGGTGGCACCGGCCTGCAGGACCGTGGAATCGCCCTTGGTCCCGTCGGAAAGCGTATCGGACAGGTGCGCGATGCCGACGAAGGCGTCGGTGTCGTCGGTCTGCCAGGCGGCACGCACTTCGAGCGCGTCACGTGCGGAATCGTCGATCAGGCTTTCGTCGTGCCAGGCGCTCGCGACCACCGACAGGGCATCACTGATGCGCAGGCGCGCATCGGCACCCAGCTTGCGACGGCCACGCTCGGCGACGTTCTGCTGGCCGACGCCGTAGTCCTCGTCGACCTGTCGCGCATAGGCGAGCAGATCGAGGTTACCGGAATGGTGCTCGACCTCAGCCATCAGGGCCTTGGCGGAACCGTTCGTGCCTTCGCTCAGCGCGGCTTCGGCGCGGATTTCGGTGGCATTGCCGACCCGGATGCGGGCATCGATTGCGCCCAGCGTCGTGCGCTCTTCGTCGCCCTTGTCCGTGATGCCGGTCGCGCCGATGCGGATGCGGCCGTCATTGCTGGTCCAGGTGGCGCGCGCGCCGGCGTTCCACTCCTGCTCGCCCAGGCGGTCCACATCGTAATCGACGACGATGAACTGCGGGTTCAGTGAAGCGTCGCGGCTGAGAACGGGCTGGGCAAAGGTGATGGTGCCCGACAGGATGTCGATGTTGTAGTCCACGAAGCGGACCAGCTCGCGCTGCTCGACGATGATCTCGCTGCGCAGGCGGTCGCGGGTCTCGAGGATCACGGTCTCGCTGTTCGGGATGATGCCGCGGGTGCCGAGCTGGTAGGGTCCGGAGATACCGGCGCCCTGCAGTTCGATGCGGCGATGGCGCGAACCGATATTGGCGGCAAAGCCTTCGACCTGGACCTGCCCGATGCGCGCCTCGGCCTTCACGCCAGTGGCAATGCGCTGGTAGCGGGCGAGGTAAGTCTGGTCGAAGCCGGTCTCGAAATCGCCGTAGAGGGCGTAGAACGTGCTGCTCTCGACGCGGACATAGATCTTGTCGCGGCTCGCGGCGTCGAAGAAGCGCTGCGAATTGTCGCCGAACACGGTGTAGTAGGCTGAAGGATCGATCGTGCCGAGCAGGCGCTGGTCCTCTTCCTGCTTGGCGCTGTCATAAGCCAGCGTGAGCAGGTATTTCCCGAGGACGCGGCCCTTCGCGTAGAAGGCGACGCGGGCATTGTCGCCCAGATGGCTGTCGAAATTGCCGTCGCGTTCCATGTTGTCGGCGACCGTGCGCGCACCGATCGAACCTTCGGCGAGGCCGATGAGCGTCCAGGGCGCATCGCCCGGCTCGATCCAAGTTTCGATTTCCTGCTCGCGCACGGTCTCGCCGTCGCTGAATTCGAAGGTCGCACGAAGCGCGCCGCTGATCATGGTCGGGGCGAGTTCGATATAGGCGATGCCCTGGTCGCCCTCGACCAGCCAGCTGGCGGAGGTATCCCCGAAGCCGGTCAGTTCGGCGTTCTGCTGCGCGGCAATGGCGCTTTTCGCCTGGTAGGGGCTGGCAAGCTCGAGACGGCCGGCGACGCCTGCGTGGACCGGCTTGCCGAAGCGGTCGGTCATGCGCAGCGCGAGGACCGGCGGGGTGGAGCCGTCGGCGATCAGGCGCGATTCTTCCAGCACGACTTCTGCGCGCATCGGGATCTTGGCGTAGTGCACATTGCGCTGGAACTGGCCGGCGACGGTGCCGTCCTTGTCTTGGATTTCGGCGCGCAGCATGGTGTCGGGACCTTCGAGGATGATCGAACGCCACACGCTGACGGCATAGGTCTTGTCGCCGCTGGTCTTCACACCGTCGAACGACAGCGGATCGACTTCCTGACCGTTGGCCGTCAGGCGAACCTTCTGGCCCGCACGGTGACGGATCGCCACGCGCACGGACGGCGCACGCGGATTGTATTCTTCGGCCGGGAAGAGGAACCCGTCGGGTCCGTCACCCTCGGCAACGAAGTCGATATCGGCGCCCGATGCCTCGACATTGCCGAGCGATTCGAGCGGGTCGGCAGGGGCTTCGGCGAGCTGCGTGCCTTCCGGCAGCATGGCATGGAAGTCCGCGCGGACGAGGCTGCCACCCTGACCGGTGACGAGGCGCGAAATGGCGCTGCCCTGACTGCGGCTCGACTGCACGCATTCCACGAACTCTCCGCCTTCCGGCAGGGTGTAGCGCGATACCTGGACGACATGGTTGCCCGGGACGACGCCTTCGAAGTGATAGCGGCCCTCGTAATCGGTGATCGCGAAGCTGCCGTCTTCCAGCATGACCCGCACGCCCGGAATGCCGCGGGCATCCTCGGGGCGACCGCAGGCACCGTCGACCACGCGGCCGATGATGGTCATGCGTTCCGCAATGCTGCGGCGCTGGATGCGGACATTCGCCTCGGTTTCGACCGGATCGGCACCTGGGGAGGTTACGACCGCCCGATTGAGCGCTTCACCGACAGGTGCGTCGTCACGCACGCCCATGGCGTAGGTCACGCGGCGGGTCTCGCCGGCGCCCAGACGGCCCAGGAAGAGCGAGAAACCACGACCGTCGGCAGCCGGCGTCAGAGCACCCTCGGGGCTCGGTTCGCCGTCGATCCGAACGGATTCGGCACGCAGGCGCAGGCCGAATGACGCGTCGTCGGTAAGCGTCAGCTCGCTCGTCGGGCGGCTCCGGTCGTTGTTGCGCACGTTGACGGTGTAGAAAATCGCATCGCCCGGCTCCGCAATGTCGCGCGAAGCGGTCTTGATGATCGTCACGTCGCCGCCGGGAGAATCGACGGGAATGTCGACCCGGACGGGTATCGGGCTGTCGACCGCGAACACGCCGCCATAGGACGCGTCGCTGATGTCGAAGGGCTGGCCCTGCGGATCCGTCAGGTTCGCAATCTGGCCCGGCGGCGCGTCCGAGGGCGCGGTGTAGGGGGAGGGCGGCTCGACGCGCAGGCGGTAATTGCCGAATGCGACGAGCGGGAAGCGGTATTCGCCCGGCAGCAGGTCGAAGGTCAGGCCGCTGCCGTCGGTCACACTGGTGCCCGTGATGACGGTCGAAGGCCACGGCGTCACTCCGTCGAAGGAGAAAACCTGCGCCGGTTGGCCGGTGACCGCATCGACAATGGTGACGCGCGCACCGTCGACAGGGCGGCCGTCGAGGCTGTCGAACACCAGGCCGAACGGATCGGCCAGCACGTCCACCGCCCCGATGAGGAACGGCGTGTCGCGCCCGGCGACGAAAGCCGAGATGTCCACCGTATCGCCATTCTGCAGGCTCAGGCGACAATCGCCGGCGCTGAAGGGCGGGGGGAAAGGTATGGTGGCGACGGTGGCATAGAAAATGCCGCTATCGACGTCGCTCTCGACCGCCGTCAGGCGCTCGACATCGCCATGGGGCGCGGTCACGCGAAGCGAGAGGCGGTCCTTGGCGGCGGAATTGGTGTTCGCGGCGGCGGCATCGATACGCACGACCAGCGTCTGGCCCACGCGCAGCGTTTCGGTGGGCGCGATGTTCGTGTCGGGGCCGCTACCGGGCCCGACGATGCTCGGAACGGCCGAGCCTTGCGAATTCGTGCAGTAACTTGCTTCCAGGCCGACCGGCTGTCCCGCGCCCGGAAGGGGGACGAACGTCGTCAGCCGCGCCTGCGATGCGGGCGCGATATCGAAGCTGACCCTGTTGGATTCGACGGTAATCGTCCGGTCGCCGTCCTGCCATGTGGCAGTGGCGACGTTCTCGACCGTCTGGGCCTGGGCCAGTCCCGATGCGCTCAGCGTGGCCAGCCCGGCAAGGGCCGCCATACCGGCGCGAAAAAGGCGATTCGTGAATGTCATGGTCCTGCTGCCACCGGAGTGGCGGTAGGCGAGGGGCGCGCTTGCACGCGCCCCTCCACCGTTCTTATCAGTCGATGAGCGCGCGGAAGATCACGGAACGCGACTGGCCGGCCGGAACCGTACCGATCGTGCCTGTGACCGTGCCGCCCGTTTCCGTGCCCGTATTGGGACCCGGCGTCGCACAATCGGCACCGCCCACGCGCACGCCATAGGCGCTTTCGTAGGTGACTTCGCCCGGCAGGACGTCGGTGATGGTGACCGCCTGCGCATCGGCACCGCCCGCGGCGTTCGTGACCAGAATGCAGTATTCGATGGTCGCGCCCGGGATGTTCGTGCCCGAGGTGTCGCCCGGGATCGGGCTGGCCACGATACGGCTCGACTTCGCGGCGATGATGCCGGCGGTGAAGACGAGGTAGTCATCCGTATCGAACGCCGCACCGTCACGCGCGATCTGGCCGTTCGCGTCGGTATCGGCGAACACCGTGTCGATCGCGAGCGGATCGGCCGAGTTGGCGCCGGCCTGCGTCAGCACGCCACCGAGGGTACCTGCACCGGTCGCGGTTACGTCGTATTCGAACGTCGTCGCGTTGTACGTCAGGGTCTGGCCGCTGTCGCGCGCCGTCGCCGTCAGTTCGATGGCTGCACGATCGTTGTTCGTCAGGCCGGTCTGGATGTTCGACACGACATGGATGATCCGGGAATCTCCAGAGGCCAGGTTGTCGACATAGGTAATAACCGTGTCGTCGGCCGCGTTGAAGATGCCGTCGCCATTGTCGAGATAATAGGTGAAGCCACCGTTCACGTCGAAATTGTCGTTCTCGCCCGGAGTAAGCTCGGACGCGGTACCGTTGGCAACGTTGTCCGCGTCGAGCGCGAAGTCCAGGACGTCGTTCGACAGGTTGGTAAGCTGGAAGGAAACCGCCTGGTTCTGGGCACCGGGGCTGACCTGCGTTGCCGTATTGTCCAGACGAACGAGCGTGAGATCGACCTTGCGGTCGAGCGCCACGATATCGTCGTCCGTTTCCGGATCCTGCGCGACGCCGCCGACCGTATAGTTCACGGTCACGGTGTTGCGGATCGTCTCACCGACCTGCGTGCCCACCGGAGTGGATTGCGCCGCCGCAGGGGCAGCAATGGCGAGGGAAGCCACAACCATTCCGATTGCGCTTCCGGTAAGCAGAGTGTTCTTCACTTTAACCTCCGTTGCATTTTGACCGAAAGCGCCCGCCTTTTGACAGGTCGCGGTTTTTCCGGCCCGGTTTGGTCAGCGCCCGGCCCGAAACTCCTCTTTTCCTTGGGATTTCGGGTAAGAAAGCCCCCGCAACCCCCTCTTTTTCCGTGCTATTTCACGGTTGCGCGATAGCTGACCGATCCGGTCTGATCCGGGGCCAGCTCCGCGAGTATCCAGCGGACATGGGTCACGTCGCCCGCATTGGCGGGGCGTTCCGTGCCGTCTTCCATCGTGATGGTGAGCGCGGAAACAGGTCCCCAGACCGTTCCGCCGTCGACCGACACTTCCAGCTCGGCGAGCGATTCGCCGGCGATAAGTACGTTCGAGGGGACAGGCGTCTTGATGACGAAGTTCGTCACCGTCTGGCCCGTGTTGTTCGCGTATTTCGTGCTGAGCTGCAGGATATCGCCCGGTACGACGCTGGTCGCTTCGGCCAGGTCGACGCCGTTTTCGGTCTGCTGGACGAGGAAAACGTCCGTTTCGAGCGAAATGGGACGCTCCTGCGCGAATGCAGGCGAGGAAACGGCCGCGAAGGCGAGAGCGCCGAGGAGATAGCGGTTGAACATGGTGCGATCCTTCGTGCTGAAATTACTGTTCGATGGTCACCTGGAAGGTGATCGTCCGGCTTTCGCCGCCGGCCACCGTTCCAAGGTCGACCGAAATGCCCGTGCTTCCCGCCTGGCCGGCATCGGCGTCGGCGGCATCGGTCAGCGTCGCGCCACCCAGGGTGAGCGTGTTTGGCGAATAGGTCGTGTTGGCCGGAATCGGGTCGTTCACGACCAGGTCGGCGATGGAAGCCGAACCGGCGACGCTCGCGACGAGGCTGTAAGTAACGGTAGCCCCGGGTACGGGCTGGCTACCGCCGAACGGATCGGAAATTACTGCCGATTTGGAGAGGGTTACGGCGGCAAGCTGCGCAAGCAGCGTGGCCAGATCGTCGTCCTGCGCGGTAGAAGAACCGATGACTGCGTCCGTTCCGTTCGCGCCGTCGCCCGTGAAAACAGTGCCGGGCGCGCCATTGCCCGTGGCTGCGGTCGCCGTCAGACGAACGTCGGCGGTCTGGCCGTCCTGCGGGGTATTCGGACCGAAATCGGTGATGACGAAGATGCGAAGCGAGCCGTCTGCCGGGATTTCCGGCGTGGCGCCGCCCAGCGCGATCTCGGCATCTACGCCGGCTTCGTAAATCCCGTTGCCGTCGCTGTCGTAAGCGATACGGATAATCGCCGGATCAAAATCGTCGCCCGCGATCGCCGGATCGACGTCGATATTAAAGGCTTCCGGACCGTTTCCGGTGTTCGTAACCTGGAAGGTGAGTACCGCGCCGTTGTTCGTCAGGGCGACATTGCCGCCGTCCAGCGACGTCACGACGACATCGAGGATTTCGTCCACGGTGATCGAAACCGTGTTCGACGGAACCGTGACGGTCTGGCCGCCGACCGTGTAGGTCGCTTCGGCCGTGTTGTCGATCGACGTGCCAGCGGGCACACCCTCGGCGAATGCGGGTTGCGCGAGCGCCACGAAGGGCAGGGCGGAGGCGGCCAAAGCGAACCGCGCGACGGGCGTGATACGTGTCATGCCGCCTCAAGTAACCGTCAAAGGTTAAGAGGTAGTTGAAGGGCGAATGCTTGGGGACTTGCGTGGCAGCTCTTGGGCTGGACTACAAAACGGCTGATTTCAGCGGCCTTGCCTCATTCGGATGCGAGGCTGATAGGGTTCAGCAACAGGGCTAAAGCTCCGTTAAGAAATATCGCCCTTTTCGGCCTTGCCCCTACGTAAAAAAACGCGGATTCGTACGCAAAGAGCTCCCGAACCTGCGATGCAGGTTCGGTCGTAAAAAAATCTGAATGGAAAAATTGGTCGGGGAGAGAGGATTCGAACCTCCGGCCCCTGCCTCCCGAAGACAGTGCTCTACCAGGCTGAGCTACTCCCCGACCGTGTCGGTCCCGCCGGCGCGAAGGCCTGTGCGGGTCGAGGCAAGGCGCGCCCTCTAGCTGCATGGGTCCGGGGTGGCAAGCGGCGTTTTTGCGGTTAAGGCTTCCCGCCATGGAATCGGCCACCTCGCAGCTCGACTACGCCTATCTCGACCTCATGCGCCGTATCTGGACGCAAGGGGACGAGCGCGTCGACCGCACGGGAATCGGGACACGGTCGATTTTCGGCACCATGCTTCGGTGCGACCTTGCGGATGGCGCAATGCCGCTGGTCACGACCAAGCGAGTCTATTGGAAGACGGCGACCCGCGAACTGTTGTGGTTCCTGACCGGCGACACGAATATCCGCCCGCTCGTCCTGCAGGGCGTGAAGATCTGGAACGAGTGGCCGCACGCGCGCTACGTCCGTGAAAGCGGGGACCCGATCTCGCTCGAAGATTTTGTCGCACGGATCGCGGAGGATGAAGCGTTCGCGGATCGATGGGGCGATCTGGGGCCGGTTTACGGCAAGCAATGGGTGGACTGGCCGACCTACCGCTATCGCAAGGACGGGCTTTACGAGCCGGGCGAGGGGATCAACCAGGTCGCCGAGGTGGTCGAGAGCCTGCGCACCAATCCCGGCAGTCGCCGCCACATCATCGAGGGCTGGAACGTGGCGCAACTGGGCGCGATGGCACTGCCGCCGTGTCATAAGAGCTACCAGTTCCATGTCGGCGACGGAAAACTGAACTGCGCGCTGTACCAGCGCAGTTGCGACGTTGCGCTGGGACTGCCGTTCAATCTCTGGTCGGCTGCCCTCTTGACGCGAATGATGGCGCAGCAAACGGACCTGGAACCGGGCGAGCTCGTGTGGATGGGGGGAGACACGCATCTCTATCTCAACCACGCCGAGCTGATCGAAGAGCAGCTGGGCCGGGAACCGGTCGGGCGCCCGACGCTTGCCATTATGAGGAAGCCGCCATCCATCTTCGATTACCGGATGGAGGATTTCGAAGTGAGCGGCTACACGCCGCACGCGCCGATAAAGGCTCCGGTCGCTGTCTGACGCGCCTGTTGACCGGTAGGCGCGCTTGAAATAAAATAACGCCCATAAGAAATTTCCGCGTTGGGAGACGAGACATGGCCGAGGGGCCACAAGGCCACAACAAACCGGCGCTGTCGCTGCACGTGCCCGAACCGAAGTTCAGGCCGGGTGATGCGGTCGACTTTTCCCACCTCAGGATTACCCAGCCCGGAGAGCAAGCGCGTCCCGACGAGGCATGCCATGCGAACGAGACGGCGATCCTGTGTCACGACCTGATCCGGGTCCTTGGCGATGACGACATGCCGCACGGACCGTGGGATCCCAAGCTGGATCCGGAAACTCTGCGCGAAATGCTCGGGCATTTTGCCCTCGTGCGGGCTTTCGACGAGCGGATGTTCCGCGGGCAGCGGCAGGGCAAGACCAGCTTCTACATGAAGTGCACCGGGGAGGAGGCGACCAGCGTCGCCGCCGCGATGGCACTTGCCAGCGACGACATGGTGTTTCCCAGCTATCGCCAGCAGGGTGTGCTGATCGCGCGCGGCTATCCCCTGATCGAGATGATCAACCAGATCTACTCGAACAAGGGCGACAAGCTGAAGGGCCGGCAGCTGCCGATCATGTATTCGAGCCGGGAGCACAGTTTCTTCTCGATCAGCGGCAATCTCGCCACCCAGACGCCGCAAGCGGTGGGATGGGCGATGGCGAGCGCCATCAAGGGCGACAGCCGGATCGCCGCGACCTGGGTGGGCGAAGGCAGTACGGCGGAAGGTGATTTCCACTCCGCCTGCACTTTCGCGACCGTTTACAACGCGCCGGTCATTCTCAACGTCATCAACAACCAGTGGGCGATCAGCAGCTTCAGCGGGTTTGCCGGGGCGGAGCGCACGACTTTCGCGGCGCGTGCCCTCGGATACGGCCTTGCCGGCATGCGGGTGGACGGGAACGATCCGCTCGCCGTCTATGCCACCCAGAAGTGGGCTGCCGACCGGGCACGCGCCAACGCCGGCCCGACGCTCATCGAGTATTTCACCTATCGCGCGGAGGGCCATTCGACCTCCGACGATCCGTCCGGCTATCGCAGCGCGACCGAGCGCGAGGAATGGCCGCTGGGCGATCCGGTGATGCGCCTGAAGAAGCATCTCATAGCGCTCGGGGAGTGGGACGAGGAGCGGCAGGAACAGCTCGACAAGGATTGCATGGAGAAGGTCAAGGCGACCACCAAGGAAGCCGAGAAGAACGGCATCCTCGGCCATGGCCTCCACCACCCGTTCCGCACCATGTTCGAGGACGTGTTCGAGGATCTGCCCTGGCACCTGCAGGAACAGGCCGCGCAGGCGACCCACGAACGCAAGATCAAATTTCCCGAGAAGCCCCCCTTCGAATGAGCGACAGCACCACACAGGAAGCCCCCGCCACGGAGCAGGGGAGCGAACGCCGCCTCAACATGATCGAGGCTATCAACGACGCGCTCGACACGATGCTGACGCGCGATCCGGACGTCATCATCATGGGGGAGGATGTTGGCTATTTCGGCGGCGTGTTCCGCTGCACCGCGGGCCTGCAGGAAAAGCACGGCAAGACGCGCGTGTTCGATACGCCGATCTCCGAATGCGGGATTATCGGCGTGGCCGTCGGCATGGGTGCCTACGGCCTGCGTCCGGTGCCAGAAATACAGTTCGCCGACTACATCTATCCCGGCCTCGACCAGCTGATCAGCGAAGCGGCGCGGCTGCGCTATCGCTCGGCGGCAGAATATATCGCGCCGCTAACGGTGCGCTCGCCCTTCGGGGGCGGTATCTTCGGCGGCCAGACCCACAGCCAGAGCCCGGAAGCCATCTTTGCGCACGTCTCCGGTCTGAAGACGGTGATCCCTTCGACGCCGTACGACGCGAAAGGCCTCCTTATCGCGGCGATCGAGGACAACGATCCGGTCATCTTCTTCGAGCCGAAGCGGATCTATAACGGGCCTTTCGACGGGTATTACGACAAGCCCGTCCAGCCCTGGAAGAAGCATCGCGACAGCGTGGTGCCGGAAGAATACTACCGGATACCGCTCGGCAAGGCGCGCACGGTCACCGAAGGCGAGCAGCTGACCGTCCTTGCCTACGGCACTATGGTGCACGTGGTCGAGGAAGTCTGCCGCCAGAAGGGCGTGGAAGCCCATATCCTCGACCTGCGAACGCTGGTCCCGCTCGACATCGAAGCGATCGAGCAATCGGTCGAGCGCACTGGACGCTGCCTGATCGTCCACGAAGCCACCCGTACTGCCGGTTTCGGCGCCGAGCTGTCGGCTCTCGTGACGGAACGCTGTTTCTATCATCTCGAAGCCCCGGTGGAGCGTGTCACCGGCTTCGACACCCCGTATCCCCATAGCCTCGAATGGGCCTATTTCCCCGGCCCCGTCCGCATCGGCGAGGCGATCGACAAGATTCTGAAGGACTGACCCGATGGCGAAATTCACCTTCAACATGCCCGACGTGGGCGAGGGCGTGGCCGAGGCGGAAATCGTCGACTGGCACATCAAGGTCGGCGACACTGTTGCCGAGGACCAGCATCTGGTCGACGTGATGACCGACAAGGCGACGATCGACATCGAGAGTCCCGTCGACGGCAAGGTCCTCGAAATTGCCGGCGAGCCGGGAGACGTCATTTCGGTCGGTGCGATGCTTCTCGTGATCGAAGTCGAAGGGGAAGTTCCCGAAGACGTTGCCGAGGAAAACGCGGCTCCTGCCAAGGACGATCCACCCGCCGAAACGCCGGCGCCCGCCCCGAAATCCGGAGATGTGGAAGAGCGGATCGAAGTCGAGAACCCGGATGCGTCGGATGCGGACGATGCCATGGCGGCCGATCCGGAACCCGCTCCGTCGCAGCCCACGCCCCCGGCCCGGGAAAAGGCCGATGTGGCCAAGGTCCTCGCTTCACCTGCAGTGCGCAAAAGGGCGAAGGAACTCGGCCTCGATCTGTCGGAAGTGAAGCCTGCAGAAGGCAATCGCGTCCGACACGGCGATCTCGACCAGTTCCTGTCTTACAATTCCGGATTTACCGGCGCCGCCCCGCGACGCGAGGATGAAGAGCGCAAGGTCATCGGGATGCGCCGCCGCATTGCCGAGAACATGGCTGCATCGAAGCGGAACATCCCGCATTTTTCCTACGTGGAGGAAGTCGATGTCACCGAACTCGAAGCGATGCGCGCGCAACTGAACGCCAATCGCGGGGACAAGCCGAAACTCACGATTCTGCCGCTGTTGATCACCGCGATCTGCAAAACGCTGCCGGAATTCCCCATGATCAACGCCCGCTACGACGACGAGGCGGGCGTGGTGACGCGCCACGGGGCTGTCCATATGGGCATGGCGGCGCAGACCGATGCGGGCCTGATGGTGCCGGTCATCCGCGACGCGCAGAGCCGCAATGTCTGGCAACTGGCGAGCGAAATCTGGCGCCTGGCCGACGCTGCTCGCAACGGGACCGCGAAGAGCGAGGAACTGAGCGGCGGTACGCTGACGGTCACCTCGCTCGGCCCGCTGGGCGGCATTGCGACGACGCCCGTCATCAACCGGCCCGAAGTCGCCATCATCGGACCCAACAAGATCGTCGAGCGGCCGATGTTCGTTCCCGACGGGATGGGCGGAGAGCGGCTCGAGAAGCGCAAGCTGATGAATATCTCGATCAGCTGCGATCACCGCGTCGTGGACGGATGGGATGCGGCCAGCTTCGTGCAGGCGCTCAAGAAACTGATCGAGTCGCCCGTTCTGCTGCTGGCGGACTAAATCAGCGCACGATCGCGCTGTAGGTCATCATGCCGCTTCCGAAGGCGGCTTCCGCGTCGCTGACCATCCACCGGACGTGAGTCACGTCTTCGGGCGCAGCCTTGCGCGCTCCCGTGCGGAGCACGCCGAGACGGCCCCAGTTGCGTCCGTTGTCGACCGAGACTTCCGCCTGCCGGCCGTTCGATCGCTGGAAGGCGAGATCTCGCGGAACACGGCTGCTTACGGCAAAGCTCCTGCTGCGACCGGGCGCGCTCCATTCGAGCATCAGCACCACGCTGTCGCCGCGCCTTAGGCGTTCGGCCGGTTCGAGCGAATGCACGATCCTACCTGCCTGCTGGGTCTTCTTTTGCAGGTAGACCGCCCGCTGGATCTCGATTGCCGATTGCGCGGCAACCCCTGTCGCGAAAAGGCTGGCGACGCAGCCCAGAACAAGCGTCTTGCGCATGAAACGATGCCCCCGATACGATCGACCGTCCTTGCTGGACGGCCGGCACCGCGAGTGACGCAAACACACCAAGATATGGTTAATTGCGACCTTACCATCCCACATGCACTTTTCCCGGCCCCAGGCCGTTGACACGTTTGCGAGCCTCGCCTAACGGCACCGCTCCCGCGCAAACATAGCGCTGTGCGGGTGTAGCTCAGTTGGTTAGAGCGCCGGCCTGTCACGCCGGAGGTCGCGGGTTCGAGTCCCGTCACTCGCGCCATTTTTGGCACATCGCTGGAAGGTTGGAGCCGCGGACGTTCAGTCCCGCGAGCGCTCGCTCCAGTTCCCGGTTTCCATCCACGCGAGGAACCTGCCGAGCGGCAGCAGCCACGCAAGACCCAGCACGAGATAGACCACGGTCTGCAGCGCCACGTGCCATCCCCCGATCAGTTCAGGGACGTACCGGGCGATCAGGACGCCGTAGACGATCAGACCGACCAGCAACCCGCCGATGCCGACCGGAATGCGCCATGTGGGCTCCGTGCGCATCAGAACGGCCCGTAGAGGCGGGTAGGGGTGACGATCGCGGTCATGGGCATATCGTGCGCCTCCGTGGGCAGTTCGTCGACCAGCTGGCAATCCCAGGCGAGGCCTATCGCGCGGGTCCCGGGATGATCGGCCAGCCAGCGGTCGTAATGTCCGCCGCCCTGTCCGAGCCGCTCCCCGGCTGCCGTGAAACCGATCAGCGGTGCGATCAGCACATCGGGAACAACGGCTTCGGCTTGCGGCCCGGGTTGCAGCGCTCCGAACGGGGCTGCTTCCAGATCGGTTTCCCCGAAAGGATCGGAATGAATGCGGAAGTCCATGACCGCGTCTGCCGTCTCGAAATACGGGAGTGCAACGGTATGACCCGCTTCGCTGAAGAACCGGGTGTAGCCACCGGCCGGCGCTTCGTTGGCGGTGGCGTGGTACGTCCCGATGACTGCCCCTGCCGGTATCAGGTCGAGCAGCGGGGCGGGCGGGCGGTGGAGGATAAGGGCGCGCGTGCTTTCGGGCAGGGCGGCCACATGCTCGCGGCGCCGGGCGCGCAGCATATCACGAAGCTCGGTCTTGTCTTTCACGTGCCTCTCGCATCAGGAAGTGGCGGAACCACCATGGGTCGTTTTCCGGGAAATCCTCTGACGCCTAAACGTCAGGTGGGCGCCGTATATCCCGGTTCCCGGGACGAACCCGTGTTCCAGGACAGGGACAGCTCCCTTGGATTGCTTATAGCCTCAGGGATGTTCACAAACGGCTCGTGCCGGGCAGTCCCGCCAATGCCAATCTAGGAAGTCTGCGCCTTGCCCTCAAGCTTGTCGGCGCAATCTTCGAGCAAACCTGCAAAACGCTCCAGCGCCAGGCCCAGCTCATCGTGGTGGTCGGCGGAGATCGCCGGAGCGGGGTTTGCCCGCAGTTCTTGGGCTTCTCCCGCCAGTTTTGCGGCCTCCGATTCGGCTTCCTCGAGCCGCTTCTGAAGATCGACCAGCCTGGTATTCGCTTCCTGCGCTTCCGAACGGGCTTCTTCCTCGCCGGCCGCGGCTTTTTCGCGCGCCTTTTCGGCCGCTTCCAGCTTCGTGCGCGACTCTACCAACTCGTCAGCAACATAGAGGGCCGCGAACAGCAGGTTCTGCGATTCCTGGACGGACAGCGCACCGCCCAACTGGTCCAACTTCTCTTGCAGGAGGGCCCCAAGGCCCGCGACGTGTTCTTCCTCGCCCGGTCCGCATGCGATCGTGTAGGGCCGACCGCCGATATTGAGGCGCACCTCGCTCACGGTTCGAGCTCCGCGATCAGTTCGTCGAGGGCACGCAGGTTCGTGGCCACGGTCTCGCGCAGGCTCTCATGCTTTTCGACAAACGCCGATATGGATGCGGGCACTGCCGCAGGCGTCTTCTCGGCTGCGGCGGAAATCCGGGCGAGCGCTTCCTCGATCCGGCGGACCGCCAGTTCGACCCTGTGTTCGTCCTGCCCCGTTTCCATCCGGCATCATTTATCGCAAGTTTTACGCCTGCGCAAAGGGTTGGCGATGCCTGTTGATAAACCCTCTCATACGGATGGAAGCAGGGCCCGCGCGGCAGGGTAGGTTGACCTGAGTGCGCCCGTCCGCGAAGGCTCGCGCCGGCACGAATCGTGCGCCGCGCGAAGCGGCGCGATCCGCAGGAGCACCACGCCAGATGACACTCGACACCGCGCGCCTTCAGCCCATGGCCAATGCGATCCGGGCCCTGAGTATGGACGCGGTCCAGGCTGCGAATTCGGGCCATCCCGGCATGCCGATGGGCATGGCCGACGTCGCCACGGTGCTCTGGTCCAAATATCTGAAGTTCGATCCCTCGGCACCGGACTGGGCCGACCGTGACCGCTTCGTCCTGAGCGCGGGCCACGGCTCGATGCTGATCTACGCGCTCCTGCACCTGTCAGGCTACGAGCGTCCGACGATGGACGATATCCGCAATTTCCGCCAGCTTGGCAGCCCGTGTGCCGGCCATCCCGAGAATTTCCTGCTGGACGGCGTCGAATGCACGACGGGGCCGCTCGGCCAAGGGCTGGCGATGGCCGTCGGCATGGCGATGGCGGAACGGCATCTGAACGCGGTCTACGGTGACGATCTGGTGGATCATCGGACCTGGGTGATCGCGGGCGATGGCTGCCTGATGGAAGGCGTGAACCACGAAGCGATCGGCCTTGCCGGGCATCACAGGCTGGGGCGCCTCAACGTCCTGTTCGACAGCAACGCGATCACGATCGACGGATCGACCGACCTTTCGACGAGCGAGGACATTCCGGCACGCTATCGCGCCACCGGATGGCACGTGACAGAATGCGACGGGCACGATTTCGCCGATATCGACCGGGCCCTGCAGGAAGCGCGGGACGAGACCGGGAAACCGTCCCTGGTGGTATGCCGCACCGTCATCGGGAAGGGTGCTCCGAACAAGCAGGGCACGTCCGCCACCCACGGCGCACCGCTGGGCGACGACGAGATCGCGGCAGCCCGCCAGGCGCTGGGCTGGAACCATGAGCCCTTCGACATCCCGCAGGACATCCTGAACGCCTGGCGCGCGACCGGCGAGGCCGGAAAATCAGCCCGACGGGACTACGAAGAGCGCCTCTCGGGACATGATCGCGCGGACGAATTCCGCCGTCGCATGGCCGGCGACCTGCCCGACATGGCGGCCGCCGAGACCGAATTTGCGAACTGGCTTTCGGGCGACCAGAAGGTCGCGACGCGCAAGGCGTCCGAACTGGCGCTCGGCGTCATAAACCCGGTGGTTCCCGAGACCATCGGCGGAAGCGCGGACCTGACCGGATCCAACAACACCAAGGCCGGCGATATCGGACCTTTCACGGCCCACGATTATTCGGGACGCTACCTTTACTGGGGCATTCGCGAATTCGGCATGGCGGCGGCCATGAACGGCATGGCCTTGCACGGCGGCGTGATACCATACGGCGGTACGTTCCTGATTTTCAGCGATTATTGCCGCAATGCCATCCGCCTGTCGGCCTTGCAGCAGACCCGTGTCATCTATGTCATGACCCATGACAGCATCGGCCTTGGCGAGGATGGCCCGACCCACCAGCCGATCGAACAGGTCATGAGCCTGCGATTGATTCCGAACCTCAACGTGTTCCGTCCGGCGGACATCGTCGAAACGGCGGAATGCTGGCAGCTGGCGCTCCGCGATGCCGATACGCCTTCGGTGCTTTGCCTTACGCGTCAGAACCTGCCGCAACTGCGCCACGATGGGGACATGTTGTCCGCGAAGGGCGCCTATCGCCTCAAGTCGGCTGAGGGCGCGCGCAAGGTTATCCTGATCGCGACAGGCTCGGAGGTTTCGCTGGCGCTCGATGTCGCGAAGGACCTCGAGGCGAAGGGCGTAGGCGCAGACGTGATCTCGATGCCGTCGATGGAGCTCTTCGAGCAGCAGGACGAGGCTTACAAGGCGGACCTGCTGCCGAATGTCGGGCCGGACGAAATCCTGCGCGTTTCGATCGAGGCGGGCGCGACGCTGGGCTGGGAGCGCTACACGATGGCGAACGGTCTCACCATCGGCTTGGATCGCTTCGGCGCGTCTGCACCGGCACCCGACCTATTCGAGAAATTCGGCTTCACGGTGGACGCGATCGTCCCCAAAATCATGAACAAGATCAAATCGTAATCGGAGGTTCTTCACATGGCGACGAAGGTTGCAATCAACGGATTCGGACGTATCGGGCGCCTCGTCGCGCGCGCAATTCTGGAGCGTGATGACCACGATCTCGAACTGGTCAGCATCAACGACCTCGCCGACACCAAGTCGAATGCCCTGCTGTTCCAGTACGACAGTACGCATGGCCGATTCCCCGGCACGGTAGAAACCGGCGAGAACACCATTACCGTCAACGGCAAGACCATCCAGGTCACGAGCGAACGCGATCCGGGCAACCTTCCGCATGGCGAGCAGGGCATCGACATCGTCCTCGAATGCACCGGCTTCTTCCAGAGCCACGAGGCCGCCGAACCGCATCTGAAGGCTGGCGCGAAGCGCGTCCTGATCTCCGCGCCGGCGAAGAACGTCTCGGCGACGATCGTTTACGGCGTCAATCACGAGACGCTGACGAAAGATGATGTCATCGTTTCCAACGCGAGCTGCACCACCAACTGCCTCGCGCCGATGGCCAAGGTCCTGCACGAGACCGTGGGGATCGAGCGTGGCTTCATGACCACGATCCACAGCTATACCAACGACCAGCGTATGCTCGACCAGATGCATTCCGACATGCGCCGGGCGCGGGGCGGTGCGCAGAACATGATCCCGACCACCACGGGCGCCGCCCGGGCTGTCGGGCTCGTCCTGCCGGATCTCAACGGGAAGCTGGACGGCAGCTCGGTCCGTGTGCCGACGGCCAATGTCAGCCTGGTCGATCTGGTCTTCACGCCGCAGCGCGACACCAGCGTCGAGGAGCTGAACGGGGCGCTGAAATCCGCCAGCGAGGGTGCGCTGAAAGGCGTGCTCGACTACACCGACCAGCCGCTCGTCAGCAGCGATTTCAACCACCAGCCGGCCAGCTCCACGATCGACAGCCTGGAAACCAGCGTCATGGAAGGCAAGCTCGCCCGCGTGGTCAGCTGGTACGACAACGAATGGGGCTTCTCCAATCGTATGATCGACACCGCCGGGGTGATGGCCGGCCTCATCTGAGGAACAGCGCGATGACCTCCTTCAAGACACTGGACGATCTGGGCGACGTCGCGGGCAAGGTCGCTCTCGTCAGGGTCGACCTCAACCTGCCCATGCAGGACGGCTCGGCGACAGACGTGACACGGGCCGAGGCCGCGAAGCCGACCGTCATGGAATTGTGCGAGAAGGGCGCCAAGGTCCTCCTCGTCGCCCATTTCGGTCGGCCGAATGGCCAGCGTCACTCGACGATGAGCACCAGCTTCGTGCAGGGCGATGTCGAGGAGGTCTTCGGCTCCGAGATCATGTTCGTGCCCGAAGTGTCCGGGCCGGTGGTCGAACAGGCGATCGGAATCCTGCGTAACGGGGACATCGGGTTGCTCGACAATGTCCGTTTCTGGCCGGGCGAGGAAGCGAACGATCCCGCATTCGCGGACGCCATCGCCGCGCACGGCGACTTCTACGTGAACGATGCGTTCTCCGTCTCGCACCGCGCCCATGCCAGTACCGAAGGCCTGGCCCATCGCCTGCCGGCCTATGCCGGTCGAGCGATGGAAGCGGAACTGAAGGCGCTGGACGCGGCGCTGGGCAATCCGGAACCCCCGGTCGCGGCAGTCGTCGGCGGGGCCAAGGTATCCACCAAGCTCGATGTGCTGCAGCACCTCGTCGGCCAGGTACGGCATCTCATCATCGGCGGCGGGATGGCCAATACCTTCCTCGCGGCGCGCGGCGTCGACGTGGGCAAGAGCCTGTGCGAGCACGACCTGACCGACACGGCGAACGCCATCATGGACAAGGCCGACCATGCCGGCTGCACGGTCCATCTCCCCTACGACGTGGTCGTCGCCAAGGAATTCGCACCCGATCCGCCTTCCCGGCGGGTCTGCAACGTCCACGAGGTCGCCGAAGACGAGATGATCCTCGACATCGGACCGCAAGCGGTGGAAGCGCTGGCCGACGTCCTCAAGACGTGCCGCACCCTCGTGTGGAACGGTCCGCTCGGGGCCTTCGAAACCTCGCCCTTCGACGAGGCGACCGTCGCCCTCGCGCGGACCGCGGCGGCCCTGACGCAGGACGGGTCGCTGACATCCGTGGCCGGTGGCGGCGACACCGTGGCCGCGCTCGCCCACGCCGGTGTGAAGGACGATTTCACTTTCGTTTCAACGGCCGGCGGCGCTTTCCTAGAATGGATGGAAGGTCGCGAACTGCCGGGTGTGGCGGCGTTGCGATCGTGAGCGAGAACGAAGCCGTCGGCGAACAAGTCGGGCCGGGCGGCGGTCTCGTCGATGTGGACAGCGGCGAGTTCGCCGGATGGCAGATGTGGCAGTCCGACGCGTTCGAACAGCGCGCCGGACCCTTCTACGAACGCATCGACGATGACAGGCGGCCGGTCGTCGCGTTCCGCGCGGAACCGCGCCATATGAACGGTGCCGGCTTCATGCATGGCGGCTGCCTGATGACCTTCGCCGACAGCGCGATCTTCACCATCGCGCGCGAAGCCTTGGCCGGCTCGCATGGCGTGACCATGAGCATGACCAGCGATTTCCTGGACGCGGCACGGACAGGGGACCTGATCGAAGCGCGCGGCGAAGTCACCAGAGCAGGTGGGAAGACGATCTACGCGCGCGGTATTGTCACGGCGAACGGCAAACCGGTGCTGAGCTTTACCGGCATCATCCGCAAGGTATCGCCGCGCGGTTGAGCCGTATCAGCGATGCTCGGGATTGGGCCATCCCGGCTTGCACCCGTCGTCCCAGTCCGACCTCACATTGCCGACCGCGGGATACCCTCCTGCATCCTTCAGCATCCGCGCGGCGTGGAGCAGGTTGAACGCCATGAAGGTCGTGTTGCGCTGGGTGAACTGGTTGTCGAATCCGGCGCGGCTGCCGTCGTCGCAGTCGTCGCCATAGGAAGGTCCCGGGCCCGCCTCGCCGACCCAGCCGCAATCGGCCTGCGGCGGGATGGTGAACCCGACATGCTGGAGGGAGTAGAGCACGCCCATGCCGACATGCTTGATCCCGTCCTCGTTGCCCGTGACCACGCACCCGCCGACCTTGCCGTAAAAGGCGTACTGGCCCTTGTCGTTGGTCTCGCCCGAATGGGCGTAAAGCTTTTCGATCAGCGTGGTGGCGACGGAGCTCTTTTCCCCCAGCCAGATCGGTGTGCCGAGCACCAGGATATCCGCATCGAACACGTCGGGCGACAATCTGGGCCAGTCGTCCTTGTCCCACCCATGCTCGGTCATGTCGGGATAGACCCCCGGCGCGATCTCGTATTCGGTCAATCGGTGCCGCTTCACGCCGACGCCCTGCATCTCGAAAATTTCGGCGACGACATCGAGCAGGGTATCGGTGTGCGAAGGCTGCGAGGGGTGCTTGAGAGTCGCGTTGAACAGGACCGCCTTCAGGTCCGAAAAGTCGATTCCCGCATCTTCGCAGATTGTCTTTTGTTGGTCGTTCAGCATGTGTGTCTCCCTTCGCGTACGCTTTCCGAACGTCCCGGTGCGGGAAAGGTTACCACGCGCTGTTGCCCCGCCGGGGCAGCCTGACTAAGCGCTACGCGCATACGAATGCACGCAACAAGGATTACCCATGGATTTCGAGGCAATGAGGGCCAAGCTGGCCGACGGACGCGGTTTCATCGCAGCGCTGGACCAGTCGGGCGGTTCGACGCCCAAGGCCTTGCAGGGATACGGCGTCGCGGACAGCGAATGGGAGGGCGACGAGGAGATGTTCGCCAGGATCCATGAAATGCGCTGCCGGATCGTGGAGAGCCCCAGCTTCACCGGGGACAAGGTCGTCGGCGCGATCCTGTTCGAAAAGACCATGGAAGGTTGCAACGCGGACGGAATGCCGATCCCCGAACGCCTGCGAGGAAAGGGTATCGTCCCGTTCCTGAAGGTCGACAAGGGGATGCACGATACGGACAACGGCGTGCAGCTGATGAAGCCGATGCCCGAACTGGATGCCATCTGCGCACGCGCGCGCGAACTGGGCGTTTTCGGCACGAAGATGCGATCGGTCATTCACGAGGCCGACCGCACGGGCATCGCGGCAAATATCTCGCAGCAGATGGATTTCGGCCTGCAAATCCTTTCCAACGGTCTCGTGCCGATCCTCGAGCCGGAAGTCAGCCTGAAGAGCGAGAGCCGGGCGCAAGCCGAGGCGCTGGTCCTGTCGGAAGCGCTCGACCAGCTGGAACGGGTTCCCGAAGGGCAGCAGGTCATGTGGAAGCTGACCATTCCGAGCGAGCCGAACCTGTACCGCCCTCTGACGCAGCATCCCAAGGTGCTGCGCGTCGTCGCCCTGTCCGGTGGCTATTCGCGCGGGGAAGCGGTCGCCGAGCTCGCGAAGAACGAGGGCATGATCGCGAGCTTCAGCCGTGCCCTGCTGGAAGAACTGCGCAAGGATATGGACGACGCGCGGTTCGACGATGCGCTGGAGAGCGCCATCGACGAAATCTACGCGGCAAGCGTTGCCTGACCGCGCGCCAGCCCTAGCTGGCTAGCGCGCGTCCTCGTAGGTGAAATAGTACCGGCCGGGGGCGGTTTCCTCTCCGGCCGTCTTTTCCGGAGAAACGGACGCCAGGCGGATTACGTGTCCGTGGGTGGCGAAGGTTTCGCCCAGCGCGATGTTCGCCGTATCCCGCCATCCCGCACCGTCGATACGGGTCTCCACGATCACCCGGCCGGCCCATACGCAACGCGCATTCTGGGCGCAGCGGCTGTCTTCCACCACACGCTTCGGCGTGACGACTACGTCTCCCACGGCGACGGGCCGGTCGAGCGAGACCCGGTAGCCCGCCGGTGCGACATTGCCATCGACATTCGGAGCGTCGGGGATGACGGCGCATCCAGAGACGAGCGAGAAAGCGGCCAAGGCGAGGATCGTGTTCTTCATCGGCGAAGTCTGGCGCTCCGCCCGCTTTCGCGATGCTGAATGCGGCCCGCTTGGCGCGGGCGACGTCTGGCGATAGAGCGCCGCCATGCAAGAAAACCCGCCCTGCCAGCTCTATCTCATTTCGCCCCCGACCATCGACGAAGGCTTCGCCGCTCGCCTGGCGAATGCGCTCGTTGCGCTGGGGGCGGACAATCCGGTCGCCGCCTTCCAGTTCAGGGTGAAGGATATCGACCAGCACGAGGCTGCGCGGCTCGCCGAACCGCTGCTCGCCATCTGCCGCGAGCGCGAGGTCGCATTCATCGTCAACGACAGTGTCGCGCTTGCCAAGCGGCTCGGCGCGGACGGCGTCCACCTCGGACAGCGGGACGGCGATCCGCGGGAAGCGCGCGAAGAGCTCGGCCGGGAAGCGCAGATCGGGGTGACCTGCCATGCATCGCGCCACCTTGCCATGGAAGCGGGAGAGGCAGGGGCCGATTACGTGGCCTTCGGTGCATTCTTTCCTAGTACCACCAAGGAATCGGAACACCGGCCCGAACCGGAGATGCTGGAATGGTGGTCGGAAATCTTCGAGATACCCTGCGTGGCGATCGGAGGCATCACGCCGCAGAACGCTACGCCGCTGGTAAAGGCAGGGGCGGACTTCCTCGCCGTTTCGGGTTCGGTCTGGAACGGCGACGAGGCGGAAGTCGTCGCCGCTTTTGCGGATATTCTTCGCCGCCGGTGAGTTGAATGCCGGAAGGGGCGCTGAAGCCCCGTTTCCGGAGTTTCCTCAATGCGCCGAATTCTCGTTCTCAGCTCGATCTTCGCGCTGGCCGCCTGCGGTTTCAACGGCACCGATGCCGATCAGGAAGACCAGTCGACCCAGGCGCAGGCCCCGGCCGAACAGGGGGAAGATTACGGATACGACACTTATAGCGACGACAATCTGGCCGACTCGATGGCATCCAGCGACGATGCGAGCGCCGCGGACCGCCGTGATACGATTGCCGACCCCGAAGACAGGCCCGTGATGCAGGCGCAGGTCGTGCTGGACCGGCAGGGTTTCGGCCCGGGCGTGATCGACGGGAAGATGGGCATGAGCACGAAGAACGCACTCATGGGCTTTCAGGAAGCCAACGAGCTCAAAACCTCGGGCGAACTCGACGATGCCACGCGGCAGGCGCTGGCCCAGTGGGATCGCATCCCGGCAACGCGTGTGGTGACGATACCGGAAAGCTGGGGCCGGGTGGACTACACCGACATGCCGGAAAGCGCCGAGGCGCAGGCCGAGCTGGACAGTCTCGGCTACACCTCGCTGGACGAGAAAGTGGCGGAGCGTTTCCACACGACGATCGAGGTCCTGCAGGCGCTCAATCCGGGTGGAAAGCCTGCCGGAATGGCAGGCGCTGCATCGGCAGCGGCAAGTCCGTCTCCTTCGCCCAGTTCGACGGGCACCGACACGAGCGGCGCATCCAGTTCGATCTTTCGCGCAGGCCAGCAGATCAGGGTTCCCAATATCGGCGCGGACCGGATCGAGCCAGGCGCTCTCCAGGACCGCGACTGGCAGCGGACGCTGGCCAGCCTTGGCGTGGGGACGGAGCAGCCGCAGGTCGATCGCATCGTCGTCAGCAAGGCCGGCAAGACGCTGAAGGCCTATTCGGGCGAGAAGCTGGTCGCCCTGTTCTCGGTCAGCTCGGGGTCGAGCCAGTTTCCGCTGCCCATCGGCAACTGGGACATCGTGGGCGAAGCATATAATCCGGACTACCAGTACGACCCCGAAGTGCTGGGGAAGGGTAGCGGCGAGGTCTATACCCTGCCGCCGGGTCCCAACAGCCCGGTCGGGGTGGTCTGGATCGATTTGTCGAAGGAACATTACGGCATTCACGGCACGCCGGACCCCGAAACGATCGGGCGCGCTCAGAGCAGCGGTTGCGTCCGGCTCACCAACTGGGACGCGGCGCGGCTCAGCCAGATGGTCGACAGCGAAACCGAAGTCGTTTTCGAAGCCTGACGGAGCGGCAGGAAACCGATGGGTACCGCAGACCGCCTGCTGACGATCGTGCTGACCGCAGGGGTCACGTCGGCGGCGTGGTTCCTTGCGACCGGCGGCTTGCTGGACCTCAGTTCGAGCGAGGGGGCGGAAGATGCGGCGCCGGAAGCGCCCGTCGCGTCATCCGCTTCGCCTGCTGCGGAAGAAATCTCTGCATCCGCAAGCGTGGATGGGCCTGCGCGACCGGCAGGCGGATTACTCCTCGTGCCGGTAGCGGGGGTCGCGCGTGACAGCCTGTCCGACAGCTTCGAGGACGCGCGGGGTGACGGGCATCGCACGCACCAGGCGATCGACATCATGGCAGAGGCCGGCACGCCGGTCGTGGCGGCAGCCCCCGGCACCGTGGAACAGATCTTCCTGTCGGATGATGGCGGTCGCACGATCTACGTGCGATCCCCCGACCGCCGGACGATCCACTACTACGCGCACTTGCAGTCCTATGCGCCCGGCCTTGCGGAAGGGGACCGCGTGGCCGAGGGCGAGCGTCTGGGCACGGTCGGATCCACCGGCAACGCCGCGCCAGAGGCGCCGCATCTTCATTTCGCGATCAAGCGCGTAAGCCCGCAAGCCGACTGGTATGACGAGGGAAGGGTAGTGAACCCCTATCCGCTTTTGACAGGCGAGACGGCGCCTAACCCCTGACGCAGCGGACCTTGGATGCCGACCCGTCGTCCTCGAGCAGCACGAGTGTGCTGGTGCCTGTCAGTTTGAACTGCATCCCCTTCATCGGCCCGCGGGTGAAGCGTACCGTGGAGCCGGACAGCAGGTAGGTCCCTGCGCCGTCGGCCGTGCTGTAGGTCGAGGAATTGGCGATGGTGAAGGTACGCCCCGGAATTTCGCGCCAGGCTGCGCTGGCCGCGTTACCCGGCATGGAACAGGTATAGGTACCCTGCGGCAAGGTGCTGAGCTTGCCCTGCGCTCCGGCGCCGGGGGCGATCCCCAGTCCCGCCAGCGCGATCGCCGCGCCGATTGTCTTGATCTGGTTGTTCATCGTAAGCCCCGTTTCTCGTATGCTTTGCAATACCACCTCCCGCCTTGCGGGGACATGAAGCGTGCGTTAGACGCGCTGCCCGAAGCGCGCAGCCAACGGTTCATGCGGCGCGGCAAGCGAAGGCACATTTCATGAAAATCAGCGGCGTGGACATTCGTCCCGGCAATATCCTCGAATACGAAGGCGGCATCTGGAAAGTCGCCAAGATTCAACACACGCAGCCGGGCAAGGGCGGCGCCTACATGCAGGTCGAGATGAAGAACCTGATCGACGGGCGCAAGACAAACGTGCGTTTCCGCAGCGCCGACAATGTCGAGCGCGTGCGTCTCGACACCAAGGAATACCAGTTCCTCTACGAAGACGGCGACATGCTGGTGTTCATGGACCAGGAAACCTACGAGCAGATCAACCTGCCTTCGGACCTGCTTGGCGATGCGCGCCCGTTCCTGCAGGACGGCATGACCGTCACGCTCGAAATGTACGACGAGAAGCCGATCAGCGTCGCGCTGCCGGACCAGGTGGAAGCCGAAATCGTCGAGGCCGACGCCGTCGTGAAGGGGCAGACCGCCTCGTCCAGCTACAAGCCCGCAGTGCTCGACAACGGCGTGCGCGTCATGGTCCCGCCGCATATCGAAAGCGGCACGCGGATCATCGTCGACGTGTACGAACGCAGCTATGTCGGGAAGGCCGGATAGGCCTCTTCCGCCGCCGGCGCGGAGACAATTGAACTGACCCCGCGCGAACGATCCGGTTCGTGCCGGGCTGAACGGAAAGACCTCTATGGCAACGATTACCGGCCTGATCCGCGTGATGGAACGCGCCGCGCGCAAGGCGGGCGGACGCCTGCGCCGCGATTTCGGCGAGATCGAGCACTTGCAGGTGAGCCGCAAGGGCCCTGCCGATTTCGTGTCCAAGGCGGACCAGAACTCCGAACGCACGCTCTATGACGAACTGCTCAAGGCGCGGCCCGACTGGGGCTTCGTGCTGGAAGAAGCGGGCATCATCGAAGGCGATCCGGACAAGCCGCGCTGGATCATCGACCCGCTCGACGGGACCAGCAACTTCCTCCACGGCATCCCGCATTTCGCGATCAGCATCGCGGTGCAGGAACCCAAGCCCGGCGGCGGTGGCTGGGGCGAAGTGACGGCAGGCGTCATCTACCAGCCGATCACGGACGAGACCTTCTGGGCGGAGAAATCGCGCGGGGCGTGGCTCCATGACGGTCGCCTGCGCGTTTCGGCGCGCTCGCGCCTGCAGGAAGCGCTCATCAGCACCGGCGTCCCGTTCGCCGGCCATGGCGATTTCCAGGAATGGACGCGCATCTTCGCCGCCATCGGGCCGCAGGTCGCCGGCATCCGCCGCTTCGGCGCCGCCTCGCTCGATCTGGCCTGGCTGGCCGCGGGCCGATACGACGGCTTCTGGGAAAGCGGCCTCAACGACTGGGACACCGCCGCAGGCTGCCTGATCGTGCGCGAGGCCGGCGGTTTCGTCAGCGATTTCCGCGGCCGTTCGCAGCCGATCCATTCCACACAGATCCTGGCCGCCAACGATGCGCTGCATTCCCGCTTGCACAAGCTGCTGGCCGGCGCGCTTCGATAAGGCCTTCTGCAGAACAGCGGCTTGCGGCCGCGCCCCGGCGCGGCTATCCGCCCGCTTCCTGCACGGGGCGCCCCTGTGGTGGAATTGGTAGACGCGAGCGACTCAAAATCGCTTTCCTTCGGGAGTGCCCGTTCGAGTCGGGCCAGGGGCACCAGAATCAGGCCGGCTTCGCCTGGTCGGGCATCGCGACGATCAGGCGCAGCGGCCCGTCGAAGAACGGCTGCGTGCGCAAGTGCCCGTATTTCGCATCCCAGGTCCCGTCCGCCAGATCGGCCGACAGCGCCGCCTCGAACCGTTCGATTGCCGACTTGGGTACGAGGCTCCAGCTCGAGCAGGCCAGCCGCGCATCCTCGTTTAGGAACGCTTCCGGCCGTCCATAATACGCCTCGTTGAAGCCATCCCGGCAATCCAGCGGTACCGGCACGGGTTCGATCGTGACGCGCCCGCCCAGCGCCGCCTCGATCCGCGCGATTGGCGGGAACCGGCGCGCCTCGTTCTCGCGGACCTCGGGAATGTAGTCGCTGAGCCAGTAATCCATCATCAGGGCAGGGTCGCACACCAGCAGGACGACGGGCCCGCGCGTCACCCGGCGCATTTCCGCCAGTCCCGCTTCCAGGTCCGGCCACTGGTGTACGGTCACCGAGGCCATGGAGGCATCGAAGCTATTGTCGGGAAACGGCAGGTCCTCGGCGACCGCGTCGATCGCCCTTGCCAGGTGAGACGGGCGCTGGGCCCGCATGCTCGCGGACGGTTCGACTGCCGTCACGTCCCGGTCGGTCGGTTCGTAGGACCCGGCTCCCGCGCCCACGTTGAGCACGGTCGTCGCATCGCCCAGCGCGCGGTGGATGTGCTCCGCGATCACCGGATCGGGCTGGCGATAGCGGCTGTAGGTACCGCCGATCTCCGCGTAATCGACATCGCCCGCACTGCCGTCCGCTTTCCGGCCTTCGACCATCGTTCTCTCCCCGCGGGAAATCCCGCCGATCCCCGAGTGTCCGTCTCATCCCGGGAACGCGAAATGTCGAGCGAAAGCTTGGTGCGTCATCGCACAAGTCCGGCGAAAGTGCTTGAATTGCACGGGGTGCGATGGGAACGGTCCGGCAGACCATGATAGAACCGCCTTCCCCACACGCGCTCGCCGCCATGCTGGTCACGGTGGCGATGTTCGTGGGGTTCGTGCGCGGCACGCTCTCGATCGAGATCGTTTCGCTGCTCACGATCGCGGTAATCGCGGTCGGGCTGTATTTCTTCCCGCTCGAAGGGACGAGCCCCACGACGGGCCTTGAAATCGCGTTCGGCGGGTTCGGCCATTACGCGCTCATCACGATCTGCGCGCTGATGGTGATGGGCCGGGGGCTGGTGGTCACCGGTGCGCTGGAGCCGGCGGCACGCTTTCTGGAACAGATGTTCCGGATCAATATCCAGCTCGGCCTGCTGATCTCGCTCCTGATCGCGTTCGTCCTGTCGATGTTCGTTAACAACACGCCGGTTCTCGTGCTGCTGATCCCGATCTTCGCCGCGCTCGCGCAACGCGGCGCCCTGCCGTCCTCGCAGACGCTCATACCGCTCAATGCGGCCTCGCTGCTGGGCGGACTGGCGACCACGGTCGGCACATCGACCAATATCCTCGTGGTCGCGATCGCCATGGATCTGGGTATGCCCGAAATGGGCGTGTTCCACTTCACGCCGATCGTGCTGGTCGCCTCGCTCGTGGCGCTGCCCTATCTGTGGCTGGTCATGCCGCGAATGCTGCATGACAACCGGGTAGAGGACGATACCGTCCGTCGCCGGTTCGAAGCGCGGCTCAGGATCGGGGACACCAGCGACCTGCGCGGACAGGACATAGCCGCGATCATGGCGCGCATGCCGAACGATTTCGAATTCGTGGACAGTCCGGGTGGGGTCCTCCAGCCGCAACAGCGCCTGCGTGTGTCCGGCACCCACGAAAGCCTGGAAGAGGCGATGCGCGTCCTCGGCAGCGAAATGGCGCCGACCTGGGTCCTCGACCGCATACGACGCGCATCGGCCGCGCAACGGGAGGATATTAATATCGTCGAAATGACGGTCACCGCTGACAGCCGCCTGCTCGGCCGGACCCTGCCGACATCCGGCATCGCCGACCTGCACGGGGTCGCGGTGCTCGGCATCCACCGGCCGGAGAGGCTTATGGGGCAGCGGACCGCACTCAGTGAGGCGGGCGACATGCGCATGGCCGAAGGGGACGTGCTGCTCGTCATGGGCCTGCCGTCCGACCTGCGCCATTTCGCGGCCGCGGACAGCCTGCTCGCGCTGGAAGGTGCCCGGGAATTGCCGCGCCGCTCCAAGGCGGTTCTGGCCGGCGGGATCATGTTCGGCACGCTGGCGCTGGCATCGGTCGGCCTGCTGCCCATTGCGATCGCCGCGCTTGCGGGAGCCATCCTGATGTTCGTGACCGGCTGCGTCCGGTTCGACAAGGTGGGCCGGGCGCTGTCCGCGCAGGTCATCGTGCTGATCGCGGCGAGTATCGCCATCGGCCGGATCATCGACGAAAGCGGCGCTGCGCAGTGGCTGGGCGAATCCCTGTCGCTCGGCCTCCAATATCTCGATCCGCCACTGGTGCTGGCAGCGATCATGCTGTTCGTGACCGTGCTCACGAACTTTGCATCCAATGCGACGGCGGCCACGGTCGGCACGCCCATCGCCTTCAGCATCGCCCAGCAGCTCGGCCTGCCGCCGGAACCGCTGATCCTCGCCGTCCTGTTCGGTTGCAACCTGTGCTACGCGACGCCGATCGCCTACCAGACGAACATGCTCATCATGTCGGAGGGCAGCTACGACTTCGGGGACTATGTCCGCACGGGCGTACCGCTGGTCCTGCTGATGGTGGTGACCCTCTCCGTCCTCCTCGTGATGACCTACGGGCTGTAATCCTTTCCTACATCGCGATGCTGTGTCATCTTCGCTTGCGGAGAGGCAGGACAGGCCGTTTCGGGAGGCGATTTTTCTCTCCCAGGACAGTGGTCCATGTGGTCCATGTCTCGAATCGGGCAACGGGGAGAACGGCGATGAACGGACGGTATCTCGGCATGGCGGCAATGGCGCTGGCCATGACGGCAGGCGGGCAGGCGCAGGCGAACGAGCTGCGCGATGCGGTGAGCGCTGACATGCCCGAATTGATGGAACTCTACCGCGACCTCCACGCAAATCCGGAACTCAGCTTCGAGGAAACGCAGACTGCCGCGAAGCTGGCCGAACGTGCCCGCGCCCTGGGCTTCGAGGTGACCGAAGGGGTCGGCCGGACGGGCGTGGTCGCGGTGATGGAGAACGGGGAGGGGCCGACGGTCCTGATCCGGGCCGACATGGATGCGCTCCCGGTGGTCGAACAGACCGGACTGCCCTTTGCCAGCACCAGGACCGCGACTCCCGCCAGCGGCGTGACGACGGGCGTGATGCACGCCTGCGGGCACGACACGCACATGACAGCATGGGTCGGCGCGGCGCAGCAGCTTGCTGAGCGCAAGGACGAATGGTCCGGAACACTGGTCATGATCCTGCAGCCGGCGGAAGAGCTGGGCCTGGGCGCGCTCGCAATGCTGGAAGACGGGCTCTACACTCGCTTCGCCAAGCCCGACTACGCCATCGCCTTCCACAACGGACCGGCCGCTGCGCCGGCCGGCACCATCGAATACGTGCCCGGTTTCGCGATGGCGAATGTCGACAGCGTGGACATCACGGTGAAGGGCGTGGGCGGGCACGGTGCCTATCCGCACACGACGCGCGATCCGGTCGTCCTGGCGAGCGCGATCGTGATGAAGCTGCAGACTCTCATCAGCCGTGAGATCGATCCGCTGGATTCCGCCGTGGTGACCGTGGGCAGCTTCCATTCGGGCGCGAAGCACAACATCATCTCGGACGAGGCGCGCCTGCAACTGACCGTGCGCAGCTATTCGGACGAAACACGCGACCGCCTGCTGAAGGGCATCGAGCGGATCGCCCGCGGCGAGGCGATCGCGGCCGGCCTGCCGGAAGACATGATGCCAGTGGTCGAGGTGGAGGATCCCTACACGCCCGCGACCTACAACGATCCCGACTTCACCCAGCGCATGGCGAGCGCGATGCGGACCCGTTTCGGCGAGGACCGGGTGATCGAACGCAAGCCGGTCATGGGCGGTGAGGACTTCAGCCAGTTCCGCCGTGCCGCCCCCGGCGATGTCGAAACCATGCTGTTCTGGATCAGCGGCACCCCGCAGCCCATGCTCGAGGCGTTGGAGAAGGATGGCAAGCCGCTGCCATCGCTTCACTCGCCATACTGGGCGCCCGATGCGGAGAAAGTGATCGCGACGGGTGCGGAGGCGCTGGCCGGTGCCGCCCTGGACCTGATGCCGCGCAAGGGCGGCTGATCGACGTCTACTCGACGCTGCGCGCGTTGGACGCTTCCAGGATCCGCTCGGCCGCCGCGCGGCGCTCGTCGCTGGAAACGGTCGGAGCGCGGGTGTCGAGTTCGCCCAGCAGGCGCAACTGTTCCTCACGTGGCAAGGCATCCCACTGGGCCTGCGTAAGACCCAGCCGCCGCAGGATGTCGCCGTCCGGAACGTCGCCTTCGTGGGACGTGGCCATCGATCCGCTCGCATCGGGATCGGTGATAGTGGCGCTGCCGAATGCGCCGGTTTCGGCGGACCAGCGACCCGCCTGCCGGCTCTCGTCGCGCTTGTCGATCAGGGGCTTCGCTTCGACAGGAGAGCTCCGGTCATCTGCGGCTTCCGATGCGATCGCGGTCAGGCTCTCTGAATCCGCCAGCATCGCGAGGGCGCCCGTCAGCGCCAGCGTGATCGCGGCGAAGTGGACGTACATCGTCTTGCTGATGGTAGGCTTGGTCTGACGGCGGGCCATGGTGCACGCCTATGGCAAACAAGCCTTAAGCATCCGGTGCGCGGGATGGTTCATGAAAGGTTGACGGCCACCGGGGCGCGAACCCCGATGGCCGTACTCCTCCCCAGGAGTTTGTGTTCAGTCGGCGTCGGGGACGTAGGTCCCGAGCCGGTGGTGAAGGGCGTTGATCTTCGCCAGTTCCTCGCGGTCCTCGACGGCTTTGGCATGGCTTTCGAGGGCACGCCGCAGGAGCTTGAAGTCGGCAGTCGAAAGCAGCGCGCGGGCGCGTCCGGGCTCTTTCGGCAATTCGGTAGTCTGTGTCATGTGCGATCCTTTCCCGGCGGCCTCACGCCGCCTCGAACTGGTTCATGGTGTTGTCCTTGCCGCCCGCTTTCAGCGCAGCTTCCCCGGCAAAGGCTTCCTTGTGATCATCCCCTATGTCGGAGCCGGCCATGTTCTGGTGCTTCACGCAGGCGATACCCTGCCGGATTTCCTCACGCTGCACCTGCTTGACGTAGCCCAGCATCGCTTCTTCCCCGAAGTACCTCTTCGAGAGATTGTCGGTGCTGAGGGCTGCCGTGTGATAGGTCGGCAGCGTGATCAGGTGATGGAAGATACCGGCGCGCCGGGACGCGTCCGCCTGGAAGGTACGGATCTTCTCTTCCGCTTCCTGCGCCAGTTCGGTCTCGTCGTAATCGACGCTCATCAACCGGTCGCGGTCATACTGGCCGACATCGCGCCCTTCCGCTTCCCAGGCGTCGAACACCTGCTGCCGGAAATTGAGCGTCCAGTTGAAGCTGGGCGAGTTATTGTAGACCAGCTTGGCGTTCGGCACCGTTTCGCGGATCCGGTCGACCATCTCCGCGATCTGCTCGACATGCGGCTTCTCGGTTTCGATCCACAGGAGATCGGCGCCGTTCTGGAGCGAAGTGATGCAGTCCAGGACCACGCGGTCGACGCCGGTTCCCGGCCGGAACTGGTACAGGTTCGACGGCAGCCGGCGCGGACGCAGCAGCTTGCCTTCGCGGCTTAGAAAGACATCGCCGTTCCGGATATTGGCCGGGTCGACCTCCTCGCAATCGAGGAAGCTGTTGTACTGGTCGCCAAGGTCGCCCTCTTCCGTGGTGTAGGCGATCTGCTTGGTCAGTCCCGCGCCGAGGGAGTCCGTCCTGGCAACGATGATGCCATCATCGACGCCCAGTTCGAGGAAGGCATACCGGATGGCCCGGATCTTCTGCAGGAAGTCCTCGTGCGGGACCGTGACCTTGCCGTCCTGATGGCCGCACTGCTTTTCGTCCGAAACCTGATTCTCGATCTGGAGCGCGCATGCCCCGGCTTCGATCATCTTCTTGGCGAGCAGATAGGTCGCCTCCGCATTCCCGAAGCCGGCATCGATGTCCGCGATGATCGGCACGACATGGGTTTCGTAACCGTCGATCGCGCTTTCCAGACGCTTCGCTTCCAGCTCGTCTCCCGCCTCGCGGGCAGCATCAAGCGTTCGGAACAGGCCACCCAGTTCGCGTGCATCGGCCTGCTTGAGGAAGGTGTAGAGCTCCCCGATGAGCGCCGGAACGCTGGTTTTCTCGTGCATGGACTGATCGGGCAGGGGGCCGAACTCGCTGCGGAGCGCTGCGACCATCCAGCCAGACAGGTACATGTATCGGCCCTTGGTGCTGCCGAAATGCTTCTTGATGCTGATGAGCTGCTGCTGGCCGATGAAGCCGTGCCAAGCGCCGAGCGACTGGGTGTAGGCCGAAGGATCGGCGTCATAGGCCGCCATATCCCGGCGCATGATGCCGGCGGTGTACCGTGCGATATCGAGGCCGGTCTTGAAGCGGTTCTGCAGCCGCATCCGCGCGACCTGTTCCGCGTCGATCGCTTCCCAGCTGCTCCCGGCCGACTCTATGGTTCGTCCGGCCCCGTCGATGGTCTGGTGATAGGTCATTCGTAACTCCTGGCTCGATTCCGAAACTGTCTCGTGGTTCGAAATGAAGGAAGCCGGCGCAGGATGCGAAGAAATTTTACAGACACATTTGTCTCAGTGAGCAGAAGCGAGGTGGCATAGTTGCAAACATGTAAAAAATGTGACAGCTGTATTTAATGAGTGATTCATCCATTCTGGCAGGACCGGCCATGCGCAGATTGCGCAAGCGGGAGCGTCTGACGCAAACCGCAATGGCGCAAAAGCTCGATATATCGCCGAGCTATCTCAACCTGATTGAACGCAACCAGAGGCCGCTGTCGGCCCGCGTGATGATGAAGGTCGTGGACACGTTCGATTTCGATCCACGTAATTTGCGGGAAGACAAGTCGATCGGTGGTATCGAAGGCCTCGTCAGGCGGTTGGCGCATGATCGCTTCGAGCGGTTCGATATCGATCGCGAGGAAATGGTCGAGTTTCTGTCATCGGCGCCGAACATCGCCGCTGCTTTCGCCGATCTGTTCGATCATTCGGCAACGCCGGACGCGGCAGTAGACGGTCCGCTGCAACAATCGCGGCGTGAGATCGAGCGCTGGCAGAACCACTTTGCCGATCTGGACCAGGCGGCGGAAGAGACTGCGGATGAAATGCGTCTTTCGCGGGCCGAAATCGGTGCGGCCCTGACGGAGCGGTTGCGCGAGAAGCACCAGCTCACCGTTCGTATCCTTCCGCGCGAAGTCATGCCGGAAGCTCTCCGTCGACTAGATCTCCATGCCCGCCAGCTCCAGCTTTCGGAGATGCTCGACGTGCCGTCGCGTAACTTCCAGGTGGCGCTGCAACTCGCACGTCTCGAGCAGGAACGGCGCATCGACGAATTTGCGAGTGCGACCGATTTCGCCGACGATGCCGCGCGCCAATTGTTCGAGCGTCATCTGGCAGCGTATTTCGCCGCCGCGCTCGTCATGCCGTATGGACGCTTCCTGAGAGCGTGCGAAGCGACCGGCTATGACCTCCCGGTCCTGATGCGGCGCTTCACGGTCAGCTTCGAACAGCTGGCGCACCGCCTCACGACGCTACAGCGGATTGGTCAGCGAGGCCTTCCCTTCTTCATGGCGAGAATCGACCGCGCGGGACAGATCTCCAAACGTTTCGTCGGAGCCAGCGGGGCGACCATTCTCGAAACCGAAGACACGTGTCCTCTTTGGAATGTGCACGAGACATTCTCCCGACCTTCAGAACTCATGTTGCAAATGCTGGACCTGGAGGGTGCTGGCGCCGCGCCCGATCACTGGTTCACGATTTCACGCACGGTGGACGGAAGCGGAACCTCGGGCGAAGCACGCTTTGCGATCGTCCTTGGCCTCGAAGTCCGGCTCGCGCGCGACCTTGCACAGGCTCGGCATTTCTCCTTCGAGAAGAAGCACGCACAGCCGGTCGGCCACGGCTGTTCACGCTGTCACCGGTCCGCCTGTTTGCAGCGATCGCTGGCACCTGAAGGCGCTAGGTTGCATTTCGACCGGATGTCGCGAGGCAATACGCCCTTCTCCTTCGGAACAGGTCGTGCCGATTAACCATCGGTCGCGGAACCGCATCGGAAAAACCCCGTTTTGCAGCATCCACAGGGAGATACGCACATGACAGAAGAACGCGTCACCGAAACCACCGATGCCAGCGGAAACACTCATACCCGAACCACGATCATCCGCGACGGGGAAGGTCGCCGCAGCGGCGGCGGGGCGCGGTGGGTGTTCCTGCTGATTATCGTGCTGGTGGCCGCGGCTGTCGTTTACTTCGTTTCGCAAGGGACCGGGGCCGAAATCGCGAAGGACAATGCCATTGCCGGCGCGGCGGAAAAGGTCGGCGACGGTGCCGAGCAGGTCGGCGATGCGGCGCAGGAGGCGGTCGACAAGATCGACGGAGAATAAGGATCTCTCCGATACCGGCTTTCCCAGTCACTCGGGTTTACGCCTCGGTGTAAAGTTTACCGACATTTCACCTCTCGGTCCTAGTGCGGTCCTTCCGAAACGGAATGTCCGCACTGGGATACGATGATCCGCCTTTTCAAACACTACGTTCCCCATTCGGTGATGCTGCTCGGCATCTTCGATCTGCTGCTGCTGCTGGCGGCGGGGGAAGCGGCGTGGCAGTTGCGCGCATCACAGATCGGAATGGACCCGGGATCGTTTTCGGAGCGCGCCGTACCCTTGTGCGGTTTCGCGCTCGTCGTGTGGGTCGCGATGATATCCGTGGGCGTTTACGGATCGGAAGCCCTTCGATCGATGCGCTATGCCTGCGCACGGTTGCTGGTCGCCATCAGTCTCGGGATTATCGCCCTCTCGGTTCTCGACTTCATCGTTCCGGGCGCAACCTTCTGGCGGTCCACCTTGCTGTTCGCCATGTTGCTGGCAGTCCTGCTACTGGTGGCGAACCGGCTCCTCATTGGCAGCTTCCTCGGGACATCGGCGTTCAGGCGCCGGGTCATGGTCCTTGGCGCCGGTGCGCGTGCCGCCAGGTTGAAGGCGCTGTCCAAGGAGAAAGGGTCCGGCTTTGCCGTCGTGTCGTTCATCGCCATGAACGAACCCGATCGCGCCATCCCGGAAGCGATATCGCGCGAAGCGATCCACGATCTCGGAGATTTCGTCGACAATCTCGGTGTGACCGAAGTGGTGCTGGCCTTGCAGGAGCGCCGCAATTCCCTTCCGCTGAAGGACTTGCTCAGGATCAAGACCAAGGGCGTGCACGTCAACGATTTCAGCAGCTTCATCGAACGCGAGACGGGCCGCATCGATCTCGATACGGTCAATCCAAGCTGGCTCATCTTCAGCGACGGTTTTTCGAGCGGCCGCGTCATTTCCAGCGCATCGAAGAGAATTTTCGACATCGTGGCGAGCGCACTGCTCCTTGCCCTGACCTGGCCGATCATCGCGCTGTTCGCGCTTCTGGTAAAGCTCGACAGCAAGGGCCCGGCCTTTTTCCGGCAACGACGCGTGGGCCTTTACGGGCAGGATTTCGACCTCATCAAGCTTCGTTCCATGCGCACCGATGCCGAGAAGGATGGCGCGAAATGGGCCGACAAGGACGACCCGCGCATTACCCGGATCGGGAAGTTCATCCGCAAGGTCAGGATCGACGAACTGCCGCAGAGCTGGAGCGTCCTTCGCGGCGACATGAGCTTCGTCGGCCCGCGTCCGGAGGTTCCCAAGTTCGTGGCGGATCTGGAAGAGCAACTGCCCTATTATGCCGAACGACACATGGTGAAACCGGGCATCACCGGGTGGGCGCAGATCAATTATCCTTACGGAGCCAGCATCGAGGATTCCCGGCACAAGCTGGAATATGACCTCTATTACGCCAAGAATTACACACCGTTTCTCGACATCCTGATCCTCCTGCAGACCTTGCGGGTGATCCTGTGGCCGGACGGAGTGCGATGATGTCCGCGTATGCTTCCATCTTGGCCACGATCGAATTCGCCGTAATGGTCGGTGCCGGTATCGGATGCACCTTGGCCGCCGCATGGATCGTCCGCCATGGCGAGCGCAGGCGGACCGACCGGTGGCTGGCCGTGGTCGCATTGGGCCTGACTGCTGTCTGGAGCCTTCTGCATGCGGCGCTGGGGCCGGACACACGCGCCTCGGGGCTCACCGAGATTGCGCGCAATCTCGCGTGGTTCGCGCTGCTGTACGCGATGTTCGCAAATGATGGACGGCATGCGAGCCTCAGACCCGTCCGCCCGGTCATACTCGCGCTGGTTTTCGTCGAGCTTCTTCAACTGGCGCTCATGGCGATCGAGACGAGAATGGCAGTCGGTCCCGACCAGATTGCGATGGCTCTCCAGGTTTCGGCACTGTTCCGCATTCTGGTCGCGGTGGGGGTCCTGGTTTGCCTGCACAACCTGCTGGTCGGTGCATCGTTGACGCTGCAACAAGCGATGCGTTGGACGGTTGCAGGAACCGGCATCTTCTGGACGGTCGAACTCAACGCACATCTTCTGGCTTATGTCGGCGGGCCGAGCGTGGCGGACCTCGCTCTCGTGCGGGGCGTTGTCGCCGGTCTCGTCGCCATACTTCTGGCATTCGGCGCGACCCAGGCTTCACGCTCCATGACATTGCAACCGTCCCGGCGGGTGACGTTCCAGTCTCTGTCGGTCTTCGTGCTGGGTGCCTATCTGTTCGCCATGGTCGCGGGCGCGCGGGCGCTCAGTTGGGTTGGCGGCGAATGGAGCGTGGTTTTGCAGACCGGGTTCGTCTTCCTGGCTTGCTCGGCGGCCCTCCTGGTCCTTCCATCGCGAAGCCTGCGCAACCGGCTCCGAGTGACGGTCACCAAGCACCTTTTCCGGCACCGCTACGACTACCGGACGGAATGGCTGCGATTCAACGAGACGATCGCGATCGGAGACGAACCTGGAAGGCCTCTGGAGGTGCGTGCCGTTAAGGCACTCGCGGACATCACGGAAAGCCCGGGGGGAATTCTGCTCCTGCCGGACGAGGAAGGCCGCTTCCGGTACGCTGCCGAATGGGGATGGCCCCAGGCTGAAGTGCCGAGCGACCCGATCCCTGAGGGCACGGCACTCAGCATGGCACAACAATCTTTCGTCTTCGACCTCGATGCGCTGCGCGGTCTCCCGGGTGGGGAGGAGTTCGAGCTTCCGGAGTGGCTGATCGACCTCCCGAAGGCGTGGGCGCTGGTGCCGCTCCTCAATTCCGAAAAGCTCGCCGGCATCGTTATCCTTGCCCGGCCCCCTGTCGCCCGTCGCCTGGACTGGGAAGATTTCGATCTGCTGCGTGTCGCCGGGCGCCAGATCGCAATCCATCTCGCGGAGCAATCGAGTCAGGAAGCGCTCATGGAAGCAGGACGGTTCGACGATTTCTCGCGCCGCATCGCCTTCGTCATGCACGACATCAAGAACCTCGCGAGCCAGTTGTCCCTCCTCTCGCGCAACGCCGAGAAGCATGCGGACAATCCCGAGTTTCGCGCCGACATGCTGGTGACTTTGCGATCCTCCTCAGAAAAGCTCAACGGACTGCTCTCACGGCTCGGCCGATACGGGAGCGGGAAGGGCGAACCGTGCCAGTCCATCGATCTGGCGCGCCTGGCGCAGGACGTCGCCGAGAGGATGCGCGGTCTTCATCCGCTGTCGGTCGTGCCGTCCGGACCCGTTCTCATCGAGGGCCAGAAGGCCGCGCTAGATCAGGCGATCACGCACCTGGTCCAGAACGCGATCGAGGCCAGCCAGCCGAATGTGCCGGTCCAGTTGTGCGTGTCCGACGACGGCATCAGGGGCGTGCTGGAAATCATCGATGCCGGCACCGGCATGAGCGCGCAATTCGTCCGGACCAACCTGTTCAGGCCGTTCACCACCTCGAAGGAAAACGGGTTCGGCATCGGCGCCTACGAGGCGCGCGAACTCGTTCGCGCAATGGGCGGCAGGGTCGATGTCGAGTCCAAGGAAGGGCTCGGCAGCAGGTTCTCCATCTCCTTCCCCCTCTCTTCGGTTGCCGATGTCTTCGGTTCCGGAACCGCACAGATGTCAAAGGTCGCTTGATGCCCGAAGAAAAACCCAAGCTCCTGATCGTCGAGGACGATGAAGGTCTCCAGGCTCAGTTGAAATGGGCGTACGAAGACTTCGAGGTCTCGATCGTCGGATCGCGCGATGCCGCGCTCGCCGCACTGCGGTCGGAAGAGCCTGCGGTCGTCACGCTCGACCTGGGGCTGCCCCCGGATCCCGACGGCGTCACCGAAGGATTTGCCGTCCTCGAAGCGATCATGGCGATGAAGCCCGACACAAAGGTCATTGTCGCGTCGGGACACGGCTCGCACGATAGCGCGTTGAGGGCAATCGAACTGGGGGCATACGATTTCTACCGTAAGCCGGTCGATATCGATGTGCTCGGCTTGATCGTCCGCAGGGCCTTGAACCTGCACCGACTGGAGAATGAAAACCGGCGACTGGCGGATCGTGCCGGGGAGGACAGAACCGTTCTCGGCACGATGATCACCAACGCGCCCGAGATGATGAAGGTCGCTCGGACCATCGAACGTGTGGCTCCGACCGGCGCGTCGGTCATGCTGCTGGGAGCAAGCGGGACCGGCAAGGAACTGCTCGCTCGGGGCCTGCACGAGTCCAGCGACCGGAAGACGGGAGCATTCGTCGCGATCAATTGCGCGGCGATCCCCGAAAACCTCCTCGAAAGCGAACTGTTCGGCCACGAAAAGGGCGCCTTCACCGGCGCGGTCAAGACGACCGAAGGGAAGATCGAACTGGCGGACGGAGGCACGTTGTTTCTGGACGAGGTCGGCGACATCCCGTTAGCCTTGCAAGTGAAGCTCCTGCGGTTCCTGCAGGAACGCACGATCGAACGCATCGGCGGGCGCAAGGCCATTCCGGTGGACACCCGCATTGTCTGCGCCACGCATCAGGACCTGGAAGCGATGATTGGATCGGGCGACTTCCGCGAGGATCTTTTCTATCGGTTGGCCGAAATCGTGATCAAGATTCCCGCGCTGGCCGAACGGACCGGCGACCCGGCGCTTCTGGCCAAGGCATTCCTCACGCGCTTCGCAGCGGAGATGAACCCGCAGGTTCGCGGCTTCGCGCCCGACGCACTCGCTGCGATCGATGCCTGGCCATGGCCGGGGAACGTCCGCGAACTGGAAAACCGCGTGAAGCGAGCCGTCATCATGGCAGATCGCAAACTGGTCGCGGCAGAGGATCTGGATCTCGGGGAGGGGCCGGAGGGTGACGAGGACGTTCTCAATCTGAAGTCTGCCCGCGAGCAGGCCGATCGAAAGGTCATCCGCCGCGCTCTGTCGCGAAGCGAGGGCAACATCTCGCAGACCGCCAAGCTACTGGGCATCAGCCGACCGACGCTCTACGATCTTCTTAAACAGTATGATCTCCAGCCGGGCTGACATGTTCGCGCGCGCGGCTGCACTGTCTTTGCTGGCTTTGTCCGCAGGATGCGCGGACGAACCTGCGCCATTGCCGCCTGTCGAGGAAGCAAAGGCGGCCTTGGCCGTTGGAGACGGACTGGGGGCCGAAATTGCCCTCAACCGCGCACTTGCGGCGGGCGAGCCAAGGGAGGCGATCGCCGCCTATTACGGACAGGCCGAGCTGCAGCAGGGCGAACTTGCCGAAGCCCGCAAATGGCTGGGTGATGGCGAGTTCGACGAGGGGAGCGTTGGGCACGGATACCACATGCTCGCCAGGCTCGAGATGGCACAGGACAATCTGCCGGCGGCCGGCCGCGCGTTCGATCGCGCATTGCAGGTCAAGGGCCGGGACCCGGAAATCTGGGTCGATATCGGGCGGATGCGGTACCGCGGTGGCGAGCAGGCCGAAGCGATCGAAGCCAGCGAGCGCGCGCTCGGGCTGGGACCTGACAACGCCGCTGCACTACAGTTCCGCGGGCAACTCATTCGGGATTCCGAAGGAAACCTTGCCGCTCTGCCCTTTTTCGAACGGGCGTTGGAAACCAATCCGGACGACGTGGGACTGCTCGGCGATTATGCCGCGACCCTCGGCGAATTGGGAGAGGCAAACGAGATGCTGGCCGCTGCCCGGCGCATGATCGAACTCGATCCCGCAAACAGGCGCGCCCTTTATTTGCAGGCTGTCCTTGCCGCGCGCGGCGGGCAGTTCTCGCTTAGTCGCCAGCTCCTCGGCAGGTCTGGTTACGTCGATGGTGAAGTCCCGGGCGCCATGCAGCTTTCGGCGGTACTGGACCTCGAAAGCGGCAATTTTGCCAGCGCCGCTCAGATGCTGGAACGGTTGTCCGTCATGCAGCCCGACAACCGCCATGTGCAGGACCTTCTGCCCCGTGCATTGGCGCTGGGACGCAACGATCGGGAGCTGATCTACCGGTTCGGGGAGGCTGCGAAGAGGTCCAGCGCATCGCCATACCTGCGTTCGCTGGTTGCCCGGTCCTACGAAAGGCTGGGGGAGTACGAGAGAGCGGCGGCCTTCACCGACGCGGTTTCCAAACCGCGCGCATCCAATCCGATCGCGAAGGAGGCGAGTGTTACGCTCGACGTTGCGCGTGTCCACGGCGACGAGACGGGACCTGATGTTCTCCAGCTTGTCCGGGCCGCTCTTTCGGCCAGGCAAAATGCCGAAGCTCGCGAGAGTGCTTCTCGCTTCCTGGCGAAGTTCCCGGGGTCCGCGGACGCGCTTTCCCTTGCGGGCGATACCAGACTTGGCACGTCGGATGCCGATAAAGCGCTCGATCTGTACCGCAGGGCGGCGCATATCCGACGTCCTTGGCCACTGACCCTGCGTATGGCTGCAGCCAGTCAGGCGAAGGGTGACCAAGCAGCGAGCCTGCGCCTGCTTTTGGCGCACTTCTTCGGCGATCCCGGAAATGCCGAGGCGGCCCGGCTGCTGGCAACGAATGCCGCGCAGTCCGGCGACTGGCCCGCGGCGGCAATTTTTGCCGACCGGGCAATAAAGGCCGGGGCGATCAATGATCCGTTCCTGATGATGATACAGGCGGAATTCGCACTGCAGGAGAACGACCCGAAAATGGCGGTGGAAGCGGCGCGGGAAGCTTACGCACTGTTGCCGGCAAATCCGCTGACGACCCGGATGCTGGCGCACGTCTATCGCGAAACGGGTGCCGATCCGCGATTGGCGGAGGCGCTGGTACGGAAGGCCGCGCGCCTAGTCTGACAGATCGATCGCGGTGCGCTCGCTCGCGGGCAGGCGGCGATTGTAGCGTACCGACCACCAGAAGCTGATCCCGATCAGGACGGCGCCGATCAGCCCGGTAATGGTTTCGGGAATATGGACCCTGGCCGAAACCAGCATGATACCGCCAAGCGCGATGATGGCCCAGAACGCCCCGTGCTCGAGGAAACGGTACTGTGCCAGCGTCCCTTTTTCAACGAGATGGATGGTCATGGAGCGTACGAAGATCGCTCCGATCGACAGGCCCAGCGCGATCACGATCATGTTGTTCGACAAGGCGAAGGCCCCGATCACGCCGTCGAAGCTGAAGCTGGCGTCGAGTACCTCCAGATAGAGGAACCCCCCGAGTCCGCTGCGAACCACCGCGCCCGCCATTCGCTGTTTCTCCTCGTGGATTTCGAGGATCTTGTTGATCCCTTCCACGCCGATGAAGGTGACGAGGCCGAAAATGCCCGCGACCAGGAAGGTCAGCGCCTCGTCTGCTGCAAGCATGCTCGAAATCCCCCAGAGGATCAGCAGCAGGATGGCGATCTCGATGGCCGGGAGGACGGCGAACTTCTTCAGCTGCCTTTCCACCACCGATATCCAGTCGATTTCCTTCGTATGGTCGAAGAAGAATTTCAGTCCGACCATCATGAGGAAGGCCCCGCCGAAACCGGCGATGCCGACATGGGCGGAATTCACGATCCGCTCGTATTCGTCCGGGCGATTGAGCGACAGGTCGATGGCATCGATCGGCCCGATGCCGGCCGCAATGGCGACGATGGCCAGCGGGAAAGCTATCCGCGCCCCGAAAACGGCGATCGCGATGCCCCAGATCAGGAAGCGCTTCTGCCAGACCGGATCCATGTTGCGCAGGACCGTGGCGTTCACCACGGCATTGTCGAAGCTGAGCGAAATTTCGAGGACCGACAGGACCAGCACGATCCACAGCAAGCTCATCGTACCGCCGATGGTGCCCGTGCTTGCCCAGCCGTACCAGACCGCCAGGGCAAGACAGATGGCCGTGAAAACCAGCGAGAACTTGTAGAATTTCAGGATGACGGACATGGCAGGCTTCTTGATGATCGCTGTTATCGCCCGGCTACGCGTGGGCGAGGCGAGGACGCAAGACGAGCGGGTTCATTTGGGCTGATAAGTCTGGTCGGGACCGGGGAAACTGCGTGCCCGGACTTCCCCGGCATAGCTCTCGACAGTCTTTTCGATCGTTTCGGCCAGATTTTCGTACTTCTTCACGAAGCGAGGCACCCGCTCGAACATGCCCAGCATGTCTTCGGTGACGAGGACCTGCCCATCGCAACTGGCCGATGCGCCGATACCGATGGTGGGCGCCGACACGGACCTGGTCACCTCGATTGCAATCGGTTCGACGACGCCTTCGACCACGATTGCGAATGCTCCCGCGCGGTCCAGCGCGATCGCGTCCTCGACGATCTTTTCCGCTTCCGCGTCGCTCCGTCCGCGCGCGCCGTACCCTCCGAGCACGTTGACCGCCTGCGGGGTCAATCCGACATGCCCCATGACGGGGATGCCGCGCTGAACGAGGAATGCCACGGTGTCCGCCATCGCTGCCCCGCCTTCCAGCTTCACGGCAGCGGCGCCGCTCTGCTTCATCAGGTATGCGGCATTTTCGAACGCCTGTTCCGGCGAAGCCTCGTAGGAGCCGAAGGGCATGTCCACCGCCACCACCGCATGGTAGCTCCCTCTCACGACCGCAGCTGCGTGATTGGCCATCATGTCCAGCGTGACGGGCACGGTCGAAGACAGCCCGTATATGACCTGTCCGAGGGAATCCCCCACCAGCAGGAGGTCGCAATGGCGATCGAGCAACTGCGCCATGCGTGCAGTGTAGGCGGTCAGCATCACGATCGCTTCCTGCGTCTCGCCATCCTTCTTCCGGTCGCGAATGCGCGGAACGGTGAGCCGTTTCATCGGCGCCGGCGTCGGGTTGGCGCGACTGGTGGAGGTTTCGAGCTGGAAGGTCGTGGACATGGTTCGCGTTCCTAGCGGTGGCAACCGACATTGGCAAAGCGGCACAATGGCGGGTGGACGTGCGCGCACGATTGTTGCACGAAGCTGACAAACATCAGCACGCCATGGAGCGCGTGCGCTGGGGAGGAATTTGAAGAGATGGTCGTCACCACCGGTTCCGATGGGATCACGCCGCGCGAAGGTTGGTCCTCGCGCTCCGCATTCATCCTGGCGGCTGTCGGCTCCGCCGTCGGTCTCGGGAACATGTGGCGCTTCCCGGCAGAAGCGGGCGAGAACGGCGGCGGTGCCTTCGTCCTGTTCTACATCCTGTGCGTGGTCCTGATCGGACTGCCGGTCCTGCTTTCGGAAGTCCTCATCGGCCGCCACGGTCAGTCGAACGCTCCGGAAAGCGTGCGGCGCATGGCAGCAGAGAGCAACAAGTCGAAGGGCTGGGCGATCCTCGCCGATTTCGGCGTGCTCGGTGCCTTCATGGTGCTCAGCTTCTACTGCGTCGTGGGTGGCTGGGTCCTCTATTACATGGGTGTCTTCGCGGACGATCTCTTGACGACCGGCCTCGCCGGCTATGCCTTCCAGGGGCGTCCCGCAGCAGAAGTGGAAGGCCTGTTGCCCGGACTCTTCGGCAATGGCGCCCTAATGGTCGGCCTCCACGCCCTGTTCCTCGCCATCACCCTGTTTTTCGTCGCGCGCGGCGTGTCCAGCGGTATCGAATGGGTCGCGACCTGGCTCATGCCTGCCTTCTTCGTCCTGTTCCTGGCGATCACGGTCTACGGCGCGTTCACGGGCGGTTTCGGCGAGGCGGTCGCCTATCTTTTCACATTCGACTTTTCGAAGCTGACCGGACCGGTGATGCTGGCCGCAGTCGGGCAGGCCTTCTTCTCGCTGTCGCTCGGGGTGGCAGGCATGATGACATACGGGGCCTATGTGGGCCGCGACGTCAATCTGGCAGGAACCAGCGGGATCATTGCCAGCGCCGATACGGCTGTGGCCCTGATTGCGGGCCTGTGCATCTTTCCGATCGTCTTTGCTGCCGGACTGGAAGCCAATGCGGGCCCGGGTCTCATGTTCCAGAGCCTCCCGCTCGCGTTCCAGGACATTCCCTTCGGCTCGCTCATCGGACTGCTCTTCTTCACCATGGTTTTCTTTGCGGCTCTGACCAGCTCGGTATCCTTGCTGGAAGCGCCGACGGCCTGGCTGAAGGATCGTGCGCGCATGCCGCGACCGGTGGCGACCGGCATGGTCGCAGGCGGTGCGCTGGTGCTGGGTGCGCTGGCAGCCTGGTTCTGGGAAACGCCTGTCGCCGGGATTTCGTCGATCGGCCTGTTCGAAGGGCAGGATCTCTTCAACGTGCTCGACACGGTGACCAGCAAACTGCTGATGCCGATCGGTGCGATCCTGACCTGTATCTTCCTTGGCTGGGTTGCGAACCAGCGGCTCGTCGATGGCGAGAACGGCCTCAGCGGCGGACTGCACAAGTTCTGGCTGCTGCTGATCCGGATCGTGTGTCCGCTCGCATTGGCGGCCATTCTGATCGTGGGAATTTTCCCTTCGATTGCGGGCGGATAATTTCGCTTTTCCGGAATGTGACGCAATTGTAAGAAACCGCGCCGGTTGTAACGGGGGGCAATGAGTCGGGCCCGGCCGGTGAGGGTTTCACAAAATGTTGTTCGGACGTGTCAAATCACTGGACGCGATCCTTGCTACCGCTGAGCGCCAGTCGCTTCATCGGACGCTGGGTGGTTTCCAGCTCATGCTTTTCGGTATCGGCTGCATCATCGGTACCGGTATCTTCGTCCTGACCGCGGCCGGCGCCCAGAAAGCCGGTCCCGGCCTCATGCTGGCATTCGCAATCGCAGGGGCGATCTGCATCGTGGCGGCGCTCTGCTACGCCGAGATCGCCGCGATGATCCCCGTCGCGGGCAGCGCCTACACCTACACCTATTCCGTGATGGGCGAGATCCTTGCCTGGACGGTCGGATGGGCGCTTATCCTCGAATACGCGGTGTCCGCCAGCGCCGTCTCGGTCGGGTGGGCGGGATATTTTTCCGGCACCATATTAGAGCAGTTCCTTGGGATAACCTTGCCGCAATGGCTGTCCGCCGGACCGCTTTTCCTCGGCGGCGAGCCGGGGGGACTGGTCAATCTTCCGGCGATGGTGATCGCGCTTCTCGTCACCTGGTTGCTGATGATCGGCACGAGCGAAAGCGCGAAGGTCAATGCCATCCTTGTCGCGATCAAGGTCGCGGCGCTGACCATCTTCGTCGCCCTGACGCTCCCGCAAGTCGAGCTCGACCGGTTCAATCCCTTCCTGCCGGCGGGCCTGTTCGGCCAGTGGGGCACGGGAACCGGCGCCGTCGGCGCAGCCGCCACGATCTTTTTCGCCTATGTCGGTTTCGATGCCGTTTCGACCGCCGCGGAAGAGACGAAGGACCCCCAGAAGAACGTCCCCATCGGCCTGATAGGATCGCTGCTGTTCTGTACGGTGTTCTACATCCTCGTGGCCGCAGGCGCGATCGGCACGATCGGCGGGCAGCCGATCATGGGGCCGGGCGGCATCCCGTTCCCGGCCGGATCGGAAGAACTCGCGCGCCAGTGCGCACTCCCGCAGTTTGCGTCCGCGCTGGTCTGTTCGGACGAGGCGCTGGCCCACGTCCTGCGCGAGATCGGCTTTTCCGGCGTCGGAAACCTGCTCGGCATCGCTGCATTCGTGGCACTGCCGTCGGTGATCCTCGTCCTGCTGTTCGCCCAGACGCGTATCTTCTTCGTGATGAGCCGCGACGGGCTTCTGCCGCAGAGCCTGAGCAAGGTGCACCCGAAATGGAAGACGCCTTACGTCGTCACCGCGATCACAGGCGTGGTCGTGGCAGTGGCTGCGGCGGTCTTCCCTGTTGGGAGGCTGGCGGACATCGCGAATGCGGGCACGCTGTACGCCTTCGCCATGGTGGCGATCGCCGTAATGCTGCTGCGGCGTAACGATCCCGATCGCAAGCGACCGTTCCGGGTCCCCGGACTGTGGTTCGTCGCACCAGCGGCGTGTGCCGGGTGCGTGTTCCTGTTCGTGAACCTGCCGACAGAGGCGATGCTGGTGCTCCCGATCTGGGGGGCGATCGGACTGGTGATCTATTTTATCTACGGGCGGTCACGCAGCCATCTGGGGCGCGGCATCGTGGAGGTCGTCGGCCCGGGCGACCACGAGGAAAGCCTGTTGCCGATAGATACGGATACGAAAAGGGACTGACGGGGCGACCCGCCAGTCCCTCGGGATTGGATCAGTTCAGGATCTAGAGCGACGCGCTCTTGACGTGTTTCTCCTCGGCGTCCTCGTGGACGTTCATGCCGAGCGCCATCTTGGCGACGTTGAGGAGACTCATGTCACCGTCCCAGATTTCGGCATCGCCGAGATCCATGCGCAGGAAGACGATGTTCGGATCGTCCTTCCCGCCCTCGTACCACGCCTCGACGAAGTTGTTCCAGAACTGGTCGAACCGCTCCTGGCTGGTCTCGCGGACGAGATTGCCGTTGAAGCGGGCATAGATTTCGTGGCCTTTGCCCTGGAAGGTGGCGGTGGCCGGGCCGGTCTGGGCGAACGGGCTCTTGGTATGCGTAAAGAACCAGATCGCGCTGTTCGCGTCCTTGTCGAGCTGCGGGCTCATGGGAACCGAGGTGTCCGATTGTCCCGAGAGCTCGAGGAAAAGATACGGGCTGTCGGCCAGCGTCTTCCAGAATTTCTTCTTCAGTTCGTCGGGATTGCCTTCGGCGGTTTTCATATGCGTTTCTCCTTCTCCTAGCGAACGGCATGGCGGGGGATTTCGTTCCGTGCAGCGGGAGGGAACCGATTGCATGGGAAAGAGATATGGAACATAAATAGAACAAACGCGATTCGACCATGACCATGCCAAGCCATCTCACGCTGCCTAGCGCGGCCGATCTTGCGGCCGTTTCCGCCTCGCGAACCGCGCGCTGGCGGCCGGGGCTGCGCGATGCCTCGCACAGCGAGGTGTTCGCCGGCAGCGCAGAATGCGCCGGGGCTGCCGTGGCATTGTCCCTGGCGCTCGACGACTGGCGTATGCGCGAACGCCCGGAGACGGGAGAAGCCGAAGACCGGCGCGCGGTGCTCTGGGTACAGACCCGTGCCGCGGTGAAGCTGGGCGGTCGTCCCTATCGCCCGGGCCTGCCGCGCGAAGTGAGCCATCGCCTGATCCACGTGATCGCGGAAAAGGACGCCGATGCGCTGTTCGCCCTGGAGGAAGGTCTGCGCTGCCGCGAAATCGCTTTCGTGATGGGGGAAGTGGTCGGCAATCCGAAGGCGCTGGACTTCACCGCGTCGCGACGGCTCAGCCTCGCCGCGGAACGCCATGGCGTGAAGCTCTGGCTGGTACGGCTCGATGCACGGCCGGATCTCTCGTCCGCACGGCTGCGCTGGCGAGTGGAGGCTGCGCCTTCTTCGCCACACGGACCCAATACGCAGGCGCCGGGCACGCCTGCATGGCATGCAACCCTGTTCCGGGCCCGCGCCCACGCGCCTGGCGAGTGGATACTGACCGATGACGGACGCGCTCTTTCAGCAGCGCGGTCCCGGGACGAAAATGCCGCGCCGTATCCTGTCGATCTGGTGCGCAGAACTCCCGGTCGATCGCTGGCGGCTGTGTAGCGGTACCGGGCGGGGCGAGGGCGCCGATGCCGGCCCGCTCGTCCTGATCGCCGAAACCGCTCACGGACCGCGGATCGAGGCGGTCAATCCCGCCGGCCGCGCGGAAGGTGCGCGCAAGGGCATGATGCTGGCCGACGCGCGCACGCTTTGCCCCCGTATCCAGACCATGCCGAGCGATCCGGCAGGCGATCTCGATTTCCTGGAGAAACTGGCTCTGTGGTCCCGCCAGTGGGGCCCGTGGAGTGCCATGGATGCGCCGGACGGCGTGCTGGTGGACGTGACGGCGGTGGCCCACCTGTTCGGCGGCGAGAGCAGCCTGCTGGCCGACGTGCAGGCACGCTTTGCCTCGCGCGGACTGGTGGCCCGGCTCGCGATAGCTCCGACCGCGGGCGCGGCCTGGGCCATGTCCCATTTCGGTCCCGAACGTGCTATCCTTGGCGCCGGGTGCGACGTGGTGGCCCGTCTGTCGGACCTGCCGGTGACTTCCCTGCGCCTGGACGAGGACGTGCTGGTCGTACTTCGGCGCCTCGGCCTCAAAACGATCGGCCAGCTTGCCGGAGTGGAGGAGGGCGAGCGGCAGGACGGGGCCGGGCGCGATTCACTCCATCGCCGGTTCCGCAACCGCAAGTCGCCTGCCGCCAACCCCCTCGTCCGGCTTGACCAGCTTGCGGGAAAGGTGCCCGAACCGCTGCTTCCCGTCATTCCCCAGCAGATGCCGCTGGTCCAGCGCCGCCTCATGGAGCCGATCCGGCATCGTGCATTGCTGGATACCGTGGTGTCGGACCTGGCGGAGGACATGGTGCGCGAACTGGAGGGAAAGGCGCAAGGCGCAAGGCGCCTGGAACTGGGGCTATGGCGTGTCGACGGGGAAGTCATCCTGCGCGTCCTGGAACTCGCCGCCGCCACGCGCGATCCGTCGCATATAGTTCGCCTGTTCGCCGAAAAGCTGGAGGATATCGACGCCGGTTTCGGGATCGAGACGGTGCGTCTCAGGGCGAGCTGGGCCGAACCGCTGGCTCTGGAGCAGGCCGATATCGAAGCCGCGGCGGAGCGGCACGGGACCAGCCTCTCCGCCTGCCTGGACCGGTTGACGACCCGGCTCGGGCCGAAGGCCGTCCGGCGCCCCGTACCCCACGGCAGCCACATTCCCGAGCGGGCGCAACGCTGGCAGGCACCACTGGACCCGGAGCCGGCGCGGCAGGAGGAAATGCGCTTTCATGCCCGGCCGCTCAAGCTGCTCGACCGGCCGGAAGCCATCGCGGTGCTGTACGCGACGCCTGACGGGTACCCGAAACGCTTCCGCTGGCGCGGCGAAGTACATGAAGTGGCGAAAGTGGAAGGTCCGGAACGCGTCGCGCCCGAATGGTGGCGGTCCAGGTCCGCGACGAGATTGCGCGACTACTACCGGATCGAAGACCAGGCCGGCCGGCGTTACTGGATCTATCGCCACGGGCTTATCGGAGACGGGCGCGGGGGCGCACCCGAATGGTATCTGCAGGGCCTCTGCGCCTGATGAAACGGGCCTCAGCCGAAGGCCCATCCCCCAAGAAGGCTGAAGCCGAGCGTGATCAGGACCACGCCGACCAGGTTCAGCACCAGACCGCCGCGCACCATCTGCCCGATGGTCACGACGCCGGTCGAAAACACGATCGCGTTGGGCGGTGTCCCGACGGGCAGCATGAAAGCGCAGGTTGCGGCAAGTGCTGCGGGAATGAGCAGGCCGAAGGGATCCATCCCGAGACCAAGCGCCACGCCGCCCAGGATGGGAATGAAGGTCGCTGCCGTCGCGGTGTTGCTGGTGATCTCGGTCAGGAAGAGGGTGATCAGCACGACCGCGCCGATCAACAGGATTGGAGCCAGGGAGCCGAGCCCTCCAACCTGACCGCCAAGCCACGCATCGAGCCCCGATGCCGCGACCGCACTTGCAAGGCTGAGGCCACCGCCGAAAAGGATGAGCACGCCCCAGGGAAGGCCTTCTTCGGCGTCCTTCCATCCAAGAGCCGCTTCGCCCCTGGCGTCTCCTGGAAGGAGGAACAGGGCGGTTCCGGCGGCGATCGCAATGGCGGTATCGTCGAACCCGGTCCACCAGGCGCCGTCCGCTTCGACGACGAACTCTGCAAGCAGGCCCGGCACGATCCAAAGGAAGGCGGCACTGGCGAATACGACCAGGACCGATTTCTCGCCGCGGCCCAGCCGGCCGAGCTTGCGCACCTCGTTGGCGATCATCTCTCGCCCGCCCGGTATCTCGCGAAGGTCGAACCGGTAGATGAGGCGGGTCATGAGCAACCACGCCACCACGAGGAAGATCGCCGCAATCGGCAGGCCTACCATCATCCATTGCAGAAAACCGATCGGCCGGCCGAGCTCGGTCGCGGCATAGCCGGCAACGATGGCGTTGGGCGGACTGCCGAGCAGGGTACCGAGGCCGCCGATGCTGGCCGACCAGGCGATCGCCAGCACGAGGCAGATGCCGAAGCGTTGCAGCTGCGGATCGTCCGGGATAGCCGCTGCTGCGCCTGACCTCGCATCGCCGGTCTGCGTCCCCTCCCGAATGAGCGAGAGGACCGAGAAGGCGATGGGCAGCATCATGAGGGTCGTCGCGGTGTTGGAGACCCACATCGACAGGAAGGCCGTCGCGATCATCATGCCGAGGACGATCATCTTCGGTTCGGCACCGACCCGCCGCAGCGTCATCAGCGCGATGCGGCGATGGAGGCTCCACTTCTCCATCGCGATGGCAATGAGGAAACCACCGAGGAACAGGAAGACGATCGGGCTGGCGTAGGGGGCGGCGGATTCCCCGACGGTCTGCTCCGTCAGGGCCGGAAAGACGAAGATCGGGAGCAAGGCCGTGGCCGCGAGCGGAATAGCTTCGGTAATCCACCAGAATGCCATCAGCGTACCGACGGCCGCCACGACACGCGCGTCGGGTGACAAGCCCTCTGCACCATCGAGCAGAAGATAGACGGCGAGCGCTACTCCTATCCCCAGGAGGCGGATCGCGATCAATCCGAGCCCGGAGCGCTTGCCGGAGCTGTCGGCGCTCTCTTCCGCTTCTGTCATGATCTCTCCCTCCAGGAGAGGCCATGCGATAAAGCCGACCCCCTGCCAAGCAGAAGATCGGCTTCTTCCTATCCCACACCAGTGTGGTGAAACTGCCCTAGCACTCTTGGCTGCACCTCAGGAACAACACTGCGGCGACCAGCCACATGAGGGCGAAGGTCCCGAGAAAGTACCACATCAGGGTCGAACCGACATACACTCCCAATGCAAGATGCAAGCCCGCTTGCAGCGCGGTAAGCACGCTCATGGCTCGCGCACGAAAGCGGAATGCTGCCCCGCCGAGTACCAACGCTGCAAGGCCCGCGAAGAACAGCAGGTTCAGAGGATTGTCCTCGTTGCCGATGATGCCCACTGCCATGTTGGACCAGGTCGTCAGGAACGACATCAGGATCGTGACGGCCATGGCGGCACGGTAGGTCCAGTTCGTGCTTGCGCGGACAGTCCATTCCAGCGCCCCGCCGACAAGGCCGAAAATGATGGCAGCGAACACGAAGTCGCTCGTCGTCCAGTCGACCTCGCTCGTAAACTGCATGGCGAGTGCCGGAATGCACAACAGGATCGCCGTCCCGCTCCAATAGATAATCCTCCAGAGACGACCCGCCATGGGATCCCGTTCGCTCGTGTTCTGCATATGCTTGCCTTTCCTGTCCAAACCGGGGCATTTCGTGGCGACAGACGGGATGAAAGGCATGAGCGATCTCTGAGGAAACGCTGAAATCGACCGGCGATGCGATGGAGTTCGGCCCCTTCCGGATCGATACGGCGAATCGGCGTCTTTTGCAGGACGGGCATCCGATCGATCTGAGTGCCCGTTATTTCGACGTCCTGCTCCTGATGACGCGGCACCCCGGCGAGCTTCTTTCCAAGGACCGGCTGCACCGCGAGGTCTGGAAGGGCATCCCGGTGACCGACGATGCGATCACGCAAGCCATCAGGGCCTTGCGCAAGGCATTGTCCGACGATGCATCGGCCCCGCGCTATATCGAGACCGTTCCGAAGCACGGCTATCGTTTCATTGGTACCGTGAGGTCTTGCGCTACTCCTGTCGCATCGCAGGTTGCTCTGTCCGCCGGCAGGTCTCCACTGCTGGACATCGGCCTGCTTGTTGCGGGAGGCTGCGTCGCCGGGCTGGTTGTCGGCATCGGATATGCCTTTTTCGCCACCGAAGGTTCGTCCGTCGGTTCACTCTCGCTGGTGATCGTGATGGCGTTGCTATCGGTGGTTGCGGCTGCCGTGTCCGCTTTCGGCATCGGGCTGGGCATGCAGCTATTAACGCGATGGATGGCGGGCCCTTGGAGCATCCTTGCAGGAGGCGCGGTCGGAGGATTGGTGACGGGTGGCATTGCGAACCTCCTGGGCCGGGACACGTTCCGCATTCTGGTTGGGCATTCGCCCGACCGGATGACGGGGCCGACGGAAGGTCTGATCATCGGTTCAACGGTCGGACTTGCCGCGTTTCTTGCGCTCGGCCCGGTTCGCGGAAGGCGGATTGCGATCGGTCTGGCGGGACTGATCGGACTTCTGGCTGGCGGGCTGGCGATTGGTTTGGGCGGCACGATGTTCGGCGGAAGCCTCGTCTCCTTGGCAAACGACGTCCCTGCATCGTCGCTCGATTTGCCGGAAGCATCCGGTATCGTCGCGGTGTTGGGCGGGGGACTGGAGGGCGGTATCTTTGTCGCTTGCCTTGTCGGCGCATGGGCGATTGGCGGGCGCTTACCGGACCGCGTGGAGGCAAATTGATCGAAACGGCTATGCAAAGCCCTCTCGAGAACATATGTAGAACATATGCGCCAGCACACGACTCTGGAGAAACTCGAAATTCTCGCCGACGCCGCGAAGTACGATGCGTCGTGCGCCTCTTCCGGAACGGCGAAGAAGAATTCGGTGGGCGGAAAGGGGATCGGCTCCACCGAGGGAATGGGGATCTGCCACGCCTATGCGCCTGACGGGCGCTGTATCAGCCTGCTCAAGATCCTGCTGACCAACCACTGCGTTTTCGATTGCCACTACTGCGTGAACCGCAAAAGTTCGAATGTCCGCCGGGCGCGCTTTACCCCGCAGGAAGTGGCGGACCTCACGATCAGTTTCTACCGTCGCAACTATATCGAGGGTCTGTTCCTCTCGTCGGGCATCGTGAAGAGCTCCAACCACACGATGGAGCAGATCGTGGAGACGGCACGCATCCTTCGCGAGGAGCATGACTTCCGCGGATACATTCACCTCAAGACCATTCCCGAGGCGGATCCGGAGCTGGTTCACCGGGCCGGGCTCTATGCCGATCGTGTCTCCATCAATGTCGAATTGCCGACCGATGCCGGGCTCACGCGGCTCGCGCCGGACAAGAATGCCGCCCAGATCGAGGACTCGATGACGGGAATGAAGCGCTCGATCCTGCAATCCAGGGACGAGACCAAGCGTTTCAGGCACGCCCCGCGGTTCGCCCCGGCCGGCCAGTCGACCCAGATGATCGTCGGTGCGGACAGCGCGACTGATTCCGACATCGTGATCAAGGCGAGCCGGCTTTACGACGGGTTCAATCTGCGCCGGGTCTATTACAGCGCATTCAGCCCCATTCCCGATGCCAGCGCGGTGTTGCCGCTGAAGCGTCCGCCGCTGATCCGCGAGCACCGGCTGTACCAGTCCGACTGGCTGATGCGCTTCTACCAGTATCGCCCCGACGAGATCATGCAGGCGACGGAGGCGGACGGGAACCTCCCGCTGGATATCGATCCCAAGCTCGCCTGGGCGCTCAAGTTCCGGGACCAGTTCCCGGTCGATGTGAACCGCGCCTCGAAGGAGCAGTTGCTGCGTGTCCCCGGGCTGGGCACCAAGGCGGTGGCGAAGATACTGGGCGCGAGGCGTCACCGGACCCTGCGGCTCGACGACATGGCGCGGCTGACCGTGTCGCTGACCAAGGTCCGCCCGTTCATCGTGACCTGCGACTGGCGACCGACCATGCTGACCGACCGGGCGGACCTGCGCCGCCTGCTGGCACCCAGGCAGGAGCAGCTGGAGCTGTTCGCCGCATGACCGCGCTGCAGCATGTGAAGCTCGGCACCTATTACGTGGTGCAGATGCCGCGGCCGGACGATTTCGATTTCTGGCGCGAGCGGGCGCGTCTGCTGGTACGGGCCGATGTGCCGCCCGACCGGGTTGCGTGGGTGGAACCGGGCGGCTCAGGCGACCTTTTCGCGCATGGCAGCACGCGCCTGCCCATGCCGGAAGACGAGACGCGCCCGGTCCGCGCGAGCAAGCGGTTCGTCGCCCTGGCGCGCAACGCTTCGCTCCATTCCGACCCGGAGCGGTTCGCCGTGCTCTATCGCCTCCTTTGGCGGCTCCAGGCCAACCCCCGGATCATGGAGGACAAGGCCGATCCCGACGTGCGGTGGGTGGAGGAACTGGACAAGAACGTCCGGCGCGACAGCCACAAGATGCACGCCTTCGTCCGGTTTCGCGAGATCGAGGACGAGGAAGGCAGCGCGCATTACGTCGCCTGGTTCGAGCCGGAACATCACATCGTGCGGGCCAATGCCGGGTTCTTCAAGCGCCGCTTCGCCAACATGGCATGGTCCATCCTCACGCCGCGCGGCACGCTTCACTGGGACGGGGAAACGATGCGCGAGGGTCCGCCAGCGCGCAAATCGGATGCGCCGCAGGGCGACCCGGTCGAGGATCTGTGGCGCACCTATTACGCATCCATCTTCAATCCCGCGCGTTTGAAGGTCGGGGCAATGCTCTCCGAGATGCCTAAGAAATACTGGAAGAACCTGCCCGAGGCCACGCTCATTCCCGAGCTGATCGCCGGGGCGCAGACACGCGAGGCAAGCATGGTCGAAGCAGGAACGCTGGAATTCGAGGACCGTCCGGACACGCTGGAGGCGATCGACAGGGCGATCCACGAATGCCGCAAGTGCCCGATCGGCGATCTCGACAACACCGCCGTGATGGGGGAGGGCCCGCAGGATGCGGCGCTCATGATCGTGGGCGAACAGCCGGGCGACCAGGAGGACCAGAGCGGAAAGCCCTTCGTGGGGCCGGCGGGGCAGTTGCTGGACAGGCACCTGGAGCGCGCCGGCATCGATCGGCAGTCCGCCTACGTCACCAATGCGGTCAAGCACTTCAAGTACGTACAGCGCGGCAAGCGGCGCCTGCACCAGTCCCCGGGCGCGAAGGAAATCGATACCTGCCGCTGGTGGATGGAAAGCGAGCGGGCGATCGTGAAGCCGAAGGTGGTCCTCGCCATGGGGGCCAGCGCGGCGCGCGGGATGCTGGGCAAGACGGTGAGCATATCGAAGGCGCGCGGCGAACCGATCCCGCTCGACGACGGCAGCGAATTGTGGATCACGGCGCATCCGTCCTACCTGTTGCGGCTCGACGGCGAAGCGGCGGAGAAGCAGGCCGCCCTGTTCGACGCCGATCTGGCGGCGGTGAAGGAGCGCTTGGAGGAACTGGCAGGGTGATATGCCCGACCAGCCCCTCACTCCCGACAAGCGACGGATCGATCTCGATCCGGACCTGATCGACGCGCCCGCGCGTGCGCCGTTCGTCGAGCTCGGCCTGGTAAGCTGCTTCAGCTTCCTGCGCGGCGCGTCGGATGCCGTCGACCTCGTTCTGACGGCGCGGTCACTCGGCTACGATGCCATCGGTATCGCCGATGCCAATTCGATGGCGGGCGTCGTGCGGATCCATACCGAGGCGCGGACGCTCAAGATGCGGCCCGTCATCGGCTGCCGGATAGAGACGGTGGAGGGGCTGGCATTCCTCGCCTATCCGAAGGATCGCGCGGCCTATGGGCGTCTCTGCAAGCTGATATCCGCCGGCCGGACCCGCACGCTGACGGGCGAATGGCAGGAAAAGGGCATCTGCGAGATCGATCTCGCCATGCTCGCCGCGCATGGCGAAGGGGTCCAGCTCGTCCTGATGCCGCCGCACGACCTGTCGCACGCATTCACGATCGGCATCGCGAACAACGTGGTGCCGTTCGCCCGAGAGGACACGGCGCAGGGCGATGCGGATGCGAAAGATACCCTGACAGGCCCGCTGGCGACGATCCTGCCCAGGCTCGCGGAGCAGCTGCCGACGCTCGGCCATATCGGTGCCAGCTTCCTGTATGCGGGCGACGATATCGCGCGGATCGCCACGCTTGATGCGCTGGCCCGCCAGAACGGCCTGACGATCCTTGCCACCAACGACGTGCATTACCACGAACCGCAGCGCCGGCCGCTGCAGGACGTCATGACCGCGATCCGCCACAAGACGACGGTGGCGCAGGCAGGCCATCTGCTCGCCGCCAATGCGGAACGGTACCTGAAGCCGCCGGAAACGATGGTGAAGCTTTTCGAACGCTGGCCGCACGCCATTGCGGCGGCCCGCACGGTGGCCGATGCGTGCGAATTCAGCCTGGACCAGCTGCGCTACGAATACCCCGAGGAAATCTATCCCGACGGGATGGGGCCGCAGGAATACCTGGAAGAGGAAACCTGGAAGGGCGCGCAGTGGCGGTATCCGGGCGGGCTTCCCGATGCCGTGCGGGCGACGTTGGAAAAGGAACTGGCGCTGATCGGCAAGATGGACCTTGCCCGGTACTTCCTCACCATCAAGGACATCGTGGATTTCGCCCGCAACCAGGTCGATCCGCCGATCCTGTGCCAGGGCAGGGGCAGCGCGGCCAATTCGGCGGTCTGCTATTGCCTCGGCATAACCAGCGTGGATCCGGCGCAGCACCAGCTGCTGTTCGATCGCTTCATTTCCGAAGACCGCAAGGAGCCGCCCGACATCGACGTCGATTTCGAGCACGAGCGGCGCGAGGAAGTGATCCAGTACCTCTATCGCAAATACGGCCGCCACCGGGCCGGTATCGCCGCCACGGTCATCCATTACCGTCCCCGCATGGCGATCCGGGAAGTGGGCAAGGCGATGGGGCTTTCCGAGGATGTCACTTCCGCCCTGGCGCGGACGGTCTGGGGTGGATGGGGCCGCGAGATCGGGGAAGGGCATGTCGCCGAGACGGGAATGGACATAGGCGACCCACACCTGCGCCGGGTGCTCGCGCTGACCCGGCAGATGATCGGCATGCCGCGCCACCTCAGCCAGCATGTCGGCGGCTTCATCCTGACCGAAGGCGCGCTGACGGAGACGGTCCCGATCGGCAATGGCGCGATGGCGGATCGCAGTTTCATCGAGTGGGACAAGGACGACATAGAGGCGCTGGGCATCCTCAAGGTCGATGTCTTGGCGCTGGGGATGCTGACCTGCATCAAGAAATGCTTCGACCTGCTGGAAGACCATCACGACCGGCCGATGGAACTGGCCGGCGTTCCGCGGGAGGATCCGGAAACCTACGCCATGCTGCGCAAGGGGGACTCGCTCGGCGTGTTCCAGGTCGAAAGCCGGGCGCAGATGAACATGCTGCCGCGCCTGCGCCCACGGGAGTTCTACGACCTGGTGATCCAGGTCGCGATCGTGCGGCCGGGGCCGATCCAAGGGGATATGGTGCATCCCTATCTGAAGCGCCGGAGGGGTGCGGAGCAGGTGACGATACCGGCGCCGTCCCCCAAACACGGTCCGCCGGACGAGCTTTCCAGCATTCTCGAACGCACGCTGGGCGTGCCGATCTTTCAGGAACAGGCGATGAAGATCGCGCTCGACGCGGCGAAGTTCAGTTCCAAGGAAGCCAACCGGCTGCGCAAGGCGATGGCCACCTTCCGCAGCCGCGGCATGGTGGACGAATTGCAGGACATGATGGTCGAGCGGATGGTGGATCGCGGATACGATCGCGAATTCGCCCAGCGCTGCTTCAACCAGATCCGCGGGTTCGGTGAATACGGTTTCCCGGAAAGCCACGCCGCCAGCTTCGCCCACCTCGTCTATGTCAGCAGCTGGCTCAAATGCCATTTCCCGGCCGCCTTCGGCTGCGCGCTGCTGAATTCGCAGCCCATGGGCTTCTACGCCCCGGCGCAGATCGTGCGCGACGCGCGCGAGCATGGGGTGGAGGTGTTGCCGGCGGACGTGAACGCCTCGCAATGGGACTGCACGCTGGAAACGATGTCCGCTCCCGGCGGCCGGGCCGGGGACGAAGGCCGCCTGGACCGGCATGTCGCCCTGCGGCTCGGCCTGCGGCAGATCGACGGCCTGCCCGAACATGTCGCGGCGCGACTGGTGGCGGAACGCGCCGAGCGCGGTCGCTATGCCGATGTGCGCGAATTGCGCGACCGGGCCGGCCTGTCGCCCGCGCATGTGGAACGCCTTGCCAGTGCGGACTGCTTCAATTCGATCGGTCTTTCGCGCAGGCGCGCCCTGTGGGATGCGCGCAGCCTTGTGGGGGCACCCGACCTGCCCCTGTTCGCGGCGGCCCGCGAGCGCGACGAGGGGGCGGAGCGCCGGCAGACGAAGCTCCCGATCATGCCGATGAGTGAGGAAGTGGTCGCCGATTACCAGACCACCCGGCTGAGCCTGAAAGCGCACCCGATGGCATTCCTGCGGCCCGAGCTTGCCGAGCGCGGTTTCGTGCGCGCCTGCGAACTGCGGGATCGCAAGTTCCGTTCCATGGTCCAGGTCGCCGGTGTCGTGCTGATCCGGCAGCGTCCCGGCAGCGCCAAGGGCGTGTGCTTCATCACGCTGGAGGACGAGACCGGCGTGATCAACCTGGTCGTGTGGCCGGACCTCAAGGAAAGGCAGCGGACCGTCGTGATGGGCGCGCGGCTGATGGAAGTGCGGGGACGGGTCGAATATGACGACGAGGTCATCCATGTCATCGCCCACCACATGACCGATGCGAGCCAGCAACTGCACAAGCTGTCGGACGACATGCTGCGGCCCTCGATCGCGCGTGCGGACCACGTGAACAGCCCGCTGCCCGGCAACAAGACCAATCCGCGCGACGACCTTCGCAGCGGCGCGAACGATCCCTACAGGCCGGTCGAGCCATGGCAGGAGCCGCCGGCGGGAAATCGCGAATGCGGCTTCCACGGCCCGCAGGCGGGCGGCCATCCGCGCGATGTCCGGATCATTCCGAAGTCACGCGACTTTCATTGAGCATGGCAGACGCAGATCGGACCTGGACGATATCGAAGCGCATCGGGCGGTTCGCGGGGGATCGCAGGGTCATAGTCCTGCTCGTCGTCGGTGCCGCGTTCCTGTTCGGACGGGCCTGGCTCGCGGAAAATCCGCAGCACGATCCGTGGGCGCCGCTCGACCTGCGCGATCCGCCCGGGTGGACGACCGAGAACAAGCTCGTGGCGCTGAGGGACGATCCCGATGCCTGCCGCGCGGTGCTGGAACGCAGCGACGTGACTTTCACCGCGCTCGAACCGGCGGGCGAGGGGCCGTGCCGCCGGGAAGACCGGACAGTGCTCGGCGACCTGCCGCTCTCACCCGCACCGCCGCCCACGACCTGCCCGGTCGGGATCGCGATGGAGCTCTGGATGCGCGACGTGGTGCAGCCCGCTGCGCAGGAGCGCTACGGCAGTGCCGTCGCCGAGGTGGAGCATTTCGGATCGTTCAGCTGCCGGCGGCTTTACGGGCGCGGCAGCGGACCCTGGAGCGAACACGCGACCGGCAATGCGATCGACATCGCCGCCTTCGTCCTGGACGACGGAACGCGGATCAGCGTGCTGGGAGACTGGGAAGGCGAGGACAATGGCGCGGCGTTCCTGCGCGAGGCGCGGGACGGGGCGTGCGGGCTGTTCGGGACGGTGCTTTCACCGGAATACAACGAGGCGCATCGGGACCATTTCCATTTCGACATGGCGGGGCGCAGCTTCGGAGTCTGCCGCTAGCCTTCCATCGCGTAGCCAGCGGACCGCACGGTGCGGATCGGGTCCTTCGATCCTTCCAGCTCGATCGCCTTGCGCAAGCGCCTGATGTGCACGTCCACGGTTCGCAGCTCGATGTCGCTGCCCGTACCCCATACGCCGTCCAGCAGCTGTCCGCGGCTGAAGACGCGACCGGGGCTTTCCATGAAGAACTTGAGCAGGCGGTATTCGGTAGGGCCGAGTTGCAGCGAACGACCGCGCCGTTCCACCTTGTGGGCCACCGGATCGAGCCGGATATCTCCTACCTCGATCGCCTCGCCTGCGAGCGCGGGCCGGATCCGTCGCATGACCGCCGCCACGCGCGCGAGGAGTTCGCGCGGGCTGAACGGCTTGGTCAGATAATCGTCCGCGCCCGTTTCGAGGCCGCGGATGCGATCGTCCTCCGCTTCGCGCGCGGTCAGCATGATGATGGGGACGTGTGCCGTTTCCTTCGTGCGGCGCAGGCGGCGACAGACCTCTATCCCGCTAGTCCCGTCGATCATCCAGTCGAGAATGATGAGGTCGGGAACGTCCTCGTTCGCCAGGATCAGCGCTTCGTCGCCATCGGACGTGCAGCGAACTTCGTAGCCTTCGTTCTCGAAGCGGAATTCGAGCAGTTCGGAAAGGGCCGGATCGTCTTCGACAAGGAGAAGCTTGGCTGCCGCCATGACTTTCGTTCCCGATTTCATGTGAGTGGTCCTACCGTCGCTATGACGGTTTGGCGACACTTATGTGACGATGTTACCGGTCGCGTTCGGGCGGATACTCCCCGGTGGCCGCGAAGTGCACCATTTCGGCAACGTTGGTGGCATGGTCGCCGATGCGTTCCAGGTTGCGGGCCACGAACAGCAACTGCGCCGCGCTCGAAATGGTCGCAGGATTCTCGACCATGTAACTGGTCACGTTGCGGAAAATGCTGTTGTAGAACGCGTCCACCTTGGCATCCGTGTCGATGACCTCGATCGCTAGGTCCGCATTGCGTGAGGCATAGGCGTGGAGGACGTCATGGACCATTTCGGCCGCGATCTCGCCCATCGCGGGAAGCAGCGTGAGCGGTTCGAACCGCTTGTAGTCCTCCATGTAGTCGACGCGCTTGGCGATGTTCTTGGCATAGTCGCCGATCCGCTCGATGACGCCCGCGATCTTGAGCGCGGCGATCACTTCGCGAAGGTCGTCCGCCATGGGCGCGCGCAGCGCGATGATCCGCACGGCGAGGCGATCGACTTCGGCTTCCATGGCGTCGAGCTTCTTGTCGCCTTCCACCACCGATGCCGCCAGGCTCTCATCACCACGAAGGAGGGCCGTCAGCCCGTCCTGCACTGCCTGTTCGGCAAGCCCGCCCATCTCCGCGATCAGGCCGCGGAGGCGAATGATGTCTTCATCGAAAGATTTGACTGTATGCTCGGCCATCAACCGTAACGTCCTGTGATATAGTCTTTTGTACGCTCTTCTATCGGGTTTGTGAACATGGCGTCCGTTTCGCCGTATTCGACCATTTCACCCAGATGGAAGAAGGCGGTCCGCTGGCTCACACGTGCGGCCTGCTGCATCGAGTGGGTTACGATGACGATCGCGTAGCGATGCCGCAGATCCTCGATCAGTTCCTCGATCCGCGCAGTGGCGATCGGGTCCAGGGCGGAGCAGGGCTCGTCCATCAGGATGACCTCTGGATCGACCGCGATCGCGCGCGCGATGCACAGGCGTTGCTGCTGACCGCCGGAAAGAGCTGTTCCGCTGTCGCTCAGCCGGTCTTTCACCTCTTCCCATAGCCCTGCGCGCTTGAGCGACTTCTCGACGATCGTGTCGAGTTCGTCCTTGCCCGAGGCGATGCCGTGGATGCGGGGACCGTAGGCCACGTTGTCGTAAATCGACTTAGGAAAAGGGTTGGGCTTCTGGAAGACCATCCCGACCCTGGCGCGCAACTGGACCACGTCGATGCTGGGATCGTAGATGTTCTCCCCATCGAGCAGGATATCGCCTTCGACGCGGGCCGAGGCGATCGTGTCGTTCATCCGGTTGAGGACGCGCAGGAAGGTCGACTTGCCGCAGCCCGACGGACCGATGAACGCGGTCACGAACCGGTTCGGGATATCGACAGTCACGCCGTCGATCGCCTTCTTTTCGCCGTACCAGACGGAGACGTCCTGCGCCCGGATCTTGGTTTCGGTCGGCTCGAGGTTGTCGTGAATGACTGTCACCAGGTTTTCTCGAATTTGTTGCGAAGATAAATGGCCACGCCGTTCATCAGCAGGAGGAACAGCAGCAGCACGATGATAGCAGCGGATGTGCGTTCGACGAAGCCGCGATCGATCTCGTCGGACCACAGGAATATCTGGACCGGCAGGACCGTCGCCGGCGCCGTGAAGTCGGCCGGCGGAGTCGCCACGAAGGCACGCATGCCGATCATGAGCAGCGGTGCGGTCTCGCCCAGCGCGCGTGCCATGCCGATGATGGTTCCGGTAAGGATACCGGGCAGGGCGAGCGGGAGGACGTGGTGGAACACGACCTGCAACGGCGAGGCCCCCACACCAAGCGCGCCGTCCCTGATTGAGGGCGGTACCGCCTTGATGGCGTTGCGGCCGGAAATCACAATGACCGGCATGGTCATCAGCGCGAGGGTCATGCCGCCGATAATCGGCGCGGACCGGAAGTTCGGGAATATGGTCAGGAAGACGGCCAGCCCGAGCAGCCCGAAGATGATCGAAGGGACCGCGGCGAGATTGTTGATCGACACCTCAATGATATCGGTCCAGCGGTTCTTGGGCGCGAATTCCTCAAGGTACAGTGCGGCCAGCACGCCGATGGGGAAAGCGAGGACGAGCGTCACCAGCATCGTCAGCATGGACCCCTTCAGCGCGCCCCAGATACCGGCTTCCTGCGGATCGGTGGCGTCCGAGCGTTGCAGGAACCCGAAATCGAAGTTGTTGGCGATCAGGCCGCGTTCGTCGAGCCCGTCGGCAAGCGCCTGAAGCTGCGGATCGCCGTCGTCGGAATAGGCAGTGGCGAGATCGGGGCTGGCCGGTACCCAGAAAGTGCGTTCCCCTTGCGCATTCGCCGTATTGGCGATGATTTCCTGTGCGACGGTACGCCAGGCATTCACGCTGATATGCTCTGCCGCTTCCGATCCGAGCGACTGTTCGGCCGCGGTTGCGACGATCTGCGGCAGGCCCTGCAGTTCCAGGTTCTGCTCGCCGCCGGGTTGCTGCAGGACGTCGGGATTGGCCGACACGGGCGATTCCGCGAAATTGATCGTGACCGGCACTTCGGTCCGCTGGAAGCCGCCGATCCCGTTCCACAGCATATTGCCGAGCAACAGGACGAGGACCGCAACCGAGAAGACGATCGCCGAAAGTCCCAGCAGCTTGAATCGCCGCTCGGACGCATAGCGCTTCTTCAGCCGCCTTTCGAAGGCAGCCGAGCGGGTCGGAAGGTTGCGGGGAGGGGCCGAGACTTCACTCATAGGCTTCGCGGAACCTCTTCACGACGCGCAGGGCGATGTAGTTGAGCGCAAGGGTGACCAGGAACAGTACGAAGCCGAGCGCAAAGGCCGCCAGCGTCGCGGGATGGTCGAAGCTGCCCTCGCCGGTCAGCAGGGCGACGATCTGGACCGTCACCGTGGTCATCGCTTCCAGCGGGTTTCCGGTCAGGTTGGCGGCGGTGGAGGCCGCCATGACGACGATCATCGTCTCGCCGATCGCGCGGCTGACGGCGAGCATCACGCCCGCCACGATGCCGGGAAGGGCGGCGGGCACCAACACCTTCTTGATCGTCTCCGACCGGGTGGCACCCATTGCCAGGCTCCCGTCGCGCATCGAACTCGGAACGGCCGCGATCGAATCGTCCGCCATCGACGAGACGAACGGGATGATCATGACGCCCATCACGAGGCCGGCGGCCAGCGCACTTTCGCTCGATGCGTTGCTGATGCCCACGGCCTGCGCGATGTCGCGGATGAAGGGCGCCACGGTCAGGGCGGCAAAGTAACCGTAAACGACCGTCGGCACGCCCGCGAGTATCTCGAGCGCGGGCTTGATCCAGCGTCGCACCGTCGGGGCGGCGTACTGGGTCAGATAGACGGCGCTCATCAGGCCCAGCGGAATGGCAACGATCATGGCAATGATCGCGCCGATGAAGATGGTGCCCCAGAACAGTGGAATGGCGCCGTACCGCGTCGGATCGGCCGCATCGGGTGCCGTCGTGGGATCGGGACCCCACTGCGTCCCGGTCAGGAACGAGACGGGGTCGACCATTCCGAAAAAGCGGACGGTTTCGAACACGAGGCTGGCGACGATACCGAAGGTCGTGAGAATCGCGACGAGCGATGCCAGCAGGAGAATCGCCATGACGATTCGCTCGACCCGGGTGCGTGCCCGGAAATCCGGCTTCAGCTTGAGGAAAGCGTAGACGCCGCCGACGAACGCGATCAGCAGAGTCACCAATATGCCGATGATGCCATAGAAGGAGATGGCCTCCTCGAATGGCTGCACCAGTCCCTGCGCGCCGGGATTGAAGACGCCGGATGCGTTGCCGCTGGCAACTGCACGGGCTTCCTGGAGCATAGTTTCCCGCTGGAAGCCGAATTCCGGAAGGCTATCGGCCGCGGGAGATGCCAGCACGGACTGCGTGATCAGATAGGGAGAGAGGGCCGACCAGATCGCGATGAAGGCCAGCACCGGAATGAAGACCCACAGGGCCAGATACCACGCGTGATATCCGGGCAGGGAAGCCAGTCGCTTCGAATCGGACTTCTTGTGGAAAGCCCAAGCCCGGGCGCGGCCCGTAAGCCATCCTGCCAGGCCCAGACCCAGCGCCAGCAACAGCAGCAGTGCGACGGACATCAGGCGGTCCCGCCCCGCCGATTCGGGCCGAATCCGTCAGACATCTTGCGAGTGCAGACCCTGTGCATCGGCGCTGTTGGAATCCCTTGTTCGTGCCGGGCCCGCGACGTCGGTCGGGGTCTTGGCGAAGCTGTACACAAATCCGCCTGTCGAATGAATATTACGCGTATGTTACGCCGCCGCCGATACCGGCGAATGTTCCGGAATTCTGACGACCACGGTGGTCCCTTCGCCCAGTTCGCTGGTGATATCCAACCGGCCCGAATGGCGTTCGACGATGTGCTTCACGATCGCAAGACCCAGTCCCGTTCCGCCCGACGCGCGGCTGCGACTGGGGTTGGTGCGATAGAAGCGGCGGGTCAGGTGGGGCAGATGTTCGCGCGCGATTCCCTCGCCGCGGTCGCGGACGGTGAGCCGGGCGTATTCGCCCGCTGCACGATCGAGCGTCACGGTGACCGGCGTACCGTCCGTGCCGTATTTGAGCGCATTGTCGACGAGGTTGCGGACGAGCTGTTCGAGCTGGCGCGGATCACCGATGACATGCACATCGTCCGCGAGTTCGAAAGCCAGCCTTGCCGTGCGCTCCAGTCCGGCGGCATCGTGTGCGGCCTGTCGGACCAGCGCGCCGAAATCGACGATATCCGCTGGCGGATCGTGCTTCTCCGCTTCCACCCTGGAAAGCGACATGAGGTCGCTGACGAGGTTCTGCAGGCGTTTCGCCTCGCTCTGGATCGTGCCGAGAAAGCGCTGCGCGATCGCCGGATCGACATCCTCCGCCTGTTCCTGGAGCGTTTCGACATAGCCGATGATCGAGGCGAGGGGGGTGCGCAATTCATGGCTGGCATTCGCGACGAAGTCGGTGTGCGCGCGACCGATGTCCTGCTGCGCCGTCTGGTTGACCAGTTCGATGACGGCAATGTCGCTGGCGAGTTGCTGGCGCGCGAAGAGCCACTGGTCGCGGCGCCGCGCGACATTGTGGATCACCGCCTGGCCGCTCGATTTCGACTCGATCAGGGCGACAGCTTCGGGATGACGGAAAGCGAGCCGGGCGTCCTGTCCGATGACGTGTCGCCCGAGATCCCGACGCGCTGCGCGATTGGCCAGCGCGACGCGATCGTTCTCGGTTATCAGGACGGGAGAGTGCGAGTTCTCGATGATCTGGCCGAGGCTTTCGAGATCGAAACCGCGCGCGCGTTCCACCAGCTTCACTTCGGGTGGTGCCCAATGGGTCAGCCAGAGCGATCCGCCCCAGAGGAGCAGCACCGAAGCCGCGAGCCCCAGCGATACCTCGAGCACCAGCATGAAGGCCGTGGTGCACAGCGCAAGACCGAAGCCGATCCAGAACAGGGTGTCGCGTTGAGGCATGCCAGCTCCCGAAATTTCGCACTCCAGCGAATCACTTTCGAGCGACCGTATCGTGGAATGGTGACCCCTACGGGAATCGAACCCGTGTTTCAGCCGTGAAAGGGCCGCGTCCTAACCGCTAGACGAAGGGGCCATATCCAAGCCGGGTACGAAACCCGAGGCCGCGATGTGGCGTGGCGGGGCAATTAGGCAGGAGCTTGATGCACGTCAACCCCGCTTTGCTCAATCTGCCCACGCGGCATCCTCCAGATGCAATTCGGCAGCCGGACGAGCGCCCCAGTCGTCGATCTTCGCACGGCCTGCCAGCCACAGGCGACGCCCGCTCGCCGCGTGGAGCAAGGTCTGGCCAAGCTCACTTTCCGCCTGCCGGAATGCGATGCATTTGAGCGATCCGCCATCGGGTCCGCCTGCGATGAGGCGCAGATGGCCGTTCCCGACTACGTCCGCCTTGATAAGGTGGACGGGGCCGACCGCGACGCGCGGTCCGGGCCAGCCGATCCCGTAAGGGCCAGCCTGGTCCAGTTCGCCGACCAGTTCCGGCGTGAGGCCGCGCGGAGCGACGGACAGGTCCAGCTTCAGCTCGCGCGACGCGCCGGCCGCAGCGACCTTGCTTGCAAGTCGGTCCTCCAGGAAATCGCCCAGCGCCTCCACCGTGTCGGCTTTCACGGTCAGACCGGCCGCCATGGCATGTCCGCCACCGGCGACCAGCAGTCCGGCATCCCGGGCCGCGATGATCGCGGCCCCCAGATCCACGCCGGCGATCGAGCGGCCCGAGCCCTTTCCCTCGCCACTGTCACCGTCCAGGGCAATGACGATCGCCGGCTTGCCGGTCTGCTCCTTGAGGCGACCGGCCACGATGCCGATAACGCCCGGGTGCCATCCCCTACCGGCGGCAATCACGATGCTTCGGTTGTGTTGCGCGCCCAGCAGGGCCTCGGCTTCTTCCTGTACAGCTGCCTCGATCGCGCGCCGCTCTTCGTTCAGCTGGGAAAGCTGTTCCGCGATCGCGCGAGCCTCGTCGCGATCCTCCGTCGTCAGCAATCTGACACCCAGCGACGCCTCGCCGACCCGGCCGCCCGCGTTGATGCGGGGTCCGAGCGCGAATCCCAGATCGCTGCAGACTGGAGCGCGCTTCAGCCGACTCGCATCGATCAGCGCATCGAGCCCGACATTGCGGCGATGGCCCATGACTTTGAGGCCTTGCGCGACGAAGGCGCGATTGAGCCCGTGCAGTGCCGCCACGTCGGCGACCGTTCCCAGCGCGACAAGGTCGAGCAATGAGATGAGGTCGGGTTCGGGCCGGCTCTCGAAATAGCCGCGATCGCGCAGGGTCCGACGTAGGGCGATGGACAGCAGGAAGGCGACGCCCACCGCTGCCAGATGGCCGTGCGCGGCGGCATCGTCTCCCTCGTCCAGGCGATTCGGATTGACCAGCGCTGCGGCGTGCGGAAGCTCTGCGGCGCACTTGTGGTGATCGACGACGATGACATCCACGCCTGCATCGCGGGCCATTGCGAGCGCCTCGTACGCCATAGCGCCGCAATCGACGGTGACGATGAGGCTCGAGCCTTCCTCCGCGAGGCGGACGAGCGCCTCGCCGCTTGGGCCGTACCCTTCGAGCAGGCGATCGGGAATGTAGGTGCTCGCATCGCAACCCATCATCCGCAGGGCGCGCACAAGGAGTGCGGCGCTGGTCGCGCCGTCTACGTCGTAATCGCCGAAGATCGTGATCCGCTCGCGCGAGAGGACGGCTTGCGCCAGCCTTTCGGCGGCGACGTCCATGTCCCTGAAGATCGAGGGATCGGGCAGGAAGGCGGCGAGGGTGGGGGAGCGCTGGCGTTCTATGTCGCTCTCCGCCACGCCGCGCGAGAGGAGGAGGTTGCGCAACAAGCCTCCACCGTCGAGCATGCCGGCATCGCCAAGCGCCATGTTGCCGCCGCGCCACCGCCATCGCATCCCGGTGATGGACTTCTCGACGCCGAGGACAGCCGGGGATTGGGTCAACGACATGACGTCACATGTAGCAAACCGCCGCGATGCGCCAAGTCCGGCCGTTTGACTTTCGACAGGACAGTGGCGAGGCTTCGCGGATGGCCGACCGGACCGATACACTCCTCATCGCCTGGCACAGCCGGACGGGCGCGAGCGACGCGATGGCGCGGGCAGCGGCGCAGGGTGCGGGCGACAGGGCGCGCCTGATGCGATGCGACGAGGTGGACGGCGATGCGATCATGGCGGCCGCGGGATACCTGTTCGTGTGTCCGGAGAACCTCGCCACCATGAGTGGGCTCATGAAGGAGATGTTCGACCGCACCTATTACGACGTCCTCGGACGGATCGAGGGAAGGCCCTACGCCACCGCGATCGCTGCCGGGTCGGACGGCGAGGGCGCGCAGCGGCAGATCGACCGCATCGCCAAGGGCTGGCGCCTGAAGCGCGTGGCGGAACCTCTCATCATCGGCACCTCGGCGCAGACGGCCGAGGAGATCTGGGCACCCAAGACGCTGGGCGAGGCCGACCTTGCGCAGTGCCGCGATCTCGGCGGGGGTTTGGCCGAAGGGATCGCCGCCGGCATCTTCTGATGCGCGTCAGGCAATGGAGGCGCGCGCCTCCTCGTATTCCCGCTCCAGCCGGTCGACCCGGTCGGCCACGGTTTCGATCGCCTTCACCGCGCCAACGCCCTGGCCCGAACCCCAGATGTCCTTCCATGCCTTGGCCTTGGTGTTGCCGCCGCTGCCGAAGTTCATCTTGCTCGGATCGCTCGTCGGCAGGTCGTCCGGATCGAGCCCGGCAGCCTCGATCGAGGAGCGCAGGTAGTTGCCGTGAACGCCGGTGAAGAGATTGGTGTAGACGATGCCTTCCGCGCTGCCGTCGACGATGCCCTGCTTGTAGGCCCGGTCCGCATTGGCTTCCTCGGTCGCGATGAAGGCGCTGCCGATATAGGCGAAGTCCGCGCCGAGCGCCTGCGCGGCCAGCACCGCCCGGCCGTGGGCGATGGAGCCGGACAGCGCGACCAGCCCGTCGAACCACTCGCGGATTTCCTGCATCAGCGCGAAGGGGGACTGGGTTCCGGCATGGCCGCCGGCGCCCGCCGCGACGGGGATCAGGCCGTCGGCGCCTTTCTCGATCGCCTTGTGCGCGAAGCGGTTGTTGATGACGTCATGCAGCGTGATCCCGCCCCAGCCGCGCACCGCCTCGAAGATTTCCGGCCGCGCGCCGAGCGAGGTGATGACGAGCGGCACCTGCCATTTGGCGCAGGTATGCATGTCCGCTTCCAGCCTGTCGTTCGAGCGATGGACGATCTGGTTGACGGCGAACGGCGCGGCGGGCCGGTCGGGATTGTGCCTGTTGTGCGCCGCCAGCTCTTCCGTGATCCGGTGCAGCCATTCGTCCAGCTGCGACTGCGGACGGGCATTGAGTGCAGGAAAGCTGCCGACGATGCCGGCCTTGCATTGGGCGATCACCAGTTCCGGGCCGGAGACGATGAACAGCGGCGAACCGATGACGGGCAGGCGCAGGCGGTCGAACGGGGCGGGCAGGGGCATGGCGAAGGTCTCCGTCTCGCTGGATGTGCGAAGGGGCTTATGGCGGGTTCCGCGCGGTGTCGAGATTGCCGTTACGGAAGGTCGAGCACGTGTTCGATCCCGTATGTGCGCGCCGCCGTTCCGGCGAACAGGGCCCGCTTCTCGGCCTCCGATGCGCCCGCGGCGAGCCGCTTGAACGCGTTCCACAGGACAGGGTAGCTCGCACCCCAGCGATCGACCGGATAGTTGCTTTCGAACATGGCGCGGTCCGCGCCGAAGGCTTCTATGCAGGTCTCGATATACGGCTTCCACATGACCGCGAGCTCTTCCGATCCGCAGCCGCGCGCCGGGCCGTCTTCGGGCATCCCGCAGAACGCCATCGCAAGCCCGCCCAGCTTGACCGAGACGTTGGGACAGGCGGCGAGTTCGACGATGGACGTCTTCCAGCGCTGGTAATGCTCGGTGAGGCGTCCGCGATAGCCGGCGACGTTGAGCGGCGTGCCGCAATGGTCGAGGATGATGGGCTGGTCGGGAAAGGCGCGGGCGAGGTCGATCACGTCCGGCAGTTGCGGCTCCAGCACCCAGGCATCGAAGGTCAGGCCCATCTCGCCCAGCACGGCAAAGCCGTCCCGGAAGGCCGCGTCGCGCAGCAGTCCTTCGGGCGCATGGAAGGGCGGGCCGAGTGTCGCGGGATCGGCGTCCCAGGCGGCACTGTGCCGGATCCCGCGAAAGCGACCGTTGCCCGCTGTCGCGAGCGCTTCCAGGACGGCGCGAACCCGCCCGCCCAGGCGAAGGTCGGCATGGCCGACGATGGCCGCGCAGGGCCTGTACGATCCGTAGAGCCCGCTGGCGCCCTGCGCCGCGACGCCGTTCACGAACTCCACCTCGCCGACCGATTTGAGCGCATCGCCGCGCGCCGGATCGTAGAACGCGCCGCACTCCATGAACACGGTACCCAGGATCCGGTGGCCGCTGGCGGTGTCGGCACGCAATTCGTCGAAGGTATAGTAGGCCGCGCCCGCGATCGCCTCGATGAAGGGATGGCGCGGTTCGGGGAAGGCGGGGACGAGCGGCCGCAGGTCCCACAAATGGTGGTGCGGATCGATGATCGGCAGGTCCGGTTCGAGGATCGATTCGGTCATCGTCGTCTCCTGTTATCCCGAGACATGGACCGCATGGACCACTGTCCTCGGGCAAAAAAATTGCCCCGCGCGACGGTGCCGTTTCCACGATGTCGGGAGAGGCAGGTGCGCGAGGTCATGGCCGGAGGCTAGCGCGCCGCTGCCATGTAGGACAGGCTTTCAATTGAGGAGCGTGCGAAACAGGTCTTCGACATCGGCCACCGGGTCCGCGATACGCGGCCAGTCCTCCGGTGGCTGGCGGCGAAACCAGGTAAACTGCCGCTTGGCATAATTACGGGTCGCACGCCGCGCTTCCTCCGCTGCGTCCTCCAGTGTTGTTTCACCCCGCAAGACGCCGGCAAGTTCGGGAACGCCGATGGCGCGCATGACCGGAAGCGCGGGATCGAGTTTGCGAGCGAGCAGGGCTTCGACTTCCCCGATCGCCCCACGGTCGATCATCTGGCCGAACCGCCGGTCGCAGCGTTCGTAAAGCCATTCGCGATCGGGCAACAGGATCAGGGGATGGAGCGTCACCGCATCTCCGATCCCGCCTTCCTTGCGCCCCTGCCACTCGGCCAGCGTCCGCTTGGTCGAGCGGACGACTTCCAGGGCGCGCTGGGTCCGTGCGGTGTCGTTGGGCGACAGGCGCTTCGCGGCCTGCGGGTCCTCGCGCTCCAGCGCCGTTCGCGCGTCCGCGGTCGCAAGTGCGCGAACCCCGGTGCGCACGGCCGGATCGATTTCCGGGATCGGCGCGATCCCGTCCAGCAATGTCCGAAGGTAGAGGCCGGTCCCGCCGCACAGGATCGGCACCGCGTCATCTGCATGGAGGCGCGCGATTTCGCGCTTCGCCGCGTCCGCCCACTGCGCGGCGGAACACGCGTCGGCACCGTCCCACGCCCCGAACAGCAGATGGGGCACGCCGCGCATCTCGCTCTCGTCGGGCCGCGCGCTCAGGATCGCGAGATCGGCATAGACCTGCGCGCTGTCCGCATTGACGACCGCCACCGCGCGGCCCCGCGCCTGCAGGGCCAGCGCCAGATCGACCGCCAGTGCGCTCTTGCCGCTCGCGGTCGGTCCTGCAATGAGCGCCAGCGGTTTCTTGAGCGACGGATCGTCGCCGCTTCCGGGAGAATACGCAGTGCTCATCGCCAGGCTGATAGCAGACCCGGAAGGCTTGGAAACGAAACTGGACGCACTTGCCGACAGCCTTCGCGATGCGGACCTGCCGGTCGCGGAAATGCGGCTGCTGGGCCAGTCCCCCGAAGTGGCGCAATTGTCGCTGCCGGGCGACGACGCGAAGACGCTGCGCCGCCTGCTGGACGAAGCTTTCCCGCAAGCGGACGTGCTGGTCGCACGCGACGAAATCGTCGTGCCGCGCCTGTTCGTCTCCGACATGGATTCGACCATGATCGGGCAGGAATGCATCGACGAACTGGCCGATTTCGCGGGCCTCAAGAGCGAGGTCGCGGCCATTACCGAACGCGCGATGCAGGGGGAGCTCGATTTCGAGGCGGCCCTGCGCGAGCGCGTGGGCCTGCTGGCCGGGCTCGACATGCAGGCGATCGAGGATTGCCTGGAGCAGCGCATCCGCCCGACCGATGGCGCGCGCACGCTCGTCGCCACGCTCCATGCCCGGGGGTGCCGCTCGGTACTGGTCACAGGCGGCTTCCATCACTTTGCCGACCCGGTAGCGGAAACGGTCGGGTTCGAGCGCGTGGTCGGCAATCGTCTGGCGACCGCGGACGGCAAGCTGACGGGCGAACTCGTGGGCGCGATCACCGACAGTGCGACCAAGCGCGCCGTGCTGGCCGAGGAAGCGACGGAGCTGGGTGACGGGGCCGTCTCATGCGCCGCGGGCGACGGGGCGAACGACATCCCGATGCTGGAGGCCGCGGATTACGGCTTCGCCTATCGCGCCAAGCCAAAGGCCCGGATGGCGGCCAACGGAAGGATCGACCGGGGCGACCTGACCGCGATCCTGAAACTGCTCGATATTCCGCAGCACGACTGGGTGATGGAATAGGGCGGCTTTCACTTGTTATTTACACCAGTGTAAGTAATATAAGGGGCATGGAACAGGCAGCCGATTTCGCGAATCAATCGCTCTCCGCTCATGCACAGGACCGCGCGCGCGACGGCACGCCGCTGCGCGATCCCGCCCGGCCGGAACCGAAATACCGGCCGCTGACCGCGCTCCACCACTTCCGGGAACTGCTGAAGGACAAGGAGGACACCAGCCACGTCTTCCGCATCTTCGAGGCGCTGCCCAACAAGTCGTTCAAGACGCGCGTGCGCAACCTGGTGCTGAGCGAGAAGGGGGAGCGGTTGCGCGCCGACGAACCCTATCTGCCGCCGATCCTCGACGATCACGAGACGCTGCGTGAATTGCCGCGCGGCACGGTCGCGCATGCCTATTGCGACTTCATGGAAACCGAAGGCCTTTCGGCCGCCGGTCTGGTCGCCGAAGCGGACAAGCTGGGCCGCAGAAAGTACGACGACCTGACCGCATGGTTCTCCTATCGCTCCCGCGACACGCATGACCTGATGCATGTCCTGACCGGGTACGGGCGCGATGCGCTGGGCGAACAGTGCGTACTGCTGTTCACCCACGGCCAGCAGCCGAGCCACGGGCACCTGCTGATCGGCTATGCCGGGGCGCTCAACATCAAGAAGATGACTCGCGGCAGCAAGGCGCCCGTGCTGAAAGCGGTGCGCCAGGCGCAGCGGACCGGCACCGCGTGCCCGGCGCTCGTCGGCATGTCGATCCGCGACCTGCTGGCAATGAATCTGGACGAGGCGCGCCGCCGCTTCGCCATTCCCGAGCCGCACTGGTACCGCGAATGCCACCGGATCTGGCGCGAGGAAGGCGTCGATCCGTACAATCTGCTGGCAACCGGCGCCGAAGAGGGCGCGCCGCAGGCGGCCTAAATTACAGCCAGCGTCACAGCCAGCTGGAAATCTTCTCCAGCGGCTTCTTTCGCAGAGCGTGTTCCGGCACGGTCGCATCCACGGCCGGGTGTCCCACCACGACGATCATCAACGGCTTTTCCCAATCCGGGCGACCGCACAGCTCGCGCAGGAACCCCATGGGTGAAGGCGTATGCGTCAGCGTCGCCAGCCCCGCTTCGTGCAGGGTTGCGATCAGCAGGCCGCAGGCGATGCCGAGGCTTTCGCTGACGTAGTAGTTCTGCGTGGTGCCGTCTTCCTCGATCCCGCCCTTGCGCTGCGCGAAGCAGGCGATGAGCCAGGGCGCGGTTTCGAGATAGGGCTTGTGCGCATCGGTCCCGATCGGGGCCAGCGCACCGAGCCATTCGTCGCCCGCTTTCGCGGCGCTGTCCCCGTCGCCATAGAACTTGCGCTCCTCGGCCTCCGCCGCCTCGCGGATGGCGCGCTTTTTTTCGGCGGAGGATATCGCCGCGAAATGCCAGGGCTGGTGGTTCGCGCCGCTGGGCGCGGTACCGGCGGCAAGAATCGCATTTTCGATGACTGCCCGAGGCACCGGCGTATTGGCAAAGGCGCGGCAGGAATGGCGTGAGCGCAGCCGCTCGAATGCGGCGGCGGATCGCTGGACGCGCTCCTCGTCCGTCAGGCGGGGCAGGTCGGGGAAGGGCCGGTGCCCTTCGCTCACGCTTCCATCCAGCCTTCGAAGAAGCTGCGATGGGCTTCGCGCATCTCGGTCACCGTCTTGCCGAACAGCGTCTCGCCGCCGACGCGTCCCAGGCGGCGGAAGCCGACGCGGGCGTGGTTCTCGTCCTGCGTCCCTTCGGCGAGCACCCGGTTCAGCGCGTCGGTATCCGGCACGGTGACGAGGTAGCGGCCCTGGTCCTCGCCGAACCACCACTGCGCCTGCGAGTAGTCCGGATTTGCCTCGACCTCTGCGCCGAGCCCGCTCGCCATCGCCATTTCCGCCAGCGCGACCGCGATGCCGCCGTCGGACACGTCGTGCGCCGCGTTGATCAGGCCGTCTTCGATCAGTTGGCGCACGATCTCGCCCGCCGCCTTTTCCAACGTGAGGTCGACCGGCGGTGCGCGGCCCTCGTCGCGGCCGTGGATCTCGCGCAACCAGAGCGACTTGCCCAGATGCGAGCGTTCCGGATCGGGCGTCGCCCATTCTTCCGGCCAGATGAGGTAGATCGCATCCCCTTCCGCCTTGAAGGGCATGGTCATCATGCGATCGTAGTCCTCGATCAGCCCCACGCCGCCGATGGCCGGGGTCGGCAGGATAGCGGAGCCGCCGCCGGTGGCCTTCGATTCGTTGTAGAGCGAGACGTTGCCGCTGACGATCGGGAAGTCGAGCGCGCGGCAGGCGGCGCCCATCCCGTCGAGCGCGTGGACGAACTGCGCCATGATCTCGGGCCGCTGCGGGTTGGCGAAGTTGAGGCAGTTGGTGACCGCCAGCGGCCGCGCGCCGACCGCGCAGAGGTTGCGATAAGCCTCCGCAATCGCCTGCTTCCCGCCTTCGCGCGGGTTCGCATGGACGTAGCGCGGGGTGCAATCGGTGCTGATCGCCAATGCCTTTTTCGTGCCGTGGACCCGGACCACGCCGGCATCCCCGCCGGTCTGGAGAGTGTCCGCGCCGACCTGGCTGTCATACTGTTCGCTGATCCAGCGACGCGAGGCGAGGTCGGGACTGGCGAGAAGCTGCACAAGGTCCGCCCCCACGTCCTGCGAGTCCGGCCGGTCGGTCATGGGCGCGATGCCGGCCCATTCGGTGTATTCCTCCAAGGAGAGATACGGCCGGTCGTATTCCGGCGCGTCCGCGGCAAGCGGGCCGAGCGGGATGTCGCACACCACTTCGCCGTCGAATTCGAGGACCATGTGGCGCGTGTCGGTGACTTCGCCGATGACTGCGAAATCGAGTTCCCACTTCTGGAAGATCGCTTCGGCCATGGCTTCCTTGCCCGGCTTCAGCACCATGAGCATCCGCTCCTGGCTCTCGCTCAGCATCATCTCGTAGGGCGTCATGCCCTCTTCGCGGCAGGGCACCTTGTTCATGTCGAGCCGGATGCCGGCCTTGCCGTTGGTCGCCATTTCCACGCTGGAACTGGTGAGGCCCGCCGCGCCCATGTCTTGGATCGCGACGATCGCGTCGGTCGCCATCAGTTCGAGGCAGGCTTCGATCAGCAGCTTCTCCGTGAACGGATCGCCCACCTGCACGGTGGGGCGCTTTTCTTCCGCGTCCTCGCCGAAATCGGCGCTCGCCATGGTGGCGCCATGGATGCCGTCGCGCCCGGTCTTGGACCCGACATAGACGATCGGATTGCCGACGCCCGTGGCCGCCGAATAAAAGATCCGGTCCGCGTCCGCGACGCCCACGGTCATCGCATTGACGAGGATGTTGCCGTTATAGGCGGGATGGAAGTTGGTCTCCCCGCACACTGTCGGCACGCCCACGCAGTTGCCGTATCCGCCGATGCCCGCGACCACGCCCTGCACCAAGTGCTTCATCTTGGGATGGTCGGGCTGACCGAAGCGCAGCGCGTTGGCGTTCGCCACTGGCCGCGCGCCCATGGTGAAGACGTCGCGCAGGATGCCGCCCACGCCCGTCGCCGCGCCCTGGTAGGGTTCGATGTAGCTCGGGTGGTTGTGGCTCTCCATCTTGAAGATGGCCGCCTGCCCGTCGCCGATGTCGATCACGCCGGCATTCTCGCCCGGGCCGCAGATCACCCAAGGCGCCTCGGTCGGCAGCTTCTTCAAATGCAGCCGGCTCGACTTGTAGGAGCAGTGTTCGCTCCACATGACCGAGAAGATGCCGAGTTCCACGAGGTTGGGCTCGCGGCCGAGGGCGTTCAGGACGCGCTCGTATTCCTCGATGCTGAGGCCGTGCTGCTCGACGATTTCTGGGGTGATTCCGCTCATGGCGAAATCCCCTAGCGCCAAGCCGCGCACCCTTCCAGAGGGGGCGCTCTTCCAGAGGGGGCGCTAGGTCGTGGAAAAAGTCAGGCTGGCATGGCGCTTGTGCCAGCGCGTGTCCCCCGCCCATTTCGCGAGCAGGGTGATGATGCCGAAGGCAAGGATGCCCGAGACGTAGAATGCCGTCACTGAAGCGGGCTCCGGCCCGAACCAGGCATAGGCCTGCAGCGCCAGCATCACGCCCATCAGGACCAGCGGCGGCCCGACCGGCCCCTTGGTCCGCCGCAGGAAGAACGCGAAGGCCGCGATGATGAGCGCCAGCTCCAGCGGGATGGCGATCCAGGGGAAGTTCCACAGGCCGAGGCCGAGCCGGTCATCGCCGCCCGCCAGGGTCAGGTCCGGCACGTGGACCAGCAGGTCGAGAAACCAGTGCGACAGCACGACGCAACCGGCGAGCAGGCCCGCCAGCGCCTCGCGGAAGACGATCGCGGTCCCGAGGCCGAAGGCGGTCGCCCAGGCCGCAGTCCCGGCGAGACTGTGCGTATAGGGGAGGTGCACCAGTTCGAGCGGGTTCATCGCACTGGCACCCGGCGTGATCCGCATCGATTCGATGCCGGCCAGGCCGAGCGCGAAGAACGCCCAGTCGACCAGTTGTGCCGCGACGAAAAGCGTCGCGAGCTTGGGCGCGCGCCGGCTGAGGGCGGCAGCAGCCAGGGCGGGGGCGAAGTGACCGATGAACATGCGTCGCCAGCCCTATCGGCGCATCCCGCGGTTCGCATGTGTACGCCGCCGTCCGGCCATGATCCGGCGGCCCTTGCGGGCAAAATGTCGCTGCATCGAATCCCCCAATCCCTGCTGCCACTTTGCTTGACCAAGAGACCGGTGGCGGTCAATGCGTCATTCATGGCCGAAAATACCGAAGACGTGAGCGCGATGACCTTCGAAGACGCGCTCAGAGCGCTGGAAGAGGTTGTGCACAAACTGGAAAGCGGCGACGTGCCGCTGGACCAGTCGATCGCGCTCTACGAACGCGGCGAAGTCCTGCGCAAGCACTGTCAGGCGCGGCTCGACGCGGCGCAGGCGCGGATCGAGCAGATCGTGTCCGGCCCGGACGGGAAGGCGACCGGGACGGTGCCTTTCGACACCGGCAACTGAGGGCTGGGCCAGTGGAACTCGTATCCGACAATCCGCTGCCCGAGGCTCTTTCGCGCATCCAGGAAGAGGTGGATGCCGAATTCGATTTCCTGCTGCCGGTGCCGCAGGACACGCGATCGCGCCTCGTCGAAGCCATGCGCTACGCCACGATCGGCGGCGGCAAGCGCGTGCGGCCCCTGCTGGTGAAGGCGATTGCCGATCTTTACGGTGTCGATCGCAAGCTGTCCGTCAGGGCCGGCTGCGCAGTGGAATCGATCCACGTCTATTCCCTGATCCATGACGACCTGCCATGCATGGACGACGACGATTTGCGCCATGGCAAGCCGACATTGCACAACGCCTTCGACGAGGCGACCGCGGTCCTTGCCGGGGACTCGCTGCACGCGCTCGCATTCGAGATCCTCGCCGATGCCGCGACTTTCGTGGACCCGTTCACGCGTGCGGCCCTCGTCAGCACGCTGGCCCGGGCCAGCGGCAAGGACGGCATGGCCGGCGGGCAGATGATGGACATGGCGTCCGAAGCCGTCGACTACGACCTGCCCGCGATTACGCGGCTCCAGCAACTGAAGACCGGCGCGCTGCTGGGCGCATCGGTCGAAATGGGCGCGGTCCTTGCCAAGCTGTCGGTCGAAGGACGGGGGCACCTGCGCGCCTACGCCCGCGATATCGGCCTGGCCTTCCAGATCGCCGACGACCTGCTCGATGTCGAGGGGGACGAGGACGCCGCCGGCAAGGCGCTGCGCAAGGACGAGGAGCAGGGCAAGCAGACCTTCGTCACGCTGATGGGCGTGGAGGGTGCGCGCAAGCAGGCCACGCTCCTGGTCGAACAGGCGATTGGCCATCTGGCGCAGCACGGCAAGGAAGCGGACCTCTTGCGCAGCCTGGCGCGGTTTATCGTGGAGCGCGACCGGTGAGCGAACGTATCGGCATCTATCCCGGGACGTTCGATCCCATCACGCTGGGCCATCGCGACATCATCCGGCGCGGGGCCAAGCTGGTCGACCGGCTGATCATCGGCGTCACCACCAACCCGTCGAAGAACCCGATGTTCGAGACGGAAGAGCGGCTCGCGATGGTGAAGCGCGAGGTCGCGGACCTCGACTGCGGCAATGTCGAGGTGGTGGGGTTCGATGCCCTGCTGATGAAGTTCGCCCGGAAGCAGGGTGCCAATGTCATCGTGCGCGGCCTGCGCGCGGTCGCGGATTTCGAATACGAATACCAGATGGCCGGCATGAACCAGCAGCTGGATGACGAGATCGAGACGGTCTTCCTCATGGCCGATGTCAGCCTGCAGCCCATCGCATCCAAGCTGGTCAAGGAAATCGCCATGTATGGCGGGGACATCGCCCCCTTCGTCAGTATGGCGGTACGCGACGACGTGACCGCCCGGGTGGATAAGATCGGGCGCAAGGGCGACTACTGACGTCCATTCATTGATCGGACAGAGGCGCGCGGCTATCCGGCACTCCACCTTTCCGAACGGACAGACTGACGGGATATCCATGTTTGCACGATTTCTGACTGCCGGCGCGCTTGCCGCCCTGGCCTTCACCCCGACCCTTTCGCTGGCGCAGGAAGCGGACGAAGCGCCCGCCGCCACCACGCGCGTGCAGTACGAAGCGATCAGCTACGACCAGAACGTGGAGCAGGAAAACGTCTGGCTGCTCGACCTGTCCAACGGCGAGCGGGTCGCGATCCGCCTGATGCCGAGCTGGGCACCCAACCACGTGGAGCGGATCAAGACGCTGACCCGCCAAGGCTTCTACGACGGGGTGATCTTCCACCGCGTGATCGAAGGTTTCATGGCGCAGTCCGGCGATCCGACCGGCACGGGCGAGGGCGGATCGCAGCTTCCCGACCTCGAGGAAGAATTCAATCCGATGCCGCATATTCGCGGCACCGTGTCCATGGCCCGCGCGCAGAGCGAAGACAGCGCGAACAGCCAGTTCTTCATCGTGTTCTATCCGAACTTCCGCCTGGACCGGAACTACACCAATTTCGGCCGCGTGATCGGCAACATGGCCGCGGTCGACGCGATCAACCGCGGCGAGCCGCCCGCCAACCCGACCCGCATCATCCAGGCCAGCATGGCGTCGGACAACAAGCCCCGGCCGGCGATGAACGTCGTGCCGCGCGAGACGGTGACGGTGGACGAGCTGAACGCCCCGATCGAATAATCCTCCCGCAAGGGCGCGGGATTTGGTAGCGGCGCGCCATGCGCGTCGACCTCTTCGATTTCGAACTCCCGCCCGAGCGGATCGCCCTGCGCCCCGTGACGCCGCGCGATGCCGCGCGCATGCTGCTCGTGCGCGGGGAGGGCGCCTTCGAGGACCGGAGCGTCCGCGACCTGCCCGACCTGCTGCAGTCAGGCGATGTTTTGGTCTTCAACGATACCAAGGTCATCCCCGCACAATTGCAGGGTACACGGGGCGAAGCGCGCATCGGCGCGACCCTGCACAAGCGCATCGACCTGCGACGCTGGCAGGCCTTTATCCGCAACGCCAAGCGGCTTCGCGAAGGCGACCGGATCGATTTCGGCCGGGATGTCACCGCGATAGCGGAAAGCCGCCTTGCCGACGGCAGCTTCGTGCTGGCGTTCGAAGGGGCGGAGCCGGTCGAGATCCTGCTGGAACGGGCCGGCACCATGCCGCTGCCGCCCTATATCGCCGGCAAGCGCGCCACGGACGAGCGGGACCGGGAAGACTACCAGACGATGTTCGCACAGCGCGACGGCGCAGTCGCGGCGCCCACAGCCTCGCTGCATTTCACGCCCGCGCTCATGGCGGCGCTCGGTGAACGCGGCGTGGAAAGCGCCGTCCTCACGCTCCATGTCGGGGCCGGCACCTTCCTGCCGGTCAAGGCGGACGATACCGAAGAACATGTGATGCATTCCGAGTGGGGCCGGGTGGACCAGGCAACGGCCGACCGGCTCAATGCCGCGCGCGCGGACGGCCGGCGGGTAATCGCAGTGGGTACGACCAGCCTGCGCCTGCTGGAAAGCGCGGCGGACGAGAGCGGGACGATACGGCCGTTCGAGGGCGATACCGACATCTTCATCACGCCCGGCTACCGCTTCCGCGCGATCGACGGGCTGATGACGAATTTCCACCTGCCGCGCTCCACCCTGTTCATGCTCGTCAGCGCCTTGATGGGCCGGGACCGCATGGTGGCCGCTTACGCGCACGCGATCGCGCAGGAGTACCGGTTTTATAGCTATGGCGATTCGTCGCTGCTGCTGCCATGAGCCGGCCATGACAGACACAGTCGCCGAGCCGATCCTTCGCATCAGCAACCTGACCAAGGTCTATGACGGCGGCTTCAAGGCCCTCGACGATGTCGATCTGGACATAAGGAAAGGCGAGATTTTCGCCCTTCTCGGGCCGAACGGGGCGGGCAAGACGACCCTGATCGGCGCGGTGTGCGGGCTGGTCCGGGTGACTTCGGGCACGATCCACGCCTTCGGACACGACATGGCGAAGGACTGGCGCGCGGCGCGCAAGCGGATCGGCCTCGTCCCGCAGGAACTCAGCACCGACATGTTCGAACCGGTGCACCGCGCGGTCAGCTATTCGCGCGGCCTGTTCGGCCTTGCGCGGGACGACGACCGGATCGAGGAGATCCTGCGCAGTCTCAGCCTGTGGGACAAGCGCGACGAACGGATCATGGCCCTTTCGGGCGGCATGAAGCGCCGCGTGCTCATCGCCAAAGCGCTGGCGCACGAGCCCGACCTCTTGTTCCTGGACGAACCGACCGCGGGCGTGGACGTGGAACTGCGCAAGGGCATGTGGGCGATCATCGACCAGATGCGCGCGCGGGGCGTCACCATCATCCTCACCACGCATTATATCGAGGAAGCCGAGCTGATGTCCGACCGGGTCGGCATCATCAACAAGGGCCGCATCCTGATGGTCGACGAGAAGACCGCCATGATGGGCCGGCTCGGCCGGACCGAGGCACACATCGCGCTGGCCGAACCGATGGACACGATCCCGCACGCGATCGCGGGTTTCCCCGTCGAACTGCAGGAGGGCGGACGGACACTTTGCTATCGCGGCGGCGACGGATCGGGCAAGGGCAAGGCCGAAGTCGCGGAGCTTACGAAGGCGCTGACCCGCGCCGGGATCGACTATGTAGGTATCGACACGCGGGAGAGCAGCCTCGAGGAGATTTTCGTCTCGCTGCTGGGTGAAGGGGAGCAGTCGGCATGATCAACTGGCGGTCCACCAGGGCCATCTACACCCGCGAGCTACTGCGTTTCCTGCGCACCGCCTTTCAGTCGGTGCTGGCGCCGGTGCTGACGACTGCGCTCTATTTCATCGTGTTCGGCGCGGCGATCGGCGGGCGCATGCCCGACCTCGGCGGGGTGGACTACGCCGCCTTCATCATCCCCGGACTGCTGATGCTGACCCTGCTGGGCGAGACGACCAGCAATTCCAGCTTCGGTATCTACATGCCGCGCTTCACCGGGACGATCTACGAATTGCTGAGCGCGCCCGTGGGCGTGGCCGAAACGCTGATCGGCTTCGTCGGCGCGGCCGCGACCAAGAGCCTGATCCTCGCCGCGATCATCCTGCTGACCGCGCGATTGTTCGTCGATTACACAATCGCCTACCCGTTCCTCGCCATACTCTACATCATGCTGGTGGCCGCCGCTTTCAGCCTGTTCGGTTTCACATTGGGAATATGGGCGGACAATTTCGAGAAGCTGGGCATCATCCCCATGCTCATCCTGACACCGCTCACGTTCTTGGGCGGGACATTCTACTCGCTCGACATGCTGCCCGACCCCTGGGACAAGATCGCGCTCGCCAACCCGATCGCCTTCCTCGTCAGCGGCCTGCGCTGGACGTTCTACGGCGAGGCGGACGTCTCGATCTGGCTCTCGCTCGGCCTGACGCTCGGCTTCCTCGCCGTATGCGTCGGGATCATCGCATACATATTCAGGACGGGCTGGCGACTGCGCAGCTAACCGGCCATTGCCAGTACAGGCTTGCGATTCTAGGATTCGCATCATGAAATTGCTCGCCTGTGTCCCCTTCGCGATCGGTCTTGCCATCCCGTGCGCGGCGAATGCCGCCCTGCCCCCGGACGTGCAGGCGATTGTCGACGCGGCGCTGGCGACCGGCGACCCGAAGAAGGTCGAGACCGTGCTGGATCTGGTAGAACAGACCAATCCGGACGATGCCGAAGAGGTCCAGGCGATCCGCAAGACGTTCCTGGACGATCGCAAGAAGCTGGCCGAAGCCGAGGCCGCCCGCAAGGAAGAGGAAATCCGGTCCGCCGGCATTTTCGAGAACTGGAAGGGCGAGGGCGAAATCGGCGCTTTCCGCGCGACGGGCAACTCTGAGAATACCGGTCTCTCGGTCGCGCTCAATCTCAAGCGGCAGGGGATCGACTGGACGCACCAGATCCGGGCCCGCGCCGATTACCAGGAAAGCAACGACGTCACCACGCGCGAGCAGTACTTCGCCGCTTACGAACCGCGCTACCAGATCAACGAACGCCTGTTCGGGTTCGGCCTAGCCCAGTTCGACCGTAACACGTTCCAGGGCTTCGACGCTCGCTACGCCTTGTCGGGCGGTCTCGGATACAAAGTGATCGACGGCGACAATTTGACGCTCTCCGTAAAGGCCGGCCCGGCCTATCGGCGGACGGAACTCGTCACCGGCGTAGTCGAGGACGAGCTGGCGGCACTGGTCGGCACGGATTTCGACTGGCAGATTGCCGACTGGCTCACGCTGACGCAGGACAGCAACGTGGTCGCCGACTCCCGCGGCAGCGCGACCGTCATCATCGACGGATCGAGCACCACGCTGAACCTGATCACGGCACTGCGTGCGAAGGTCACCGACCGGCTGAGCACGCGGCTTGCATACCAGATCGATTACGACAGCAGCCCCGCGGCGGGTGCCGAGACGACCGACACGCTGTCCCGCTTCACGCTCGTTTACGGCTTCTGATGGATTCAGACCGGCCACGGTTCGCCTTTTCCATCGCGGCGACCGACGGAAAGGCCCGGACGGGCGAAATCGCCATGCGGCGGGGCTCGATCCGTACGCCGGCCTTCATGCCGGTCGGCACGGCCGCGACCGTCAAGGCAATGAAGCCTGAGACCGTTCGCGCGATCGGCGCCGACATCATCCTCGGCAACACCTATCACCTGATGCTTCGACCGGGTGCCGAGCGCATGGCGCGCCTCGGCGGGCTCCACCAGTTCATGAACTGGCAGCGTCCCATCCTGACCGACAGCGGCGGGTACCAGGTCATGAGCCTGTCGGACCTGCGCAAGCTGACCGAGACAGGCGTCGAATTTCGCAGCCATATCGACGGGTCCAAGCACATGCTGACTCCCGAGCGGTCCATGGAAATCCAGCGGCTGCTTGGCAGCGACATCGTCATGGCCTTCGACGAATGTCCGCGGGCCGACCGCCCCTTCGCGGAGATCGAGGCGAGCATGGAGCTATCCATGCGCTGGGCGAAGCGCAGTCGCGATGCTTTCGATGCGGGCGGGGACCACGCGCAAGGCGCGGCCCTCTTTGGCATCCAGCAGGGCGCGCTCGACGAAGGGCTTCGTGCGCGATCCGCGGACGCGCTTCGGGAAATCGGTTTCGATGGCTACGCCGTGGGCGGATTGGCGGTCGGGGAAGGGCAGGAGGCGATGTTCGCCACGCTAGACTTCGCGCCCGGGCAGTTGCCGCAGGATGCGCCGCGATACCTGATGGGCGTGGGCAAGCCGGACGATCTCGTCGGCGCCGTCGAGCGCGGGATCGACATGTTCGACTGCGTGCTGCCCACACGGTCGGGACGCAATGGCCAAGCATTCACTTGGTCGGGGCCGATCAACTTGCGTAACGCGCGCTTCGCCGAGGATACGGGTCCGCTCGATCCGGAATGCAGTTGCGCCGTCTGCGGGACCTATGGCCGCGCCTACCTGCACCATCTCGTAAAGTCGCAGGAGATCCTCGGCGCCATGCTGGTGACCGAGCACAACCTCGCCTTCTACCAGCAACTGATGCAGGCGATGCGCGACGCGATTGCCGGAGGCCGTTTCGCCGCCTTCGCCGCGGATTTCCGCAGGAACTACGTCACTGTGTCAGGTACCGCAAACTCCTAGTCACCCCCGTAGATCGTTCCGCTTTCAGCACGATTTCCGCCACTACGCCTGCTGTTTTCATGCTGCTCACGGTTTTGCCGTTCGATCTCTTCCCACTCAGCTTCAGTGCGACAAATCTTCTGGGGAATTCGGCTGTTGACCAAACGTTCTGTGCGGCATCGAATCTTCTGCTTATCCGAGCTCGATACTTCCTCTTTCTCGCGGGTCTTTTCGGTCTTTTCAATAGCCTCCTGAGAGTCGCCATCCTGCGTCGAGGCAGAAGCTACGAGAAGAAAAGAGAATGCAACCGACAACAGCATTTGTCGTCCTTTATAGGAGGAATTGATATGGTCTGATACCATGCGAGCCATTCGCGAGCAAGAAACGCGAATAGATTGGCAGGCAACGAAAAAGGGCGGCCCTGCGGGACCGCCCTTCGAATCGTATCTGCCGACCGATCAGCGCGAGTAGAACTCGACGACCAGGTTCGGTTCCATGGTCACCGGATAGGGCACCTCGTCCAGCTTCGGAATGCGGGTGAGAGTGACCTTGTCGTCGCCGTCGGGCGCGACGTAGTCCGGGATTTCACGCTCGGGCAGGCTCTGCGCTTCGATGACCAGCGCCATTTCCTTGGCCTTGTCGCCCAGCGAGATCACGTCGTCCACGAAGCAGCGACGGCTCGCAATGTTGCACTTCACGCCGTTGACGCGAATGTGGCCATGGCTGACGAGCTGGCGCGCGGCGAAGATCGTCGGCGCGAACTTGGCGCGATAGACGATCATGTCGAGGCGCTGTTCGAGCAGGCCGATCAGGTTCTGGCCGGTGTCGCCCTTCATGCGGCTCGCTTCGGTGTAGGTCGCCTTGAACTGCTTCTCGGTGACGTCGCCGTAATAGCCCTTGAGCTTCTGCTTGGCGCGCAGCTGCAGTCCGAAGTCGCTGGTCTTGCCCTTGCGGCGCTGGCCGTGCTGGCCGGGACCGTAGGAACGCTTGTTGACCGGGGAATTGGGACGACCCCAGATGTTTTCGCCCATCCGGCGGTCGAGCTTGTGCTTGGCGCGTGTGCGCTTCGTCATGGGTATTCTCCAAATTTGCGTGGACCGCACCTGTTGCGGCCATCCAACCCGGCATCGCCCGCACGACCTTTGCGTCCTGCGCGGCCACCGCTTCACCGGGATGCGGGGCCAATTCGCGAAGCGCGCGCTTTAGCAGCGCGGCGCCAATCGTCAAGTCGGGAGATAGGCGCTCGACACGGGCTGGCAAGCGGGGCAGGGCGCTTGGCATGACCGACGATTACAAGCTGCCCGACGCGTGCGAAACGATGGAAGACGTGCGCCAGGGCGTCGATGCGACTGACCGTGAACTGGTAGACCTTCTCGACCGGCGTTTCAGATACATGCGGGCCGCCGCGCGCATCAAGACCGAGCGCGAACAGGTCCGGGACGAAGCGCGCAAGGCAAGCGTGATCGCGGCCGTCGTGGCCGATGCGGGATCGAGGAATTTGCCTGCCGGGGAAATCGGCACGATCTGGGATAGCCTCGTCGAAGCTTCGATCGCCTACGAAATGGTCGAGTGGGACCGGCTGCGCCGCTGATCACTCCGCCGGAACGGCGTAGAGCAGTTCCTGGTCGCCGATGTCCGCAAGGCCGCCCGCGGCATCGTTCCTGGTGGCCAGAACGTCGTAATGCACGCCGCGTCCGTATTTGCGCGACGTTTCGAAACCGGCATCGGCCAGCATGGCCGCGACCGCGCCGGCATCGGCCCAGCGCTCGTCCATCTCGTAGAACATGGCGAGGATGTTCGATCGGTGCGAGGAGCGGAGCAATTGCTGCAGCACGACAGGTTCGTGCCCTTCGACATCGATCTTCGCGAATATGGGCAGGTCAGACGGCAGGTATTCGTCCAGCGTACGCATGGTGATCAGCCGCACCGTTTCGCTGTGCCGGCAGTCGCGGACATCGCTGAGATGCGAGCCCAGCGTCGCCATCCCGCTATGCGCGTCGCGCAAGGTGATCTGGCATTCGCCGTCGCGATCCGACAGGGCGGCCCGTATCCGGCTCGCTTTCGGGTCGAGGTCGTTCAGCGTCAGGTTTGCTGCGAGCTTGTCATGGGTGCGCTGCACCGGCTCGAGCGCAACGATGGACCTGCAATGGGGGTTTTTGCCCGCGACGAGCGAAAACAGGCCCTGATTGGCGCCGATGTCCAGAAAGCAGAACGGCCGGTCTATCGATGCGAGGAGATCGCTCAGGTACCGCCCGTACGTGCCGTAGTGGCAATAGGCGAAGGTCTTGTCGGACCAGTCCGGCCACATGGTGACGCCGTACCGGTTCCGGGCCGGCGTAAGGCCGCCTATCCTGCCGCGCAGGAGCCGCATTGAGCGCGCCCGCGCCACCCTGAGATGGCGCATGAGGAGGAAATCGGCTTTCGTCAGCCAAGGGTTATGCACCGGCCACGGCTGTGGGTGGCCCATAATCGCACCCGATTGAGTCATTCGAACTGATCCCGTCTGTCCGAGCCACGATCCAATGTGCTCAGGACGCCGCGTAATGTCCGTATTTCGAGATGATTCCAAGCCGGTTTGGTAAGAACCGTGCGCAGCGTGCGACGGGTTGCTGCCGCCCGTGCTTCGGGAAGGAAGTACCCGCGCGGTTCGAGGAGCTTTTCGAAATGCGCGATCAGGCCTTCCAGATCGGCCTGGGGTGCCGGAGGAAGGATTTCCTCCACGGTCGGCATAGCAAGGTCGCGGTGGCGCGACCATTCGTAGGCGCACAGGATCACTGCTTGCGCGAGATTGAGCGAACTGAAGTGCGGGTTCACGGGAACGGTCAGGATCGCGCGCGCCAGCGCGACGTCCTCCGTCTCGAGCCCCGACCGCTCGGCCCCGAACAGAATGGCGCTGCGTCCGTCGGCGGCCGCGATCTCCCTTGCCGCCGTTTCGGGCGTGAAGACCGGCTTGGTGACGCCGCGCTTGCGCACGGTCGTCGCATAGACGTGCGCGCAGTCAGCGACCGCTTCGGCCGTGGTATCGAACACCTTTGCCTGGTCGAGCACGATGTCCGCACCGGAAGCGGCGGGGCCGGCATCGGGATTGGGCCAGCCATCGCGCGGGGCGACCAGACGCAGCTCGACCAGCCCGAAATTGAGCATCGCCCGGGCGGCCTTGCCGATATTCTCGCCCAGTTGCGGCCGGACGAGCACGATGATCGGAGCATCAGTCGCCATCTTCGCTCCGGGCCGCTTCCTGTACGGTGCTGGCGAACTCCTCGAAGTCGCGAGCCTCGCTGAAGTCGCGATAGACGCTGGCAAAACGGATATAGGCGACGCTGTCGACCTGCCGCAGCCCGTCCATGACAAGCTCGCCGAGGCGGGAAGACGGCACCTCCGCTTCGCCTGCGGTTTCGACCTGGCGTTGTATGCCCGACACGAGCTGGTCGATCTGTTCCTGTGATACGCCGCGCTTGCGGCAGGCCAGAGAGACGGATTGTTCCAGCTTGCCCCTGTCGAAGGCCTCGCGGCGGCCGGGCTCGCCGTTCACGCCGCTCTTTACGATCATGACCTCGCGCAACTGGACCCGCTCGAAGGTAGTGAACCGGGCACCGCACTTGCCGCACTGCCGACGGCGCCGGATGGAGGCGTTGTCCTCCGCGGGCCTGGAATCCTTTACCTGCGTCTCGTCATGCGCGCAGAACGGACAACGCATGCGCGATCAGCGGCCCGGATAGACGGGGAAGCGCCGGCACAGTTCCGACACGCGCGCACGGACGCTTTCCTCGACCTGCGCGTCACCTTCGGCACCGTTCTTCGAAAGGCCTTCGACCACTTCGGCGATCAGCTTTCCGACCGTCTCGAATTCGGCCGGACCGAAGCCGCGCGTCGTCCCGGCGGGCGTGCCGAGCCGGACGCCGCTGGTCACGAAGGGGCTGCGCGTGTCGAAGGGAATGCCGTTCTTGTTGCAAGTCAGATAAGCGCGATCGAGACCCTTCTCCGCATCCTTTCCGGTCACGTCCTTCGCGCTGAGATCGACCAGCATGGAGTGGTTGTCCGTTCCGCCGGACACGATGCGCAGACCGTTGGCCTCGAGACTGCTCGCTAGCGCGCGGGCATTCTCGACGACGCGGGCTGCGTAGTCCCTGAATTCCGGACGCAGTGCTTCGCGAAAGGCGACTGCCTTGGCGGCGACAATGTGCATCAGCGGACCGCCCTGGAGCCCCGGGAATACCGCCATGTTGAGCGGCTTGCTGAATTCCTCGTCGTTCCAAAGGATCACGCCGGATCGCGGACCGCGCAGCGACTTGTGCGTCGTGCTGGTCACGATATGCGCATGGGGGAAGGGGGAGGGGTGCGCGCCGCCGGCAACGAGGCCGGAAATATGGCTCATGTCGACAAGCAGGTATGCGCCGACCTCGTCGGCGACCCGTCGGAAGGCTTCCCAGTCCCAGACACGCGAATAGGCGGTGCCGCCTGCGATGATGAGCTTGGGCTTGTGTTCCTTCGCGATCGCCATGACCTCGTCCATGTCGATCAGTTCGTCGTCCTGGCGCACGCCATAGGCGACCGGATTGAACCACTTGCCGCTCATATTGACTGGTGATCCGTGCGTGAGGTGTCCGCCGGAATTGAGGTCGAGCCCCATGAAAGTGTCGCCGGGCTGAAGCAGGGCGAGGAACACGGCCTGGTTCATCTGGCTGCCCGAATTGGGCTGCACGTTGGCGAAGTTGCAGCCGAACAGTTCCTTCGCCCGCTCGATCGCCAGAGTCTCGACAACGTCCGCGTAATCGCATCCGCCGTAATAGCGCTTGCCCGGATATCCTTCGGCGTACTTGTTGGTGAAGACGCTCCCGGCGGCTTCCAGCACGGCGCTGCTGGCGATGTTCTCACTCGCGATCAGTTCGATCTTGTCACGTTGCCGATCGAGTTCGCTGCGCACGGCGGCGTGGATCTCGGGATCGGCGTCGGCGAGGCTGTCGTGCCAGAAACGGTCCATCGGATCGCGGGCGGCATCTACGGGCTGGGTGGCCAATTCAAATCTCCGGATTGGAAAGCTTGTCGACCCGCCGCTGGTGGCGGCCGGCGGCGAATTCGGTTTCGAGGAAGGCGTCGACGCAGGCCTTCGCCATATCGACCCCCGTAAGGCGGGCGCCGAGAGCCAAGCAATTCGCGTCGTTGTGTTCGCGCGCCAGCCGTGCGGACAGCGGTTCGGACACGAGCGCGCACCGGACCGCGGGGTTGCGGTTGACCGACATGGAAATGCCGATGCCGGAACCGCACAGGGCGATGCCCCTTTCGGCCGTGCCGTCCGCGACGACCGAGGCCAGCCTGTAGCCGAAATCGGGATAATCGACGCTCTCGGCGATTTCAGGGCCAAGATCCGCGACTTCATGCCCGCCTTCGATCAGCCAGTCGCGCAATTGCGCCTTGAGTTCGATGGCGGCGTGGTCCGAGGCTATGGCGATGCGCATGGCGCGCCTCATACTGCCAACCGTCCCCGCAGGCTAGGGTGCAGAGTACGCACAGGTGCTTCGTTTCCCCGACTACGAACGGGGGAAAGCGGCACCGATCGGAACCTTGACGCTCGATGGAGCGTAGAAATGACGCGGACCGGGCCCCTCTGGCGACAGCCTTGCGCTGTCGTGATGTCGGACGCAACGATCGGGCCCGCGCTGTATTCACTGCCGTGGAGTTCGGTCGGAACATCAATTCGAACGAACGGAAAGGCAGTTGAGCCATGAAAATCAAATCCACTCTCGCAAGCGCCATGGCCATCGGAACGATGGTGCTGGCGGCGCCCGCGATCGCGCAGGATCGTCCGCCTACGGCCGAAGAACGCGCCGCGATCGAAATGGCGCTGAAGGACGCAGGCTTCGTATCCTGGGAGGAAATCGAACTCGACGATGACGGTCCGTACTGGGACATCGACGATGCGCGCACCGCCGACGGCCTGCGCTACGACCTCAAGCTCGCACCGGATACGCTCGAGATAATCGAGCGCGATCTGGAAGACTGATTGCGATTGGGGGAGCGTCGTTCCGGCGACCGCTCCCCCAATCACCGCACAAGTCAGGAGCGCTTGCCTAGAAGCGTCCGCGAAGCCGCGTCCTTGATCTGCGAGAGGCGATACGGCTTCATGATAGTGGGTACATGGGCGAATTCCGCTGGATGCTCCGCATCGCCATAGCCCGTCGCGAAAAGGAACGGGACACCCTCGTCGACAAGTCTCGAAGCGAACGGGTAGCTCTTCGTTCCGTGAAGATTGACGTCGAGAACGGCGAAATCGAAGGTCTGTTTTTCCAGCGATGCAAAGGCACCGTCGACCGAACCTGCGACGGCCACCTTTGCATTCTCGGCCATCAGAAGATCCTCCAGGTCGAACGCGATGATCGGCTCGTCTTCTAGGATGAGGATTCGTTTCCCTTCGAACATCACACGTTCGCCCTTATCCGGCAACGAAGGCCATCGCGATGGAATTCCAGTTCCACATTGTCGTTCGTCCCGGCCAGCCCGCGCTGGATGAGACGCGATCCGAACCCGGTGGTCTCGGGTTCCGATACGGGAGGACCGCCTGATTCCTTCCATTTGAAATTCAACACGCGCGCATCCCCTTCTGTCGCGACGGTCCAATCAATAGCGACATGACCATCGTTCCCGGACAGCGCCCCGTATTTCAGCGCGTTGGTACACAATTCGTGTATCACCATCGACAAGGTCACCGCAGCCTGCGGTTGCAGCACCACGGCAGGGCCGCTGACAGTGTAGCGTCCCTCGTCGTCGCCCGCGGTCGCTTTCAACGAGCCGCACACGATTTGCTTTAGGTCCGCCGATTCCCAGTTCTGCTCGGTTAAGAGGGTATGGGCGCTGGCAAGCGCAGCCAGGCGATCGGTGAACACGTTGAGCGCCGGGTCCGCACGCCCCCTTCGGAACGATTGCTGGGCAAGACCCTGAACCACGGCAAGGGTGTTCTTCACCCGATGGTTCAATTCGTTGATCAGGATGCGCTGGTGCTCTTCGGCCACGACTTCTTCGCTGACGTCGTAGCCCTGGATGTAGATACCTTCAAATCCCTCGCGCCCATGAATGGGCTGGAAAATGAATTCCAAGTGCCGGGCCTTGAGATCGGCATCATCGGCAGACCCCAGCATTACGAGCTGTCGCTTGCCGATATACGGGTCCCCGCTTTCGAGTACCTGATCGAGGACATCAACAAACCCTTGGTCGATGACTTCCGGCAACGCCTCGGCCACGGTCCTTCCGACCAGCTCGCGATGGCCGATTAGCTGCCGATAGGCAGCATTCGCCATGACGAACCGATGTTCCTTACCGCTCAGAACGGCGACGAAGCCGGGTGCCTGCTCAAGGAGCAGCCTGACCCGCTCGAGCTCCTGCGACGCCCCGCGATATCTGCGTTCGACCGCTTCGGCCCGGCGCGCGATGCCGGCCGCATCCCGGCCTCGCTTGCTCGTCTCCATGCCGGTGATCTGGACAGTGTGCTGCAGCACATGGGTCACTGCGCCACCCTGATCCTTGATCGGCGTGTGGGTCGCGCTCCAGACATGCGTGTCGAAGCCCCCTGACGAGTTGGGAATGTCATACCGGATATGGGCAAGTTCGTCCGGCTCGCCGGTTTCGAGAACGCGATTGAGGGACGATTCCAGCTGGTCATGGCTCTCGCCGGTGCTCGGAAAAGCATCGAACATCTGCCGACCACCGATATCGGACCATTCTCGACCCGTAACCGTCAGATAGGCCTTGTTCGCCCACACAAGTACGAGTTCGGCATCCAGCAGAACGTAGGGGTTCGGCGAGTGATCGAGAACCTCCTTGAAATCAACATTCATTACCTGATGCCCCGAGCCTGCCGTTCCGGCACAACTGTCCCTGACAGACGTCCTGTTCTGTTTTTCAAGCCCCAATAACGTGCGGTAGCGAAGCCGGTTCCGTCTATCATTTCATGGGATGGTTCGGAATGGGCCATACGTCCATCGGAAATGGGAGCGCTAACCCCAACGAGAGCGATCTTACTACGTTGTCATCGGCGCGAAAAACTCGACATGAACCGAATGCGCGTGGCCCTTGCGAAGAATTAATCTTTTACAGGTAACGCTCGGAGACGTGACCGAGACCGCAACCAGTGTCGAAAGCCTTCTGACTGCAGCCCATGCCCGCATGGAGCCGCTCCAGAACGCATCCGTGGACCGCATCCTGCGTGCGGTACGTGAACATCTCGGGACGGAAATCGCGTTCGTCTCACGATATCTCGAAGGCGGGATGAAGGAACTGACGCATGTCGATTCCGATCTGGACCTGCCGATGGGGCCCGGCTTCGTCGATCCGCGCGAGAACAGCTATTGCTGGCATATCGCGGAAGGGAGGCTGCCCGAACTTATCCAGGACCCCGCCGATCATCCCTTCACGGCGACGATGGCGATTACCGAATTCCTGCCGGTCGGCTGCCACCTGAACACACCGCTGCGACTGTCCGACGGGACGATCTACGGCAGTTTCTGCTGCCTGAGCCGAACACCCGACCGCTCCATGACCGAGCGGGATCTGGGCGTGTTGCGGGCCTTTGCCGCACTCGCGGTCGAGCAGATCGAATTGACGCTGGAAACAGATCAGCGCGCCGTCATCGTGCGCGAGGCGATCGATGCCGTCATCGCGGCGAGCGCGGTTACGATCCTCCAACAGCCGATCCACTCCCTTGCCACGGGCCATCCGGTGGGTGCCGAATGCCTGTCCCGCTTCCCCGACGCCGCCGAACGCGGCCCGGACTGCTGGTTCGATGAGGCAGCGGAAGTCGGTCTGGGCGTCGAACTCGAGATGCTGGCCTTCAGGTCCGCTCTCGCAACGGCCCGGCATGTGCCCTCCGACTGCTACCTTTCGATCAACGCGTCGCCCGACGCGATCCTTTCAGGTGAAGTCCTGAGGGCGATCGATGCCATTCCGGGGCGGAACATCGTGGTCGAAGTGACCGAACACCAGGCGATCCCCGATTTCGTGGAGATGAAAGCGGCACTCGACAAGCTGCGCGGCCATGCCCGCATCGCGATCGACGATGTCGGGGCCGGCTATGCCGGGATGCGCCACCTCGTCGATCTGGAACCGGACCTGCTGAAACTCGACATGAGCCTCGCGCGCGATGTCCACAAGGATCGCGCCCGGCGGGCGCTGGTTTCTGCCATGGTGGCTTTCGCCGGATCCATCGGCGCCAAGCTGGTGGCCGAAGGCGTCGAATGTGCCGAGGAAGCGGCAGTCCTTGCCGAACTGGGCGTCGATTACGCGCAAGGGTATCACTTCGCCCGGCCGATGCCGGTGGTTGCAGTCACCCAGCACCTGATGCGGGTTGCTACCGAGCCGGACCAGGAACGTATCGTAAGGGCCGCTCGCAAAGAAGAACGCCGCCGCGCCTAAAGCGCGACGGCGTTCTCCAGAAACAGGTCTGCCTTACTGGTCGAGGAAGCTGCGCATCTTCCGGCTGCGGCTCGGATGCTTCAGCTTGCGAAGCGCCTTGGCCTCGATTTGACGGATACGTTCTCTCGTCACCGAGAACTGCTGGCCGACTTCTTCGAGCGTGTGATCGGTATTCATGCCGATGCCAAAGCGCATGCGCAACACGCGTTCTTCGCGCGGGGTCAGGCTGGCAAGGACACGCGTGACGGTTTCCTTGAGGTTCGCCTGGATCGCGGCATCCACCGGAATGATCGCGTTCTTGTCCTCGATGAAATCGCCAAGATGCGAATCTTCCTCGTCACCGATCGGCGTTTCGAGGGAGATCGGCTCCTTGGCGATCTTCATCACCTTGCGGACCTTTTCGAGCGGCATGGAAAGGCGCTCAGCCATTTCTTCCGGAGTCGGTTCGCGACCCTGCTCGTGCAGGAACTGGCGTGACGTGCGCACCAGCTTGTTGATCGTCTCGATCATGTGGACCGGGATGCGGATGGTGCGCGCCTGGTCCGCGATGGAGCGGGTGATCGCCTGCCGGATCCACCAGGTGGCGTAGGTGCTGAACTTGTAACCGCGGCGGTACTCGAACTTGTCGACCGCCTTCATCAGGCCGATGTTCCCTTCCTGGATCAGGTCGAGGAACTGCAGCCCGCGATTGGTGTATTTCTTGGCGATCGAGATCACGAGACGCAGGTTCGCCTCGACCATCTCCTTCTTGGCGATGCGTGCTTCGCGCTCGCCCTTCTGGACCATGTTCACGATCCTGCGGAACTCGGGCAGGCTCATGCCGGTCTGGCTGGCGATGTCCGCAATCTCGGTCCGGATCCGATCGAGGGCATCGGCTTCCTTCTCGGCGAAGGCCTTCCACTTCTTGTCCTTGACCGCGCGCTGCTCGAGCCAGTTCTCGTCCAGCTCGTTGCCGATATAGGCGTCGAGGAAGTCGGCGCGCTTCACCTTGTGACGCTCCGCCAGTCGCAGCATTTGGCCCCCAAGCGCGGTCAGACGGCGATTGAAGGCGTACAGGTTATCGACCAGGAACTCGATCTTGGTCGCGTGGAACTGCATGCTTTCCACCTCGGTGGTCAGTTCCTCACCGAGCTTTTCGTATTTCGATTCCTTGGCCTTGGGCAGCTGTTCGCCGCGCGCCATGGTCTCGACACGCTCTGCCTGCAGCTTCTCGAACTTCTTGAACAGGTCGGTGATCCGCGCGAACCGTTCCAGCGCCTCGGGCTTCAGCGCGGCTTCCATCTGGGCGAGGGACATGGTGTTGTCCTCGTCGTCGTCATCGTCGGCCTTCTTGCTTTCGCCGTCCTCGTCCTCGTCGTCTTCGGAGGACTCTTCCTCGACCTCGTCGTCGTCGCGGATCGAGGGGCCAGCGGAATCCTCGGTGATCTCGCCGTCGTCGTCCTCGTTTTCCTCCTCCATCTTGTCGACCGGAGGTTCCTTGGAAAGCATCGCGTCGAGATCGAGGATCTCGCGCAGCTGCATTTCCTCGGCATTCAGCGCTTCGGACCAGTGGATGATGGCGTGGAAGGTGATCGGCGACTGGCACAGGCCGATGATCATCGTGTCCCGGCCGGCCTCGATACGCTTCGCGATAGCGATCTCGCCTTCGCGACTCAGCAGTTCCACCGCGCCCATTTCGCGCAGGTACATGCGGACCGGATCATCGGTCCGCTCGCCGGTCGCCAGCTTCTTCGTCGCGGTTGCCTTGGAATCCTTCTTGGCGTCCTTCTTGTCGGCGCCGGCGATTTCCTCGACCTCGTTTTCCTTTTCGGCCTCGGCTTCCGCCTCTTCGTCGTTCTCGACGATGTTGACGCCCATCTCGCTGATCGCGGACATCACGTCCTCGATCTGCTCGCTGTTCATCTGGTCCTGGGGAAGGGCCTCATTCAGCTCGTCATAAGTGACGTAGCCCTTCTTCTTCGCCTTCGAGATCAGTTTCTTGACGTTCGCTTCGTTGAGATCGATCAGCGGCGCGTCTTCTGTCTCGGACTTGTTCTTGGTCGCCATAAAGGTCGTTAACCCGTCGTTTCGTCATGCGTCGCCGGGGCGCCGCGTGTTGAACCATCAATCGGAGCCGCCGGGGCGGACCGTTCGCTTGCCATCCGTCCTATCCGCCCGTCGAATTCGCGCTTGCGACGCAACAATCGCTGCTGTTCCGCAAACGCGCCCTCGGGATCGGTTTCGAACCGCGCCGTGGCCGCGGCGAGCGCGGCATCGAGCGCAGGTCTCTCGACCAGCAGGGACACGGCTTCGGCCAGTGCATCACGCGCGCTTTGCGGATCTGTGCCTTCGCGTAGGAAGGCGAAACGGGTTTCATCCGGCGGCGCGACGAGACCGTCTGGCAGCAATATGGGCGATTCGCCATCCCGTTCAAGCGACTCGGTGTTTTCCATGAGGAAATCTATCGCAGGTGCGGCTTTCGGGTCGATCTGTGCGAGCCGTGCGAGAGCATGGTGGTGCCGGTCGACGAGGGCAGGGTGACGGGCGAGGCCGGCGATGGTGGCTGCGAACAACGCATCGCGCGACGCGGTGCGGTCGCGGCGCGCGACTTGGGGCCTTCCGGCAGAAGCGTCCCGGTTGTTCCCGAACCTGCGACCGTCTCCGCCGCCCTTCCATTCCTTCCGCGGAAAGGCGAAGGCGGAGAACCGGTCCAGCAGTTCCCGGCGGTAAAGGGCGCGGATGTCCTGATCCGCGATGGTGTCGACATGGGCGAGAAGCCGGGCCTTCAGGCCCGCCTTGTCCTCCGGCGAGCGCAGCGGAACCGCATCGCGTTCCGTGCGCCATAGGGTGTCCAGCAGGCTCTCGCTGTCGTCGAGCAATGCTGCCATGGCCGCCTTGCCCCGGTCGCGGACGAGATCGTCGGGGTCCAGACCTTCGGGCAAGCGTACGAAACGCAGCGAATGCGAAGGCCGCAGGAGGGGCAGGGCGCGTTCGACTGCTTTCATCGCCGCACGCTGACCGGCGGCGTCGCCGTCGAAACACAGGACGGGCGTCTCGACGTGTCGCCAGAGAAGCTCGATCTGCAGTTCCGTCAGCGCAGTCCCCATCGGCGCAACGGCCTCCGCGATCCCCGCCTGCGCGAGTGCGATGACGTCCATATACCCTTCGACGATGATGATCCGGCCGGACTGGCGCGAAGCGGGGGCAGCGCGATGCAGGTTGTAAAGCGTCCGCCCCTTGTCGAAGAGCTGGGTGTCCGGCGAATTCAGGTATTTCGGCGCGCCTTCGCGCTTTTCCAGGATGCGCCCCCCGAAGCCGATGACGCGGCCCCGCTGGTCCTGGATCGGAAGCATCAACCGGTCGCGGAAGCGGTCGTACGGCGCCTTCCCCTCTACCTCGACCCGTAAGCCCGCGTCGACCAGCATCCGTTCGTCGAAGCCTTTGAGCGCGTCCTTGAGAGCCTGCTTCGTCTCCGGCGCGTAACCGAAGCCGAATTCACGGGACATGGCCGCCGTAATTCCCCGGCTTTCGAGATATGCGCGCGCCTTCTCACCGGCGGGTGACTGCATTGTCTCGACGAACCATTGCTGCGCCGCGGTCGTGACATCGACCAGGCTTGCCCGCTTTTCCGCTTGCCGGGCCGCGCGCGGATCGGGGGCGGGGACTTCCATGCCCGCTTCCGATGCAAGCTCCTTCACCGCGTCCATGAACGGCAGTCCGCGCTGGTCGGTCATCCAGCGGATGACGTCCCCGTGCGCCTGGCACCCGAAGCAGTGGTAGAAGCCCTTCTGGTCGTTGACGTAGAAGCTGGGTGTCTTTTCGTCGTGGAACGGGCAACAGGCCTTCCATTCACGTCCCGCGCGCTGGAGCTTGGTCGTACGCATCACCACGCTCGAAAGCGTGATCCGCGCGCGCAGTTCGTCCAGCCATTGGGGTGAAAGGGCCATGGCGCTCGAAATGCACCCGGCCTGCCGCTGAGGCAAGCCGGATGGGGTAGATTACCGTGCTGCGGGTATCGAGCGTTCGCAGGCGTTGGTGGCGTTCTCCGCGTTTGAGCCGCCGGCGGGATAGGGCCCGGGTCCGGTCGCTTCCGTACGGTTCGCCTCGAGGATGTAGGCAGGGGCAGGGCCGCCCGGGGGAACCGTGGAACGCCAGTAGAACGTGATCGGTTCGGACTGTTCCCACTGGTCGCCGCCATCGCCGGAATTCACCGTCCACGTAATGCCGCCATCGACGCAATTGATGACGACCTGCGCGGCCGGTCCGGCGGCGGCGCGGACTTCCGCATTGGAATAACCGACTTCGCCCGTGAAACCGATGGCGGGGCGCATCAGCTTGAACGCGTTGGCCTGCTCTATCGTGGAGGTTTCGCTGGCATCCGCGATGCCGTTTTCGGGATTGTTGTCGTGCCCGGGATAGACCACGTGCACATAGGTATAGACCGTGTCCTCGGGCGCTTCGCTCGGGTCGCACACATCCATGCTCGTCGGGCACGCGACGTAGGAGCGGATCTCGCCGAAATTGCCCTGCGCATTGGCGAATATTCCGGTCGGCTCGGTGCCCTGCGGGCCTTCGATCATGGCGCCGATCTGCAGGTTCTCGAAATCGCCGGCTTCCAATGCGTCGGCGAGGGCTTCCGCTTCGCCGTCGGTGGTCGCGACTTCCAGGTCGGTGTCGTCCGTGGCGGACGGATCGACCGGCTCGCCGCACGCGGCAAGCGCGAACAGGCTGACGGCTGCGGCGAGGGAAACGGTCTTCATTGCAGGGACTCCTTCACGAGGGCGCTGGCTTTCGTCATGTCGAGGGAAGCGCCATGGCGGCTCTTAAGTTCCGCCATTACCTTGCCCATATCCTTAACGGATTCGGCGCCGACATCCTGCTTGATCGCCTCGATCGCGGCGCGCGTCTCGTTCTCGTCCATCTGTTTGGGCAGGAACTCCTCGATAACCGCGAGTTCCGCGCGTTCCTGCGCCGCCAGCTCCTCGCGTCCGCCATCGACATACATGGTTATCGATTCGCGCCGCTGCTTGGCCATTTTCTGCAGGACTTCCGTGACCAGCGCTTCGTCGTCGATCTCCTTGGTCGAGGTGCGCAGTTCGATGTCCCGGTCCTTGATCTTGGCACCGATCAGCCGGAGCGCGGCGGTACGGTCCTTGTCCTTGGCCTTCATCGCGGCGACTGTTTCTGACTTGATGGTTTCGCGAAGCGGCATCGTGCAATTCTTTCCTGTGGATGGATCGGCGGTATCGCGACCCCCTAGCGCAAGACAATGGCCCGCGACAACTTGACGGGGGCGGTCCCTGTCCGTAGCGAACGAGACTTAGCAAGCATCGCCGGTTTTTCTTCACACGGAGCGCCACCCTATGGCTTCTGCCGCCACTATCCCTGCGCAACCCAAAGGTGCGACGGGTTGCCTCGTTCTGGCCGATGGAACGGTCATCTGGGGCAAGGGATTCGGGGCCACCGGCTATGCGGTCGGGGAAGTCTGCTTCAACACCTCCATGACCGGCTATCAGGAGATCATGACCGATCCCAGCTACGCCGCGCAGATCGTCACCTTCACCTTCCCCCATATCGGCAATGTCGGTGCCAACATGGAAGACGTGGAAAGCAAGGTGGAAAGCGCTGTCGGCTGCGTGGTGCGCGAAGCGGTCACGCCGGCGAGCAACTTTCGCAGCACATCCGAATTCGCTGAATGGATGAAGGCGGCGGGCAAGATCGGCATTTCGGGCGTGGACACCCGCGCGCTGACGCGCCGCATCCGCGAGGCGGGCGCACCCAACGCGATGATCGCGCACGAACCCAATGCCGGTTTCGACATTCCCGAGCTTCAGAAGCGGGCAGCCGAATGGGCCGGGCTGGAAGGCATGGATCTGGCCGGGCGCGTCAGTCGTGAAAACCAGGAAGACTGGGGCGGCGGGTACTGGCAGCTGGGTCAGGGATATTCGCGCGCCGCGTGGAAAAACGATGGCGGCGCCGACAAGCCGCATGTCGTCGCCATCGACTACGGCTCGAAGGACAACATCTTTCGCAATCTGGTGAAGGCCGGTGCGCGCGTGACGGTGGTGCCCGCCAGGACTTCGGTCGAGGACATCATGGCGCTCAAGCCCGACGGGGTGTTCCTGTCGAACGGCCCCGGCGATCCGGCGGCCACGGGCACCTATGCCGTGCCGGTCATCAAGGCGCTGCTGGACAAGGATGTGCCGCTTTTCGGCATCTGCCTCGGCCACCAAATGCTCGCCATCGCCGCGGGCGCGAAGACGATGAAGATGCACCAGGGCCACCGCGGCGCCAACCACCCGGTCCAGCGCGTCGGGGAAGGGTGGGGAGACACGACCGAACTGGTCGAGATAACCAGCATGAACCACGGCTTCGCGGTCGACGGAGACAGCCTGCCCGACGGCGTGGAGCAGACCCACGTTTCCTTGTTCGACGGCACCAATTGCGGGATCGCGATCACCGGCAAGAAGGCTTTCGGAGTGCAGTACCACCCGGAAGCAAGCCCGGGGCCGCAGGACAGCTTCTACCTGTTCGAGAAGTTCGTGGGGATGTTGGGGTGACCTATCAGGTCTCCATTTTTCCAAAAGTATTCTTTGGATTTGTTGCCGCTGCCATCCTTATCACTTTCTTAGGTTTCGCGCTGTGGGACATAGCCGATAGAATTTCTCAAGATCGCAATCAGAAAAAATTGATCGCGGATATCGACTCCGCAATGAATCATTGTGGGAAAGTCAGTGGCGTCCGTTTGGAATGGCTTAAATCGAATAGCTTGAATTCATTCGATGCGTCAGCTGAACTCTTGTTTGCGAGAACGACGGAAGAAGAGGCTTTTATCGTTTGCGTGTCCAACGAAATCCCTCATTTGTTCTCGGGGGCACGACTACATGAAGCGTGCGAAGATCCAGAAGCAAGAAGCGCACTGTATCGTTCAATTTCGGGACAGATCTTCAACCCATCGCAACTCGACTATGATTTCGCCGTGATTGATTGCTTGGACTCATCGGCAGAAGAAAGACCTTTAGCTAATGCCCAAACGCACTGATATCTCCTCGATTCTCGTCATCGGCGCCGGTCCGATCATCATCGGCCAGGCCTGCGAGTTCGACTATTCTGGCACGCAGGCTATCAAGGCTTTGCGGGAGGAAGGGTACCGGGTCATCCTAGTCAACTCCAACCCTGCCACGATCATGACCGATCCGGACATGGCGGACGCGACCTATATCGAGCCGATCACGCCGGAAATCGTCGCGAAGATCATCGCGAAGGAGAAGCCGGACGCGCTGCTCCCCACCATGGGTGGCCAGACAGCGCTGAACTGCGCGCTGGCGCTGTTCGAGGACGGCACGCTGGAAAAGCACGGCGTCCAGATGATCGGCGCCAATGCAGACGCGATCGACAAGGCGGAGAACCGCCAGCGCTTTCGCGAGGCGATGGACAAGATCGGCCTGGAAAGTGCGCGCAGCGGCGTCGCGAACACGGTCGAGGAAGCGCATGCGGTGCTGGAGCGGACCGGGCTTCCGGTCATCATCCGCCCGAGCTTTACCTTGGGCGGCACTGGCGGCGGCATCGCCTACAACAAGGCGGAATTCGAGCAGATTGTGCGCGAGGGCCTGGACGCATCGCCCACCACCGAAGTCCTGATCGAGGAATCGCTCCTCGGCTGGAAGGAATTCGAGATGGAGGTCGTGCGCGACCGCAAGGACAATTGCATCATCATCTGCTCGATTGAGAACGTCGATCCGATGGGCGTCCATACCGGCGATTCCATCACTGTCGCGCCGGCGCTGACGCTGACGGACAAGGAATACCAGATCATGCGCAGCGCCAGCATCGCGGTGCTGCGCGAGATCGGCGTGGAAACGGGCGGATCGAACGTTCAGTTCGCAGTCAATCCCGCGGACGGCAGGTTGATCGTGATCGAGATGAACCCGCGCGTCTCGCGCTCGTCAGCGCTGGCATCGAAGGCAACCGGTTTTCCGATCGCCCGCGTCGCTGCCAAACTCGCGGTTGGCTACACGCTCGACGAGATCACCAACGAGATCACCGGCGCGACCCCGGCCAGTTTCGAACCGACCATCGACTATGTCGTGACCAAGATCCCGCGCTTCGCATTCGAGAAGTTCAAGGGCACCGAAGCGAAGCTTTCCACGGCCATGAAATCGGTCGGCGAGGTCATGGCGATCGGCCGCAACTTCGCGGAAAGCATGCAGAAAGCCCTGCGGGGCCTCGAGACGGATCTCGACGGTTTCAATCGGGTCACCGAACTCGAAGGCGTGAACCGCGACCTGCTGACCGCCTCGCTCAGCCAGCGCACGCCCGACCGCCTGCTGAAAGTCGCGCAGGCATTCCGCGAAGGCCTGACGGTCCAGGAAATCCAGTCCATCACTGGGTACGATCCTTGGTTCCTCCGCCAGATCGAAGCGATCATCTACGAAGAAGCGATGATTGGCCACAACGGCCTGCCGCACGACGCAGCCGAAATCCGCCGCCTGAAATCGATGGGCTTTTCCGACAAGCGCCTTGCGACCTTGGCCGTCCGCTCGGTCGGCGTGGCGGGAGGCCTTGCGGAAACGCAGGCGAAGCGTTCGGGTCTGCTGCACGATGCCCTCCAGGCGATGGCGGGAGCCACCAGCGAACAGGAAGTACGCGATCTGCGCCGCAAGCTCGGTGTCCATCCGGTGTTCAAGCGGATCGACAGCTGCGCCGCCGAGTTCGAGGCGATCACACCGTACATGTACTCGACCTACGAAGCGCCGACCTTCGGCGAACCGGAGGACGAGGCGCAGCCTTCCGATCGTCGCAAGATCGTGATCCTCGGGGGCGGACCTAACCGGATCGGGCAGGGCATCGAATTCGACTACTGCTGCGTTCATGCCTGCTTCGCACTCGCCGAAGCCGGGTTCGAAACGATCATGGTCAACTGCAATCCGGAGACGGTCAGCACGGACTACGACACGTCCGATCGCCTTTACTTCGAGCCGCTCACGGCCGAGGATGTGCTGGAAATCCTGCGCGTCGAGCAGGAGGCCGGCGAGCTCGTCGGCGTCATCGTCCAGTTCGGCGGGCAGACGCCCCTGAAGCTGGCGCAGGCGCTCGAAGATGCGGGCATTCCGATCCTCGGGACCAGTCCCGATGCCATCGACCTCGCGGAAGACCGCGAACGGTTCGCCCGGCTTGTCAACAAACTGAAGCTGCAGCAGCCCGAGAACGGCATTGCCACTTCGCGTGACGAGGCGGCCGCCGTTGCCGCGCGGATCGGCTATCCGGTGCTGATCCGCCCGTCCTACGTGCTGGGCGGCCGCGCGATGGAAATCGTCGATTCAGAAGCGCAACTGAACGATTACATCGAGAACGCCGTCAACGTTTCCGGCGCAAGCCCCGTGCTTATCGACCAGTACCTGCGCGATGCGGTTGAATGCGATGTCGATGCGCTATGCGATGGCGAGGAAGTGCGCATCGCAGGGGTCATGCAGCATATCGAGGAAGCCGGTGTTCATTCGGGTGACAGCGCCTGCACGATCCCGCCCTATTCGCTGGCGCCGGAAACCGTTGCGGAAATGGAGAACCAAGCCGCGGCGCTGGCGCACGCGCTGGGCGTGCGGGGCCTCATGAACGTGCAGTTTGCCGTGAAGGACGGCGAAATCTATCTTATCGAGGTCAACCCGCGAGCGAGCCGGACCGTCCCCTTCGTAGCGAAGGCGATCGGCCAACCGGTGGCCAAGATCGCCGCCCGTGTGATGGCGGGCGAGCCCCTGAGCAATTTCCCGCCTTTCCGGCGCGAGCTCGACCATATGGCGGTCAAGGAAGCCGTGTTCCCCTTCAACCGCTTCCCGGGCTCGGATCCCGTGCTGACGCCGGAAATGCGATCGACCGGCGAAGTCATGGGCATCGACACCGATTTCGACCGGGCTTTCGTCAAGTCGCAGCTCGGTGCCGGGGTAAAGCTTCCGCGGCAGGGGACAGCCTTCGTTTCGGTAAAGGAGAGCGACAAGCCGATCATCCTCGCGGCGGTGCGCCAGCTGGTGGAGCAGGGCTTCCGTATCGTGGCGACCGGCGGCACCCAGACGTATCTTTCGGAACGCGGTCTGCCGGTCGAACGGATCAACAAGGTGGCCGAAGGCCAGCCCCATATCGTCGACCGCATGATCGACCGGGAAATCGATCTCGTTTTCAACACGACGGAAGGCTGGCAAAGCCTGGTCGACAGCAAATCGATCCGGGCGACGGCGCTGGAAATGAAGATTCCCTATTACACGACCGCGGCGGCCTCGCTCGCAGCGGCCGACGCCATTGCGACCGTCGATGCCGCTGAACTTGCAGTCAGGCCACTGCAGGACTATTATAGCTGAGAAGAATACCGAGAGACTCTCCCGACATTTCGGCCTCGCCCTCCGCTCCCGACGCAGCGGACGGTTCCGAATTGCCGACGGAGAGGTCCCAGAGAGACGAGGTTCGAATGGAAAAAGTCCCGATGCTGGCCGAGGGGTACGAGCAGCTTACCCGTGACTTGAAGGCCCTGCGCGAAGAACGCCCGAAGATCGTCGATGCAATCGAGGAAGCGCGTGCGCATGGCGACCTGTCTGAAAACGCCGAGTACCACGCCGCGAAGGAGCGGCAGGGTCAGGTGGAAGCGCAGATCGCGGAGATCGAGGACAAGGTCAGCCGGGCCCAGATCATCGATCCGGCCACGCTGTCCGGCGACAAGATCATCTTCGGCGCCACGGTCCATCTTCTCGACGAGGACGACCAGCCCGTGATCTACCAGATCGTCGGGCAGACCGAAGCGGACGCGAAGAAGGGACGCATTTCCTACAGCTCCCCGCTCGCCCGCGCGCTCATCGGCAAGAAGGTCGAGGACGAGGTGGAGGTCACCGTTCCTTCCGGCGACAAGTTCTACCTCGTCAACAAGATCGAATTCGTCTGAGCTGAGCGCGGCTAACGGAGCCGCTTTTCCATTGCGTAGTTGTGGATCGGCACGCCGCCGATTTCGAAGTCGCGGCGGCCGATGAGCCGGTAGCCGCCCCTGCCAAATACCGGCCGGGCAATCTCGCTTGCCGCCGTGTAAAGGCGCATGATGCCCAACCGTTCGGCTTCGTCCTCGCACCGCTCCAGAAGTCCGGCACCGATCCCTCTGCGCTCGTGATCGGGGTGGCAGTAGAGGTGGTCGATGCAGCCATCGGGCTGAAGGATGGCATATCCCGCAACATCACCGACTGAGTTGCAAGCGAGAATGATGATATCGCCCTGGCCGAGACGGTTTGCGAACTCGGTCACACCGTTAGCTCGTTGCGTCCAGGCCGCTACCTGTACGAGAGAATAGGCCCGCGGGCCGATCCGTTCTACGGAGGCGGCGAACAAATCCGCCAGCACCTCGAAGTTGCCTGATGTTGCCTGGCGGATGGCATAATCCGCCATTGCCAGCGTCAGTTCTCGGGAGTGAGAAGCTGATGAATGGGCACGATGACGTATTTCATCTCCGCATCATCCACGGTCCGCTGGGCGTTTGCACGCCACGCATCAACAGCCATGTCGTAGTCGCTGAACACGCCCACCACGTGGAGACTTTCCGGATCCTGGAATTCGAACGCTCGCGGATCCTTCACCTTGCCACCCATCACGAGGTGTAGGGTCTGGTTCGTCGGCGCATCGGGCACGGGCTGAGTTTCTTCGTTGGTCATCGCCCGCGCGCCTAATGCTCGCTCGGCTTCAAGGCAAGCGTCTCTGTCGAGTGGTCAGACGCCCAGTCTAGCGCGTGCATCGCGCAGAGAACGTCCGGCGCGCTTTCCGGCGTCCCGACCCAACCGCCGGGCCGAGTCGCTCGCCCTCTGCCCGCGATAGCGCGCCTCGCGGCTGATGCCGCGACGATTGTCGGAGACGGCATCGGCGAAATCCTCGAGCCGATCCTGTCCGTGACGCGCGGCTCCGCTGGCGGCGTCGAACAGTCCGGCTCCGTAAGCCGCTCCCAATTCGGCCACCGTCGAGCCAAGGGACGACGCGCGGTCGGCGATGCGGCGGGTCGGAAGCAGGGTTCCGATAATCACGCCCACGACTGCGACACCGGCGATTGTAGCTATCGGATGTTCGCGGACGACATCACCGATACTTTCGCCAGCTTCGCTCAACGCGTCGCTGAAGCTGCGATCGGCATTCCGGCGTTCACCGGCCTCGATCTTCGCTCGCAATTCATCTCTTTTCGCTTCGTCGACCATGTCAAACTCCATTGATTTCGTTTCCTCCGGAACGGCGGCTCCGGGCAGTAGGTTCCTGTGTTTCACCTTTGATATCGTCGGCGGCAGGATCGGCCTCCGGATCGGTGTCATCGAAGAGCGAAACGATCGGCTCCCTGAAGAACCAGAGCGCGACGGCCGCTGCGCCAAGGGCGAACCATCCTCCGTGCTTCTTCGCGGCATCCTTCCCGATTTCCACGAGTTCCTCGGTGCCATCGCCGACCCGCGCAAGAGCTCGCGATCCAAGGCTCTTGGCCGAGAAATCGCTCTTGAGGTGCGCAACATCCGCCTTCACGAGTGCCTGCGCAGCATCGCGCAAGGCCCGGTCCTCCAGCATCCGCATCTTGCTAGCCACGGTCATTCTTCATCCTTTGCGAAGGCGTCGCCGATGCTGGCAAACCGCTTCTTGGCGGACAGAGCGAAGATGATCGCTCCGGCCAGAAGTACTCCGCAAACGATCAGGGTCGCGCCGAGCGGTCCGATTAGCGTCGCCAAGGACAGGATCGCGCCGACGACCAGGCCGATCAGCAGAAGATGTGCGAACGCGAGCGCCAGCACTCCATAGGCCAGTCCCGATCGGCCCTGACCCGCTGCGTATCCGAAGCGGCTCTTCTGAAAGCTGAGTTCCGCCTCCGCATATGTCTTGCCGTCGATCCAGAGAGCCTCCAGATCGTCGGCAAGAGAGTGGACAGGACCGCCGTCCTCCAAATGTTCGTCCTGAGGTACCCGCCCGTCGGACAGGTGGTCTTCGGCCATGTCGACGGCCCCCGTTCGCGTATTGGCGATCAGCGACGACCCCCGAGAAGGCGCGCCAGCAGGAAGCCACCGATGGCAGCGATACCGAGCGCGGTCGCCGGGCTTTTGCGGACGAATTCAGTCGTGTCGTCGCCGAGTTCATCGAAGCTCTTTGCGTCGAGCTTGGCGGCCGTCTCGTGCAGGTTGCGCGAGGCCGAACGGGCGTAGTCACCGTATTTCGGGCCGAGCTTCTCATCGATCGAGGCCGCGTTGTCATCGACGAGCTTGCCCAGCGCGGAAATGCCTTCGCTGACCTTTGTCTTGCCTTCGTTGGCCAGTTCGCCGGCCTTGACCTTGGCGTCCTGATTCAGACCCTCGGACTGGGACTTCGCCTTCTCGCGATATTCCCGAGCCTTGGCCGTTGCTTCGCCCTTCAGTGCAGCGGCACCGGCCTTGGCTTCTTCCAGAGCCGCGTTGAAGCGGGTCTTCGCTTCGGATTCGTGCGCGTCCGCTTCGGCACCGGCGCCGGTCGCGGCGGCATCGGCTGCAAGAACTTCGGGTTCGGGGGTCGGTTTACGAGCCATTTCAAATTCCTCCTTCATGCTGGAGGTGGGCGAAAGCGCCATCACCCCCTCATTTACCTTGCAACGCAACTTGCACCGCTTCGTTCCGCTGCATATTGCGACTGCGAATTCGGATGTGGGCAGTGTATTGCTCCTCTACAACACCACGCAGCAGGAAACCGATCATGACCGCCATTCTCGACATCCACGCGCGCGAAATCCTCGACAGTCGCGGCAATCCCACGGTCGAGGTCGATGTCCTGCTGGAAGACGGCAGCTTCGGGCGCGCGGCAGTCCCGTCGGGCGCGTCCACCGGCGCGCACGAAGCGGTGGAACTGCGGGACGGCGATGCGGACCGTTATCTCGGCAAGGGCGTCACCAAGGCTGTCGAAGGCGTGAATGGCGAGATTGCGGACGTGCTTCTCGGTCTCGATGCCGAAGATCAGCGGGACCTCGATCTTGCGCTGCTCCAACTGGACGGGACGCCCAACAAGGAGCGCCTAGGCGCGAACGCGATCCTTGGCACCAGTCTTGCCGTGGCAAAAGCCGCGGCGGCCGCGCGCGGTCTTCCACTCTGGTCCTATGTCGGCGGGGTGTCCGCGCATCGCTTGCCCGTCCCGATGATGAATATCGTCAACGGCGGCGAACATGCCGACAACCCGATCGATATCCAGGAATTCATGGTGATGCCGGTCGGGGCGGATTCCCTGACCGAGGCCGTGCGCTGGGGCGCGGAAATATTCCATACGCTGAAGAAGGGCCTTGCCGAAAAAGGCCTTTCCACGGCTGTCGGCGATGAAGGCGGGTTCGCGCCCGACATCGCCGGCACGCGCGAAGCGCTGGACTTCATCATGCGGTCGATCGAACTGGCGGGCTTTACACCGGGCGACGATGTAGTCCTGGCCCTGGATTGCGCGGCCACGGAATTCTTCCGGGACGGGCGATACGAGATCAGCGGGGAGGGCAAGTCGCTCTCGCCCTCCGAGATGGCCGAGTATCTCGCCTCCCTATGCGCCGATTACCCGATCTGGTCGATCGAGGACGGGATGAGCGAGGACGATTTCGAAGGCTGGAAAGCCCTGACCGACCTCTTGGGCAAGAAGGTCCAGCTAGTCGGCGACGATCTGTTCGTGACCAATCCGGCGCGCCTTTCCGACGGTATCGAGCGCGGGCTCGCGAACTCCCTCCTGGTCAAGGTCAACCAGATCGGAACTCTCACCGAAACGCTGGAGGCCGTCGATATGGCGCACCGGGCCGGCTACACTTGCGTGATGAGCCATCGTTCGGGAGAGACGGAAGACGCGACGATCGCCGATCTCGCCGTTGCGACCAATTGCGGGCAGATCAAGACGGGCTCGCTCGCGCGATCGGACCGGCTTGCAAAGTACAACCAGCTCATCCGTATCGAGGAAGAGCTTGGCGCCAGTGCGGATTTTGCCGGCCACGCCTGTTTCGGACGGCTCGCCGGGTAGCTAAAGCGCGGAGGCGCTACCCGCCGAACTTGCGACGAAGGTCGAGCAGGGCCATCGCGGCTTTTGCTGCCTCCCCGCCTTTGTCCTTTTGCGATGGATCGGCCCGGACCAGCGCCTGTTCCTCGTTCTCGACCGTCAGGATCCCGTTCCCGATCGCGATCCCGTCCATGGTCAGCGCCATGAGCGCACGGGCGCTCTCGCCAGCCACGATCTCGAAATGGTAGGTCTCACCGCGGATGACGATGCCCAGCGCGACATAGCCGTCATACTGTCCGCTCCCGTCGGCGAGAGTGATTGCGCCGGGTATCTCGAGCGCACCGGGGACGGTCAGGACCTCGACATCGTGACCCTCGGCCTCGAGCGCTGCGCGAGCACCGGCAATCAGCTTGTCGTTGAGCTCGCCATAGAACCGCGCTTCGACGATGAGAAAACTGGCCATTTCAAACTCCGCTTGGAACGACCCCGCGGCTAGCTGCAGCCGGAGCCAAGCGAAAGAGGCGGAGCGCAAAAAAACGTCGGAAACGATGCCGGCGCTGGCTTCCGGGTATTGGGATCAGAAGAACTGTGGGGGAGTGGTGGACGCACTAGGGCTCGAACCTAGGACCCGCTGATTAAGAGTCAGCTGCTCTACCAACTGAGCTATGCGTCCATCGCCTTGCGTGAGGCTGCCGCTGCGATTCGACATCGCGTCGCGGGAGCGGTGCAAATAGCGAGCTTTGCAGGTCTTGCAAGACTTAATAGCGAGACAGTCCTCCCCGCGGTGCCTGCTGCCGGTTCCACCGGTCCACCATCATCAGCGTACCGAGGCAGATCATGTTGGTCAGCATTGAACTGCCGCCGTGACTCATGAAGGGCAGGGGGATTCCCACCACCGGGGCAAGGCCCATGACCATCATCAGGTTGATCGCCGCGTAGAAGAACACGGTGGCGACCATTCCTGCCGCAAGCAGCTTCGGGAAACGATCCTGCGCATTGCTCGCCACCTTGAGGCCCCAGCGCAGGATCAGGCCGAACACCACGATGACGAACACCCCGCCGACGAAGCCCCACTCTTCGGCCATGGTCGAAAAGACGAAATCGGTATGCGCTTCGGGGAGGTAATTGAGGTGGCTCTGCGATCCCTCGTTGAAACCCTTGCCCCACATGCCGCCCGAACCGATGGCGATCTTCGATTGTGTGATATTGTAGTTCGTGCCGAGCGGATCGCTTTCCGGGTCGAGAAAGGTCAGGACACGGTTCTGCTGATATTCCTGCAGGCCGAAGAAGAAGGCCAGAGGCGCCAGGATGATTGCGGCGAGGCCGCCAATGACGAACCAGCGCAGCGGCAGGCCGGCAAGGAACATCACCGCTGCCCCGCCGAATGCGATCGCGATGGCGGTTCCCAGGTCAGGCTGGATCAGGACGAGCGCCATGGGGATTGCAATCAACACGCCTGCGGGAATCAACGCCCGCCAAGTGTTGACCATTCCAGCCGGCAGATCGGAGTAGAACCGGGCAAGGGCGAACACGATTGCCGGTTTCATGAGCTCCGACGGCTGCAAGGTCAGCGGGCCGAGGTCCAGCCATCGCTGGCTCCCCCCGCCGATGGCCCCCATCGCCTCCACGGCCAGCAGCAGCACGAGCACGACTGCGTAGGCGGGATAGGAAATGAACTCGATGAAGGGACGCGGCATCGCAACGATCACGCCCGCCATTACGAGGAACAATCCGAAACGGATCAGATGTGACTGTGCGAAGGGCTGCATGTTTCCGCCCGCCGCGGAATACAGCACCAGTGCGCCGAAACCCACGAGCATGAAAAGCGGGATCAGCATGCCCCAGGGCTGGCGCGCGATCGGGGCAGGTACAACCGAGTTCATTCGGGTTCGCCCGCTATGCCGGCTGCGTCAGGTGGCGGCCCACCCGTGCCTGTGGGATTGGGGCGGGGCGCAATGACGTCATCGGCAATGGCCTGGGACTGATTGGCCGCTGCGCGGGCCTCTGCATCGACCTGATCGAAGATCTCCTCTTCCCGCTGGGGTGCGGGGGGAACGGTTTCGCCGGCCTCTGCTGCGTATGCCGCGTATTTCTTCGCCAGACGCTCCTGTGCGGTGCCGCCCCACTCCTTCTCGAGAGCGTAGAGCGCGTCGAGGCCCTTTTGCGGGTCGAACATGAAGGTCATCACGTCGCGGGCGATCGGATAAGCCGCCCCCGATCCCCCTCCGTGCTCGATGACGACGGCGCCGGCGTAGCGGGGGTTGTCGATCGGCGCGAAGAACACGAACAGTCCGTGATCGCGATATTTCCAGGGGCCGCTTCGTCCATCCGAGACGCTTAAGGAGACGACCTGGGCCGTACCGGTCTTGCCCGCCATCTGGATGTCGTCGAATGGCAAACGACCGCGTCCCGCGGTGCCGGGCCCGTTGACGACGTCGCTCATCGCCTGACGGATGTAGGCGATTTCCTCATCGCGGAAATTGTAATGCTGCGCCTCGCGCACCGCATTGCTTCGCACGAGCCGCGGCTTCAGCACCCTTCCGGTCGCGAGGCGGGCACTCATCACGGCGAGCTGAAGGGGGCTCGCTAGATAGTAACCCTGTCCGATGGACGCATTCACCGTGTCGAAGGGTTGCCAGCGATCGCCGAACTTGTTGAATTTCCATTCGGGGTCCGGGACGGTCCCGAAGAACTGGCTGATAACGGGCAGGGGAAATTCCTGACCCATGCCGAGACTGCGGGCCATCGCCGCCACCTTGTCGAAACCGACTTGTTGCGCGAAGTGATAGAAATAGCTGTCGCAGCTCTGGTAGATGGCCTTTGCCATGTCGACCTGGCCGTGGTTGCTCCAGCAATTGAAGAACCGGTTTCCGATCCGCCGACCGCCGCCGCACGTGATGGTGTCGTTGAAACCGACCCCTTCCTTCAGGAACGCCATGCAATGCATGGGCTTCACCGTCGAACCGGGGGGATACAGCCCTTTTAGGACCTTGTTGCGGAGTGGTACGCGCTCATCGTCACGCAGCATCGCGTATTCCACGCGGCCGATCCCGTCCGAGAAGCTGTTGGGATCGAAACTGGGCATCGATGCCATGCAGAGCAGGTCACCGGTCTCGCAGTCCATCACCACGACGGAGCCGCTTTCGAGCCCGATCCGCCGCGCCGCGTAATCCTGCAACGGGCCATCAATGGTGAGATGCAGCGGATCGCCCTGAACATCCGGCCGGGTGTCGAGATCGCGTACGATGCGGCCTGCCGCGGTCACCTCGACACGGCGCGCACCAGGTTCGCCGCGAAGGCGCTGTTCGAACTGCTTTTCCAGTCCGTCCTTGCCGATCTTGTAGCCCGGGGTGAGGAGGAGCGGATTGCGATCCTTCTGGTACTCTTCCGCGGACGCAGGCCCGACATATCCGATGAGGTGGCCGACGGATGGCCCCGTCGGATAAAAGCGCGAGAAACCGCGCTGGGGGACGACCCCGGGAAGGTCCGGGAGGCGCACGGTAACGGCCGCGTATTTCTCGAAATCCACGCCGGTCGCGACCTCGATCGGCTGGAAACCGCGCTTCTCCTCGACTTGCGCCTTCAGGTCGCGGATCTTGCCGATGTTGAGATCGAGCAGTTCCCCGAGGATATCGATCGTCTTGTTCGGATCGGGCAGCCGCTCGGGGATGATGTCCACGCGAAAATCCGCTTGGTTCGACGCCAGTGGCGCGCCTTCGCGGTCGAGGATCCAGCCACGGCGTGGGGGGATGAGCGACAGGTTGACGCGGTTGCTTTCCGCCTCAACCTTCCACCGTTCGTTCTCGGCGATGGCGATGTAAGCCATGCGAACGGCGAGAAGCGTCCCGATACCGGCACCCACTGCGCCGACCACGAAGCTGCGCCTGTCGAACCGGTTGTCCAGGATCGAGGCGTTGACGGTGGTCTTCTTCTGCCGACGCGAACGACGGGCCATCAGCCGAGCCTCCGCCAGCGCAACAGCCGGAACCTGTCGAAGCTCGCCACGATGCGAGCCAGGAGGGGAAAGGCGAAAATGGAGAAGACGATCTGCGGCACGATGGCGACCAGCCCGGGCACACTCAGCTCGCCGCCGGAAACGACGGCAGCGAGGACGATGTAAAGGGTCGTGAACATGGCGACGGTCATCCAGTCCTGCCAGAAACTGCGCCACGGAAACCGTGTATCGATCATCTCGAACGCAATCATCGTGAGGGACCACAGCAGGATAGCCGAACCGAATGGCTGTCCGCTGAATAGATCGTCGAACAGGCCGAGCGGAAAGCCGATCCAGATAGGGAAAAGACCGGGCTGAAGGCTGCGCCAGCAAAGCAGCATGAGGAAGCCGAACGGCGGAATATACGGTGCCGCCCCGGCTATGGCGAAAAAGGGCAGGAAGGAACCGAGCAGGATCGTAGCCACCGGCACCGCATAGGCGATGACGGGCGAATGGGCGCGATTGAGACGACTGCCGTAGCGATCGCTGCGTGCCTTGGTGTTGACCCGTTCGATCATTCCTCGAGCCGGTCTTCGACAGGCGTGCGAGCGGCTTCGATCGTAGGTGCCTGCCAGATCGGCTCCACGGTTACGTAAAGCGTGGCGGCGGGATCGCTGATCATCCGCGCGACCGCTCCGTCGCTGACGGTTTCCTCGACGATCGCGACTGCGACGCCGGGCGGATAGAAACCACCCGATCCGCTGGTGACCAGCACATCGCCGCGCTCGAGCGGGTTGATGCCGAGATTGACCAGGCGGATATGGAGCAGTCCGTCGCCACGACCTTCGGCGAGGGCAACGACATCGCGCTTCGAATCCGCGAGCCGTACCGGCACCACGCTCTGGCTGTCCGCGAGCAGGAGCACTCGCGACGTCGAGCGGCCCACTTCCAGAACGCGGCCGACGATCCCGCGCGAGGAACGCACCGGCATTCCCGGGACGATACCATCGCCGCGTCCCACGCCGATATAGCCGAACCGGCGGCTGCTCGACGCGGTCGATCCAATAAGGCGGGCGACCGCGACAGGCGGCGTCTCGTCGTTGGAAAGACCAAGCAGCGCCTTGAGCCGGTCGTTTTCGCGCTTAGTCGCCTCGGCTTCGGCCAGGCGGATCCGCGACGCTTCCACTTCCTTGCGCAGTTCTGCGTTCTGGCTTCCTGCGGCGAGATAGCCGGAAATGCTGTCGATCAGGCCCTTGCCCGAATTACGCGCACTCGCGCCCGCTTCGCCGATGGGGGCGACGATGTCCGAAGCGGTGGTGCGCGGCCCGTTGAAATTGGCCGGCCGCCAGAGCGACAGGCCAAGCAATATGGCACCGGCCAGCGCGCCCGCGCCGGCGATGACATAGCCGGTGAAAACACCGTATTGTTCACGACGGGAATAGCTCGAGCGCCGACCTGGTGACGCCATGACAAGGCCCCCTTAAGGCATCAAGCGGTCATCAGGACGCCGCGGAAAACTGGGTCCTCCATGGCGCGACCAGTGCCGACCGCGACGCAGGTGAGCGGATCTTCCGCGATGCTGACCGGGAGACCGGTTTCCTCGCGCAGATGCTCATCCAGCCCGCGGATCAGTGCACCGCCGCCTGTCAGGACGATGCCTTGGTCGACGATGTCGGCGGCCAGTTCCGGGGCCGTGTTCTCAAGCGCGATGCGAACGCCTTCCACGATCGCCCCGATCGGTTCGGACAGGGCGTCGGCGATGTGCGCCTGGTTGATCGTGATTTCCTTGGGCACGCCGTTGACCAGATCGCGCCCCTTGAGGGTGATGATCTCACCGATGCCGTCTTCCGGAGTCGTCGCGACGCCGTAATCCTTCTTGATGCGTTCCGCCGTGGCTTCGCCGATCAACAGGTTGTGATGGCGGCGGACGTAGGAGACGATCGCTTCGTCCATTTTGTCGCCACCCGTACGCACCGAGGTGGTGTAGGCCAGACCGCGCAGCGAGAGCACGGCGACTTCGGTCGTGCCGCCGCCGATATCCACCACCATGGAACCGACAGGTTCGGTCACGGGCATGTCCGCGCCGATCGCGGCCGCCATGGGCTCGAGGATGAGGTAGACCTCGCTGGCGCCGGCGTTGCTGGCGGCATCGCGGATCGCGCGCCGCTCGACCGAGGTCGAGCCTGACGGGACGCAGATCACGATTTCGGGGTACCGGAACAGGTTCTTCTTGCCATGCACCTTGCGAATAAAGTGCTTGATCATCTCTTCGGCGATCTCGATGTCCGCAATGACGCCGTCGCGCAGCGGGCGTATGGCTTCGATCGTGTCGGGCGTCTTGCCCATCATCATCTTCGCATCGTCCCCGACCGCCTTGACCTTCTTGATCCCCTGGATCGTCTCGATCGCGACGACCGAAGGTTCGTTGAGGACGATTCCCTGCCCGTCGACATAGACCAGCGTGTTCGCCGTACCGAGGTCGATAGCCATGTTCTGAGCGCCGAGTTTGAAGAGATTTGTGAACCAGTTCATTCCACGTGTATTCCGTATAAATTCTGGACCTTTGCCGCTCTCGATCGCGACAGTCGAAACCCGGTCATGACAGGGATGTCGGCTCCTTAACGAAGCATCGCTCAAAACACCAAAAATTTATCAACACGCCAGCGTAAAATCTGTGTCTTAATCTCGAATTTGCGGCGCTTCGTCGCTAACCTCGCAAATTCCATGCCCCGCATCAGAAGATTGCCCGAAACTCTCGTCAACCGCATCGCCGCAGGCGAGGTGGTGGAGCGGCCTGCATCGGCCCTGAAAGAGCTGGTGGAGAACGCGATCGACGCTGGCGCCGGCCGGATCGCGGTCAAGCTGACCGACGGCGGGCTCGGCCGACTCGAAGTGATCGACGACGGCTGCGGGATGTCGCCGGACGAAATGGCGCTGGCCTTGGAAAGGCATGCGACTTCGAAGCTGCCGGACGATGCGATCGAACAGGTCGCCACGCTGGGCTTCCGGGGAGAGGCGCTGCCCTCGATCGCCAGTGTCGCCCGCTTCACGCTCGAAAGCCGGACCGAGGGGGAGGCACAGGGCTGGCGCACCGTGATCGACCATGGCGCGAAGAAATCGGACGGACCGGCCGCCCTTCCGCCCGGGACAAGGGTCGTGGTGGAAAACCTGTTCGGCAAGATACCGGCACGGCGCAAGTTCCTGCGCACCCCGCGCAGCGAATATGCGGCGTGCCTCGATGTCGTCCGGCGTCTGGCGATGGCGCGCCCCGACATCGCCTTCACGCTCGATCATGGCGACCGGCGCACGCTGGCGCTGCAGCCGGGGCAGCCGCTGGAGACGCGCGTGGCCGAGATCGTCGCGCGCGAACTGAAGGATAACGGCGTTTCGATCGACCTGCAGAGGGGGCCGATGCGGCTGACCGGGCTTGCCGGACTTCCGACATACAATCGCGGCGTGGCCGACCAGCAGTTCCTGTTCGTGAACGGCCGACCCGTGAAGGACCGTCTCCTGACAGGGGCCGTCCGCGGTGCCTATGCGGACATGCTCGCCCGCGATCGTCACGCGGTCCTCGCCCTGTTCGTCGAACTGCCGCCCGAAGACGTCGACGTGAACGTCCACCCGGCCAAGACGGAAGTTCGCTTCCGCGATGCGCAGGGAATGCGCGGGTTCATCGTTTCCGGGCTGAGGCAGGCACTGGGCACCGGGGACCGGCGCAGTGCCCAGGCGCCAGATACCGCGGCGATGGGTCGCTGGCAGCAGGAGCCGGTCGCGACCGAAAACGCGCCGGCCATGGCATCCATCTTCAGCGGGCGCGACTGGACCGCCCCGCAGGACAACGGCGTTCGCGAACCGCCGCAACCATGGCGGGGCGGCGAGACGGTGGCTCTCGACGCGCCGCAGGGCAGGGCGGAACTGGCGGAACCGGGCGAACCGCAGGCCGAATATCCGCTCGGCATCGCGCGCGGCCAGGTTGCTGAAACCTACATCGTCGCGGAAGCCGCCGACGGTCTCGTCCTCGTCGACCAGCACGCGGCGCACGAGCGGATCGTGCTGGAGCGGTTGCGCGCCGCGGGGGCCGGCGACGCGGTACGGCGGAGCCAGGCGCTGCTGATGCCCGAAGTCGTCGAAATGGACGAACCCGTCTGCGACCGGCTGGAGGACGCGATCGACGCGCTCGCGGAACTGGGACTCATCATGGAACGCTTCGGCCCTGACGCAATGCTCGTCCGCGCCATGCCGCATTCGCTTTCCAAGGCCGATCCGCACCGGCTGCTTGCCGACATTGCCGACGATATCGCCAAGCACGGCGAAGCCCTTCTGCTGGGCGAGAAGCTGGATCTCGTGCTGGCCACGATGGCCTGCCACGGGTCGGTCAGGGCGGGGCGCGTCCTCAATGTTGCCGAAATGAATGCCCTCCTTCGGGAGATGGAACGAACGCCGAGATCGGGACAATGCAACCATGGGAGGCCTACATGGGTTAAGCTTTCCATGGACGATGTCGAAAAGCTCTTTGGGAGACACTGATGCGTGTTGCGTTCCTGCTTGGTCTGGCCCTGCTTGCAGGGTGCAACGACAATAACGAAGCCACTTTCAAGGATATCGCGCCCGAAGGCACCGACCTGGAAAAAGTAGTCGAGGACATCGCTCCGCCACCCGTGGCGATCGAACCCGAAGCGGTTTCGGAAAGCGACATGGACAAGGACCAGATCACCGGAGACAGCTGCGCCTTCTACAAGGAAGGCAGCGAAACGCCCGTCGTCATCATGCACGACACATCCGGCGTGATGAAGGTTAAGGGAAAGACAGCACCGCTGGCCTCCGATGCAGGGGCGGAGCCGATCTTCGGCTCGGTGAAGCCGAAATATGTCGGCACCGAATTCGAAGTCGAAATCAGGCCCAGTGCGCGAGGCACCGGCGCGGACAGCTTTGCAGCCACCGCGATTGCGCGCGACGGGGCGGATCGTACGGTCTGGGAGGCGGCGGGCGAATTGCGCTGCCGGATGGAAGCGAGCTAGTCCGCCGGGTCTTCCGGATTGCGGACCAGGATCATCCCGTTCGATACCATTTGCAGGACGGGTTCGTCGTTCTGGTTGAACGTGGTTCCGCGGGATTTGAACAGGCCCATTTCCGGGCGACTCTTGCTCCGCCGCTTCTCGATCACTTCGCTTTCGCAGCGCAGGACATCGCCGGGATAGACGGGCTTGACCCAGCGGATGTGATCGACGCCCGGCGACCCGAGGCCAGCCTGCTGCTGGTCCTTCATGTTGTCGACCAGCATCCGCATGGTCATGGCGCAGGTATGCCATCCACTGGCGGACAGCCTGCCGAAATGGGTGCGCGCGGCGGCTTCGTCATCGAGATGGAAGGGTTGCGGATCGTATTTCTCGGCAAACTCCATCACTTCCTCGCGCGTGACTTCGTAGCGCCCGAACGACTGTTTCTTCCCGACTTCGATGTCCTCGAAATAGATCATGGCCATGCCTCTCCCTTCAGAGCGCAGGGCGTACCAGCATCCAAATCCCCATGGCAATCATGGCGAGATTTTCGGTCAGCGAGACGAAGCCGAGCGGCACGTTGCCACTGCCACCGACACAGGCGCACTTGATGTCGCGTTTCTGGATATACACCGCGTAAAAGACGCTGACGGCACCGATCGTGCCGATGGTCAGTGCGATCGGGATAGAGAGCCAGGGCAGCACGCGGCCCGCCATCAGGATGGCGGCGGCCGCCTCGAGAAACGGGTAGGCGTACGCATAGGGCACCCAGCGCATGCCCAGCAGGTCGTAGCCGACGAACATGGTGGAGAACTGCTCCACATCCTGCAGCTTGAGCATGGCCAACATCGCCATCGAGAAGGCGACGAACCATTCGGCGGTCCGGATCGTGAAGGCGCTGCCATAGACGAACATGCTGAGCGACACGGCCAGCAGGGCTCCGACTGCAAAGACCGCGAGGACTGGCGTATAGCTCGGCCCGTCCTTTCCGGCCTTGCCGAGCCACGCGCGCAGATCGTCGTAGCCGCCGATCCTGTCGTTCCCGACGAAGGTCTGGGGCGTGGTGGAGACGCCGTGTTTTGCTTTGAAGGCATCCGTCTCTGCGCGCGTCGTCAGGTGGTGATCCTCGACTGAATAGCCTTCGCGTTCCAGCAGGAACTTGGACTTCGTGCCGTAGGGGCAGACATGCTTGTCCATCACCATCCGGTAGAGGCGGGCAGTACGCGCGCCGGACGAATGCGCGCGATCGGGAGTTTGCGCGTCGCTCATATCCGGAACTTGGGGATTCCCTTGCTGGAATCCATGTCCGGAATGATGCGATACCGGGCGAGGATCAGGCTGAAGAGGCCGAAGGTCAGCAGGCCGATGGCCGTGATCGTGAAGATCGGCCCTTCGCCCGCGAGGCTCGCGACCGCGTCGCCCAGCGTCTTCACTTCGTCGGCGCCTTGCGAGAAGAAGCCCGCCTGGACGAGCGACCACCCGATCACGGCATAGACGACGGCGCGCGCACAGAAGCCGACGCCTCCGAGCCAACGCGTCGCGGACGGGGCCGCGGGACTGATGCGGTGCATGAAGTCGCCCGAAATGCCCTTCTTCGCCTGGAATACGGCCACCGCGAAGAAGATCACCCCGAGGACCCCGAGGACGATACCGCCGAGTTCGACCGACAGAATACCGGCGGCCGCTTCCTCTGCGCCGCCACCGGACGACGAGGACGCACTGTCATTGGCGAACTTGAAGGCCGAATAGGCGAGGACGAGGTGACCGATGCCGCTGCCGGCATGACCGACCCGCTTCGCCCAGCCTTTCGAATCCGAACCGTTGTTCTCGATATCGAACAACAACGAGCAGAAGCGGAACAGGGCATAGGCCGTGAGGCCCACCGCCATGATCCAGAGAAGCACGGTGCCGGCGGGATAGTCCTCGATCGCGAGGAACACGCCGTCGGTGCCTTCGGCAATCCGGCCCGCGCTGGTCAGTGCGACCAGACCCAGCACAGCATAAAGTATCGCGCGGCTGAAATATCCCACGCGCACGGCCCAATTGAACTTCTCCGACTTGTCGACCATCGTCTTGTTCCCCTTGTTATGCCCTTGCGAACGGGCGGGCGGGGCAATCGTGCCGGGAAGGAGGGATTGTTTGGTCCGCGGCGGTCAGACGTTGAATTTGAACAGCATCACGTCGCCGTCCTGGACGAGGTACTCCTTACCCTCCTGGCGCAGCTTGCCGGCCTCGCGTGCGGCGCCTTCTCCGCCCAGGGCAACGTAATCGTCGTAGGCGATCGTCTCGGCGCGGATGAAGCCGCGCTCGAAATCGGTGTGGATCTCGCCCGCAGCCTGCGGCGCCTTGGCTCCGGCAGGGAAAGTCCAGGCGCGCGATTCCTTGGGACCGGCGGTGAAGAAGGTCTGCAGACCCAGAAGGCGATACCCGGCGCGGATGATCTTCGCGAGGCCGCTTTCTTCGAGGCCGAGGCTCTCGAGATACTCGGTGCGGTCTTCCTGCTCCATTTCGACCAGCTCGGACTCGATCGCGGCGGAAACGATCACCGCCTGCGCACCTTCGCGCTCCGCCTTGGCGAAGACTTCCTCGCTCAACGCGTTGCCGGTCGCGGCATCTTCTTCCGCCACGTTGCAGACGTAGAGAACCGGCTTGGCCGTCAGCAGCTGCGCCTGTTCGAACAGCGCGGCTTCCTCGTCGTCGTTGGGCTGGGTGAGGCGGGCGGGCTTGCCGTCCTTCAGAAGATCCAATGCCTGACCCAGCACGCTGACCAGCGCCTTGGCTTCCTTGTCACCACCGGTCGCGCGGCGCCGCGCGTTCTCGACCCGCTTCTCGAGGCTTTCCAGGTCCGCCAGCAGGAGTTCGGTCTCGACGACTTCCGCATCGGCGATCGGGTCGACCTTGTTGCTGACGTGCTGGATGTCGTCATCCTCAAAGCAGCGCAGGACGTGGACGATTGCGTCGACCTCGCGGATGTTGGCGAGGAACTGGTTGCCAAGGCCCTCTCCCTTGCTGGCGCCCTTCACGAGGCCGGCAATATCCACGAAGGCGAGCTGCGTGTGGATCGTCTTCGCGCTCTTGGCGATCGCGGCGATCTTCTCCAGCCGTTCGTCCGGGACCGCGACCTGGCCGACATTGGGCTCGATCGTGCAGAACGGATAATTCGCGGCCTGCGCGGCCTGCGTCTGCGTCAGTGCATTGAACAGCGTCGACTTGCCGACATTCGGCAGGCCCACGATCCCGCAACGGAAACCCATATAAACTCCAGTTTTCGATCAGGCGGCGCGCTTAGACGGGAAGGCGCGGCTTGGCCAGACACTCAGCGCCCGTGGACCGCCTTGATCCACGGGCCGTAGCCCGATCCGCCGAGCCATCCGACCTGCGTTTCGGCGGCAACGCGGTTGATCTCGGTCTGCGGGATCGCACCGCCACTGACCGGCTGACGCAAGGGGCGCGTTCCGGCGGGCATGGCGATGATCTTCGCGATCGCGCGCGGCACGTCCATCGGATCGGCGCTGCGGCCGGAACCGTCTTCCTCGCCCATCCGGGCAACGACATCGGGATAGCCCGCCTTGTGGATGTCCGCGGCACGCTGCTGGAGCGCTTCGGAATAGATGTTACGGTTCACCCAGACCTCCGTCGGGTACCCGCCGGGCTCGATGATCGTGACGTCGATATTGTGCGGTACCAGTTCGTAGGCCAGTTGCTCGCCCATCGCTTCCAGCGCGAACTTGGTCGCGGAATAATGCCCGGAATGGGGCACGATGACCCGGCCGAGCTGCGAACTGATCTGGAAGATCTGGCCGCCGCCTGCCGCCCGCATCGCGGGCAGCACCGCGCGGGCCATGCGATGCGGGCCGAAAACATTGGTGTCGAACATGAGGCTGGTCGCCTCCATGTCCTGGACTTCGGAAGGACCGGTGATCCCGATCCCGGCATTGTTCACCAGCACATCGAGCGCACCCCCGCGCAGCGCGTTGGAAACGGTTTCCATCGCCGCGTCGATTTCATCCTGCAGGAGAACGTCGAGGCGAATGACGGTGATGTCGAGATTTTCCTCGCTCGCGAGTTTGCGCAACTCTTCCGCCTCGGGCCGGGGCGTGTTGCGCATCGTTGCGAAGACCTTCGCGCCACGCCGCGCGTAATATTCCGCGCCAAGTCGTCCGAAGCCGGACGAACAGCCGGTGATGAGGATCGACTTGCCCGACAGGTCCGGTTCGGTCCCGACCATGTCGGTTTGCGCGGACAGGCCGCTGGCGGCAAAGGCTCCGGTAGCGGCGGTGCCAGCGAGGAGGGTACGTCGGGTCAGTTCGGGCATGTCTCTCTCCTTGTCGCACCGGAACATAGGAAGAGATTATTTGCTTGTCAGCAGGGCAGGGCGCGGCCTAGCCAAGCGCCATGGGCCGCTTCTTCATCATCGCCGTCGCCGCGTGCACGCTCGCCGCGTGCGAGACCACCAACGAAAGCGAATGGATCGGGACGGGCGAACCGCAAACGCCATTCGATCAGGCGGAAGACACCTGCGAGAAGCAGATCGTCGATATCGAGGAAGAGGACGCGGACAAGACCGCGATCTTCATCCGGTGCCTGGCAGCCTTCGGCTGGGAACCCAGGCCGGAAATCCGGCAGTCCCTCCGGATCGAATAGACCCGGGGAGGGACTGCCGCCCCCCAAGCTTTCGGGCCTCAGGTTTTCCGGCGGCGCGCCACGGCCAGGCCCAGCAGCGCCAGGCCCATCAGGCCGACCATGCCGGGTTCGGGCACCGAAACAGGTCCCGAGCCGCCCGGATCGGAGCCGGGCCGATCCATGGCGAGCGCCGGCGTACCGGCAAATGCGAGAAAGAGTCCGAAAGACAGCGCGGCTGACTTTGCTGTGTGCATGATGATCTGGCTCCCTGTTCGACCCGTTTGGTAAGCGGGACGATAACCAGAAACCGGGCCTCATGGGCCGTATCTGCAGCGCTGTCCCGCGGCGGAACAGGTTGTCGGTCGGGTCAGTCGCGGTCTGACATGCGCAGCGCGAGGTCACTCACGAACCTTTCGGACTCTCCGCGCGCGAGCCATGCCGCTTCGGCACCGATGGCGCCCAGCAATTGCGCCAGATCGTCCATTTCCGATTTCGCGTAGTTTCCAAGGACATGGCCGTGCACCCGGTCCTTGTGTCCCGGATGGCCGATGCCGATCCGGACACGCCGGAAATCCTGGTCGCAATGCTGGCCGATCGATCGCAGGCCATTATGGCCGGCCGTGCCGCCGCCCTGCTTCACCCGAACTTTCATGGGCGCAAGGTCCAGTTCGTCATGGAAGACGGTAAGATCCGCGGTGCCCAGCTTGTAGAACCGCAACGCCTCGCCGACGCTGCGACCGCTCTCGTTCATGAACGTGGCCGGCTTCAGCAGCAGGACCTTCTCGCCGTCGATCTGGCCTTCCTGGGTCCAGCCTTGGAACTTCTTCTGCACCGGTCCGAAGCCGTTCATTTCGGCAATCACGTCGCATGCCATGAAGCCGACATTGTGCCGCTGCATGGAATAGCGCGGCCCCGGATTTCCTAGTCCTGCCCAGATCTGCATGGGTCGCGCGTTAGCGATGGCGGGCGGCCAATGCCAAACCCTTTTCGCCTTGGATGCGGCGCAGAAACGAAAACGCCGGGCTTCTGAGGGAAGCCCGGCGCCAATTCGTCATCGATGGGAAAGCGATTACTCGCCTTCGACCACGTTGTCGTCTTCGTCCTCGACCGTGTCGGCATTCTGCTCGGTGACTTCGGTCTCGGTGACTTCCTCGTCGGTCTCGTCTTCGCTCTTCTTGAGCGCGGACGGTGCGACCAGCGTGGCAATCGTGAAGTCGCGATCGGTGATCGCGCTTTCGCTGCCTTCGGGAAGGGTCACTTCGCTGATGTGGATCGAATCGCCGACTTCCTTGCCGGTGACGTCGATCTCGATTTCGCTCGGGATCTTCTCGCTGTCGCAGACCAGCTCGAGCTCGTGACGCACGACGTTGAGGACGCCGCCTTTCTTGAGGCCGGGCGACTGTTCTTCGTTGATGAAGACCACCGGCACTTCGACGTCGATCTTCGCGCCCTTGACCATGCGCAGGAAGTCGGCGTGGATCGGACGGTCGGTGACGGGATCGAGCGCAACGTCCTTGGGCAGGGTGCGCATCTTTTTGCCGCCGAGTTCGATCTGCACGATCGAGTTCATGAAGTGACCGGTCATCAATTGCTTGACCAGTTCCTTCTCCTCGACGTGGATCATCGTGGGTTCTTCATTTCCGCCGTAGATTACGGCGGGTACGCGGCCTTCGCGACGCAGTGAACGGGAGGCTCCCTTGCCAGCCTGTTCGCGCGTCTCGGCCGGCAGGGTCAGAGCGTCGCTCATATCGGTGCCTTTCGAAATGCGGTTGGTTTTCCCGCCACGCCTCCAGGGATGACCGATAACGGGAAGCGCGCGCTATAGCGCCATTGCCTGCGAATGCAAGCCGGTCCTACTGGATGCGCGTCGCGGTGTAGCCACGCTCTTCCATGAGGGCGACGAGACCGTCGGGCCCGGGAAGGTGCGCCGCACCGACTGCGACCAGCATCGGACCTTCGCTTTCCAGACGGCTTGCAAGGCGGCGCGACCAGGCGCGGTTGCGGTCGATCAGCAGAGCCTTGCGCAGCGCCGGATCGGCCAGCATGCCATCCGTCGTCATGTCCTCGAGGGCGTCCGCATCGCCCGTCAGCCAGACGAGGTAAGGCGCGGGCTTGTCGGGATCTTCCCCAGCCTCGCTCACCGCTTCCATCAGCAGAGTTCGCTGCGCTTCGGACGGCAGCGCGTCGAAAATGCGGAATTGCGCCGGAGCGCCTTCGAACTGGTGGATCGTGCGGCCCCTGAAATCCGCGATGAGAGCCCGGTCAACTCCGTTTGCAGGATCGCCCGGGGAGAGTGCGCTGGCGAGCGCGAGAGCGACGGCCCAGTCCTCGACCCCGGCGAAAGTCGTGTGGGAAAGCCCCGCTTCGGACAAGGCTTCCACGAGCCGTTCGCGATCTGCACCCTCGAGCCGGTCGAGAACCGGCGGAAGACCGCTTGTCGTAGACAGGTCTCGGAATACATTCGCAGTCGTGGCACCGCCGTCGAGCGATGCCACTTCCACCATCAGGCTGTCCGCCCGGGTTACCGCATCTTCCAGCGCCGGCGTTCGCCATCGCACGCCGTCCGGGAGGGAGTGCACCGTCCCGAAAAGCCAACCCTCCATCTCTCCGTCCGCATTCGCGAGTTCGTAGAGAATGGGGGAGGGGGGTGGCTGATCGGACGCGCCCTGGTCGTCGCATCCGGCCAGCAGCGCAAAGGCTGCCAGCCAGATGCCGACACGGCGGATCACTGGACGCGAACCACTTCGATATCGCGCTGCGCCAGATAGTCCTGGACACTCTTGTCCCCCGCGAGGTGGCCTGCCCCCACGGCGATGAAGACCGTGCCGGGCTGGTCCATGCGGGTGTCGATCCACTCGACCCAGTTGCGGTTGCGGCGATAGAGCAGGGCTTCGGCCAGCGCCGGATCGTCTTCCAGGCTTTCGTTCATGGTTTCGGCCAGTGCCTCGGGGTTACCGGCCATCCATTGTTCGACCATGCGGTCGATATAGGATTTGAGGTTATCCGTTTCCTCTGCCGCCGCCATGAGGAACTCGATCTGGTCTTCCTGCGGCAGGTTGTCGAAAATGGCGAGCTGTTCGCCGACCGTTTCCAGGTTGCCGCGCGCGAGGTCCTCGCCAGCATATTCCTCGAGCTTCTGCTCGACCCCTTCGTCGATCTTGTAGCCTTCCTGGATCAACGGCAGGACCGAAAGGGTCAGCGCGACGCTCCACGGCTTGAAGCCGTCGAAATTGGCGGCCGGGATGCCGATCTTCGCCAGTGCGGCCTCGTATTTCGCGGTCTGTTCCTCGTCCAGCAGCGAGCGGAGCGTGGTGCCCTGCGGCAGCATGCCCTTGGTCTGCATCAGCTGTGCCGTTTCCGTATCGGACATGGCATCGCCGAGAATTTCGGTGACCATGATGTCGGAACCGGTCAGCGCATTCGCCACGGTCGGCGTGTACCAGTCGAGACCTTCGGGCAGCACGTGGATGGTCCCGAACAGGTATATGGTCGTATCCTCGTCGGATACCTTCCACATGGCCGGCCCCTCGGCACCGGCCGGCTTCTGCCACATGGCCGCATCGGAGGAAGCGGAGCGCGCGCCGTCCATCGGGGCGCAGCCTGCGCCGGCAAACAGGAGGGAAAGGCTTGAAGCGGCAAGAGCGAGCGATTTGAACGTCGATTTCATGATTTGATCCTTCATCGGTTTGGCGTCGTGTTTCAAGTCGAGTGACAGGTGATTAGCGAAGCCCCAGCTTCCTGAGACCATAGGAGACGACCATGACGGTCATCGTGGCGAAGAACATGATCGTCCCGTCAATTTCGGGCGCGAGCCCTGCATCGGCGAACATGTACCACGTCACGAAGGCGCCGACGTAGAAGTAGAACCCGATCAGGCAGGCCCACAGATTGTCCATCTGGTCCAGCTCGTCGATCCGCAGGAAATAGTCCCGGCTGAACCAGACCCATGCGAAGGCCACCACCGCCCAGAGGGCATAGAGCGACCATGCCGGGACCAGATCGTCTTGGTAGAGGGCGGCTAGGGTGCCGCTGGCCATCCCTGCAAAAATAGAGAGCGCGAAGGCGAGGGCGCACCAGCGCCAGAACTTCTGGCGACGCGTGCGCAGGCGCTGGACGCCGGTGGCTTCAATCGTGTCCGTCATCGAAAATCTCCTCGATGGGCATCTGGAAAAGGCGCGCAATACGAAAGGCGAGCGGAAGCGACGGGTCGTGCTTGCCGGTCTCGATCGCATTGACGGCTTGGCGTGATACGTCGAGCTGTCCGGCTAGTTCGGCCTGGCTCCAGTCACGCTCCGCGCGCAGGACCTTGAGGCGGTTCTTCATGACACCGTGCCCCGGATGCGGGCGGATGCGATGCCCGCATGAAATGCGACCACGCAGATTGCGAGGCCAAGCATGGGATCGATTTCGGCCACCAGTCTCGCGGACGTATCGGACAGCAGCTGCGCCAGGAGCCAGATACCCACCACAACCGAGGCCCATCGGGCGCCATGCGAGACCAGGCGCGTCTGGTAATCATCGAAGAAGCGCACGAACAGCAGGCTGACCGGCGCAGCACTCGCGAGAGCGCCGGCCAGCTTGACGAGAAACACCTCCCAGCCAGCCAGCAGTCCGGCCAGAAAAAGAAGCGATGACGCGAAGCCGAGCCAGAGGGAGTTCAGCGCAAAGGTACGATCGTCGATCTTGTCGGCTTTCGGATCGAAAGGCATGAGCAATCTCCTCAGATCGTCCCGCGCAGGCGGGCCCAGGCATTGCCCAGGAAGAATGTCGCGACGACCACGATGAAGCCGTCGAGCTTCAAGTCGTGTTCTCTGCCGGCTCGGAACAGTCCGTCGAAGAAGCCTTCCAGCACAGGCGTGAACAGCATGACCGATGCCGTAATGACGAAAGCGAGACTGGTGCCCGTGCGCCATACCGCGGCGGTGTATTCATCGGCATTGCGGCTCGCGAACATCACGACGATCGCGACGAACATCAGCACTACGGTCAGGGCGTTGATGGCGATGGGGATCGCGACGATTTCCGTCGCGCCAAGCGTTATGACGATGAAAGTGAGCAAGGCGATCAGGGTCGCGACATTGTGCGTGCGGACCTGCTTCTGGCGCTTGGTCGGGGGCGGGTTTGCCATCGGATACTCCTGCGAGGGCGAACGGGGCGGTATGCTGACCAACCGCCCCGGCCGCAGACTATGGCTCAAGCGCCCGGATCGAGGTCGAGCGCCGCGAAGCGTTCTTCGCGCGCTGCGGCGATGGCGAGGCGGACCTGCCCTTCGGCCTGCTTCCGCATGGTCGAGGCGCATTCGCGCTCCATCCGGAGGGAGACGATGGTCCTGTCGCCGGAGCGGCAGGCGATGCGGATGGCGGTATTTACCCGATCGCCGAGCCGGGCCTGACCGTCAGCCGTCGCAAGGTCGAGGTCGGCGGTTTCTACCGCGATGCTGGGCAGGTCTTCGGCCATGGCAACACCGGGAACGAAGGCGAGGGCAGCGGCAATCAGTGCAGTCTTTTTCATAGCGGGTCTCCAGCTTGGATATTGGGTCCAGTGGGTTGGTCAACCTTCCCTTTTGTCAGGTTGTCCTGACTATATGTCGTGATTCGCTGACCATGTCAACACAACCTGACAAAAAGTTCGGATGACCTGTCGTGACGATGGTCAAGGGCATGCGGCATTGACGCATTTTCGCCCTTGCGCCATTGCGCCGCAGCATGGACCGCGACCCTCGTAAATCCTTCCAGGACATGATCCTCGCCCTTCACGATTTCTGGAGCGAGCGGGGCTGCCTGATCCTGCAGCCATACGACATGCGGATGGGGGCGGGGACGTTCCACACGGCGACCACGTTGCGCGCACTCGGTCCGGAACCCTGGAACGCCGCTTTCGTCCAGCCCTGCCGTCGCCCGACCGACGGGCGCTATGGCGAGAACCCAAACCGGCTCCAGCACTACTACCAGTACCAGGTGATCCTGAAGCCGAGCCCGCCCGAGATTCAGGAGATGTATCTCGAAAGCCTGCGCGTCATCGGCATCGATCCGCTCAAGCACGACATCCGTTTCGTGGAGGACGACTGGGAAAGCCCCACGCTGGGCGCCTGGGGCCTCGGCTGGGAAGTCTGGTGCGACGGGATGGAAGTCACCCAGTTCACTTATTTCCAGCAGATGGGCGGCTTCGACTGCAAGCCCGTGGCAGGCGAGCTGACCTACGGGCTGGAGCGTCTCGCGATGTACATCCAGGGCGTCGACAACGTCTACGACCTCGACTTCAACGGACGCGGCGTGAGCTACGGGCAGGTCTTCCTCGAAAACGAGCGGCAGATGTCGAAGTGGAACTTCGAGGTGGCAGAGACCGATGCACTGTTCGACCTGTTCGCCAAGGCGGAGGCCGAATGCCGCAACGCCCTCGACGCGGACGTGCCGATCGCCGCTTACGAACAGGCGGTCGAGGCGAGCCACATCTTCAACCTGCTGCAGGCGCGCGGCGTGATCAGCGTGCAGGAACGCGCCAGCTATATGGGCCGGGTCCGTGAACTCGCGCGCGGGTCGTGCGAGAAATACGCCGAACTCATGGCTCCGGCATGGCAGGAAAACTTCCCGGAGTGGTCGCTATGACCGATTTCCTTCTCGAACTGCGCAGCGAGGAAATCCCCGCACGGATGCAGGCCGACGCGCGAAGCGAGCTGGAGCGGCTGTTCCGCCGGGAGATGGACGCTGCCGGGATCGCGGTCGACGACGTCACCGTCTGGTCCACGCCGCGCCGCCTCGCGCTGGTCGCCCGCGGACTTCCCGAGGCCACGAAGGCCGTCAGCGAAGAAGCCAAGGGCCCGCCCGAAGGCGCGCCCGACCAGGCGGTGGAGGGTTTCTGCCGCAAGAACGGCGTCACGCGCGACCAGCTCGAAGTGCGCGACGTGAAGGGCCGCAACACCTATTTTGCGGTGATCGAGAAGCCGGGCCGCGCGACACGCGACCTGCTGGCCGAGGCGATCCCCGCCATCGTGCGCGGTTTCAGCTGGCCCAAGTCCATGCGCTGGGGTGCGGCATCGCTCAGCACCGAGTCCCTGCGCTGGGTACGCCCGCTGTCGGGCATCGTGGCCCTGCTGGGCGAGGACGTGGTCGAGTGCGAAGTGTACGGCGTCACCAGCGGCGCGGTCACGCTCGGCCACCGGTTCCACCATTCCGGCGATATCACGATCGGCGGTGCAGACGATTACGCGGTGAAGCTGCGTGCCGCGCATGTCATAGTGGACCAGGACGAACGCGCCGCGCTGATCCGCAAGGGCGCGCAGGACGTGGCGCAGCAGGCCGGTCTCGCATTGGTCGAGGACGAAGGCCTAGTGATCGAGAACGCGGGCCTTACCGAATGGCCGATCCCGCTGCTCGGTCGCTTCGACGAGGAATTCCTCGACGTCCCGCCCGAGGTGATCCAGCTGACCGCGCGGGTGAACCAGAAGTATTTCGTCTGCGACGGCGAGGGCGGGGCGCTCGCCAATGCCTTCATCTGCACGGCGAATATCGAGGCGGCAGACGGCGGCGCGGCCATCGTCGATGGCAACCGCAAGGTCCTGGCCGCGCGCCTGTCCGACGCGCGCTTCTTCTGGGACGTGGACCGCAAGACTTCGCTGGCGGACCACGCCGCGAAACTGCAGCGGATCACCTTCCACGAGAAGCTGGGCACATTGGCCGACAAGGTCGACCGCGTCGCGAAGCTCGCGCGCTGGCTGGTCGAGGAAGGCATCGTCGCAGGCGCCGATCCGGACATGGCGGAACAGGCCGCGCGCCTCGCCAAGGCGGACCTCGTCACCGAAATGGTCGGCGAATTCCCCGAACTGCAGGGCCTGATGGGCGGCTATTACGCCCGCGCCGAAGGCCTGCCTGACGAAGTGGCCGACGCCATCCGCGATCACTACAAGCCGGTCGGCCAGGGCGACGAAGTGCCGACTGCTCCGGTGACGGTGGCGGTGAGCCTGGCGGACAAGCTGGATACTCTCCGCAGCTTCTTTTCCATCGACGAGAAGCCGACCGGGTCGAAAGACCCGTTCGCGTTGCGACGCGCGGCACTCGGGACGATCCGGATCGTGCAGGAAAACCGCCTTCGCATGGCAATTGCGCAAGGCGAGTTGCTCGACTTCTTCGCCGACCGTCTCAAGGTTCAGCAGCGCGAGGCGGGTGTCCGCCACGACCTGATCGACGCGGTGTTTGCTGCCCAGAAAGATGGTGACGGGGGCGAGGACGATCTCGTCCGCCTGCTCGCCCGGGTCCATGCGCTCCAGTCCTTCATGGAAAGCGAGGACGGCGCCAACCTGCTCGCCGGGTACAAGCGGGCGGCGAACATCCTCAAGAAGGAAGACTGGGCCGGAGGGGACCACCTGTCCCCGCATACGGGCGAGGAAGATCCGCTCGCGCTGGTGGACGATCCGGACCTGCGCGACGCGCTGCGCAGCCATTCGGGCGACGCGGCGAAGAAATCGCTGTCCTACACGCCCGAAAAGGCGGAACAGGCCCTGATCGACGCACTCGACGCGGCCGAGCCCCGGGCGGCATCGGCGGTCGAGGCGGAGGATCTCGGCGCGGCCATGGCGGCGCTCGCCTCCTTGCGCGCGCCGATCGACGCATTCTTCGAGGAGGTGACGGTGAACGACGAGGATCCGGACAAGCGCCGCGCGCGGCTTGACCTGCTCGCCCGGTTCCGCGCCGCCGTCCACAATGTCGCAGATTTCGGCCGGATCGAAGGGTGATCGCAAAAGTCACGATCTCTCCTACGCTCATCGCGCCTTTTCCTTACGGTTCGGGCGCTTTTGCGGGCCCGGACGCTTTTTCGAAAACACCGGTTCAACGGTCCATGTCAGGTGATGCCCCATGACGAAGACGGTCTATCCATTCGGCGGTGACGCCGATCATTCCGATCCGCGCCAGAAGGACAAGACGGTAACGGGCGGCAAGGGCGCCAACCTTGCCGAAATGGCCAGTATCGGCCTGCCGGTACCGCCGGGCTTCACCATCACGGTGGAGGAATGCCTGCGCTACCTCGAAGGCGGCGCGGATTTCAGACCCGAACTGCGCGAAGCCGTGACGGGAGCGCTCGCCCATATCGAAGGCACCGTCGGCAAGAAACTGGGCGATGCGCGGGATCCGCTGCTCGTCTCGGTCCGTTCGGGCGCCGCGGTATCGATGCCGGGCATGATGGACACGGTCCTCAATCTCGGCCTCAACGACGAGACGGTCGCAGGGCTAGCCGCCTCCTCGGGCGACGATCGCTTCGCCTGGGATAGCTATCGTCGTTTCATCCAGATGTACTCCGATGTCGTCCTCGGCCTCGATCACGGCCTGTTCGAGGAAGCGCTGGAGATTGCCAAGGAAGACAAGGGCTACTTCTCCGACACCGAAATGGAGACCGACGACTGGCAGGCGCTGGTCGACGAGTTCAAGGGTATCGTGCAGCAGGAACGCGGCTCCGCTTTCCCGCAGGACGTCACCGAGCAGCTCTGGGGCGCAATCCGCGCCGTGTTCGACAGCTGGGACAGCGAACGGGCGAAGGTCTATCGCCGCCTGAACGACATCCCGCATGACATGGGGACCGCCGTGAACGTGCAGGCGATGGTCTTCGGCAATATGGGCGATACCAGCGCCACTGGCGTCGCCTTCACCCGCGACCCCTCGACCGGCGAAAAGGCCTATTACGGCGAATGGCTGGTCAATGCGCAGGGCGAGGACGTGGTCGCCGGTATCCGCACGCCGCAATACCTGACCCGCGCCCGGCGCGAGGCGGCCGGTGCCGAAAAGCCGAGCATGGAAGAGGCCATGCCCGATGCCTATGCCGAGCTGGCGCACGTGTTCGACCTGCTCGAAAAGCACTACCGCGACATGCAGGACATCGAGTTCACCGTGGAACGCGGCAAGCTGTTCCTGCTCCAGACCCGCAACGGCAAGCGCACCGCCAAGGCCGCGCTCAAGATGGCGGTAGACATGGTTGGCGAAGGACTGATCGACCGCGATACGGCCATCTGCCGGGTGGATCCCATGGCGCTGGACCAGTTGCTTCACCCGACGCTCGACCCCGATGCCCCGCGCGATGTCATGACGACCGGACTGCCCGCATCCCCGGGGGCCGCCAGCGGCAAGATCGTGCTCGATGCCGATACCGCCGAGCAATGGGCCGGCCGCGGGGAAAGCGTCATCCTGGTGCGCGTGGAAACCAGCCCGGAGGACATTCACGGCATGCATGCCGCCTCCGGCATCCTGACCGCGCGTGGCGGCATGACCAGCCATGCGGCCGTGGTGGCACGCGGCATGGGTCGCTGCTGCGTGTCCGGTGCATCCCAGGTGCGGATCGACCGTGAGGCGCGGACCCTCCAGATCGGCGATCGCGACCTGGCGGAAGGCGACATCATCACGCTCGACGGCGGCAACGGACAAGTCATGGCGGGCGAAGTTCCGACGCTCGAGCCAGAAATGGCCGGCGACTTCGCCACGCTGATGGAATGGGCCGACGCCAAGCGGCGGATGCGCGTGCGCACCAACGCCGAAACGCCGGCGGACTGCGCGCGGGCGCGCCAGTTCGGGGCGGAGGGCATCGGTCTGTGCCGGACCGAACACATGTTCTTCGATGCAGCCCGGATCGCCGCCGTCCGCGAGATGATCCTGGCCGAAAGCGAGAAGGGCCGCCGGGCCGCGCTCGACAAGCTGCTGCCCGAACAGCGCGACGACTTCCGCGCCATCTTCGAGGAGATGGCCGGCCTGCCGTGCACCATCCGCCTGCTCGATCCGCCGCTGCACGAGTTCCTGCCGCAAGGTGACGCCGAGTTCGCCGAGCTTTCGGAGATCGTCGGCAAGCCCGTCGAAACGCTGAAGCGCCGCGCGAACGAACTGCACGAGTTCAACCCCATGCTGGGCCATCGCGGCTGCCGCCTCGGCATCACCTATCCCGAGATCTACGAGATGCAGGCGCGCGCGATCTTCGAGGCCGCGTGCGACGTGGCCGAGGCGAGCGGCGACGCGCCGTTGCCCGAAGTGATGATCCCGCTGGTGGGAACCCGGCGCGAACTTGCAATCTTGCGGGCACTGGTGGACCGGGTGGCGAAGGACGTGTTCGCGGAGAAGGGGTGCGAGCTCGGCTACCTTGTCGGCACGATGATCGAACTCCCGCGCGCCGCGCTGATGGCGGGCGAGATCGCGCAGGACGGCGAGTTCTTCAGCTTCGGCACCAACGACCTCACGCAAACCACCCTGGGCGTCTCGCGTGACGATTCGGCCCGCTTCCTGGCGCAGTACGTGGAGCGCGGCATCTTCGCCCGCGATCCGTTCGTCAGCCTGGACATCGACGGCGTCGGGCAATTGGTGGAAATCGCCGCGGAGCGGGGCAGGGCGACCCGCAGCGACATCAAGCTGGGCATTTGCGGCGAACATGGCGGTGACCCCGCCAGCATCGCATTCTGCGAAAAGATCGGGCTCGATTACGTCAGCGCCTCGCCCTACCGCGTGCCTATCGCCCGTCTCGCCGCGGCACAGGCGGCGCTTCGCTAGACCTTCCAGGCAGTCAGGACGAGGATCTCGAACCTCTCGGGAACCTTGCCCTGCGCGTCGCGCTCCGCCTCGAACACATCCTCGGCCCGTGCCAGCCACCGGCGGGTGACAGGCGGCGCGGGCGAGGCCAGGCTGCGGGTAAGGCCATGGTCCCGCAGGTCCTCGACCAGCCTTCGAAGCGATCCGAAGCGGACGTCGACCGGGAAGCTGTCCACGACCTGCCGCGTGAAGCCGGCCCGCTGGAGCAGGGATGCCCCGGCCTGCTCGTCCACCAGCGGGTGCATGCGCGGAGAAGGACGGTCGCCATCGGCCGCCAGCGCGATCCGGCGCAGCGTCGCAAGGCTGCCCGCGCCCGGAAACGCGGCAATGAAGACGCCACCCGGCGCGAGCGAATTGCGGGCATGGATGAGCGCACCGGGCAAGTCGTTCACATGGCCGAGGCCCATGAGATGGACCACGAGATCGAACCGGTCGGGCTCTCCCGGCTGCTCTTCGTCGAACCGGCCGAGGTCCCGACGCACAACTGCGGTCCCGCGTCGCTTGAGCCACTTCGCCAGACGGCCGGACCCGTCACCAACGACGAGCGCCGAGCCGGGCTCGTGGCGCATGAACTCGAGCCGCTCGATAACGTCGTCCGTGACGGTGTCGGAAAGGTACGTCGCTGCGTCGGCATCCGAAGAGCGCGATCGACCCCGGGCCCATTTCGCCGCGGCCTTCCGGCGCGAAAAGATGACAGGCGGCTGCGATCGCTCCATTCCCCGCCCGTGCCTGTCTTGCTCCTGCTGTGCAAGCGGTGCAGGGGTGGGCGGTGACACTGCTTCGCACTTTGTCCCGGGCAACGGCACCGGTGGTGGATCTCGTCTACCCGCCGCGATGCCCCCTGTGCGGGGACGCGATCGCTCAGCAGACCGGGCTGTGCCAGACATGCTGGAGCGAACTGGTGATCCCGTCCGATCCGGCGTGCGCAGCCTGCCAGCGGCCTTTCGGCGATTCCTCGATCACAGGAGAAGCAGCCCTGTGCGCGCCCTGCATGGCGGCCGCGCCCCGCCACGATGGCATCATGGCGGGCACGCTCTATAACGAGGCTTCGCGGCAACTCGTGCTCAAGTACAAGCACGGTCGGCGGATCGCCTTGGCGCCGATGCTTGCGCGCCTGATAACCGCGAGAATGGCCGGTCTGGAAGGCGAATGGTTACTGATCCCGGTGCCGCTGCATCCCCTTCGCCTGTGGGCACGCGGTTTCAACCAGTCCGCGCTGCTCGCAAAGGAATTGTCCCGCGCGACAGGTCATTCGGTCGCCGTGGACGCTCTGCGCCGCATCAAGCGTACGCCGCCGCTAGGCGGCATGGGACGCAAGGCACGAGAGCGGACGCTGGCCGGCTCCATCCGGGTTGCCCCACGTCAGCGCGAAAGCATCTCCGGAAGCAACGTGGTTCTGGTGGACGACGTACTTACGAGCGGCGCGACCAGCGATGCCTGCGTGGGTGTCCTGAAACGCGCGGGCGCGCAGCAGGTCAAGATCGCCTGCTTTGCCCGTGTCCTTCACGAAGTGACCGGATACGAAAGCGCCCGGGATCCGAAGATCCCGGGCGCACCGTGACGAAACCAGGCGGGCTGACTTTTGCTGGCGGCGACTCCCCCAAGCCGGCGCCAACAGCCCTTACTCGTTCCCGCGAGGCGCGCGACCGTTTCCGATCGTCGGCGCTCCCGACTTTCCCTGAACCCGGCGCAAAAGCTGCTCCAAGTCAGCGTGACCCCCTCGAGATCACGACCGCTTTCTTCCATCTCGCGAACGGTTCGGAAAGATGTCATTGCTCTAGCGTTAGATTTTGGACGCACGATGTGGTTATCGTGCAACAATTCGCCGCAGCTACGGCACGTTTGAAAGACCACGTAATCCATGACCGATATATCGACCAAAGAAGAGCGGGAAACCGGTACGCGCTTCATTCCCAAGTTCGACGACAATGGACTTCTGACGGCCGTTGTCGTTCATGCACGGACAGCGGAAGTGCTGATGGTCGGCCACATGAACCGGGAAGCGCTCGATGCGACGCAGTCGAGCGGCCTTGCGCACTTCTGGTCGCGGTCGAGAGCAACCTTGTGGTGCAAGGGCGAAACCAGCGGCAACACTCTCAGGATCGAGCAAATTCTGGTCGATTGCGATCAGGATGCGCTGGTCCTTCGCGCCGAACCCGCTGGGCCGACCTGCCATACGGGGCAGCGTTCGTGCTTCTACAGGGAGTTGCACGACACTTCGCTCAAACCCACCGGACCTTGACGTTTACGGAAGGGTAAGCTATCCAGTTTGCATGGCAAGCGCATCAGCCCCTACGCAGGAGCGCCATCGCGGCGCCCATCTCGACCGGCCAGACGAGCTTGGTCGGGAGCAGTATTCCATTTCGGACCTCACGCACGAGTTCGACTGTACGGCACGTGCCCTGAGGTTCTACGAGGACGAGGGGCTGATCGCCCCCAAACGTGTCGGACTGACCAGGCTGTATTCGAAGCGTGATCGTGCGCGCCTTGCCTGGATCATGCGTGCGAAGAACGTCGGCTTCAGCCTCTCCGAAATTCGTGAGATGATCGACCTCTACGACCTTGACGACGGCCGCGTGGAACAGCGCCGTGTCACGATCGAGAAGTGCCGCGAGCACATTGCCAAGCTGAAATCCCAGCGTGCCGATATCGATTCATCAATCAAGGAACTGACGGATTTCGTGAAGCACATCGTCTCGCTCGACCTCGATTGATCCAGCCAGCTTTGGACCAACCCCCGAAGGATATCTGAAATGCCTACCTACAAAGCCCCGACCCGCGACACACGCTTCCTCATCAACGAGGTTCTCGATCTCGCCAGCTACGGTAATCTGCCCGGCTTCGAAATGGCGACGCCGGATGTCAGCGACGCTGTGATCGACGAAAGCGGAAAGTTCTGCGCCGAAGTTCTGGCCCCGCTCAACCAGTCGGGCGATCAGGAAGGCTGCACGCGTAACGATGACGGCTCGGTCACCACGCCGAAGGGCTTCAAGCAGGCGTTCGACCAGTTCCGCGAGGCGGGATGGGGTACTCTCGCGCAGCCCGAGGAATTCGGCGGCCAGGGTATGCCCCATGTGCTGGGCTTCGTGCTGGAAGAATACATCTCCAGCGCGAACCAGGCCTTCGGCATGTATCCGGGCCTGACGCATGGTGCCATTTCCGCGCTCATCGCCAAGGGATCGCAGGAGCAGAAGGAGAAGTATCTTCCGAAGATGATCTCCAACGAGTGGACCGGGACCATGAACCTGACCGAACCACATTGCGGGACGGATCTGGGCATGATCCGCACCAAGGCGGAGCCCCAGGCCGATGGCAGCTATGCCATTACGGGGACCAAGATCTTCATCTCGGCCGGCGAGCACGATCTGGCCGACAATATCATCCACCTCGTCTTGGCGAAAACTCCGGGCGCGCCGGACAGCACTAAGGGGATTTCGCTCTTCGTGGTGCCGAAGGTTCTCGTGAACGACGACGGTTCGCTCGGCGAGCGCAACGGCGTCGTCTGCGGCTCGATCGAGCACAAGATGGGCATTCACGCCAACTCCACCTGCGTCCTGAACTACGACGGCGCGAAAGGCTGGATGGTCGGCGAAGAAAACAAGGGCCTTGCCGCCATGTTCATCATGATGAACGCGGCTCGCCTCGGCGTCGGCATCCAGGGCCTGAGCCAGGCGGAAGTCGCCTACCAGAACGCGGTCGCCTATGCGCTCGATCGCAGGCAGGGACGGGCGCTGACCGGTCCGGCTGAACCCGAAGCACAGGCCGATCCGATTTTCGTTCACCCCGATGTCCGGCGGATGCTGATGGATGCCAAGGCATTCACCGAAGGCATGCGCGCGCTGACCCTTTGGGCCGGCCTGCTTGTGGACCTGACGCACAAGGCCCAGACCGAGGAAGAACGCGAGGAGGCCGACGCGCTGCTCGGGCTACTGACACCGGTCATCAAGGGATACGGCACCGACAAGGGCTACGAGATTGCGACCAATATGCAGCAGGTCTTCGGTGGCCACGGCTATATCGAGGAATGGGGCATGAGCCAGTTCGTGCGCGATGCCCGCATCGCGCAGATCTACGAAGGCACGAACGGGGTCCAGGCGATGGATCTCTGCGGTCGCAAGCTCCCGAGCAAGGGCGGTGCCGCCATCCAGGCGTTCTTCAAGATGGCTGGCGAGGAGATCGCTGCCGCCAAGTCGGACGAAGGCCTGAAGGAGATGGCCGAAAAGCTCGAAAAGGCGCTCGGCGATCAGCAGGCGGCAACGATGTGGTTCATGCAGAATGCGATGCGAAACCCCAACCATCTGGGGGCCGGTGCGCATCACTACATGCATATCATGGGCATCGTGACGATCGGCCTCATGTGGCTCCGGATGGCGAAAAAGGCGCAGGAAGTCCTTGCCGGGTCGACCGAAGACAAGGCGTTCTATGAGGCGAAGATCGCTACCGCGCGCTATTACATGGACCGGTATCTGCCGGACGCCGGCGCGCTCCGCCGCAAGCTCGAGACCGGCGCCGACAGCATGATGGCACTTGGCGAGGAAGCCTTCGCCACCGCCGCCTGAGCAATACGCATCGTATCAAAAAAAGAGGGCCCGGATCCGCGATCCGGGCCCTCTTCGTATGGGCTGTTTCCTTGGTCTATTCGGGCAGGAAATCCGGGACCGAGAGATACCGCTCGCCCGTGTCGTAGTTGAACCCCAGTATCCGGGTTCCCTTCTCCAGATCGGGCAGCTTCTGCGCGATGGCCGCTAGCGTCGCGCCACTCGAGATACCGACCAGCATACCTTCCTCGCGGGCGGCGCGTCGGGCCATCTCCTTGGCCTTTTCCGGATCGACCTTGATCGCTCCGTCGATCGACTGCGTATGCAGGTTCTGGGGAATGAAGCCGGCCCCGATACCCTGGATCGGGTGCGGTCCCGGCTGCCCACCACTGATCACCGGGGATCCTTCGGGCTCGACCGCGTAGGCCTTCAGGTCGCTCCATTGCTCTTTCAATGCTTCGGCACAGCCCGTTATGTGCCCTCCGGTACCGACGCCCGTGATCATCACGTCGATAGGACTGTCGCGAAAGTCCTCGAGGATCTCCTTCGCAGTCGTCCGGGCGTGGACCTTGTAATTGGCGTCGTTGTCGAACTGGCTGGGCATCCAGGCGCCATCGTCCTCGCCGACAAGTTCGGTAGCCCGCTCGATCGCGCCCTTCATTCCGCTTTCCTTGGGGGTCAGGTCGAATGTCGCACCGTATGCGAGCATCAGCCGGCGCCGCTCGAGACTCATGCTTTCCGGCATGACGAGGACGAGCTTGTATCCCTTCACGGCGGCGACCATCGCGAGGCCAATACCGGTATTGCCGCTGGTCGGTTCGATGATCGTACCGCCCGGCTTCAGCGCGCCGGACTTTTCCGCATCCTCGACCATTGCCAGCGCGATACGGTCCTTGATCGAACCGCCGGGATTGGCGCGTTCCGACTTGATCCAGACCTCGTGGTCCGGAAACAGTCTGGACATGCGAATATGCGGCGTGTTGCCGATCGTCTGGAGGATGGTTTCGGCTTTCATGGAGTCCGCTCCTGCAATTTCTCTTCGGGTAGTTCTTCGTCCAACTCCGGCGGCGGGTCAAAGGTCCGGGTGTTCCGAAGAACCGGGAAGATCCGCGACCACAGCGCAACCGTAGCCAGCGCCCCGACGCCTCCGACGATCACGGCGAGTGCCGGACCGAGGATGCTGGCGAGAAAACCGGAGAACGCATCGCCGCCCTCGTTCGAGGCGCTGATCGTCAACAGGCTCGCCGACGAAACCCGACCGCGCTTTTCGTCCGGCGTGTGCAACTGGATGAGCGATTGCCGGATATAGACGGAGAACATGTCCGCGGCACCGACGACGAACAATGCGGCCAAGCTGATCGGCATCGATCTCGAGAAGCCGAACACGATCGTCGCGACTCCGAATGCCGCCACTGCCCAGAGCATCTTCGGCCCGACATTCGTCTTCAACGGACGGAAGCTGAACCAGAGCGCCGTTACCGCCGCCCCGACGGCGGGGGCGGCCGCGAGTTGTGCGAGCCCGGTTTCCCCTACTTCGAGGATGTCGTAGGCGAACGGCGAGAACAAGGCGGTCGCTCCGGCAAGGAACACCGCCATCAGGTCGAGTGTGATGGCGCCCAGAACCATGCGGTTCTGGATCACGTATCGCCAGCCATCGATGATCTGGCCGATCGGCCTCTGCGCGCCGGTAATGGGGGATCGGGGCACCTTGCCGATGGTCGTGATGGCCGCGATGCCCACCAGGAACAGGACCGCTGCAAGCATATAGGGCAGGGCGGGCATTGCGTCGTAGGCGTACCCGCCCAGCGCCGGGCCGACGATCATCCCCGTCTGCCAGGCAATCGAGGACAGCGCGATCGCATTGGGCAGGATCTGCTTGGGCACCAGGTTCGGCGCGAGAGCCGACAGGGCCGGGCCGTTGAAGGCGCGCACCACGCCCAGCACCACGGCAACCGCGAACAGCCAGACGAGGTCGATGGCGCCCGTATAGGTCAACCATGCAAGCGTCACCGCGCAGGCGAACTGCAGGGTGATCGTCAACCGCGAGACCGTCTTGCGATCGAACCGGTCCGCGACGAGACCGGAGAAGGGCGACAGCACGAATAGCGGCAGGAACTGGAGCAGCCCGATCAGGGCCAGCTGCCCCGATGCAGCGAACTCGTCCATCCCCCCTTGGCGGGCGAGGGTGTAGGTCTGCCAGCTGATGATCAGCATCATCGCGTACTGGCCGACCATCATGGTGAAACGGGCGACCAGGTACGCGCGGAAATTGTGGTAGCTCAGGGGACCGCGAAGCCCCTCTTCCGTTTCCGTCACACCGTCGCTCACGCCCGCGCCTTTGCATGGGGCGCGGGGCGCGGGCAAGAAACTTGTGCTTCTAGGCGGGAAGCCTTGTCAGCGGGGCCGGCGGAGCTTGGGATTGGGCTGGAGCGCCTCGATCATCTCACCGAAATCCTCGAAGCGGATGATCCGCTCGAACTGGAACCCGGCGCGGCTGTCCTTGGTCCACATGACATAGGCCTCGATACGGCCGATGACAGGCAGGCGCACGATCACGCGATCCCCGCGCGCCAGGTCCTTCGCATCGTCGACCATGAAGCCGTTGGCGGAAATGTTGCACAGGTGCATTTTGACATCGCCGCGAGCCTGATGCTCGGCGATGACCGGATGATCGACCGGGCACCGCGTGCTGCGGCGCATGTCCGGTACGGAGAGCTGGGCTCCAGTTGACACGATGACGACCTCCCGTTCTTATTATGTCGTGCGGTGATCGTTAATGCCGCAAAAAGCCTGAAATTCGGTAAACCGCGATTGTCCTATATCGGGACGAGGGCACTGAATTCGCACGCTTTTATCGCGTCAGGATCGCGTGTTTCTTCTTCCCGAGGCTCAATTTGCCCTCGGCGCCTTCGACAAGGACGATCATCGCGCCCGGGTCCGAGACCGTCTCCCCGTCCAGCTTGACGGCCCCTTCGGCGAGCTTGCGCTTCGCCTCGCCATTGGACGCGGTGAAGCCGAGCTCGGTCAGCACCGCGCCGATCCGCATGCCGTTCGGCCCCAGCGCCAAACGCGGCAGGTCCTCTCCCGCGCCGCCCCCGGCGAAGGTCGCGGACGCGGTCGCTTCCGCTGCCGCAGCCGCTTCCGGACCGCGGACCAGCGACGTGACCTCGTTGGCAAGCGCCACCTTGGCCGCGTTGATCTCGCTCCCCTCCAGCGCTTCCAGGCGCGCGATCTCGTCCAGCGGCAGATCGGTGAACAGCCGCAGGAAACGGCCGACGTCGCGGTCGTCCACATTGCGCCAGTACTGCCAGAAGTCGTAGCCCGGCAGGCGGTCCTCGTTGAGCCAGACCGCGCCTCCGGCCGTCTTACCCATCTTCGCGCCGTCGGCCGTCGTGAGGAGCGGCGTCGTCACGCCGAACAGTTCGCGCCCCTCCATGCGCCGACCGAGCTCCAGCCCGTTGACTATGTTGCCCCACTGGTCGCTGCCGCCCATTTGCAGGCGGCAGTCGTAACGCCGCGCCAGTTCGACGAAGTCGTAGGCCTGGAGGATCATGTAGTTGAATTCGAGGAAGGTGAGCGGCTGTTCCCGGTCGAGGCGCAGCCGCACCGAATCGAAGGTCAGCATCCGGTTGACGGTGAAGTGCGGGCCGACATCGCGCAGCAGGTCGATATAACCGAGCTGGCCCAGCCATTCGTCGTTGTTGACCATGATGGCATCGGTCGGGCCGTCGCCGAAGGTCAGCAGCCTTTCGAACACCGTCCGGATCCCGGCGATGTTGGCGGCGATGTCCTCGTCCGACAGCATCTTGCGGCTCTCGTCCTTGCCGCTGGGGTCGCCGACCTTGGTCGTCCCGCCGCCCATGACGACGATCGGCTTGTGCCCCGCCTGCTGCAGGCGGCGCTGCATGAAGATCTGGACCAGGTGCCCGACATGAAGACTGGACGCGGTGGCATCATATCCGATGTATCCCGGCACGACCTGCTTCGAGGCCAGCGCATCCAGCGCACCCGCATCGGTCGCCTGGTGGATGTAGCCGCGTTCGTCGAGCAGCTTCAGAAGGTCGGATCGGTATTCACTCATCGGTTCGGTTCCAGGCCGGAAGTGGAGACATGGACCGCTTGGACCACTGTCCTGGGGGAGAAAAACCGCCCCCGGGATCGGGGCGGAACGGATGGTGGCATTGAAGCGGGCACGGCGGTCATGCAAGCCCTCTAGCCGATGACGATGGTTGTAGGACAGCGCCTTGAGCAGCTTGCCGCCCAAAAGCGCCGGCCCTAGCAGTAAGGGCATCATGTACGAACTCGTCGCCCATCCGTCCCGCCCGCCGCGGTCGGTCACCAAGGTCACTGCAAGCTGGCTGAAGCAGACCGAACACTGGTTGCGCATCCGCTGGCGTGTCGACGGCAGTGCGGCACTCGTCCTGCCGCCTATCGCCACCCGGGCAAGAGCGGACGAATTGTGGACCACGACGTGCTTCGAGCTCTTCCTCGGTCACTCCGGGACCGATGGATACACGGAGATCAACCTGTCGCCGTCGACACGCTGGGCAGCCTACGATTTCGACGGGGTGCGCGCCGGCATGCGGAACCGCGAGATGCCGCGCAGCCCGGTCGGCACCATTCGCCCCGGACGTGCCTTCACCCTGTACGATGCCGACATCCCCCGCGCCGGATTGCCGGACTGCGACCGCGTCGGGATCACCGCTGTGATCGAGGAGGATGGGGGCACGAAGTCCTACTGGGCGCTGGAACACCGGAAGGGCGTGCCCGATTTCCACGATCCGGCTTGCTTCGCGGCGCGGCTTCCGCCACCCGATAAGCCATGAAGAACGGCATCGACCGGCTCCTTTCGAACGCCGCATTGCGCAAGCCCCTCGAAGGCAAGAGAGTGGCCCTCGTGGCGCATCCCGCTTCCGTCACGGCGGACCTGACCCACAGCCTCGATGCGCTGATCGCGGCGGGCGTGCGCGTTACCAGCGCATTCGGCCCGCAGCATGGGCTGAAGGGCGACAAGCAGGACAACATGGTCGAAACCGCGGACGAGACCGATCCGCAATACGGTATCCCCGTCTTCAGCCTGTACGGCGAGGTCCGCCGGCCAAGCGGGCAAATGATGTCCAGCGCGGACGTGTTCCTGTTCGACCTGCAGGACCTCGGCTGCCGGATCTACACCTTCGTCACCACGCTGCTCTACCTGCTCGAGGAAGCGGCGCGCCACGGCAAGGAAGTCTGGGTGCTCGACCGGCCCAACCCGGCGGGGCGGCCGGTGGAGGGCACGCTGCTGGTGCCGGGCGAAGAAAGCTTCGTCGGTGCCGCGCCCATGCCCATGCGCCACGGCCTGACCATGGGGGAAATGGGCCACTGGTTCATCGAACGCTTCGATCTCGACATCGAATACCGCGTCATCGAGATGGAAGGCTGGCAACCCGACGGCCCCGGCCACGGCTGGCCGCAGGACCGCGTGTGGATCAATCCCTCGCCCAACGCGGCCAACGTCAACATGGCGCGCGCCTATGCCGGCACCGTCATGCTGGAAGGCACGAATTTGAGCGAGGGAAGGGGCACCACCCGCCCGCTTGAAATGCTGTTCGGTGCGCCGGATGTGGACGCAGGCGCAGTGCGCGCCGAAATGGAGCGGCTCGAGCCCGAATGGCTCGCCGGATGCGCCTTGCGCGAATGCTGGTTCGAACCGACCTTCCACAAGCATGCCGGGCAGCTGTGCAACGGCCTGATGGTCCATGCCGAAGGCCCGTTCTACGCGCACCACGCCTTCCGCCCCTGGCGATTGCAGGCGCTGGCCTTCAAGGCGATCCGCCGCCGCTATCCGGACTACGATATCTGGCGCGATTTCCCGTACGAATACGAGCACGAGAGGCTGGCGATCGACGTCATCAATGGCGGCCCGTCGCTGCGCGAATGGGTCGACGACCCCGCCGCATCACCGCACGATCTGGACAACATCGCCAGCGCCGACGAAGCGGCCTGGGTCCCGATGGTCCGCGGGCATTTGCTTTACTGATGATGTCCTCTCATCTGCATTTTTTAAATGAGGACGAAGCCGATCGCAGACTGGCGCTTAATCCGAAGGACGTCGAAGCGCTTGTTGCCAAAGGGTCGCATCGGTCTCTCGCTGGGGAGCGAAGAGCTGCAATCGCCTTTTACCGGACGGCTCTACGGCATGGCAGTGCTTCGAACCTGGATGTCCAGCGCTTGTTGGACGAGATGCGAGGCGAACTGGACGAACTTGAACGCGGAATCTTGCCGCATACGATAGAGCAACTTCGGCAAGCCGGATTTCCAAGACAAGATTGGCATCCGCGGTTTGAAAAAGCGTTTGAAATAATGACCGGTACTAGGTCGCGCGAACCGACTCGTGTTCGTTTCCCGCAGGTACCTACGATGTTCTACTACCCAGATCTGCCGCAGATGTACTTTTTCGATGCTCGTGAATTCAATTGGTGCGAACAGGTCCAAAAGGCTTCAGGTTCTATTCGAGACGAGGGACTAGCCCTGCTTGCTCGCGACGGAGACTTCGAACCCTACGTGAGGAGCAGGGGCGATCGGCCCCAAGGCGATGTCCATGGGATGCTGGACAACCGAGACTGGACGACCTTCGATTTGACGGAAAAAGGACAGCCAATTCTCGAACGCATTGAGCGAGCGCCTTCGACTTGGTCGACCATTTCCGCTGCCGCGCCGCTCTGCAACATCCCTAATCGCGCGCCTACGGTCATGTTTTCGTTACTAAAGGCCTCTCGTTCAATTCCGCCACATACCGGGATGATCAATGCCCGCTTGATCTGCCATCTTCCCCTCGTCGTGCCCGGAGAAGCCGAGCTTCGTGTCGGCGAAGAGCGACGCCAATGGCAGGAGGGAGAACTGCTAGCGTTCGACGACTCGGTTGAACACGAAGCCTGGAACTCGGCAACGAAAGATAGATTGGTCCTTATTTTCGACGTCTGGCACCCAAGCCTCGAAGAGATCGAGAAGGATCAAATTCGCGCTTTGTTCTCGGCGGTCGATGCTTACTAGTGGCTTGAGTGCCTTACGAATTACTACCCTACTGAGCCGGGACGAGGCCATTAAGGTCAGGCTCGACTTTCGGAAGGGGGCGCACGTCTTCGGCAGCGTTGTCCATGACCATGACGGGGCAACCGTCGATCCGCTTGTCCACGGCCTTCATTAGGTGAGCCGAGTGATCACCGGCAGGTTCGCGCCGCAATTCGGCCTGTCCCGCTTCGTCACGCACATGCCGAACCGTCTCGCGGCATTCCGCCTCTTTGCCTGCCGGGACTTCCTCCGAAAACTCGGCATCCTCGATCGACTGCCATTGCCGCGCAGGATCCGAATAGGCGGGATTGTCCAGTGACACGGGATCTACGGATTGCGCGAAGGCGACGCTTCCGAAAAGTCCGCATCCCACGACGAGCATCGCAACCAAACGCATGATATCTCTCCTCTTCCCCCGATGATAGCGGATCGGAGCCGGCGAAGCCAGAGCGCGGCGGTTTTCAGTGGCCGTGCTTGCGGGTCAGTTCGCGCATCGCGTCGTCCAGACCGTCCAGCGTGAGCGGGTACATCCGGTCGTTCACAAGCTGGCGCATCATCTTAGTGGACTGGGAATAACCCCATTGCGCTTCCGGAACGGGATTGAGCCAGACGGTCGCGGGATAGGTGTTGGTCATCCTCTGCATCCAGATGGCGCCCGCCTCCTCGTTCATGTGCTCGACGCTGCCGCCCGGATGGCTGATCTCGTAAGGGCTCATCGCGGCATCGCCGACGAAGACGACCTTGTAATCATGCCCGTACTTGTGAAGCACGTCCCACGTCTTGGTGCGTTCCTGCCAGCGGCGGCGATTGTCCTTCCAGACGCCTTCGTAAAGGCAGTTGTGGAAGTAGAAGAATTCGAGGTTCTTAAATTCGGCCGTGGCGGCGCTGAACAGTTCTTCCACCAGCTTGATGAAGGGGTCCATCGATCCGCCGACATCGAGAAACAGGAGCACCTTGACCGCATTGCGCCGTTCGGGCCGCATGTGGATGTCGAGCCAGCCCTGCTTCGCCGTGCCGCGAATGGTCTCGTCTATGTCCAGCTGGTCCGCTGCGCCCTCGCGCGCAAACCGGCGCAGGCGCCGCAGCGCCATCTTGATGTTGCGCGTGCCCAGTTCGCGCGTGTTGTCCAGGTTCTTGAAGTCGCGCTTTTCCCACACCTTCACGGCGCGCTTGTTCTTGCTCTCCCCGCCGATACGCACGCCTTCGGGGTGGTAGCCGGAATTGCCGAACGGACTGGTCCCGCCGGTCCCGATCCACTTGTTGCCGCCCTCGTGCCGCTCCTTCTGCTCCTCGAGCCGCTTCTTAAGCGTATCCATGATCTCGTCCCAGGAACCGAGCTTCTCGATCTCGGCCATTTCCTCTTCGCTGAGGAATTTCTCGGCCACCGCTTTCAGCCAGTCTTCCGGAATTTCGACCGGGTTCTGGCCATAGTCGCTGATGATGCCCTTGAAGACGCGGTCGAAGACCTGGTCGAACCGGTCGAGGAGGCCTTCGTCCTTCACGAAGGTCGCGCGGCTGAGGTAGTAGAACGCTTCGGGCGACTGGCCGATCACGTCGCGGTCTAGCGCTTCGAGCAGGGTCAGATGCTCCTTGGGCGTCGCGGAAATGCCCGCGGCCCGCAACTCGTCCAGGAAATCGTAGAACATGGAAGCCTGCCTAACGGAGCGCTTTTCGGCGCACCAGCCCTTTCAGCCTTAAGCATCCGACAACCATTGCCGCTTAGGGATCGCTAGGGACGAACAAGGGGCGCAATCTACCAATGGATCACCAGCCAATCGACGCGACCAGTGGGCATGCGATCGATCGCATTCCGGACGCCTGCGGACAGGTGTCCGAAGGTTGCTCCGATGTCGCGGGGATCGTGGAAGCGGTGCTGGCATCCTCCGTACGACTGCGCGAAGACCACGAGGCCTTGCAGGACACGGTGCGCGAACTGGAGCGCGACCAGCGCGCCGTTTCCGAAGCCAGCGACGAGGCCCGCCTGCTGTCCGCCCGCGCGATCGAGCGGCTGGGGCAGGGCACGGCGCAGATCCATTCCTCGCTGCGGCAGTTCAGCACGCTGGTCGACCTCGTCGAGACGCTGGCCGACCATGTGACCGGCTTCGCCGCAGCAATGGAGCAGGTGAAGCGGTGCTCCAGCGACATCGAGCAGATCGCCGAGACGACCAACATCCTCTCGCTAAACGCGACGATCGAAGCCATGCGCGCGGGCGAGGCGGGCCGGGCCTTCGCCGTGGTGGCGAGCGAAGTTAAGTCGCTCGCCGCCGAGACGCGGCAGGCGACCAACGAGATCAGCCGGGTGGTGGACACGCTGGGCGGCGAGGCCTCCGGCGTCATCGAACGCATCCAGCAGGGTGCGCAGGCCAGCGACAGTGCCAAGGCCTCCATCGCCAGCATCGAACAGACCATCCAGGGCGTCTCCGACCTCGTGGAAGAGGTCGACCAGCAGAACGACCAGATCACGCGGGCGACGGGGACGATGACCGGCCACGTGACCAGCGTGCAGGACGTGATCGAGGGATACGAAGTCGCCGCGCGCGAGAACGAGGCCCGGCTGGAAGGCGCGCATCACCGCATCCGCGACCTGGAACTGACCGCCAGCGACATGTTCGACCAGCTGGTGCAGGCGGGTCTCAGCCCGCAGGACAGCGCCATGGTGGAACGCGCGCAAGGCTACGCCACAAGGCTGAAGGACATCGCCGAACGGGCGCTGGAATCGGGCAGCCTCACCATCGACCAGCTGTTCGACCAGGATTACCGGCCGGTCGAAGGAACCGACCCGCAGCTATACCGCACGCGCCTCAACGACTGGGCCGACGCGAACTGGCGCCCGATCAACGACGAGGTCGTCGCCTCAGGCGGCAATGCGATCATGGCATCGCAAAGCGACATGAACGGCTTCCTGCCGACCCATGTCACAGATCGCTCACGAGAGCCGACGGGCGACCTTGCCTACGACACGAAATACTGCCGCAACGGCCGGATCATCCTCGGCCCTCTGGACGAGAAGGCGAAGCGTAGCTCCGCACCCTACATGATGGGGGTCTATCGCCAGGAAGGCGACGGACGGACCTACCAGGTCGTGCGCAACGTTTACGTGCCGCTGGTCATCGCGGGCAGGCGCTGGGGCGATTTCGAGCTCGCCTACACCTTCGACTGATCCGCCTCAGCTCTGGCGGCGCGACATGAAGGCGAGCCGTTCGAACAGCATCACGTCCTGCTCGTTCTTCAGCAGCGCGCCGTGCAGCGGCGGGATCGCCTTGCTGGGATCGCGGTCCTGCAGGACCTCGAGCGGCATGTCCTCGTTCAGCAGCAGCTTCAGCCAGTCGAGCAGTTCGCTCGTGCTCGGCTTCTTCTTGAGCCCCGGAACTTCGCGGATCTCGTAGAATACGTCCATCGCCTTGGTGACGAGGGTCTTCTGGATGTTCGGGAAATGGACGTCCACGATCTCGCGCATCGTCTCGCGGTCGGGGAACTTGATGTAGTGGAAAAAGCAGCGGCGCAGGAACGCGTCGGGCAGTTCCTTCTCGTTGTTCGAGGTGATCACCACGATCGGGCGTTCCTTCGCCGCAATCGTTTCATGCGTTTCATAGACGTCGAACTGCATGCGATCGAGTTCCTGCAGCAGGTCGTTGGGGAACTCGATGTCGGCCTTGTCGATCTCGTCGATCAGCAGGACCGGCAGGCGTTCGCTGGTGAAGGCCTCCCACAGCTTGCCCTTCTTGATGTAGTTCGCGATGTCGTGGACGCGTTCGTCGCCCAGTTGCCCGTCGCGGAGCCGCGCAACGGCGTCATACTCGTAAAGGCCCTGCTGCGCCTTCGTGCTGGACTTCACATTCCACTCGATCAGCGAAGCGTCGATCGCCTTTGCGATCTCGTGCGCCAGGACCGTCTTGCCCGTGCCGGGCTCGCCCTTGACCAGCAGCGGACGGCGCAGCGTGACCGCGGCATCGACCGCGACCTTGAGATCGTCGGTCGCGATGTAGTTCTCGGTGCCCTGGAAACGCTCGGTCATCGGTGGTCCTTTGCAACTTTCATTCAGCCCCGCGATATTCGGACGCGCAGCCCAGTGCAAGGGAACGGCGATAGTCGCGCAAATACAATCGACTGGGCTCCGGGGGTTGCCAGCGAGGGCCACGATGTGGAGGCTGGACGCGGGAAAACGGGGAGATAATAATGGTAATTGGGGTGATCCGGACAGGCACGATCGGCTCAGCGATCGCATTGCTAGGCGCTTGTGGTGGCGCAACCGCGGATGCGACGGACTCGGCGGAAGGTGTCGATGACACGATGGAAAACACGGCAGCGCCGGCCGATGGCGCGTCGGCGGATGGCGCCCAGTCATCGCCGTCTGCTTCCAGCGAAAAGGTTGCCGAACCGGCTGACGATGGCGCGACGAAGTCCTTCGCCGGGGAAATATCCTTGCAAGGCGGTCCGGAAGTCGGACAGTTCATGGAAGTCGTCAGGGATGCCGCCGGCGAGGAGATCGAACTCGATATCCAGCTGTCCTACGGATACACGCCCGGATCGACCGACATGATGGACGCATGTGGCGAACGCTACAACGTGATCGTGGACGGGGGCCAGGTCGGCATCAATGGCGTGGAACACGCAATGGTGATCTTCTCCGACGGCTATAGCTGGGATTACGACGCTGACGATATCGGCAATACAGTCCGCTGCGACGAGACCGTCACATTTGATTTTCCCGGTTTCGGGCCCAACCCCGTGGGCCAGGGTTCGGGCTTCGGATACTATCCGATAGAGGGAACATTCGAAGTCACCGAACGCAAGGCCGGTTCGCGAACCCGGTACATACTCGTCCAGAGCTGACTTCGCTTCTCACTCCTCGAGGGCGAGGATCCGCTGCGCGAGGAGCTCGAAGGCGGTCTGGTCCACGGACGCTTCGGTATTGTTCCAGCTCATGGTCAGGATGCGGGCCACGCCATCGTCCCTGCGGAGCAGCCATGTGAGGTTGAGCACCCCGGGTTCGGAGCCACCCTTGTATCCCACGTAGTCCCACTTGTTCTGTTGCGCGTAGGAAAGGCCGGGACTGACGGCCATGATGGAGAGCGCGGTGTCGTCCCCACCTTCAACCATACGCTGCACCAGCTGGCGCAGATCCTGTCCGCTGGCGAACCATTCCAGCGTGTCGATCGCAGTCGGCTTCGAAAAGGTCGGCGGCATGATGCTCGCCGGGTTTCCGTCGATCTCTTCCGCGAACTCGTCCAGCAGCCGGCGCTGGTCAGCTTCGGTCGCGGCGACGTAGCCCGTACCCCGGTCGATGTCGCCCTTCAGCCCGAACAGTTCCAGGGTTGAGAGGAAGGGCAGGGTGCGATCCGGATCGGAATGGCCCGTCGCGCGCAATTCGGCCTCGATCGCGTCGCGGCCGACCACGTCGATCAGCATGTCGGTCGCCGTGTTGTCGCTGATCGAAATCATCATCGTCGCCAGCGTGTGCAGCGTGACCGGTGCGCCTTCGGGCCAGTCCTGCATCTGGCCGCTCGGGAAGGATGAGCGGTCGAGGCGCACGACCTCGTCCCAGCTATGCTCGCCCGCTGCGATCGATCTCGAAAGCGCGGACAGGACGTAGAGCTTGAACGTCGAACCGATCGCGTACTGCCCGTTTTCGTCCATCGCGAGGATCGGTTCGCCGCCGGAAACCGGGGCATAGAGGACGCTCGCGCGGCCGGGCAGTGCCTCGATATCGGCCTGTATCTTCTCGAGCGTGTCGTCGATCGGCTGGAAATCGTTGAGCAGCAAGCCGACGACGAAGTTCGGTTCTTCTCCCGACAGCGTCATCGGTCCACGTCCGACCGCCCGTTCGAAACGGATGGCGACCGTGGCCGTGAAGGGCCCGGTAGGCGTGACGCTTTCGACACCGATAATCGGTCCGAACTGGGCCGAAAGCTGCGAGTTCAACTGAATCAGCATGTCGGGCGAAACCTGCGCGAGGAAGGGTTCGGCAAATACCTCTTCCGCGCGCTTCGCGCCGTTGAATACGGCCACCACGTCCTTCGCCCTCTGTTCCAGCAAGGTCGAAACCTGCGTCGCGGCCGGGTCTTCGGCCTGCGCATGCGCGACCGCGGGGGCTATCAGCAGCAGGAAGGGTGCAGTCAGTTTTGCAAACATCATCCGGTTTCCTTGTGAGACGCGGGGAGGGTGGTACACGCCATGCCGTTCGACACAAACCGCCCGCGTGCGGCTTCATGCGTGATGCAGGAGAAAAGGCGATGCCCAGCGAGAATATCGAGATCCGGACTCCGGCGGGGCACACGCTGGACGGCAAGCTGGAACTGCCTACCGGTCTCGTGCGCGGCGCGGCGCTGTTCGCGCACTGCTTTACCTGCACGATGCAGAGCAAGGCCGCGGTGGAAGTAACCCGGGCGCTGGCGGCGGAAGGTATAGCCACGCTGCGTTTCGACTTTACCGGCCTCGGCGGGAGCGGGGGCGACTTCGGACGGGCGGGCTTCGCCAGCGATGTCGAGGACCTGGTCGCTTCCGCGCAGGAGCTTTGCCGCCGGTTCGGCGACGGTATCCTGCTGGTCGGTCACAGCCTTGGCGGCGCGGCCGTGCTGGCGGCAGCGGACATGATCGGCCGGGACAGGATCGCAGCGATAGCGACGATCGGCGCGCCTTCCGACGTGCCGCACGTGCTTGGAAATATCGAAGGCGACCTCGAACGGATCGAGGCGGAGGGCAGGGGCACCGTCACGATCGGGGGGCGCAAGTTCGAGCTGAGCAAGGAGTTTCTGGACAGGACCCGGTCGGTCGATCTCCTGCAACAGGTCGGTGCGCTGCGGATCCCGCTGATGTTCTGCCATTCGCCCACAGACCAGATCGTCTCGGTCGATCACGCGTCGCACTTGTTCGGCGCGGCCAAGCATCCCAAGAGCTTCGTCAGCCTGGCGGGCGCCGATCACCTGCTGACCCAGGCGCGGGACGCAAGGTTCGTGGCCGGGGTCATCGCCACCTGGGCGCAGCGGTATATCCCGATGGAAGATGACTGGCCGATGCCGGAAGACGGCATCGTAGCCTGCACCGGGCACGGCCGGTTCGGCACCGAAGTCCACACCAGCGATCATCGGTTCATCGTGGACGAACCCCGCAGCTTCGGCGGTGACGACACCGGACCGACACCATACGACCTCCTGAACGCTGCCCTCGGTACGTGTACCGCGATGACCATGAAGATGTATGCCGACCGGCAGAAATGGCCCTTCGAAGGGGTGCAGGTCCATGTCACGCACGAGCGCGATCATGCCGAGGACTGCGATCACGTCCTGGAAGAAGGAGCAAAGGTGCAGGCACTCAACCGCAGCATCCGGTTCAGGGGCAATGCCCTCTCCGACGAACAGCGCGAAAAGCTGGTCGAGATTGCCGACAAGTGCCCGGTCCACCGGACGCTGGAAGGGCATCTGCACATCCACACCGATACGCGGCGCGAAAGTTGATAGCTTTTCGGGCATGTCAGGGCTCGAGACCTGACAGCTCGCCTTCCAGGTGATCGGCGGTCTTCTGGTTGACCCACCATATGCCGCCGAACACGACAAGGAAGAAAACGAGCTTCCAGGCCAGCGACCAGAGCGCGCTCTGGTCACCCTCCAGCGTCGCCTGAAGCTGGTAGTCTGCCGCAAAGATAAGTATCAGGCCCGGGACAAGCGGCAGGAGATACCAAACGGCTATCGATCGAAGCGCCCGGACCTGCCGCGTCAGTTCGCCGCGGAGGTGCGAAAGCGTACTTTCCTCGGGACCGGCGCTCCCTGCCGAACCACGGCGGGCGAGGCCCAGCATGGCGACCGCGATGCCGATACAGGCGGCGGCATAACCGAGGGCCCTGAGAGCCTGGCCATCCGACCACGCATCGATGCCGCGCGATCCGAAGAGGATCACGAGACCGGCCGCGACGGTGTATTCGATCAGGTTGCGCCGCCGGATGGTGCGGCGGAAGCTCTTGCTGCGCATGGTGAGTTGCTCCGGGTCTGTGAAACGCGCGTCCTGTTCCTGGGCGGCCCAGCGGTTCCTGAGATCAGTCATCGGCCTCTCCCGCATTGGTGTCCTGAAAATGGGCGGCAAGTCTTTCGCGCAGCCGCGAAAGGCGCGTGGCGACCGCCCCTGCGCTCAATCCCGTGACTTCGGCGATCTCCGAACCCGAATGGCCTTCCAGCCAGAGCAGGATCAATTGCGCGTCGAGCAGCGGCAGCACGCGTATCTGTGCGTGCAGCCGGTCGAGCGCATGGCGGTCGGCGGCGGCTGCTTCGTCGTCATCGCCCGGCAGGACGTCGACATCCTCGAGATCGACGGTGGCCGGTCGCCGTCCGGCGCGACCCACGTGATCGGCGGCGACATTGTGCGCCACGCGGAACACCCATGTCTTGAGCGCGCAGTCTCCCTTGAAGCGCGCGAGACTGCGCCAGATTTCGAGGTGGATTTCCTGTTCGAGGTCGCGCGCCTTGTCGGCATCGCGCTCCATCGCGCGGGAAAGGCGCGCAATGGCAGGGGCGAAATGCTCGCCCGCCTGTCGATAGAGGTCTGCCTGTTGCCCCGTCATGTCCCTTTAGTCGCCGACGGGCCGGATTTCTTACAACGGACGCGAAAAAATTTTCAGGCGTCGATCATGTCCCGGTCCATTTCGCCGGCGCGGTTCTGGATGAAATTGAACCGGTGCTCGGGATTGCGGCCCATCAGCTGGTCGACGAGGTTCTTGACCACGGCGCGCTGTTCGAACTCCTGCGGCAGGGTGATGCGGATCAGGCTGCGCGTTTCGGGGTTCATGGTCGTTTCCCGCAATTGCTGCGGGTTCATCTCGCCTAGGCCCTTGAAGCGGCCGACATCGACCTTCTTGCCCTTGAACACGGTCGCTTCCAGTTCCGCGCGGTGCGCGTCGTCGGCGGCGTAGCGGCTCTCCTTGCCAGAGGTCAGGCGATAGAGCGGCGGCTGCGCCAGGAACAGGTGCCCGCGCCGCACCACTTCCGGCATTTCCTGGAAGAAGAACGTCATCAGAAGCGTCGCGATGTGCGCGCCGTCGACATCGGCGTCGGTCATGATGATGATCCGGTCGTAGCGCAGGTTCTCCGGATCGCAGTCCTTGCGCGTGCCGCAACCCATGGCGAGGATGAGGTCCGCGATTTCGGAATTGGCGCGAATCTTGTCGGCGGTCGCGCTGGCGACATTCAGGATCTTGCCGCGAATGGGAAGGATCGCCTGCGTCTTGCGGTCGCGCGCCTGCTTGGCACTGCCGCCCGCGGAATCGCCTTCGACGATGAACAGCTCGGTTTCGCCCGATCCCTCACCGGAGCAGTCCGTCAGCTTGCCGGGTAGGCGCAGCTTCTTCGCATTGGTGGCGGTCTTGCGCTTGATCTCGCGCTCCGCCTTGCGGCGCAGGCGCTCGTCCATGCGGTCCATGACCTCGCCCAGCAACGCCTTGCCGCGGTCCATGTTATCGGTGAGGAAATGGTCGAAGTGATCGCGCACCGCGTTCTCGACCAGCCGGGTCGCTTCCGGGCTGGTGAGGCGGTCCTTGGTCTGGCTCTGGAACTGCGGATCGCGAATGAAGACGCTGAGCATGATCTCCGCGCCCGTCATCACGTCGTCGGCGGAGATGTCCTTCGCCTTCTTGGTCCCGGTCAGTTCGCCGAAGGCACGCAGTCCCTTGGTGAGGGCTGCCCGCACGCCCTGTTCGTGCGTGCCGCCATCGGGCGTGGGCACCGTGTTGCAGTACCAGCTGGTCGAACCGTCGGAGAACAGGGGCCAGGCGACCGCCCATTCGACGCGGCCCTGGTCGTCGGGGAAATCCTGCGAGCCGGTGAAGGGCTGGCTCGTCACGCATTCGCGCGCGCCGATTTGTTCCGCTAGGTGGTCCGCCAGACCGCCGGGGAACTTGAAAACCGCTTCAGCCGGCACATCGTCGGATGTCAGGCTTTCCGCACACTTCCAGCGGATCTCCACCCCTGCGAACAGGTATGCCTTGGACCGTGCGAGCTTGAACAGTCGATGCGGCTTGAACTGCCGGTCGCCGAAGATTTCGGTGTCGGGCAGGAAGCTGACCGTCGTGCCGCGGCGGTTGGGGGTGGGGCCGAGCTTCTGCAGCTCGCTCGTCGTCTGGCCTTTCGAGAAGGTCTGCGCATAAAGCTGCCGGTCGCGCGCGACCTCGACCCGCGTGTCGCTGCTGAGCGCGTTGACCACGCTGACGCCCACGCCGTGCAGGCCGCCGCTGGTCGCGTAGGCCTTGCCCGAGAACTTGCCGCCGGAGTGGAGCGTGGAAAGGATCACCTCGAGTGTCGATTTGCCCGGAAACTTGGGATGCTCGTCAACCGGGATGCCGCGCCCGTTGTCGGTAATGGTGAGACGATTGCCTTCCTCGAGCGAGACCTCGATGCGGCTGGCATGGCCTGCGACAGCCTCGTCCATCGCGTTGTCGAGCACTTCCGCGGCGAGGTGGTGCAGCGCGCGGTCGTCCGTACCGCCGATATACATGCCCGGGCGCCGGCGGACCGGCTCCAGTCCTTCGAGAACTTCGATGGAGGATGAATCGTAGTCGCCGCTGGACGCGGGCGTACCGTCAAACAGGTCTTCGGACATGATCGGGAATATAGGACTGCCGCCCGCCGCGTCACAAGCGGGGCGGGCGGCTTATCGTCAGTCCTGGAAACGCTGCGGTGCGTCGTCGATGATCACGACCTGGCCGTCGCGGATCTCGCGCACTTCCATCGCACGCTGGATCAGATTGTCGCTGCCGAAGCGGAACGCACCGTCGAGCCCGAGGAAACCATCGTCCTCACGCATGCGTCGCTTGGGGAAATCCTCGCCCACCTGCCAGTCGCGCGCGATGCGAAGCGTCAGCAGAACGCTGTCGTAACCCAGCGTCGCGATGCGGTAGGGCTGGCCGCCGAACCGCTCTTCATAACTCTCGGAGAACCGGCGGAACCGAGCGTCGGAGATCGACGAGAACAGGAGGCCTTCGAGCGAAGGTTCGCGCGTCACGCTGCCTTCTCCGCTGAGCCTTTCGGTCCCCAGCAATTGCAGCGATCCGCGTCCGCCCGGGCGCAGTTCTTCCGCGGCAATCGCGGTCAGGCGCGCGCCGTCGGCGATCAGGACGGTGTCGAACCCGCCCCGCTGGCGCAGGCGGAGCGCGGCGCTCTTGATCGAGGTGTTGGCCGAACTGTAGCGCTCGGTGGCGATCAAACGTCCGCCGCTCCGGGCGATCGCATCGGCAAGCGCTTCCTGTGCTTCGCGGCCATAATCGTCGTCAGGCACGATGGCTGCGAAATTGACCGCTCCGCGGCGGCGGACATAGCCGACCGATCGCATGATCGACTGCGAAGGCACCTGGCCCATCACGAACACGTCCGGGCCGGCGACGCTGGCATCGTTGGAGTAGGTTATGACCGGCACATCGGCCGAGCGGGCTTCCGCCTGGACCTGCGAGACATTCCCGGCCCGCAGCGGGCCGAGGATCAGCTTGTTGCCATCCGCGATGGCGTTGCGCGCGGCGGAGCGCGCACCCAGTGCCGTGTCGTAGGACGTGATGCGGATATTGGTCGCGTTCGTATCGAGCAGCGCCATGGTCGTCGCATTGGCGATCGAGTTGCCCACCGCGGCATCCGGGCCCGTAAGCGGGACCAGCAACGCCACGCGGTGATGCGATCCGTCGTTTGGCAGGACATTGGCGTCAGGAACGGAGGGCTGCTGGACGACCGGTTCGTCCCTGACCGGCGGGCCGGACGTATCCGGACCGGACGTGTCGGGGATCAGCTGGCACCCCGCCAGCCCCGCCATCGCTATGGACATGATTGCGACACGTCGCAGGTTTGCGAAAAGCTTCATCCTTGCCGACCCTTGCTTGTCTGGTTCATGGAGATGCCCGTGGACGAACACCCCGACCAACTCTCCCTGGCTGCCGGCCTGTATATCGTGGCGACGCCGATTGGCAATCTCGGGGATATCACCCTGCGGGCGATCGAGGTGCTGCGCGGCTGCGACGGAATCGCCTGCGAGGACACGAGAGTGACCGGCAAGCTGCTGAAACATCTGGGCATTTCGAAACCGCTCTGGCGCTACAACGATCACAGCGAGGACCGCGACAGGGGCCGCTTGATCGAATCCATGCGGTCGCGCGCGGTCGCGCTGGTCAGCGATGCGGGGACCCCGCTGGTTTCGGATCCCGGCTATCGCCTGGTGCAGGAGGCGCGAGCGGCCGACATTCCCGTCACCACGTTGCCCGGACCGTGCGCCGCGATCGCCGCCCTGACGCTGTCCGGCCTGCCGAACGACCGGTTCCTGTTCGCAGGCTTCGTTCCGAACAAGGAGAAGGCGCGGCTGGACTTTCTCGGCGAATTCGCGACCGTGGACGCGACGCTCCTCTTCTACGAGACCGGGCCGAGGCTGACCAAGACGCTGGGGGCCATCGCGGAGATCCTTCCCGGACGGACCACCAGCGTCGCGCGGGAACTGACGAAGCTTTACGAGGAATGCAGGACCGGTCCGGCGCAGGACCTCATCGCGCATTTCGAAAACCACCCCCCGAAGGGCGAGATCGTATTGCTGGTCGGTCCGCCATCGGCGAATGAAGCGTCCGATGCGGACGTCGACGCGCTGCTACGCAATGCGCTGGAAACCGAGAAGGCCTCGCGCGCGGCCGCGCTGGTGGCCAAGCGGACGGGTCGCGACCGGCAGCAGCTTTACGCACGCGCCATGGAGCTCAAGGCTTCGTGAAGAGACAGATCGCCGAACGCAGCGGACGCGACGGCGAGGCGCGCGCTGCCGCATGGCTACAGCTCAAGGGGTGGTCCATCCTTGCCCGTAGGGTCAAGACGCCGCGCGGCGAGATCGACCTCGTCTGCCGGCGCGCGGGCACGGTCGCTTTCGTCGAGGTGAAGTGGCGGCAGCGCAAGGCCGATCTCGACCATGCGATCGATGCGTTCCGCCTCAGCCGGGTGGCGGCGGCGGTCGAATGCGTCGCGCACGAATACGCCACCAATGGCGAGGATATCAGGGTGGACGTGATCCTCCTTGCGCCGGGCGCGCTCCCTCGCCACATCCCGAACGCCTGGCAGCCATAGGAAAATCCCATGTCCCTTCGCGTCGCCGTCCAGATGGACCCGATGGAATCGATCAACATCGCCGGTGATTCCAGCTTCGCCCTGATGCTGTCCGCGCAGGATCGCGGTCACGAGGTGTGGCACTACGACGTGACCTCGCTCTCCTACGAAACGGGCGAGGGCGGCCGCCTGACGGCACTGGCCGCGCCGGTCACGGTCCAGCTGGTGGAAGGCGACCACTTCACCATGGGCGAGCGCCGGCGGATAGACCTCGCGCGCGATATCGACGTCGTCTTGATGCGGCAGGACCCCCCGTTCCATCTCGGCTATATCACGGCCGCGCTGCTGCTCGACCGGCTGCGCGGCACGACGCTGGTCGCCAACGATCCGCGCGAGACGATCAATGCGCCGGAAAAGATGTTCGTCCTCGATTACGCGCGCTTCATGCCGCCGACGCTGATCGCCCGCTCGCTCGACGAAGTCCGCCGGTTCCAGGCGGAACACGGCGCCGTGGTGGTGAAGCCATTGCACGGCAATGGCGGCAAGGCGATCTTCAAGATCGATGCCGACGGCGGCAACCTTTCGGCCTTGATGGAGGTCTTCAACCAGACCTGGCCCGAACCGCACATGGTGCAGCCTTTCCTCCCGGAAGTAAGCCAGGGCGACAAGCGGATCGTCCTCGTCGACGGCGAATTCGCAGGCGCGATCAACCGCAAGCCGGGCGAGGGTGAGTTCCGATCGAACCTGGCGCAGGGCGGCTATGCGGAGGCTGCCAAGCTGACCGCGCGAGAAGAGGAAATCTGCGCCGCGATGGGTCCCGAGCTCAAGCGGCGCGGACTGGTGTTCGTCGGCATCGACGTGATCGGCGGCAAGTGGCTGACGGAGATCAACGTCACCAGCCCCACCGGCATCGTCGCCATCGACCGGTTCAACGGAACCGATACGGCAGGCGCCATCTGGGATGCCATCGAACGCCGGCACGCGGCGATGTAGCCGGGCGATGGACGATTTCATTGCCGATACGATTGCCGGGCTGGGCTACCTCGGCATTGCCCTGCTGATGGCGCTGGAAAACGTTTTCCCGCCGTTCCCTTCCGAAGCGATCATGGGCGCGAGCGCGCTCGCCATCCAGCAGGACAAGCTCGAATTCTGGCCCGTCTTCGTGTCCGGGACGATCGGCTCGGTCGCCGGCAATTATGTGTGGTACTGGATCGGGCACAAGCTCGGTTACGAAAGGCTGCGTCCCTTCATCGACCGGTTCGGCCGGTGGCTGACGCTGGACTGGGAAGACGTGGAGAGCCTCGCCGCCTTCTTCCGGCAATACGGTCAGTGGGCGGTCCTGTTCGTGCGCGCCTTGCCGTTCATGCGCACCATGATCTCGCTCCCGGCGGGACTGACGCACATGTCCGTCTGGCGGTTCGTGATCTTCACCACCATCGGCGTGGCGATCTGGAACCTCATGCTGATCTTCGGGATGCAGTGGCTATCGCGTACTTTCGACCAGACCGACGACCTCGTCAGCTGGATCATCATCGCGACCGGCGCGCTCGCCATCGGCAGCTATCTCTTCCGGCTCGCGACCTGGACGCCGCGCGCCCGGCGCTAGTCCCGCTCGCGCGGGTGGGCATTGCGATAGCTGTCGAGCAGCGTCGCGGCGTCCACCTTCGTATAGATCTGCGTGCTGCCGAGGCTCGCATGGCCGAGCAGTTCCTGCAGGCTGCGCAAGTCGGTTCCGGCGCCCAGCAGGTGCGTCGCGAAACTGTGGCGCAGCGCGTGCGGCGTGGCGGAAGCGGGAAGGCCGAGCAGATCGCGGACCTGCGCCATCGCCTTCCTGACCATGCCGGCATTGAGCGGGCCGCCCTTTTCGCCGCGAAAGATCGGCCGGTCCCGTTCCGGCGGGAACGGGCATTTGCGGATATAGGCATCGACCGCCTCCCGCACGACGGGAAGGACCGGCACGATGCGCTGCTTCGATCCCTTGCCGGTGACGGACACGGTCTCGCCCAGCGGCACGTCGGCCCCGGTCAGCGCGAGGGCTTCGGCAATCCGAAGACCGGCGCCATACAGCAGCAGCAGGACCGCGCGATCGCGCGCTCCGATCCAGCTGTCCGCACCCAGATCGGCAACCCCGTCGGCCAGATTGGCGGCATCGTCCGGCGTGACCGGACGCGGCAGGCCTTTCTTGACTCTTGGGCCGCGAATGCGCGGGGCGGACTTCGTCTCGAACCCCGCCTTGCCCTGCGCGAACCTGATGAAGGCCTTGATCGCCGACAATTCCCGCGCGGCGGATGCATTGCCGAGCCCTTCCTGTCTCCGCGCCGCGAGATGGCTCCGAAGGCCGGCGGCATCCAGGGTGGCAGCTGCATGCCAGTCCTCGATCGTCCTGCCGGCGAGCAGGCGACCGGCAGCGGCGGTATAGGCGCGGACGGTGTGGGGCGAGCGGCGCTGTCCGAGCGCAAGGTGCGCTTCCCACTCGGCCACCATCGCGGCCCGGTCGGTCACGCGGCGACCCGCGCGGTAGCGACGATTTCCGCCAGCAGGGCGTCCAGCACCCTGATCCCGTCTTCGGTCGCCCCGATGCGCGATCCCTCCTGCCACAGCAGGCCGTTGCCCCGGTGAAGCGCGACTTTCGCAGGGTCAAGCAACGACGCCTCCGGCAGGCCCGTCCGCTGCGCGATGCCGGCGGGATCGACGCCTTCCGCGAGGCGCAGGCCCATGAGGAGCGCTTCGGTGGCTCTCTCCTCCGCGGCCAGCGGGGTTTCGCTTTCGATGCCGTGCCCCTGCCGATCGATGGCCGCCATCCAGTTTTCCGGCTTGCGATGGCGCTGGGTGGCAGCGCCCCGGCGCCTGCCATGCGCGCCCGGGCCGATGCCGCAATAGTCGCCGTACCGCCAGTAGGTCAGGTTGTGCCGGCTCTCCTGCCCAGGCTGCGCGAAATTGCTGATCTCGTAGGCGGGCAGATTTGCCGCGACCGTCATCTCGCGAGTCATGACGAAGAGGTCGGCCGCCGCATCGTCGTCTAGCGGCGCGAAGGCACCGCGCCGCACGTCGGTGGCGAAGCGTGTGCCCGGCTCGATCGTCAGCTGGTAGAGCGACAGGTGTGTCGTGCCGAAGCCGATCGCGCGTTCCAGTTCCTCCCGCCATGCCTGCCCGGACTGGCCGGGGCGCGCATAGATGAGGTCGAAGCTGACGCGCCCGAAATGCCGCTGCGCCACGTCCAGAGCGGCAATGCCTTCGTTCGCCCCGTGCAATCGCCCGAGGAAGCGCAGGTCGGCATCGTTCAGGGCCTGGAGACCCAGCGACACGCGGTTGACGCCGGCCGACGCAAGCTCGGCGAAGCGCTCCGCCTCCACCGAGGAGGGATTTGCTTCCAGCGTGATTTCGCAGTCCGGCAGCAACCCCCTGCGTTCGTCCGCCCGCTCGATCAGCTTCGCGACGAGGGCGGGCGGCATGAGCGACGGTGTGCCCCCTCCGAAAAAGATCGAACCGATCGGGCCGGCATCGCGGACGGCGCCGAATTCGTAATCGAGATCGGCCAGCAGCGCGCGTTCCCACGCCTGCGTATCGACCCGCGCCCGGACATGGCTGTTGAAGTCGCAATAGGGGCACTTGGCGAGGCAGAACGGCCAGTGGACGTAAAGCGCGAGGGGCTGCGCGGACGGCTGCCGGTATGGGGCGGGGCGGTGTTGCACGAGAACGAATCTATCGGGTGGCCGCCCGCATTGCAAAGCCTGCCGGCCGGAGCGGGACCGTCAGCTTATCCGAACTGTTCCGCCACGAACCTGGCGAAGGCATCTGCGCGGTGGCTGATCCGATGCTTCTCGTCCGGGTCGATCTCGGCGAAGGTCTGCTCGCGGCCTTCGGGCACGAAGACCGGGTCGTAGCCGAAGCCCAGTTCGCCGCGCGGCGGCCAGGTGACCGACCCCGGGGCGCGGCCTTCGTAGACGGCGTGCTCACCGTCGGGCCACGCAATCGCCAGCACGCAATGGAACGCGGCCGACCGGTCCGCGTCGGGGCCTTTCTGTGCGAGCAGCCCTTCGACCTTGCCCATCGCCATGTACCAGTCGCGTCCCGGATCGCCTTCGAACCACTGCCGTTCCGCCCAGTCTGCCGTGTAGACCCCCGGCTTCCCGTCCAGCGCGGCGACCGACAGGCCGCTGTCGTCGGCGAGCGCGGCCAGCCCCGATCCTTCGGCCGCGGCGCGCGCCTTCAGCAGCGCGTTCTCCACGAAACTCGTGCCGGTCTCTTCCGGTTCGGGCAGGCCGAGCGCGCCTGCGCTGATGCAGTCGACGCCGTAGGGCGCGAGGAGTGCGGCGATCTCCTTCAGCTTGCCGGCATTGTGCGTGGCGATGACCAGCTTGCCGGACCCGATGCGCCTAACCATGTGCCGCGCTCACTTCACCGCGTCGCGCTGCGCGGCGAAGATCCGGTCGCAGCCGATGCGCGCGAGGCGCAGCAGGCGCAGAAGCCCTTCCTCGTCATAGGTCGCGCCTTCCGCGGTCGCCTGGACTTCCGCGATATGGCCGCCTTCGATCAGGACGAAGTTCGCATCGGCATCGGCCTTCGAATCCTCGTCATAATCGAGGTCGAGCACCGGCGTGCCCTGGAAGATGCCGCAGCTGATCGCGGCGACTTGCGCGGTGATCGGATCGGTGTCGATCGCCTTTGCTTCCAGAAGGCCGTTTACGGCCAGTCTCAGCGCGACCCATGCGCCGCTGATCGCGGCCGTCCGCGTGCCGCCATCCGCCTGGATGACGTCGCAGTCGAGCGTGATCTGCCGTTCGCCCAGCGCCTTCATGTCCACGACCGCGCGCAGCGACCTGCCGATCAGGCGTTGGATTTCCTGCGTCCGTCCGCTTTGCCGGCCCTTGGCCGCTTCGCGGCTCCCGCGGGTGTGGGTGGCGCGGGGCAGCATGGAGTACTCGCCCGTGACCCAGCCCTTGCCCTTGTTCCGCATCCAGGGCGGCACGTTGTTCTCGACGCTGGCGGTACACAGGACGCGCGTATCGCCGAAGCTGACGAGACAGGAACCCTCCGCGTGCCTGGTGAAGCCGGTCTCGATGGTGATGGCGCGCATTTCGTCTGGCGCGCGGCCCGATGGTCGCATGATGATCTCCGTTGGAATTCGTGGCACGGCCCTAGCGGCCTCACCCGCGCTACGCCAGACGCGGTAGCGGACCTTGGCAAGAAAGGCGGCAGGAAGGGCGGACCCCCTTGCAAGGACGGCCACCGCCATTCTAGCTAACACCCATGGCGCAGCCCCCTCTATCGGACCTGTCGGATCGCGCGCGAGCCATCTTCCAGCTCGTGGTCGAAGGCTATCTCGAAAGCGGGCAGCCGGTCGGCTCCAAGGCCATCGCCAGCGGAGGAACGGTCGAGCTCTCGCCCGCCTCGATCCGCTCGGTGCTGGCCGACCTGGAAACGCAGGGCCTGCTCGCCGCGCCCCATACCAGCGCGGGCCGCATGCCGACCGAGAGCGGTTTGCGCCTGTTCGTCGATGCGATGATGCAGGTCGCCGAACCCACGGCGGAGGAACGCGAGGCGATCGCCCAGCGCATTTCGGAAGCGGGACCGATCGAGCAGGCGCTCGAAGCGACCAGTTCCATGCTCTCCGACCTGTCCGGGGCGGCCGGCATGGTCATGGTCCCGACCCGCGATCCGCGGCTGGCGCAGTTCAGCCTGCTGGACCTCGGCGAGGGGAGGGTGCTCGCGGTGCTGGTCGGGCAGGACGGCACGGTCGAGAACCGCGTGCTCAACCTCGCGCGCTCCTATTCGGCCTCGGACCTCCAGGAGGCGGGCAACTACATCGCGTCCCGCCTGACCGGGCGGACCCTTTCGGAAGCGCTCTCCGCCATCCGCAGCGAACTGGCAGCGAACCGCACGCAGCTCGACGCGGCGAGCCGCGATCTCGTCGAACGCGGCATCGCAATGTGGAGCGAGGATGCCGACAAGCGCCCCGTGCTCATCGTGCGCGGCCAGGCCAAGCTGCTGGACGACGATGCCATCGGCGACCTCGAGCGCGTGCGCCAGCTGCTCGACGACCTGGAGAACAAGCGGTCGGTCGCAGACCTTCTCGACAGCGCGCGCGAGGCCAGCGCCACGCGTATCTTCATCGGCAGCGAAAACCGCCTGTTCGCGCTCAGCGGCTCCTCCGTCATCGCCTCGCCCTATCGCGACCGCGAGGGGCGGGTGGTCGGCGTGCTGGGCGTGATAGGCCCCACGCGGTTGAATTACGCGCGAATCGTTCCCATGGTGGATTTCACGGCCCGGTCCCTGGGCAAACTCATCGGATAATCGCGAAAGAAACAATGACCGACGACGACAAGCCGGCGCACGATCCCGCCGTAGAAAAAGAGCTCGAAGGGGTTCCGGAGAAATTCCTCCAAGATGAGGATGACACCCCGGAGGAAGACGACGATCTTGGCGAGGCGATCGCATCGCTGCGCGAGGACCTGGAAAAGGCGAAGCAGGAAACGCTCTATGCCAAGGCGGAAACGCAGAACCTGCGGCGCCGCATGGAAAAGGATGTCGCCGATGCGCGCGCCTACGCCGCGACCGGGTTTGCGCGCGACATACTGAGCGTGGCGGACAATCTGGCCCGCGCGATCGACTCGATCCCCGAAGACCTGCGCGAGGACAGCAAGTTCAAAGGGCTGGTGCAGGGCATCCAGGCCACGCAGCGCGAACTGGACAAGGTCTTCGGCCAGAACGGCATCACGCGCATTGCCGCGATGGGCCTGCCGCTCGACCCCAACCAGCACCAGGCGATGATGGAAATTCCGTCCGACAAGGACGAGCCCGGCACGGTCGTGCAGGAAATGCAGAGCGGGTACATGATCCGCGACCGGTTGCTGCGCCCGGCCATGGTCGGCGTGGCGAAGAAACCCGACTGACGCCTGTGAAAGCGCTCCGGTCCGCAATTCTCGCCGCCGCGATCTTCGCGGCATGTCCCGGATCGCTCGCAGCGCAGGAGGCCGACGAGGCCCTTCTGGAACTGGGGCAGCGGTACCACGAGTATCGCATGGCCCAGTCCGGCCGGATCGAGACCGCGGATGGCGGTACGACCATGGGCGGCGGCCTGTGGTCGGTCACGCGCGAAGCGCAGCAGGCGCGCGCGCAGCAGGCGCAGGCATTCCTTGAAGAACTCGACCGGCTCGACGCCGGCGGCCTTTCGCCGTCGGTCGCCATCGATGCCGCGGTCCTGCGCGAAATGCTCGAGTCCGAAATCGGCGATGCGCGGTTTCGCGAATGGGAAATGCCGTTCGACAGCGACAGCAATTTCTGGAGCTATCTCGCCGCATCGCGCGGCTTTTCGACCGTCGAGGAATACGAACGCTACATCGCCCGGATGCGCGACCTGCCGCGCTATTTCGACGAGCATATCGCCAATGCGCGCACCGGGCTGGAACGCGGGTTCAGCGTGCCGCGCGTGACGCTGGAAGGCCGCGATGCCTCGATCGAATCCTATGTGGTGGACAATGCGGAGGACAGTGCCTTCTGGGGTGCCTTTGCCGACATGCCGGCCCGCATCTCCGCCGAAGATGCCGAGCGGCTGAAGGAAGAAGGCCGCGCGGCCATCCGCGAAAGTGTTGTCCCCGCCTATGTCGGATTGCTGGACTTCTTTCGCGACGAATACCTGCCGCGCACGCGCACCACGCTGGCGGCCGAACGGATGCCGGACGGGCCGGCCTATTACCAGCAGCAGATTCGGCAATACACGACGCTCGACCTGACCGCAGAGGAGATACACCGGATCGGGCTGGACGAGGTCGCCCGCATCACCGCCGCGATGGAAGAGGTGAAAGCGCAAGCCGGCTTCGAAGGCTCGCTGCAGGAGTTCGTCCGGTTCCTGCGCACCGATCCCCAGTTCGTGGCGCGCACGCCGGACGAACTGATGGGCGTTTCCGCCTATGCGGCCAAGCGGGTCGATGGCGTGATCGCCGATTATTTCGGATTCCTGCCGCGGCACCGCTTCACCATCCGGCCGGTCGATCCGGCGATCGCACCATTCTACACCGCGGGGCGCGGCGGGCTCGATGCGTGCCAGATGAACACCTACGACCTGCCCTCGCGGCCGCTTTACAACATTCCGGCCCTGACGCTGCACGAGTGCATTCCGGGCCACAGCTTCCAGGCGGCCATCGCGCTGGAGCGCGAGGCGGCGCCCGATTTCCGTCGCCAGACCTATTTCTCCGGTTTCGGCGAAGGCTGGGGCCTCTATGTCGAGTATCTGGGCGAGGAGATGGGAATCTACCGCACGCCCTACGAGCGGTTCGGAAGGCTGAGTTACGAGATGTGGCGCGCGGCGCGGCTGGTTATCGATACGGGCATCCACCACTACGGCTGGGACCGGGACAAGGCGCTTGATTACCTCGCATCGCGCACGGCCCTGTCGGAGCACGAGGTCGAAACCGAAGTCGATCGCTATATCAGCTGGCCGGGACAGGCGCTGTCCTACAAGCTGGGCGAACTGACCATGCGCCGCGTGCGCGACAAGGCCGAGGACGCGCTGGGTTCCGCGTTCGACATCCGCAAGTTCCACGATGTGGTACTGGCGCTTGGCTCGGTCCCCCTTCCGGTGCTGGAAGATCGCATCGACCGGTTCATCGCGTCAGGCGGCGAGGGACTTGAGGGCGTGACCTACCGATAAGCCACTGGCGGCTTATCGCCTCCTTAGCACGGTTCATCCTGTTTGCTGCTTTTCTGAACGACCCTGTCAAAACCGAGACAGTCGGTTTGCGTTGGGGTGACAACGGTTCAGACAAAGGAGACTATCGATGAACAAGCGTATCCTGCTCGCCCCGGCACTTGCCGCCTCCGCCCTGTCGCTCAGCGCGTGCGCCGAGAACTACGCGCTGGAAGGCGCGGGCCTCGGTGCCGCCGCCGGCGCTGCCGCTGCCGCGATTACGGGCGAGGACTTCGAGACCTACGCCGTGGCCGGTGCCGCGATCGGCGGTATTGCCGGTTACTTCAAGGACAAGAACAACCGCTGCGACGGCTTCTACGATCGCCGCGGGCGGTATCTGGATGACGATTGCCGCGGAGACCGTCGCTACGGTCGCTATTTCCGCTGACCAATCCAACTTCTGCAAGAAGGGGTCGCGATTTCGCGGCCCCTTTCTTCGTTCAGCGTCCGTCGGCCCCCGGAAACCTGACCAGCAGGTCATAGGCCGAAACGTCGGGCGCGCCGGCGACCCGGACGCCGTTCCTGAGCCAGAAAGCGTGCTTCACGATGTCCGCCTGCTGCTCCACGCCATAGCGCTCCAGCGGCCATCCGGGCTTCAGCGAATAGTGGTACCGCGCCCAGGGCATCCGGTTCAGGATGAGGAACCAGGGCCCGTTCGTCTGCACCTGCCAGACATGCACCATTTCGTGGATGAAGAGGCCCTGCCTGATGCGGGTCTCGAGCGCGAAATCGTCGCAATAGGCGGTCCCGCGCGGATGGAAATGGATGTGGCCGCGCGGCGCCATCGTGGTCTGGCGTGGCTGGAAGAACGCCCACTTTCTGCGCCGGATGCGGACCCGCTCGTAATCGATCGCCGTGCCGAACACCGTCCGGGCGAGTTCGATTTCACCGGCCGTCAATTGCCGTTCGCCGCCCGCTGGGCAGGCCTGCGGCGCGGCGTCCGCTTCTGCGACGATGCCGTGTTCGCTCAGCGCGCTTCCCCTGCGCCGCGGATTTCCGCGTCGAATTGCGCCACCGTCGCGTCGCCTGCCGTCAGGGTCACGCGGGCCGTGCCGCCGGCCTGGAGGTCATCGCCGACGCCGAACACCATCAGGTGGTTGCCGCCCGGTTCGAAATTGTACGCGTTCCCGCCGGTCAGGGGCAACGGGTCCATTTCCTGCATGCGGGCCATGCCGTCCACCATCGCATGTTCGTGCAACTCGGTCCGCTCCGCCCCCTCGACGCTGGCGCCGTCCAGGCTGACATCGTCGCCGACATAGGTCATGTCGAAATAGACTGCGGCGGGATTGCCGGAGACCGCGGGCAGGATCAGCCGCGCGTTCTGCACCTGCGTCTCGGCAGGGACCTTTGTGAAAACGGGTGCTTCCTTCTCCTCGCTTTCGGGGCTCCCGCAGGAGGCGGTAATGCCCGCGAGACCGAGGGCGAGGGCGAGTTTCCACGGCGTGGTCATGGTCGAGAATTCTCCGTTGGCGAACCGTGCGTCTGACTAGCCAACGGGTTCTCTTGTGCCAAGGACAAGTGCACCTATATCGCCCGCATAATCCGAGCCGCCGAGCGGTTTTGCCTCTCGCAGGGAAGCCAAGCGCGCGGTGTCCAACCAATGCAAAGACACGGGGAATACATGGCTAAAGTTATCGGTATCGACCTTGGCACCACCAATTCGTGCGTAGCCGTAATGGATGGGGCGAAGCCCAAGGTGATCGAAAACTCCGAAGGCGCGCGCACCACGCCTTCGATCGTGGCGTTCACGAAGGACCAGGAACGCCTTATCGGACAGCCGGCCAAGCGCCAGGCGGTCACCAATCCCGACAACACGCTGTTCGCGATCAAGCGCCTCATCGGCCGCCGGTTCGACGATCCCATGACCAAGAAGGACATGGAGATCGTTCCCTACGACATCGTGAAGGGCAAGAACGGCGACGCGTGGGTCGAGGCAGGCGGCGAGGAATACTCCCCCAGCCAGATTTCCGCCTTCATCCTGCAGAAGATGAAGGAAACCGCCGAGAGCTATCTGGGCGAAACGGTTTCGCAGGCCGTCATCACCGTGCCGGCCTACTTCAACGACGCGCAGCGGCAGGCGACCAAGGACGCCGGCCAGATCGCGGGCCTCGAAGTGCTGCGCATCATCAACGAGCCGACCGCGGCTGCGCTGGCCTACGGCCTCGAAAAGGACGACGGCAAGACCATCGCCGTCTATGACCTTGGCGGCGGTACGTTCGACGTTTCGATCCTAGAGATCGGCGATGGCGTGTTCGAAGTGAAGTCCACCAACGGGGACACGTTCCTGGGCGGCGAGGACTTCGACAACACGATCGTCGAATACCTGGCCGACCAGTTCAAGTCGAAGGAGAACATGGATCTCCGCAGCGACAAGCTGGCCCTGCAGCGCCTGAAGGAAGCGGCCGAAAAGGCCAAGATCGAGCTTTCCAGCTCGGCCTCCACCGAAGTGAACCTGCCCTTCATCACGGCACGCATGGAAGGCGGCAGCTCCACCCCGCTGCACCTCGTCGAAACGATCACCCGTTCCAAGCTCGAACAGCTTGTCGGCGATCTCATCAAGCGCACTCTCGAACCGTGCAAGAAGGCTCTGGCCGATGCCGGTATCGAAAAGGGCGGCGTCGACGAAGTGATCCTGGTCGGCGGGATGACCCGCATGCCCAAGGTCCGCGAAGTGGTGAAGGACTTCTTCGGCAAGAACCCGCACACCGGCGTGAACCCGGACGAGGTCGTCGCCATGGGTGCCGCCATCCAGGCGGGCGTTCTCCAAGGCGATGTCAAGGACGTCCTGCTGCTCGACGTGACCCCGCTTTCGCTGGGTATCGAGACGCTGGGCGGCGTGTTCACCCGCATGATCGATCGCAACACGACGATCCCGACCAAGAAGTCGCAGACCTACTCGACGGCCGAGGACAACCAGCAGGCGGTTACCATCCGCGTGTTCCAGGGCGAGCGCGAGATGGCGGCCGACAACAAGCTGCTGGGTAATTTCGACCTGGTCGGCATTCCGCCCGCACCGCGCGGCGTGCCCCAGATCGAGGTCACCTTCGACATCGACGCCAACGGCATCGTCAGCGTCAATGCGAAGGACAAGGGCACCGGCAAGGAGCAGACGATCAAGATCCAGGCGTCCGGCGGCCTCTCGGATTCCGACATCGACCAGATGGTCCAGGACGCCGAGAAGTTCGCGGAAGAGGACAAGAAGCGCCGGGAAAGCGCCGAAGCGCGCAACCAGGCGGACAGCCTCGTCCACACGACCCAGAAGCAGCTCGACGAGAATGGCGACAAGGTCGATGCCGATACGAAGGCCGCGGTCGAAAGCGCGATTGCCGAGACGAAGACCGCTCTGGAAGGCGACGATGTCGACGCGATCAATGCCAAGGCGCAGGCCCTGACCGAAGCTGCCATGAAGATGGGGCAGCAGATCTACGAGAAGGAGCAGGCGAACTCCGCCGGTTCCGCCGAAGGCGGCGACAACGCCACTTCGGACGGCGCGGCCGACGACGATGTCGTCGACGCCGAATTCTCCGAAGTCGACGAAGACAACAAGGGCTGACCAGCCCGATGACGGAACGATCGCCATCGATGCCAGCGCGCATCGGTGGCGGTCGGTCTGTCGGGTCCTAGTGCTATGTCTTCCGAGACCGATCTCTACGAACTGCTCGGCGTCTCCCGCGATGCCGACGCCGCGACCTTGAAATCCGCCTATCGCAAGCAGGCGATGGCCAACCACCCGGATCGCAACCCCGGCAATGCCGAGGCCGAAGCGCGTTTCAAGGCGGTGAACGCCGCCTACGAGGTCCTGAAGGACCCGCAGAAGCGCTCCGCCTACGACAGGTACGGCCACGCCGCCTTCCAGCAGGGCATGGGCGGCGGCGGTCCGCAGGACTTCGCCGATATCGGCGACATCTTCGAAACGATCTTCGGCAGCGCCTTTAGCGGGGCCGGTGGCCAGCAGCGCGCAAGGCGCGGGGCCGATCTTCGCTACGACATGGAAATCGGTCTGGAGGACGCCTTCCATGGCAAGTCGACCCAGATCGAAGTCGAGATTTCCCAGACCTGCGACACATGCAGCGGCTCGGGCGCAGAGCCCGGTACCGGGACGCGCGGCTGCCAGCTGTGCAACGGCTTCGGCAAGGTCCGCGCCAAGCAGGGCTTCTTCGTGGTCGAACGCCCCTGTCCCAACTGCCACGGGCGCGGCGAAGTGATCGAGACGCCCTGCCACAGCTGCCGCGGCGAAGGCCGCGTCGATGTCGAGCAGAAGCTCGACGTGGAAATACCACCGGGCGTCGATACCGGCACCCGCATCCGCCTGTCCGGCAAGGGCGAGGCAGGGCCGCGCGGGGCGCCTCCGGGCGACCTGTATATCTTCGTCCACGTCCGTCGGCACACGGTCTTCGAACGCGAAGGCACCACGCTCCTCACGAGGGTCCCCATCAGTTTCACCAAGGCTGCTCTCGGCGGCTGCGTGGAAATCCCGGACCTTGGCGGCGACACGCATTCGGTGGACATTCCGGCCGGAATCCAGTCCGGCAAGCAGCTGCGGGTTCGCGGCGGCGGGATGCCGGTGCTGCAGGGCAGGGGGCGCGGCGACCTGATCGTGGAAGTCACGGTAGAAACGCCGACCAAGCTTTCTCGCGAACAGCGCGAGATCCTCGAACGGTTCCGCGAGACCGAAACCGGCGACGAATGCCCCGAAAGCCGCGGCTTCTTCGAACGCATCAAGGAAGCCTTCGGGGCCTGAGCCTCAGCCCAGCCTGTCGAGCACTTCCCTGCGGATGCGATCCAGCAGCTGCGGGTCTGCGGTCAGCCGGTCTTCTTCCTCGTCGAGGATGGCGAGGAAGGCCTGCCGCTTGAACCGCCGGCACCGGTCCTGTTCGACCGCGCCGTCCTGCGTCGAGCAGACGAGGTCGATCATCCGTTCCGCGCCGTGCAGGCGTCCCCACAGGTAATCGTTCTCGCGATAGGCGCGGCTGAAGAATGCGCCGAAATTGTAGAACTCGATACCCCTCAGCGTCGCCCGGGTCCCGCCTTCGCGGATGCTGCGCGCATCGTCCGGGCTGATCCGGTCCACCTTGATCGGGTCGAACTCGGTCAGCCCCTCGTTGCGCATCAGCGGCAGGGTGGCGACGTCGTAAAACGGGAAGCCGAGATAGGTCAGCAGGATCTTGCGGCGCAGGTCCTTGGGCATCGCTTCCAGCGCCTCGGCGAGCATGATCTCGGCCTTCTCGTCGATGTCGGCCAGCAGGCGCCGCTCTTCCAGCATGTCCAGCACCCGTTCCGGGTCGTGCAGCACCTCACTCGCATGCGCCGCGAAGTCGGGACCGAGATTGGCGATGCCCTCGCGCGCCAGGTAAAGTTCCAGTATCTCGTAGATCGCCACCCGGGCCGCCTCGACCGCTTCGTCGTCAAGTTCGGGATCCGCGTCCCAGTCGCGCGCCAGCCTGCGGTTGAGGAGGCGAAGGCGCCGTATCCGAAAACCAAGGTCGTGCGCGCGGAAGAACGCGATCGCGGCGTCGTTTGCGCCGCCCTTTTCGCCGGCCAGACCCTCCAGCCCGGTACGCGCCAGCGCGGTGAAGAAGGCATCGGCAATCGGCGTTGCATCGGGCAGGTCGAGATCGGGCGCTGCTGCCAGGGTCAGGTCGGCCAGGCTGCGCACGATGGCGCCGAACTTCGCCTGCGCATAGGAATGATAGGCGTAGCCCGCCTGGACGGCGGCTTCCTGTTGCGCCTTGTTGCGCCACGCCTTGAGACGCTTGGTCGTGGGCCGGTCGAAGAACAGCGTGTAGCCGAAAAGCCGTTCCACGGTGGCTTCCACCTGCGGCCGCAGGCCCTTGATCATCCGGCGCAGCTGCTCCGCCTCGCGCGACTGCTCTTCCAGGACCGCAAGGTTGTCCCTGATCGGCTGTTCGCGCGGAATGGTGGACAGCGATCCAAAGATGGCCCCGAAGAAACCGATCGGCTGGTCGCTCGGCTCCTTTAGCGATCCGAACCGGTCGGGACGCGGATCGATATAGACGAACCGGCGATCGACCTCGCGCTGTGCCGGACGCCCGTGCAGGGCGACGAGCGCGCCGTCGAACGGCTTGTTCACGAGCACCGAGCCATCGATCAGCGAAACCTGTTCCGCGATGTCCTTGTCGAGATGCGCCGGCATGATGCGGCGCAGGAACCGGGCCCGCTGCGGCCACGAAGTGTCGGTCTGTTCCCCGAGCCTATCGATCTCGCGCAGCTGGAGCGGCGGGAACGCGCCCGGGAAGCTCGCCGTCGCGCGTGCCGCCATTGTGAGTTCGAGGGGGTTGGCAAGCCCTGTCCCCGGATCGCGGGGTGTGCGCGATCGGAAACCGATCGGCATGCGGTGCTCGCTTTCTTCGGCGACGGGCGGGCTGTGCAGGCGAAGCTTTTCCAGATGACCGCGAAAATCGGTCGCAGTCACGAACAGGTCGAGCGGGTGGCCGGGCGGCAGCAGGGGTTGGTCGGCCGGCGCCTTGGCCATGGCGGCAAACGCATCGAACAGCAGCCGCGTGAAATTGTCGCCCGAAAAGGGCGGGTGGAACCAGCGCCCGCGGACAAGTTGCGAGACCTTGCGGCGCACTTCGCTGCGGGTTTCCTCCGCCACGCTTTCGGACACGATGTTGCCCGGCTGCTTGAGGACCCACCACGCGATCGGCTGCGCCCAGAATTTCGCGAACCGCCACACGGGCCGCGCGTCCGGATCGACCAGCTCGTCGATATCGGCCTTCTCCAGCCAGAGATCGGTCAGCGGTTCGAGCGACTGGCCGGAATGTACGGCCTGCGCCAGGAAGACGGCATTGATGCCGCCGGCACTGGCGCCGGTCAGGATGTCGGGCAGGACGCGCAGCTTCACGCCCTGGTCCTGCTCCAGGCATTCGAGCAGGTCGCGATAGACGCCTTGGACCCCTTCGGCCCGCGGCTCGTGCGCCAGAAAGGCGCGGCTGGCACGCGCCAGTTTCCACAGTTCCTTGGTGACGCCGTGCATGTAGACCGCGAGGCTGATGCCGCCGTAGCAGACGAGCGCGATCCTGAGTTCCTTCTGCCGCATCCGCCTTTAGTGGCGGGATTATCCGCGACAGGCAATTGCGTTCCACCTATGTTCCGCTTATTGGCCGGGGATGGCCAAGCCGAAGAAACGCTATGTCTGTCAGGCCTGCGGGTCGGTGTCCGCGCGGTGGCAGGGGCAGTGCCCCGATTGCGCGGAATGGAACACGATGGTGGAGGACGTACCCGCTACTGTTTTTTCGCAGAAGCACGATCTCTCCAGCGGCGGTCGCCGGGTAGAGTTCGAACCGCTGGATGCGCCGGGCGAGGTCCTGAAGCGCCGCGCGACTGGCCTTGCTGAACTCGATCGCGCACTCGGGGGCGGACTGGTCCCCGGTTCCGCGATCCTGATGGGGGGCGATCCGGGCATCGGCAAATCCACGCTGTTGCTGCAGGCTGCCGCCAGCATCGCGAAGGCAGGCGGGCAGACGGTCTATATCAGCGGCGAGGAAGCCGCTGGGCAGGTCCGGCTGCGCGCGTCCCGCCTCGGACTGGCGGACGCGCCGATCAAGCTGGCGGCCGCGACATCCGTGCGCGATATCCTGACGACGCTGAAGTCGATGGAAGCACCCGCCTTCCTGGTGATCGATTCGATCCAGACGATGCATTCCGATACGATCGAAGGGGCGCCCGGCACGGTCAGCCAGGTCCGCGGATGCGCCTTCGAACTGATCCGGTACGCCAAGGAACACGGCTGCGCCCTCGTGCTGGTCGGTCACGTGACCAAGGACGGCAGCATCGCCGGCCCCCGCGTGCTGGAACACATGGTGGACGTGGTGATGAGCTTCGAAGGGGAGCGCAGCCACCAGTACCGGATCCTGCGCGCCATCAAGAACCGGTTCGGCGCGGTCGACGAGATCGGCGTGTTCGCCATGGCCGGCGCCGGCCTGGAGGAGGTCGCCAACCCATCCCTGCTGTTCCTCTCCGGCCGCGAGACGCCGCTGGCCGGCAGCGCGGTGTTCCCGGCGCTCGAAGGCACGCGGCCGGTCCTGATCGAGATACAGGCGCTGATCGTGCGGCTCCAGAGCGGCGCCACGCCGCGCCGCGCCGTGGTGGGCTGGGACAGCGGCCGGCTCGCCATGCTGCTGGCTGTGCTGGAGTCGCGCTGCGGGCTCAGTTTCAGCACAGCCGAAGTCTATCTCAACGTCGCCGGCGGGTACCGCCTGTCAGACCCTGCGGCGGATCTAGCCGTCGCCGCGGCGCTGGTCTCGGCACTGGCCGACACGCCGATCAAGTCCGGTGCCGTGTGCTTCGGCGAGGTCTCGCTTGCGGGGGAAATCCGTCCCGTGGCCCATGCCGGCCTGCGGCTTCGCGAATCGGCCAAGCTCGGCTTCCGTATCGGCTACGGTCCGCGCGAAACGGCCGACAGCAAGTCCGATTCACCGGACCTTAACTACCGTGGTCTCAGTAAGTTGGCCAATCTCGTTGACCAGGTGATGGGACGGACCTAATTCCGCGGACGGCATGACGGGCTTCGATATTATCGTCTTGGTGATCGTGGGCGTGGCCGCGGTCGGTGGCTTCATGCGCGGCCTCGTGCAGGAAGTGCTCTCGCTCGCGTCCTGGATCCTCGCGATGTTCGCGATACATTACCTCCACACGCCGCTCACCGATTTCCTCCTTCCCTATATCGGACAGCTGACAGGCGCCGCCATCCTGGCCTTCGTGCTGCTGCTCCTCATTCCCTATTCCGCGATGAAGCTCATCGCGGGCAGGGCGGGGGAAGCGTCCCGCAAGTCGGTGCTCGGTCCCGTCGATCGCGTGCTCGGTTTCGGCTTCGGCCTTGTGAAGGGCGCGCTTATCGTCGTGATTGCGTTTTCCCTGCTCGTCCTTGGCTATGATACGGTCTGGGGCGTGGCCGGTCGCCCGGCATGGATCACCACGGCGCGGACCTACCCGGTCATCAACGCCAGCGCCGATGGCCTGGTCCAGCTGATCGAGCAGCGCCGCGCGCAGCTTCGCGGAAGCGACGACGAGGACGGGAATTGACCCGCGCCGGAAGCGCAGGCTCCCTCTACACTCCGGAAATTCTCGGTCTCGCGGTGGAGCTGGCGCGATACCCGTTCGATGCGTCGGCTCCCCATGTCGGCGATGCGCGCTCCCGCAGTTGCGGGAGCGTCGTCCGGATCAGCTACGGCAATGCCGCAGATGACCCGATCGGCTTGGAGGTCAGCGCCTGCGCCATCGGGCAGGCCGCGGCCGCCATCTTCGCCCGGTCGGCCGGAGGCTCTTCGTCAGACGATCTGGCGCGGACCCTCGACCAACTCGAGCGGTGGCTGGCAGACGAGGATGCCGTCCCCGACTGGCCGGGCATCGAAATCCTGACCGACGCGCGCGGCTATCCTGGGCGTCACGGCGCGATCATCCTGCCGTGGAAGGCCGCGCAGCAGGCGCTTTCCAAGCGGGAAGCATCGCAGTAGCTTTCCCTCACGACTGCGCACTATCCGCAGCGAGACAGGGGAGGGACCGACTGGTGGATGCAACCGATACCGCCGAGCGCGAACCGAGCGCGAAGGAAATCCGGCTCGTCATCGCGGCCAGTTCGGCGGGGACCATTTTCGAATGGTACGATTTCTTCATCTACGGCACGCTCTTCGCGCTCATCGGCGCGGCGTTCTTTCCCAGCGACAACGAGACGCTGCAGATCCTGCTGGTGTGGGCGGGCTTCGCGATCGGCTTCGGCTTCCGGCCCTTGGGCGCGATCCTGTTCGGCTATCTCGGCGATCGCCTCGGCCGCAAATACACCTTCCTCGTGACCGTGACCGTGATGGGCCTAGCGACGGCCGGTGTCGGGCTCGTGCCCAGTGCCGAGACCATCGGGCTGGCCGCACCTGCCATCGTCATACTCCTGCGAATCCTGCAGGGGCTCGCGCTGGGCGGCGAATATGGCGGCGCGGCGATTTATGTCGCGGAGCACGCTCCGCCCGAAAAGCGCGGGTTCTATACAAGCTTCATACAGGCAAGCGTCGTCGGAGGCTTCGTCCTCAGCATCATGGTGGTCCTCGCCTGCCGCGCCCTGATGCCGGAGGAAGCCTTCAGCGACTGGGGCTGGCGACTACCCTTCCTATTGTCCGTCGTCCTCCTAGGCATCAGCCTCTGGATGCGCCTGAAGCTTTCGGAAAGCCCCGTCTTCAAGGCCATGAAGGCCGCCGGACAGACCGCGTCCAACCCCTTCGTTGAAAGCTTCGCCTATCCGGGCAACAAGAAGCGCATCTTCGTGGCGCTGTTCGGCATTACCGGTGTCCTGACGACGATCTGGTACACGGCGTTCTTCTCCAGCCTCTCGTTCCTGCAGCGCGACATGCGGATGGAGGGGCTGACGGTCGAACTCGTCCTGCTCGTGGCGGGGCTCATCTCGATGGGCTTCTACGTCATCGTCGGCCGCTGGTCGGACCGGGTCGGGCGCCGCAAGCCCATCATCATCGGGGCCCTGCTTACCCTGTTCGCCATATTCCCGTTGTTCTGGGCGATGGGCAATCTCGCCAATCCGGGACTGGCGCAGGCGGCGGAGCGCAGCCCGGTCGTGGTCAGCGGACCGCAATGCGTCACCGATCCCTTCGCCGACCTGTTCGATCGCGAACAGACCGATTGCGGGAAAATCCTGGAGACTCTGACCGCCAGCGGCGTGCGATACGATGTGCGGGATGCCGACGATCTCGCTCTCACGGTCGGCGGCGAACCCGTCGCGCTGGACGCGCAATGGTTCGAGGACGGTGCGGCGCGCAGGGACGGATTGCAGGCACGGCTGAGCGCGTCGGGCTTCGACTTCACACCACAGACTCCGCCGTTCGCGAACCTCCTCGGCATCCTCGCACTGCTGCTGGCCCTCGCCATGCTGTCCGCGCTCACCTATGGGTCGGTCGCCGCCCTCCTGACAGAGATGTTCCCCGCTCAGATCCGCTACAGTTCCATGTCCATTCCCTACCATATCGGCGCCGGCTATCTCGGCGGGTTCCTGCCGCTGATTGCGGGCTTCATCGTGGCGCGCACGGGCGACGTTTACGCCGGGCTCTGGTACACATGGATCGTGGTCGCGTTCGGTCTGGTCGTCGCCTGGTGGGGCCTGCCGGCCGGACCGCCGAAGGATTTCGAAGCGCGTGCCGACTAGTCCGCCTCCGACACTGAGGCTGCGGATCGATACCGATGCACTTGCCGCGAACTGGACCGCGCTGGATCGCTTGTCCGGGACTGCAACGGCGGGCGCTGCGGTAAAGGCCAACGCCTACGGGCTCGGGGTCGAGCACGTCGTGCCGGTCCTGCGCGAGGCGGGCGCGCGGCACTTCTTCGTCGCGCACTGGAGCGAGGTGGAGGCCGTGGCCGCGCATGTCCCCGCCAGCCAGATCGCCGTGCTGCATGGCATCGGCAATGCGGCGGAGGCCGAGTATGCACGTGCCGTTGGCGCCTTGCCGGTCATCAACAGCGTGCATCAGGCTGCGATATGGCTCGATACGGGCGGGGGGCCGTGCCACCTTATGGTCGATACCGGCATCAATCGCCTCGGTATCGGTCCGGCGGAAGGGGGAAGCGAGCCCATTCGCGGGCTGGAGATCGACACGCTGATGTCCCACCTTGCCTGCGCGGACGAGGACGTCGCGATGAACGCGCAGCAGCTGACCGCTTTCGAGAGCGTCGCGAGGCAGGTCCCGCATCGCCTTCGCAGCCTCGCGAACAGCGCCGGGATCGCGCTCGGCCCTGCGTATCACTTCGACCTGTCGCGCCCGGGCCTATCGCTCTATGGCGGGATACCGCGACGCGAGCTGGCAGACGCCATCGCGCAGGTCGCCTTCCCGCAAGCCGCCATCATCCAGCGCCGCCGGATCGCGCCGGGCGAGAGCGTGGGATACAACGCCACCTTCGTCGCGTCGCAGCCGATGGATATCGCCGTCGTCTCGCTCGGCTATGCCGACGGTTTCCTGCGCAGCTGGGGTGGCGAGGGATATTTGCTTCACCAGGGCACGGAAGTCCCGCTGCTGGGGCGCGTGTCGATGGACATGGTGGTCGTCGATCTGAGCAATGCGCCGGACCTGCGCGAAGGGGACTGGCTCGACCTGCCGTACCACCTCCCCACCGCCGCGCGCCTTTCCGGGCTGTCGCAATACGAGCTGCTGACCACGCTCGGGTCCCGCTTCGGAAGCGCCTGAATTTCCGCACTTGTTGCACTGCACATGCTGCACCTGCTAGTGCAGCAATTCCTGCAGCGTTCGGATGGACATACATGGCAAAGCGCAAACCCGGCAGCGACGAACCGATCACGATCAAGAAGTACGCCAATCGCCGTCTCTACAACACCGGTTCCTCCAGCTACATCACGCTGGACGATCTTGCGAAGATGACCCGCGAGGGGGCCGAGTTCGTGGTAATCGACGCGAAATCGGGCGACGACATCACCGGATCCATCCTGACCCAGATCATCATGGAAGAAGAAGCGGGCGGGGCGCAGATGCTGCCCGTCAGCTTCCTGCGCGACGTGATCGCCATGTACGGCAATTCGATGCAGGCGCTGATGCCGAGCTATCTCGAGGCCAGCATGAAGAACTTCCGCGAGAACCGCGAGCAGTTCCAGGAGGCCTTTATGTCCGGAAATCCGCTGGCCAAGCTGGCGGAGAACAACCTGGCCATGATGCGCGCCATGGGCGAAGCCTTCATGCCCGGCCTCGGCGGATCGAGGCAGGCCGATACCGCTCCCCCGGCCCAGAAACAATCTGCGCAACCGGCTGCGAAGGATGACGACATCGCGGCGCTGCGCGACCAGATGGCCGCGATGCAGAAGAGGCTGGACGAACTGGGCAAATAGCGCGCGCATGCGCCGGCCCCTCTCGACTTCGCAGCCGCGCGGGCGCTAGGGCGCGGTTCTCGAATCCGCACAAGCCAGGAAAGCACCGCACCCCGTGTCCAACATCCGCCACGCCCTTTCGACCCGGCGCGCAGACGATTTCGCAGCCTGGTACCAGGAAGTCATTTCGGCCGCCGACCTTGCCGAGGAATCGGGCGTGCGCGGCTGCATGGTCATCAAGCCGTGGGGGTACGGCATCTGGGAACGCATCCAGCGCCTGCTGGACGCGCGGATCAAGGCCAAGGGCCACGACAACTGCTATTTCCCGATCTTCATCCCCCTGTCCAATTTCGAGCGGGAGGCCGAGCATGTCGAAGGCTTCGCGAAGGAAATGGCCGTGGTCACCCACCACCGCCTCATCGCCGACGGGGAAGGGGGCCTGATCCCCGATCCCGAAGCGAAGCTGGAAGAACCTCTCGTGGTGCGTCCCACGTCGGAGACGATCATCGGCGATGCGATGGCGCGCTGGGTGCAGAGCTGGCGCGACCTGCCGCTGCTGACGAACCAGTGGGCCAACGTGGTACGCTGGGAAATGCGCACCCGCATGTTCCTGCGCACCAGCGAGTTCCTCTGGCAGGAAGGCCACACCGCCCACGAGACAAGGGAACAGGCGCAGGACCACACCATGACCATGCTGGAGGTCTATCGTGCCTGCGCGGAAGAAGACCTCGCCATGCCGGTCGTCGCCGGCGAAAAGCCCGAGAACGAACGTTTCCCCGGCGCCGTCGAAACCTGGTCCATCGAAGCGATGATGCAGGACGGCAAGGCGCTGCAGGCCGGGACCAGCCACTATCTCGGCACCAATTTCGCACAGGCTTCGGGCATCCGCTACCAGGACCGCGAGGGCACGCAGCAATTGTGCCACACGACCAGCTGGGGCGTTTCGACGCGCATGGTCGGTGGCGTCATCATGACTCATGGCGACGATGATGGCCTGCGCGTGCCGCCCACGATCGCCCCGTGGCAGGTCGTCATCCTGCCCATGCTGCGCGACAAGCCCGAAGACGATGCGCTTATCGCCTATTGCGAGACGCTGCGCGATGCGATGGCGCGGCAGTCGGCTTTGGGCGAACCGGTGCGCGTCCTGCTGGATCTGAAACCGGGCAAGGCGGCCGCCAAGCGCTGGGACTGGGTCCGCAAGGGCGCGCCCGTCATCATCGAGGTCGGCGGACGCGACATGGAAAACGGCGTCGTCAGCCTGCTGCGGCGCGACCGCCTCTGGGCGGAGAACGGCAAGCCCGATTTCCAGGCACCCTCGCATTCCGACGCTTCGGCCCAGATCGGCCAGCTGCTAGAGGACATCCAGCACTCGCTGTACGATGCGGCACGGCAATTCCGCGACGAGCGCATCACGCGCGGCGTCACCGGTTTCGACGAGGTCGAGGCGCATTTCACCGAAGGCAATTGCTACCCCGGCTGGGTGGAAGTGCAATGGTCGCGGCCTACGGGTGCGGAACTCGAAGCGGTCGTGGAACGGCTGAAAGCGCTGAAGCTGACCATCCGAAACGTTCCTGCAGGCTCTGCCCCGGCGGACGGGACCTGCATCTTCGGCGGCGGTCCGGCCAAGGAGCGGATCCTGCTCGCCAGGGCGTACTGACACTCACGGATCGAGAGCCAAGGGGGAAACGCAAATGATCGGCAGCATCGGATACAGTCTTCGCAACCTGTTCAATTTTTCGGGCCGCGATGCGCGTTCGACCTTCTGGCTCTACCTGCTGTTCCTGGTGGTCCTGCAGTTCGCGGTATCGATCATCACCATCGCGCCTGTCTATTTCGAGATGTTTTCCGCCGCATTCGATGCGGGCCAGTCCGGCGCCCAGCCCGAGGACCTCGAACGCATGATGCTCGGCAACATGGCGGGCATGATGGAGCGACAGGTGCTGGTCGGTCTGGCTGTCACGATCGTGTCGGGGATCCTGTTCGCGGCCTCCTTCGTCAGGCGGTTGCACGATTCCGGCAAGAGCGGCTGGTGGCTGCTGGCCGCCTACGTTCCGGTCTTCGGATCCGCCCTCTACAATTACGCGTACCTGGACGATGTGCTGGCCGTGATGCAGGCGAGCATGACGCCCGGCAGCCCGGCGGACACCATGGCGCGGCAGAGCGAACTCTACGCCTACAGCGCGCTGTCCTATATTGGCTACCTGGTGGTGATTGTCTTTGGCGTCATGAAGTCGGACGAAGGCCCAAACCGATATGGCCCGGAGCCGGTCGGCGCCTGACCGAAGCGATGCTTGCCAAGCGTGCCTTCGCACGCGAAAAGGAAGCATGATCAGGCATCTTTCGTTGTTCGCCCTGCTTCTGGCAGGCACCGCCCCGCAGGCCGTCCAGGCCCAGTCCGAAGCATCGCAGACCGCTGGCGAAGACGGCACGGAGCTGACGGACCGCCTCGCCGCACAGGTTTCGGAAGATCGGCTGCGGGCCGACATGGACACGATCGTCGGGTTCGGCACGCGCCATACCCTTTCCACGCAAACCGATCCCGAACGCGGCGTCGGAGCAGCGGTGAACTGGGCGCTGGACGAATTCCGGAGGATCGGCAGCCGGTGCGGTAATTGCTTGGACGTGCAATCGGTCGAGCGCGTGGTGGAGGCCGACGGCCGGCGTATCCCCACCGATACGCTCATCCGCAACGCGGTCGCCATCCAGCGCGGCACCGAACGCCCGGACGAAGTCATCATCGTGCAAGGCCATTACGATACCCGCGTGTCGGACGTGATGAACGCAACGGCGGATTCCCCGGGTGCGAACGACGACGGGTCCGGCAGCATCATGATCCTGGAGGCTTCGCGCATCCTTTCGCAGCAGGAATACCCGTCCACCATCATCTATGCTCTCCTGACCGGCGAGGAGCAGGGCCTTTACGGCGCGCAGATCCTGGCCGACTGGGTCGAGGAGCAGGGCATGAGGGTGAAGGCCGTGCTCAACAACGACATGATCGGCAACAGCTGCGGGTCAGACGGGTTCTGCGATGCCGAACACGTCCGGGTCTTTTCCGAAGGCCTGCGGGCGGATTCGACCGAGGAACTGCGCGCGTTGCAGCGTCGCTTCGGCGGCGAGAACGACAGCCCGGGCCGCAACCTGTCCCGCTGGCTGGACGATGTCGCCACCGATGTGCCGTCGGGCATGCAGGTGCGCGAAATCTGGCGCACGGACAGGATGGGGCGGGGCGGGGACCAGATCCCGTTTCTCGACAAAGGATATCCGGCCGTGCGGATCACTGTCGCGGTCGAGGATTACGATCACCAGCACCAGGACCTGCGCACCGAAGATGGCGTGACTTATGGCGACACGATCGACGAACTCGACTGGACCTACCTCACCCGCGCATCGCAACTGAACGTGCGCGCGCTGCACCGGCTTGCCATGGCACCGATGCCGCCCGAAGTGACGGCCGATGCAGCCGTCCGCGTGGATACCGAAATCACGTGGAAAGCGGTGCCGGGTGCGCAGATCTACGAAGTGCTGGCGCGTCGCACAAACGAACCCGACTGGCCGGAGCCGATCGGGCTGACCTATCTCGACAGACCAGTGTCGGCCAATGGCAGCGCTGCTGCGGAAGGGGGGACCTTCACTTACACTGCCGACCTGCGCGGGGACGACTGGATCTTCGGGGTCCGGGCCTGCAATGCCGGTTATTGCTCGCCCGCTGCCAGCGCCGTTCCGGGCGGGGCCTTCGAACCGCTTTCCGCATCCGAGGATGACAGCGACTAGGCCCGCCCCCATATGAGGGGCACATGACAAATCAAAAAAAGAACCAGCGCGTGGCCGGAATGCCATCGCGCGAACAGGTAATCGAATTCATCCAGACGTCGGAAACGCCCGCGGGCAAGCGGGAAATCGCCAAGGCCTTCGGGCTGAAGGGGCAGGAGAAGATCGCTCTCAAGCGCCTGCTCAAGGACATGGCCGAAGAGGGCCTGATCGACGGCAAGAAGACCGCCTATCATCGCATGGGCGGGGTCCCCAAGGTGACCGTCCTGCGCGTTGCGGAGATCGAGGACGGCGATCCCTTCGCCGTGCCGGAAAGCTGGCAACCCGATAGCGGGGAGACACCGCCCCGCCTGCGACTCATCGAGAGCAAGCGCGGCAAGAAGGCGCATGCAGCGCTCAAGGTCGGCGACCGGGTGCTGGCACGCACGGAAGAGACCGGGCGCGGATGGATCGCGCATGTGATGAAGAAGCTGCCGCAAAAGACCGAAGGCCTCCTGGGCGTGGTCGAGATCGACGGCAGCGGCAAGGCGTGGCTCGCACCCACCGACAAACGCGTGCGCAGTTCATCGCCCATCAGCGACCTTGCCGGGGCGGAAGCGGGGCAGCTGGTCCTGGCCGAACGGTCCGGCCGCAGCCCGCGCGCCGGGGTCAAGGTGGTCGAGATCTACGGCGACCCGCTTGCGCCCAAAAGCTTCAGCCTCATCGCGATTTCCAAGCACGGCATTCCCCACGTCTTCCCCGATGCCGCGATCGAAGAAGCAGAGCGCGCCGCGAAGCTGGACCTCAGCGCGGAGCATCGCGAGGATCTGCGCCACTTGCCGATCGTCGCGATCGACCCGGCGGATGCGCGCGACCATGACGATGCCATCTGGGCGGAACCCGACGGCAATGGCGGCTTCAACGCGCTCGTCGCGATTGCCGATGTCAGCTTCTACGTTCGCCCCGGCGGCGCGCTCGACCGCGAGGCGCGCAAGCGTGGCAACTCCGTCTATTTTCCCGACCGCGTGGTCCCGATGCTGCCCGAGGTGCTGAGCGCGGACGTCTGTTCGCTGCGCGCCGGCGAAGACCGGGCGGCGATGGCGTGCCACCTGACCATTTCCGCCGACGGCACAATCACCGGCCACCGCTTCACCCGCGCGTTGGTGCGGATCGACGAGGTCATCGCCTACGAAGAGGCACAGGCCCGGATCGACGAGGACCGCGCTGGCGAGAACCTGCAGCATCTCTGGTCCGCGTGGAAGGCCCTGGCCTCCGCCCGCGACGCACGCGATCCGCTGGAACTGGACCTGCCGGAACGTCGGGTGGTCCTCGACGAGAAGGGCAAGATCGCCGAGATCGCCGTGCGCGAAAGGCTGGATGCGCATCGCGTGGTGGAGGACTTCATGATCTCCGCCAATGTCGCGGCGGCAAAGGCGCTGGAGAGCAAGACCGCGCCGGTCGTCTACCGCATCCACGAACCGCCGAGCCGCGAGAAGCTGATCGCGCTGCGCGAATATCTCGAGACTTTCGGTCGCAAGCTGGCGCTAGGCCAGGTCATCACGCCCGGTCTGTTCAACCGGATGCTGAAGGACGTCTCGGACGAATCCGAAAAGGCGCAGGTCATGGAAGCGGTCCTGCGCAGCCAGACGCAGGCCTATTACGGGCCTGCCAATGCCGGGCATTTCGGTCTCGCGCTCGGCAGCTATGCGCACTTCACCTCGCCTATCCGGCGCTATGCCGACCTGCTGGTGCACCGCGCGCTGGTCGATGCCTTCAAGCTCGAACAGCCCAAACCCCACGGGAAGCTTCCCGAGGCGAGCGGCCTGTCCGAAACCGACCGCGCCGACCTGGCGAAGATTTCCGACGCGATCAGCCAGACCGAACGCCGCGCGATGGAGGCGGAGCGCGACACCATCGACCGCTACGTCGCCGCATGGCTGGCCGGGCGCGTGGGCGAAACCTTCGAGACGCGGATCACGGGTGTCCAGAATTTCGGCTTCTTCGCGACCATCGTGGGGCTGGGCGGCGACGGGCTCGTCCCGGTGTCGACGCTCGGCCGCGAGCATTTCCGGTATGACGAGGCCGCGCGCGCACTCATCGGAGAGGACAGCGGCACCAGCTACACTACTGGCGACAAGCTGAAGCTCAAGCTGGGGGAGGCGAACCCGCTGACGGGCGCGCTCAAGTTCGTGCCGCTGGACAGCGACGGCAATGCGATCGAGACGCGCGGCAACCGCCCGCCGCCCCGGCACAAGGGCGGCGGCAAGGGACCGGCTGCCAAGGGCAAGTACAAGACGGGCAAGCGCGGACGGCCCGGCAATATCCGGCACCAGGGTCGGGGCAAGCGATAGCCGGCCGGAACAGGCGCTCCAGCCTCGCATTGTTGGGTGAAACCCCCACACGGAGAATTGCCCATGCTGAAGCCCGGCCAGAAGGTCCCCGACATCGATCTGCCCCTGACGATCCAGGCCCGTTTCGAACTCGCCAAGCAGAGTCCCGACAACCTTACGATGCTGGTCTTCTACCGCGGCAGGCACTGCCCGATCTGCAAGTCGCAGCTTGAGGAGCTCGGAGGCAAGCTGGAGGAATTCACGAAGCGCGGCATCTCGCCCTTCGCGATAAGCATGGACGACAAGGAGCGTGCCATGACGGTCGACGAGGAATGGAAGACCGGCGACCTGCCGCTCGTCTACGACCTGCCGGAGGAGGAAGCCCGCAAATGGGGCCTCTACATTTCGGAAAAGCGCCCCGACAGCGACGAGCCGGAGGTGTTCTCCGAACCCGGCATCTTCCTCATCACGCCGGAGCAGGAACTGTTTTTCGCGGCCGTGCAGAGCGGCCCGTTCGCCCGCCCGCCGCTCGACAAGCTGCTGGAAGGAATCGATTACGTGCTGGAGAACGATTATCCGGCGCGCGGTACGCTGACCTGACCGGTCAGGCGGCGAGTTCGTCGATCTGTTCGTTCGTGAAGTGCCCCGGCACGATGTAGAGGGGGCAGGGCAGATTGCCCGAATGCGCGGAAAAATGGCTGATCAGGGGGCCGGGCGAACCGTCCTCCGCCGCACCCAGCACCAGCGCGATGACTTCCGGGTGCTCGGACAGGTATTCGCGGATCGCCGCCTGCCACTCGCCGACCTTCACCGTGATCGTCGGCATCTTGCCACTTTCGGAAAAGATGCTGCCGGCTGCGCTGCTCGCCAGCACTTCGGCCCGGTCGCGCGCTTCCTGCTCGATCGTCGCCTGCACGCCGCCGAAGGCATTGAAGTTCTGCTGCGACACGAGCGCCAGTATCTGCACCGTGTCGCCAAGTTTCATCGCGCGATGCGATGCGAAGCGCAGCGCCTTCTGCGCTTCCGCCGTTTCATCCATCACGACCAGATATGCCCGCATGTCCCATCCCACGATTGCGTGCCGAAGCCTTTGCGCCAGTATCAGCGCAAACGTAAACACACGCAAGAACCTTGCCCGCGCGCACGCAAGTCGGCAAAGCACGCCACACGCAAACTGCGCCCCCTGAACCGGAGCATGCATGCCGACTGAACTGAAGATGCCCGCCCTTTCCCCCACGATGGAGGAAGGCACCCTGGCGAAATGGCTGAAGCAGGAAGGCGACAGCATCGAGCCGGGCGACATCATCGCCGAGATCGAGACCGACAAGGCGACGATGGAGTTCGAAGCGATCGACGAGGGCACGCTCGCCAAGATCGTCGTCGCGGAAGGCAGCGAGAACGTGGCCGTCGGCACTGTCATCGCGATCCTCGCGGAAGAGGGCGAGGACGTGTCCGACGTCGCTTCCGCGGATGCATCCGGCGGCAGCGACACCAAGTCGGACGGAAAGGCCGACACCTCTTCCGCTTCGGAAAAGACTTCCAACGACCAGCCCGCCCCGGCCCCCGCATCGAGCGGCGATGCCAAGGACAAGCCCTCGCAGGAAACGACGAAAGCGCCTGCCGCACCGGTGCAGGATGGCAAGCGCATCATCGCCTCGCCGCTCGCACGGCGTATCGCGGACCAGAAGGGCCTCGATCTTGCGACCATCGAAGGCAGCGGCCCCCGCGGCCGGATCGTCAAGGCCGATGTGGAGGATGCGAAACCGCAGGCGGCATCCGCTGCCAAGGCGGAGAAGGACTCCGCGCCTGCCGCCCAGGGCTCTCAGGCGTCCGGTCAGCCGGATGGCGGCACCCCGTTCGAGGAAGAAAAGCTCTCCAATGTCCGCAAGGTCATTGCCAAGCGCCTGACCGAAGCGAAGCAGACCGTTCCGCACTACTACCTCTCGGTGGACGTGCGCCTCGACAAGTTGCTCGACCTGCGCAAGCAGCTCAACGCCTCGCTCGAACCCGATGGCGTGAAACTTTCCGTCAACGACATGCTGATCAAGGCGCTGGCGCGCGCACTGGTGCGCGAACCGCAATGCAATGTCAGCTTCCAGGGCGAGACGCTCCACCGCTTCACGCGCGCCGACGTGGCCGTCGCGGTCGCCTCGCCCAAGGGCTTGATCACGCCGATCGTGACCCACGCCGATACCAAGGGCCTCGCCCAGATCTCGACCGAGATGAAGGACCTTGTGGAAAAGGCCGGGGAGGGCAAGTTGCAGCCGCACCAGTACCAGGGCGGCTCCGCCAGCATTTCCAATCTCGGCATGTTCGGAATCAAGCAGTTCGACGCGGTCATCAATCCGCCCCACGGCATGATCATGGCCGTCGGCGCCGGTGAACAGCGGCCCTACATCGTGGACGGCGAACTGGGTGTCGCGACCGTGATGACCGCCAGCGGCAGCTTCGATCACCGCGCCATCGACGGCGCGGACGGCGCGAAGCTGATGGCGGCGTTCAAGCAGCTTTGCGAGGAACCGCTGGGGCTCGTCGTATGAGGCGGGCGAGCCTCGCTATCGCGGCACTTGCCTTCCTTGCCGCAGCCTGCAGCGAACAGTCCGACGAAGCCGCCTTGACCGGCGAGCCACAGCCGGGCGCCAATGCATCCGGTGCAATGCCGGACGATGGCGCATCGCAAGGCGCGGCGACGGCCGGATATGACGGCCCGATACCCAAGCCGATCCGTGTCGGTGCCGGTGGGCCGGGGACCATGTCCTGCCAGCAATCGGGCGTGGTCGCGGGCCTCGCCGATGCCGATATCGAGTACCTTTCCGTACGCGATGCGCCGAGCACGCTGGTCAAGGAACGGGATCGGCTGGAAGACGGGCAGGAGGTGTTCGTCTGCAGTACCGAGAACGGCTGGAACGCTGTGATCTATTCGGGCCCCGCCAACGGCGCGACCGATTGCGAACTGCGCGGCACGGCGGAAGGCGAACGTAATTACACCGGTCCCTGCAGGCAGGGTTGGGTGGATGCCGATTACGTGACCGGTAAGGCGGGCTGATCGCGATGTACCTGTCCCTCTGGCTCGCTTTCTTCCTCCCGCTCCTGGTGCCCGCCGGCATGGCGCTCGCGATGGGTCTCGCCAATGCGCAGCTGCGCCAGTACCCGGTGTCCTTCTGGCCCGGGCAACTCGCCATCCAGATGTTTTTCGCGGCGGCCGCGGGCGTGATGCTGATCATCCCGAACTTAGCGGGCGCTTTGCTGGCGAACCTCGTGGCGGCTGGCGACCCGGTCTGGTGGCTGGCGATCTACCTGCTCACTTTCGCGGCGCTGTTCATGCTGCCCAAGCGACTGTTCAACAACTTCTTCATCACCATGGGCGGGATCACGACCAAGGTCGACGCCAAGGTCATTGTCGCGATCGTTCTCACGATCGCCCTGTCGATCGCGCTCGCCGCGCCGGTGGAGGCGATGCAGCTTGGCTGACCGGCACCTGATGATCCGTGCGACGGCCATGCCGGCCGATACCAATCCCTATGGCGGTGTCTTCGGCGGCTGGCTGATGAGCCAGATGGCGCTCGGCGCCGGGGCGCTGGCGAGCCGCGAGGGGGAGGGCAAGGCCGTTGTCGTTTCCGCAACCGACTTCGCCTTTCCCGGCGCGATGGACGTGGGCGACGAATTGTCGGTCTTCTGCGAGGTCGAGCGATACGGTCGCACCTCCCTTACCATCGTCGCCGAAGCAATCGCGCGTGAGCGCAATGGCGAGGTCACGGTCAAGGTGGCGGGTGGCACGTTCAAGTTCGTCCTGCTCGGGGACGACGACAAGCCGCGCCCCGTGCGCGCCCGCGCGGAGGCAGCACAGCCCGTTCCCGAGAACGATGCGTGATCGCCCACCAACACGCTGTCCTACAGGCTATCCGATGCGCTATGCCCCGCCGGTGACGTTCGAGCGATCCCGCAATCCCGGCGCGACTTCCCGCGATCGGCCCGTGACTTTCGGCTGTTCCGCAAAGCCACACCGTGACGCTGCCGCCGGCCCGCTCTGCCCCCGGAGAACGCGCAAAAGTCACATGATTCTGAACCCGTTCGAGCGGTCCATGTCCCGGACCGCCACCGAAAACGCATGCAAGGAAAAGACGAGTAGCCATGGCTGAAAACTACGACGTGATCGTGCTCGGTTCGGGACCCGGCGGCTATGTCGCGGCAATCCGCTGTGCGCAGTTGGGCCTGAAAACCGCCATCGTGGAACGCGAACTTCTAGGCGGGATCTGCCTCAACTGGGGTTGCATCCCGACAAAGGCGTTGCTCCGCTCTGCCGAGATCAAGCACTTCATGGAACACGCCGGTGATTACGGCCTGAAAGTCGCGGGCAAGATCGAAGCGGACCTGGAAGCGGTGGTGAAGCGCAGCCGCGGCGTCGCCAAGCAGCTGAACCAGGGCGTCACGCACCTGATGAAGAAGAACAAGATCGCGGTCCACATGGGCGAGGGCACGCTGACCGGCCCGACTTCGCTGACCGTGAAAGGGGAGAAGGGCGAAGAGAAGCTCACTGCAAAGCATGTGATCGTGGCGACCGGCGCACGCGCGCGCGACCTGCCTTTCGCGAAAGCCGACGGCAAGCGCGTGTGGACCTACCGCCACGCCATGACGCCGGCCGAGATGCCGAAGAAGCTGCTGGTCATCGGATCGGGCGCGATCGGTATCGAGTTCGCCAGCTTCTACAACGACATGGGCGCGGACGTGACCGTGGTCGAAATGCTCGACCGGATCGTGCCGGTGGAAGACAAGGATGTCTCCGCCTTCCTCGAAAAGAGCCTGTCCAAGCAGGGCATGACCATCATGACCGGTGCAGGGGTCGAGGACCTCAATGTCACGGACAAGGGCGTAAAGGCGAAGATCAAGGCGAAGGACGGTAAGACCACCGAGACCCAATTCAGCCACTGCATCGTCGCCATCGGTATCGTCCCCAACACGGAGGACATCGGCGTCGAGAAGCTGGCGGAAATGGATCGCGGCTTCATCCAGATCGACGGGCTAGGGCGGACGAAGTCCAAGGGTCTCTGGGCGATTGGCGATTGCACGCCCGGACCCTGGCTCGCGCACAAGGCGAGCCACGAAGGCGTGACCTGCGCCGAAGCCATCGCGCAGGAACTGGGCAACAAGGACGTACATCCCCATCCGCTCGACCGTGCGAACATACCGGGCTGCACCTATTGCCACCCACAGGTCGCATCGGTCGGCCTGACCGAGGAGAAAGCGAAGGAAGCGGGCCACGAGGTGAAGGCGGGCACCTTCCCCTTCATCGGCAACGGCAAGGCGATCGCGCTGGGCGAGCCGGAGGGCTTCTGCAAGACGGTGTTCGATGCGAAGACCGGCGAACTGCTGGGCGCGCACATGGTCGGCGCGGAAGTGACCGAGATGATCCAGGGCTTCGTCGTCGGCAAGACGCTGGAGACCACCGAGGTGGAACTAATGCAGACGGTCTTCCCGCATCCCACGATCAGCGAAAGCATGCACGAAAGCGTGCTGGGCGCCTACGGCAGGGCTTTGCACATCTGACGCGGCAGACGAGGAACTGCCACGCACGGCCAGGCATTGCGAGGGAAAGGAGTTTCCATGACCGAACGTACCGATCCCGAAAAGCCGTCCGACAGCAAGACGATCAAGGAACACCGCGCGCTGATCAACCAGTCCTCGGTCAAGGCTGACGACTACCCGGAGACGGAGCGCAAGGACCAGTCGCTGGTCGACAAGTCGAAGCCCGCCAAGGGCAGCGTCGTGAACGCCGCACCGAAGCAGGACGAGGAAGAAGGCTGACCTTTCGGGGGAAGGCTGGCGGACAGGGTGGGATTCGAACCCACGAAGGGCTTGCACCCTTGCCGGTTTTCAAGACCGGTGCATTCAACCGCTCTGCCACCTGTCCGCGGTGCTGTTCCGCTAGCCTCGGGCGGGCCGGTTGTCACGTCCACAAAGCCGCATGGCACAATTCTGTGGCAACCCGTCGCAATTCATTGGCTGCACAGAAAAGGTGTGTGACAAGCAGGGCATGACGCTGAACCACCTCCCCATCTTCCTCGTCGCCCTTCTCGCCGGCGCATCGTCGCAGCAGATCGCAGCGCAGGACGTTTCCTTCGACGCCTATGTCGAACAGCTGGAAGCGCGCGCCCGCGCCGAAGGGGTGAGCGAAAGCACGATCCGGCGGATGACCGCAGGCCTGACGCCCAACATGCGCGTGATCGAGCTCGACCGGGGCCAGCCCGGTTCCGCGACCAGCAGCGGCTATCCCCGGCTCCAGCCCTATCTCGACACGCATGTGAACCCCACGCGCATCCAGCGGGGGCGGGAGACCTTCGCCCGCACGGCCTACCTCCACAGCCGGATCGAGGAGCGTTACGGTGTGCCTGCCGAAGTGCTGATGGCGATCTGGGGGCACGAGACCAATTACGGCGGCTACAAGGGCGATTTCGACCTGTCGCGCTCCCTCGCGACGCTCGCATGGGAAGGCCGCCGGCGCGAGCTCTTCGAAGGCGAGTTCATCGCTCTCATGAAGGTCGCTGACAAGGGCTACGACCGGTCGGACCTCGTCGGGAGCTGGGCCGGGGCGTTCGGCAATCCGCAGTTCCTCCCCAGCGTGTACCTCAGGCTGGCCACGGACGGCGACGGTGACGGGCGGGCCGACATCTTCAACAACCAGGCGGACACGCTTGCCTCGATCGCCCGCTATTTCGAGGATTCCGGCTGGCGACGGGGCCAGCCCTGGGGCATGCGCGCCTTCCTGCCCGACGGGTTCGACGTCGACGCGTACCGCTCCACCATCGTCGGCCCCACGTGCCCGCGCGTCCACGAGCGCCACAGCGAGTACAAGCCCGTTTCCGAATGGCGCCGGCTGGGCGTTTCGCTGCAAGGCTACCTGCCCGACGAAACGCTGGTCAGCCTGTTCCAGCCCGACGGCCCCGGCACCAGGGCATGGGCCTTAACGTCAAATTATAGGGTTATCCTCGAATACAACTGCTCGAACTACTATGCGATGAGTGTGGGGTTGCTTGCAGATGAGATTGCGCAATGACGCGAAAGCCTGTTTCCTGGCCATCGGAGGCGTGTTCGGCCTGACCGGCTGCGGCTTCGGCGGCGGCGATTACTTGGAGGTCCGCACCGCCGGCGACGAGGCCCCGCTGGCGGCGTCCGAACGCACCGTGCTGGGCGAACCGTTCACGGTCGACGGGGAGGTCTACACCCCTGCCGACACGATGAATTACGATGCGCTGGGTTACGCCGCACTGGACCGTCAGGCCTCCGGCGTATCCATCGCGCACAAGACGCTTCCGCTGCCGAGCTATGTCGAGATCACCTCGCTGACGGACGGCCGGACCATCCTCGCACGAGTGGACCGGCGTGGGCCGATGACCTCGGAGCGTCTCGCGGGCCTTTCGCCCGCCGCGGCGCAGCAACTGGGTGTCGCCGACGGCGCCGCCATTCGTATCCGCCGCGTGTTTCCGACCGATGTCGAGCAGGCCATGCTGCGGCAGGGTGGTTCGGCGCCGGCCAGGCTCGAAACTCCCAAGGCACTGCTGGCAGTCCTCTCGGAGAAACTCCCGGCGAGCGGCTGGGCGGATATCGCCGGCCCCCGACAGGCCGGAAGCGCGCCCGAGCCGCGTCCCGATCCTGTGCCGACGGTCGCTGCGGCACCTGCCCGACCTGTGAACGCGCCGACGCAGTCGGTCGCGGCGGAGGCCGATACCGCCCGGTCGTTCGACAGGGCTTTTCCGTCGACACCGGAACGACAGGCCAACAGCGACTATCCCCTGCGGCCCCTGCGCGAAGTGCCGCTGACGCCGCGTAGCCCTTCGCAATACGCTCCGCTGGCGATCGAGACCAGCGAAGCCCGCCCGCGGTCCGCCGCCCCGGCAAGTCCGTCGGCCACGGTCCGCTCTGCTGCCCCTGGCAACTTCGTCGTGCAGGCCGCGGCATTCTCCAATCGGGCCAATGCCGACAGGGCCGCCAAGGTGATCGGGGGCTTCGTCGAGCGTTCCGGCACCTATTTCCGCGTCCGCACCGGCCCGTTCGCCAATCGGGGACAGGCCGAAGCGGCACTCGCCAAGGTCAGGGCTGCCGGTTATAGCGACGCCAAGGTATTCACGACAGGCTGACCGCCGGCCCCCGCCGGTGGCGGGGAGACATCCACATCAAGACGGTTCCTGCATTGGTCGTCGGCGTATCCGCATCGATGCTGGGCGTCGGCGCGGGCCCCGCGCCGGGCGAAGCGAGTCTTATCGCCCGCGATGCGCCGATCGCGCTGGTGATCGACCAGTCCAGCGGCCAGGTCCTGTTCTCCAAGGATGCCGATCGCCGTTTCGTACCGGCATCGATGACCAAGATCATGACGACCTACGTCGCGTTCGAATTGATGGACGAAGGCAGGATCAAGCCCGACACCGTCTTCGAGATGAGCGACGAGGCCGCGAAGGAATGGACGGGCCAGGGTTCGCGCATGTTCCTGGAAGCCGGCGACCGCGTCCGGGTCGCCGACCTGCTGACCGCGATTACGACGATCTCGGCCAACGACGCCACCATCATGCTCGCCGAGGGAAGTCTCGGTTCGGTCTCCCGCTGGGTCGAACGCATGAACGCCGAGGCGCGTCGCCTGGGCATGAACAATACCCGTTTCGGTACTCCGAACGGCTGGCCGGACGAGGGCCGGACCTTCACGACGGCTGCCGATCTGGCGAAGCTCACGCGTGCGCTGATCGAACGGCATCCGGAGGAATACCGGCAGTACTACGGCAAGTCGGAGTTCGGCTATAACGGCATCGCCCAGTCCAACCACAATCCGATCACCGGGGTCGTCCCGGGCGCCGACGGGGTGAAGACGGGGTACACCAACCATGCCGGCTACGGTTTCGTCGGAAGCGCGAAACGGGGCGACACACGGATCGTGATGGTGGTCGGTGCCATGGGGAGTTCCCGCGATCGCGCCGAGGTTTCGCGCAACCTCGTAGAGTGGGGCTTCGATGGCTTCCAGCGCAAATCGCTATTCGGGAAAGCGGCGGTTGTCGGCCAGGCCGAGGTGCAGGACGGAGACCGTTTCTCGGTCGACCTGACGACTTCGCATCCGGTCGTGTTGGCTTGCCCATCGCGAAGCGCGTGCGAACAGGATGCGACGATCCGCTATCGCGGTCCCCTTCGCGCACCGATCGAAAAGGGCGAGCACGTGGCCGATCTCGTGGTTGCGACCCCGGGCCTGCCCGACACCGTCATACCGCTCGAAGCGGCGGACAAGGTCGAGCAGGCGTCCTTCCCGCGACGCGTGGTGAACGGTTTGGCGGGCGTCTTCCGGTGAGCACGGGACACTTTATCGCCTTCGAAGGGGGGGAGGGGGCCGGCAAGTCCACCCAGGCGAAAATGCTCGCCGACCACCTCGAGAAGCTGGGCCTGTCCGTCGACCTGACCCGCGAGCCGGGCGGCACCGACGGTGCGGAGTCCATCAGGAAACTCCTTCTTGATCCTCCGGGCAGGGAATGGAACGCGAAGGCCGAAGCTCTCCTGTTCGCTGCGGCTCGCTCGGATCACGTCAGCAACAGGATCGCGCCCGCCCTCGCGAGCGGCATTACCGTGGTCTGCGATCGGTTCCTGGACTCGTCTCGCGCCTACCAGGGCGGGGCGGGGGGCTTGGATGACGAGACCATCAAGGCCCTGCATACCTTCGGAAGCGACGGGCTGCTGCCAGACCTCGCCATTCTGATCGACGTGGCGGACGAAGAAATCGCGCACAGGCTCGCCCGGCGGGACGGCGGGAATTCCGATGCTATCGGCGGCCGGGCAGCCGCCTATCACGGTGCGGTACGCGAATCCTTCCGCAAGTTCGCGGCCGACGAGCCACACCGCTTCGTGGTGCTGGACGGATCCGGGAACGCCGACCAAGTCCACGCAAGGGTGGTCGAGGCCGTTGCCGATCGCCTGGAGCTCCGGTGATGCCACTCATCGGTCATGAAGCCGCCTGGGCCGCTTGGCACGATGCGCAGGCCGATGCACGGATGCACCACGCGTGGCTTCTCGCCGGCGCGAAGGGTCTCGGGAAAATGCAGTTCGCGCTTGCCGCGGCAGCGGACCTCGTCGCGTCCACCACCGATCCGCGAAGCCACCCAGACATTCACATTCTCGAACGGCTTCCGAAAGACGAGAAGGAAGAAAAGAAGCGCGCCGAGGGCAAGCCTTTCGAGACCAAGCGGAACATCCCTGTCGCCCAGATCCGATCTATGCAGCGCAGGCTTGAAACGCGACCGACCCTGGGTGACAGGCGCGCGATCGTCATCGATGCCGCGGACGATCTGGAAAAAGGCGCGTCGAATGCCCTGCTCAAGAGCCTGGAGGAACCGCCCGCAGGAACGATCTTCTTCCTCGTATCCCACAATGCCGCGCGGCTGCTGCCGACCATCCGGTCGCGCTGTCGGGTGCTGCGGTTCCGATCCGTGCCGGCGACGGAGTTGAGACAATTGCTGGCTCGGGAAGCCGCCGATGCGAATTCTGAGACAATCGAAGCCGCCATGATCGCCGCGGCCGGCTCACCCGGGGCCGCTCTCGATTTCGTCCGGAAGGATCTGGGTTCGGTCTACATGGCGATGAAGCAGATCGTGGAGCAGGGCGATCCCGACAGCACGCGGCGCGAAGCGATGATCGCCCGCATCGGAGCGCGGCCGGACAGGGAGAAGATCGGCGCGACGCTCGAACTCGCTTGCGCGGTTCTGGCAGGCGAGGTCCCGAACGCCGATTCTTCCTCCCTCGCGGCTATCCATGCTGCCTATCGCCAGGTCGTGGCGCTTGCCGAACAGGCTCCCACCTACAATTTCGATGCCGCCCTGCTTCTAGCCCGTCTGGGCGACTTGCTAGCCTCCGCTTCCCCTCATAGGGATCGGGTCGATGTCTGATCCATACTATATCACCACCGCAATCAGCTACCCGAACGGGCGCCCGCATATCGGTCATGCCTACGAGGCAATCGCTGCCGATGTCATCGCGCGATTCCAGTCCCTGAATGGCAAGGACGTCCGGTTCCAGACCGGGACCGACGAGCACGGGCTGAAAATGGCCCGCAAGGCGGAGGAGCAGGGCACCACCGCGCGCGCGCTCGCCGATGAGATGTCAGGTCATTTCAAGGCCATGTGCGACGCTTTGAATGTCAGATATGACCGTTTCATCCGAACGGTTGACGACGACCATCACCGCGCAAGCCAGGCGATCTGGCAAGCGATGGAGGCGAATGGCGATCTCTATCTGGACCGGTACGAAGGCTGGTATTCAGTCAGGGACGAGGCCTATTACGACGAGAAGGAGCTCGTCGAAGGGGAGGGGGGCGAAAAGCTCTCGCCGCAAGGTACCCCGGTGGAATGGACCGTGGAAGAAAGCTGGTTCTTCCGCCTGTCGCGATACGCGGACCAGCTGAAGGAGCTTCTCGAGACACCGGGATTTCTGGAACCCGAACGCAGCCGGAACGAAATGCTCGCCTTCGTTTCAGGCGGGCTGAAAGACCTTTCGATCAGCCGGACCAGCTTCGACTGGGGCGTCAAGGTTCCGGGCAGCGACAACCACGTGATGTACGTCTGGGTCGATGCGCTCACGAACTATATCACGGGGCTCGGCTATCCGGAGGATAGCGAGAACTGGAAAAAATTCTGGCCGGCAGATCTGCACCTGATTGGCAAGGACATCGTCCGGTTCCACACGATATACTGGCCGGCCTTTCTCATGAGCGCGAACATCGCGGTCCCGAAGAAAGTGTTTGCCCACGGGTTCCTCCTGAACAGGGGGCAGAAGGAGTCGAAATCCCTGGGCAATGTCACCGATCCGCTCGTCCTGGCGGATCAGTTCGGGGTCGACAACCTGCGATACTTCCTGTTGCGCGAAGTCACATTTGGCCAGGACGGCAGCTATTCCCCGGAAGCGATCGTGATGCGCTGCAACGCCGAACTCGCCAACAGCTTCGGTAATCTGGCGCAACGCACCCTTTCGATGATTGCGAAGAACCTCGACGGTCAGATCGGTTCTTTCGAGCCTGCAGGGGATGATCGGACGCTTCTTTCGCATGTCCAGAACGCCTGCCGGACGGAATTGCCCGCGCAGTTCGAGGCTCTGGCCTTCTCGCACGGCATCGAAGCATGGATGCAGGCGGTTTACGCATGCAACCAGTATGTCGACGAGCAGGCTCCGTGGGCCCTCAAGAAGACAGATCCGGAACGCATGCGTCAGGTCTTGCTGACACTGTTTATCGCCATTCGCGACCTCGCTCTCGCGATCCAGCCCGTGATCCCGGACAAGGCGGGTCAGATACTGGACCAGCTTGGCGTCAATCCGGAGCGGCGCTCCTACGCCGATCTGGCGGACGAAAGCTGGTTCGGCGCCCTTGCTGCAAATGGTCACCGGATAGATCCGCCCAAACCGGTCTTCCCGCGGCTCGAGCTTCCTGAGGTGGAGGCTGCATGATGCTGATCGATAGCCATTGCCACCTCGAATACGAAGGTCTCGTCGAAGAGCAGGGCGCTGTTCTGGACCGCGGTAGAGCGGCGGGAATCGGCGGATTCCTCAATATCTCGACAAAGCAGAGCGAATGGGATCAAGTCGTAGGAACAGCTGCCAGGGAAGCGGATGTCTGGGCCAGTGTGGGCATCCACCCCCATAACGCCGATGCGCATGCCGATCTGGCTCGCGATACACTGCTGGAAGCGACCCAGCACGAAAAGGTTATCGGGATCGGCGAAACCGGACTGGATTATTACTACGACAAGTCGGACCGGGACACGCAGCAGCGCCTGTTTCGCATGCATATCGATGTCTCGCGCGAGACCGGACTTCCGGTCATCATTCACACCCGCGATGCAGAAGCGGACACGCTGAAGATATTGCAGGACGAAACCGAACGCGGGGAATTTCCGGCACTAATCCATTGCTTTACCGCATCGGCCCAATTCGGCCGGGATGTTCTCGATCTCGGCCTGTCGATATCAATTTCCGGCATCGTCACGTTCAAGAGCGCGAAGGACCTCCAGGAAGTCGCAAAGACTATCCCTGCCGGTCGTCTGCTCGTCGAAACGGACAGTCCGTTCCTGGCGCCGGTGCCCCATCGCGGCAAGTCGTGCGAGCCAGCCTATGTGAGCGACACTGCAAAGTTCCTTGCTGAACTTCGCGGAAAGAGCGCAGAAGAACTGGCGACAGAAACGACAGATAACTTCTTCAAACTGTTCAAAAAAGCTGCAGCATGAAAGTCCTGGTTCTCGGCTCCGGAACCTCCAGCGGCGTGCCTCGCCTCGATGGCGATTGGGGTGCCTGCGATCCCGAGGAACCGAAAAACCGCAGAACGCGCGTATCCATCATGGTGGAGAACGACGAGGGCGGTCGGCTGCTCGTCGACACGTCGACGGACCTTCGCCAGCAATGCCTCGCCAACGGAATAGCCAGGATCGACGGCGTTTTCTGGACGCACGACCATGCCGACCATTGTCACGGCATCGATGATCTGCGCGTCCTTCGTTACAAGCGAAAGGTACCCATTCCCGGATACGGCTCCGGTGAAACGGTCCGGCGGCTTCGCCAGCGCTTCGACTACATCTTTGCAGGTCAGCATGGCTATCCCACGATCGTCAAGCTGGAGACGCTCGACACCGTTCGCATCTGCGCCGGCTTCGGGGTCAAATGGTGCCAGATGCCGCACGGACCGACGGAAAGTACAGGTTTCCGGTTCGATGCCGACGGGAAATCAATAGGATACGCGACGGACTTCAATCAGATCACGAACAAGATGCTGCAGTTGTTCGACGGCGTCGATGTTCTGGTCACCGACTGCTTGCGGAAGGAGCATCATCCCACGCACGCGAACCTTGAAATGGCGCTGGAGTTCGCTGCGCGGACGCGAGCACGTAAGACGGTGTTGAGCCATATGGACACCAGCATGGATTACGCGACGCTCCAGTCCGGTCTTCCCGACGGTGTGGTGGTCGGCTTCGACGGCTTGGAGATCGTAGCATGAACGATATGCAGTGGTATCAAATTATCTGGGGGATCGGCGTCCTTGCTCTCGCAGCGGGTGCGCTGGCCGGATATCAGTTGAGCTGGAAAAAAGGGCTCGTGTACATTCTCATATGGGGCGCAATCTTTGCGGGGGCGACCCTTTTGATGAACGCGATCGCACTTTGACAAGGCTCCTTTACTTTACATAATATATATTATCACTCTGATATATGTCCGACCAGACCGACCGCCTTCTGCAGATCATGTCCACCCTTCGCGACCCCGAGAACGGCTGCGAATGGGATCAGGCTCAAACGTTCAAGACGATCGCGCCCTATACGATTGAGGAAGCATACGAAGTTGCCGACGCGATCGCGCGCGGCGCGACCGAAGACTTGCGCGAAGAATTGGGAGATCTGCTCCTTCAGGTCGTATTTCACTCGCAGATGGCCGAAGACCAAGACCTGTTCAGCTTCGAAGACGTTGCCAGGAGCATCTGCGACAAGATGGTCGCGCGTCATCCGCACATCTTCGACGAAGCCGGCGGCCGAATGGACGAAACCCGCTGGGAGGATCTGAAAGAAAGCGAACGAAACAGAAAAGGCGCGGCGAGCGCCATGGATGGCGTCGCCAAGGCACTACCGGCCTTACTGCGTGCCGAGAAACTGCAGAAGCGGGCAGCGCGAACAGGCTTCGACTGGCCGGATCCCGAAGGTCCCGCGGCGAAAGTGGTCGAGGAGATGGCCGAACTGAAGGAAGCGCCGGAAGACAAGCGACTGGAAGAAGCAGGCGATCTGCTATTCGCAGCCGTCAATCTGGTCCGCGCGTACGGCATCGAGCCGGAAAGCGCTCTTCGCTCGGCCAACGATAAATTCGAGGGGCGCTTTCGCGCGATGGAGACCTTGGCCGAAGGGAGATTTCAGGATCTCGATCTCGAACAACAGGAAAATCTGTGGCAGGCCGTCAAGAAGTCCGTCCAGATTTCTGATAATTAAAGGCTTCGATACCGACCCAAGTCTTTCGAGCTTAGGCGAACGGATAGCGCGCGCTGCGGACCGCCCTCACCCATTCCCGCATCCTCGTCTTCGATGACTTCACCATGCGCGTGCAGCCATGCAATCTCCCGTCCTGCCGAGGCTGGCAACACGAAATGATGGGTCCTCGCTTCTCGCGTCAGCAAGGTGTCGATCATTCCGAACAACTCTTCCACCCCCTCTCCAGTCAACGCGGACACGGCGATCACGTCTTGCTCTCTCTGCGCCTGATCGAGCAGTTCCGTGCGCTGCTCGGTGTCGAGGAGGTCGATCTTGTTCCAGGCTTCGACGATCGGAATGGTCGATACCCCGTCGGCGATGACATCGAGTTCTTCCAGCACCTGCAGGACCTGGGTTTTCTGCGCGCCCGCGGACGGGTTTGCCATGTCCCTGACATGCACGATCACGTCGGCCGCGGTCACTTCCTCCAGCGTCGCGCGAAAGGCGGCGACCAGCTGCGTCGGCAAGTCGGAGATGAAACCGACAGTGTCGGATAGAATAGCCTTCTCGACGCCGGGCAAACGGACGGCGCGCATCGTGGGGTCGAGCGTTGCGAAGAGCAAATCTTCCGCCATGACGTCAGAACCCGTCATCCGATTGAAAAGCGTGGACTTTCCGGCGTTCGTATATCCCACCAAGGCGATGACGGGCCACGGTGCCCTGCCCCGTCTTTCGCGATGAAGAGCGCGCGTCTTTCGCACCTGCTCGAGCTCGCGCCGCAGACGGCCCATGCGCTGACGGATCATGCGACGGTCGGCTTCGATCTGTGTCTCACCCGGTCCGCCTAGGAAGCCGAAGCCGCCGCGTTGCCTTTCCAGGTGAGTCCAGCTTCGCACGAGCCTGCTCTGCTGGTAGTCGAGATGGGCCAGCTCGACTTGCAGGCGGCCTTCCGCCGTCGCCGCGCGTTCCCCGAATATCTCCAGAATTAGACCGGTTCGGTCGATGACCTTGCGCTCTAGCGCCGTTTCGAGATTTCGCTGCTGGATCGGCGTCAGTGCCCCATCCACCACGATCAGTGTTGCGTCTTCCATTTCCGCTTCGGCGGCGAGCGCCTCGACCTGACCGGAACCGAAAAACGTGTTGGGTTTCACGTCCCTTACGGGCTGAATGGCACGCGACGCGACCTCGATCCCGATCGCGAGGGCAAGCCCGCAAATTTCCTCGAGCCGCTGCTCCGCGTCGAGATCGTAGGTCTGCCCACGGACATCCGGGCAAACAACGATCGCACGCGCGCCGCGGGAGACTTCATTCTGGAGATCGTCGTCGAAACTCAGCTGTCGTCGCCTTCGAAATCTTCGGACAGGTCGATGTTCGTCGCAGGCTGGATGGTCGACACCGCGTGCTTGTAGGCGAGCTGCACGAAGCCTTCACGCTCGAGAAGAACGCAGAAAAGGTCATATGCGACAATCGCGCCCTGAAGCATAACACCGTTGACCAGGAACATGGTGACCTGAACGTCCGCGTCACGAACGCGCGACAGGAAGACGTCCTGCAACAAGCGCTGCTTCTTGCTGCTGTCCTGGCTCGCGAACTGGCTACCATCCATCGGATCGCTGGGCATGATCGTCGAGATGGCGTGCTTGTACACGAGTTGCGACTGACCTTCCCGACGCAGGAGGATCGAGAAATTGTCGAACCAGGTGACGATACCTTGCAGCTTCACGCCCTTGACCAAGAACATCGTGACCGGCGTGCGGTCCTTGCGAAGCTGGTTGAGAAAAGCGTCCTGCAAGTTGGGATGCTTACCGGCTTTTTCCGTCGGTTCAGGCTTCGAAACGGGCCTCGCCGAAAGAGTACCACTGGCAGCCATTTTTCGCTCCATTATTGGCGGCAACGTGCCGCATTCTGGCAAAAAGCGCCCAGCCTTCGCCGAAGTTCCCTCTCTTTATGGTGCGTCGCACCAAAATTGCCAAGATGCCGGACCGCCGCATGTCAGTCGGTCTCGTTTTTCTTGCGTTCGGCCATTCCCAGCAGCTTCAGTTTTCGATGAAGGGCCGAGCGTTCCATTCCGATGAACGTCGCAGTACGTGATATGTTGCCGGAGAACCGGCGGATCTGGACAGTTAGATATTCCCGCTCGAAGGATTCCCGCGCTTCACGCAGCGGAACCCCCATCATCGCACCGATACCGGCTCCGTTAGACATGTCGGTGCCGTTGACTTCCCCGGGCAGTTGCTCCGGCGAAATGGATTCCAGTTCGTCGCGCGGAGAAAGGATCAGGGTGCGCTCGATCACATTCCTGAGCTGCCGCACATTGCCCGGCCAATCGTATGCCTGGAGCGCCGCCATCGCTTCGTCGGTCAGTTGCGGCGGTGGGATCCCCTGCTCCGTCGCGAGTCGGGCGAAGAAGTGCTTGGCGAGCATGGGAATGTCCTCCCGCCGCTCGGCAAGCGACGGTACTTCCACAGGAACCACATTCAACCTGTAGAAGAGATCCTCGCGGAAGGTCCCGGCTTCGATCTCTTTCCGAAGATCACGGGAAGTGGAGGAGATGACGCGGACATCGACATTGATCTGCCGCGTTCCGCCCACGCGTGCAAAGCTCTGCTCGGTCAGGACCCGCAGGATACGCGCCTGTGTCGAAAGCGGCATGTCGGCGACTTCGTCGAGATAGAGCGTACCACCGTCGGCGAGCTCGAGCAGCCCTTCCCGCACCAGCTTCCCGTCGCTTTCCTCCCCGAACAGCTCATGCTCGAAGCGATCTGCGGTGATGCGTGCCGAATTGACCGTGACGAAGGGACCGTTGCTGCGCGTGCTCCAGTCGTGACACTGCCGCGCCGCGACTTCCTTTCCCGCACCGGCAGGGCCGGTAATAAGCAAACGACTGCCGGTCCCGGCCACCCTCTTCAGGGTGGCCCTAACCTGATTGATTGCGCTTGAATTACCTGTAAATTCAATACCCTCACCGGTATTTCTTTCGCGCAGCCTGGTATTTTCCCGGCGCAAACGTTCGGTTTCCGTCGCTCTCGCCACTAGGAGCAACAAGCGCTCCGCTTCGAACGGCTTCTCGATGAAGTCCATCGCACCGCGACTGACGGCGGAAACGGCCGTATCGATATTGCCGTGGCCGGAAAATATGATGACGGGCAGTTCCGGCTCGCGGACCTTGATCGCGTCCAGCACTTCGAGCCCGTCCATGGGGCTGCCGTGCAGCCAGACATCCAGCAGCACGAGACTGGGTCGAAGCTCGTCGATCGCGGCAAGGGCAGCCGTGCTGTCCGCTGCGGTCCGGCATTCGTAACCCTCGTCCGTCAGGACGCCGGATACGAGATCGCGGATGTCGCGTTCGTCGTCGACAACTAGAATATCGAGCGCCATCAAGCGCCTCCTTCATCAGATTCCGGTTCGCGAGCAAAGCGCAGGGTGACCCGGGTGCCCCCCTCCCCTGCGTCGGCGAAGTTCATGTCTCCCCCGTGCTCCTCGACGATCTTCTTGACGATCGCGAGGCCGAGGCCGGTGCCCTTTTCGCGGGTCGTCACATACGGCTCGACGATACGCTCGCCCTTGTTCGGCAGTCCGATGCCATTGTCCTCGACATCGATCCGCGCGAAACGATCCTCCATCGCAAACCGAAGCAGCACGCGCCCGGAGAATTCCATGGATCCATCCCGTGCCTCGCGGGCCTCGATGGCTTCCACTGCATTCTTGAGGACATTCGTCAGCGCTTGTCCGACCTGATGGCGATCACAGGCGACGTTTGCGGTGGATGTCACGTCCCCGGTCAATTCGAATTCGACCCCGGGGTGCGCGACGTCCTGCAGGAACATGGCCTGGCGCACCAGATCCACCATGTCCTCCTGCCGGAATACCGGTTTCGGGATGCGTGCGAAGGACGAGAACTCGTCCACCATCTTCCTCAGCGTACCGACTTGCCTGACGATCGTACTGGTCAGCTCGTTGAACAGGGCCGGATCGGTCTCGATCTCCTTGGCATAGCGCCGCTTCAGTCGCTCGGTAGCCAGCTGGATCGGCGTCAGAGGGTTCTTGATCTCGTGCGCGATGCGTCGCGCGACATCCGACCATGCAGCCTGCCGCTGGTCCAGCAGTTGCCGTGTGATATCCTCGAAGGTTATGACCCAGCCTTCGTCCGTTTGGGCGATTTTCACGGCGAGGGTCAGCAATTCGCCGTCCCGCTCGTGCTGGACGATACCTGCCATGTCGCCGCTGCGAAGGAGCTCGGCAATTTGCGGTTGTATCTTCTCGAGCGTCGACTTTTCGCCGGGGTTGAGGAACGTCTTGGCGGAACTGTTCATCAGCAGGATATTGCCGTCCCGGTCGGTCGAAACGATTCCGGCGGATATGGATTCTAGCAGTGCCTCGACGAAAGCGCGCCTTTCTTCGAGCTGCTCATTCGCGCCGAGCAGGGCATCGGTCTGCTTCTCGATCTGCGCGGTCATGCGATTGAAGGCGCGGTTGAGAAGGCCGATTTCGTCCGCCCCGGTCCGTCCGGCCACACGCAGCGAGAAATTGCCGGAACCGACCTGGCGGGCCGCCAGCACGAGGTCCGTCAGGGGCTCGACCTGACGGTCGGCGAACCGCAGTGCAAACCAGACTGCGAGGCCCACAAGCGCCAGCGAAACGAAGAACAGTGCAAGATTGAACCGCAATTGGAGCGCGCGGGCACGGTCGACGAGCATCTGGTAGGAACTCGACATGTCCCGGACGCGGACCCAGGTGTCGAATTCCAGTGCCTGCAGGTTCCGGACGTTGTACAGGTACAAGCCCTGCTCGCGGTCGATCGCGGACAGCGCCTGTATCCGTGCTTCGTCGCCTTCGACGACGGCCCTCTCGCCGGCGTCCAGACGAGACTTGTTGGCGGTACCGAACTCGGCAGGCTCGCTTTCGGGGGAGATGTCGTAGAGTGCGAGAGTCTGCATCGATCCGCCATCCGTAGCCACGAGTATGGCACTTTCACTGATGGATCGGCCGCCGAACTGGATCGTCGCGAGCCATTCAACGAAGTCCGGATCGTTGAAGGCAGTCTGCCCGCTATTGACGAGCGTGTACCGGAGGTCGCTCGCCATCGCGACGGTCTGCTCCGCCAGATCGTTCTGGTTGTCTTCGTAATAGCTGCGCGAAAACTCGTCGGCATTGCGCATCAGGCCGCGCGCATCGTCCGAGAACCAGAAGTCGACGCCGGACTGGAACAGGAACGCCGCAAATCCCGCCACGAGCAAAGTCGGTATTGCAGCGACCAATGAGAAAAAGAACACGAGCCGCACGTGAAGGCGTGCCGTACTGCCGGCTGCTCTTCGCAGAGCTATCCTGCGGCCCAGCAGGACAAGCAGCGCCATGGCCGGAATGAGGGTTCCGATCAGCAGGGTCGCCACTTGGCCCGAAGGCAGCAGCTGGCCTTCGGCAGGGTAACTCGAGAATGCATACCAGGCGGCAATCGCCATTACGACGAATGCCACTCCCGACGCGATTTCCAGTATCCCGAACAGGTTGGCCCGCTTGGCAGCCACGGCGAAACGCCTCCGCCAGCGCGGCGTGTGATGTTCCGGAGTCAGGGCGGCGAGTTCCATCGTTGCAAATTGACAACAGTCCTGTGTCGCAAAAGCAAGCGCAATCTGTCAGGCTTTCCGAGATTCTGCGCCGGATGCAAAGCCATCCGGGTCGAGCCGAAGGTCGGTCAAGCGCTTGCGCAACGTGTTCCGGTTGATCCCCAGCCACTCGGCGGCGCGCAACTGGTTGCCTTCCGAAAGAATAAGCGCGTGTGAAATCAACGGCGCTTCGAAAGCCGCCAGCGCTTCCTGGTAGACACGCCCCGGTACCGGCGACTGTTCGCGAAGCCACCGCGCCAACGCGCTTCCAAGGTCCTCGTCGGTGCCGGCACGGCTGACTGAACCCTCCGGCTCTCCGGTCTCTCGCAGGATCGCAACCGAGATGGTCTCTTCCCGCGATAACAAAGCGGCCCGGAACATCGTGTTGCGCAGTTCGCGGACGTTTCCTCGCCATTCCTTCTCGGACAGGAACGCGATAGCGTCAGAATCGAGTTCGCGGCGCGGGAGCCCTTCTTCCTGCGCCTCGACAAGGAAATGGTGTGCGAGCTGTTCGATATCCGATTTCCGCTCTCGCAGCGCCGGCAGCCTGATCGGCACGACGTTGAGGCGATAGAACAGGTCTTCGCGAAACTCGCCGCTGTCGATCATCGGCATGAGATCGCGATTTGTGGCCGCGATTATCCTCACATCGACCGGTATCTCGTGCTTGCCCCCGACCCGGCGCACTCGTCCGGACTGGAGCACTCGCAAGAGACGGGTCTGCGCTTCGGGTGGCATGTCGCCGATTTCGTCCAAGAACAGTGTGCCGCCATTTGCCTGCTCGAATTTGCCGATCGATTGCGAGACCGCACCTGTGAATGCCCCTCGCTCATGTCCGAAAAGTTCGCTTTCGACGAGATCGCGGGGAATGGCGCCCGTATTGACTGCTACGAACGGTCCTGTCTTGCGATGGCCCAATTCGTGTATCGCTTCGGCCACCAGTTCCTTGCCGGTACCCGATTCCCCGGTGATGATGACGGTCAGGTCGTTGCGCAGGACCCTCGTGATAAGGCGATAGACTGCCTGCATCGCGGGACTGCGTCCGACAAGCGGCATCCCGTCATCGGCATTTCTGTCGGTCTTGCCCGGCGCTCGCTTCGATGCCGCCTGCCGGACGGCCTCGACGAGTTCGTCGATGTCGAACGGTTTCGGAAAATACTCGAAAGCCTCGATTTCCGATGCTCGCACTGCCGTATCGAGAGTATTCTGTGCAGAGACGACTACGACGGGCGTGTCGGCGATCACCGTGCCGGGAAGGCTTTCGATGCCATCGCCATCCGGAAGAATGACATCGGTGAGCACCACGTCGAAAGTGGCGTCCGCCAGCGCTTCATTCCTGGCGGCGATACTCGCAGCCCGTGTCGTCCGGAAACCGGCGTCCCGCAATGCTGCCTGGATGATCGTCGCAATCGACTCATCGTCTTCCACGAGTAGGACGGAAGGTTTCGAATTATCGGTCATCGGACGCTCGCGCCAATTGGATCTGGAAAATCGTCTGCTCGCGCTCCGCGTCTCGCCGGTGGGTCACGGCGCCACCCATTCCCGCGACAAACTTGCGAACAAGTGCGAGGCCCAATCCCTGACCACCGCGCCTCGATGTGACGAAGGGCTCGAACATGCGTCCCGCAATTGACGGTTCGACTCCCGGCCCGTTGTCCACGATCGAAATCTCGATCGGCAGGAATGACGCTCGCGAATGGCCCGGGGCAAGGCTCGCGAGGCCGCTCGCGTAGCGGGTTCGCACAACGACCTGAGGGTCTTCCGCCACTTCGCAAGCGGCGTAGGCGTTCGCGAGGAGATTGATCAAGGCCTGCTCCAGCGCTTCTTCGTTCGCCTGGATTTTGGGCAAGGACGGGTCGAACTCCTCGACGATTCTGACGCGATCCGTTCCGGCGCGATGCCGCACACTCATGAGGGCACGCCGAACCGATCGATGGAGATTGACGGATTTCAGCGGCAGGGGCTTGCTGCTTCCCAGTTCCTGCATCCGGTCGATAATGCCGGCGATCCGTGCCACTTCGTTTCCGATCAGGTCCGTGAGGGCCCTTTGGTCCGCATCGGCGCCCCGAGCCAGCAATTGCCCCGCCCCCTTTATGGCTGCGAGCGGGTTCTTGATCTCATGCGCCAGCACCGCAGGGGCAGCCACCGTATCGTATTGCGCGATTTCCCAGTCGTCCCGGGATGCATCGCTCAGGGTGAGGACTTTCCATTCCGGATAGGCCGTGAGCGGGGAAACGGTCAGATTGACCTTCAGCGCCTTATGCCCGACCCGCAAGCCGATCCCCCGGGCGACCAGCGGTTCCAGCTTGGTCTCGACCCGCTCGAGGATGATGGCGTCTTCGAACCAGATCGCTTCGCCGAGCGATTTGCCGACCAGGCGTGACGCGCTGGTGCCAAGCAATTCCTCTCCCGCCTGGTTCACGCTTTCGATGCGACCGGCCAGATCGATCAGGATTACACCGAAAGCGAGGCCGGCAATCTGCGCCTGCGCATCCGGCGCTGGCGAACGTGCGTTCACGCAGCCGCGCGCCGGTTGAGAAATGGCTCGTAGAACCGGGCAAGCTCGCCAAGCACCTGCTTCGGGTTGTCGATGAAGTTCACGTGGTTCCGGAATTCGGCAGAACCATGCATTCCCTTGGTATACCATCCGAGATGCTTGCGGGCGATCTTGACGCCGACATCCGACCCGTAATGATCGAGCATCCGTTCGTAATGCTCGACCACCAGATCGTATTGCTCGTCGAAGCTCGGGCTTTCCAGTTTCTCGCCCGTTCGCCACCAGTGCATGACTTGCGCGAGCAGCCAGGGTTTGCCGTAAGCGCCCCGCCCTATCATTACGCCATCCGCGCCCGATTGTTGCAAAGCGGTCGAAGCGTCGCCGATGTCGCAGATATCGCCGTTGACGATCACGGGAATGGAAACGGCGTCCTTCACCTCGCGCACGAAGGACCAGTCCGCGCTTCCCTTGTACATCTGGTTGCGGGTCCGTCCGTGGACGGTCACCAGCTTCACGCCGAGATCCTCGGCGATGCGCGCGAGTTCGGGTGCGTTGAGACTGGCATGATCCCATCCCATCCGCATCTTGACGGTCACGGGGACGTTCACCGCCTCGACCGTCGCCTGCATCAGCTTCGTCGCGAGCGGGACTTCTCGCATGAGAGCGCTGCCGGCCATGCCATTCGTGACCTTGCGAACCGGACAACCGAAGTTGATATCAATGATCGCCGCGCCGTTGCCCTCCTGCAGCTTGGCTGCTTCTGCCATGCTTTCCGGATCGCAACCGACCAGTTGCATGGACACAGGCTCTTCCGTCCGGTCCCAGGCCGCCTTCTGCACGCTCTGGCGGGTTTCGCGGATGGCCGCCTGGCTCGCGATCATTTCCGTAACGTTGAGGCCCGAGCCATAACGCCTGACCAGCGTGCGGAACGGCAGGTCCGTCACGCCGGTCATCGGCGCGAGGATCACCGGATCGTGGATCGTCACCGGACCCACGGATATGGGGCGCAATGGAGGAGGTGTCGGAAGGGCCATGGTCGTCGTGCTTAAAATTTAGGCAGCGCTTAGTGGATTGCGACCGTACCCGCAACCCGCTAGCCGCTCGAGCGTAATGCCAACTGCCCCGATCCGATCGAATTTCGCCGCCGTTATCGTCGCAGGCGGCGAAGGCAGCAGGGCCGGCCTCGGCATCCCGAAACAACTGGCCGTATGGCGCGGGAAGCCGGTTCTGCTCCACTCCGTCGAACGTCTAGCGAAGGCAGGAGCGAAGCCGATTGCCATCGTCGTTCCGGAACGACTGACGCGCGAGATCGAAGCGATCCTTTCAGGACAAGACGGCGTAGTCCTCGCAGTGGCGGGAACGACCCGACAGGGCTCGGTTCGCAACGGATTGGAAGCGATCGCCGATTTCGAACCCGATAGTGTCCTCATCCACGACGCCGCGCGGCCGATCATTCCCGACGAGGTCCTCGAGCGCTTGCTGTCCTCCCTCGAAACCGGCGAGGCCGCGATCCCCGTCCTCCCGGTCGTCGACAGCCTGTGCATCGAACGAAGCGGCCGGATGGAAGCCAAAGCCGACCGGGATGTCCTTCGCCGGGTCCAGACCCCGCAAGCATTCGCCTTCGTGTCCATCCTCGATGCACATCGGACCTGGAAAGGCGAGCCAACCGCGGGGGACGATGCTCAGGTGGCGATGGCCGCCGGCATGAAGGTCGACCTGGTCGAGGGCGACGAAACGCTCAAGAAGCTGACATTCAGGGAAGATTTCATGACCACGCAGCCCTCCGCGCGGATCGGTACCGGATATGATGTCCATCGCCTCGTAGAGGGAGAAGACCTTTGGCTCGGCGGCGTGAAGATCGCTCACAGCCACGGCCTTTCCGGGCACAGCGATGCAGATGTCGTGCTTCATGCCCTGGTCGACGCGATACTTGGCGCCCTGACCGAAGGGGATATCGGTACCCATTTTCCGCCGAGCGACGAGAAATGGAGGGGCGCTTCGTCCGACCGCTTCGTCACGCACGCGATCGGTTTGATGGAGGGGCGCGGATATCGCATCGGTAATGCCGACCTCACCATTATTTGCGAAGCCCCCAAGATCGGACCCCATCGCGATGCGATACGCGACAAGATTACAGGCCTGCTTGGCTGCGAGCTCGATCAGGTCAGCGTGAAGGCCACTACGACCGAAGGGCTGGGGCCGATGGGCAGACGAGAAGGTATTGCCGCACAAGCCACCGTCATGCTGCTAAAGGACTGAAGGTCATGGACGACTCGATCCTGCCAAAAGACCTGATCGAACTTGCGGAGCGGGTTGTTGCGGAAAACCGCGCGGCCGGCCGGAAGATCGTCACGGCCGAAAGCTGTACCGGGGGACTGGTTGCGGCCGCGCTTACGGAGATACCCGGTTCGTCAGCAGTTCTCGAACGCGCGTTCGTGACCTATTCCAACGACGCCAAATGCGACATGCTCGGCGTTCCGCTGGACATCATCGAAACCCTCGGGGCGGTTTCGATTGGATGCGTCTGGGCCATGGCGCAGGGCGCGATCGCCAACAGTCAGGCGGACGTTGCCGTGGCCGTCAGCGGAATTGCCGGACCCGCCGGTGGTAGCGAATTGAAGCCTGTGGGGACGGTTGTCTTCGCGCGCGCGATACGTGGCGAGGACAGCGAGCAGGAAGGCGAAATGAAACGGTTCGGCGATATCGGCCGTTCGGAAATACGTCGTCAGGCGGCGCTGTGCGCGCTGGACCTGCTGCTGCCGTAGAGCTCTTCCGCTCGCGCCTCGAACGCACCGATGAGCTTTCTGAAGGCGCGATCCACATATTGCCCAGCCAAGGTTTCGAAGACCCGGTTCTTGAACGTGAAATCGACGCAGAAATCGACTTCGCATTCGGTTTCCGAAACCGGCGTGATGAGCCAGCGGTTGTCCAACTCGCGCATCGGACCATCCACGTAGTGCACCACGATCCGAGAGGGCCGCGATTTCTCGACCCTCGACGTGAATCTCTCGCGAAGCGACTTGAACCCGACCACCATGTCGGCGACCAGTTCCTGCTCCGTATCCTTGCGCACGCGGGTCGCGACCACCCAGGGAAGGAAGTCCGGGTAGCTCGCGACATCGGCGACAAGATCGAAGATCTGCTCGGCCGAGTAAGGCAGCACGCGGTGTTCGCGGATCTTCGGCATCAGGCAGTCGCGCGCGACTTCTCTTTGGCCAGCTTCGCTTCCCGTGCCGCCTTCATCTGAGCAAAGTCGTCACCGGCATGGTAGCTGGACCGGGTCAGCGGGCTCGACGCAACTTGCAGGAAGCCCTTTGCCCGCGCGATCGAACCGAACGCATCAAATGCCTTCGGCGTTACGAAATCCTCCACCGCAGCGTGCTTCGGGGTCGGCTGGAGGTACTGGCCCATCGTGATGAAGTCGACGTCGGCACTGCGCATGTCGTCCATGACCTGATGCACCTCGAGCCGTTGCTCGCCGAGACCGAGCATGATGCCGGACTTCGTGAAGATGAGCGGATCATGCGCTTTCACTTCCTCCAGCAGCCGCAGGGATGCGTAGTAGCGGGCGCCCGGGCGGATCGTGGGATAGAGACGCGGGACGGTTTCCAGGTTGTGATTGTAGACATCGGGACCTGCCTCGCAGATCGCTTCGACCGCGGCACGCATCTTCCCGCGAAAGTCCGGGGTCAGGATTTCGATCGTCGTGCCGGGCGTTTCCCTTCGCAGGGCCTCGATCACCTTGACGAACTGGCTCGCGCCGCCGTCAGGCAAGTCATCGCGGTCGACACTCGTTATGACGATATGTTCGAGACCCATTTTCGCTGCCGCTACGGCCGTGTTTTCCGGCTCCAGCGGATCGACCATGCGAGGCATGCCGGTCTTCACGTTGCAGAATGCACAGGCCCTGGTGCAAACGTCGCCCAGGATCATCACCGTGGCGTGTTTCTTGGTCCAGCACTCTCCGATGTTGGGACAGGCGGCTTCCTCGCAGACGGTATTGAGGTTCAGCTCGCGCATGAGACGGCGCGTCTCGTGATAGCCTTCGCTGACCGGTGCCTTCACCCGGATCCAGTCGGGCTTGCGCTGGCGTACCGGTCGGTCGGTTTCGGGTCTGGGCGCTGATGCAAGATCGTTCATTGGCGTCCATCTAGGAGCCGCTCTTGCCAGAGGCAACCAGTGCGGACTAGGCACCGGCCCATGGCCAAGAATGTTTCCGCGCCGCTGCTGCGCCTCATCGATGGATACAAACGTTTTCGTCAGGTCGGCTGGGAACCCAACCGCAAGCGTTGGGCCCAGTTGCGCGAAGGCCAGTCACCCAAGGTGATGGTGATCGCCTGTTCCGACAGCCGGGTGGATCCGGCGCAGGTCTTCGACGTCAGCCCGGGCGAAATCTTCGTCGTGCGCAATGTCGCCGCGCTCGTCCCTCCGTTCGAGACGACGCCGGGCCAGCACGGTGTATCCGCGGCACTGGAATTCGCGGTCGAGGTGCTGGGCGTCGAAGAGATCGTCGTGATGGGGCACGGAATGTGCGGTGGTTGCGAAGCTGCGTTGAAGCGCTCGATGGAAGGCGCGGAAATGGGCAAAGGCGGCTTCGTCGCCCACTGGATAGCTATGCTGGATGATGCGCGCGACAAGGTCACGGCGGAAAAGGGTACCGAGGGCCGCGAAGCCCTTCGCGCGATGGAGCACGAAGCCGTCAGGACGAGCCTGCAGAACCTCAGGACGTTTCCGTCGGTCCGCGAAAAGGAAAGCGAAGGCAGTCTCACCCTGCGCGGTGCGTGGTTCGCGATCTCGCACGGCGTGCTTCACCTGCTGGACGAGAAGAGCGGACGGTTCGGCCCGGTGAACTGAGGGCGGCTTGCCCTCCCCCTTACGGACTGCGATAGGCGCCCGATGTCAGAAATGGACGCCAAGAACATCGCGCTGCTCATCGATGCGGACAACGTCAATCCGGACGGCATCAATGCTGTCCTGACGGTCCTCGCCGAATTGGGCCAGGTCAACATCCGTCGGGCTTACGGGAACTGGGCCAAGGACGCCCTGAAGCGCTGGGGCGATATTACCAATCGCTACGGCATTCGTCCGCAGCAGCAATTCGATCTGACCCGCGGAAAGAACGCGACCGACATGGCCATGACGATCGACGCGGTCGACCTCCTCTATCAGGGCAAGGTCGACGGTTTCGGGATCATGAGTTCGGACAGTGATTTCACCCCGCTGATCTCCCGCCTCAGGCAGGACGGCCTGCCGGTCTACTGCTTCGGTGAAGAACAGCGCTCGCCCGATGCCCTGAAGGCCGCCTGCACCCGTTTCCTTGACATCAACAAGCTGATCCGCGCCGACCAGGCGCCAAGCGGCAGCGAGCAGCACGATGTCGTCGAAGAGGACGTGATCGAATTGCTGGGGCATGCCTGGAAAGCATCCAGCCGCGACGACGAAGGCTTCGCGAAACTGCAGGAAGTCGGACAGATCGCCGGAAACCGATCAAGCTTCGACGTTCGCAATTACGGCTTCAAGCGCCTTTCGGAGCTTGTGCGTTCCTTGGATCGCTTCGACATGAAGCGCGGACCCAATAACCAGATCTACGTCAAACGCCTGCGCTGAAACGAGAAAGGGCGCCGGCAGATGCCGACGCCCTCGTGATGTGTTTCGGTCCAGAACTCAGGACATTTGCTGCTGAGCATAGGCGGCCCACAGATCGGCGACCTGCTTGCGCTGACCCTGCACCTGCGCAAGCGTTCCGAGCGCCTCGCTGAACTTGCCTTGCTCAATCTGCGCAATGCCCTTGCGGGTGTAGAGGAGATCCCTGTCAGAATCCGCTTTCGTCAAGGCAAGATCGTATAGCTCTTCCGCAGTCGCGTAGTTTTCATGGGAAAAGAAGGAATCGGCCGTCCGCGTGACCAAAGTCGCTGATGCACCAGCACCACGAGCGTCAGCTTCAAGTGCGGGAAGATCCTCCCGGTCGTTCTCCAAACGATCGCTGATATCGCTTCGAAGTTCGTTGGCATAAGCGGTATTTTCCGGCGAATTCTCGAGAACACCCTTCGCCATCATTTCACTGAACACTCTGTTCACCTCCGCAGGCAGCCGATTTACATCAGCAGCTTGGATGTAATCAGAATAATCGCGATCTGTCTCAAGATTGTCCGTTCTTGACGCCAATCGGAGAAGGTCCAATGAGATGGGATCACCGTAAGGCTTTGCACGCTCCACCGCCAGGGCATTCTTCCAGTTCATTTCATTCGGAAAATATTTCACCAGAAGAACACTGTATCGTCCGGCATCATCGAGCAGATCAGCCCCGAAAGCCTCGCCGAGCGCTCGGCTCAAGAGACGCTCAGACGGGAGTTCGTTCGCATCCATCTTTTGCGACACGAGATTGTCGACGTATGCCAGACCTTCGCGCGTCTGATCATTTTGAAAGTAGGTTTCGGCTGCCATCAGGCGCATGTAGTCGCCGTCAATCGTAATTTTCGTACCGTCGGTGAGTTGTCCCTCTGTGGCGTATCCTGATGACGCTGCCTCTTCGAGCGCGGCTCGTGCAGCTTCCAGGTCGCCGGCGTCCTCGTACAGGCTGTACGTTGCATAGCGGAGCTGCCCTTGCCGAACCGGCCCACCGAGGTTGCTCTCCAGCATCAGATTGATGCCCTGCAACTGCACTTGGCTATCGCTAAGACTCTGACCGAGCTTGAAAAGAAGTCCACCGGCGACGTTTTTGTCGTCCGGAGTTGTCGCCGATGCTACCAGGGAAGGAATCTGCGCTCTCGCAGCATCGTAATCCTGCTGCTCGTTCACTAGAGCGTCAACAGGCGGATAGGCCGTACGGAACTCGTCCGAGTACTGCGGTTCCCTCTCCTGCTGTTCTTCCTGAGCCATTGCCGGAGAAGCAAGAGCGACTGTTCCAAGGGCGGACCCGCATGCCAGGGCAGCGGCCAAGCCCAGCCGCGTACCGAATTGACGTGCAAGAGCGCGATTGAAAACGTGCATCGAAATTATCTCCCAGTAGTGATGGATTGCGTTGACCCGAGTGGAACTCGCCAACCTTGCGAAAGTGCCAGACAGTCCGGGTCCGATGTGACAAGAGGTAATAGACCGCGTCTTAATCGCGTTTGAACCACTGAGCGGGCGAAAACGGCGCGCATATGTGGAAAAAGGGCATTTTCCGGCCGCTCCCGTGCTCTCCAAGGTGGCGAAAGAGGGTCGCAGAGCCTAAGTTGCGGTCATAGTCCAATAAGCTGGTCCAAGATAGAAAAGACCCATTTTGAGCGACCCAACAGACACTCTCGCACCCCCTGCCCCTTCCGGTGAACATCCCCGCGTCGACATCGTCGACGAAATGAAGACGAGTTACCTCGATTACGCGATGAGCGTGATCGTCAGTCGCGCCCTGCCGGACGTGCGCGATGGGCTCAAGCCAGTGCACCGTCGGATCCTCTACGCCAGCCAGGAAGGCGGCTTTGTCGCCGGCCGGCCCTATCGCAAGAGCGCCAAGATCGTCGGCGACGTCATGGGTAACTATCACCCCCACGGCGACGCCGCGATCTACGATGCGCTCGCGCGCATGACACAGGACTGGTCAATGCGCGTTCCGCTCGTGGATGGCCAGGGCAACTTCGGAAGCATGGACCCCGACCCGCCGGCGAGCATGCGCTACACCGAAGCGCGGCTCGCGAAGGTCGCCAACACGCTTCTCGACGATCTCGACAAGGATACCGTCGATTTCGCTGACAACTACGACGGTTCGCTCAAGGAGCCGACGGTTCTCCCCGCGCGGTTCCCCAACCTGCTTGTCAACGGTGCGGGCGGCATCGCCGTCGGCATGGCAACCAACGTCCCTCCCCATAATCTGGGCGAGGTGATCGACGGGTGTCTTGCCTTTATCGACAATCCGGCAATCACGTCCGAAGAACTCATCGAGTATATTCCCGGACCCGACTTCCCCACCGCTCCACTGATCCTCGGGCGATCCGGAGCAAAGGCGGCCTACACGACGGGACGCGGATCCGTCCTGATGCGTGCACGGCACGAAATCGAGCAGAAGCGCGGCGACCGCCAGAGCATCGTTCTTACCTCCATCCCCTACCAGGTCGGCAAATCCGGCCTGGTGGAAAAGATCGCCGAGGCCGCCAAGGACAAGCGGATCGAGGGGATTTCCGACATTCGCGACGAAAGTTCGCGAGACGGCGTGCGCGTTGTCATCGACCTGAAGCGCGACGCATCGGCCGATGTCGTGCTCAACCAGCTCTGGCGCTTCACCCCTGCCCAGTCGAGCTTCCCGGCGAACATGCTCGCGATCCGCGGCGGACGCCCCGAAGTCCTGATGCTGCGCGACATCATCCAGGCCTTCATCCAGTTCCGCGAAGAAGTCATTACGCGGCGGACAAAGTTCGAACTCAACAAGGCACGCGACAGGGCGCATATCCTGCTCGGTCTCGTGGTGGCCGTTTCGAATTTGGACGAGGTCGTCCGGATCATCCGCAGTGCGTCGAACCCTGCCGATGCGCGGGCGAAACTGCTCCAGCGCGAATGGCCGATCGGCGACATCGCGCAATACATCGCCCTCGTCGAAGCCATCGAGCCGAATGCCGAGCAGGAAGGCGGGACATACCGTCTTTCCGAGCGGCAAGTCAGGGCGATCCTGGACTTGCGGCTCCACCGGCTGACGGCGATCGGGCGGGACGAGATCGGTGACGAGCTCAAGGAACTCGCCGACAAGATCGAATACTTCCTCTCGATCCTTGCCGACCGGGTCAAGCTCTACGGCGTCATGCGCGACGAGCTGCAGGAGATCCGCGAAGAGTACGCCACGCCCCGCGTCAGCGAGATCGCTCCGGCCTGGGACGGGCTGGACGACGAGGATCTGATCGAACGCGACGAGATGGTCGTGACCGTCACGCATGGCGGGTACATCAAGCGCACAGCGCTCTCGACTTTCCGGGCGCAGAGCCACGGCGGCAAGGGCCGCGCCGGGATGGCGACCAAGGACGAAGATGCCGTGGTCGAGATGTTCGTCACCAGCACCCACAACCCGGTGCTGTTCTTCACCAATACCGGACGTGTCTATCGCCTAAAGGTCTGGAAACTGCCCGAAGGGGCGCCCCAGACCAAGGGCAGGCCGATGGTGAACCTGCTCCCGCTCGCGGACGAGGAGCGCGTTACCAACGTCCTGCCCCTTCCGGAAAACGAGGACGAGTGGTCCGCGCTCAACATCGTGTTCGCAACCGAACAGGGCATGGTCCGGCGAAACTCGATGGACGCCTTCACCAACGTGCCCACGAACGGCAAGTACGCAATGGGTTTTGCCGAGGGCAGCGGAGACAGGCTGATCGGCGTCCGGTTGCTGAGCCACAACCAGGAAGTGTTCCTGGCCAGCGACAGCGGCAAGGCGATCCGCTTCGCGGCGACGGACGCGCGCGAGACGAAGAGCCGCACCGGCATCGGTGTGCGTGGCATGAGCCTCAGGAACGGCGCCAAGGTCGTGTCGCTGGCCGTTCTCGACCGGCTCGAGGCCGACATGGAAACTCGCGAAGCGTACCTGCGCGCAGCGAGCTGGAAGAACAACGACGCCGAAGCGACGCTCGACCCCGAAACTGTCGAAAAGCTGGCCGAGAACGAGGAGTTCATCCTCACGATTACAGCCAATGGCTATGGCAAGGTGACGTCGGCCTACGAATACCGGACCATCGGTCGCGGCGGTCAGGGGCTTGCCAATATCGGCGAACCAGCCAGCAATCCGTCTCGCAACGGTCCGGTCGTCGCAAGCTTTCCCGTGCGCCACGGCATGCAGCTGATGCTTGTGACCGACAGGGCAAAGCTCATCCGGTTGCCGATCGAATTCCGCCATCTCGTCGAGGGCGGCTTTGAAAATCACAAGGGACTGGCCATTTACGGCCGGACATCCTCCGGCATTCGCCTGTTCGACGTCGCCAAGGGCGAGCAGATCGTGGGCGCGGCGCGTATCGACGAGGAGGAGTCTCCCGAAAACGAAGCCGAGGAAGCCATTGTCGAGGAAATGCTTGAGCGGGACGCCGAAGCGACGACACCCGAGACGACCGCTCACAGCGACCGGGACATGGATGACAAGCCCGGCGGCTAGGTCGAAGCGGGGCTTTCCCGACGCATGGTCTGAATGACGCCGACTGCGATGAGGAACTGCCCCGCGACGTAAAGCGGCCAGACGAAGATATCGGCCAGCCTGTCGGCGAAAGGCGAGAGTGCGCGGCCGAATATGAGCCAGTCCGAAACCATGAACAGGATCGCGCCCAGTCCCACGCGGGAGCGCGGAAACCTGCTGAGCCATGCCGTCGCGGCCATCGTGCCGAGAAAGACGGCATAGATCGTGATCGGGACGGCGTCCGAAATAAACCACGTCACGACCGGTGCGCTCAGGAATATCAGGCCAGCCATCAGTTTCTCCGAAGCGTTTGGCCCTCGCTTCCTGTTACGAAGAAACAGCCCGATCAGGATAGCGTGGGAAAGCGCGAACGCTGCGCCCCCTGCTGTAAATTCGATCTCGAGCGCCATGTCGCCGATAGCGGCAACGGCGAAGGCGACCGACAGGATGCGCGCATCTCGGGCCGTGTGCCTTTGCCACGCGTACAAGGCGAGCATGGCAACTGCCGATCCCTTCAGCGGGATCAGCCAGAGTTCCCCGATCGGCTCGGCGCGAACGAGATAATAGAAAATGCCGAGGGCAATCGCGGACAGGAGGAAGGGCCGCTTTTCCACGAGTGCGCGTCGAACCATTGCGTGGCCATGGTCGCTCGTCGTAAGGGGAGCAAGACATGGATTGATCGCTTTCGTTGCGATGGGCGTGCCGAAAATCTAAGTGGCCCGCATGGAACTCGACATTCACATCATCGGCGGGGGTCTGGCGGGCAGCGAGGCGGCATGGCAACTGGCGCAGCGCGGTCTTCGCGTCCGCTTGTCCGAAATGCGCGGTGCCGGCGACATGACACCCGCCCATCAGACGGACGGGCTCGCCGAACTCGTGTGTTCCAACAGCTTCCGATCCGACGATGACACCAAGAACGCGGTGGGCCTGCTCCATCACGAAATGAGGCGGCTCGACTCACTCGTCATGCAGGCGGGTGCGAAGGCACAGGTCCCGGCAGGATCGGCCATGGCGGTCGACCGCGACATGTTTTCCGAAGCTGTCGAAAAAGCGCTGAGCGAGCATCCGAATGTGACGGTCGTCCGGGAACGGGTCGATACGCTTCCCCCGACGGGCAGCGTCATCGTCGCGACCGGTCCGCTGACGGCGCAGTCCCTCGCCGAAAGTATCGTAGAGGCGACGGGGAGCGAACGCCTCGCCTTCTTCGACGCCATCGCGCCGATCGTTCACCGCGACAGCATCGATATGGACATCGCTTGGGTGCAAAGCCGCTGGAACAAGCGGACCGAGGCATCGAACGAGGACGGCGACTACATCAACTGTCCCATGACGGAGGCGCAGTACGAGGCGTTCCATCAGGGACTTCTGGATGGCGAGAAGACCGAATTTCGCGAGTGGGAGGCGAATACGCCCTATTTCGACGGCTGCATGCCCATCGAAGTGATGGCGTCGCGAGGTCTAGACACATTGCGGTTCGGTCCGATGAAGCCCGTGGGGCTCGACAACCCGAACGACCGGACCGAGGAATTCCCGCAAGGCCGCTGGCCGCATGCAGTGGTGCAACTGCGCCAGGACAACAAGCTGGGCACGCTGTGGAACATGGTCGGCTTCCAGACGAAGCTGAAATACGGTGCCCAGGTGGAACTCTTCCGGACCATTCCCGGTCTCGAGAATGCGGAATTCGCGCGGCTTGGAGGCCTCCACCGCAATACCTTCCTGAATTCGCCGATCGTTCTCGATCACGAGCTACGCCTCAGAAAAGCGCCGAACATCCGCTTCGCAGGCCAGATTACCGGCTGCGAAGGCTATGTCGAAAGCGCGGCAGTCGGCCTCTTGGCCGGCTTGATGGCCGCATCGGAATTCGCCGGCACGCGCTGGTCGCCGCCCCCGCGAACCTCGGCCATGGGCGCGCTGCTCTCCCACATCACGGGTGATGCGAACGCCGAGACTTTCCAGCCGATGAACGTGAACTTCGGGCTGTTTCCTCCGCTGCACGACGTGAAGAAGAAGCAGCGCAAGGAAGCCTACACGGAACGGGCGAAGGCCGATTTCGGATCATGGCTGGCAACGATGGACCGCATCGCCGCCTGACCCTCAGCAATTGCAGCGCGGCTTGCTGGCACTTCGTTTCAGGCGTGTCGTTGCGAACTCCTTCTGGTCGAGTTCCCGATCGCCATTGGCATCGGCATCGTCGAACCGGGTTGCCGTGGTGACGGCCCATTCCTCGAAGGTGAGAAGGTTGTTTCCGTCCGTATCGAGCTTCCGGAAGGCGGCCGTGCGACTGGACAACATCTCGTTGCGCGTAATCCGCAGGTCGCGGTTCCTGTCGTAGCGGAAGAAGCGGCGCTGTTCCTTGCTGAGCTCGGTCGCTTCCGGCGGGGCGGGTCCGCGCGACTGGCCCGGATCGGCTGCCGGCAACACATCCGGATCGTCCGCAGGGGATGTCTCCGCCATCATCGGGGGCGGTGCCGCCTGTTCGACCTGGGCCCTGCCCTGCCACCAGAACAGACCCACCCCGGTCAGCAGAAGCGCGCCAAGCGCCCCCAGAATTAGCCTGTCCATAAACCTGCGCCCCCTGATGCGCCGGCAGATTACATCATCTGCCGATCAATCCAAGCCGTGCAATGGCGAGCATATCGCCGCGTCCGGCGATCAGGGGCCCACCGCCCCGCTGCAGCGCGCGACGCCCGATTCCATTGAGGACGGCGAGATGGCGAAGGCTTCGTGGCAGTCGCGCGCGCCCAGAATTTTCGTGCACCGATCCCTCACCTTCGAACGAGAACCAGACCGCCCTGCCCCATCGCCGTCCCGCATTCGCGGCTCCATCCTGATGGGCCGGAGCGGACGCCAGGCGCGCGAGTGCCCCGAATGCAGCGGCCCACGCAGTTTCGAATTCGGTCGCGCCGCTCTCATCCCCCTCGGTTCGAAAGAGCAGGGCCTCCCACCCGTCGACGAGCGCCGCGAGAACGGGCGTCTCCCCAGCCCATTCCCGGCCGATCGCATCGAGCACCTGATCGCCCTGCGGCCGGTCGTCCGTTGATTTCAAAAGGCTGTCGCGCCACCACGCGAGGCGGATCTGGGCGATCGACAATTCCTGGGCCGTCAATACGAAGCGGGCCAGCCGCGCATCCAGACGGAACACGGCTTCCGCCGCCGGGCGCTGAGGCGTCGGCGCGTAATTTAGCGCGAGCTGGAGCGGCAGGGGCAGTTCTTCCGGAGTCTGTTCGGGCACCGTATCCGACTAGCGGACCATGCCCACCGGCGAAAGTCAGCTGTAGACGGTGCAGCTGGACTGCGTGCTGCCTCCGGTAAGACCGGGGTCGAGATTGCGGTCGTCGCGAACCATGAACGCCGCTTCCTGCTTGAAAGCGCGATCGCCGGTGCCGAAAGGCGTGTCGAACATGGCTTCATATTCGTAATAGATTTCGACGAACATGACCGCATTGCCGGATGACGCCGTTGCCTGGCTGCTACCGCTGCCCATCCCGGTGATGCGCGTGCCGGAATAGCCGTTGCGATTGGTGTCGTTGCCGTAATCCGACTCCTCCACCTTCTTCCCGCGGCACCGCTGCCAGTGGATCCATTGGCGCGAACCGTTCTGGCGGAATTCGAGGCTGGAGAGGATAATGCGACCATTGTCCCCGAGATCGATCGACCGGCCCTGTCGCAGGGCACCCGCAAGGATCGCATCCACCTCGGCTTCGCGGACCGTGGGTGCCACGGCGCTGTTGTCCGTCTGACCAAGTCGTGAGGCGTTGTCCGCGATCGAAAGTGCGATCTGGCTGACCTGCGTACGCGTAATCGCCAACCGTGCCAGTTCGGCCCCATACAGGCCCATCGTCAGCAGGACCGGGGTCACCACGGCGAATTCGGTCAGCGAGATGCCGGACTGGTCAAGGACCAGCCGCGATGCGAACCGCTTCGCTGAAGCTAGTGCTGCGCGCACGCTCACGAGCATGTCCCCGACGTGGAGCCATAACCCTGCTGGTCTGCGAAGGGCTGGTTCTTCTTGATGGCGCTGGCTTCGATCGTGCGATCGTCGCTGTAGGGAAGCAGCGGCACGGCGAAGGGCGCATCGTAGGACACGGTCACCGAATAGATGACGACGTCGTTGGCGTTGCCGTTGTTCGACACACCGACATCTTCGTCCCACTGTCCGTTGCGGTTCTCGTCGGTGTAGGCTTCGCCATTATCGCAGTCGCCATTGTTGTTGGCGTCGTTCCACTGCTCAGGACGCTCGAGGTCGGCGAAGTCGTAATAGCTGACGCGGCTGGCCCTGACGTCCGCCCCCGGAAGGATTTTCTGGACCTGCTCCCGGACCATGGCATCGGCTTCCGCCGTATCCCCGGTCTCCAGCGCGGACGCACGGGCCGCTTCCTGCACTGCGCCGTTCAGCACGGACTGGCCGTAGGTCAGCTGTCCATAATCGAACAGACCCATCAGCATCATGATGAAGACCGGCGCGACGATGCCGAACTCCATGAGCGCGGCGCCACTCTCGTCGCGGGCGACGCTCCGGTCGCAAGATTTCCGGCGCGCCATCACTGGACCACCCGCAATTCGCCGACCACATTCCCGATTTCCTGGAACGCCTGGTTCAACTGCGACGAGTTCGCCGCCGTGTAGGAACTGTTGTCCGACGAGCAGTACTGCAAGTCGCTCGACAGGTTCGATGCGAAGGCGATGACCCAGACGCGGATGCCCTTGGCCTTGGCTGCATCGCAAACCGCGCGGAAGCGCCGGTTGTGCCGCCGCGTCAGCTCGTCGATGTCGCCGCCGCGGTCGTCCGAGATGTTCTGTTCGTGGAATTCATAGCCCCACGCGCCAAGGATGTAGCGATTGGGCGCCATGTCCCCGTCGGTCATGAAGATGATGTGACGCGAAACGCTGCCGTTGTTTGCCGGCTCATCGGTAACGTTGGATGCGAAGACCCCATCGACGGAATTCATTCGCGCGCCCCAGATCATCCCGATGTCGTGATAGGTACCGCCGCTCGGAAACAGTCCGTCGGCATAGGAATTGAATTCGCTCTGCGACATGGTGCTCAGAAGCTTGCTGCGCTGCGGGCAGTAATAATCGTTGCTGCCATGGCGCCCGTAATCCGACTGGTTGGCAGTCGTCCCTGTCGAGCCGTTCGAAGTCGTGCGGCGATAGGATATCTGCTGCCAGAGCGGGCGCCACTTCGTGGTGTTGTCGCCGGCCGAAGGGACAAGATCAATATCGAGGTCCTTGGCTCCAGTCGGCGACCAGCCAGTGCTGGTGTTGTAGGAGAAGTTCGGTTCAGAGACGGTCGAGCGTTCCATGATGCATCCCTCCCAGACGGATGTCTGGTCGGTGCCGTTCGTATCCGTCGGCGTGGTCACGCTGGCGAACGTCTTGAACCTGCTCGTGTCATAAGTGACGTTCTTGTAGATCCACTTGTCGAAACGCCGTGTGGTGGTTGTCTCGTAACGCGGATTGCGCGTCTCGCGGCGAACTTCGTTCCGATCCCGGCGCTGGTCCTGGTAGGCCCTGTAGTATTCGCGGTAATAGCTGCTGTAGATACAGCCGTATGCACGGCGGCTTTCCCGCGTGGTCGTCGTCGTTTCGCGGACCTGCTGTCCGGCATAATTCACATAGGTGTTGGTCGAAGGAGATCCGGCTGAACCGTAATTCGACCAGTTGCCATTCGCCGGCAAGCCGTCGGTGCAATCCCGCTCTCGCCTGAATGTCCCGCCACCGTAATACTCCACGTTGCCGTACCAGTAGTTGTCGTACTCGGTGGCGTTCGTGACCGTCGGCGGATCGATCCAGCCGACCTGGTTCTGCTGGGTTTCCGTGATGAACTGCGCTTCGCGCGAGGGATATTCCCAACTGTCGACAACATGGGAAGGATCGAGCAGGCGACCGACATTGACGGACGAGCTGTAGGGTACGAAGCCATACCGCACGCGCCCGTTCCCGCCCATCGCAGCCGTGTTCACGGTCGAATAGAAGGACTTCATCGCGTCCTTCAGTTCCTTCAGCCGGGAATCGCTGCCGTGATTGTCCTCGTCGTATCCGTTATACGCGATATAGTTCGAGCATTCGGAACTCGACATGGCCGACGTACAAGCCATGGAGCCCGTGGTATCCAGCACCATCACGACATCGCTGTTGCCGATCGACATGGTGGCGCTGCAATTTGCGGCGAGATCGATATCGTCGAACCCGAAAAGCTGCATGACCGCGGCATCGATGGTCGCGGTGGCCGTGCCCTCGACGGTATTACCGTTGTCGGGTGAGCTCGGTGTGAAGACGAGGTTGTCCACGTCCTGCTGCTGCGCATCGAAATTCGCGGCGAAGAAATTGTTGGCCTGGGTCTGCGCGGCCGCGTTGAAGCCGCGGTTCGCAACCGCCTTGCGGCCTGCCAGGACGCCGGCGTCGCACGCGTTCTGAAGGCGGTTCTGCGCCATGTAGGCGCGCGACATGTCCACGCCGCCGCCGACCATGGCCGCGAGCGTAATGAGTCCGACCGCCGCCAGGGGAAACACGTTCCCGCGGTGATCGTACATCAATCGCATTATGCCCCCGCCCCCGGGGACGCCCGATGTATCGCCCATGTGACGCAATGCCCCTATAATCCAGGGCAGGACAAATACGGACCCTTTCTCAACAAATCCTAAATATGGCCGACGCGTGGCGTCATCAAAATATTAACCAAGAACATTACCTTAGCCGTCAATGGCTTGCGCCTATCCGCACAATGGAATGGGCGCGAAATACATCATCCGATCCTGCAGGAACGGCCTGCTTGCACGCCTTTTGCGCAACGAGGAGGGCAATACGCTCGTCCTCATCGGCGCCGCGATTCTGCCCCTGCTGGCACTCGTCGGCAGCGGGGTCGATCTCGGCCGGGGCTACATGGCGCAGAGCCGTCTGCAACAGGCGTGCGATGCCGGCGTCCTCGCCGCGCGCAAGGCGCTTGGGCCGGAAGCGGTCGTGGATGGAACCGTGCCCGACATCGTGGTCGATACCGGCCAGCGCTTCTTCAACCTGAACTTTCGCGACGGCGCCTACGGTTCGGAACAGCGCGCGTTCCAGATGGCGCTGGAAGAAGACTACGCCATTTCCGGGTCCGCCAGCGTCGACGTGCCCACCACCATCATGAAGGTGTTCGGCCACGATCGGATCGACGTGAATGTCGATTGCACCGCGCAAATCAACTTTTCCAATACCGATGTCATGATGGTCCTCGACTCCACCGGGTCGATGAGCCGGACGAACCCGGGCGATGCCGCGCCCCGCGTCGATGTCATGAAAGAAACGGTGGTGAACTTCCACGCGCAGCTGGAAGCGTCCGCCGCGGCGGGATCATCCATCCGATATGGCTTCGTGCCCTACTCGACGAACGTCAACGTCCTCCACCTGCTGAAGGACGAATGGGTCGTGCCGGAATGGGCGTACCAGTCGCGGAAGAGCGCGTTACTCAATGTGACCACCACGCGAACCTACACCACCAACCCGGTAGTGGTGTCAGGAACGAGAAGCGAGCACGCGGTGGATACCTATCCCGCGACTTTCGGCGAGCTGACGGGGTACACCTGTCCGACCCGCCCGGAGCCCAAGCTGTCGGACAAGACTTCCACGGTCAGCAAGTCCACCTCGACCGTCCTATTGCCGGTACCCGGCACCAAAACCGTCGAACGCAAGCGACGCACGCGGGACGGAACCGATTACGATGCCCGCGTGTCCGGCAGCACCTGTACCGTCTACGAAGTTACCTTCAGCAGTCATGCGGAGGAGTACGACGAAGTCACCGAGCCCAAGCTCGAAACCAAGCCGACCTGGCAATACGGGCAGATCAAGTACGACGTGACCGATTTCCGGACCGCTTCGAACGGCTGCATCGAGGAACGCGACACGTACGAGATCAAGGATTACGACGATGTCGATCTCGAAAAGGCGCTCGACCTCAATCTCGATCTCGTTCCGGGGACCGATCCGGCCTACCGCAGGGGAAGGCTCAGGGGTCTGCTCGACAATGTCGTCTCGACCGTATCTGGCGACGATGACGACGATGACGATGATGACGACGACGACGACGAAGATGACGATGATGGCCCGTCGACGACATCTCTCAATTATGACATGTCCCAGTGGCGCCCCATGTATCCGGAACGCGTTTTCCTGCGCACTATGAAATGGGACGGCGGCGGTAAGCTGGACAAGAAGAAAGTCACCTCCACCGACAACTTCGTCGACGTGGTGGGGCTCGGGACGTCGGCCTGTCCCGCGAAGGCGCGCAAGCTGGCCCCGATCACGAAAGCAGAACTCGAGACCTATCTTTCGACCATCAGGCCGTCGGGCAACACCTATCACGATATCGGCATGATCTGGGGCGGGCGCCTCATCTCGCCGGACGGGTTGTTCAAATCGGAAAACCGGGACGGCAGCACGCCGACCAAGCGCAACGTCATCTTCCTCACCGACGGCGAGACGGCGCCGAACGATGTCAGCTATTCGAGCTACGGTGTGGAGCCGCTGGACGAACGCCGCTGGAAGCGCGGATCCAAGACGAACCTGACCAAGACGGTCGAGCAGCGCTTCCTGTTCACCTGCAAGCAGATCCGGAAGAAGAACATCAAGGTCTGGGTCGTCGGTTTCGGTACCACGCTGAGCGACGTCATGAAGGAATGCGCCGGCGAAGGGCATTATTTCGAAGCTGCCGACGCGGCGGAACTCAATGCCTCCTTCGCGACCATCGCGGAAGACATCGCGGAACTGCGGATCGTCGAATGACCTTTCGGCCGGGTCCTCTTGCGCGCGACGAGCGCGGCGCGACACTGGTGGAATTCGGGCTGATCGCGCCCGTTCTCCTGCTGATGATGCTCGGTCTCTTCGACATGAGCTACAATTACTACGTGCAGTCGCAGATGCAGGGCGCGATCCAGAATGCCGCTCGTGACTCCGGCATCGAGGGGGCGCAGCTGGAATACGAAGCCATCGACAAACGCGTCCTTGAGGCGGTCCGTCAGATCGCACCCGATGCTAACGTGCAGTTTCGCAGGCGGTCCTATTCCAGCTTCTCCGACGTCGACCGCGCCGAGGACTTTTCCGACCTCAACGGCGACGGGGTCTGCAACGACGGCGAACCCTTCGAAGACGCGAACGCCAACGGAACCTGGGACCAGGATCGCGGAACGGATGGCGGCGGCGGCGCGCGCGACGCCGTGCTGTACGTCGTCAATGTCGAGTACCCACGCCAGTTCGCGGCGGCGAGCTTCGTCGGCCTGTCCAAAACGGTCGAGATGAGTGCCACCACGGTCCTGCGGAACCAGCCCTATGGCAAGGTCGTCGACAACACGGCCGTCGGGAACTGCACATGACCGGCCTGCCCAGACTGCTCCGACGGCTTCGCGCTTCCCAGAGCGGGGCCGCCGCGCTCGAGTTCGCGCTCGCCGCGCCGCTCCTGCTTGGCGCAGGGCTGTATGGCGTGGAAACCGCCAATCTCGCCGTCACTCAGATGCGGATCAGCCAGGTCGCCGTGCTGCTGGCGGACAACGGTTCGCGCGTGGGGGAAAACTCGCTCTTGGGCGAAGTGAAGATTTTCGAAAGCGACGTGAACGACGTTTTGCAGGGCGCGCACCTGCAAGGTGGCGATAATTTCGGCCTTTACGAACACGGCCGGGTGATCATCTCCAGTCTCCAGGTACTCGACGATACCGAGGACCAGCAATACATCCACTGGCAACGCTGCAAGGGCAAGAAGCGCGTCGTGTCATCCTACGGCGTGGAGGACGACGGGCGGTCCAGCGGACTGCCGGGAATGGGCCCTGCGGGCGAGGAAATCTACGCCATCAAGGATGAGGCCGTGATCTTCGTGGAGGTCCAGTACGACTACCAGCCGATCGTTTCGAAGACCTTCGCCAATGTCGAGACCCTGAGCGCGATCGCCGCCTTCAACGTGCGCGCCAATCGCGATCTGTCCCAGATCTACCAGCGTGATCCCGTGGAGCCGGACCCGGTCGCCGAATGCGACACGTATGACGGCATGCCCGACATCGAAGCCTGAGCGGCTTCAGACGTAGCAGACCTTCTTCACGGCTTCCACGATCCGCGGCGCGTCGATCAGCGCCAGTTTTTCCAGGTTCGCCGCATAGGGAAGCGGCACGTCCTCGTTGCACACGCGCAGCACCGGCGCGTCGAGATCGTCGAAGCCCTCTTCCATGCAGATCGCAATCACTTCCGACGCGATCGAGCAGGTCGGCCAGCCCTCTTCGGCGATGACCAGGCGATTGGTCTTGGCCAGGCTGTCCAGGATCGCCTGCTTGTCGAGCGGTCGCAGGGTGCGCAGGTCGATCACTTCCGCGTCGATGCCGTCTTCGGCTAGCGTCTCGGCGGCTTCGAGAGCGAAGCCGACCCCGATCGAATAGCTCACGATGGTTACGTCGCTGCCTTCGCGCACGATCCGCGCCTTGCCGATCGGCAGGACGTGGTCATCCAGCTTGGGCACATCGAAGCTGCGACCGTAGACGAGCTCGTTCTCGAGGAAGACGACCGGGTCCTCGCTGCGGATCGCGGCCTTCATGAGGCCCTTGGCGTCGGCACTGTCATACGGCGCGATCACCACCAGTCCCGGCACGCTCGCATACCAGGGACCGTAGTTCTGGCTGTGCTGTGCCCCGACCCGGCTGGCCGCGCCATTGGGTCCGCGGAACACGACCGGGCAGCGCATCTGGCCACCGCTCATGTAATTGGTCTTGCCGGCCGAGTTCACGATGTGGTCGATCGCCTGCATCGCGAAGTTGAACGTCATGAACTCGACGATCGGCCGCAGGCCGCCCATGGCCGCACCCGTGCCGATGCCGGCAAAGCCGTATTCGGTGATGGGGGTGTCGATCACCCGCTTCGGACCGAACTCCTCCAGCAGGCCCTGGGTCACCTTGTAGGCTCCCTGGTATTCCGCGACTTCTTCGCCCATGACGAAGACGCGGTCGTCGGCGCGCATTTCCTCTGCCATCGCGTCGCGCAGCGCTTCGCGAACGGAGGTGGAGACCATCTCGGCGCCTTCGGGAATGTCCGGGTCGGACGCGGGCGACCGCTTCGGCTTTTCCGGCGTGACCGATCCGTCCTCGTCGTCGCGGCCGACATCCTTGCCCTCGCCCGCGACATCCGTTTTCTCGTCCGCAGCGGCGTCAGCGCTGTCGTCCTGCGCCGGAGCCTCCACGTCGGAAGCATCCTCGCCTTCGCCGGCCAGCATTCCGATGACCGTTCCGACCGCCACGTTCTCCGTACCCTCTTCCACGAGAATCTTGGCCAGCGTGCCTTCATCGATGGCTTCGAATTCCATCGTCGCCTTGTCGGTCTCGATCTCTGCAATGACGTCGCCGGGTGCGATCTCGTCGCCTTCCTGCTTCAGCCAGCGGGCGAGAGTGCCTTCCTCCATCGTCGGGGAAAGGGCGGGCATTTTCAGTTCGATTGCCATCAGTCGATTACCGTCTGGGAGTGCTGGATAAGCTGCCAGTCGCCGCCGACAGCATGATAGGTCGAGGCGCAGTAGGCACTGTATGCGCTACCGTCCGTCCGTTTCGCGTCGCCGCGATAGGCGATGGCGATGACGTCCTTGTCGCTGCGCACCAGGCGCCGCTCGGTCAGTTGCGCGTCCTGCCATCCGGACGCGCCTTCCGTCGCCTGTGCGCCGTCGAGGATGCCGACTTCCGGCAACGTCATCACGGCGTCGCCGGACACCAGTTCGCGGTATGCCGGCGCGCCTTCGAGCCACAGCCGCGTTTCCGCGTGCCACAACGCTTCGTCGGTGATCGCCATCAGTACTGCTCCACCAGCACGTCGGTATAGAGCTCATCGGCTTCCGGCTCGGGGGAGCTTTCCGCGAAGTCGGCGGCTTCGGACACGGTCTTGCGGATGTCCTTGTCGATCGACTTCAAGTCGTCCTCGCCCTTGCCGGCGTCCATCAGTTCCTTCTTGAGCCGCTCGATCGGATCGTGGTGGTCGCGTTGCTCCTGCACTTCCTCGCGCGTCCGGTACTTCGCAGGATCGGACATGGAGTGTCCGCGATAGCGATAGGTGTTGCATTCCATAAGCACCGGGCCGTTGCCTTCGCGCACGTGCCTGAAGGCCACTTCGGCAGCGGCGCGCACTTCGAGCACGTCCATCCCGTTCACTTCCATGCCCGGAATGCGGAATGCCGTACCCCGGCGGTAGAACCGGGTTTCCGCGGACGACCGCTTGGTGGCGGTCCCCATCGCATACTGGTTGTCCTCGACCACGAACACGATCGGCAAATTCCAGAGGGCCGCCATGTTGAAGGTTTCGTACACCTGGCCCTGGTTCGCGGCGCCGTCACCGAAATAAGCAAGACAGATGCCGCCGTCGTCGCGGTACTGGTGCGCCAGCGCGAGGCCGGCGCCGAGCGGCACCTGCGCGCCGACGATCCCGTGACCGCCGTAGAATTTGTGCTCGGTGCTGAACATGTGCATCGAGCCGCCCTTCCCCTTCGAGATGCCGGCCTGGCGGCCGGTCAGTTCGGCCATGATGATCTTGGGGTCGATCCCGTAGGCGAGCATGTGCCCGTGATCGCGATAGCCCGTGATGACGCTGTCCCGGTCGTTGTCGAGCGCGGACTGGAGCCCGATGGCGACCGCTTCCTGCCCGATATAGAGGTGGCAGAAACCGCCGATCAGCCCCAGGCCGTACATCTGGCCCGCGCGCTCCTCGAACCGGCGGATGAGCAGCATCTGCTCGTAGAAACGAAGCTTTTCCTCTTCGCTAGCGTCGTAGCGCTTCGCCTTCTCGAATTCTTCCTGAAGGGTGCGAAGCGCGAAATCCTCGTCCATCGCTTCTGGGGTATTCTTGGCGGCAGATTTGGCTTTGGCCACGAATTCGCTCTCCGGTCGTCTGTCACCCCTGAATGGGCGAACGGTTCGGGCGTTCCATGGGCGTGCCGCAGCGTCAAGGCAAGCCTTGGGCTGCGCATAGCTATTCGGATCGGGCTATTCCGATCGGGGTCGTTATTCTTCTTCGGGCAGGGTCAGCACGATCTCGTCCGGATGCGCGACATTCTGGTTACGGCGCAGCAATTCGCCGACCAGGTCGGGGTCGGCATGGGCCGGGTCGAGAAGGCGGACCCGGTTATCCAGCGCATCGACCTCGTCGGTGAGCTTGGCGATCTTCGCCCGGTGTTCATCCAGCGTAGCGGAATTCTCGCTCCACGACAGAAGCCCGCTCGGCCCCGCGAAGGCGAAGCCGGCCATCAGCAGCAGGACGCCAAGGGCGGCCCCCTGGGCGAGCCGTTCGCGGCGGGTGTCGAAGCGGTGGCGTTTGCGCATTGCAAATTCCTTGAATCACACCTGATTCCTCCGATCAAGCGGAAAAGGACGTCCGCGAACAGGAAACTCGCAAGGGGGCTCGCTCGTTGGCGTTGAAAGTTCCCTGAAAATTGGTTACATGTGAAACCACATTCACAGGAGAGAGACATATGCCCGACCTTTTCGAAAACCCCGCCGGCCTCGACGGCTTCGAGTTCGTCGAGTTCTGTGCCCCGGAAAAAGGCAAGCTGGAGCCGGTCTTCAAGGCGATGGGTTTCTCGATGGTCGCACGCCACCGCAGCAAGGATGTCCAGCTCTGGCGGCAGGGCAACATCAACCTCGTCGCCAATTACGAACCGCGCAGCGCCGCCTGGTATTTTGCTCGCGAACACGGGCCCAGCGCGTGCGGCATGGGGTTCCGGGTCAAGGACGCGGCGAAGGCATACGAACACCTGATCGAAAAGGGCGCCGAACCGGTCGCCAACGAACCCGGGCCGATGGAACTGAGCATTCCGGCCATTCGCGGGATCGGCGGCGCCATCGTCTACCTGATCGATCGCTATGCCGACAAAGGCGATGATGGCCTCTCGATCTACGACATCGATTTCGAGTACCTGCCCGATGTCGAGAAATACCCGGAAGGCGCCGGCTTCAAGGTGATCGATCACCTGACCCACAACGTCTACAACGGCCGCATGAAATACTGGGCGGACTATTACGAGACGCTCTTCAACTTCCGCGAAATCCGCTTCTTCGACATCAAGGGCGAGTACACGGGCCTCACGTCCAAGGCGCTCACCGCCCCCGACGGCAAGATCCGCATCCCGCTCAACGAGGAAGGCGAAGGCGGCAAGGGTCAGATCGAGGAGTTCCTGAAGGAATTCAACGGCGAAGGCATCCAGCACATCGCGCTCATCTGCGACGACCTCGTGACGGCGTGGGACCGGCTGAAGGAATTCGGCGTGCCCTTCATGACCGCCCCGCCCGAAACTTACTACGAGATGCTGCCCGAACGCCTGCCCGAACACGGCGAGCCGGTGGACGAGCTGAAAGCGCGCGGCATCCTCCTCGATGGCACCACAGAAGGCGGCCAGCCGCGCCTGCTGCTTCAGATATTCGCGGAAGCCCAGGTCGGACCCGTGTTCTTCGAATTCATCCAGCGCAAGGGTGACGAAGGCTTCGGCGAAGGCAATTTCAAGGCGCTGTTCGAGAGCATGGAACGCGACCAGATCAAGCGCGGCACTCTCAGCGTCGAGGACGCCAAGACCGTAGAAGCGGAGCCGGCAGAATGAACGCGACTGCAAACCACCCGATCCGCCTCGGCGGCGTGCACCATGCGGCCTATCGCTGCAAAGACGCCAAGGAGACCGTCGAATGGTACACGCGCGTCCTCGGCATGGAATACACCTCGGCCTTTTCCGAGGATCACGTGCCGTCGACCGGTGAATACGATCCCTACATGCATGTCTTCCTGGACGCAGGGAACGGCAACATCCTCGCCTTCTTCGAACTGCCCAACCAGAAGGACATGGGCCGCGACAAGAACACGCCGAAATGGGTCCAGCACCTCGCCTTCAAGGTCGGCAGCGAAGAAGAGCTTCTCGCCGCCAAGGAGCATGTCGAAAGCGAGGGCATCGAGGTCCTCGGCCCCACCCATCACGGCATCTTCAAGTCGATCTACTTCTTCGATCCCAACGGGCACCGCGTCGAACTGGCAACCGATATCGGGACGGACGAGCAGTATGCCGAACTGAAGCGGGTCGCGATGCCGATGCTCGACGAATGGTCGGAGACGAAAAAGGCACCCCAGCATGCGGCCTGGCTGCACGAAATCGCCCGGTCGGAGCATAACAAAGGGCAGGAACCTGCCGACTGACTGATGCATTGAGCCCTGAAAGAGGGAGTTTCATGCAAGCCACGACAAGCGAGTCCGCCGAAGCGACAGTAGATCCCGTCGCGACACTTCAGGGTCAACTGGTGGACATGGGGGAGCAGCTCATCCGGGCGCTCCCCGGCCTGGTCATCGGGCTGGTTATCCTCTTCGTCACCTGGCTGGTCGCCAAGTTCGCAGTGCGGATCGTCGACAAGATGACCGGCCGCACGGAGATGCGCCCCTCCCTGCGCAATCTGCTCGAAACCATCGTCCGTCTCGCGATCTGGATCTTCGGCCTGATGGTCGCCGCGATCGTCGTCATGCCCGGGCTGACGCCGGCCAGCCTGATCGCCGGCCTCGGCATCGGCGCCGTCGCCATCGGTTTCGCGTTCCAGGACATCTTCGAAAATTTCCTCGCGGGCGTGCTTATCATGATCCGCGAGAAAATGCGGATCGGCGACGTCATCGAATGCGAAGGCATCGTCGGCAAGGTCGAGCATATCACCCTGCGCGAAACGCATGTCCGCAAGCTGTCGGGCGAAGTGACGCTGGTTCCCAATTCCATGCTGTTCAAGAACCCGGTCGAGATCCTAACCGACGATCCCATGCGCCGTCACGAGGTCGTGGCGGGCGTGTCCTACGACACCGATCTGGACCACGCGGCAGACGTCATCCGCAAGGCGGTCGAAGGGGTCGAGGGGGTTGAGGTCGACAAGGGGATCGACGTCTTCGCGCAGGAATTCAACGCGAGCTCGGTCGACTTCAACGTCCGCTGGTGGGCGGGTTCGACGCCGCGAAACATGTGGGAAAGCAAGGACAAGGTCGTGCGCGCCATCAAGCGGGCGCTGGACGATGCGGGCATCGAGATCCCTTTCCCCTACGTGACCCACACGTTCAAGGAGCGCGTGCCGCTCGGCGAAAAGCCGGGCGAACTTGCCTGATCCGGAACGGGACGCCTTACGGCGCCCAACCGATCCCGAATTCGGAATTACGCCATGCGGGAGCTGACCCGGTCGCAGGAAATCGGCCTGGCGCTGTCATGCGCCGTGGTGACGGCCAACGCCTATTACATCCACCCGATCATCGGCGAAGTCGCCGATCACTTCGGCGTAGGTCACAGCGAGATCGGGATCGTCCCCGCCCTGAACCAGATCGCGCTCGCCATCGGCATCTTCTTCCTGCTGCCGCTGGGCGACCGGTTCTCCAACCGGAGCCTCACGATCCTCTTCGTCGCCGGGCAAACCGCGTGCCTTGCGCTCATGACGCTTGCGGAAGGGTTCCTGCTGTTCACGCTCGGCTCGACCCTGCTGGGCTTCGTCACGATCGCGCCCTACCTGCTGCCCGCCTACGCGTCGAAACGCGTCCCGCCGGAACGTCTCGGACACGTCACCGCGCTCCTCACCGCAGGCGTCATTTTCGGCATACTGGTGGCGCGAGTGGGCGCGGGCGTCGTGACCGAGTATTTCGGCTGGCGAACGGTCTACTGGATCGCCACCGGGGCGATGGCCGTCACCATGCTGCTCCTTCCGCGGCTGATGGAAGGCCGGGCGTCCGAACGGACGGAGGCAACCCCGTACCTTGCCTTGCTCAGTTCTCTCTTCGCGCTCCTCAAGTCGCACCGCGCAATCGTCTTGTCGGGCGTGATCCAGGCTTTCAATTTCGGCGCCTTCATTGCGCTCTGGCTCGGCCTCGCACTCCATCTCACGTCGGCCGAAATGGGGTACGGGGTCGACACAGTGGGCTACCTCGCCGCCATCGCGGCCGTCAGCGTGATCTCGACGCCGCGCCTCGGACAATGGGCGGACAAGGTCGGCCCCTACCGCGCCCGCGCGGTTTTCGCCGTCATCCAGATGGCCGGCCTCGCGCTCTTCTGGCCGCTCGGCTATTCGCTCTGGGGTCTCGTGGTGCCGCTGGTCCTCGCCAATCTGGTCGGTCCGGGCATCGACGTCGCCGGGCGCATGACCTTCCTTTCACTCGCCCCCGACCTGCGCACCCGGCTGACGACGATCTACATCGTGCTGATGTTCACAGGCGGCGGTCTGGGCAGCCTTCTCGGCACATTCTCGTACGACCACTTCGGCTGGCCCGGCACATGCGTTCTCCTACTCGTGATGTCCGGCGCGCTGACCGCGCTTTCCATCGAAAGCTTGAAACGACAGGCCTGAAGAGAGGGATGGTGCGCCCGACAGGATTCGAACCTGTGGCCCCCAGATTAGGAATCTGGTGCTCTATCCTGCTGAGCTACGAGCGCGTGCGGGGATCGCATTATCGCGCGATGGGCGGGGGTGCAATCAGTTCACTTCGTCGGGCGGCGCGATGGGGAAGAGGATCGGGGCGACGGTGATGCCTTCTTCCAGCAGGGCTTCGGCATCGTCCCTAGACGCGCGGCCGTGGATCGGCGCCTCGTCCGCTTCCCCGTAATGCATGGCGCGGGCCTTGTCGGCGAACTTCTCCCCCACCCACGTGCTCTTTTCCAGAGCCTTGGCCTGTGCCTTGGCAATCGTCTGCAGCGCCTTGGCGACCTCCGGCAGCAGGCTGCCGCCCGCGAGCGGCTGATCTGCGGGAGCGCTCTTGGGTTCGAGGCGATTTCGCCTGCCCTCGCCTGCCGACTTCTTCGGAACCGCGGGCGCCATCGGCGCCTTGGCGACCACGCCGGACCCGCATTGCGGGCAGGAAACCAGCCCGCGCGACGACTGCTCCTCGAAATCGCCGGACGATTTGAACCAGCATTCGAAACGGTGCGAATTGTCGCATTTGAGGTCGAAGACGATCATCGCTGCGCGGGTTCGGGGATGTCGCGCCGGTTGGCAAGGCTGGGGACCTGTCGGCGCACGCCGGCCACGCGGTCGCGGTCGATCTCGGCAAAGGCGAGGCCCGGCGCGTCGCCTCTGATGTCGAGCGTCACTTCGCCCCAAGGGCCGACGACGAGGCTATGGCCGAAGGTCGCCCGTCCGTCCTCGTGCTCGCCCACTTGCGCGGCCGCGACGACATAGGCGCTGGCCTCGATCGCCCGCGCGCGTTGCAGGATGTGCCAGTGGTCGCGCCCCGTCGGCCGTGTGAAGGCGGCGGGAATGGCAATGACGTCGCACTGCAGGTGGCCCAGCGCGTGATAGAGCGCGGGGAAGCGCACATCGTAACAGATGGTGAGGCCGAGCCGTCCGACCGGAGTATCCACCGCGACGACGCCGTCACCGGCCCGGTAGGCGCTCGATTCCTGCCAGCTTTCCCCGTCTTCCAGCGTCACGTCGAACATGTGCATCTTGTCGTAGCGCGCAGCGATCCCGCCCCGGTCGTCGATTACGAAGGACCGGTTCGCCCAGCGGTCGCCCTCGCCCTTCACGGCAAGCGATCCGAGCGCGATCCAGATGCCGTTGCGCGCCGCGGCCTCGCGCATGGCGGCGAGGACGGTGTCCTCTTCTTCGGCCACGATGGACTGCGCGGCCCGCTTCCGATCCCGGTCCAGCAGCCCGCTCATTTCCGGGGTGAACAGCATCGCCGCCCCACCCTTCGCCGCATCGTCCGCCGCCTGTACCAGCGTCGCGCGGTTCGCGTCGGGGTCGATGCCCGACTGCATCTGGAGTACGGCGATACGCGTCATGCGAGGCCGAGCATCCCGTCGAGCTTGCCCGCGCGATCGAGCGCGGCGAGATCGTCCGATCCGCCCACATGCGTATCGCCGATGAAGATCTGCGGCACAGTGCGGGCATCGGGCGCACGTTCCAGCATGGCCTTCTTCTCGTCGCCGCCCATGGTCACGTCGATATCGTTGTAGGACACGCCCTTCCCGTCCAGCAGCTGGCGGGCGCGTGTGCAGTACATGCATCCGAACTTGGTGTAGATGTCGACTTGCGGCTGGCTCATTCCGGTTCCTTCCGAAGGGGCTGGAGCGCGGCTCCGGAGGTCTTGAAACGGCCGCGCGAATTTCCGATATCGACGCTGTTCCCGGTGCCTGCAAGGGCCGGGAATGCGTAACCGGGCGCCGCTTTCGCGGGCCCACACATATCAAATTGCTCAAAGGAGAGTTTGTTTCGATGTCACGTCTCGATTTTACCCCCTATCGCCGTTCCACCGTCGGTTTCGATCGCCTGTTCGATCTCCTGGAAAACCAGGCCCGCGGCAATGGCGGCGACAATTACCCCCCCTTCAACATCCAGCGCCGTGGCGATGACGATTATCGCATCACGCTGGCCGTGGCGGGATTCAGGGCCGGCGATCTCGACATCACCGCCCAGCAGAACCTGCTGACGATCCAGGGCCGCAAGCGCGACGACGAGGATGGCGAAGGCGAAATGCTGCATGTCGGCATTGCCAATCGCGGCTTCGAACGCCGGTTCGAACTGGCCGATTATGTCCGCGTGGCGAATGCCGATCTCGCGGACGGGTTGCTGACGATCGACCTCGTGCGCGAAGTGCCCGAAGCGATGAAGCCCAAGAAGATCGCCGTGAACGGCCAGAAAGGCCTCGAAGTGATCGAGGGCGACAAGCGCGACGACCAGGCGGACGCCGCCTGATCCGCGCTGCGACACACGCAGCATCATTGAAAGGGGACGGCCCGGCATCGATCCGGGCCGTTTCCGATAGCTATTGTTGAGACTTGGGGTTCCCCGAAAGCGAAGGGGGCAAGCCCGAAGACCTGCCCCCGCGGCCTAGGCCGCCTCGTCCGTAAAGGACCGTCCGGGTCGCAGAAGACCGTCCAATCCGGACAAGTAGATCCTTTTCAGAAATCCCACACGCCGACCGCCCCCCAGCGGCGCTCGATTCTATGGGCCAAAACTAAGAAAAGATAAAGTCCCGATTGTACGAAAACGTCATCCGGCGAACGATCGCCGGACCGTTCGTTTCAAACCAGGCGCGATTGGCGCACGGCCGCCGCGATGAAGTCCGCGAAAAGCGGGTGCGGATCGAAAGGCTTGGACTTCAGTTCGGGATGGAACTGCACGCCCACGAACCACGGATGCTCCGGACGTTCCACGATCTCCGGGAGCAGGCCGTCGGGCGACATGCCGGAGAAGGAAAGGCCGGTGCTCTCCATCGGCTCGCGATAGGCGTTGTTGACTTCGTAACGGTGCCGGTGGCGCTCGGAAATGCTGTCGGAGCCGTAGATCGAATGCACGTGGCTGTTTCCGGCCAGCTTCGCTTCGTAGGCGCCGAGCCGCATCGTGCCGCCGAGATCGCCGCCTTCCTCGCGCTTCTGCAGGCCTTCCTCGCTCATCCATTCGGTGATGATGCCGACGACCGGTTCTTCCGTCGCGCCGAACTCGGTGGACGATGCCGCGGCATGGCCGGCAAGGCGTGCCGCCTCGATGCAGGCCATCTGCATGCCAAGGCATATGCCGAAGAAGGGAACGCCGCGTTCCCGCGCGAAGCGGACGCTGGAAATCTTGCCTTCCGATCCGCGCTCGCCGAAACCGCCGGGCACGAGGATGCCGTGCATCGGCTCGAGCTTGGCGGCGAGGTCTTCCTCGCCCTGCTCGAACATCTCGGCATCCAGCCAGCGGATGTTGACTCGCACCTTGTTCGCCAGACCGCCGTGGATCAGCGCCTCGTTGAGCGACTTGTAGGCGTCCTGCAGGCCGACATACTTGCCGACCACGCCGATGGTAACCTCGCCTTCGGGATTGAAGAAGCGGTCGGTCACGTCGTGCCAGCGGGATAGGTCCGGATCGGGCGCGTCGGAGATACCGAAGGCGCGCAGCACTTCGCGATCCAGTCCCTCTTCGTGGTACTGGAGCGGCACCGAATAGATCGAAGGCGCATCGAGCGCGGGTATGACCGCTTCGGCCCGTACGTTGCAGAACTGCGCGATCTTGTTGCGCTCGCTGTCGGGGATCGGATGCTCGCTGCGGCACAGGAGCAGGTCCGGCTTGATGCCCAGCGCCGCGAGCTCGCGCACCGAGTGCTGGGTCGGTTTGGTCTTGAGCTCGCCCGCCGCCGCAATGAAAGGCACCAGCGTCACATGGACGCTCAGCGTCTGGAGCGGCTCCAGCTCGTTCCGCAACTGCCGGATCGCTTCCATGAAGGGCAGCGATTCGATGTCGCCCACTGTCCCGCCGATCTCGCACAGCACGAAGTCGAGGTCGTCGACATCGGCCAGCGCGAACTGCTTGATGGCGTCCGTGACGTGCGGGATGACCTGAACCGTCGCGCCCAGATAGTCCCCGCGCCGTTCGCGCTCGATGATGTCGCGATAGACCCGGCCGCTGGTGACGTTGTCACTTTGCCGCGCGGCGACGCCGGTGAAGCGCTCGTAATGACCCAGGTCCAGATCGGTCTCCGCCCCGTCGTCCGTGACGTAGACTTCGCCGTGCTGGTACGGGCTCATCGTGCCCGGATCGACGTTCAGATAGGGGTCGAACTTGCGAATGCGGACCTTGTACCCGCGCGCCTGCAGCAGTGCTGCGAGGCTCGCCGCCATAAGTCCTTTGCCGAGCGAGGAAACCACGCCGCCGGTAATAAAAATGAACCGCGCCATGGGAGGCGAGCCTTAAGCTGCACCCCGGATTCGGGGCAAGCGAATTGCGCCGCCGTTTGCCACGCAATCCACAGGGGAAAGGAAAACCGGGCTCAGTTGCCCAGCGGGTCGGTCTCGGCAGGCGCCTGTGCCGGGGCATCGGCCGGTGCCGCCGGTGCCGGAGCCGCGCCGCCGCCGAGCGGATCGTTGGCCGGGGCCGACTGCGGCGTGACCGTGCGGTCGATGGTCGAGGTTATCTCGCCCGAAGACGTCGTGTTGGTCGCCAGCGCCGCCAGAATGATCGAGAGGACCACGAAGCCCACCGCGAGCCACTTGGTCGCACGCGTCAGGAAATCGGCCGCGCCGCGGGCACTCATCATCCCGCTCGGGCTGCCGCCCACGCCCAGACCGCCGCCTTCGGATTTCTGCATGAGCACCACGCAGACGAGCGCGGCGGCCACGAGGGCCTGGACGACGGTCAGGAAGAGGAAGAGTGACATTGCTAAACGATCCCAGAAAATTCGCGCGTCAAATAGGTCCGTGCGGCCCAAACCGCAAGCCGGACGCCGGTTCTTGCCTTAGCTCGCGGCGCTGTCCGCCCCGCCGGCGGCGGCCATCACGATGCCGATGAAGGTATCTGCCGTCAGGCTGGCCCCGCCGACCAGCGCCCCGCCGACCTCGTCCGCGCCAAGCAGTTCGGCGGCATTGTCGGCCGTGACGGAGCCGCCGTACAGGATGCGGATCTGCGCACCGTCATCCTCGCCGAACCGTTCCACCAGCACCTTGCGGATGGCGCGGTGCATGGCGCCGATTTCCTCGACGTTCGGGGTGCGGCCGGTGCCGATCGCCCAGATCGGCTCGTAGGCGACCGTCAGGTTTTCCCCGGCTCGCTCGATTTCCTTGGGCAGCGAGGCTTCGAGCTGCTTGGTCACGTAATCCTGCGCGGTGCCTTCGTCGCGGACCTGTTCCGGCTCGCCGCAGCACAGGATGACCTGCAATCCCGCGGCAAAGGCCGCTCCGGCCTTCTTGCGCACCAGCGAATCCTTCTCGCCATGGGCCTTGCGCCGTTCGCTGTGTCCCAGGATCACGAATTTCGCGCCGGCATCGGCCACCATCGCGGCGGAGATATCGCCGGTATGCGCGCCTTCGTCGCCCGCATGGCAATCCTGCGCGCCGACGCCGATCTGCGCCGCTTCGCGATGCACCGGGTGGATGAGGGTATAGGGCGGCGCCAAGGCCACCTCCGCGCGCATGAGATTCTGTGCGGCACGGTCGATGGCGCGCGCCTGCGACAGCATCGCGCGGGTTCCGTTCATCTTCCAGTTGCCAACGATAAAGGGACGCTCGTGCATCTAAACGCCTTGATTTGTAGTGAGTTCGAATTGCGAAGGACCCGCTATATGGATCGATCGGCAGGTGTCGCTAGCCGTCAATCCACATGAGGTCAAAAGTGGCCGGGAAGTGTTGCCGAGGGGACGCATCAAAGATAAGGCGACGCTCCCGCCGCATGCCACGGCCAACCCATATCCGGATATCGATTCACGACCATGCTTACAAGCGTCCGCAAGTTCTTCAGCTCCGCTTTCGGTATCGTTCTCTTCCTGGTCCTGCTCGGCATCATCGCCGTCGGGTTCACGCTGGGGGACGTGGGCAACAACGCCTTCTTCGGTGGCGTGGCGGGCGGTGACCGGGCCGCGGTCGTCGGCGACCGGCGGATCGATTCGGCCGAACTGGCGGAAACCGCCACGGCCGCAGTGGACCGGATCCGCCGCGAGGAGCGGACCTATTCGATGCAGGCCTTCCTCGAGGAAGACGGCCTCAACGAAGTTCTCGACCAGCTGATCGAACGGGCGGCGCTGGGCGAATGGGCGCAGAAATACGGGTTCCGTGCCGGCGAAAATCTCGTCAACAGCCAGATCCTGCTCGATCCCAACTTCCGCGGGTCTGACGGCAATTTCGATCCCGAGACCTTCCGCGCGCTGCTCGGCCAGATCAACATGAGCGAAGCGGAATTCCGCGCCGAACAGACGGATATCCTGCTCGCGCAGCAGGTGCTGGTGCCCGCCGCCTTCGGGGCCAAGGTGCCGCAGAAGGTCGCGCTGCGTTACGGCGCGCTGCTCAAGGAACAGCGCGAGGGCGCGATCGGCTTCCTGCCGAGCCAGGCCTACGCGCCCTCGGGCGATCCGACCGACGAACAGCTTCAGTCCTATTACACCAGCAATCGCGGCGATTACCTGCGGCCCGAGCGCCGCGTGATCCGCTACGCCGTGTTCGGCCCCGACCAGGTGACCGTGACCGCGCCGACCGATGCCGAAATCCGCGCCAGCTACCAGGCGCGTCGTGCCGAATTCCAGGCGATCGAGCGGCGCACGATCACTCAGTTCATCGTCCCCACGCAGCAGGCCGCGACCTCCTTCCGCCAGCGCATCGCCGGCGGGACGCCGATCGCCACCGCAGCACAGGAAGCGGGCCTCGGCGTCACCAATGTCGGGCCCGTCACGCGCGAGGAACTGGCCGCCCAGACATCCACCGCCGTCGCCAATGCCGTGTTCGCGGCGAGCGAAGGCAGCGTCGCGCAACCGGCGCGAAGTGGCCTCGGTTTCCACGTCGCGGTCGTCGACGATGTCGAGCGGCAGGAAGCCCGCACGCTCGCCCAGGCACGCGACGAGATCGCGGAGACGCTGCAGCAGCAGAAGACCCGCGCCGCGCTGGACGACCTGGCCGACGAGATCGAGGACGAGGTCACTGGCGGCTCGGCCATCACCGACATCGCACGCGCTCTGAACGTCGATCTCGAAACCACGCGCCCGCTGACCGGCAACGGCCTGGTATACGGCACGCAGGACGAGCAGGTGGACGAAGTCCTCGCCCCCGCGCTCGCGACCGCGTTCGAAATGCCCGAAGGCGAGCCGGAACTGGCCGTCATCGAGCAGGGCGGCCGTTACCTCGTGTTCGAAGTCAACCGCATCACCCAGTCCGCCGCGGCACCGCTGTCGGAAATCCGCGACCAGGTCGTTGCCGACTGGAAGCTGTCGCGCGGTCTTGCCGAAGCGCGCAAGGCGGCCGACCGCATCATCACCCGGCTCGGCCGTGGATCGGACCTCGCCGCAGCGCTGCGCGAAGAGGACCGGAGCCTGCCGCAGATCGAGAACGTCGACCTCAACCGCGAACAGCTCGCCCGCGGCGGCCAGCAGATCCCGCCGCCGCTCGCGCTGCTGTTCAGCATGGCCGAAGGCACGTCCAAGAAGCTGGAAGCCCCTTCCAGCGCGGGCTGGTACATCGTCGACCTGAACGACATCGAAGCGAACCCGATCGAAAGCGACGATCCGCTGTTCACGCAGACGCAGGCCGCGCTCAGCCAGTCCATGGGCCGCGAATACAGCGACCAGCTGCGCCTCGCGATCCGCGAGGAAATCGGCATCGAGAGGAACGAGGATGCGATTGCGGCGGTACGTCGCCAGCTGAACGGCAACAATTGAGCGCAGCAGCCCCCCCGGGCAGCCGCGCCTCCGCAGGCACCAGCACGCCGACCGGTCGCAACGGCCTCGTCTGGCGCCGGATCGTCGCGGATTGCGAAACGCCGGTCGGCGCTTTCGCGAAACTGTCGCGCGACGGTCGCGGCGATTTCCTGCTAGAATCGGTCGAGGGCGGAAGCCAGCGCGGCCGCTACAGCCTGATCGGGCTGGAGCCGGACCTCGTGTACCGCGCGTCGCGCGGGCAGGCGGAACTCAATGCCGACTACCTGCGCGACCCCGCAGCCTTCGAAAGCTGCGCCGAGGATCCGGTGGCTCGGCTGCGCACGCTGGCCGATGCGTGCCGCATCGACGTGCCCGAAGGGCTGCCCCCTGCCCTCGCCTTCCTGGTCGGCTATTTCGGCTACGAGACGCTGGGCTTGGTGGAGGACGTGCCGCGCGCGGCCAACGAGGCGCTGGGCCTGCCGGACATGCTGTTCGTGCGCCCGACGCTGCTGCTGGTGTTCGACAACCTCACGGACGAGCTGTTCCTGATCGCGCCCGTCTGGGACGGCCCCGGCGGGAGCGACGCACGGATCGCCCTGGCGCATGAGCGGATCGAGGAAGCCGAACGCGGGCTCGCCGCGGCACCGCCATCGCGAACGGCCGCGCCGGACCTGCCCGACCCGGCGCTCGCACCGCAGTCCGACCCGCAGGCCTATCGCGACATGGTGCTGCGCGCGAAGGAGTACATCGCGGCCGGCGACGTCTTCCAGGTCGTGCTGGCGCAGCGCTTCACCTGCGATTTCACGCTGCCGCCATTCGATCTCTATCGCGCGCTGCGCCGGATCAATCCCTCGCCCTTCCTCTATTTCCTCGACCTGCCCGATTTCGCGATCGTCGGGTCGAGCCCGGAAATCCTCGTCCGGGTGCGCGAGGGCGAAGTCACCATCCGCCCGATCGCCGGGACACGCCCGCGCGGGGCCACGCCCGCGCTGGACCGCGCGGCGGAAGCCGAGCTTCTGGCGGATCCGAAGGAACGGGCCGAGCACCTCATGCTGCTCGATCTCGGGCGCAACGATGTCGGCCGGGTGGCGAAGCGCGGCACGGTGGAAGTGACGGACAGCTACACGATCGAGCGCTACAGCCACGTGATGCACATCGTCAGCAATGTCGTCGGCGAACTCGACCCCGCGCGCGACGCGCTCGACGCGCTGTTCGCGGGCTTTCCCGCGGGCACGGTCAGCGGCGCGCCGAAATTGCGCGCCTGCGAAATCATCGCCGAGCTGGAGCCGGAAACGCGCGGCGCCTATGCCGGCGGGGTCGGCTATTTCGCGCCCGACGGCTCGGTCGACAGCTGCATCGTGCTGCGAACCGGCGTGGTGAAGGACGGCGTGCTGCACGTGCAGGCGGGTGCCGGCATCGTTGCCGACAGCGATCCCGATTACGAGCTGCGCGAATGCGAGGCGAAGGCCGGCGCCCTGCTCGCCGCGGCGCGCGAGGCCGTGCGCCTCGCCCGGGAACCGGGGTTCGGCCAGTGAGGACCGCGGTCCTTCTTCTCGCGCTCGGCCTCGCCGCCTGCAATCCCGCACCCGAAGGCGAGCCGGTCATCACCACCGAGATCGGCGGCGGATCGGACGACGGCGCCGAAATCGCATCCCCCGAACCGGCCAGCACGCCGATGCGCGCATCCGACTGCAAGCCGGTCAGTTTCGAAGGTGCAAGGCTCACCCACTGCATCGCCGATCCCGCGAAACACGCCATCACGACCGATCTCGGCCCCGACGACGGCGCGCCCTATCGCAGCTTCGCCGCCCTGTCCTCCGGCCGCGGCGCGAGCGCGCCGCCGGTCGCCTTCGCGATGAACGGCGGCATGTTCGAGGCATCGGGCGATCCGGTCGGATACTATGTCGAGGACGCGGAGCGGCTCGTCGAACTCAACCGCAACGACGGCCCCGGCAATTTCCATCTCAAACCAAATGGCGTGTTCTTCGGCAGCAACGGCAGCTGGCGCGTGCTGGATTCGGAGACCTTCTACCGCACTGTCGGCGACCGTCCGCAGTTCGGCACGCAGAGCGGCCCGATGCTGGTGATCGACGGCACGATCCATCCGGAGATTTCGGAAGACGGGCCGAGCAAGGCGCTGCGCAACGGCGTTGGCGTCGACGCGCAGGGCCGCGCGCATTTCGTGATTTCCGAAAGCCCGGTCAGCTTCGGGCTGTTCGCGCGCTATTTCCGGGACGAGGCGAAGACCCCAAACGCCCTGTTCCTCGACGGCAACGTGTCGTCGCTCTGGGATCCTGCCAGCGGCCGGCGCGATGCCCGCGCCCCGCTCGGGCCCATAATCGTGGTGGAGACGAAGCAATGACCATCGAATACGAACGCACGCTCTATCCCGAGATAGAACCCTACGAAACCGGCATGCTCGACGTCGGCGAAGGCCACTCGCTCTATTACGAGCGGGTCGGCACCAAGGGCGCGAAACCGGCGGTTTTCCTGCATGGCGGCCCGGGCGGCGGGATGAGCCCGATGCACCGGCGCCAGTGGGATCCGGATCTGTACGACGTGCTGCTGTTCGACCAGCGCGGCTGCGGCAAGTCCAAGCCCTTCGCCGAACTGGAAGCCAACGATACCTGGCGCATCGTGGAGGACCTGGAACGCCTTCGCCAGATGTGCGGCCACGAGAAATGGCAGGTTTTCGGCGGCAGCTGGGGCGCGACGCTCGCGCTCGCCTACGCCCAGTCCTACCCCGAACGCACCAGCGAACTGGTGCTGCGCGGCGTCTTCCTCGGCCGGCAGAAGGAAAAGGCCTGGCTCTACGAATACGGCGCCAGCGAGATCATGGCCGAACAATGGGACTCCTTCTCCGGCCATATCCCGGAGGAAGAACGCGGCAATCTGGTGCAGGCCTATTACGACCGGCTGACCAGTCCGGACGAGGAAACCCGCCTCGCCGCCGCGAAGGAATGGTCGCTGTGGGAGGGCACTGTCGCCACGCTGTTGCCGGACGAGGCGTTGATGGACAGTTTCGCCGATCCGGCCAAGGCGGTTCCCTTCGCGCGCATCTGCGCCAGCTTCTTCCTCAAGGACTTCTTTCTCGAGGAAGCGCAGCTCCTGAAGAACGTGGACAGACTGCGCGGCATTCCGGGCATCATCGTCCAGGGCCGGCACGACATCTGCACCCCGCCCACCTCCGCCTGGGAACTGAAGAAGGCCTGGCCCGAAGCGGAACTGTGGATCGTCCACGATGCGGGCCACAGCGCGGGCGAACCCGGCATCATCGACGGCCACGTGCGCGCGACGGACAAGCTGGCAGGCAAGACCGGCTGATGATCCTCGTCGTCGACAATTACGACAGCTTCACGTTCAACCTCGTCCACTACCTGATGGAACTGGGCGCGGACGTGCGGGTGGAGCGCAACGATGCGCTGACCGCGGCCGAGGCGGCTAAGAGCGGGGCGTCAGGCATCCTGATCTCTCCCGGCCCCTGCACGCCCAACGAGGCCGGGATCAGCCTCGATCTCGTCGCGGCCTGTGCCGACGCGGAGCTGCCGCTGCTGGGCGTATGCCTGGGCCACCAGGCGATCGGCCAGCATTTCGGCGGCACGGTCGTCCGCGGCGGGCTGATGCATGGCAAGACATCGGCCGTGACCCACCAGGGCAGCGGCGTCTTCACCGGCCTGCCCTCGCCCTTCATGGCGACCCGCTATCATTCTCTGGTGGTGGAAGACATTCCCGAGGTGCTGGAAGTGAACGCGACCAGCGAGACGCCCGGGCTGGACGGCACCAGCGTCATGGGTTTCCGCCACCGGACGCTCCCCATTCACGGCGTGCAGTTCCACCCCGAAAGCATCGCCACCGAACACGGCCACGCCCTGCTCGCCAATTTCCTGGCGATCTGCGGCAACGAAGCGAAGGACCCGGCATGAAGACGCTGCCGCTGGCGGTGCCGCACATGGACGAGGCGGAATCCGAAGAAGTCTTCGGCTGGATCCTTGATGGCGAAGCGAGCGAGGAGGAAATCGCCCGCTTCCTGCTCGCCATGACCGAACGCAGCGAGACGGCGGAGGAAATCGCCGGCGCCGCGCGGGCACTGCGCGCGCGCCTCATCCCGATCGAGGCACCCGAAGGCGCGGTCGATTGCTGCGGCACCGGCGGTGACGGGCACCATACGTTGAACGTCTCCACCGCGGTCAGCCTGGTCGTCGCGGCCTGCGGCGTGCCGGTCGCCAAGCACGGCAACCGGGCCGCCAGCAGCAAGTCGGGCGCGGCCGATACGCTCGAAGCGCTCGGCCTCGACATGGAAGCGGCGGGCCGCACGGCGGAGCGCACGCTGGCGGAAATCGGCATCTGCTTCCTGTTCGCGAAGAACCACCACCCGGCGATGGGCCGGATTCAGCCCATCCGGCAGCGGCTCGGCCGGCGGACGATCTTCAACCTGATGGGCCCGCTGTCGAACCCCGCGGGCGTCGAACGCCAGCTGATCGGCATCGCCCGCCCCGCCTATGTCCCGATCTACGCGCGCGCCAAGGCGAGCCTGGGCACCCAGCGCACCATGATCGTCTCGGGCGACGAAGGGCTGGATGAGCTGAGCCTTGCCGGCGGCAACGAGGTCGCTGACGTTCAGGGCAGCGAATTCGCCATGCGCCGGGTCGATGCCGGGATGGCCGGCCTCGAACACGCGCCGGTCGAGGCGATCCGCGGCGGGGACGCGGCGCACAACGCGCGGGCGCTCGTCGCGCTGCTCGACGGCGTGCCCGGCCCCTATCGCGATGCGGTCCTGTTCAATGCCGCCGCAACGCTGATCGTGGCAGGACGGACGGAGGACTGGAACACGGGCGCCTCCATGGCGTCGGAAGCCCTCGACAGCGGGCGCGCGCGCGATCTGCTGGCGCGCTGGATAGAGATGGTCGGATGAACAGGCTGGAAGAAATCTGCGCCGCGAAGCGCGAACTGGTCGCGGCGCGAAAGGCGCGCGCGACAATCGAGGACCTGGACCGGGCCGCACTTGCCGCCACCCCGCCGCGCGGATTTGCCGACGCCCTGGCGCAAAAATCGGCGGATGGCTTCGCGCTGATTGCGGAAATCAAGAAAGCTTCGCCTTCCAAGGGACTGATCCGGCCCGATTTTCGTCCGCACCAGCACGCGATGGATTATGCCGATGGCGGTGCGTCGTGCCTCTCCGTCCTGACCGACGAACCCTATTTCCAGGGTCATGACGATTACCTGATCGAAGCGCGCAAGAGCTGCGCCCTGCCGGTCCTGCGCAAGGATTTCATGGTCGATGCCTGGCAAATCGCGGAATCGCGCGCGCTGGGCGCGGACGCGGTCCTGCTGATCGTGGCGGCACTGTCCGATGGCGAACTGGCCGAATTCGAGGCGGCGGCGCTGGAGCGCGGCATGGACGTGCTGGTCGAAGTGCATGACGAGGCGGAGCTGGAGCGCGCCGCGCGTCTCAAATCGCGCCTCATCGGCATCAACAATCGCGACCTGCGTAGTTTCGAGACCGATCTGGGCACAAGCGAACGGCTGGCCGCGCGTGCGCCCGAGGACGCCATGCTGGTCGGGGAAAGCGGGATCGCAAGCCACGCCGACTGCGAGCGCTTGAGCCGGAGCGGCATCCGCTGCTTCCTCGTCGGCGAAAGCCTGATGCGGCAGGACGATGTCGCACAGGCGACCCGCGACCTGCTGAACGGATAGGCCTGTCCTACAGGGCGCGAAGCTGTCAGGATCAATCCATGAGCAAGCCCCTGCCCCGTCCCGTCTGCCCGCCGCAATTCCGGCCCTTCACGGCCGTCGGGTTTTGCCATCAGGACTGTGTCAACTCCGTCAACTTGGTTCAGCTTCGCTATGCCTGACCTGACTCACCTAGACGAATCGGGCGCGGCCCGGATGGTCGATATCGGCGGCAAGCCTGCGACCGGAAGGCGCGCCGTCGCCGGCGGTCGCATCCGGATGTCGGAGGCGGCGCTCGCCGCCATCCGCGACGGCAATACCGCAAAGGGGGACGTCCTCGCCACGGCGCGCATCGCAGGGATCATGGCGGCCAAGAAGACCGGCGACTTGATCCCGCTGTGCCACCCGCTCGCACTGGACAGCGTAACGGTCGACTTCGCGTTCGAGGACGGAGCGATCGCGGTCACCGCCACCGCCGCGCTGACCGGGCGCACGGGCGTGGAAATGGAAGCGATGACCGCTGTCTCGGTCGCGCTGCTGACGATCTACGACATGGCAAAGGCGATCGACCGGTCCATGACCATCGAGGCCATAAGGCTGTTCGAAAAGCATGGCGGCAAGTCCGGATCGTGGATTGCGGACGATGCGCCGGCGGGATGAAAGGGGAACGCCTGTTCCGCACTATCCACCCCGGAATGGCGGAAACGCTTGACCTAACCGAATTGGTTGCCTAATTGTTCTGCATTCGTTCGCGGTTTGCGGATGGATCGTAAAGGCAATCAAGGAGCCAAGGGCCCCATGTTGACGGCAAAGCAGCACGAGCTCATCCGTTTTATCCAGCAGCGGCTGGAAGAGACCGGCATTTCCCCCTCGTTCGAGGAAATGAAGGAAGCGCTCGACCTCAAGAGCAAGTCCGGCGTTCACCGGCTGATTTCCGCCTTGGAAGAGCGCGGCTTTATCCGTCGCCTGCCCAACCGGGCCCGCGCGCTGGAAATCCTCAAGCAGCCGGAAAACGTGACCGGGACGAAGACCGTCGCCGCCAACGACACGGCATCGGACGCGGTGGACCGGGCGACCACGCCGCCGGCGCGCATGCCGCAACCGGCGAACGACGTGATCGAGATCCCGCTGCACGGCCGCATCGCCGCCGGTGCGCCAATCGAGGCGATCGAAGGCCAGTCGAGCCTGCCGGTCCCCGCGGCGCTGCTCGGTCCGGGCGATCACTACGCGCTCGAGGTGTCGGGTGACTCGATGATCGAAGCGGGCATCTTCGATGGCGATTATGCGCTCGTGAAGCGGACCGACACCGCGCGGGACGGCGAGATCGTCGTCGCCCTGGTCGAGAACGAGGAAGCGACGCTCAAGTATTTGCGCCGCGACGGCGGGAATATCCGCCTCGATCCGGCGAATTCGAGCTACGAGCCGCAGGTCTACCACCCGGGCCAGGTGCAGGTGCAGGGCAAGCTCGCAGGCCTGCTGCGCCGCTATCACTGACGCGGCCGGATGACGGTCGGCGCGGCGGTCAGCGGAAGCTTTCGCCGCGCCACCATCCATGCGCGCCCTGCGTGTCGGCAACGGCGGAGTATGACGGCGTCGACAGGTCGATCGCGAGGCCGCCCTCCTCCGCCAGCATCTTGCGGTCGGCCTTGAGCCAGCGCGGACGGCAGGAGCGCGGCAGCCAGCGGTCCGCCACCACGATATCGGCCCGCTCGCACGCCGCCGCCAGTGCCCGTTCCTCGATGATGTTGCGGCTGCGCGCCATCAGGATCGACCAGCTTCGCCCGGCTCGCTCGAGCGTGATGACGCAGAAATCCGGACTGCACTCGGCATTCTCCCATTCGGCCAGCGGAACCGGCTCGCCGTCGAGACCCGCGAGTTCGTTGAAATTGTCCTTCGCATAGTCGCTGCGCGTGTCGCGCAGCATCAGCAGCCGCTCGCCCTCGCCCGCGATTCCGACATGCCGTCCGTCGTTTGAGATCAGCAGGTCCGGTGCAGGCTTCAGCGCGTAAAGCATGGCCGCGAGGCCCGCCGGAACGAGCCCGAGCAACCGCGCCCTCCCCTTCCACAGTGCCAGCCACAACCCGCCCGCGACGAACAGCATCAGCAGGCCGCGCCCCATGTCCGGCATCAGCTTGACCGAGCCCGGCTGGTCGGCCGTCCAGTGCGCGATCGCCAGCAGCAGGTCGAGCGACTTGCCCGCCAGCCACCAGAACGGCGCGCCCAGCCCCACGAGGTCTGCGAACAGCGCCAGCGCGATCAGCGGCATGGAGCCGAAAGTGACCAGCGGGATCGCGAAGACATTGGCGAAGGCGCCGTACACGCCGGCCCGGTGGAAATGCGACAGGACGATCGGCATCAGCGCAATCTCGATCACCAGCCCCGTCACCAGCAGCATCACCGCCTTGCGCCCGGTCGATGCCAGCCAGCCTTCCTCGCGTGGCGCCAAGAACGCCTTGACCGGCGCGCTGTTGTGAAGCGCCACGATCGCCAGAACGGCGGAAAAGCTCAGCTGGAAGCTCGGGCCGACCAGCGTCTCGGGCCAGACCAGCAGGATGATGAAGGCAGCCACCGCGACCATGCGCATCGACAGCGCCTCGCGCCCCATGGCGAGCGCGATCAGGACCAGCAGGGCCCCGACGCAGCTGCGCACCGTCGGTACTTCCGCGCCCGTCAGCAAGGTGTAGCCGACACCTGCGAGCGCGCCGATCGCCGCCGCCATCAACGGCAGGCGGACCCGCAGGGCGAGCCAGGGCCACAGCGCAAGCAGCTTCAGCGCCAGCAGATAGGCCGCCGCTATCACCGCGCTCACATGCAGCCCGCTGATGGAAAGCAGGTGCGTCAGCCCGGCATCGCGCATCGCTTCCTCGTCCGCCTCGGATATCGCGCCCCGGTCGCCGCTCGCGAAAGCCGCCGCGATGGTGCCGGGCGACGCGCCAAGCTGCGAGCGGACATGGCTCGCCAGGTACCGCTGCACTTGCGCCAGCCCGTCCGCCGCGCCTGCCCCCTCCACGATCTCGATCTTTCCGATGGCGGCGCCGGTCGCGGCCAGACCTTCGAACCAGGCCCGCCGGGCGAAATCGTAGGAGCCCGGGAGCATGGGCGGCGCCGGCGGCATAAGGCGCGCCCGCAGGCGAATGACGACACCTTCGCGCAGGCCCGGCGCAGCCATGGCCAGCGGAACGTTGACCCGCACCTTGCGCGCCTCCCCCGCCTCGGAATCGTGCATGGCGAGGACCAGCCTGATCCGGTCCTGCGCCGGCTGCTCCTCGCGCTCCAGTATCCGCGCATCGAACCGCTCCACCCGCGGGCCGTCGATCGCCTCGGCCCCGACCAGTTCCGACCGGGCCCAGACCACGCCGATCCCCAGCGCGACCATCACCGGCAGGGCGATTACCGCCTTCTGCAGTTCGACCCGGCCCGGCCGGTCGCGCCAGACTGCGAAAGCGCCGAGCGCCAGCAGCAGGCACGCGCCGATCGCCGCACACCATTGCCAAGGGGCGGCCAGGGTGAACCAGAGCGCGATTCCTCCCGCAAAAGCGACCGTCAGCCAGGGCGCGCGATCGAATCCCGCCCGGTCCAGGAACGCTTCGGCCCTGTCGGCGATACTGGACAAGTGGAGCCTGCTTCGCCAAGGACGCTGCACCGCAGCATCGGCACCCCCCGCCCCCTCGCCGGGTCCCCCGAAGGGCACGCCGAATGTCTCGCTGCCGGGCATGACGAGATTTGAAAAGGAACGTGCAATCAATGGCAAGTGAAACCGGACAGGTGGTGACACGTTTCGCGCCGTCCCCGACCGGATTCCTGCATATCGGAGGCGCCCGCACCGCGCTGTTCAACTGGCTGTTCGCGCGCCATCACGGCGGCAAGGCGCTGCTCCGGATCGAGGATACGGACCAGAAGCGGTCGACGCAGGACGCAATCGACGCGATCCTCGACGGCCTGTCCTGGCTCGGCCTCGACTTCGACGAGGACCCGGTGTTCCAGTCCGAACGCGCCGCGCGCCACGCCAAAGTCGCGCACGCGCTGCTCGAGACGGGCAATGCCTACAAATGCTTCGCCACGCCGGAAGAGCTGGAGGCGATGCGCGCAGAACAGCGCGCAGCCAAGCAGCCGATGCGCTATGACGGGCGCTGGCGCGACCGCGATCCGGCCGAAGCGCCCGAGGGCGTGCCCTACACGATCCGGCTGAAGACGCCGCAGGACGGCGAGACCACGATCGAGGACGCGGTGCAGGGCAGCGTCCGCGTCGCCAATGCCGAGATCGACGATTACATCATCCTGCGCGCGGACGGCACGCCGACCTACATGCTGGCCGTGGTGGTGGACGATCACGACATGGGCGTGACCCACGTCATTCGCGGCGACGATCACCTCAACAACGCCTTCCGCCAGCTGCCGATCTATCGCGCGATGGACTGGCCGGAACCGGTCTATGCCCACGTCCCGCTCATCCACGGCAGCGACGGGGCCAAGTTTTCCAAGCGCCATGGCGCGCCCGGCGCGGAAACCTATCGCGACGAGATGGGCATTCTGCCCGAAGCGCTGTTCAATTACCTGCTGCGCCTCGGCTGGGGGCACGGCGACCGGGAAGAGATCACGCGCGAGGAAGCGATCGAGCTGTTCACGCTCGAAGGCGTCGGCAAGAGCCCGTCGCGCTTCGATTCCAAGAAGCTGCTCAACCTCAACGGCCACTATCTGCGCGAAGCGGACGATGCCCGGCTGGCGCAGCTGGTCGCTGCGAAAATCGGTGCCGGGGCGGATGAATCGTTGCTCGAACGGGCAATGCCGGTCCTCAAGGAACGGGCGAAGGACCTGAACGAACTTGCCGAAGGCGCCGCCTTCCTGTTCGCCGAGCGGCCGCTGGCAATGACCGACAAAGCCGCCGCCCTGCTCGACGAGGATGGCCGCGCCCGGCTGTCTGAGGTCTCCGCCGCGCTGCACGCGGAAAACGACTGGACATCGGAGGCGCTCGAAGCCACTACCAAATCGCTTGCCGAACAGCTCGAACTGGGGCTCGGCAAGCTCGCGCAGCCGATGCGCGCGGCCTTGACGGGGACCACCCAGTCCCCCGGAATTTTCGATGTTCTGGTCCTTCTCGGACGAGAGGAATCGCTGGCGCGGATCGACGCGCAGGCGGCCGGAACCAACAACGAGACCTAAGCAGGAGACCCCGATGTCGGATACTACCGCAAAGCTGGAGATTGCCGGCGACACCCAGGAATTCCCCATTCTGGAAGGGACCTGCGGACCGGAAGTCGTCGATATCCGCAAGTTCTACGGCACCACCAACCGGTTCACCTACGATCCCGGCTTCAAGTCGACCGCCAGCTGCGAAAGCGCGCTGACGTTCATCGACGGCGAGGAAGGCGTGCTGCTTCACCGCGGCTATCCGATCGGCCAGCTGGCCGAACATTCCAGCTTCATGGAAGTCAGCTACCTGCTGCTGAACGGCGAATTGCCCTCGGCGACCGAGCTGGACGAGTTCTCCTACACCATCACGCGCCACACCATGCTGCACGAGCAGCTGATGACGTTCTATCGCGGTTTCCGCCGCGACGCGCACCCGATGGCGATCATGTGCGGCGTGGTCGGCGCGCTGTCGGCCTTCTACCATGACAGCACCGACATCGCGGACCCGGAACATCGCAAGATTTCCAGCCATCGGCTGATCGCCAAGATGCCGACCATCGCGGCGATGGCGTACAAGTACTCGATCGGGCAGCCATTCATGCAGCCCGACAATTCGCTCAGCTACACCGGCAATTTCCTGCGCATGACTTTCGGCGTCCCGGCCGAACCGTATGAAGTCATCCCGGAAGTCGAAAAGGCGATGGACCGGATCTTCATCCTCCATGCCGACCACGAACAGAACGCCTCGACCTCCACGGTGCGCCTGGCCGGGTCTTCTGGCGCCAACCCGTTCGCCTGCATTTCCGCCGGCATTGCCTGCCTCTGGGGCCCCGCGCATGGCGGCGCCAACGAAGCGGCGCTCAACATGCTGCGCGAGATCGGCACGCCGGACAAGATCCCGCACTACATCGAGCGGGCCAAGGACAAGAACGATCCGTTCCGCCTGATGGGCTTCGGCCACCGCGTGTACAAGAACTACGACCCGCGCGCGACCGTGATGCAGAAGACCGTGCGCGAAGTGTTCGAAGCGCTGAAGGTCGACGATCCCGTGTTCGAGACGGCGCTTCGCCTTGAGGAAATGGCGTTGAACGACGACTATTTCATCGAGAAGAAGCTGTTCCCGAACGTCGATTTCTATTCCGGCATCATCCTGTCGGCGATCGGCTTCCCGACCACCATGTTCACCGCCCTGTTCGCGCTCGCGCGCACGGTGGGCTGGGTCGCGCAGTGGAACGAGATGATTTCCGATCCCGCGCAGGTCATCGGTCGGCCGCGCCAGCTCTACACCGGTCCGACGCAGCGCGATTACGTGCCCGTTTCGGAACGCTGAGGGGCCGTCAGGCTTCCTGCGGCAATGTGAGTTCGAAGCGCGCGCCGCCACCCGGTGCCGCTTCGACCACCAGGTCGCCGCCCATCGCCCGGGCAAGCCGGCGCGAGATATAGAGACCGAGCCCAGACCCGCCATCGCCGGTCCGGCCGAGCCTTTCGAACTTCCGGAAAACGGCCTCGCGGTCTTCTTCCGCGATGCCGGCCCCTTCGTCGATGACCGCCACACGGCCAAGGCAATCACCGCTTCCGGTTTCAACCCGGACGGTCGAGCCTTCCGGCGAATAGCGGATGGCATTGCCGATCAGGTTCAGCAGGATCTGCAAGGCGCGCCGGAACTCGGCCGTCACCGGCACGGCCGATTCACCTGCGAGATCAAGCGCGATGGATTTCTCCTGCGCCCTGACGGCGAGAATGCCGACCGCCTGTTTCGCCACTTCGGCCAGATCGATCGCATCGGCACTGGTTCGGAAATCCTCCGCCTCGACGATTTCGAGGTCGGCAAGGTCGTCCACCAGCGACAGGAGATGCCGCGCTGCGGCGGTTATGTCCGCGGCGTAGGCGCTGTACTGGTCCGGCAGAGGCCCGGCGAGCTTGGTCCGGATCGTCTCCGCATTGGCGATGATGCGCGTGATCGGCTGGCGCAGGACGGGCGATACGTCGCGCCCGATCGACGCCGATTCCGTCGCGGTTTCCGCATTTGCCAGGGTGCCTGCATTGCCGGTCGCGACCGGGAGCGTCGACACGGCCGTCTGTGCGACGAGGTAGAGTTCGAAGCCTGCCGCGTCGTCCTCGCCCGCACCACGCGGGAAGATCCGCGCTTCCCAGCTTCTCTCCGATCCGGCCAGGCGGCAGCGTGCGCCGTCCAGCAAGCGCCAGTGGAGCGCGGCCGTGCCGGGCTTGTCGGCCAGGTCCACGAAACCGGTCCAGGGTTGCCCGCGCCCTTCGCGCATGGCTTCCACCGCCTCGGCCGCGTCGGGAGAGCGCGTTTCGCATTCGAGGATCCGCTGTTCGCTATCCAGCAGCAGGGCAATCTCGGCGCCCGCGCGCGTCGCGGCGAGCCGGCGCTTCTCGTCCTCGCGCTCGTTCGCCTGCTCCGGCGTTTCCACGACCCAGTCGGTCGTCTCGATGGCGATCCGGCCGTCCTCGTCCGCCGGCCTCGCCACGACCCGGAAGGATACGAAGCCGCTGCCGTCATGGGCAGCGAGCCGCCGCCGCACCGTGCGCCCGGAAGACGCGACCGTCAGCAGCACATCCCGGATCGCGGGAATGGTGCAAGGTCCAGGAACGTCTCCGCCAGCATTCGTCTGCAGGTTGGCGATCCTCTCGTCGGCCTCCAGGAGGCGGCCCTGCGCATCGCCCAGCGCGCGCGGCCCGGCCGGTGTCACGCGTTCATGCATGGCCGGTCGTGTCCGCGGCGCTTGCGCCTGCATGCAACATCTGCGCGGCGCGGTCCGGGCGCAGCGTGGCCAGGCCGTCCGGCAATTCGATTTCCGGATGGAGATACTGGAACTGGTTCTCGATCTCTTGCGGTGCCAGCCCGGCGGCGCGCAGGGAAAGCACGAACCGGCCGAGATGCTGCTCGCTGCTGCACTGCATCACCAGCGCCCTGTCCTGCCGGGTGGCCCCGGCAAGCGCGGTAATGAACGTCGCGAGCCCGGCGTGGCCGATCGAGAGCGCCCCTCGCCGATCCTGCGGATTGGTAGCCAGCAGTTTCTCGATCAGCAGCAGCCGCGCCGGATGTTCGTGGCGAAGGTCGCGCAGGGCCTGCTCCGCGTCCCGGGCCCCCTCCCCTGCATCGTCGGGCAGGAAATCGCGCCAGTGGACCAGCACCAGTTCGAACAGTTCCACCGGCAATTCGCCGAGGGGCAGGTGCATCCGCGACTGGTGCCGGAAAAACCGCGCCTGCGCCGCGAGAACACGCATTGCAAGGCCGCTGGTCTCCGCGTCGCTGGAAGCGACCGCGTTCTGGATATAGGGAGAAAGCACCGGTTCCAGCCCGCTGCGACGCTGGAGCCTTTCCGCCAGCCTCGTCTCGATCGCCAGCGAATGGCAATGGGCGAGGAGCGGCATGTCGGTCAGCATCTGGCCGCCCAGCCCGTCGATCGCCGCATCCACATAGGCCGCCGGATCGTCCAGCTTCGCTGCCCCGGCGTAAGCGAACAGCGCCTGGCGCGCGAGGTCGAAGATCATGCCCCGGACTGACGCGACGATCGCGTCGTTGAACTGTCCGTTCTCTTCGTTGACGACCAGGTGGCCGAGGATGGGACCGATCGACCCCAGCGCGCGGTCGCCATGCGCCAGCTCGTCCCGCAGGATCGTTTCGATCGGACTGGCGATCGCAGGACTGGTGGCAGGCGCCTCTGACATGGTTCGCGGGATATCACACTGTGGTTAAATCGGTGTTATCCGAACGCTATGCGGCCGGCTGTGCGGGTGCAATGTCGGCCTTTGCCGATCAGTTCTGGCCGGTGCGCATGTCCGAGACGAAATCTTCCAGCCTGCGCACCGCGACTGGATCGCCCGGGGCGGATTCGATGGCGAGGTCCGCAAGTTCGATCAGTTCCTGCGCGAAGAATGACGAAGCGAGGCTCTTGAGCCGCTGGGCCGCGACCAGCCAGTTTCCGTCGCACCGGGCCCGCTTCAGCAGGTCCACCTGGCGCGCGACACTGTCTGCGAAGGTCCGGCGCAATTCGTCGGCGAGGCCCTGGTCGTCCCCGGCCGCCATCGCCAGCGTCGCTTCGAAACTGTCGTATTCGTGTCGCATGGTGAAGCCCGTTATCCGAAGCGGAGTTAAGATGGCTTTAATCGTCTGCCGGCCGGTGGTATCTGGCGCGTTCGGGAATGAGGGGGGATCCATGCGCGCCATAATCGAACAGGACGAGGATCGGGCCGAAGAAGCGCGTGAGGCAGACATGGCCGCCGGCGAAGGACTGCCCGATGGCGCGCCGTGGACCGAAGAGTGGGTCGAGGAAGACGTAGCTTCGCGCAGCGGCATGGGCCGGATCGTTCCTGCCATCGCAATCCTCGCCGTGGTCGGCTGGACCGCCCTCGTCGGATTTGCCCATCGGGCCGAGATCATGGCCGGGACGAGCCTGACCCGCGCGGTCGAACTGGTGGTCCAGTGGACCATTCCGGTCGTCCTCGTCGCGGCGCTCTACCTGATCCTCCAGCGCAACAGCCGCAGCGAGGCCGCGCGGTTCGCCCGGACCGCAAGGGCGCTTTCTGCCGAATCCGCGGAACTGGAGACCCGGCTCGCGACCGTGAATCGCGAACTGAGTCTCGCACGCGAATTCCTCGGCTCCCAGTCGCGGGAGCTGGAGACGCTCGGCCGCGTGGCGACCCAGCGGATCGGCGAGCAATCCGATCGCCTCGAAAGCCTGATCGGTTCCAACGCCGCGCAGATGGACGCGATCGACTCGGCGAGCGAGAGCGCGGTCGTCAACATGAACCGGTTGCGCGCGGACCTGCCGGTCATTGCCAATTCGGCGCGCGATGTCGCCAACCAGATCGGCGTTGCGGGCAACACCGCGCAGGACAGCCTCGGCGCCCTGCAGAGAGGCTTCGAAACGCTCTCCGAACGCGGGGCACAGGGCGAAGAGCGCATTCGAGCGCTTCAATCGCATATCGAGGACGCGATGGAGGCCTTCGATGCGAAGACCCGCGCCGTCGAGCAATTCGTCCAGGACCGGCTTTCGCAGCTGCGCGACGCCGCCGATGCATGGCGCAGCGAGCTCGAGACGAGCGAGGCCCAGGCCGCCGCCTCTATGCGCCGACGGATCGACGGATTGCGCAACGAGATCGCCGATGCCCGGACCATCCTGTCCGGTAGCGAGGACGAAGCCGTCGAGGCGCTCGTGCAGCGCGCTGCAGACCTCAGGGCAGGTGCCGAGGAAGCCGCCAGCGCCATCAGATCGGGCGAAGAAGAAGCCGCGAGCCTGTGGAACGCGCAGGTCGACAGCATCACGGATCGCCTGACCGCAGCCATCGCGGAAATCCAGCGGATCGACCAGCAGGCCTTGGAATCCGCCAATGCGAAGCTGGAGGCCCTGCGCGAGGAAGCCGAACAGGTCGATCGCAACATCCTTTATCGCGACCAGAAACTCATGGACCGCGTCAAGGATCGGCAGGCGATGATGCTGGCCGACGAAGGCAAGGCAATCGCTTCGTTCGAAGTCCGCCTCGCCGCGATCGACAAGGCCTTTTCCGAACGGCGCGGCAGCCACGAGGAATTCGCGAAATCCGTCGAGGAACTGGATGCCCGGCTCGCCGAACCGGTGCGCAAGCTGCGTGAAACCGTCGCTACGCTCGCCAGCGACAGCGAGCGGATCGGCTCGAACCTGGAAGAGAGCGCCACCCTTGCCGAGCGCAAGCTGGCGGACAGCCGCAACGAAATCGCACAGACGGATGCCGCCATCGCGCAATTGACCGATGCGTCGGTGCGCCTGCTGGAACTCATCCAGGCAAGCTCCCAGCACAGCCAGGATCATCTGCCGCAGGCGATCCGCGACGCGCACCAGACGCTGTCCGACCTCGCAGATCGAGTCGACGCCCTTTACGAAACAGTGACCGCGTCGGCCGCCAAGGGCGAAGACCTGTCGAGCTATGTCATCGCGGCGCGGGACGAATCCCGGCAAGCCACGGCCGATATCGAGATCTTCAACGATCGGGTCGCCCAGCTACGCCGGGACCATGTCGGTCTTGCAAGCGATATCCGGACCGATCTCGACGACAGCACCGCGGCCATCGCGGAACTCTCGGAAAAGACGCGTACCGAACTGGCCACTCTCCTCGAACGCCTGCGCGATGCGGCGGAAGCCGCGCCGGGCGAACTCGAAGCGGCACTGATGGATCGGGCCGACAGTCTGGGCGAAGAAGTCGGCAAGCGCGCGGTGACCTCGCTCGAGGAGGCGCTGAATACCCGCATTGCGGCGGCAATCGAGGAACTGGAGCAGAACTCCGACCGGATCGGTGCCGCCGGGCGCCAGACGATCATGGAACTGCGCGACCAGCTCGGCCGCATCAATGAACTGGCCATCAATTTGGAAAACCGGGTGGCACAGGCGCGCGAACGGGCGGAAGAGCGGATCGACAACGACTTCGCCCGCCGCAGCGCGCTAATTACCGAGGCCCTTAATTCAAACGCGATCGACATTGCCAAGGCCCTCGACGCAGACGTGTCGGACAGTTCGTGGGCATCCTACCTGCGCGGTGACCGCGGCATTTTCACCCGACGCGCGGTGCGGCTGCTGAACAACTCGGAAGCGCGCGAACTGGCCGAACTCTACGATGCGGACCCCGATTTCAGGGAAAACGTCAGCCGCTACATCCACGATTTCGAGGCGATGTTGCGCACCATGCTTTCGACCCGGGACGGCAACGCGCTGAGCGTGACGCTGCTGAGTTCCGACATGGGCAAGCTTTACGTCGCGCTGGCGCAGGCGATCGAACGGCTGCGCGACTGACCGGGCCGGTGGTTCAGGCGGCCGGTCGACCGATCAGGCGCCCGAACACGTCGAGATCGCGAACGTCGATCCAGCCATATTCCCAGTTCGCGACATACACTGCGGTAAGAACCGCAGCGATGACGGTGGCCCGCAACGCGAGCCGGCCGCCGCGGAAATTGGCCGGCGCACTGTCAGCCTGCCCTTCGATCTTCCGGACGCCGGCCTCGTCCGCCGTCCTCACACCGAAGGGCAGTAACAGGAAGGCGACCATCGACCACATCAGGATGTAGATCGCCAGGATGGAAGTCCATGCCATAGCGCTACCCCGTCATCACCACGCGCACTTGCGGACGCTTGCCGCTCCAGCGCTGGGCCGCCCGCCTGACTGCGAGGCGGGTGGCTTCGGCCACATCGCTGCGCTCGCTCTTGCCCTTGAGGCGCTTGATCGCCTTGGCGACGTCCTCTTTCGCTTCCGCTTCAAACTCGGCGTAGTCTTCGTCCAGCGGCAGGCCGAGGGCTTCGATGGTGGGCTTGTTGCGCCCATCCAGTGACACGAAGATCGCGCCGTTATGGGCCAGCCTGCGACGCATGGCGATCGCCTCGCCATCGGCTGGTACGATCAGGTCGCCGTCGAGGACGAGCCGGCCTGTCTGGACTTCCGCCAGCTTCGCGGGCTTGCCCGGCGCAAGCCGCACGAGGTCGCCGTTCTTCTGCACCACGGCGTATCCGATACCCGTTCCGAGACCCAGCCTCGCCTGTTCCTGCATGTGGCGCATCTCGCCATGGACGGGAACGAGTATCTCTGGCTTCAGCCATCCGTACAGGGCCTCGAGTTCCGGGCGGCCCGGGTGGCCGGAAACGTGGATCATGCTCTGGCGGTCGGTAATCATCTCGATCCCCCGCGCGGCGAGCTGGTTCTGCATCTTGCCGATAGCGATCTCGTTTCCAGGGATCTGGCGACTGGAAAACAGCACGACGTCGCCTTGCGACAATTCGAGCGGATGATTGCCCTCGGCGATCCGGGACAGGGCCGCGCGCGGCTCGCCCTGCCCGCCGGTCGCGATGATCAGCACATCCCCACGCGGCAGACGCATGGCCGTGTCGAAATCAACCGGCTCGGGAAAGTCGGTCAGGTAGCCGTTGGCCTGCGAGACTTCGAGGATCCGGTCCAGCGACCGGCCCGCCACGCAGACCTTGCGTCCGGTGGCGCGCGCAACTTCGCCGAGCGTGTCCATCCGCGCGACATTGGATGCAAATGTGGTGACAAGCACCCGCTTGCCTTCGTGTTTCGAGACTTCTTCAAGCAAGCCGTCGCGCACGGCGCCTTCCGAACCGCTCGGCACCGGGTTGAAGACATTGGTGGAATCGCAGACCAGAGCGAGCACTCCGTCCCTGCCGATTGCTTCCAGTTCCTCCTGCGTGGTCGGTTCGCCGATGATCGGTTCGTCGTCCAGCTTCCAGTCGCCCGTATGGAAGACCCGACCCTGCGGCGTGTCGACCAGGACCGCATGACCTTCCGCGATGGAATGGGCCAGCGGAAGGTATGTTATCCCGAAGGGACCGATATCGAAGCGCTCGTTGTCGTCGATCTCGATTAGCCGGACACGGTCGGCGATGCCCGCCTCGGCAAGCTTGCGCCGCACGAGTTCGGCCGTGAACGGCGTGGCATAGAGCGGGACACCCAGTTCCTCGGCGAAATACGGGACGGCGCCGATATGGTCCTCGTGACCGTGCGTCAGCACAATGCCGACAAGGTCATCCGCCCGGTCCTCGATGAATTCCAGATCGGCAAAGACGAGATCGACGCCGGGATATTCGTTGCCCGAGAACGTCATTCCCAGATCGACCATGAGCCATTTGCCCTGGGTCCCGTATAGATTGACGTTCATGCCGATCTCCCCCGATCCGCCAAGGGCGAGGAAAAGGAGTTCGTCTTCGGGGGTACAATCTTTCTTCAACGCATCAGTCTTTCCGTGCTGCGCGGTCCGCCAGTATCTGGAGGCCGCGGATTGTCAGGTCGCGATCGACGACATCGAATATGTCGGTGTGCTCGTCGAACAGGACGGCAAGGCCGCCGGTCGCCACGACTTTCACCGGTCGCCCGATCTCTGCCCGCATCCGTTCGATCAACCCTTCCATCATCGCGACATAACCCCAGAATATGCCGATCAGCATCTGGTCTTCCGTGTTGCGACCGATGACGCTGCGCGTTTCGGGTGCCGCGATTGCGATCCGGGGGAGCTTCGCCGTCTTCCCCACCAGCGCATCGAGGCTCAGATTGATCCCGGGCGTGATGATCCCGCCCTTGTAGGTTCCGTTGAAATCGACCGCTTCGAATTTGGTCGCGGTACCGAAATCGACGACGATCATGTCACCGCCGACAAGTTTGCTGGCGGCGATGCAATTGAGAGCCCGGTCCGCGCCCAGCGAGCTCGGCTGCTCCACGTCGATCTCGAAGCCCCATGATGCCTTGCCCTGTCCTGCCACCAGCGGCGTAATACCGAGATATTCTTCGCACAGAACCGACAGGTTGTGGTCCGCGCGCGGCACGACCGAGCCGTAGATAACCTGGTCGATATCGGATCGCTCGATCCCGACCGTACCGAGCAATTGCAGCAGCCAGACCGCGTATTCGTCACCGGTGCGCCTGGCATCGGTGGCAATGCGCCAGCGCGCCTTGACCTCGTCACCGTCGAAAAGCGCGAAGACGAGATTGGTATTGCCGACATCGATCGCGAGCAGCATGTTGTTCTCCCCTCAGGCGAGTTCCAGATCGCCCGCATGGACGGTTTGAGTCGCACCGTCCGCCGTGCGGAGCAAGAGCGATCCGTCCTGCGAAAGTCCGGCAAAGCTTCCCGTGACCTTGTGGCCGTCCGCATCGTGCACGGCCAGCGCCGTCCCGACCGGATGCGCCGCGGCCAGCCAGCGCGACCGGATGGGTTCGAAGCCGTAGGATCGCCAGCGATCGAGTTCAGTCGCGAACTGCGCGGCGAATTCGCCGGCAAACCGGTCGCGATCCGGTGCCGGAGCGTGATCCGAAACCGCGGTGACGCGGCGCTCTCCCACGTCCGGAGCCGAGCGCAGGTTCACGCCTACGCCCACGACGACGGTCTGCCCCTCCCACTCCAGCAGGATGCCGGATACCTTGGCATTTTCGAGAAGCAGGTCGTTCGGCCATTTGAGCTTCAGCGAAGTCGTGCCGGGAAGGAAGCGCCTCAGCGTTTCATGGAGGGCAAGGCTGGCGACAAAGGTCAGGGTCGACGGTGCCGGATCCCCGGGCAGCAGTCTTGCGACCGTCGAACCCATGAAGTTGCCGGAATCGTCAAACCATTCGCGACCCTGCCGGCCCCGCCCGCGCGTCTGGCGATCGGCGACCAGCCATTCGCCTTCGACCAGGTGTTCGCCCGATCGGAGCCGGGCGAGCAGATCGGCATTGGTGGAGCCGGTTTCTGGAACTGTCCGGATCAACTGGAGACGAAGAGCGAGAGCGCCGTGTAATCCGCCCAGCTACCGAGCCAGCGGGTGAAGAGGAACGCCACCGGAGACACGACGAGCGTCGTGAGCGCGAGGACGATCCAGCGCGACAGCTGCGCCTTTCCGGACACCACGTTGGCAGGATCGTCGAAATACATGACCTTGACGACCTTCAGGTAGTAGAACGCGCCGATCACGCTCGCCGCGATGCCAAGCGCCGCCAGCAGGATCAGGTCGGCCTCGACCGCCGCTTGAAACACGACGAACTTGCTCCAGAACCCCATCATGGGCGGGATTCCGGCGAGGCTGAACATCATGATCGCGAGGCACAGCGCAATGCCCGGTCGCGAGGTCGAAAGCCCGGCAATCGACCGGAGTTCCTCGACCTGCGCGCCCTGCCCGTCGCGCAGCATCAGCACCGCCACGAAACTGCCCAGCGTCATGGCGACGTAGAAGGTCAGATAGACCAGCATCGCGCTTGCGCCTTCGACCGTTCCGGCAGCGAGACCGATCAGGATGAAGCCGACATTGTTGATCGAGCTGTAGGCCAGCAGGCGCTTCAGATTGTCCTGCCCGATGGCGCCGAGGGCACCGACGATGATCGACGCAAGAGCTGCGAAGATGACGATCTGGCGCCAAGCATCGATCTGGCCGCCGAAGGGCTCGAGCGCCATGCGCATGAGGATCGCTAGCGCCGCCACCTTGGGTGCAGTCGCGAAGAACATGGTCACCGGCGTCGGCGCGCCCTCGTAGACGTCCGGCGTCCACATGTGGAATGGGACGGCAGCAATCTTGAAGGCGAGACCCGCCAGTACGAACACGATCCCGAAAAGGAGGCCCGTGGTCATGTCGGCATCCACCGCCAGCGCAATGGCCTGGTAGGAGGTCGACCCGGCGAAACCGTAGACGAGGCTCATGCCGTATAGCAGGATCCCGGAAGCCAGAGCGCCGAGGACGAAGTATTTGAGGCCGGCTTCCGACGAACGGGCATCGTCGCGCGCGAAACTTGCGAGCACGTACGAGGCGAGGCTGCTGAGTTCCAGACCCAGATACAGCGTCATGAGATCCGTTGCCGAAGCCATGATCCCCATGCCGGTGGCATTCAGCAGGACGATGACGGCGTATTCGGGCCGATAGGTTCCGTTCGCTTCGAAGAAGCTCGGTGTGACGACCAGGCAGCCGATCGCGCCGAGGAAAATGAGAATCTTTGCGAATCCGGCGAACCCGTCCGCCCGGTAGATACCGCCGAATGCCGCACCGCCGTCCGCGACGGGGTTGAGCATGAAATGGCCCGCAATGACGGCCGCACCGACGAGCGCGGCCACCGACAGGATCGTGACGATCCGCGCCGAAGACTTGCCGACAAAGGCAGCGACCATCAGCAGCGCCATGGCGGCGACCGACAGGAGGATCTCCGGCATGGCGATGTGCAGGGAGACGTGAAGATCCATCAATGTTCGCCCTCACCGCCATGCGCGGCTTTTTCGTACGGTATGTAGTTGGCTGCCTCTTCGCGCGGGGTCCCCGGCGCCACCTTCGCATCGCCGGCCGGCTCGGCCGGGGCGAGGCGCGCGTCGAGTGCGGCAATATCCTGCCGCATCGGGGCAAGGAAGCTTTCCGGATAGACGCCCATCCAGAGAACGGCCGCCGCGATCGGCGTCAGCATGATCCATTCGCGCATGGTCAGATCCGGCATGGCGGCAGCATCGGCATTGCGCTGCGTTCCGAACGCCACGCGCCAGTAGAGATAGAGCATGTAGCCTGCGCCAAGGATGATCCCCGTGGTCAGGACGAAGGTCGCGAAGCTCGATACTTCGTAGACCCCGATCAGGCTCAGGAATTCGGCGACGAAGCCGCTGGTACCGGGCAATCCGATGCTGGCCATGGTGAACAGCAGAAAGAAGATCGCGTAATGCGGCATGTTGATCGCGAGGCCGCCGTACCGGTCGATCTCCCGCGTGTGGAGACGGTCGTAGATCACGCCGACGCACAGGAACAATGCGCCCGACACGAGCCCGTGGCTGAGCATCATGACCATCGCGCCTTCGAGGCCCTGCTGGTTGAAGGCGAACAGACCCGCCGTCACGATGCCCATATGGGCGACCGAACTGTAGGCGATCAGCTTCTTCATGTCGTGCTGGACCAGCGCGATCAGGCTGGTGATCACGACCGCGGCCATGCTGAGCCCCAGCACCAGCCAAAGGAATTGCGCGCTGGCATCGGGGAACATCGGGAGGCTGAACCGGATGAAGCCGTATCCGCCCATCTTCAGGAGAACGCCCGCGAGGATCACGGAGCCTGCCGTGGGTGCCTGGACGTGCGCATCGGGCAGCCAGGTATGCACCGGCCACATCGGCATCTTCACCGCGAAACTGGCAAAGAAGGCCAGCCACAGCCACTGCTGCGCATAGGGAGCGAAGTCGAACTGCATCAGCGTCGGGATGTCGGTAGTGCCGGCTTCGTTCGCCATCCACAGCATCGCGATCAGCATCAGGACCGAGCCGAGAAGCGTGTAGAGGAAGAACTTGTAGCTGGCGTAGATCCGGTTGTCCCCGCCCCAGATGCCGATGATGAGGTACATCGGGATGAGGCCGGCCTCGAAGAAAATGTAAAACAGGAACAGGTCCTGCGCGGCGAACACGCCGATCATCAGCAGTTCCATGAACAGGAACGCGGCCATGTATTCGCCCACGCGCGTCCTGATCGCGTCCCAGCTCGCCAAGATGCAGATCGGCATCAGGAACACGCTCAGCACGATCAGCATCAACGCGATGCCGTCGATCCCGAGTGCGTAGGAGAACCCGGCGAACAGCTCCGCCTTTTCTTGGAACTGCCACTGGGCCCCGCCGACATCGTAATTGGCCCACAGGACCAGGCCCAGGGCGAGATTGACCAGCGTGGCACCGAGCGCGATCAGCCTTGCCGCGCCCGCATTTGCGAACAGGCAGGCTACGGCCGCAACCAGCGGCACCAGCAGGAGGATCGAGAGGATCGGGAAGCCGTCCATCACATCAGGATCCAGGTGACCGCGGCGACCAGGCCGAGAAGCATGACGAGTGCATAGGTGTTGAGGAAACCGGATTGCAGGTACCGGGCACCGACCGTGCCCTTCGACACGATCCACGCCGCTCCGTTGGGACCGAAGCGGTCGATGATCCCGACGTCACCGATCTTCCAGAACTTGCGACCGATCCAGAAGGCAGGACGTACGAAGACGAGATTGTAGAGCTCGTCGAAGTACCATTTGTTGTAAAGGAAGGCGTGCAGGTAGCGGAACTGTTCCACGAACTTGCCCGGAATGCTGGTGTCGCGGATGTAGGCCATCCAGGCGATCAGGAGCCCGATCAGCATCACGATCGTGGCTGCCAGCTTGACCAGCAACGGCACCTCGTGAAGCTCGTGAATGAGCCCTTCGTTGAAGAAGATCGAACCGCCCCAGAATTCTGCGCTGTCCACGAACTGGTGGGTGAACAGCCACCCCGAGAAGACGGCACCGACCGTCAGCACGCCCAGCGGAATGAGCATAGATACCGGGCTTTCATGCGGGTGGTAGCCCGCCGTGCCGTCGTCTTCTTTTGGCGACGGGACGTGATGCGTTGCATCGTCCCCGGCATCTTCCTGGACCGGCGGGTTGTGCTCTTCCGGGTGGTCGTGACCGGCATGGACCGCGTGCTGGATATGCTCGCTGTCGGCCCAGCGCGGCTTGCCCCAGAAGGTCAGGAACATCAGGCGCCAGCTGTAGAAACTCGTCAGCAGCGCGGCAAAGGTGCCGACCCAGAATGCGAACTGGCCCATTTCCGTACCGCGACCGAAGGCGGCTTCGAGGATGGCGTCCTTGGAATGGAATCCGGCGAAGCCAGCGTGCAGCCAGTAAATGCCGACACCGGTGATGGCGAGCGTTCCGGCCATCATGCCCCAGAAGGTGAACGGGATGTGCTTCCGCAGATTGCCGTAATACCGCATGTCCTGCTCGTGGTGCATCGCGTGGATCACAGAGCCTGCCCCGAGGAACAGCAGCGCCTTGAAGAAGGCGTGAGTGAAGAGGTGGAACATGGCGACGCCGTAAGCGCCAACGCCGGCGGCGAAGAACATGTATCCCAGCTGCGAGCAGGTGGAATAGGCGATGACGCGCTTGATGTCCCACTGCGTGGTCCCCACGGTGGCGGCGAACAGGCAGGTCGCGGCGCCGATGAAGGTCACGATCGCCAGCGCGGTCGGCGCGGTCTCGAACATGGGCGAAAGGCGACACACCATGAAGACGCCGGCCGTGACCATCGTTGCGGCATGGATCAGTGCGGACACCGGCGTCGGGCCTTCCATCGCGTCCGGCAGCCATGTGTGCAGGCCGAGCTGCGCGGACTTGCCCATCGCGCCGATGAACAGGAGGATGCACAGGATATCCATGGTCATCAACCGCATGCCCATGAAGGTGATGCTGCTGCCGCTCATCGCCGGTGCTGCTTCCAGGATTGCGGGGATGGACACGGTGCCGAAAACCAGGAAGGTGCCGAAGATACCGAGCATGAAGCCCAGGTCACCCACACGGTTGACCACGAAGGCCTTGATAGCGGCGGCATTCGCGCTCGGCTTCTTGAACCAGAAGCCGATGAGCAGGTAGCTCGCGAGACCGACACCTTCCCAACCGAAGAACAACTGGACGAGGTTGTCGGCCGTAACTAGCATCAGCATGGCGAAGGTGAAGAGGCTGAGATAGCTGAAGAACCGGGCTTGGTCCGGATCCTCTTCCATGTAGCCCCAGCTGTAGAGATGGACGAGCGCGGATACGGTCGTAATGACGACCAGCATCACCGCCGTCAGCGTATCGACTCGCAAGCTCCATGCGAAGTCGAGCGAACCCGACTGGATCCACTGCATGACCGGGACGACGCCGGCTTCGGCCGTCCCGTTCACGAAACCGAGGAAGATCGGCCAGCTGAGCGCACAGGATACGAACAAGGCGCCGGTCGTGACGATCTTGGCGCCGAGTGCGCCGATGAAATGCCGTCCGAACCCGCCGACGATCGCGGCGAGCAGCGGCAGGAAGACGATGAGGAGGATCGACTGCACCTGCCTTAACCCTTCATCTGGCTGACGTCGTCCACCGCGATGGTGCCACGATTGCGGAAGAAGATGACCAGGATGGCCAGGCCGATCGCTGCTTCGGCGGCGGCGACGGTCAGGACGAACATCGCGAAGACCTGCCCGGTCAGATCACCGAGGAAGGAACTGAACGCGACGAGGTTGATGTTCACCGACAGCAGGATCAGCTCGATCGCCATCAGGATGACGATCACGTTCTTGCGGTTGAGGAATATCCCCAGCACGCCCAGCACGAACAGCATGGCACTGACGACAATGTAGTGTTCGACGCCGATCACAGTTCGACCCCCTGCCCGATCTCGGGCGATTTCATGACAGTCGCGTCCTCGGGACGGCGGGCGTTCTGGCGAGCGATGTTCTGGTGCGCGCGGCGCGACTTGCGCGGGCGATGGGTCAGTACAATCGCGCCGATCATGGCGACCAGCAGCACGAGGCCGGCCAGTTCGAAAAGCAGGATGTACGGGCCATAGAGCAGCGCACCGAGGTTCTCGGTATTGCTCAGCCCCGCCTGCACGGCCGCATCGCCGCTTGGCGTACCCAGATCGATGGCACCCGCCCGGTAAGCGCCGATGCCGAGCACCAGCTCGGCCAGCAGCACGAGCGCGATCGCGATGCCCAGCGGAAAGTTCTTCACGAAGCCCGCCCGCAATTCGGCGAAATCGATGTCCAGCATCATGACGACGAACAGGAACAGCACCGCGACGGCGCCGACATAGACGACCACCAGCAGGACCGCGATGAACTCCGCCCCGGCGAGGACCATCAGCCCTGCGGCGTTGAAGAAAGCCAGGATCAGCCAGAGCACGCTGTGCACGGGATTGCGCGCCATGATCACCATGACGGCACTGGCAATGACGATTGCCGCGAACAGGTAGAAGGCGATGGCCTGGATCATGATGCCCCGGAAAGAATTGCGCGCCGCCTAGCGATACGGCGCATCGGCTTCAAGGTTCGCGGCGATGGCCCGCTCCCACTTGTCCCCGTTGGCCAGTAGTTTCGCCTTGTCGTACAGTAGCTCTTCACGCGTTTCGGTTGCGTATTCGAAATTCGGACCCTCGACGATCGCATCCACCGGGCAGGCTTCCTGGCAGAAGCCGCAATAGATGCACTTCGTCATGTCGATGTCGTAGCGCGTGGTGCGGCGGCTGCCGTCCTCGCGTGGTTCGGAATCGATCGTGATCGCCTGCGCCGGGCAAATCGCCTCGCACAGCTTGCACGCGATGCAGCGCTCCTCGCCATTGGGATAGCGGCGCAGGGCGTGCTCGCCCCGAAAGCGCGGCGAGATCGGGTTCTTCTCGTACGGGTAGTTGATCGTCACCTTGGGCTTGAAGAAATACTTCAACGTGAGGGCGTGCGCCTTCACGAACTCCCACAAGGTGAACGATTTGACGAGTTGGGCGACGGTCATGCGTAGTGCCCCGTGAATACCAGATAGCCGGAAATGACGATGACGAAGATCAGGCTCAGCGGCAGGAATATCTTCCAGCCAAGCCGCATCAGCTGGTCGTAGCGGTAACGCGGAACGGTCGCCATGACCCAGCTGAACATGAAGAAGAAGAAGAAGGTCTTCAGCAGAAACCAGACGATCCCCGGCACCCAATAGAGCGGCGCCCAGTCCACCGGCGGCAGCCACCCGCCGAAGAACAGCAGCGTGTTGAGGCTGCACATCAGCAGGATGTTGGCATACTCGCCCAGCCAGAACAGCGCGAAGCTCATCGAGCTGTATTCGGTTTGGTAGCCCGCGACGAGCTCGCTTTCCGCTTCGGTCAGGTCGAACGGCACGCGCTGCGTTTCCGCAAGCGAGCTGATGAAGAACACCACCCACATCGGAAACAGCAGGATGTTGAACACGTAGGCGTTGACCACACCCAGGCCATGGCCGCGCTGCGCCTCGACTATTTCCGTCAGGTTGAAGGTCCCCGCCCAAAGGACGACGCAAACCAGAATGAAGCCGATCGAGACTTCGTAGCTGATCATCTGCGCCGCGGCGCGCATGGCGGAGAAGAACGGGTACTTCGAGTTAGAAGCCCAACCGCTCATCACGACGCCGTAAACCGACAGCGAACTGATGGCGAGGATGTACAACAGACCAACATTGATGTCCGCCAGAACCACGCCCGCATCGAACGGGATCACCGCCCATGCCGCCAGCGCGACAGTGAAGGTAATGATCGGCGCGAGCAGGAAGATGCCCTTGTTCGCGGCCGAAGGGATGATCGTTTCCTGCAGGAAGACCTTAAGCCCGTCGGCAAAGCTCTGCAGCAGGCCGAAGGGGCCCACCACGTTGGGCCCCCGGCGCAGGTTGATCGCGGCCCAGACCTTGCGGTCCACGTAAATGATCATCGCGACCGCCAGCATCAGCGGCAGCGCGATCAGCAGGATCCCCGCGAACGTCGCGATGGTCCAGGAGGCCTCGTAATTAAGGCCCAGAGATTGGAAGAACCCCGTCACGGCTGGCTTTCGTCCTTCGGTGCCTCGTCCGCCTGCCGACGGGCATCACGCGCCTTGCGCGCCTCTTCCTGCTTCATGAAGGCTTCGTTCTGCCAGCCATTGGCAGCGTTGGACTTGTGCGGATTACGCTCGCGGAAAGCGCGGTAGACGGCATAGCCGCCGGCGCCGACCATGGCGAGTGCGAGTACGGGAGTAGCCATTATTCTGCAGCCTCCAGCCTTGAGGTTTTCATTGCAAACAGCAGGGCGGCGAAAGCAAACGGCAGGGATGCCGCGCCAAGGCCAGCGGAAAACGCCCCAACCACCGAGTTAATTCTCATAAACGCGACGTTGTCGGCTGCTTGCGATACCGCGCCGAAGACGTCCGAAGAAGTGACGAGGACCGACCAGGCGGCCTGAATGAACACGATGATGGAGATCACGAACAGGATCGCAGACGCCTTGGTCATGCAGAAGCGATAGAAACTCATTCTGCAGCCTCCTGCAATTCGGGTCCGAGCAGTTCGGCGCTGCACTGCTGCATGGTCGCGCTGGCCCGGGCGATGGGGTTGGTCAGATAGAAATCGGCGATCGGGTAATGCGAGATCGTTCCGTCCGCCTTCGCGCCGCCATCCGCTTTCGGCAGCGCGCCATAATCGGCAAGGCTTTCTTCGCCAAGTGCCGGGACCTGCGAAATCATCGCCGCCTGCAGCTCCGCGAAGCTGTCGAAACCGACCGAAACGCCCAGCGCATCGGCAAGCGCGCGGATGATCGTCCAGTCCTCGCGTGCGTCACCCGGCGCGAAGACGGCTTTTTCCGCGAACTGCACGCGCCCCTCGGTGTTGACGTAGGTCCCGTCCTTCTCCGCGAAGCTGGCTGCCGGCAGGACGACGTCGGCCGCGTGGGCTCCGCGGTCGCCGTGGTGGCCGATATAGACCTTGAGGCTGCCTTCGAAGGGGGCATAGTCCATTTCGTCCGCCCCGAGGGAGAGCAGCACCTTGGGCTTTGCGGAAACGATGTCCGCCATCCCGCCCTTCTGCGCGAAGCCGAGCATGAGCCCGCCCATCCGCGCCGCGGACATGTGCAGCACGTTGAAACCGTTCCACCCGTCCTTCACGAGGCCGAACTTGTCGACCAGCTTCCGTGCGGGGCCGAGCGCGCCCTGCGCCAGCGCGGCACCGCCGAGAATGACGGCCGGGCGCTCTGCATCCTTCATCGCATCGCCCAGTTCCTTGGGGATGCGATTAAGGAACTTGAGGTCCTCGCCCAGCCAGGTCACTGGATAGGTCGGATCCCATTCCGGTCCGGCGACGAAGATCTTCGCGCCGCGCTTTGCCGCCTTGCGCAGGCGCACATTCACCAGCGGCGCCTCGTGCCGGATCTGGCTACCCAGAATCAGGATTGCGTCGGCCGTCTCGATCCCGGCGAGCGTCGAATTGAAATTGACGGCGGCCAGGCTGGACACGTCATAGTCCATGCCGGTCTGCCGGCCTTCGAGCATATCAGAGCCCAGCGCGCCCAGCAGGCTCTTCGCCGCGAACATCGTCTCGCAATCGACGAGGTCGCCCGCGACGGCCGCGATGCTGTTCCCCGGCTTCGCGTCGGCGATAAGACCGAACGCCTCGTCCCAGCTCGCCGGCTGCAACTTGCCTTCGCGCCGAACGAAGACCCGGTCGAGCCTCCGTCGCATCAGGCCGTCGACCTGGTAGCGGCCCTTGTCGCTGACCCATTCCTCGTTCACGTCGTCATTGATGCGCGGCAGGGCGCGCATGACTTCACGGCCCTTGGAGTACAGCGTGATGTTCGCACCCACGGCGTCGGACACGTCGATGCTGAGCGTCTTCTTCAGCTCCCAGGGGCGTGCCTCGAATGCGTAGGGCCGGCTGGTGAGCGCGCCGACCGGGCAGAGGTCGATGACGTTTGCCGAAAGCTCGTGCTCCGCCGCCTGCTCCAAATAGGTCGTGATCTGCATGTCCTCGCCGCGATACAGCGCGCCGATCTCGTCAACGCCGGCGATCTCCTCGGAGAAACGCACGCAGCGGGTGCAGTGGATGCAGCGGGTCATGATCGTCTTGATCAGCGGGCCCATGTACTTCTCGGTCACCGCACGCTTGTTCATCTCGTAACGCGTGCCGCCGCGGCCGTAGGCCATCGCCTGGTCCTGCAGGTCGCATTCGCCGCCCTGGTCGCAGATCGGGCAGTCGAGCGGGTGATTGATCAGGAGGAATTCCATCACGCCTTCGCGCGCGGTCTTCACCATCTGGGTATCGGTGCGGATTTCCTGCCCCTCGGTCGCCGGCAGCGCACAGGACGCCTGCGGCTTTGGCGGCCCGGGCTTCACTTCGACCAGGCACATGCGGCAATTGCCGGCAATGCTGAGCCGCTCGTGGTAGCAGAAACGCGGAATTTCCTTCCCCGCCATCTCGCACGCCTGCAGCACGGTCGCCCCGTCGGGTGCGTCGATTTCCTGTCCGTCTACGGTAACCTTAGGCATTGTTCACATCGTCCTTGACCCGCACCTGGCGCGCCAGAAGAATTAGAGTAGCGGCAAGGATCAGCGGACCGAGGCCGCGAACCACGTAATTAATCGCGGTAATCTCGCCATCGGCAAGTTCGGGATAAAGGCCGACAAGGATAAAGAACCCTACCGCCAAATTGACCGCAGCTGCAATGTACCCGATCAATGCCTTGTTTTCGGAAGTCATTCCGCTGCCTCCGCGAACTGCGCGTTATGCTCGGCGATCCGACGTTCCAGCTCGGGGCGGAAATGTCGGATAAGGCCCTGAATGGGCCAGGCGGCCGCATCGCCCAGCGCGCAGATGGTGTGGCCTTCGACCTGCTTGGTGACCTGCTGCAGCATGTCGATCTCTTCGATCGCGGCATCGCCTTCGCGCAGGCGTTCCATCATGCGCCACATCCACCCGGTGCCTTCGCGACAAGGGGTGCACTGGCCGCAGCTTTCGTGCTTGTAGAAATAGCTGATGCGCGAAATCGCGCGGACGATATCGGTGGACTTGTCCATCACGATGACCGCCGCCGTGCCGAGACCGGAACCCAGTTCCTTCAACCCGTCGAAGTCCATGGGACAGTCCATGATCTGCTCGGCCGGGACCAGCGGAACCGAGGAACCGCCGGGAATCACGGCCAGCAGGTTGTCCCACCCGCCGGTGATGCCGCCGCAATGCTTCTCGATCAGTTCGCGGAACGGGATGCTCATCGCTTCCTCGACCACGCAGGGCTTTTCGACATGACCGCTGATCTGGAACAGCTTGGTACCCGCATTGCCCTCGCGTCCGAACGAGCTGAACCAGCTCGCGCCGCGCCGCAGGATGGTCGGCACCACGGCGATGCTCTCGACATTGTTGACCGTGGTCGGGCAGCCGTAAAGACCGGCACCGGCCGGGAACGGCGGCTTGAGGCGCGGCTGGCCTTTCTTGCCTTCCAGGCTCTCGATCATCGCGGTTTCTTCGCCGCAGATATAGGCGCCCGCCCCGCGATGCAGGAACACGTCGAAATCGTAGCCGGACTTCGACGCATCCTTGCCGATCAGCCCGGCATCGTATGCCTCGTCGATCGCGGCCTGCAGCGTTTCCGCCTCGCGGATGTATTCGCCGCGAATGTAGATGTAGGCGGCGCGCGCGCGCATCGCGAAGCCCGCGATCAAAGCGCCTTCGATCAGCTTGTGCGGATCGTGCCGGATGATTTCGCGGTCCTTGCACGATCCGGGTTCGGATTCGTCCGCGTTGATGACCAGGAAGCTCGGCCGGCCGTCCTTGGACTCCTTCGGCATGAAGGACCACTTGAGGCCGGTCGGGAAACCCGCCCCGCCGCGCCCGCGCAGGCCGCTGGCCTTCATCTCGTCGATGATGGCATCCTGCCCGCGCCCGATCAGCGCCTTGGTATCGTCCCAGTCGCCACGGGCTTGCGCGGCCTTCAGGCCCCAGTCCTGGAACCCGTAGACGTTGGTGAAGATGCGATCCTTGTCAGCCAGCATCCTGGTCCCCCGTAGGTGTGCGCGAGAGAAGCAACGCGGAAAGGAGCAGCGTAATTCCTCCGAAAATCATGAGTCCGTCGCCCAGCCGGTCCTTGTGAAAAACGATCAGGGCACCGCCGACCACGAAGGACAGGCTGCCGATCGCCACGCCGATGCGCGAGAACTTGCGAAGCCGCAGGATGTTCATGCCATTCCTGCGCTCGACAGGAACCAGATCGCCGCGACGACGATCAGGGCGATGGCGCCGAATTTCACCAGTCCCATCAGCACTTTCCACGCGATGAAGATGAGTACGAGGGCGACGATGATGGTGACGATATCCATCAGCTATCCTCCGGTCCGCCCTTCTTGGTGCCCTGCCCTGCGCTGAGCGCGAGGAACACCGATCCGAGCGCGAGGAACGTCGCGCCGAGCGAACCGCGGTCGGCGAGAAAATATCCGCCGGCGGCGACGAAGAACAGCACGCCCGCTGCGATGAAAAGGACGCGGCCATTCTTCACCATTCGCTCCGGTAGTCATGGTTCGCGTCGACCATGTCCTTGAGCGTAGTCGGCCCGCCCAGCGGCTCGCTGGTATGGCGCCCGGGCTCCTGCGTCCCTTCCTTGGGCTGCTCGCCCGCGGCCAGCGCGTCGAGCACGGCGTCGAGGCGTTCGGGCGTCAGGTCCTCGTAATTGCCGTCGTTGATCTGGACCATCGGCGCGGTGGCGCAATTGCCCATGCACTCGACTTCGGTGAGGGTCCACAGGCCGTCTTCCGAGACCACGCCCTTCTTCATCCCGCGCTTGCGGCAAGTCTCGAACAGCGCGTCCGAGCCGCGCAGCATGCAGGGCGTCGTGCCGCATACCTGCACATGATACTTCCCGACCGGGGTCAGGTTGTACATCATGTAAAAGGTCGCGACCTCGAGCACGCGGATCACCGGCATATCGATATAGTCGGCCACGTATTCCATCACCGGCAGCGGCAGCCAGCCCTGCGTATCGGTTTCCTGGCCGACCTGCCGCTGGGCAAGGTCGAGCAGCGGCATGACGGCCGATTTCTGGCGCCCTTCCGGATAGCGCGCAATGGCCCTGTCGGCCTTCGCCTTGGTGTCGGCATCGAACTGCCAGTCACCCCAGCGGGCGCGCAGTTCGGGAGTATCGGGAGCGGGAGCGCGGTCAGCCATTATCGGCCTCCCGCGAATTTGTCGCGCCCAACTTCAGGAACGCGGGGATCGCGAAGATCACCATTACTGCGACGGTCGAGTACGCGTAGGAGCCGGCGTTCAGAATGCCTGCAACGAACAGTGCGAAGAGCACGAGAAGTAACACGACCTCGATCCATAACAGTTTGCTAAGTCGGTTCACCGGTCACACTCCCCAAACACCACGTCGATCGCGCCGAGGATGGCGGTCGCGTCGGGCAGCATGTGCCCCTTGCACATCATGTCCATCGCCTGGAGATGACTGAAGGCGGTCGGGCGAATCTTGCAGCGGTAAGGCTTGTTGCTGCCGTCGCTGACAAGATAGACGCCGAACTCGCCCTTGGGGCTTTCGGTGGCGACATAGACTTCGCCTGCGGGTACGTGGAAGCCTTCGGTGTAGAGCTTGAAGTGGTGGATCAGCGCTTCCATCGACTGCTTCATCGGACCGCGCTTCGGCGGCACGACCTTGGCATCGGTGCTGGCGACCGGCCCTTGCGGCATCTGCGCCAGGCACTGCTTGATGATCTTCGCGCTTTCGTAGACTTCCTTCACCCGCACCACGAACCGGTCGTAGCAGTCGGAATTCGTGCCCACCGGGATTTCGAACTCCATCCGGTCGTACACGTCGTAGGGCTGGCTCTTGCGCAGGTCCCACGCGATGCCGGCGGCACGGATCATCGGGCCGGAGAAGCCCCAGGCGATCGCGTCGTCGCGGCTCACATGGGCGATGTCGACATTGCGCTGCTTGAAGATGCGGTTGTCGAGCACGAGGCTCATCGCGTCGCCGAACAGTTCGGGCAGGCGATTGTCGATCCATTCGCCGATATCGACAAGCAGCTTTTCCGGCACGTCCTGGTGGACGCCGCCGGGGCGGAACCACGCGGCGTGCATACGCGCGCCGGATGCGCGCTCGAAGAAGTTCATGCAGTCTTCGCGCAGCTCGAACACCCACAGATTGGGCGTCATCGCGCCCACGTCCATCACGTGCGCGCCGATATTGAGCATGTGGTTGCAGATGCGGGTCAGCTCCGCGAACAGCACGCGCAGGTACTGGCCGCGCTCCGGAACCTCGAGGTTGAGCAGCTTCTCGATCGCGAGGACGTAGCTGTGTTCCTGGCACAAGGGGCTGCAGTAATCGAGCCGGTCGAAATAGGGCAGCGCCTGCAGGTAGGTCTTCTGCTCGATCAGCTTCTCGGTCCCGCGATGGAGCAGGCCGACATGCGGATCGACGCGTTCGATCACTTCGCCGTCGAGCTCCATCACCATGCGCAGCACGCCGTGCGCTGCAGGGTGCTGGGGCCCGAAATTGATCGTGTAGTTGGAAATGACCTCGTCGCCGGTGGTCGGCGATTCTTCCAGCTGAAGGCTCATTCGCCGTCCTCCCGCTTTTCATCGGGCCGGGTCGCGGCCTTGGTGTCGGTGGTGCTGCCTTCGCGCTCCGCGCGGTCGGGCTCGTCCTCGGTCGGCGCCGGCGCATCGGGCGCCTCGACCCCGGAATCCTCTTCGGCCGGTGCACCCTCGCTCACCTTTTCGGCAGCTTCCTTGTCGGTCTTCGCACCGGCTCCGGTATCGGACGTCTTTTCAGTCGTCTTCGGATCGTCGACCGGCGGCGTATCGGCCTTCTCGTCGCCCGGGAGCACGTAATCCGCGCCCTCCCACGGGCTCATGAAGTCGAATGTACGCATGTCCTGCGCCAGCTCGACAGGCTCGTACACCACGCGCTTCTCGTCTTCCGAGTAGCGCAGCTCGGTGTAGCCGGTCATCGGGAAGTCCTTGCGGAAAGGATGCCCTTCGAAGCCATAGTCGGTCAGGATGCGGCGCAGGTCCGTGTTGCCTTCGAACAGCACGCCGTACATGTCGAAGACCTCGCGTTCCAGCCAGCCGGCACTGGGCCACAGCTCGGTCGCGGTCGGAACCGGGGTCGATTCCGTGGCCGTGCACTTGACCATCACGCGATGGTTCTTCGTCAGGCTGAGCAGCATGTAGACGATCTCGAACCGCTCCGGACGATCGGGATAGTCCGCCCCGGCAATCTCCATCAGCTGCTGGTAGCCATGCTCGTCGCGCAGCAGGCGAAGGACCGTGTCGATGCTCTCGCGCTTCACGCGCAGCAGGATCTCGCCGTGCTCCTCGTGCGCGTCGACGAGATGCTCGCCGACAGCGCCGGACAGCGTTTCGCGCACGCCGTCATTGGACGCAAATCGCGGGGCCGAGTGAAGGACTGCCATGGCTTTCGGGCCCTCCTATCGCTCGATCGTTCCGCTGCGGCGGATCTTCCGCTGCAACTGCATCACGCCGTACAGCAGGGCCTCGGCGGTCGGGGGGCACCCGGGGATGTAGATGTCCACCGGCACGATCCGGTCGCAGCCGCGCACGACGCTGTAGCTGTAATGATAGTACCCACCGCCATTGGCGCAGCTGCCCATGCTGATCACGTATTTCGGATCGGACATCTGGTCGTAGACCTTGCGCAGGGCCGGGGCCATCTTGTTGCACAGCGTGCCCGCCACGATCATCACGTCCGACTGGCGCGGGGACGCGCGCGGCGCGACGCCGAAGCGCTCCATGTCGTAACGCGGCATGTTGACGTGGATCATCTCGACCGCGCAGCAGGCAAGGCCGAAGGTCATCCACCACAGGCTGCCCGTGCGGGCCCAGTGGAACAGGTCTTCCGTGCTGGTGACCAGGAAGCCCTTGTCGTTCACCTCGGTCTGCAGCGCGTGGAAATAATCCGCGTCCGGCTGGCGGATTTCGCCGCCCTTCGCCGTCGGCGCGTCATGCAGCATCCGGTTGTGGTCCGGGGTCAGAGCGTAATGATCGCTGCGCGCCATCTCGTTCTTGTCGGTCAGTCCCATTCCAGAGCTCCCATCTTCCATTCGTAGATGAAGCCGATGGTCAGGATGAAGAGGAAGACCATCATCGCGCTCCAGCCGACGACGCCGGTCACGCCGAGGCTGACAGCCCACGGGAACAGGAAGGCGACTTCGAGGTCGAAGATGATGAACAGCAGCGAGACGAGATAGAACTTCACGTCGAACTGGCTGCGCGGTTCCTCGAAGGCGGGGAAGCCGCACTCGTATTCGCTGTTCTTCTCCGCGTTCGGGTTATGCGCACCCGTCAGGCGCGACACGCCCATCGGCAGGAATACGAAGGCGGCGGAGAGGATCACTGCTACGAACAGGAACAGCAGGATCGGCAGATATTGGCTTAGATCGACCACGTAGGGTTTTTCCGCTGACTAGCTTGAATTGCCCGCCTCCTAGGCCTCCGGACAATGGGGTGCAAGGGGCGCAAGGCCTATTTGCGCCGCGTTTGATTGCACCCCGACTTGCACAAGTTGCAAGGCCTCAACCCATTTGCCGTTCGCCGCTTTTCCGGGTTCCCTTACCGTAGGGCGGCTTGAGCCCGGCGAGCTTGGCGACATCCCGCTTGGTCTGTGTATAGACCGAGCGGGCGTGGCTGAATTCCCGGAAGCCCTCCGGTCCGTGATAGCTTCCCATGCCCGACGGGCCGATGCCGCCGAAGGGCATGTCTTCCATCGACACGTGCATGACCACATCGTCCACCGTCACCCCGCCCGAGACGGTCCTGCGGAGCACTTCCTCCCGCTCCCCGGAATCGTCGCCGAAGTAATACAGGCCGAGCGGCCGGTCGTTCGCGTTGATGTAGTCGATCGCCTCGGACACCGCGCCATAGGTCCTGACAGGCAGGACCGGGCCGAAGATCTCCTCCTGCATCGCCTGCATGTCGTCGGTGACGTTGCGCAGGATCGTCAGCGGCATCTTGCGCGCATTGCTGGCGGAGAAATCCTCGTTGCCCGGATTGACCTCGATCACCTCGGCCCCCTTGTCGCGGGCATCCTGGACGAGGCCCTGCAGGCGTTCGAAATGCTTGTCGGTCACGACGGAGGCGTAATCGTCGTTGTCGAGCATCGTGGGGTACATGGTGTGCACGCCCAGTTCGACGGCGGCGATGGCGCCCTCCTCGCGTTCTTCGGGGACGAAGAGGTAGTCGGGCGCGAGGCAGATCTGCCCCGCATTCAGCATCTTGCCCAGCGCGATCCGCTCGCCCGCCTTCTCGAAATCGGCATCGCGGCCAAGGATGACGGGCGACTTGCCGCCGAGTTCCAGCGTGACGGGCACGAGGTTCTTCGCTGCCGCTTCCATCACCTTGCGTCCGGTCGCGGTCGATCCGGTGAAGACGAGGTGGTCGAACGGCAAGGACGAAAACGCCTGCGCCACTTCCGGCGGCCCCGTGACCACCGCGACCTCGCTCTCGTCGAAATAGCGGGCGACGAGTTCGCGCGAGAGTTCGGACGTGGCTTCGGTGAATTCGCTCGGCTTGATCATGGCCCGGTTCCCGGCCGCCAGCACCTGCATCAGCGGGCCGAAAGACAGGTTCACGGGGAAGTTCCAGGGGCTGAGGATCCCGACCACCCCCTTGGGTTCGTACCGCACCTCACCCTTCGATCCGATCAGGCCGAGCGGGAATTGCAGCTTGCGCCGGCTCGGCTTCGCCCAGCTGTCGACATGCTTCAGGCAGTACTTCCCGAACCCGACCGTGCCGGCAATGTCGGTCAGCATGCTCTGGTGCCTGCTGCGATTGCCGAAATCCTCGTTCATCGCATCGCACAGCGCATCGGCGTGGGTCTTGAGCAGATCCATCGCGCGGCGAATGCGATCCTTGCGTACGTCCAGTCCTTCCGGACGTGCCTTGGTGAAGGAAGTGCGCTGCACCTGAAGGATGCGCTCGAGTTCGGCCTGCTTGTCGTCTGCCATGCGATTTCTCCGGTCGGTTTCGCTTTGCCATCGTTTGTCCGGCAAGCATCGATGAAAGGCAAGCGATCCCGTCGCCAAGGCGTTCCGGCTGCCCGCCGGCCCGGCGCGAGTTGATTGTGCCGCATCGCAGCATTAGGTGGTTCGCGACTAATCACGCCAAGCGAAAGGCCGCATCATGCCGCAATTTTCCGAAGCCGATCCGATCGTCATCCTGTCCTACGCCCGCACGCCGATGGGCGGGATGCAGGGCGCACTGGCCGATGCGAGCGCGACCGACCTGGGATCGACCGCGGTCAAGGCGGCCGTCGAGCGGTCCGGCGTGGACGGCGACAGCTTCGACCGGATCTACATGGGCTGCGTGCTTCCCGCGGGTCTGGGACAGGCCCCTGCCCGCCAGGCGGCGCTGAAGGCCGGCCTCCCCAAGTCCGTGCAGGCGACGACGGTCAACAAGGTTTGCGGCAGCGGCATGCAGACCGTGATCATGGGCAGCGAGGCGCTGGCGACGGGCGATGTCGACTATGTCATCGCCGGCGGCATGGAGAGCATGACCAATGCGCCCTACCTGCTGAAGAAGCACCGGTCCGGTGCGCGTCTCGGCCATGACACCGCCTACGACCACATGTTCCTCGACGGGCTGGAAGACGCCTACGAGGAAGGCCGCGCGATGGGCACCTTCGCCCAGGAAACCGCCAACGAATACCAGATGACCCGCGAGGAGATGGACGAGTATTCCATCGAGTCGCTGCGCCGCGCCAATGCGGCGATCGAAAGCGGTGCCTTTGCCGACGAGGTCGTTCCGGTCACGATGTCGACGCGCAAGGGCGACGTGACCGTCGATACGGACGAGCAGCCGGGCCGCGGCAAGCCGGACAAGATCCCCACCCTTCGCCCCGCCTTCGCCAAGGACGGAACGATCACGGCGGCGACGTCCAGCTCCATTTCCGATGGGGCGGCGGCGGTCGTCCTGTCGCGCAAGAGCGTCGCGAAAGAAGGCGGGCGCAAGCCGGTGGCGCGGATCGTCGCCATGGCGGCCCATGCACAGGAACCCAGCAAGTTCACCACCGCCCCGATCGGCGCGATCGAGAAGCTTCTCGAAAAGGCGGAATGGTCCGCGGAAGATGTGGATCTGTGGGAAGTGAACGAGGCATTCGCCTGCGTCGCCATGTTCGCGATGCGCGACATCGGCATCCCCCACGAAAAGATCAACGTGAACGGCGGCGGCACGGCCCTTGGCCATCCGATCGGCGCCAGCGGCACCCGCATCCTCGTCACCCTGCTCAACGCGCTCAAGACGCAGGGCAAGACGAAGGGCGTAGCCAGCCTATGCATTGGCGGCGGCGAAGCGACCGCCGTCGCGGTGGAAATGCTCTAGGGCGCGCCGTCGCCCCATAGCCGCTCGGCGTCGACCCAGCCCTCGCGGCCCTCGACGTCGAGCTCGCACCATCCGGCGGTGCAGTCGCCCAGCGCGCCGATGACACCCGGCTCCGCGTTCCATTTCAGCCCGGCATTGCTCGCCGGCGCATCGCGCATCGCGGCCAGCCCTTCCCCGATCACGACCGCGGTCGGGTCGGGATCGAGCTGGCTTTGTGACACCCAGCCTTCCGTGCCGTCCTGGTCGCGAATAAGCCGCCAGCCTTCCACGACCCTGACGACCTTCACCGGCAGGCCCTGCCGGTGATACACCCAGTCGATCTTGTACTGCTCGCTCGGCCCCACCCGCATGTACATCTCCTCGAAGCGGATGCTGGCCCAGTAGGGCACTTCGCGCTGCTGCGCGTAAGCGACGGTCGAACCGAGCGCGACCAGCGCAATCGAAAGCAGGACATGGAGACGTTTCATGGCGCATTTGCTAAATCGAAGGCCGCCGCGCCGCAAGCCGTCTTGACCGACCCGCCGGGCAGGTCCTAGCCCCTCCCCCATGGACACTGGTGAGACATCGACCCTGCGCCGCGTGGACGGAAAGCCCCGCGTCGTCGTCACCCGGCACCTGATGCCGACCGTGGAAGAACGGATGGCGGAGCTGTTCGATGCCAGCCTCAACACGGTCGATACCCCGTTCTCGCGCGGGAAGCTCGAAGTGGCGCTCAAGGAATGCCACGTGCTCGTGCCCACGGTCACCGACCGGATCGACGCGGAACTGATCGCCGGCGCGGGCGAGCAGCTCGGCCTGATCGCCAGTTTCGGTGCGGGCACCGACCATATCGACCTCGCAGCGGCGCGGAAGCGCGGGATCATGGTCACCAATACGCCGGGCGTCTTTACCGACGATACGGCGGACCTGACTATGGCCGGCATCATCGGCGTGCCCCGCCGCATCCGCGAAGGCGTGGCACTGATCCGGCGCGGCGAATGGTCGGGCTGGACACCCACGGCCCTGCTGGGGCGCAAGCTGGCGGGCAAGACACTCGGCATCGTCGGCATGGGGCGCATCGGGCAGGCGGTCGCGCACCGGGCCCGCGCCTTCGGCCTGGAGATCGCCTACCACAACCGCAAGCGCGTGCCCGAAGCGGTCGAGCGGATGCTGGGGGCGCGCTATGTCGCGGACCTGGACGACCTCATGGCGCAGGCCGATATCCTGACGCTCCACTCGCCCGCCAGCGAGGAAACGCGCGGGATGATCGATGCGCGCCGCATCGCGCTGATGAAACCCGGCAGCAGCCTGATCAACACCGCCCGCGGCGACCTGGTGGATCAGGAAGCGCTCATCGCGGCGCTGGAAAGCGGCCACCTCGCGGGCGCGGGCCTCGACGTCTATCCAGACGAACCGCAGGTCGACAAGCGCCTGATCCGCCATCCCAACGTGATGACCCTGCCGCACATAGGCAGCGCGACCGTCGAAGGGCGCGAGGCGTCGGGCATGAAGGTCATCGCCAACATCCGCATGTGGGCCGACGGGCACCGCCCGCCGGACCAGGTGCTGGAATGGCTGTAATCGACTGCGGGGGCTGCGCCCCTCCCGCCATCAGTCTCCGGTCAGGATGCGATCGACCAGCTGCTTCACGGTCGGCGTGAAGTTGTTCGAGAAGAACGGGTCCTGCTTGAACCGGTAGGCGGCATGGCCTGCGAACATCAGGTTTTCGTCCACCGGCGCGCCATGGGCGATGTCCTGCAGGGTCTTCTGGATGCAGAAGCTGCGCGGATCGGCGAGGCGCCCGGTCGTGTAGTCGTCGTGATCCTTCCAGCTGGAAAAGGCGCAGTGGCTGAGGCAGCCCATGCAGTCCTTCTGGTCCTTGCGGATCTCGTCGCGCTTGGGCGGATCAACGTAAATGATGGTATCGTCGGGCGTCTTCATCGCCTCGGTATAGCCTTGGCCGAACCACGCCTTGGCGCGTTCGTAGTCCTTCGGCGCGACCCAGAAGTTCTTGCCGCGCACTCCGACGTCGAGCTGCGCGGTATGTTCGCCCGCCTCGACCTTGCTGTAGGGAATCTGCCGCTCGCTGCGGGCCACGAGGTCGCGCAGGAAGCTGTTCTGGACCGCCGAGCTGTAGAAACCGGTGGGCGAGAACTTGTGCAGCAGCACGTCGCCTTCATCGATTTCGCGCAGTGCGTCCTTCCATCCCTGCGGGATCGGGCTTTCCTCGGTCAGCAGCGGCCGCGTGCCGAACTGGAACGCGATCTTGCCGAGTTCGGGATTGTCGATCCAGTCGTTCCATTCGCGCAGGTACCAGACGCCGCCCGCCATCACGATCGGCACGTCCTCGCTCACGCCTTCGGCGCGCATCGTCTCGCGCAATTGCTTGACGCGCGGGTACGGGTCCTGCGGCTTGGTCGGGTCCTCCGCGTTGGACAGGCCGTTGTGGCCGCCGGCCAGCCAGGGGTCCTCGTAGACCACCGCTGCCATCAATTCGCTGACCTTGTGGTAGCTGCGCTTCCAGAGGGCACGGAACGCGCGCGCGGAGCTGACGATCGGGAGGTAGCTCACATTGAAGCGCGCCGCGATTTCCGCAAGGCGATAGGGCATGCCGGCGCCGCAGGTGACGCCGGTCACCAGGCCGCGGGTCTTCTCCAGCACGCCTTCCAGGACTTCCTGAGCGCCGCCCATTTCCCACAGCACGTTGATGTTGATGGCGCCCTTGCCACTGGCGATGTCGTAGGCGCGCTTCACCTGTTCGGTCGCACCGTCGATGGCGTAGCGGATCAGCTGCTCATGCCGTTCCTTGCGCGTCAACGCGTCGTAGACCTGCGGGACGATCTTGCCCTCGGCATCGTAGCTGTCGGCATTGACCGCGCTGACCGTGCCGATGCCGCCTGCCGCGGCCCAGGCCCCGGAACTGGTGTGGTTGGTGGCCGAAACGCCCTTGCCGCCTTCGACGAGCGGCCAGACTTCGCGGCCGCCATACATGATCGGGCTGAGCCCCTTGAACGTCATTTTCGATACCTATCGTTGTTTGAGGGCGCGCGCCGCTGTCAGGCCGGCGCTGCGCCCGTCTGTCCCTGCGCGCCCCGGCAGGGTTTGATCGTTTCCGGGTCCGGCCTTGTAGCCGCTGCCTTGAACTGTGCATAGTACCCGGAGATTTCCGGCGCGTCGCGGAAGGAGACCAGTTCGAATCCCACGCTGCGGAATTCGCATTGCAGCAGCAGCGGATCGATCCCGTGCTGGTCGGTCGGCCGGTCGACATCGACCACGACCACCTGCCCGCCCTCGTTCAGCGCCGGCCAGAGCCGCCACAGGAAGGCGTAGGGCTCGGTGACCTCGTGATACATGTGGACAAGGAATATCCGGTCGAAGCTGCGCTCCGGCAGGCGCGGATCGTCTGCCGCGCCCAACTTGATGGAGACATTGTCGAGCCGCTCGCGCTCCACCCGGCGGCCCAGGCGCTCCAGCGCGGCCCCGTCGATGTCCTGCGCCAGCACGCGCCCGTCGGCACCGACCCGTTCGGCCAGACGCACGGTATAATAGCCGTTGCCCGCACCGATATCGGCCACCGTCATGCCCTCTCCGATCTCGGCCAGGTCCATCACCGCCTGCGCCTCGCCCCGGTTGTCACGTTCCGTCTCGGTCGAGAATTGGTTCGAACCCAGATCCGAAACCGGCCGCACCGGCTGCGGAAACTCGCGCGCGGTCTCGGGCCGGTCGGTCGCTTCCGGCTGGCAGGCGGCGAGTGTCGCAAGCGTCGCTAGCGATGCCAGAGGTCCACGCATCCGTTTCGTCATGGTCATAGAAGCGAACCCGGCCAAGTCAGTCTACTCCACATCCTCGACTTCAACGGCTTCGCCGGTAACCCGCTGTGCCAGTGCGGCGCTGACGAAGAGGTCGAGAGCGCCGTCGAGGACGTCGTCGGGCGAGGACGAGGTTACGCCGGTGCGCAGGTCCTTCACCATCTGGTACGGCTGCAGCACGTAACTGCGGATCTGGTGGCCCCAGCCGATCTCGGTCTTGGCCTCGTACTCGCTGCCGGCGGCCGCTTCGCGCTCCGCCATCTCGCGTTCGTAGAGGCGCGCCTTCAGCATGTTCATCGCGGTCGCGCGGTTCTTGTGCTGGCTGCGGTCGTTCTGGCTGGCGACGACGATGCCGGTCGGCTGGTGAGTGATGCGGACCGCGGAATCGGTCGTGTTGACGTGCTGACCGCCCGCGCCGCTGGCGCGGTAGGTATCGATCTTGAGGTCGCTCTCGTTGATCTCGATCTCGAAATCGTCGTCGATCACCGGATAGACCCAGACGCTGGAAAAGCTGGTGTGGCGCCGGGCGCTGCTGTCGTAGGGGCTGATCCGCACCAGCCGATGGACGCCGCTTTCGGTCTTGGCATAGCCATAGGCGTTCTCGCCCTTGATCATGAGCGTGGCCGACTTGATGCCGGCCTGTTCGCCCGCCTGGTATTCGACCGTTTCGACCTTGAAGCCGCGCCGTTCCGCCCAGCGGGCATACATGCGCAGCAGCATTTCCGCCCAATCCTGGCTTTCGGTACCGCCCGCGCCCGCGTGGATTTCCAGGTAGGTGTCGTTGCTGTCCGCCTCTCCCGACAGGAGCGCCTGCACCTTGTCCGCATCGGCCCGCTCGGCCAGCTTCTCGAGACTGGCGAGACCCTCGCGCACCGCGTCCTCGTCGCCTTCGGCCTCGCCCATCTCGATGAACTCGATCGCGTCGGCCTTCTCGCTGGAGATCGTCCTGACCGTGTCCACCGCGCTTTCGAGCTGCTTCTGCTCGCGGCTGATCGCCTGCGCTTCCTTGGGGTCGTTCCACAGGTCGGGATCCTGGACCCGCGCGTTCAGCTCGTCGAGGCGGCGCAGCGCGCGCTCCCAGTCGAGCGACTGGCGCACCAGCGCGAGCGCTGCTTCGATACGGTCGATATGGGCCTGCCCTTCGGCACGCATGCACTTGTTCTCCGCTGAAAGACTGGATCGCTTAGCGAAGGTGCGCCGCATGTCAAAGGCAGCGACCCTCGCTTGCGATCAATAGATGCCGCCCTGGTCCTCGACGAAGTCGGCCGGCGGTTCCTCGCGCTGGACGGGCGCGGCGCGCTCGCTCGCTTCGCGGCGGATGCTGTTCTGCGCCCGGCGCAGCAGTTCGAGAATCTGCTTGCGCCGCCGTTCCAGCTCGTCGCGGCGCGTGTAGCGCGGCGGTTCGGTGTTGGGCTTGAACGCTTCCCAGATGACGGCGGCGCGCGGCTCGCCGGTCGGCCAGCGGTCGAACACCTGCTTGCCGGTGGCGCGGTCTACGCGGACCATGCGCACGCCCGCCGGGGCGACGAACGGCTCGCCACTCAGGCGGTCCTTGATCTGCTCGAGGAACCGCTTGACCACCGGTGCCGCCACCGTGCCGCCCTGCGCGTATCCGCCCATGTTGCGCGGCTCGTCGAAGCCGAGATAGACACCGGTGACGACATCGCGGGTCCCGCCCACGAACCAGACGTCCTTGGGCCCGGTCGTGGTGCCGGTCTTGCCGAACATCGGCATGTCGAGATCGGCAAGGACGGTCGCGGTGCCGCGCTGGACCACCCCTTCGAGCATATGCACGACCTGGAACGCGGTGCGCGGGTCCATCGCCTGTTTCCCGGACAGGCCGAGGCGCGGCATGGGCTGGCCGTCCCATTCCGGCATGTTGCAGCCATCGCATTCGCGCCGGTCGGCGCGCCAGATGACCTTGCCGTTGCGGTCCTGCACGTAGTCGATGACGGTCGGCTCGTTCAGGCGGCCGTGATTGACCAGCGCGGAATAGGCGTTGACGATGTCACGCACGGTCGTCTCTTCCGAACCGAGCGTGGTCGCGGCGTAGGGATCGACATCCTCGCTGATGCCCATCGTCTCGATCGTCTTGACGACATTGTCCATGCCCGACTGCATGCCGATCTGGACCGTCATGATGTTCTGCGACTGCTCCAGCCCGTAACGCATCGGATAGGATCCGCCGCGACCGCCGCGAATGCACTTCTGGCCACGACCGCCCGCCTGCTGGTAGCAATAGCGGGAATTGTCGACGAGCGTCGAAGGCGTCATGCCGTTGTCGAGACCGGTGGCGTAGACGAAGGGCTTGATGGAAGAGCCCGGCTGACGCTTCGCCTGCGTCGCCCGGTTGAAAGCCTCCAGCCGGCTGTCGAACCCGCCCTGCATGGCGAGGATGCGGCCCGAGAGAGGCTCCTGCGCCACGAAGCCGCCGCCCACTTCGGGCAGGCTGCGCACGCGGTATCCGTTGCCGCTCTGCGAAGCGACGATGACATCGCCCGCCTTCAGCGCGTTGGGGAGGCCGGAAAGCGGTGCCGTCTCGCCGTCGGAGAAGCCGATCGTGGCCGATCCGCCCTCGCGCTGGGTGACGACGCCGACGCGCCAGCCTTCGTAATTTATGCCCAGCCCCGTGCTGGCGAGCTGGCTTTCCCACGGTCCGTCGTCGAAATCGATCGTGGCGACCGGGCCCGTCCAGCCGCGGCTCCCGTGATAGCGGTAGAGCCCTTCGCGCAAGGCGACGCGGGCCGCGTCCTGCATTTCCGGATCGAGCGAGGTGCGCACCCACAGGCCGCCGCCATAGACGCTGTTGTTGCCGTCTTCCGAATTCTCGCCGAATTCGTCGATCAGCTGGCGCCGGACTTCTTCCAGGAAGTATCCGGCATCCACGCTGGGCACCTGGCTGCGGAAGGGCGCCAGTTCGAGCGGCTTCGCTTTCGCGGCGTTCGCTTCGGCCTGCGTGATGAACTCGTTTTCCGCCATCTGGTCGAGGATGAAGTTGCGGCGTCCGCGCGTTTCCTCGAAATTGGCGGCGCGGCTGTAGCGTTCCGGCGCCTTGGGCAGGGTCGCGAGGAACGCGGCCTCGTGCAGTTCGAGGTCACCCACGTCCTTGTCGAAATAGGTGCGCGAGGCCGCCTGCACGCCGTAGCTGCGGCGTCCGAGCGGGATCTCGTTCAGGTAAAGCTCGAGGATTTCCTGCTTGCTCAGCACGCCCTCGATCCGCCGTGCCAGCACCATCTCGCGCAGCTTGCGCGTGATCGAGTACTCGTTGGTCAGCAGGATGTTCTTGGCGACCTGCTGGGTGATGGTCGATCCGCCCACCGCGCGCTCGTCCGATCCCATCTTGCTGACATAGTCGGTCACCGCGCCGACAAGGCCGCCGGCGTCGATCCCGCCATGGCTGAAGAAGGTCTTGTCCTCGGCCGCGAGGAAGGCGTTGATGAGCGGTTCGGGGAAGTCGTCGAACTGCAGCTGCACGCGCCGTTCGCGGGCGTAGGAATGGACGATTTCCCCGTCCACGCCGCGGACCGTCGTCGGCAGGGACGGCTGGTAGTCGAGCAAAGCCTCCGCATCGGGCAAGTCGCGTGTCACCGCGATGTATCCTGCCAGCAGGAAGGCAAGCATCACGGCCAGCAGGTAGGTCGCCCAGCGGAACAGGCGGCGTTCGCGCCAGACGCTCGCAAGCCAGCCCGCGGCGCCGCCGGCACCGCGCTTCACGCGATAGGTTACGGAGGAAAGTGTCGATTCAGCCATTTTCGCGCGGCGCACCTAGCACGCCTATTCTGTCTGGCGCCATAACAATACGCCCCTCAGGGCAAATCCGCCTGGCGCGCGAAATAGATGCGGATGGCGCGGGCCATCGTCTCGGCGAATTGCGCGCGCCCCTCGTCGGAAGTGAGGCGTTCGGCATCCTCCGGATTGGTCACGAAGCCGGATTCGTAGAGGACGCCGGGCACGTCGGGCGCCCGCAGCACGGCGAGTGCGGCGGACCGGCGTGGCTGGGGGTGGAAGCTCAGCACGCCCTCCCCTTCGCGCGTGATGAGGCTCGCGAATTCGGCGGAAGCTTCCTGCGTCCGGCGCTGGGACAGCTCGACCAGAATGGTGTTCACGGCCTCGTTCTGCGCGTCCAGCACCACGCCGTTGACGCCCAGCCCGGCGCGGTTCTCGCGCGCGGCGAAACGCGCGGCGGCTTCGCTCGAGGCCTCGTTCGACAGGGTGTAGATGCTCGCGCCGCGCACGCCCAGCTGGTCGCCGGCGGAATCGGCATGGATCGAAATGAACAGGTCCGCGTCCAGCCGCCGCGCGATCTGGGGGCGTTCCTCCAGGATCAGGTAGGTATCGTCGTCCCGCGTCAGCGCAACGCGGATGCCGCCTTCCTCGACCAGCCGGTCGCGCAGCGATTTCGCCAGCCCCAGCACGATGTCCTTTTCCCGCAGGCCTTCGACCGACGCGCCCGGATCCTTGCCCCCGTGCCCCGCGTCGATCACCACCAGCGGCCGGGTCCGGTCCGGCGGGCCCAGCACTTCGGGCAGGTCCACCGGCTGCGCGGTCTGCGGCAGGGCCAACCGGATGACGTAGTCGCGCCCCAGATGCGGGATCGGAATGGTCAGGCCGAAAGCGTACAGCGCGCCGATCACCGCGACGGGTACCAGGAAAATGGCCAGGATCTGCAGGCGCAACGACATGTTGCGCGCGTGTTAAGGCTTTGGTGGCGCCTCGTGCAATATGGTTGCGGCTTGAAACCCACGGTGCTAGCCACCCATGACCGGAAAAAAGGGTTCCCGCCCGGCACGCCGCGCCAGACCGCCAGAAGTCCACACTTCGGACGGGGCGCGACACAGGCCATTTTCCGCAAGAGAGTTCCGGGCCCTGCCCGGCAATGCAAGGTTGATGCAGAAATGAAATGCCACCTCCCGATCACGACGAGCGAGCCGCAAGGTCTTGCCGCCGCGTGGTCCGGTGCGGCTGCGCCACGGCGGCGCAATTTCGCTTGTGCAGACACATCCCGTCGATCGTCGCGCCTGACCAAACCGGGCGCCGGGGATCGTTCCGATATCGCCGTGCGGTCCACCGGGCCGTGCGGCTTTTTTACAATGATGAGCGGCCCGGAACGGACAGCGTCCGCCTTCCCCCCGCTTCGGAGACTTATACATGGCAACGCGCATGCTTATCGATGCGCGCCACCCGGAAGAAACCCGGGTGGCGGTGCTTCAGAAGAACCGTATTGAGGAATTCGACTTCGAATCTGCCGATCACAAGCAGATCAAGGGCAATATCTATCTCGCCAAGGTTACCAGGGTAGAACCCTCGCTGCAGGCGGCCTTCGTCGACTTCGGCGGCAACCGCCACGGCTTCCTCGCCTTCAGCGAAATCCACCCCGACTATTACCAGATCCCCAAGGAAGACCGCGAGGCGCTGATCGCCGCGGACGCGGAAGCCGCCGCCGAGGAAGCGCGGCTGCGCGACGAGGAGGAAGCGTCCGGCAAGACCCCGGGCGACGAATACGACGCTGAGGACGACGAGTCCGCCGAAGCGCTGGCCGAAGATCTCGCCGAAGACGGACTGGAGGAAATCGACACCTCGGAAAAGGACAAAGTTTCCACCATCGAGGAAGGCGAGTCCGTCAACGGCGACGACGACGATGACGACGATTCCGACGAAGACGAGGACAATGGCGAGAACGGCAACGGCCGGTCCAAGGGCCGCCGCGGTCGCGGCCGGCGCCGCCAGGGCGGCGGCGGTCCTACGCGCGCCAAGGAAGTGGACGAAGCGCGCGAGAAGCGCCGCGAACTGCGCCGCCGCTACAAGATCCAGGACGTCATCCAGCGCCGCCAGGTCCTGCTGGTGCAGGTCGTCAAGGAAGAACGCGGCAACAAGGGCGCCGCGCTGACCACCTATCTCAGCCTTGCCGGGCGCTACACCGTGCTGATGCCCAACAGCAGCCATGGCGGCGGCATCAGCCGCAAGATCGCCAGCACCGGCGATCGCAAGCGGCTGAAGCAGGTCGTCTCCGACCTCAACCTGCCGCGCAGCATGGGCCTGATCGTGCGCACGGCCGGCATGAGCCGCACCAAGACCGAGATCAAGCGCGACTTCGACTACCTCGCCCGCCTGTGGGACGAGATCCGCGAGAAGACGCTGTCCTCCGCCGCGCCGGCGCTGATCCATTCGGACAGCGACCTGATCAAGCGCGCGATCCGCGACCTCTACAACCGCGAGATCGAGGAAGTGATCGTGGAGGGCGAGGAAGGCTACAAGTCGGCCAAGGCCTTCATGAAGATGCTGATGCCCAGCCACGCACGGCGAGTGAAGGCCTATTCCGATCCGGTGCCGCTGTTCCAGCGCTACGGCGCGGAAGACCAGCTGCGCGCCATGTACGATCCGGAAGTGCAGCTGAAATCGGGCGGCTACCTGGTCATCAACCCGACCGAGGCGCTGGTCTCGATCGACATCAACTCGGGCCGCTCCACCAAGGAACACGGCATCGAGCAGACCGCCACCGCGACCAACCTGGAAGCGGCGCGGGAGATCGCCCGCCAGTTGCGCCTGCGCGACATGGCCGGCCTGATCGTCATCGACTTCATCGACATGGATTACAATTCCAATGTCCGGAAGGTCGAAAAGGCGATGAAGGAAGCGCTGAAGTCCGACCGGGCGCGCATCCAGGTGGGCCGCATATCGGGCTTCGGCCTCATGGAAATGAGCCGCCAGCGCCTGCGCACCGGCGTTCTGGAAGCATCCACCCGCGACTGTCCGCACTGCGACGGCACCGGCCTCGTGCGCACCGCGTCCAGCGCCGGCCTGTCGGCCCTGCGCCTGATCGAGGACGAGGCGGCCAAGGGCAAGGGTTCGATCATCACGCTGGCCGCCAGCACGGAGGCGGCGGTCTACCTCCTCAATTCCAAGCGCGACGACCTGGTCGAGATCGAGAAGCGCTACGGCGTCACCGTGCAGGTGGTCCCGGAAGGCGAGGACGAAGGCGCCAAGATGAACGTGTCGAGCTCGGGTCCGCGCCCGACGCAGGCGCCAAAGTTCGATCCGATCGTCGACGACGACGACGATGACGACCTGCCCGAGGATTACGCCGAGGACGAGGACGAAGAGGACAACGGCGACGACAATGGCGACAACCGGGGCGACCGGTCGCGCAAGAAGCGCCGCCGTCGCGGCGGTCGCGGTCGCAACCGGAACGACGAGCGCAACGGCGACACGTCCGGCAACGATGACGACGACAACGACAGCGACGACGACGACGATTCCGGTCGGGACGAGCGCCAGTCCGGCAGCGACGACGACGATGACGGCAAGCCCCGGAAGAAGCGCCGTCGCCGCGGCGGCCGCGGTCGCAGGGGCGGACGCAACCGCAATTCCGGCGACAACGGCAACGGCGAGAGCGACGACAGCGACAACGAAACCGGCAACGATACCGGTAACGACGACGCTGCCGGTACCGAGGACGCCGGTGCCGAAAGCGGCTCCAAGCCGAAGCCGAGGTCCCGCCGCCGCGCCAAGGCGGATGAGCAGGCGGCCGAGACAGTGTCCGAACACGTCAAGGAAGACATGGCGGTCGTCGCGGGTCCCGGCGATGCTCCGGAAACCGCCGAGAAGGCAGTCGACGAGGCGGAAGCCAAGCCGAAGAAGCGCGCTCCGCGCAAGAAGGCCGCTCCCAAGTCCGCTCCGGCGGCCGAGGCCGAAACAGCCGAGGAAGAGGCGAAGCCCAAGCGCCGCGCTCCGCGCAAGAAGGCGGTGAAGGCGGGCGAGGACACGCCCGCGCCTTCGGCCAAGGAAGTCGGCAAGGCGGTGAAGAAGGCCCCGGCGAAGAAAGTCGCCAAGCAGCTGGAAGAAGACATCGCCGTCGCGACCGGACCGGAGGGCACTCCGGAAACCGCCGAGGCCGCGGCCGAGAAGGACGCCAAGCCCCGCCGCGGCTGGTGGCAGCGCACCTTCGGCGAATGACAGGGCGGGAGGCGGCCGGTTGCGGCCGCCTCCCTGCCCGCCCCGCGCGGACGCGCAATCGAAGCCAGGTGTGCGCAATCCGCCACGCAGCGCGCGGCGCGAAACCCATCAAATGAAATTTTGCTTTATTTCGGACGGCCTCCCGGCATGATGTGAACCGGGGGAGGTCGAGGCATGACAAAATCGTTCAGGACTCCGGACGATCGGTTCGCCGGCATACCGGATTATCCGTTCGATCCGCGCTACCACATGCTCGATGACGGGCTGCGCCTGCACTACCTCGACGAAGGCCCGCGCCATGCGACCCCGGTGCTGATGCTGCATGGCGAGCCGAGCTGGAGCTATCTCTACCGCAAGATGATCTGCCCGGTGGTGGAAGCCGGGTACCGCGTGCTCGCGCCCGACCTGATCGGCTTCGGCAAGTCCGACAAGCCGACCTCGAAGTCCGACTTCACCTATGCGCGCCATGTCGGGTGGATGGAAGAATGGCTGGAAGCGACCGGCATCGCGAACATCGTCCTCGTCTGCCAGGACTGGGGATCGCTGATCGGGCTCCGCCTGCTGGCGGCGCATCCCGAAAAGTTCGCCGCCGTCGTGCTGTCCAATGGCGGATTGCCGGCCGGCCAGCCCGCGCCCCGGGCCTTCGCCGCATGGCGGCGCTTCTCGCGCTATTCGCCGGTCTTTCCGGTCGGTCGGATAATCCAGCGCGGCACGGTGCGGACATTGGCCGATGCGGAAGTCGCGGCATACGATGCGCCCTTCCCGACGCGCGGCAGCAAGGCGGCGGCACGCATCTTCCCCTCGCTCGTCCCGCTCGGGTCAAACTCCGCCGTGCCGGACCAGGAAGCAGCCTGGCGCGTACTGGAGACGTTCGACCGGCCCTTCACCTGCTGTTTTTCCGACAAGGACCCGATCACGCGCGGCGGGGATGCGATCTTCAGGAAGCGGGTGCCGGGTGCGCGCGACAATCCGCTGCACAGGACCCTTTCGGGCAGCCATTTCATCCAGGAAGACGATCCGTCCGGCTTCGTCCAGGCGATCCTCGACACGGCGAAGCGCGCTGGGGTCTGAGATGCCTAGGGGGCGATCCGTTCTCCCTTCCAGTCGAAGATCTCGCCGCTGTCGTCCGGGGTCAGGCCATCGATAACCGCCAGCAGGTTCGCCGCCGCCTCGTCCGGCGCGGTCAGCTGGCCGTCGGGCAGGTTGGACTGGAACGGCTCGGACAGCGCGGTATCGACCGTGCCGGGATGCAGCGCGGTGACGATGCTGTCCTTGTGCGTGCGGCCCAGCTCGATCGCGAAATTGCGCACCAGCATGTTGAGCGCGGCCTTGCTCGCCCGGTAGGAATGCCAGCCGCCGATCCGGTTGTCGGAAATCGAGCCGACGCGCGCGGACAGCACCGCGAAGACGTTGCGCCGATCGCGCGGCAGGATTGGCAGGACATGCTTGGCGATCAGCGCCGGCCCGATCGTGTTGATGCGGAACGCCTGCTCCATCGCCGCCGGGTCCAGCTTGCGATAGCTGCGTTCGGGACCGGTGCCGTCGCCCAGCGTCAGCACGCCCGTGGCGACGATCACGCAATCGGGCGGATCGTCCTTCATCGCGTCCGCCGCGGCGGCGATGCTGTCCTCGTCAGCCAGGTCGAAGGCGAAGGCGCCGGCCGCATCGCCGGGCTTGCGCGCGCCTTCCAGCACCGCCGCGCCGCGTTCGCGCAGGGCCTGCGCCAAAGCCTTGCCGATCCCGCCGCTCGCGCCGAAAACCGCCGCCCGCCGGATCGCGTGCATCTCGTCCTGTCCTACATCCGCCATGTGCGATAGACGCGTCCGATGACCTCCGCGTTCCCCCGTCCCGCACGCTGTTTTGCCGCGTGCAACACGGGACGCGGTTTTTTCGCTTTGGACAGTGGTCCATGCGGTCCATGTCTATGGCATCCTTGCCCTAGGCGGGCTAACCGTTAAAGAGGCGGACGCGCAGGAAACAGGACGTACAGATGGCTACCTTCACCCTCCCCAAGAACTCCAAGATCCGCCGCGAGGGCCGCACCCACGAGGCACAGACCGACGGGCGGGTGCGCACGTTCAAGATCTATCGCTACGATCCCGATACCGGGGAAAACCCGCGTTACGACCGGTTCGACATCGACCTGGACCAGTGCGGTCCGATGGTCCTCGACGCCCTGTTCAAGATCAAGAACGAGGTCGATCCCACGTTGACCTTCCGCCGGTCCTGCCGCGAGGGGATCTGCGGGTCCTGCTCGATGAACCTCAACGGGAAGAACGGCCTCGCCTGCACCACCGCGATCGAGGACTTGAAGGGCACGATCACCATCACCCCGCTGCCGCACATGGAAGTGGTGAAGGACCTGGTGCCCGATTTCACCCATTTCTACGCGCAATATGCCAGCATCCGTCCCTGGCTGCAGACCGTCAGCCCGACGCCGAGCGGCAAGGAACGGCTGCAGAGCCCGCAAGAGCGCGAGCAACTCGACGGCCTCTACGAATGCATCCTGTGCGCCTGCTGCTCCACCGCCTGCCCCAGCTACTGGTGGAATTCGGACAAGTTCCTCGGCCCGGCGATCCTGCTTCAGGCCTATCGCTGGCTGGCGGACAGCCGTGACGAGATGACGGGCGAGCGGCTGGACCAGCTGGAAGACCCCTATCGCCTCTATCGCTGCCACACGATCATGAACTGCGCGAATGTCTGCCCCAAGGGCCTGAGCCCGGCCAAGGCGATCGCCGAAACCAAGAAGATGATGGCGGAACGCGAAGTCTGATCGCGGCCGCCGCCATGCGCGAGCCGCCCAGCTTCTTCGCCTGCGAACCGATCGACGGAGAACCCGGCTGGTACAGCTGGGACATGAAGGATCGCACGCGCTTCAACGCCGTCGCGCTGGGGCCGCTCAGGCTCCGGCAGGACGGCGACAAGGCGCGCCTTCGCCTGATGCCGGAACAGCGGCACACCAACTTGCAGGAAATGATCCACGGTGCGGTGACCCTGTCCCTGATCGACGTCGCCCTGTTCGCAGCGATGCACGCGCTGCGCCAGAGCGATGCCGGCATGGGCGTCACGCTGGAGCTTTCCACCCAGTTCATCGCCGCGGGCCGGACCGACATGCCGCTCGACGCGGTGGTCGAGGTGCTGCGGGAAACCGGCCGGCTGATGTTCCTGCGCGGCCAGGTCGTCCAGGGCGAGGATGACGATCACGTCGTCGCCTCCTTCAGCGGCCTTATCCGCAAGGCCGGCTGATGGCGGGGATACAGGAGCGGTATCGATCGCTGATCGAGGCAGGCGAGCTGCGCGAGGATGCGGAGCAGGCGGAGGCGGTCGCGAAGCTGCAGCGCCTCCAGACAGAGCTCGAGAACGGCCGGCGCCCCGGCTTCTTCAAGCGCCTGCTCGGCCATAACGAGGACGCGCCCTGCGGCATCTACATGTGGGGCGGCGTGGGACGCGGCAAGTCGATGCTGATGGATCTGTTCCACCAGACGCTGGCCGTCGAAGGGAAGCGCCGGGCGCACTTCCACGAATTCATGCTGGAAGTTCACGCCCACCTGCGCGACGCGCGCAAGGACGAAAGCGGCGATCCCATTCCGGTGGTGGCGACCCGCATCGCGCAGGACCTGCGCTGCCTCGCCTTCGACGAGATGGTCGTCAACAACAGCGCCGACGCCATGATCATGGGGCGCCTTTTTCGCGCGCTGATCGAAGACCAGAACGTCGCCATTGTCACCACGTCCAACCGCCCGCCCGACGACCTCTACAAGGACGGTCTCAACCGCGAACACTTCCTGCCCTTCATCGCGCTGGTGAAGGACCGGCTGGAAGTCATGCCGCTCAACGGTCCGGTGGACTACCGGCTGGAACGGCTCGCCGGGATCGAGACATGGCACACGCCGCTGGGCGATGACGCGACGGCGCAGGTGACGGAAGCCTTCTATCGACTGACGGATTACGATCCGGCGGACCGGGACCATGTCCCCTCCGCCGATCTGGACGTGGGCGGCGGGCGGACCATTCACGTGCCGCGCAGCCTGAAAGGCGTGGCCGTCTTCAGCTTCAAGCGCCTGTGCGGGGAAGCGCGCGGCGCTGCGGACTACCTTGCCATCGCGCGCGCCTATCACAGCGTCATCGTGGTCGGCATCCCGGTCATGACGCGCGAAGACCGCAACGAGGCTGCGCGTTTCGTCACCCTGATCGACGCGCTCTACGAACACCGGGTCAAGCTCTTCGCCACCGCCGATGCGGAGCCGGAAGACCTCTATGCGTCGGGCGACGGCAGCTTCGAATTCGAGCGCACCGTCAGCCGGTTGAAGGAAATGCAGAGCGCGTCCTACATGGCGCTTGGCCACGGGACGGACTGAACGTCATGCCGCCGCGCGGCGGTCCATGCTTTCGAGCGAGCGTTCCAGCATCAACAGCTGCCACAGCAGGCGGCCGTTGTCGGACCGCCCTGCGATATGGCTCTCGGCCGCGTCGGACAGGGCGCGCGCATCGAACCAGCCCTGGTCGAGCAGGCACTCGGACGTCACCGTGTCGCGCGCGCGTTGCGCCAGCGGTCCCCGGAACCAGGCACTGATCGGGGTCACGAAGCCTTGCTTGGGCCGGTAGAGCACATCGTGCGGCAGGTGCGGCTCCATCGCCTTCTTGAGCAGCCACTTGCCCTGCCCGCCCCGCACTCTCATCGCGTCCGGCAGCGTCGCCGCGAACTCCACAAGCCGATGGTCCAGCAGCGGCTCGCGCGCTTCCAGGCCCACGGCCATGCTCGTGCGGTCGACCTTCGTCAGGATGTCGCCCGGCAGGTAGAACTTGAGGTCGGCATATTGCGCGCGGTCCAGTCCGCTTCGTGCCGGGGCGTTCCGCATCAGGTCGACGAAGGGTTGCTCCGCCCGGTAATCGCCGCGTGCGCGCAGGTAGTCCGCGGAATAGAGCCGCTCGCGCGCCTGCGGGTCGATGACCGACAGCCCGCGCGCATATCCTTCCGCCCCGTCGCCCGCGAGCGCCAGCAGCGTCGATTTCGCGCGCAGGGGCCGCGGTGCCCAGTCCGCCTTCGGCCAGATCCCGCCGAGCGTCCCGAACAGCGGCCGGCGCAGGCCGGCGGGCAGCAGCCCCCGCATCCGTTCCTCATGCGCGTGAAATACTTGCCGGCGGTAACCCGCAAACGCCTCGTCCGCTCCGTCGCCCGACAGCGCGACGGTGACATGTTCGCGCGCCAGCTTGCAGACCCGCCAGGTCGGCAGGGCGCTGGCATCTGCAAAGGGCTCGTCGAACATGTCCGTGAGGAGGTCGACCGCATCGAAATCGCCGGGATCGACCCGGCGACCGTGATGGTCGGTCCCGAACTGGCGCGCGATCCGGTCGGCATAGGCCGTCTCGTCCAATTCCGCGACGTCGAAGCCGATGGAGCACGTGGTCACCGGCCGCTCGCTGCGTTCGGCCATCAGGGCGACGACGGATGACGAGTCCACTCCGCCAGACAGGAACGCGCCCAGCGGCACGTCCGACACCATGCGCGAGGCCACCCCGCCCCGCATCAGGTACATCAGTTGCGCTTCCAGATCGTCGGCGCGGTCTCCCGCCCGCGTGTCGAAGCCGATGTCCCACCACTGCACCGGCGCTGCCGGCGCGGCATCGTGGCGCAGCAGCCGGAAATGGCCCGCGGGCAGCTTCTCGACGCGCTTCAGAAACCCGCGATGGTCGGGCACGAAACCCCAGGTCAGGTAGTCCTCGATCGCCAGCGGATCGACCGCGCGCGTCACGTCCGGCAGCGCCAGAAGGCCCTTCAGTTCGGACGCGAAGGCCAGGCTGCCGTCGGGCAGCAGGGTGGTGAACAGCGGCTTCACACCGAACCGGTCGCGCGCCAGGAACAGCTCGCGCTTCGTCCGGTCGTAGATCGCGAACGCGAACATCCCGTCGAGGCGCGAAAGGCAGTCCGGACCCCAGCGTTGCCAGGCGGCAAGGATCACCTCGGTATCGCCATCCGTCCGAAACCGCGCGCCTGCCGCTTCCAGTTCGGTTCGCAGGGCGCGGAAATTGTAGATCTCGCCATTGAACACGATGACCGCATCGCCATCGGGCGAATGCATCGGCTGCGGCGATCCGGCGAGGTCAATGATGGCGAGCCGCCTGTGTCCCAACCCGACGCCGTCGGCCGTCCAGACGCCCGACCCGTCCGGGCCCCGATGCGCCAGCACGTCGGTCATCGCGGCGATCCGCGCCGGATCGACCGCTTGCGGCGTGCCGCAATGGAATATGCCCGCGATGCCGCACATGCCCCGGCGCCTATCGTCCCTGCACGATACAGTCGAGCCAGGCGCCTTCGTCCCCGATGGCCGCGCGGAAATCCGCGATGGCTTCGGGATCGTCGCGCCCATCGGTCGAGAGGATCAGCATTACCGATGGCTGCGCGCGCAGCAGCAGGCGCTGCTTCATGGCGGCAAGCTTCATCTGCATGGCGGACCCTGTGAACAGCGCGCCCGTCCGGTAGCTGGTTTCCGCCCGGCGGCGGTGGATGCCATCCGCGAGATAGATATCCGCGACCGCGTCCGCCCCCGTGTTGGCCGGGGCGACCCAGCGCCACGGGCTGTCGAGCACCAGCGCGCCCTCGCCATAGGCCGTCGGGTCCTTGCCGTCGCGCTGCGCGGCATAGAGCGCGACGAACACGTCGACATCGCGCCCGGATGCATCGCGGTAGCGGGCGACCAGCCTGTGATCGGCCCCCGCGGCGCGGGGCTGCCAAGCGATGGCGGGGCGGTACTGCTCGCGCTGCCATCCAGGGACGTCGGGCAGCATGACGGTTTGCGGCAGGTCCGCCTCGATCCGCTGGCCGAGCATGTGCCACCCGCCGAACACGGCGATGAGTGCAAGCACGCCGAGGAAAGCCGGGCGCGCGCCGAGCTGACCGAAAACCGCCCCTCCCGACTTCGCGAAGCGCGGAAAATCGATGCCCACATCCTCGGGATCGCGGTCGAACCAGCGCCAGAAGATCGCGAGCAGAGCCGCAACCACGATGGCGAAGAAGATCCAGCCGTAGAACACGTGGTCGAAGCCGACGGCGAATTCGATGCCCTGCGACTGCGCGATATAGATCGTGCCCCAGGCGCGCACGCCATTGGCGAGGATCGGCAGGGCGACGGCGGCGAGCATGAACAGTGCGCGGCGCTTCCAGCTGCGGAAGCAGGTGTAACCGACGAGTACGCCCAGCGCGACCATGGCGATCAGGAACTTGACGCCCGAACACGCCTCCGCGACTTCGAACAGGCCCACCGGCGTATCGATGAACACGCCGTCGATCTGCGCGGGGATGCCGCTCCAGCCGGTCAGCGCGATGACCAGCTCGGCCGTGATCATCTGCAGGGCTGGCACGAGCTCGTCGCCGAACGGGACGAGGAAGAACATGTAGGCGATCGGAAAGGCGAGAGCCGCCGCGACCCGGAGGCCGAGCAGCGTCACGACAGCGGCCTGCAGCGCGCCGACGGCGCCCAGCTGGCTGGCGCTGTTCACGCCGGCGAGCGAGCCGAGCAGCCACAGGAACAGCGCGCCCGCCAGCAGGACCAAACCGGGCCACCACGCCTTCGGCACCAGGTGCGACAGCCCGTCGCGCCGGACCCATACCAGCCAGCCGACGATCGGCGGGACCAGCAGGACGTGGTTGTAAGTCGAGACGTTCCACCACTGGTCGAACATCGCCAGCCAGTCGCGCAGGGTCAGCGCCAGCAGCAGCACCGCGGCAATCGCCAGCCGGCCGAGCGGCTCGCGCCACGCCGGTGCGATCGTCGCGCGGGGCAGCAGGCGCGCGGCGGGAACAGAGGCAGCATCAGGCGGCATCGCGGCCCCGTTCCTCGATGCCGCAGATCTGCGCGAGCGGCGCGAGCATGGCGGGCCAGCTCTGCTCCGCGAGGACGAAGGACCGCGCGGCCTTGCCCATCGCATTCGCGGCGGTCTTGTCCGTGGCGATATCGTTCAGCGCGTCCACGAAGCCGTCGACTCCGTCGGCAATGCGGAAGTGGCGCCCGTCCGTTGCCTGGATGCCGGTCGCGGCTTCCGGGCTGAGGACGACCGGCCGGGCCATGGCCATCGCTTCCAGCACCTTGTTCTGGATCCCGCGCGCGATCCGCAGCGGCGCGACCACCACGTCCGCGCCGGCAAGGAAAGGCCGCATGTCGGGCACGCTGCCCCAGACGCGCACGCCGGGCGTTTGCCCGAGCGCCTCGACGGCGGCAGTGGGTGCCCGCCCCACAATGTGGAACACGGCGCCCGGGTGGTGCCGGCGAAGCTGCGGCATGACGCCGTTCGCGAACCAGCGGACCGCGTCCACATTGGGTGCGTAATCCATCTGTCCGGTGAAGACGAAATGCGAGCCGCCACGCTCCAGATCGGGATGCGGCACGGCCCTGGCCGGGTCGAAGAAATCCGCGTCGATACCGTTCGGCAATGGCCGGATGCCGAGACCGGCAGGATCGCTCAGGCGCGAGCGGAACAGGGCCGCCTCCTCCGCCGTGATCAGCAGCGTCGTATCCGCGCGGCAGGCGAGGCGTTCTTCCTCGCGCGCGAGCAGCCGCCCTTCGCGCCGGTCGATGACGGCGCGTGGCGTCATGCGGCCCTCCCCGAACGCATCGAATTTCGCGCTGTCGACATCGCACAGGTCGATCACCACCCGGCCCGCGAAGTCGTCGGGCACGAACTGGCCCATCTGCCCCGAGAAGACGAAGATCGTGTCGATCGGGCGGCTGGCCAGCGTGTCCGCCACCCATGCGCGCAGTCGCGGATGGTCAAAGGCGGTCAGGCTGACCGGCTTGCCGCGCATGACCGCTTCCAGCCCCGCCAGCGGCAGGGACTTCGCTCGCCTGACCAGGCAATGGGACGCGCTGACGCCGTCGAGGGCATCTTCCTCCGCCAAGTCCGCGTCGGTTTCCCCGAAGCAGCCGACATGTACGGGCGCGAGGCTCGCAAGAGCCTTCAGCAAGTGGTGCGAGCGGATCTTGTCCCCCCGGTCGGGCGGGAACGGAATGCGGTGTGCCAGGAACAGGATCTCGCCCATCAGGCCAGGCCCCGCGCGATGAACGGCCCGATCCGGTTGGCGAGGCCCAGCGGCAGCTTCTTCCAAAGCTCGATCTTGGCGGAATAGGCCGCGCTGGTCGGATCGACGTCGCGCCGCGCATGGCCGGGCGCGGTCCAGCCGGCATAGCGCAACGGTTGCGGCTCGAACCCCCAGTTCTTCTTGTAGTGCCAGGGCCCGCTGCCGTTCTTGGACCGACCGAAATCGAACCGCGCCATGCCCTTGCGCCGCGCGTGGCACATGAGTTCGTAATACATGCGCTCGTTGGCGCGCAGGCCCCGCGCCGCGGTCGTCCCACCGCCCCAATAGGGCATCACCGCCCCGCCGTGATAGAAGGACAGCACGCTGGCGACCGGCCGGCCTTCATGCCGCACGGTCAGGATGTCGGCATCCGCGAACCGGTCCAGCATCGCGTCGAACAGGCCGCGTGGGAAGACCGGCGTGCCGAGATTGTGCACGCTCTCGGCATACACCGCGTAATGCGCCGCGCGGTCCGCTTCGGAACGGCCCGTTTCGACCGTCAGGTCGTTCTTCAGGCCCTTGCGGATTTCGGCGCGCTGCTTGCGCGGGATTGCGGTCAATTGCGCCTCGTCATCCACTGCGAGGTCGGTTTCGAATCCGCAATGCTTGTCGTCCCAGCAATGCCAGTACGCAGGGGCATCGCCGCCGCGCAGCTCGATGTCGGTGCAGGATTGCCGCAGCGCAAGGCGCTCGGCTTCGCGGCACAGCAGCTCCGCCACGCCCTTCGACACGGCGAGCGGACCGCCCCCCACGCCGAACCCGCTTGATACCAGCGCGCGACCGAACAGCGGCGAATGGACGAGCGTCAGTGGCAGCCAGCCGGCAATCGCGCCCGACCGTTCCGCGAACAGGCCCGTGGCCTCCTGCCTGGTGCCCTGCTCTACCGCCTTCGACCAGTCGGTCAGGTGGAAGAGCGAGCCGTCGTGTTCCGCGACGAACGCGTCGATGCGCGCGGTCAGTGCCGCGTCAGCGAAGTCGCAGACGCCGATCCGCGTCGTCGCGGGGGAAAAGGGCGCATTCACGCCGCAACCTTTTGCCGATCGAGCTTGTCCGCCTCGCGCGAGGCCAGCGCGTCCATCCGGCCCCATTCGAAGTCCAGGATGAGCTGCCGCAGCTTGGGCGCCATCCGGTCGAGATTGGTGTAATGGCGCAGCTTCGAACGCAGCGGCGCGTTGCGCACGCGCGGTTGCTGCGGATCGACTTCCCACGGGTGGAAATAGAACACCGCCGGGCGCTGGTCCTGCCGGTTCACCTGCCGGATCGCCCAGCGCGAGAAGCCATAGGGCAGGACGCGGAAAAATCCGCCGCCGCCTGCCGCCAGCCGCTTGCCGCGGAACATGGCGGTGGTGACCGGCACTTCCACCAGCCCGGCATCTGGCAGCGGGTGGAAGGCGAAGCGCGGCGCTTCGGCCCAGCCATAGTGGTCGTGCTTCACCGGCGCGACGCTGGAGGAATAGGAATAGCCCTGCTCGGCCAGTTCCTCGAACGCCCAGGGCGTGCGCTGGTCGATGGAAAAGCTGGGCGCGCGGTATCCGCACACTTCGCTGCCGCCGGCATCTTCCAGCGTCTCGCGCGCCTTGCGGATGTCGTCGGCGAATTGCTGGCGATCGAAGGTGAAGACGCGGGTGTGGTCCCAGCCATGGCTGGCGAGCTCGTGCCCGGCTTCCACGATGCGGCGCATCAGCGGCCCCTTGCGCTGCGCCACCCAGCCCAGCGTGAAGAAGGTCGCCTTCACGTCGGCTTCGGCGAACATGTCGAGGATGCGCAGGACATTGTCCTCCACGCGCAGCGCGATCCCGTCCCAGTCGGACCGGTCGATGACGTTCTCGAACGCACCGACCTGAAACCAGTCCTCGACATCGACCGACAGGCCGTTGACGATCGCCTGCTCGGCATCGTGGATACGCGGGTGCTTCACTTTTGCGTCCTCAGGCCGCCTCGCGGGGAGACTGGCCGTTCTCGAACCATTCGATGAGCATGGTCAGCACGTGGCGCACGGCGCGCTCGTGTTCCTGCATCCGCGCTTCGTGCGCGGCGAAACGCTCGGCGATTTCGGCCGGGATCTCGTCGGTGCCCTTCGCCTCGTCCACTGCGCGGGACAGTTCCACGACCGCCTGTTGCAGTTCCGCGATCTGGTTGTCGCGTGCAGCCAGCATCCGTTCGACGTCCGGCATGATGTCGGGTGCGGGCGTGGTCGCGGCCGGCGCTTCCGCCGCCTGCGCGCCCTGCGCCATCGCATGCTTCACGGGCCCCGGCGCGGGTGCCGCCTGCGGACGTCCGTCGCGTGCCGCATCGCTGGCGGGCGCCATGCGATCGTCGCGCATTTCCTTCAGCACGCTTTCCAGCATGGCGGTGTCGATCTGTTCGCGCTGCTCGACCGCGCCCAGCAGCAGCAGCCGGTTGGCGACCTGGTTCACCCGGCGCGGGATGCCGCCCGTGGCGGCATGGATCGCTGCGAAGACCTCGGGATCGAATTCGGGATTGCCGTCCCATCCGACATGTTCCAGCCGGTGCTCCATGTAGGGGCCGATTTCCTCCGGCTGCATCGCCGACAGGTGGTGGGTGGCGATGACCCGCTGGCGCAGCTGCTCCAGTTCCGGATGGTCGGTCAGGATCGTGCGGAATTCGGGCTGGCCCAGCAGCAGGATCTGCAGCAGCGGGAAGGAGCCGAGCTGGAAGTTGGACAGCATCCGCAGTTCTTCCAGAGCCTCGACCGACAGGTTCTGCGCCTCGTCCACCACCAGCATGGACCGCCGGCCCGCACGGGCCTCGTCCTGCAGGAAAGCCTCGATCGCGCCCAGCGCGCTCGCCTTGTCGTGCCCTTCGATGTCGAGGCCGAAGCTCTGCGCGGCAACATGGACCAGTTCGGCCCCGTCGAGGTTGCTGGTCACGATCTGGCCGATGGTCATCCGTTCCGGATCGACCTTGCGCATCAAGTGCCCGACCAGCGTGGACTTGCCCGCCCCCACTTCGCCGGTGATGACGATGAAGCCTTCGGCCTGCGCCATGCCGTAACCGAGATAGGACAGCGCCTTTCGGTGCGTCGCGCTCTCGAAATAGAAGGACGGATCCGGGGTCAGCTGGAACGGGCGACCCGTCAGGTCATAGAAACGTTCGTACATTGTGCTTTCCTCTTGCCCTCAGAAGCCCAGGCTCACGCCCAGCAGCGCCGAGGCTGCCGTCAGGTCTTCGTCGTCGATGTCGCTGTCCAGGTGGTCGAGCGCGATGGCCGCGCGAGCCGACAGGTTCGATCCCAGCTGGTGGCCGTAGCCCGCCGACGCGCCGTAGGTCGTCAGGTCGCCTGCATTGAGGAATCCGCTTTCCAGCCGGTTGGCGTAGATCGAGGTGTTGAAGCTGCCCGCATTGCCGACATCGCCGGACAGGAACGCGGTCGCGTAGTAGCTCTCGTCGGTCACGCCGTTGGCGATCGCCAGGATCGTGCCTTCGGCGGCGATGAATTCGCGCTGGTCGTACCCGATGCCGACACCTGCATCCATCCGCCCGATGGAGCGGCTGTAGCTGGCCGACACGCCGCGCGAGCGGAAGATGGAGGAGCGGACCGAAGCCAGCACCCCGCCGAGGCAGTTCGCGCCCTGCTCGCCCACGGTGCAGCCCGTGAGGTCGCCGGTCAGCGCATTGCGCGCCGCGGTGAAATCGGTCGGCAGGTTGGCGAGCGCCGTGTTCAGCGTGCCGCCGAAGCCGGTAACGGCATCGTAGACGCTGACATTCACCGAACTGCGCCGGTTGGGCGCCCAGGCGAAGCTGCCGTAATAGGTCGTGGAATCGTAGCGCCGCCCGACATGCGCTTCCAGCGCGGTGCGGGTACTGGGCCGCCAGACCACGCCGACATCCCAGATGAGGCCGTCGGTCTCGAAGGCGATCCGGCGCGGCTCGCTGGTATCGGTAACGAAGCGGCCATTGGAATCGATGACCGGCAGGCCGTCATCGCCAAGCAGCGCGTCGCGGCTAGACACTTCGACATCCTCGTAACCGACCCCGCCGACGACCGCGAAGGTCGGGCTGAGCGGTACGGTCACGTCGGCGCGGACGTAGGCATCGCGCACCCGCTGGTCGAGATTGTCGACGTCTTCCTGGAAGAAGCCGCCGCCAACGCCCACGCCCACCGGCAACGGGTCGCGCGGACCGGTGGCGATGCGCGCATTGGCGCTGTGCGTGGTGCTCTCGTCGAACACGTCGATCGGGCCGGCGGCCGGATCGATGACGAGCACGTCGGGCGATTCCACGCGGGTATAGCCGAAGCGGTAGTTCGCGGTGATTTCCGCAGGCCCCGCCCGCGTCGTCAGGTTCGGTCCGACATAGCCGGAATAGATCGTGCTTTCCCCGTCATCGCCCGCGATCGGGTTCAGGGAGGTGCCGCCATTGCCGTCGATGCGCGTGGTCGCGGCGAGGCCGCCTGCTTCCACCGTCAGCGTATTGGGCACGAGCGTCGCGTAACCGCGCGCGACCCCGCTCAGCGAGGTGCTGTCGAGCGAATCGTCATCGTAACCGATGTTCTGCTCAACCCGCAGCGAGACGGAACCGCCATTGTTGCGGCCCGTGACGGAGGCATCCACGCCCGCGGCCAGCTGGGTGTAGGTCACCACCTCGTCGCCGGGCGAAAGCTCGGCGGTCAGGATCTGGCTCGCCTCGATATAGGGCTCCACCTCGACGCGGCGCTCGCGCTGCTCGTCGGCGTCCTGCGCCGCGGCAGGCTGGGGCGCAGCGGCCAAAGCAATCGCGCTGATCGCGGGGATGAGGGCTAGTTTCACGTCGATGACTCCCCGGTCCCGCCATAGGAACCGAACTTGCGCCCGCTCGGAGAGAAATGGGCGCCATTGAGAAGAAGCTTGATATCGGGACAGGCGGACAGCAGGTCGACGGCGTCTTCCAGCGCGTTCTGCCCGGTGCTTTCCGCGCGGGCGACGAGGATCGTCTGCCCGGCATGCTTGGCCAGTTCGGCCGCTGCCGACGCGGCGAGCGCGGGCGGCGTGTCGAAAATGACGATCCGGTCCGGATTGCCCTGCGACAGCCGGTCGAGGACGTCCGCGGTGCGCGATCCGGCGAGGTAGTCCCCCGCCCCGTCCGCATTGCTGCCGGCGGGCATCACCCACAGGCCGGGAATGTCGGTGCCCAGCACGCAGTCTTCCGGCCGCAGCGCGTCGTCGGTCAGGCAATCGGTCAGGCCCCTGGCATCCGTCAGGCCGAGCCGGCGCACGACCGACGGGTTGGCCGTGTCGGCATCCACCAGCAGCACTTCCCATTCCCGCTCGCTGGCGATCGAAAGCGCGAGATTGATCGAGCAGAAGGTCTTGCCTTCCTGCGGATGCGGCGAACTGACGAGGACCCGGCGCGACTGCGCATCGTCCCGCTTGCGCGCGGCGGTCAGGACCTGCCGCTTCACGATGCGGAACTCCTCGACCAGCGCGGTCGGCTGGCCGCCTGGCACGATCATACCCTGCTCCTTGAGCAGCGCGCGATCGATGACGTGCCGTTCGCCCGCGAACTCGACCGGTGCGAAAACGGGCGCTGCCTCGGGCTGGCTCGCGACGGGCTGCGGGGCCGGTTCGAAAACGGGCGCCGGTGCCTCGACCGGGTCCGGACGGACCTGTTCCGCCGGCGCCGCGACGGGCGCCACAGGCTCGTCCCGTTCGGCCGGCTGCTCGGGCGTGCGTCCGACCTTGCGTTCCGGGCGCTTCGAGCGCTTCATCCGCACGTCGGGCAGCGCGCCCTCGATCGGGGCCGGGCTGAAGGGATCGTAGCCGAAAGTGCCGCTCGCGCGCTCGAACAGCGAGCTTTCGCGGGCCTCTTCGTCCCCGTCCTTGGGGAGCGGAATCTTCCTGTGTTCGGTCATTTCCCTCTCCCTCAGGCGACCATGCCGACCTGGATGAATTCGACCGCGAGCAGCACCACGCACAGCGCCCCGAGCGCCCCGCACCCGGCCGCGAACTGGCGCAGGCGCTTGCGTTTCAGCGCCCTCGCCGCGTCGGTCATCGTCTGCGAAATCGTGCCCAGGACCGGCAGGTCGAGCGCACGCTCCAGCCTCCCGCTGGTCGCGAAGGTGGAGCGCAGCTGGCTGTGCACGAAGGCCCCGCCGATGCCCGCCGCGATCCCGGCGAAGAGCACGCCAAGCAGCAGCAGCGGCCGGTTCGGCGCGGACGGCGCACGCGGCGTGGTCGGCGGATCGACGACTTCGAAACGGAAGCTGCTCCGCTCGTTCTCGACCTGTCCGCGAAGCCGCATCTTCTCGCGGTTCTCGAGCAGTTCGTCGTACTTGTCCTTCAGCACCTCGTAATCGCGGCTGATGCGGTTCGCTTCGGCGGCCACGGCCGGCTCGTTCGCCTGGCTGGCGATCAGGGCCGACAGGTCCGACTGGAGCGCGGCCTTGCGCGCCTGCAGCGCCTGCACATTCGCCTGCCGCTCGGCCTTGATCGAGACGAGCGAACTGTAGGCGGGATTGGGCTGCGATCCGCCGCCGGAGAACGAATCCGGCTCGTTCGCGGCCTGCCGCCTCAGCAATGCAACCTGCCGCTGCGCAGCGACCACGTCAGGATGCTGCGGGGTCAGGCCGCGCGACTGAAGGCTCGCCAGCTGCGACTGCGCCTGCGCCAGCGCCTGGTTGGCACTGCCGGGCGTCGAGACCCGGGGACCACCCGCGAGCGTGGCGGGCGTGCCCGCAAGCTGGCCGTTGATCGCCGCAAGCGCGCTCTGCGCTGCGGCCAGGTCCGCATCCACGCCGCGGATTTCCGTGCGCAGGTTGGTGAGCCGCGAGCTGATCGCGTCGCTGCCGCCGATGAGTTCCGGGTTCTCTGATTCGAACGCGAGGCGGCGCTGTTCGGCCGCTTCCAGCTCGCGCTTGCGATCCTCGAGCTGCTGGTCGAGGAATACCACCGTCTCGGCCACGTCGCCGCGGCTGCCCGCGATGTTTTCCTCGCGGAAGATGTCGATCAGCTTCTGGACGACGTTCTGCGCCAGCGTCGCGTTCTCGGCTTCGGAGAGCGAGGAACTGCCGATCTTGGCGGTCAGTTCGAAGAGGTTGTCCTCCTCGCTCTTCACCTCGACGGCCTTGGCCAGCCCCGCGACCGCGCCTTCCATTTCGCGTTCGCTGGAGACGTTCGCGCCGAGCTGCGTCGAACGGACGACCTTCTCCAGGTTGACCGCGCTCGTCAGCGTCTGGCGTACGCGGGTGATTTCCTTTTCACCGCCGCCCCGGATGCCCATTTCCTCGGCCAGCACGTCGTCGAGCTGGACGAAGATCCGCGCCTTCGATTCGTAGGTGTTGGGGATGAAGGCGATTGCCATCCATCCCAGCAGGCAGACGATCCACGCGATGCCCAGCGCCAGCCACCGCCTCTGCCAGACGGAATGGAGCGCGGCGCGCAGGTCTTCGAATACTTCGTTCATCCGGCAGCGCCCCTCAGAACATGCTTTCCGGGATGATGATCACATCACCCGGCTGGAGGAGGACGTTGGCCTGGCTGTCGCCCTTCTTGAGCAGGTCGCCCAGCTTCAGGGCGTAGGTCTGCTGCGTGCCGGTGCGGCGGTCGGTGCGGATCAGCTTGGCCCGGTTGCCGGCCGCGAATTCGCTGAGGCCGCCGACCGCGATCATCGCGTCGAGCACGGTCATGTTGGCGAGGTAGGGAATGGCGGCGGGCTTTTCCGTCGCGCCCACGATCCGCACCTGCTGCGCGAAACCGCCATTGGGCTGGTTCACGATCACGGTGACCAGCGGCTCCTCGATATATTGCGAAAGCTGCAGGCGGATGTCCTGCGCCAGCATGGCCGGGGTCTTCCCGACCGCGGGCATGTCCGCCACCAGCGGAATGGTGATGCGCCCGTCGGGGCGGACCTGGATCGCCTCGGCGCCCAGTTCCGGGTTGCGCCAGACATGGACGGTCAGGACGTCGGTCGCGCCGATCACATAGGATTCGCTCGGCCCCTGCTCCATCATGGCGGAAGTCGCCGGCGGCAATTGCTGCCCGCCGCCGCCGGCACAGCCTGCCAGCGCGAGGGGCGCCAGCGTCAGCCCGGCGATCTTGGAAAGGGTATTGGTCTTCGACATCGATGCGCATCCTTGCCCGCATGCGACTTCGGCACCGGGAAAGGAGCGACCCTTCCCGCCTCGTCGCGGATCAGGCTCGCCATCTCGCGCAAAAGGGTGAACAACACGTTATCCTTTCGCGGAATTCCGGCGTTTTCAACGCTTGCGTCCCATCGCGGGACAGGAGTTGCGAAAGGGTTAAACGACGATTTCGGCGGCCGGGCCGTGGCCCAGGAACTGCGCCGGGCTCGCGGTCGCGCCATAGGCCCCGGCGCAGAAGACCGCGACCAGGTCACCCGCCTCCGCCCATGGAAGGTGCGCCGCGTCGGCCAGCCGGTCGAGCGGTGTGCACAGGCGGCCGACAACGTTTGCTTCCTCTTCCGGTTCGGCCCCGAAGCGGGTGGCGATGGCGGAGGGGTAGTTGCGGCGTACGACCGTGCCGAAATTGCCCGAGGCGGCCAACTGGTGGTGAAGCCCCCCGTCGGTGACGAGGTAGACCGTGCCGTGGCTGACCTTCCGGTCGACGATCCGCGTCAGGTACACGCCGGCCTCGCCCACGAGGTAGCGGCCGAGTTCGATGCACAGGTACGTGTCGGCAAGGCTCGCCGGCAGGTTCGCGAACCGCTCTTCCAGCGCCGCGCCAACGGCGGCGATATCCAGCGCCTCGTCGCCATGGAAATAGGGAATGCCGAAGCCCCCGCCCATGTTGAGCTTCGGCAGCGGGCCGCCGATCTCGCGCGCCAGCGCGTCGGCCAGGTCGAGGACATTGCCCTGCGTTTCGATGATCGCGTCCGCGGACAGCGCCTGGCTGCCGGTATAGATGTGCAGCCCGCGCCAGTCGGCCCCGGCCTCGATGATCCGGCGCGCGAGGGCGGGCACACGGTCCTGGTCGACGCCGAAGGGCTTGGCGCCCCCGCCCATCTTCATGCCGGACCCGCGCAGTTCGAAGGAGGGATTGACCCTGATCGCCATGCGCGCCTGCGTCCCCGCAGCCGCGGCGATTCCCAGCGCTCGCTCCGCCTCGCCTTCGCTTTCGCAGTTCAGTGTCACCCCGGCGGCAATGGCCGCTTCCAGCTCGTCGTCCCGCTTGCCGGGTCCGGCAAAGCTGATGCGGTTCGCATCGAGACCCGCCGCCTGCGCCATGCGCAATTCGCCCGACGATGCGATGTCGAACCCGTCGACCAGGCACGCCATGTGCTGCAGGACCGGGAGGAAGGGATTGGCCTTGATCGCGTAGTTGATCGCGAGCCGCTCCGGCAGCGCTTCGCGCAGCTGCGCCATGCGGTCGGACAGGCGCTGGCGCGAATAGACGAACAACGGCGTCGACCCTGCATCCTCAACGAGTTGCGATGCGGTCCTGCCACTGATTGCGAGCTCGCCGTCCACGCTTTCGAAGTCGGGCGGAATGGGACCGAGCGGCTTCACGCGCCGATCTCCCTTGCCAGCGCCGTCCGGTCGATCTTGCCGTTGGGGTTGGTCGGCATGGCATTGCGCCAGTGGATTTCCCTTGGTTGCATGAAGTTCGGCAGTTCCCTGGAAAGAGCTTTCGGAAGGTCGGTACCGGCATTCGCGGCGGAAGGCACGGCGCGAACGACCAGGTGGACCGCCTGGCCCAGCCGTTCGTCCGGCACGCCCAGCGCGACAGCCTCGGCCACGAGCCCCGTGGCGAGCGCCGCGTCCTCGACCTCCTGCGGGCTGATGCGGTTGCCTGCGCTCTTGATCATGGCGTCACGCCGCCCGACGAAATAGAGCAGGCCGTCCGCGTCGCGCCGGACCCGGTCGCCCGACCAGACGGCAATGCCGCCATGGTGCGAGGCGGCGGGCGCGGGCTTGAACCTTTCGGCCGTGCGCTGCGCATCCTGCCAGTACCCCTGCGCCACCAGCGGTCCGCAATGGACCAGCTCGCCTTCCTCGCCCGGCGCGGCCACATCGCCAGCATCGTCGATCACGAGGATCTCGGCGAAAGGGATTGCGGTCCCCATCGAGGTCGGATGGCTCGCGACCAGGTCCGGGTCGAGATAGGTCGAGCGGAACGCCTCGGTCAGTCCGTACATCGGGAACAGCCGCGCCTCCGGGAATGTCCCTTGGAGCTTGCCCACCAGGTCGGTCGTCAGCGCCCCACCGCTATTGGTCAGCCGGCGCATCGGCGCCACTGCGTCCTCGGGCCACTGCGCCTCGGTCAGTTGCACCCACAGGGGCGGAACCGCGGCCAGGGTTGTCACGCCGTGTCTGGCGCAGGCTTTCACGACGTCCTTGGGAAAGAGGTAATCGAGCGGGACCACGCTGCCGCCGGCATACCAGGTGCTCAGCAACTGGTTCTGCCCGTAATCGAAGGACAGCGGCAGCACGGCGAGCGTGACGTCGTCCGCTTCCATACCCAGGTAATGCGCCACGCTGACGGCACCCAGCCACATGTTCGCATGGCTCAGCATCACCCCCTTGGGCCGGCCGGTGGAGCCGCTGGTGTAGAGAATGGCGCACAGGTCGTCCGGGTCCGCATGCGACGGCGCGAGGCGATCGGTCACGCCGTCCACCGCATCCCATGCTGCGCCTTCCTCCAGCAACCGGCAGTCCGGCGGCACATCGCCATCCTCCAGCGTCGCAAGGCGCGAGCCGGTGCCGATGAGGAGGACAGAGCCGCTGTCCGCAAGAATATGCGCGACCTGCGCCCGCTTCAGCAGCGGGTTGATCGGCACGTGGACGAGCCCCGCGCGCGCCGCCGCCAACGGCAGCAGGCAGGTCAGTTCCCCCTTGGCGGCCCAGCTCGCGACCCGGGCGCCCGCTTCGGGCGCCATCGTGGTTAACCACGCACTAAGCGCGGCAACACGCGATCTTAAGTCCGCGAAACTAAGCGTCCGGTCACGCAGCACCAGTGCCGGATCCGGCGCGTTGCCGCGCTCGGCCAGGTGGTCCAGCGGTAAGGGCGTCGGGTCGGGTTGAAGGGCCATGAAAACTCGATTGCGGGGAAGATGAGCGACGTCAGCTATCACGAGAGGGTTAACGCCTTGCAAGCCCTTGCAAGCACCGGACCCGCGCCGTTCGACCGGCCCGAATGGTATGCCCTTCTGGCCGACCGTAGGGCCGAACCGCTGTTCGTGACCAACGGACAGAGCGCGCTCGCTCTTGCACGCGAGGACGGCGCGCTGGTCTCGCTCGCCAACTGGTACAGCTTCACTTGGCGCCCGCTGAACCCGCAACAGCAATCGCTGGACACCATCGCCGGCGCGCTGCGCAAACGGGCCCACCGCGTGTCTCTGGCGCCCGTCCCCGACGAGGACGGCAGCGCCTCGGCGCTCGAAGCGGCCTTCCGCAAGGCCGGCTGGCAGGTGACCCGCGAGGCGTGCGACCATAACCACATCCTGCCGGTCAACGGTCGCAGCTTTTCCGAATACTGGGCCCAGCGCCCGGGCCGGATGCGGACCACCTTCAAGCGCAAGGCGAAGAAGGTCGAGACGCAGATTGTCACGCGTTTCGAAGAGGATGTGTGGCAGTCCTACGAGGAAATCTATCGCTCCAGCTGGAAACCGGAGGAAGGCGACACCGCCCTCCTCCGCAGTTTCGCCGAGCAGGAAGGTGTGGCCGGACGGCTGCGGCTGGGCCTTGCGCGGCACGACGGGCAGCCTGTCGCGGCGCAGTTCTGGACGGTCGAGAACGGCGTCGCCTACATTCACAAGCTGGCGCACCTGGAAGAGCTCAAGGCGCTCTCCGCCGGGACGACGCTGAGCGCGGCGCTGTTCGAGCACGTCATCGATACCGACCGGGTCGACCTGGTCGATTTCGGGACCGGCAACGATGCCTACAAGCGCGACTGGATGGAGCTGGACCGGCCCCGCTACCGGATCGACTGCCTCGATCCGCGCCAGCCGCGCGCATGGCCGGCGCTGGCGAAGCGCGCCCTGCGGCGGCTTGCACCGCGCCGGAGCGCCAGCTAATGGCGCGCGACCGTCAGGGGATTGCAATGCAGAGCAAAGGCGCTTCCGCCTCCGAAGAGATGTCCGGCGAAATGGATCCGAGCCGGGCCGAGATCGACCGCAAGCTGCGCGGCGTCATTCGCGACGTGCTGGGCATCGAGGAATCGCGCGTCGCCGGGTTTGACGCCGATACCGGACTGTTCGGACACTTGCCGGAACTCGATTCCATGGCCGTCGCCGGGCTCCTCACCGAGATGGAAGATCGCCTCGATATCATCATCGAGGACGACGACATCGATGCCGAGATGCTCGAGACCTATGGCGGTCTCCTCGCCTTCGCCGAAGCCAAGATCGTTCAGGGCTGAGCGTGCGGGCGGTCACCGGCTGGCCCGCACCGCGCCCCGACGGCGTGACGGAGGAGGAATACGCCCTCACCTTCGACGGCAAGCGGGAGACGCGGCTGCTGGTCGTGCCCGCCCTGTTCGACGAGGCGAACAAGCTGCGCCACTTGGCGGTCGAAGCCATGTTCCGCCTCGACCGGTCCGGCATCGACAGTTTCCTGATCGACCTGCCCGGCTGCAACGAAAGCACCGCACCGCTGGCTGAGCAGACGCTCGACGGATGGCGCCGTGCCGCCAGCGCCGCCGCGGCACATTTCCGAGCGACGCACGTCCTGTCGGTGCGCGCCGGCGCGCTGGTCGTCCCCGCCGACCTGCCCGGCTGGCGATATGCCCCGGTGCGCGGGCGCAACCAGCTGCGCGCGATGATCCGCGCCCGCACCATCGCCGCGCAGGAAAACGGCCGCGCCGAAACCGCGGCCGATATCCAGGCGGCGGGCCTTGCCGAAGGCATCGAACTGGCCGGCTGGCAGATCGGGCCGCGCATGTTCGCCGACCTGCTCGAGGCGGAGCCTGTCCCTTCGGACCTCCAGCGCGACATCGCGCAGGAGGATGTCGGCGGCGGCGGGCTGTGGCTTCGCGCCGAACCCGATCACGATCCCGAGCAGGCAGACGCCATCGCCGCCACCATCGCGATGGAGCAGGCCGCATGAGCCGCCTGCCGCTCACCTTCGCCTGCCGCAGCACCGTGTGCGCCGGCACGCTCGACACGGCACCGGGCTCCGCCGGCCTGCTGATCGTCAGCGGCGGCAACGAGATCAGGAGCGGCGCCTTTTCGGGCCAGGCACGGCTCGCCGCCGAGATCGCCGCCATGGGCTTCCCCGTGTTCCGCTTCGACCGGCGCGGGATCGGCGACAGCGACGGCGAGAACCGCGGCTTCCGGGAATCGGGACCCGACATCGCCGCCGCGATCGAGGCGTTTCGCGCCATGGCGCCGCAGGTGGACAGGGTCGTCGGCTTCGGCAATTGCGATGCGGCCAGCGCCCTGATGCTGGCGGGCGGCGCGGGGTGCGACGGGCTGGTCCTCTCCAATCCGTGGACGATCGAAAGCGACGACGGCGCCCCGCCCGCGGACGCGATCCGCTCGCGCTATGTCGAGAAATTGAAGAACCCGCGCGAGCTCGTCCGGCTGGTCACCGGCAAAGTCGATCTGGGCAAGCTGGCGCGCGGGATCGGCAAGGCCGTGCGCCCGAAAGCGGAACCCGGCACGCTGGCGCAGGACATCGCGGCCGGCCTTGCACGCTTCGAAGGGCGTGTGGACATATTGCTGGCGGAAAAGGACCGCACCGCGCAAGCGTTCTCGGCCGTCTGGGACAGGTCCGACCAGCGCATATCGCGCTGCGCCGATGCGACCCACGCCTATGTCGAACCGGACTCGCGCACTTGGCTGCGCGAGCAATTGCTAAAGGCGCTGCGCGCTTAGCGGACGAACAGGCTGGTCAGCTCCACATGGGTGGACCAGCGGAACTGCCCCACCGGGCGTAGCGCTTCCAGCCGATACCCCCCTTCGACGAGCCGCGCCGCATCGCGCGCCCAGCTGGACGGATTGCAACTGACATAGGCGATGCGTCGGACCACGCTGTCGGCGAGCAGGTTGCACTGTTCGCGCGCGCCGGCGCGCGGCGGGTCGAGCACGACGGCGTCGAACGCGGCCAGCTCGTCGACCTGGAACGGGTTGCGGAACAGATCGCGGTGCTGCGCGTCCACCGGCAGGCGCGCCCGGTTGGCCGCCGTCCGGCAGGCAAGATGTGCCGCGCGCGAGGCCTCCGCCGCGACAACCCGCGACCGGTCCGCCAGTGCGAAGGCGAAGGTGCCAAGCCCTGCGAAGAGATCCGCGACCCGCTCGCTGCCGTCGAGCCATTCGCGCACGTCCGCCGCCATCAACGCCTCGGCATCGGCGGTCGCCTGCAGGAACGAGTCCACGGGCAAGTCCACCGGTACGCCGGCAAGCGTGACCGTGACCGTCTGCGGCTCCCAAAGCGGCAGGAGATTGCCCCGCTCCCCGACGGACAGGCGGGCCAGTTCGTGATCGCGTGCGAAATCCATCGCCGCCTCGATCGCCTCGAGCCCGAGCAGTTCGCCCCCTTCGATCGCGCAGTCGACGCCGCGATCGGTCCATGTGATCGCGATATCCAGCGGTCCGCGTCCGTCGACCTTGCCGCACAGCGTGCGCAGCGGCTTCAGCAGGGCCACCAGTTCGGGGCGAAGGACCGGGCATTCCCTGATCTCGACCAGCGTGTGGCTGCGCGCCTCGCGGTATCCGATACGCACCTGCCCCCGCCGGTCGGCGCGCAGGGTGGCGCGGCGGCGGCTGCCCGGTGGGGAGAGATGAGTCGGCAGGACTTCGCCTGCGACCATGTCCTGTCCCAGCGCCGCGTAGACGACCCGGTCGGTGACGAAACGGGCGAGCACGTCCTCGTCCGCCTGCTGCAGCTGGCATCCCCCGCAGCGGTCGAAATGGCGGCACGGCGGTACGGCGCGATGCGGTCCGGGTTGCACGGTGCCGTCGGGCAGCACCGTGTCGCCCGGAACCGCGCCGGTCACGTGGCGGCCATCCTGCGTCACGCCGTCTCCCTTGGCGGCGAGGCGTATGATTTCGGCGGTTCCGGTCACGATAGCGCGGCGACCGAACGGCCGATCGCCAGCGCCAGCTCGTCCGCCGTGAACGCCGCGCCGAGCGTACGCGCGCCATGCGAATGGATCGCCACGCCTTCCTCGGCAGCGCGCAGGCCGTCCCCGTGATGCGCGAGCCGGCTGGCGATCACGCCGGCCAGCACATCCCCGGTTCCGGCAGTAGAGAGCCAGGGCGAGGCGGGCAGCGCGAACACCAGATCTGTCCCGAACGCGATGACCGTGTCCGGCCCCTTCGCGACGACGATGCCGGAAAGCGCGCGGGCAAGCGCCTGCGCCCGTTCGGGCTTGGAACCGTCCCCGGCCAACCCAAACGCCTTTTCCAGCGTTGCAAGCTCGCCCTCGTGCGGGGTCACGATCAGCGGTGCGGTACGGCCGGTCAGGTCCGACGGGCCGAGCAGCGCCAGCGCGTCGGCATCGAGCACCAGCGGCTTGCCGGTCGCCAGCGCCGCCGCGAGGCGCACCCTGGCCGTATCGTCGCGGCCGAGGCCGGGCCCGACCAGCAACGCGTCGATCCGGCTGTCCTCCAGCGCCCGCGACACGTCGCCTTCTTCCAGCACCAGCGCCGCGGGGGCGGCAGGATGCGAATGGGGGGCGAGCAACTTCACATAGCCTGCACCAGCGCGCATCGCGGCCTCGCTGGCCAGCAGTCCCGCCCCCGCCATGGCCCCGCCGACGATGGCGAGCAGGCCGCGCGTGTATTTGTGGCTGGTCGGCCCCGGTCCGGCGAGCACTGGGCGCGCCAGCGTGCGCCCGCCCCTGCCGGCATCCGCCAGGTCGAGCCCTATACCTACGCAGCGCACGTCGCCCATGAAGGCACGCGCCGGCATCAGCGCATGGGCCCGTTTGCGAGCGCCGAGCGCCAGCGTCAGGTCGCACTGCGCCACCGGCCCCAGGCATTCCCCGCTATCGCTGTCGATATTGCTCGGCACGTCGATCGCGACCGTCTGATCGTGGACCGCACGAAGCCGCTCTATCGTCGCGGCCAGATCGTCCGAGAGCGGACAGCTGAGGCCGACGCCGAACAGCGCTTCCACGAACACGCCGCCGGTACGCTCACCGGCTTCGGTCGCGACCGGTGCGTCAAAGGCATCGCGTGCGGCCTTCGCCTCGTCCGTCCCGGGTTCCATGGGCGCGATCACCGCCACGTCCGTGCCGCGCCGGCGGAACCACTCGGCGATGACGTAGCCGTCGCCGCCATTGTTGCCCGGCCCGCACAGCACGGTGACCGGACGGCCCGCCGCCATGCGCCAGATCCACTGCGCCGCGCCCTCGCCTGCGCGGTCCATCAGTTCGCGCGCCGAAACGCCGGACGCGATCGCCGCATCCTCGGCCGCACGCATCTGCGCGACGGTCAGGACCGGCTCAGCGTGCGGCGGATGCATCAGGAGTCGGTGTCGTTGCGTCGGTTTCTGCAGGGGTCCCGGCACGCGCCGGGAAGCGGTAGCGGTCGGCCCCGATGGTCACCAGCAACGTGCCGCCATCGTCCGAAAGCCTGCTCGTCGCCTCGTCCGCGCCGTCGATCGCCCGGATGCCGGAGCCGTCCTCGGCCGTCATCAGGCGGCGGAAGGCGCCGTCGGGATGGCGCACGATGAATTCGCCGCCCGGCGCGCTCGCATCGCCGTCGATCCAGCAATCGGGCGCGAATGCGCTGCCTTCTCCCAGCGCGCATTCGACATGCTGGCGCGCGGCGAGTTCGGCCTCGCTGACCTCCTCGCCCGGTTCGGATCCGCAGGCCGCCAGCAGCAGCGCGGGCAGGCAAAAGGCGATCGTCTTGTGCATGCCCCGCCCAATACCCCTACCCGGCGCGCATTGCCAGCGCGGTCCGGTTGGCGACATCGGTGACCAGCGCGGCCCAGCGCGCCTGCTCCGCCTCCGTCCCGATCAGGTCCTGCCTGATCTCGATGGTCAGATAGGGGCGGCCATGCGCCTCGGCATGGCGGTCCATCGTCGCATTCAGCTGCTTGCCGGAATAGGGCTCGTTGTCGCCGACATTCAGCCCTTCCTCGCCGAACAGGCGGATGGCGTGGCGCGCGGCGCGGTCGTCCGAATTGTAGAGCAACGCGACTTCCCAGGGCCGTTGCTCCGCGCTCGTTTCCAGCTTCGGCGTAAAGCTGTGCAGCGCGACGATCAGTTCGGGGCGCGCATCGTCCAGCCAGCGGGCGAGCGCTTCGTGATAGGGCCGGTGATAGGTCGCCAGCCGCCGTTCCAGGTTGGCGCCGATATTGCCCGGGATCAGGTGCCCGTCGCTGCTGGAAGGGACCACGGCCGCCTCGTCCTCGCGTCGGTGGAAATCGCACACCAGCCGGCTGACCGTGGCGATGTGGGCGGGGATGGCGTGGCGGCGCGCCATGCGCTCGGCAATGCCCTCCACCCCGATGTCCCAGGCGATATGCGCATCGAGCAGCGCGGGCGCGATGCCCAGTTCCACATCGTCCGGCACCTGGTTCGATGCATGGTCGGCCACGCACACAATGCCGCCCGGCGCGGGTTCGCCGACCTGTCGGTAGGGCAATCCGTACATCATGGCCTCAGCCTTCCCTGCAATTGCCACCAGCCGGGCCTGTCGCGCGCCAGTCGCGCGGCCGCCCGGTCCAGTGCGTCCGTCGAAGAATAGAGGGCGAAACACGTCGCCCCCGAACCGGACATACGGGCGAGCCATGGATCGGTTTCACGCAAGGCATCCAGGACCTGCGCGATTTCGGGCTGCAGGCCGATGGCGGGCGCTTCCAAATCGTTGCGTCCGGCGAGCGCGATCTCGCGCACCGATCCGGTCGGCAGCGGCCCGCGGTCGGCCCCGTCCCAAGCGGCGAAGACCGGTCCGGTGGACAGCGGCAGGCGCGGGTTGACCAGCAGGACGGGGGTATCCGCAAGGTCGCTTGCGACCGGTTCCAGTTCCGTGCCCGTGCCGCGCCCGATGCAGGTCACGCTTTCCACGCAGGCCGGCACATCCGCGCCCAGCGATGCGGCGCGGTCCCGCCAGTCGTCCGGCAGGCCGTGCAGGTCGCGCACGATCCGGAACACCGCGCCCGCATCGGCCGATCCGCCACCCAGCCCCGCCGCGACCGGCAGGGTCTTTTCCAGCAGGATCGACAGCCCGCCGGGCCGTGGAAGCTTGCCCAGCGCCCGCGTCACGAGATTGGCGAAGGGATCGCCGGCCTCCTGTCCGAATTCGCCCGTGGTGCGCAGCGTATCGGCCGGCGCCGGACTGGCGGAAAGAGTGTCGCCTTGATCGACAAAGGCGAACAGCGTTTCGAGCGCATGGTAACCGTCCTCCCGCCGCGAACGGACGTGGAGCGCGAGATTGATCTTGGCGTAAGCGGTTTCTCTGGCAGCCATCGCCCGCGCGATAGCCCGGTCCGCCGCCCCTGTCTCCCGTTCGCTGTTCTCGGGAAAAAGCGCGCCGTATTTCGGCAAAAAGGCAAATTGGCAGATCGCTGCCCTTGCGATGCAAACCACGAAGTATTAGCTGCAATGATACATTGTAACATTACGTAGTTGGAACTCCCTTGCCCGCACTTCTCGAACAGATTGCCGCCCTGTCCTCCGATCCAGATGTCCTGCACGACATCCGCCAGCCGGATTGCAATCTCGCTGTCTGGACCCGCGAGCCGCTGGCCGGGATAGGCGATTTGCTCGGCGGGTCGCAAACCAATATCCGCCTGACCACCCGCGCCGACGAGGTGCCGGACCAGATCCGGACGGAACTCGACCGCGCAGCCTATCCTTCCGGTGCCGTGCGCGATGCCCTCATCGCCGACATCGCCGGTCTCGGGCGTCGCTATGCCGCGATCCTCGACCTGGCAGAGATCGAACTGCGGCTGGAAATCGTCACGACCGATTCCTGCCGGAAGTGGCATGCCGATTATGTGAGCGCGCGCCTCATCACGACCTATTGCGGCCAGGGGACGCAGTGGCTGGACGCTCGGGATGCCGCGCGCGTTCGCGACGGGTGCGACCCGGTCCGTCCGCGCGCGCTCGCGACCGGCGATGTGGGCCTGTTCAAGGGCCGGCTGGCAACCGAGCATCCCGCGATCCATCGTTCTCCGCCGATCGCGGGGACTGGCGAGAAGCGCCTGCTGCTGGTCCTGAACCCTGCCGGGGAAGGCTGACATGGCATCCGAAGCCACGCTCGATCGCGCCGCCGCGGCGCTCAGCCTCGCCTGCATCGCGCATTGCATCGCCCTGCCGATCCTGGCGGCCGCCCTGCCCTTCATGGCCGCCTTCGCGCATGCCGAGTGGGTCCACTGGGTGCTGGCGCCGACCGCCGTCGTCGCATCGGTCACGGTGATGGTCCGCGCCCATGGCGCGCGTACCGCCGGCTTCGTCGTCCCGGCGACGCTGGGCATGGTGCTGGTTACGGGCGCGCTGTTCGCGGAGCGTTTCGGAATCGGCGAAACGGTACCGACCGTCGCCGGCGGCATCCTGATCGCCGGGGCGCATCTCTACCGCCTGTTGCGGCACCGCTGAAACCGGCGGCGCCGCAACGCGCGGCCTACATGTTCGGGTAGTTCGGCCCGCCCCCGCCTTCCGGCGTCACCCAGTTGATGTTCTGGTTGGGGTCCTTGATGTCGCAGGTCTTGCAGTGGATGCAGTTCTGCGCGTTGATCACGAATTCGGGCTTGCCCTCCTCGACGCCGACCCATTCGTAGACGCCGACCGGGCAATAACGGGTCGAGGGACCGGCATAGACTTCCAGTTCGCTTTCGCGCTGGAGGTCGCGGTCGAGCACTTTCAGGTGCTTGGGCTGGTCCTCGGCGTGGTTGGTGAAGCTGAACGCGGTGGAGGTCAGCCGGTCGAAGGTCAGTTCGCCGTCGGGCTTGGGATAGATGATCGGGTCGTACAGGTCGGCCCGCTGCAGGTGCTTGTAGTCCGGCGTGTGCTTCATGCCGCCCCAGAAGGCGATGCCCAGCGTGCGGGCCCACATGTCCATGCCGGCCACGATCGTGCCGATGTCCCCGCCGAACTTGGCGACCGCGGGCTGCGCGTTCTGGACCTTCTTCAGTTCCTTGGCGATCCAGCTGTCGCGCACCGCCGCGTCGTATTCCATCAGCTCGGTCTTCTCGTGCCCGTCGGCGATCGCCTTGGCGACGCTTTCGGCGGCCAGCATCCCGCTCTTCATGGCGGTATGGCTGCCCTTGATGCGGGGCACGTTCACGAAGCCCGCGGCGCAGCCGATCAGCGCGCCGCCCGGGAAGGCCAGCTTGGGCACGCTTTGCCAACCGCCTTCGTTGATCGCGCGTCCGCCATAGGCCACGCGCTTGCCACCTTCGAGATAGTGGCGGATTTCCGGGTGGGTCTTCCACCGCTGGAATTCCTGGAACGGCGAGATGTAGGGGTTGGCGTAGTCGAGCGCGGTGACGAAGCCGATCGCGACCTGATTGTTCGCCTGGTGATAGAGGAAGCCGCCGCCCCAGGTATCGTTGTCGAGCGGCCAGCCCTGCGTGTGGATGACCCGGCCCGGCACGTGCTTGGCAGGGTCGATATCCCACAGCTCCTTGATGCCCAGGCCATAGACCTGCGGCTGGCAGTCCGCTTCCAGGTCGAAGGTCTTCTTTAGCTGCTTGGTCAGGCTGCCGCGCGCGCCTTCGGCCAGCAGCGTGTACTTGGCGTGGATCTCCATGCCCGGCTGGTAGTCGGGCTTGTGGCTGCCATCCTCGGCAACGCCCATGTCGCCGGTGATGACGCCGGACACGGCGCCGCTCTCGTCGAACATGACCTCCGCGGCCGGGAAGCCGGGGAACACCATCACGCCCAGTTCCTCCGCCTTCTCGCCCATCCAGCGGGCAAGGTTGGCGAGCGAGCCGGTGTAGCAGCCCTTGTTGGACATGAAGGGCGGCAGGGCGACGTGCGGCACCGGGAACTTGCCGTTCTTGCGCAGGATCCAGTGCCAGTTGTCGGTCACTTCCACCTCGGCCATCGGGCAGTCCTGCTCGCGCCAGTCGGGGATCAGCTCGTCCAGCGCCTTGGGATCGACCACCGCGCCCGACAGGATATGCGCGCCGATCTCGCTGCCCTTTTCGAGCACGACGACTTCCAGCTCCTCGCTGATCTGCTTGAGCCGGATCGCCGCGGCCAGTCCGGCCACGCCCCCACCGACGATGACAACATCGCAGGGCATCGATTCACGTTCGCTCATGGCGGGCTATCCTTATTCGAAAACGGGACAAAAGCTTTGCAAAAGCCTTGATTGCTGGACCCCGCGAGGTCAAGAGCAGGCGGGTGACGGATATGGGTCCCGCCAGCACGCTCGCCGAAGATTTCGAAGCCGCGCTCGACTGGTGGCAGGACGCGGGCGTCACCCACGATTTCGCCGACGACGCTACGGCGTGGCTGGCGCAGCCGGAGGACGAAACCGGCCCCGATGCGCAGCCCGGCGCGCCGCCGCCCCCGCTGCCCAAGCCGCCGCCCCCTCCGCAAAGAAAATTGGGCGGTCCGCCAGCGGGATGGCCCGCGCAGCTGCCGGCGTTTCGGGAATGGTGGCTCACCGAAAAGTCGCTCGACGAAGGGGGCACCTTCCCCCGCCTGCCCTCGCGGGGGGATGAGGGCGCGAAGCTGCTGGTGCTGGTGCCCGAACCGGAAGAGGACGATACCGATCGCCTGCTGTCCGGCACGGGCGGGCGGATGGTGGACCGGTTCCTCGCCGCGGCGGGCATGGCGCAGGAGGAGACGGCCTTCGCCGCGATCCTGCCGCGCCACACGCCGATGGCGGACTGGGACGAGCTGCGCGCGGCGGGCGTGGCGGACCTGCTGGCGCATCACGTCGCGCTTCTGGCGCCGGCGCGCATCCTCGCTTTCGGGCGGATCGCTTCGCCGCTTCTGGGACACGAATCGACGCAAGACGCTCCGCTCCTGCCGCAATTTAACCATGGAGACAGGAGCTTGCCTGTCATGGTCGAGGCCTCCCTGCCCGAACTGCTGCGTTCGCCGGGCAGGCGGAAGAGACTGTGGCAGCGGTGGCTTGACTGGACGGGACCCTGATCGATGAAAACCATGCGTATCGCGATGGCACTGGCGGCAGCGCCGCTCGCCCTCACCATACTTGCACCTGCGGCCTCGGCCGACACCGCCGCCCAGTATTTCCGCGACCGCATGCAGAGCCCCTCCGTCCCCGAGGTCCTGACGGACGAGGAGGAGGCCTTTTACCGCCTCGTGTTCCAGGCGCTCGACAACGGATCGTGGGACGAGGCGCGCCGCCTGCTCGACAGCCGGCCGGCCGGCGCGTTGCACCAGGTTGCGTGGGCGGAACTTTATCTCGACCCGAACAGCCCGGCGACGCAGGCGGAGGACATCCGCAAGTGGTTCAGCGCAGGCGGCGAGCTGCCGCAGGCCGAACAGCTGCAATCGCTGGGTGCCAAGCGCGGGCTGGTCGCCAGCTACAATACGCCGCGCGCGCAGAACTTCGTCAGCCAGCCCTACGCCTCCAAGCGCATCCTGCCGCGCCCCTCGCGCGACGGGACCATGCCGGACAGCATCAGCAACGCCATCCTCGACCGGATCAAGAACGACGATCCGGACGGCGCGCGCGTGCTGCTCGACGGGATCGACGCGACGCTGGGCAGCGAGGCGCGCGCCGAATGGCGCCAGCGCGTCGCCTGGAGCTACTACATCGAGAATTACGACGCCGCCGCGCTCGCCATGGCGCAGACGGTCAAGGCGGGTTCCGGCCCGTGGGTCGCGGAAGGGGACTGGGTCGCCGGCCTCGCCGCATGGCGGCTGGACGATTGCGAGACCGCCTCCGCCGCGTTCGAGCGTTCCGCCATGGGCGCGGAGAACGTCGAGCTGATGGCCGCCGCCCGATACTGGGCCGCCCGCGCGCACACACGCTGCCGCCGCCCGGAAAAGGTCGCCGAACAGCTGCGCGGCGCGGCGCTGGCGGACCAAACGCTCTACGGCATGCTCGCGCGCGAACAGCTGGGGCAGGAACTGTCGGACGAGAACCGCCCGGTCGATTTCACGCAGGACGACTGGCGCCAGCTGCAGGGCCAGAGCAATGTGCGCGCCGCGATCGCGCTCAACCAAATCGGGGAGGACGGGCTCGCGGACGAAGTGCTGCGCCACCAGGCCCGGATCGGCGATCCTTCGCAATACCAGGCGCTCAGCCGCCTCGCGCGCGAGCTTGGCCTGCCCAGCACTCAGCTGTGGATGGCGCATAATGCCCCCGTCGGCACCAGTTCCGAACCCACCCTGCGCTATCCCGCCCCGCGCTGGGAGCCGGTCAATGGCTGGCAGGTCGATCCCGCGCTCGCCTATGCCCACGCGCTGCAGGAATCGAACTTCCGCGCCGCCGTGGTCAGCCCGGCGGGCGCGCGCGGGCTGATGCAGATCATGCCCGCCGCCGCGCGCGACCACCAGGGGCGCCTCGGCATCACCGGCACCGCGCGCAACCTGTCCAAGCCCGCGGTCAACCTCGCCTTCGGGCAGGAACACCTGAACATGCTGCGCTCGAGCCACCAGACCGAGGGCAAGCTGCCCAAGATCATGGCGGCCTACAATGCCGGCCTGTCGCCCATCGGGCGGTGGAACAGCGAAGTGCGCGACATGGACGACCCGCTGCTCTACATGGAAAGCATCCCCTACTGGGAGACGCGCGGCTACGTCGCGATCGTGATGCGCAATTACTGGATGTACCAGCGCCAGGCCAAGGCGCGCTCCGCCAGCCGCCGCGCGCTGGCAGAGGGCCAGTGGCCGCAATTCCCCTCCATGTCGCCGGTCCGCACCGCACAGGCGGAATAAGGGCAGGCGGAACAGGAGCGACCGGCATGGCGATCGATCCGGACCTGCCCTTCGTCCCCGTGACCATCGCGCTGCTGACCGTGTCGGACACGCGCGGCCCGGCGGAGGACACCTCGGGCGACATCCTGGCGCAGCGGATCGAAGCGGCGGGCCACGTCCTCGCGACGCGCGAGATCAGCCGAGACGATGCGGAGGAAATTGCCGCCCATCTCCACCGCTGGATCGACGACGAGGCGATCGACGTGGTCATCACAACCGGCGGCACCGGCCTGACCGGGCGCGACGTCACGCCCGAGGCGCTCGACCGGATCAAGAGCAAGGACATTCCCGGCTTCGGCGAACTGTTCCGCTGGCTGAGCTACCGGACCATCGGCACCAGCACGGTGCAGAGCCGCGCCTGCGCGGTGGTGGCGCGCGGCACATACGTCTTCGCCCTGCCCGGCTCCAACGGGGCGGTGAAGGACGGCTGGGACGGCATCCTCGCCGAACAGCTCGACAGCCGCAACCGCCCCTGCAACTTCGTCCAGCTCATCCCCCGGCTGCGGGAGTAGCGGGCGGAGCGCTTTCGCGTATCTACAGCCTGTCGCGTCATTCGAAATCGAAGACAGCCCGTACGCTTCAATAGAAAGTATGACCGCGATTGTCCGGTCTGAAAGCCTGGATGAGCGCCGACTGGACTACCTCTTCGGCTTCGAGATCCAGCTTCGCCACGCCATTCCGCAGCCATCCGGTTTGGCGATCCAGATTGGCGGAGACGCTGGCGAATGCCTTTTGTGCGGCAATCGACGGATCGGAAGCGAGCACGAACCGGTGGCAGTAAAAGCCTTCCGGTTGGCTCACGTCGCTGTCCGATCCTGCCATCGGAACGGACCATTGCAGTTGGCCGTGGACCAATACCCAGAAGCAACGCATCCTTCCCATCCTTATCCTTCTACCCGACGGGGTGAACAGCCCCTGCAACTTCGTCCAGCTCATGCCACGGCTGCGGGAGTAGTGACGGTTTTTAAGTGGTGGGTTTGTTTGGAATGGGCCGGGAAGCGGACTGGCAGATTAGCGCCAAAAAACGCAGTTATTGTTTGATTGTCTTAAGGTGATAAAACTTTCGAATGGCTACGAAAAAATGTGTCGCATTATTCGCGATGATCCTGCTTGGGTGTGACAAAGATGCAGGAGATGCAGCGCAATCGGCCGCTTCGTCAGCTCAGTGTTCTGAACCTATACCGGGATGGCGGGAGCCAGGAGAGCTAGGACATCACGAAGTCGTAGTTTTTTTCACTGCGGATGCCGAAGGGCGGTTGCAGTCAACGCTCGATGTCAGACGAAGGAAAAGCACTGGGCGTCTCATACGGGCTAGTGAGAGGGATCGGTTTTTCGAAGAGCTTTCATCTTTAAGGCCGGAGCCCCTAGTAGTTCTTCACCCGAGTCCGCAAGCGTCATGCGCGACGATAAACAAGATTAGACAACAGATGTCCTCGAACTTGGACTGCGATTCCGGTCGATGCGGAGAAGGCGCAGGTTGGACCTATTTTGGGGTGCCTGAGGCTGCGGACTAGAACGGACAGCCTTGCGGCCGATGACCGCTAGCTCTCGGATGACAATGAAATGCGAATGACCGCAATGGGGTCGTAAGCTGACGGACGCCCTCTCATCATCTCCCGCCCCCACCAAACCGCTGTCCTACACCGGCTTTCGTGCATAATACCCCCGATTCGCGAATTTCCATGAGGAGACGCGGATCGTGCTTCATACATCCCTGCCGGCCACCGGGCCGGACCCCCAAACACACTCCGTTCCCGCAACCATAACCCCGCCGGCGCGCGGGTGGACGGCGGCGCGCAAGGCGCGGTTCCTGGACCGGCTGGCGCAGCGCGGGAATGCGCGCGATGCCTGCCGCGCGGTCGGGCTGTCGGCGGAAGCCGCCTATCGCCTGCGCCGGCGCGATCCGCTGTTCGCGCGCGGCTGGGCCGCGGCGCTGCTGCTGGCGCGCGAGAACGCGACGCAGGTGCTGGCCGAACGCGCGATCGACGGGGTGGAGGAGCCGGTCTGGTTCCGCGGCGAGGAAGTCGGCACGCGCGTCCGGTACGACACGCGCCTGCTGCTCGCCCACCTTGCCCGGCTGGACGCGCTGGCGGACGAGGCGGCGGCTGGCGAGGATGCGGGCCGGTTCGACGAGCTGGTCGCCAGCGTCGCGCAAGGCACGCCGATGGCGCCCGACCGCGAGACATTCGCCCGGACGGTGGCGAAGGAGACCGCGCGCGAGTTCCGCCAGGCCGAGTTCACCGTGCGCATGGACCGCATCGAAAATCGCGGCGCGGACGGCTCCGGCGGGGACGGCGAGCCATGCGACGAGTACGAGGACGAGGATTTCGAGGAGGACGACCGGGCCCTGCGCGCCGAAAGCCGCGCCGTGGAAGCGGAGGTCTACGGCCTGAGCCTCTCCGACTGGGACCGGGATCGCGTGCGCGAGATGCAAGCCGTGGACGCCTGGTGCGACGCGCCCGTCGCGCCGCCCGCCCCCGGACTGCCCGGCGCGCCGCCCGTCCCGGCCCTGCCCCTGGCGGCCCGTTCCGCCGATCCGGAGCCGCGCGCATTCCGCCCCAGGACCCTGTCAACTGTGTCAACTCCGGCGCTGGCTGGCCTGCCCGTGCGGACCGACGGCCTCGACGCGGGCGGGTTCGATTACGGCGCGCTGCTGCCCGTCGATAGTCCGCGGCGCGAGCGACTCCGGGATGCGCGCCCCGCCATGCGCAAGCGGCGGAGCAGGCGGCGATAGATTGCACTCGCGCCGCGCATCTGTTCCGGTTATGTTCCGCCTATGGAACGCAAGCACGAGTCGCCCATATCCGGCCGCGGCGCGCAATCGGGCGCGGTGCCCACGCGCTTCGGCCTCGCCTCCCGCGAGCTCGACGGCGACTGGCGCGACCACATGGAAGCGCTCGATGGCAAGCCGCCCAAGTTGCGCACCCATGTAACGGAGGAACGGCCCCGCTCCATCCTCAGCTTCAACCAGTCGCCCGACATCGCCTTCGACCGGTCGATCAACGCCTATCGCGGGTGCGAGCACGGCTGCGTCTATTGCTTCGCGCGGCCCACCCATGCCTATCACGACCTGTCGCCGGGGCTGGATTTCGAAACGCAGCTGTTCGCCAAGCCCGAAGCGGCGGAGCTGCTGCGCAAGACGCTGGCGAAGCCGCGCTACCAGGTCCGGCCGATCGCGATGGGGACCAACACCGATCCCTACCAGCCGATAGAGCGGCGGTATCGCATCACGCGGCAGGTGCTGGAGGTCTGCCTGGAAACCCGCCACCCGGTCACCATCACGACCAAGTCGGACCGGGTGCTGGACGATATCGACCTGCTGGCACAGCTGGCGGAGCGCGGGCTGGTCGCGGTGGCGATTTCGGTCACCTCGCTCGATCCGAAGCTGTCGGGAAAGCTCGAACCGCGCGCAGCTGCGCCGGCCAAGCGTATGGCAGCGCTGGGAAAACTGGCGGCGGCGGGCGTCCCGGTCCACTGTTCCATCGCGCCGATCATCCCGGCCGTGACGGACGAGTTCATGGAAGACATCGTGGCGCAGGCGGGCGCGCTGGGCGTCGGGTCGGCGGGCTGGATCCCGCTGCGCCTGCCGCACGAGGTCGCGCCGCTGTTCCGCGAATGGCTGGACGTCCACTTCCCCGACCGGGCGGGCAAGGTGATGGCCATCGTCCGGTCGATCCGCGGCGGGCGGGACAACGATCCCGACTTCTTCAGCCGCCTGAAGCCTACCGGCGTGTGGGCCGACCTGTTCCGCAGCCGCTTCCGCATCGCCTGCAGGCGGGCCGGCATCGGGCAACCCGGTTTCACGCTCGACTGCACGCAATTCCGCCCGCCCGAACTGGGCGGTCAGCTGAGGTTGTTTTAAGGCCTGCTACCGGGTTGACCGGCGCCGGGCCATTTGCAAGGCGGTCGATGAAACCACGGAGATCCCGAATGAAATTCCCCCTCGCCCTGATCCTGTCCGCCGCGCTCGGCCTGCCGCTGGCCGCGACGGCGCACGCCCAGTCGACCGATGCCCAGACCCTGTCGGCCCGGCCCTACGATCCGGGCGCGCGGATGCTCGATTTCGACGGGGTGGACGGCGCGGCGGTGCTGGCGCAGCTGGTCATCCAGACGGAGAGCCGGCAGGGCCCGCTGCAGGTCGTGCGCCTGCCCAACAATCTGCGCGCCGGCCTGCTGTACGAGGATTGCGACGCCACCGGCACCGGCTGCAGCGGCCTGCGCAGCTTCGCCAGCTGGGTCCGTCCGCAGGCGATCCCGGCCGAGGCGATGGGCGGCCTCGTCAACCGGTTCAACAGCCGCGCGGGCTTCGCCACCGCCTATTACAACGAACTGGACGACCAGCTGTACCTGTCGCGCACCATGTCGGCGGCGGGCGGCATCAGCCAGCAATCCTACGCCGACGAACTGAACCGCTTCGTGCAGGCCAGCAGCCAGTTCGACCGCTACCTGCTGGACCTGTCGAACCAGGCGGCCGCGGCGCAGGCCCCGGCCGACGCGTCCCCGCAGGAATAGGTCTCAGCCGAAGCCCCCGCCGCCCCCGCTCTCGCCCGGGCTGAACCGGATGAGGCGGCTGTCTGCCAGCGCGGCGGTCCGGTTGACGACCGCCTTCTGGTATTCGGGGTCCTTGATCATCTCGAAGAAGGCCGCGGCGTCGGGATACTGCGCCACGAAGCCGTTGTGCCATGCGCGCTCGTCCGGCCCGGTGACCATCGTCTGGAAGACGCCGCGCCACACGATCGTGCCGCCCACCCGGCTGAAGATCGGGCCGCTGGTGCGCCCGTATTCCTGGTAGGCGCGCCGCCCGGTCCAGCCCTTGTCCGCATGCTCGTGCCCGTCCGGATAGGCCGCGTGGTCGCGGTAGAGGACGAGGTTGAGCATGTGGATCGGCTCGTCGCGCGGCAGGGCCTTGAACGCTTCGAAATTGGCGGGCGACGGATCGATATAGGTTGTCATGGCTGGGTCCTCATTCGGGCAGGCGATAGTCGGAGAACCGCTCGCGCAGGTCCTTCTTGCTGATCTTGCCGGTGGCGGTGTGCGGGATGTCGTCCACGAACTCGACCGCGTCGGGCAGCCACCACTTGGCGACCTTGTCCGACAGGAAGCCGATGATGCCCTTGTCGTCGCACTCCTCGCCGTCCTTCTTCACCACGAACAGCACCGGGCGCTCGTCCCACTTGGGATGCGCCATGCCGATGCAGGCCGCTTCCGCCACGGCCGGGTGGCCGCAGGCGGCGTTCTCCAGCTCGACCGAGCTGATCCACTCGCCGCCGGACTTGATCACGTCCTTGGTCCGGTCGGTCAGCTGCAGCGTGCCGTCGGGATGCAGCATGCCGACATCGCCGGTGTCGAACCAGCCGTCCGCATCGACCGCGTCCTCGTCCGCCTTGAAATACCGCTTCACCACCCACGGCCCGCGAATCTGCAGCGCCCCGCTGGTTTCCCCGTCGCGCGGCAGGACCTTGCTGCGATCGTCGAGATCGACCGTGCGCAGTTCCACTCCGAAGATCGCGCGTCCCTGCTTCATGGTCTTGGCGACCTTCTCCTCGAAGCTGAGCTCGTCCCAGTCGGCGGTCGGGCCGCCCACCGTGCCGATCGGGCTGGTCTCGGTCATGCCCCAGGCGTGCTGGACGCGCGTGCCGTTCTTCATCAGCCGTTCGATCATGAACCTGGGCGCGGCGGACCCGCCGATCGTCGCCGTGCGCAGCTTGGGCAGGTCGATGCCCTCCTTGTCGCAATACTGGAAATGGGCCAGCCAGACCGTCGGCACGCCCGCGCTGTCGGTCACTTCCTCGCGCTTCATCAGCATGTCGAGGACCGCGGGGTCGTTGACCGCGCTGAAGACGAATTTCAGCCCCGCCATCGCGCCGGCATAGGGCAGGCCCCAGCTGGCGGCGTGGAACATGGGCACCACCGGCAGGAAGACCGCCGCCGCGGTGCAGTTGAGCGCGCTCGGCTGCATGCCGGCCATCGCGTGCAGGATGGTGGAGCGGTGCTCGTACTGCACGCCCTTGGGATTGCCGGTGGTCCCGCTGGTGTAGCAGATCATGCACGGGTCGCGCTCGTCGCCCTGCACCCATTCGTACTCGCCGTCCTGCTCGCCGATCCAGTCCTCGAAGGCGGTGGCGTGCTCTCCGGAATCGAAGCAGATGTAATGCTCCACTCCGGGCCAGCGATCGCGCATCTTGTCGACGATCGGCTGGAACATCGCGTCGTAGATCAGGACACGATCCTCCGCGTGGTTCACGATGTATTCCAGCTGGTCCTCGAACAGGCGCGGGTTCACCGTGTGCAGCACGCCGCCCATCCCCGCGACGCCGAACCAGCTGACCAGGTGGCGCGAATGGTTCATCGCCAGCGTCGCGACCTTGTCCCCCTTCTTCAGGCCCATCGCTTCCAGCGCCTGCGCCATCTTCAGTGCGTCGCGCCGGATGCCGGCCCAGTCGGTGCGCGTCTCGCTACCGTCCGCCCAGTAGGTCACGATCTCGCGCGATCCGCTTTCGCGCGCCGCGTGGTCGATCACGTGGGTCACGCGCATCGTCCAGTCCTGCATTGCTCCGGGCATGGCCATCCTCTCCATTCGTTGTTTTGTGAAACTCATGCCCGTGCTTGCGCTGCATTTCAATCGGGCTAAGCGGTGGCGGCATGGAGTGGGTCCAGGATGCCAAGGCCGGGCTGCAGGCGATCAGCACGCTCGAGCGGGACGCGCTGCACATCTACATCGCGCTCGCCATTCACCTGACCGCGTGCTGGGTCTTCCGCCTCAAGCTGCGCGACGTCTGGCCGTGGATCATCGTGCTGGCGATGACCCTGACGGGGGAGAGCGTGGACCTGCGCAATAGCTTGCTGACGCAGGGCGACCGGGCCTGGCAGAACAGCTTCCACGACCTCTGGAACACGATGGTGCTGCCCACGGTCCTGCTGCTGGTCGCGCGCTTCACGACGCTGTTCGCGCCCGAGGACGAAGGCGCGTCCGGGGAACTGGCGGAGACCTCAGGCGACGAGGCGTAGGTTCGCCCGTCCGCCCTGCCGGCGCAGCGCGACGGACGCGATCCCCTCGACCAGTTCCAGCCGCTCGGCCAGGTCGCCGTCGAGAGCGAAATCCCGGCCGAGCCGGATTTCCGGCTCGATCGCCTGGCCGGTCTTCAGCCGCACGCGCACCTCGCCATAGCCCGCGGGCCCGGGCGACAGCTCCATGCGCAAATCCTCCAGCGCGGCCGGGTCGGTCACGTCCATCGTCAGCAACATGCGCGATCCGCCAGTCACTTCGGATAAGGGCCGCGCGCCGCGCACGGTGATGCGCGGCGGCTCGTCGGGGCTCGGCGAGTCCAGTTCGACATTCAGCAGCACGCAGGTCGCATCCTGCGCCCACTGCTGGAATTGCGGGACCAGCGATTCCTCGAAACAGGCGGCGCTGAACTGGCCGGTCGCATCGGAGAAATCGGCCCGCACGAAGTCCTTGCCGCGCCGCGTGCGGCCCTTGTTCACGCCTTCCACCATGGCCGCCATGACGGCGGGCTGGCGGCCACCCGGCGGGGCGCCGCTTTCCATCAGGCTCTGGTAGGAGCGCGCGCCGTTGGCGGACGCGACCGGCCAGTGCTGCTGCACCGGATGGGCGCTGAAATAGAAGCCGAAGAATTCCCGCTCCTTCGCCATGCGTTCCGGGCGGGACCATTCATCGGTGTCCTTAAGGCGCAGCCCGGCGACCGCGCTGTCCTCCCCGCCGAAAAGACCCGCCTGCCCGCTCTCGCGTTCGCGGCTCGCCGCGTCGGCCACGGCGAGGAGCGTGTCGATATTGGCGAACAGCTTCGCCCGGTTGGGTTCCAGCCGGTCCAGCGCGCCCGCGCAGACCAGCCCTTCCAGCTGGCGCGAGTTCATCGAACCCTTGGGCACCCGCTCGAACAGCTGCTGGAGGTTCTCGAACCAGCCCGCCTTCTCGCGCTCCGCCACCAGCGCTTCCATCGCCTTTTCGCCGACATTGCGGATACCCGCCAGTGCATAGCGCACGGCGAAGCCCTCGTCCGTGCTCTCGACGGTGAACTCGGCTTCGGAGCGGTTGATGTCGGGCGGTGCCACCTCGATCCCGTGGCGGCGCGCATCGTCCACGAACAGCGCCAGCTTTTCCGACTGGTGCATGTCGAAGCACATCGACGCGGCGTAGAATTCCTCCGGGTAATGCGCCTTCAGCCAAGCCGTCTGGTAGGCCAGCAGGGCATAGGCTGCGGCGTGGCTCTTGTTGAAGCCGTAGCCGGCGAACTTGTCGATCAAGTCGAACAGCTCGTTCGCCTTCTTCTTCTCGATCCCGCTGACGTCCGCGCAGCCCTGGACGAAGCGCAGCCGCTGCGCGTCCATTTCGGCCTGGATCTTCTTGCCCATCGCGCGGCGCAGGAGGTCCGCATCGCCGAGCGAATATCCAGCCAGGATCTGCGCGGCCTGCATCACCTGTTCCTGGTAGACGAAGATGCCGTAGGTTTCCTCGAGTATCCCCTCCAGCTTGGGATGCGGATACTCGATCTCGACCTCGCCCGCCTTGCGCTTTCCGAACAGCGGGATGTTGTCCATCGGACCCGGCCGGTAGAGCGAGACGAGCGCGATGATGTCCTCGAACTTGGTCGGCTTCACCGCCGTCAGCGTGCGCCGCATGCCTTCCGATTCCAGCTGGAAGACACCCACCGTGTTGCCCGCCTTCATCAGGTCGTAGACGGCGGGATCGTCCCACGGCAGCGCGCCGAGGTCGATCTCGACGCCCCGACCCTCCAGCAGGTCGACGGCCTTGCGCAGCACGGACAGGGTCTTGAGGCCGAGGAAGTCGAACTTGACCAGCCCGCTCGATTCCACATGCTTCATGTCGAACTGCGTCACCGGCATGTCCGAGCGCGGATCGCGGTAGAGCGGCACCAGCTTTTCCAGCGGACGGTCGCCGATCACAACGCCCGCCGCATGGGTGGAGGAATTGCGCGGGAAGCCTTCCAGCTGCATCGCCAGGTCCACCAGCCGCTTCACGTCGTTGTCGTTCTGGTATTCGGCCCGGAAATCGGCCGCCCCGTTCAGCGCGCGCGGCAGGGTCCACGGGTCGGTGGGATGGTTCGGGACCATCTTGGTCAGCCGGTCCACCTGGCCGTAAGGCATTTGCAGGATACGCCCGCAATCGCGCAGCACGGCACGTGCCTTCAGCTTGCCGAAGGTGATGATCTGCGCCACGTGATCGTGACCGTATTTCTCCTGCACGTAGCGGATGACTTCGCCCCGCCGCGTTTCACAGAAGTCGATGTCGAAGTCCGGCATGGAAACGCGTTCGGGATTGAGGAAGCGTTCGAACAGCAGGCCGAGCCGGATGGGGTCGAGGTCTGTAATCGTCAGCGCCCACGCCACGAGCGAGCCCGCGCCCGATCCGCGGCCCGGCCCCACGGGAATGCCTTGGTCCTTGGCCCACTTGATGAAGTCGGCAACGATCAGGAAGTAGCCCGGGAAACCCATATTGACGATGATCTCGACCTCGTAGTCGAGCCGGTCGAAATAGGTCTTGCGGTCCGCGTCGGACAGGTCCTCGTACGGCTCCAGCCGCGCTTCCAGCCCCTTGCGCGCATCCTCGGCAAGCATCCGGGCCTCGCCTTCGAGGTCCCCTGCGAGGCTGGGCAGGATCGGCGCGCGCGACGGCGGGGCATAGGCGCAGCGACGTGCGACAACCAGGGTGTTCTGCGTCGCTTCGGGCAGATCCTCGAACACCTCTTCCATCATCCGGTGCGACATGACGAAGGACCGGTCGTTGGACCGCGGGCGGTCTTCGGTGGCGATATAGGTAGAATTGGCGATGCACAGCATGGCGTCGTGCGCCTTGTGCATATGCGGCTCGGCGAAGTTGGCGGGGTTGGTCGCCACCAGCGGAATGTCGCGATCGTAGGCGAGGTCGATCAGGCCCTCCTCGGCGCGCTGCTCCACCTCGTTGCCGCGCCGGGCCAGCTCGACATAGAGCCGGTCCGGAAACAGCGCCTGCAGGCGATCGAGCAGGGCTTCGGCGTGTGGGCGCTGCCCTTCGGCGAGCAGGCGCGTCAGCGCACCCTCGCTCGCACCGGTCAGCGCGATCAGCCCGTCCGTCCTGCCTTCCAGGTCCGCAAGCGCGACATGCGGTTCCAGTTCCAGCGGCCGCGCCAAGTGCGCCCGGCTGACGAGGCTGCACAGATTGTCGTACCCCGCTTCGTCCTGCGCGTAGAGCGGGAGGTAGTCGACCTGCTGGCCGTCCGCGTCGCGCGCCACGCCCAGCAGCGTGCCGATGATCGGCTGGACCCCTTCCTCGAAGCAGGCCTTGGCGAACATGACCGCTCCGTAGAGCCCGTTGCGGTCCGCCAGTGCGATCGCCGGAAAGCCCCGCTCCTTCGCGAGCTTCGCCATGCCCTTGGGCTCGATCGCGCCTTCCAGCATCGAATAGGAAGAGAGGACGCGAAGGGGTACGAAGGGGGCGAGCGGCATGATCCGAATATGCCTATCCCGGGCGGATTCGCCAAGCCGGCGCGGCGCGCGTTCCCCGGCCGCGTGTCAGTCCTCCGCCATCGGGACTTCGGCCCTGGCCGCCGCGATCTTCCGGCGGGTATCACGGATCTGCGACCACGCCCCGTAGGCGATCAGCGCCGCCAGGAAGATCCAGACCCAGACCGGAATGTCCTGACCGAAGATGGCGAGGTAGAGATAGGCCGAGACGAAGAAGAACCCCGCCAACATGGCGGGCAGCGTGGTCGATCGCCCGGCGCGCGCCCGCTTCACCAGCCAGGCAATAGAAGCGAGGAAGAACGGTATCGCGCCGACATAGATCGCGCCGAAGATGTAGGGGTTCACGTTGTACTGCGCGCCGAGGCCCAGCACCCACTCGTTGATCGACTCCAGCATGTCCCTCTCCCCGGTCCGGCTCGCCCGACCGCGAGGTCAGAGAAGCGTCTCGATATCCGCCGCGATCCGTTCCGGCGTGTCCTGCGGCGCGAAGCGTTTCACGGCCTTGCCGTCGCGGTCGATCAGGAACTTGGTGAAATTCCACTTGATCGCCCTGGAACCCATGAGGCCGGGCGCTTCCGCCTTCATCCAGTCGAACAGCGGACTCGCATTGTCGCCGTTCACGTCGACCTTCTTCATCAGCGGGAAGGTCACTCCGAAATTGACCTCGCAAAAGGATGCGATGTCCTCTTCGGAACCGGGCTCCTGCGAACCGAACTGGTTGCAAGGGAAGGCGATCACTTCGAAGCCCTTGTCGCCATAGCGGCGGTACAATTCTTCCAGCCCCTTGTATTGCGGCGTGAAACCGCACTTGCTCGCCGTGTTCACGACCAGCAGCACCTTGCCCCGCTTCTGCGCCAGGTCCAGCGTCTCACCGTTCGGCAGCGTGGCGGTGAAATCCGCGATTGTCGTCACGGCGCCTATCCGGCCGGGAAGTCGGGGTGTTGCGAAAGGGCGGCCACTTCGGCGGCGTGATATTCGCGGTCGCCCGCTTTTTCGATGTAGTATTTCGCGCGGTCTTCTTCCGGCAGCATCATCATATGGCGGATGATCTCGGCGAAGGTCCCGTCGCGTAGGCCCTTGGCGGAATCGAACACGCCATCGCCGTCGTCGGTTCGATGGAGGGAGGCGCGGTCGTCCCACTGGACGGAGCCGCTATGGGCTTGGCCGGCGCGGTAGGTACTCGGATGGTCGGTCATGTCAGCTATCCCTTTCGTCAGGCCAACGCGCGGAGACCCGGGAGTTTCCTATTCCAGCACGCCTTCGTGCAGGCGCACCACGCGGTCCATCTTCGCGGCAAGGCGCTCGTTGTGAGTTGCGACCAGCGCCGCGCTGCCCTCGCCCCGCACGAGTTCGAGGAACTGGGCAAGGACCCGCTCGGACGTGTTCTCGTCGAGATTGCCGGTCGGCTCGTCCGCCAGCACCAGGTTCGGCCTGTTGGCAAGCGCGCGGGCCACGGCCACGCGCTGCTGCTCGCCGCCTGAAAGCTGGCTCGGCCGGTGCGTCAGGCGCCCGGAAAGCCCCAGGCTGCCGAGCAGTTCCTCTGCCCGCACCTGCGCCTGTTCCCGGCGAGTTCCGACGACGAGCTGCGGCAGCATCACATTCTCCACCGCCGTAAAGTCGGGCAGCAGGTGATGGAACTGGTACACGAAGCCCAGGTGATCACGGCGGACCTGCGTCCGCTCGCTCGCATCGAGCGCGCTGGCATCGGTACCGGCAATGGCGATGCCGCCGCCGAAGCCGCCTTCCAGCAGGCCGACCGCCTGGAGCAGCGTGGATTTGCCGGAGCCCGAGGGACCAAGCAGGGCGACGATTTCCCCCTGCCCGACGGACAGGTTGACGCCGCGCAGGACGTCGATGCGCACGCCGCCCTGCTCGAACGAGCGGGTCAGGCCCTGCAGATGGACGACGGCCTCACTCATAACGCAGGACCTGTACCGGATCGGTGCTGGAGGCCTTGAGGGCCGGATAAAGGGTGGCGAGGAAGCTGAGGATCAGGGCCAGCGCCACGATGCCCACGACTTCCCACGGATCGACGCGCGACGGCAGTTCGGTCAGTATGCGCACTTCGGGATCCCACAATTGCTGCCCCGTCAGGAAGGCGATCGCACCGGTGATCTCCTGCCGGAAGAAGAGGATCACGAAACCGAGCACCAGGCCGGACGCCGCGCCGATCGCACCGACGGTAAAGCCGGTACTGACGAATATCTTCAGCAGGTTGCGCCGGGTCGCCCCCATCGTTCGCATGATGGCGATGTCCCGGGTCTTCGCGCGCACCAGCATGACCAGCGATGACAGGATGTTGAACGCGGCCACCACGACGATCATCGACAGGGCGAAGAACATGGCGACCCGTTCGACCTCGAGCGCCTCGAAGATGGAGGAGTTGATCTCCTTCCACGTGCGCACCACCGCGCCGCCGCTCAGCTGCTCCGCCACCGGTGCGAGGATCTGGTCCACCCGGTCCGCATCCTCGGTCGTGACCTCGATCATCCCGATCGTGTCGCCGCGAAGCAGCAGCGTCTGCGCATCGGGTATCGGCATGATGACGAAGGCCTGGTCGAATTCGTAGACACCGGTCTCGAAAATCGCGGCGATCTCGTAGCCGACCTGTCGCGGGACCGTGCCAAACGGTGTCGTCCTGCCCTGCGGATTGATGATGGTAATGGTATCGCCGATCTGCGCGCCGAGATTGCGGGCCAGTTGCCCGCCGATCGCGACCCGGCTCTCGCCCGGCCGGATGAGATCGAGATCGCCGACCAGCAATTCGTCCTGCAAACCGGCAATGTCCTCGGCCGTGTTGCCGCGCATGACGATACCGTCGACCCTCCCGTCGAGGCTCGCCAGCAAAGGCTGCTCGATCAGGGGCGAGGCATCGACGACGCCCGGCGTCGCCCTGATGTCTTCCAGCGTCTGTTCCCAGTCGCGCAGGTCGTCGCCATAGGCCTGCACGATGGCGTGCCCGTTCAGGCCGACGATGCGGTCTAGAAGCTCGCCGCGGAACCCGTTCATGACGCTCATGACGACCACGAGCAGCGCGACGGACAGCATGACGACCACCACGCTGATGCCCGCGACGAGCGCGATGAAGGCCTCGCTCCTGCCCGGCAGCAGATAGCGCTTCGCGATGGTCCATTCGAATTGGGAGAGGATCAAGAGGTTCTGCCACCGGTTCGGTTGATCGGATGCGGCCCGTCTAGGCAGGCTTTCCTGTCGCCGCAATGAAATCTGCAAATACCGCCGGATCGCGCACGCTGTCCTTGTAATCGGGCGGTAACATCGCCATTGAGCAGGCCACACGCGAAGCTGGCGGACGAGCAAACGCGATCATGAATTTCACACATCCCTTTCGTGACGAAGACGGCGACAAGCTGCGCGAGGAATGCGGGGTCTTCGGAGCCATCGGCACGAAGGACGCCTCGGCAGTCACCGCTCTCGGTCTCCACGCCCTGCAGCATCGCGGGCAGGAAGCGGCCGGCATCTCGAGCTTCGACGGAACGAACTTTTTCACCCGGCGCGGTCTCGGCCACGTGGTCGACAATTTCTCGGGCGAGGACGCGCTTGCCGAACTGCCCGGCTTCATGGCGGCGGGTCACGTCCGGTATTCGACCACGGGCGGTGCGGGCCTGCGCAACGTGCAGCCTCTCCATGCGGACCTTGCCAGCGGCGGCTTCGCGGTCGCGCATAACGGCAACATCTCCAATGCGCAGACCTTGCGCGAGGACCTGGTCAAGCGCGGCGCGATCTTCCAGTCCACCTCGGATACGGAAGTCATTATCCACTTGGTCGCGACCAGCCGGTACCCGACGCTGATCGACCGGTTCGTGGACGCACTGCGCCTGGTCGAAGGCGCCTATTCGCTGATCGTGATGACGCCGGAAGGCATGATCGCCTGCCGCGATCCGCTCGGCATCCGGCCGCTGGTGATGGGCCGGATGGGCGATGCCGTGCTGTTCGCCAGCGAAAGCGTCGCGTTCGACGTCGCCGGTGCGGAATTTATCCGCCAGGTCGAGCCGGGCGAACTCGTCCAAGTCGATCACGACGGGGAAATCCGGTCGATGCATCCCTTCGGCAAGCATCCTTCGCGCCCATGCATCTTCGAGCATGTCTATTTCAGTCGGCCGGATTCGGTGTTCGACGGACGCAGCGTCTACGCCGCGCGCAAGGCGATCGGGGAACAGCTGGCGATCGAGGCGCCGTGCGATGTCGATCTCGTCATCCCCGTGCCCGACAGCGGCGTGCCCGCGGCGATCGGCTACGCGCAGCAATCGGGACTGCCGTTCGAACTCGGCATCATCCGCAGCCACTATGTCGGCCGGACGTTCATCCAGCCCTCCGACAGCGCACGCCATTCCGGCGTGCGGCGCAAGCACAATGCCAATCGCGGCCTCGTCGAAGGCAAGAAGATCGTCCTGATCGACGATTCCATCGTGCGCGGCACGACCAGCATGAAGATCGTCGAGATGATGCGCGATGCCGGGGCAAGCGAAGTGCATTTCCGCGTGGCCAGCCCGCCGACCGCGCATAGCTGCTTCTACGGCGTCGACACGCCGGAACGGAACAAGCTGCTCGCCGCGCAGATGGATCTCGAGCCGATGCGCCAGTTCATCAAGGCGGACAGTCTCGCCTTCGTCTCGATCGACGGTCTCTACCGCGCCGTCGGCAGCGAGCCGCGTGATCCCAAGTGCCCGCAATATTGCGACGCCTGTTTCACGGGCGATTATCCCACGTCGCTGACCGACCTCACCCGGCGGGAAGACGAGGCGGCACAACTTCCTTTCGACAAGGTCGCGTGATGGGCAACGACAAGCCGTTCGACGGCCAGCTAGCCCTCGTCACCGGGGCCAGCAAGGGTATCGGTGCCGCCACGGCCAAGGCTCTGGCTGCGAAGGGCGCGCACGTGATCCTGACGGCGAGAACCGACAGCGCGCTGGAAGCGGTGGAGGACGAGATCCATGCGGCGGGCGGGTCCGCCACGATCGCCCCGCTGGACCTGTCGGACAAGGACGGGGTGGCGCGGCTCTCCGCCGCCATATCGGGCCGCTGGGATACGCTCGACATGCTCGTGATCTCCGCCGCCTACCTGCCCGCCCTCGGGCCGGTTACGCAGATCGATCCCAAGGACTTCAACAAGGCGATCACGATCAACCTGCTCGCCACGCAGGCTCTTCTGGCCGCGTTCGATCCGATGCTGAAGCGCAGCGAGAATGCGAGGGTCGTCGGCCTCACCAGTTCGGTCGGTTCGGACCCGCGTCCCTTCTGGTCCGCCTACGCATCGACCAAGGCCGCGTTCGACAACGTCCTGCAGAGCTACGCGCAGGAAGTCGCCAGGATTGGAAACATCCGCGTCGCCATCGTAGATCCGGGCGCGACCCGCACCGACATGCGCGAGAAAGCCTTCCCCGGCGAAGACCCGCAGACGCTCAAGACGCCGGACGTGGTGGCAGACCGGATCGCCTCCCTTATGGCCGGCGATTTCGTGACCGGGCATCGAGAACGCGTGGGCTGAATCCCTAATCCCGGCGGGGAATTCGTTAACCAGCCTCCCCAACCGCTTTTTTACCGCAATTGGCGATTCTTCGCGTGACGCGCGCAACGTCGTGCGTTTCGGGAAGCACATTTCGGGACCGTGGGGCATGGCACTGGACACGTTTGACAGTTACCGCATCGCTGCGCAGGAAGATCGGTGTGCGCCGCGCACGAAGATTACCGTACCCGCACAATTGCGGGCCAGCGGCGGCCGGGCCTTCCAGACGGTGGTGCACGATCTTTCGATCTCCGGCTTCAGCGCTTCGGCCATCAGCCGCATGCACGAAGGCCAGGTGTGCTGGATCACCCTGCCCGGCCTCGAATCCCGTCAGGCGGAAGTCGTATGGTGGGAAAACAGCGTGGTCGGCTGCGCCTTTGCCGAACTGCTCAGCCCCATCGTCCAGGAGAACATCCTGGCACGCTACAGCCCCGAGGCCGTCTACCGCGCCTGATCGTCGGAGCCGACGGCGTTCTCGATCGCGGCGAGAACCTGCCGCATCTGCGCGCGACCTTCCGGACTGGTCGCCGTGGGCCAGTTTCCGACGACGGCCACAACTACATTGTGAGCTGGCAGGATCGCTATCGACTGGCCGAAGATCCCTTGCGCACCATAGGGACCGTCGAACGCGGTCGGGCCGGTATTGGGGTAGGTCCACCACTGGTAGCCGTAGCCATAGCCATTGCCGAATTCGACCTGGGGCGACCCTGCCTCGATGAACCAGCGATCGGGCACGACGCCCTTACCGCCTTCGAGCGCGAACTGCCCGAAGCGCGCGTAATCGGCCAGGCGCAGTGACAGGCAGCAGCCGCCGATGCTTCCCCCGGTCAGGTCGCTCATCCAGAACATGCGATCTTCGAAACCGGCCGGGTCGACGATCTTGCCCTTGGCATATTCGGCCAGCGTCATGCCGGTCGCGTTCTCGACCAGTACGCCCAGCAGGTTCGTCTCGCCCGTCTTGTAGACCCATTTCTCGCCGGCCGGCGCCTCGCGCGGCAGGGTCTTCATGTAGGTGACGACCTGCGATTCGCCCGCGACCGGCTCGACGGTCAGCATCTTCGCGACATCGCTGTTCGCATCGGTGTAGTCCTCGTTCCAGCGCACGCCGGATGTCATCGTCGCCAGTTGCTCGACCGATACGTCGTCATAGGCGCTCCCTTTGAGGCCCGGGACGTATTTGGAGACAGGATCGCTCAGGCTCTGGATCGCGCCGTCCTTCAATGCGGCACCCAGCAGTGTCGAGGTGAAGCTTTTTGCGACGGAGAAGCTCGTCCAGCGCTGCTCCGGGCCGAAACCGAGGCCGTACTTCTCGTATCGCACACGGCCGTCATGGAGGACCATGATCCCGGCGGCATTCTGCGAGGTCAGATACGCGTCGAGCACCGTTGTCACCGCCTCGGGAAGAGGTCGGCCCTCGGGCAGGCTGCGGGTGCGGGCGGGCGGCGCAACTTCGGTCCCGGCGAAATAGCGTTCCATTTCGCGGAAGCGGTCCGACCGGGTGGCGTCGTCCCAGAACAGCACCGACTGCTGCTCCTCGAAGGAAAGCGGCGTCTCCGGCGTGCTTGCATAGGTCGCCGCAACGTTCTGCCCCGATGGAACCGTGGCGCAGGAGGCGAGGAGGACGGACGCCAGAGCGGCAAGAAGAGGTGTGCGCATTAGGAATCCTTTACGAGCGTGACTTGGTGGACGTCGATCCCGCCTCCGCGGAACCCGCCTTCGCAATACATGAGATAGTAGCGCCAGAGATTGGCAAAGCGATCGTCAAAGCCCGCCGGCAGTCTCCCCTGCGCAAGCGCAGCATCGAACCTGTGGCGCCACGCTTCCAGCGTGCGGGCATAGTCGATCCCGAAGTCGCGGCGATCCTGCCAGCTCAGCCCCCGTTCGCGGGCGAGGCTCTCGAACTCGCTGTTCCGGATCAGGAGACCGCCGGGGAAAATGTAAGCCTGGATGAAATCTGCGCTGGCGGCGTAATCGTCGAACAATTCCTCGCGCATCGAGATATACTGGATCGCGGCGCGTCCACCGGGTTTCAGGTTTCGTGCGAGGCTGTCGAAGAAGCTCGGCCAGTATTCGCGCCCGACCGCCTCGACCATTTCCACGCTGACGACAGCGTCGAACGCGCCGCGCGTGTCGCGATAGTCCTGCTTGCGGAAGGCGATGTCGACGCTCTCGTGGTCGCGCGCCCAAGCAAGCTGCTCGTCGGAAAGGCTGATCGCGGTGACCTTCGCGCCTTGCGAGGCGAGATGTCCGGCGAGCCCGCCCCAGCCGCATCCGATTTCCAGCACGCTGTCCGGATTGCCGAGGCGTTCGGAGAGCGCCGCCCATTTCCGGCGTTGCGCCGCTTCCAGATCGTCGTCCTGATCCCAGATTGCGCTCGAGTAGCTCATCGTCGGATCGAGCCAAGCGGCGTAGAAGTCGTTGCCGAGATCGTAGTGCGCGTGGATGTTGCGTTCCGACCCCGTGCGCGAGTTGCGGTTGCGCCAGTGCATGAACTGCTTGGCGAGGCGGAACGGGCCCTTGGCGCGGGCGGCGCCTCCCAGCGTCGCCGCGTTGTCCATGAACAGGGCGAAGAGCGAGACGGGATCGTCGCTCTCCCATTCGCCCGCTTCCCACGCCTGGTACCAGCCGACCGATCCACTGGTCGCCAGCCGGATCAACGCACGCCAGTCGTTGATCGTGACCGCGACTTCGAAGCCGGGCGCCCTGCCGCCCAGTCGGCGCTTCGTGCCGTCCGGCAGGTGCCCGGTCAGCGTACCGCGCAGGAGGCCTGCATCGATCCGGTCCAGTACCTTGTGGAACCCCGGTGCGATCAGTCTCGCGAGCAATCCGGGCGAACCGGCAAACCGATTGCCGGACCGTATCAGCCCACTCCCCCGATCGACTTCGCGTGTCGCCATGCGCGCCCTATGACGCGAAGTCGGGGACGCGACAAGTCAGCCGTCCTTCATCTCCCGATAGGCCTCCAACGCGCGTTCGCGCGCTTCCTTGTGGCCGATCAGCTTCTCCGGGTAATCGTCCGGGCGGTGCTCCCCTTCCGGATCGTGGATGTGCTCGTCATCGAGGTCGGCGAGTTCGGGCACGTATTCGCGGATATAGTCGCTTGCGTCGAACTTCTCGCTCTGACCGAGCGGCGCCATGATGCGCGGGAACATGTTGCTGTCCACGCCCGTCCCCGCGACCCATTGCCAATTGGTGCCGTTGCTCCCGTAATCCGCATCGACCAGCGTGTCCCAGAACCACTGTTCCCCGTGCCGCCAGTCGATCAGCAGGTGCTTGATGAGGAAGCTCGCCGCGATCATCCGCACGCGGTTGTGCATCCAGCCGGTCTTCCACAGCTGGCGCATTCCCGCATCGACGATGGGGTATCCGGTGCGTCCGTACTGCCAGGCTTCCAGCTCCTCCTGGATGATGTGGCCGCGGTTCGGATTGCGCCAGAGCTTGTTGTCGTCGATCGCGTCGCGGTAGGTTTCCGCCGGATAGTCCGGGAACTGGTAGATCAGGTTCTGCGCGTAATCGCGCCAGATCAGTTCCTTCTCGAACGTCTTCCAGCCCTGGCTGCGCTTGTCCTTGAAGCGGTGCCAGATGGAAACCGGGCTGATCTCTCCCCAGTGCAGATGGGGCGACATCTTCGAGGACTTGTCCTCGCTCGGCAGGTTCCGGCCGTCCTCGTATTCGTCGACGTGGTCGTCCCACCAGTCGAGCCGCTCGTGTGCCGCATCCTCGCCCACGGTCCAGAAGTCGCGGATGCCGCCGGCCCAGTCGGGCTTCGTCGGCAGTAGGTCCCAGTCGGAGAGGCTGTCGCTGTCCGGCATGTCCGAAGGCTGCGAGATGCTATCGGGCGCGGGCAGTTCGTCGCGCGGCGGCATCATGTCGAGCACGGATTTCGAGAACGGAGTGTAGATCTTGTACGGATCGCCCGAGCCGGTGGTCGCGGTGCCCGGCGGGAACAGGTAATTGCCGTCATGAAGGCAGAGCGCGCACTCGTTCTCGTCATCACCCAGATCATCGAGCGCGGCCTTCAGGTCCTCCTCTGCCTCGCGCCACCAGGGTTCGTAGTGGCGGTTGGCGTGGACCGCCGCCGCGCCGGTTTCCTTCGCGATACCGGCCAGCGCGCTGACGCAATCGCCCCGACGCAGCACGATGGAGGCATTGTGCCGGCCGAAGCCCTTGCCGAGGCTCTCCAGCGAATGGTGCAGCCACCAGCGCGATGCCCCGCCCAGCTTGCGGTCCCCGGCCCGGTCGTCGTCGAGAACGTAGACGGGGATGACGGGTCCGGCCTTGGCGGCGGCGTGGAGGGCGGGCTGGTCGCGCAGGCGAAGGTCGCGCCTGAGCCACACTATCTGGGGTTTGCTCATACCCTCCTAGGACGCATTGGCGGGACAGCCGGTTCCGGCAACGGGGATGGTGACCTCGCGCTTGAAGCTGTCGGAATTGGGTATGTCGAGGTAGCGCGCATCCTCGTAGATCACCGTCGCCTCGCACTGTCCGCGCTCGACAGTGGCCATGGGCAGTAGCGACCAGCGCATGAAGTCGCGCACCGGATGCGTCGCGTCGAGCGCGGCCCGTGCCACGGGATCATCCATGTTGTCGGGCCCGATCCGCGTCCATGATGTCAGCTCGCGCGTGCTGGCGAAGGGATCGAATGTGCCCTGGTAGATGACCCCGTCGGTCCGCCATACCACGTCGCGCTTCCAGAACAGCGCCGGCTGCGGGCCCGCGATGATCACCTCCGGCGCCAGGCCGGGTTCGCCGCGTGTCGGGGCAAGGCGCGCCTGCGCCCCGATCCAGCCGTTCACCGCGATATAGGCGACCACCACCGTCAGCGCGATCGCCGGCGGGGATCGCCAGGCGGGGCGCTGCTGCTTCTCCCGCTTGCGCGAAAGCCAGATGGCGAAGGCGACGCCGGTCCAGACCCAGACGTCGATGATGAAGAGCGCGCTGTTGTGGAACCAGAGATTGCTGAACGGCGACAGCAGCTGCACCGCATAGGTGTTCTGCCAGTCGAGCAGCGGATGGGTCAGCGCGCCGAGATAGGACAGCGCGAGAAGCCAGCCGAAATGCATCTCCAGCCCGCTCTTGAAGGCATGGCCGCGCCGCACCTGCCACTTGTCCAGCTGCCACAGCAGCCATGCAAGGATCGGCGGCATCAGCAGGACCCCGCCGACAAGCCCGTGGGTAAAACCGCGATGGGTCGCCAGCGGCGCCCAGGGCACCCAGTCGAAGAACACGTCGATATCGGGCATGTTCGCGCCCAGGATCAGCGCTGCCAGCCCCTTGCGCGTCAGCTTCTTGAGGCCCGTCTGGCCGAGCGCCCAGCCGGCCATCGAGTGGGTGAAGTTGTCCATGCCCTAGCCTTTCCGCGAACCGGAGCGAAACGGAGACATGGACCGCATGGACCACTGTCCTGGGGCAAAAAACCGGGAGCCGCGCACGGCATTAGGAAGGGCGTTTCGGGAGGTGCCGGGCAGACCGGCGAATGGGGCGAAGCACATCACCCGTCGCGCCTAGCAAGAGCGATGAATGTAGGACAGACGGAAACGCGCCCCACAAGCCGGCACAAGAAAGGGCGCCCGTCGCCGGACGCCCTTCCCCCTGTTGCAAAGCGTGCGGCCGGTTATGGCGAGCGCGCGCTGTTGCGTGCGTCGGTGAACTCGCTTTCCGAAAGGTAGGTCGAACCGTCTTCGTCGAAATAGAAGAAGGTGTTGCCCGCCTCGTTGATCTGCTGCGTGGTCAGATACGGCTTCGTCTCGTCGTTCGGCGCGGGCGTGGTCGGGTTCGCCGGAACCGCCCAGATGGCGTATTCCGCAACCGACAGCTTGCCGTCCGAATTGCGATCGAGGAAGGCGAAGTCCATCTGGCCGCGCGGCGGCAGGTTGATCACGTTGCCGGACGAGGAATTGCCCGACATGCTGTCGCCGGCATCGTCCGACGCCATGTTGCCACTGTTGGATGCGCTGCCATCGCTCGAGCTGGCGCTGCCGGACATGTTATCCGAACCGCCCGTATTGCCCGATGCGGAGCGCTCCATGCTTTCCTGCATCATCGTGTCGCGGTTCATGTCGTATTCGCGGCTCACGCCTTCGCGGTCCATCGCATCGTAGCTGGCCTGCTGTTCGGTGCTGAGCTCGCCGCCTACCGGATAGGCGTCGTCCTCGACGACGGCATTGTCGCCTTCGACGTCGGCGGTGACTTCCGGATCGGTGGTACCGTCATCGACCGGATTGCATGCGGCAAGCGCGATTGCGAGGCCCGAAATGGCCGAAAATTGCTTGAGATTCATACTGCTCCTCCTGTTGGCATCGAAGGGGCGGGTCTGACGCCCCGTTTCCCTACCAATGCGCAGGAACAGCGATCGTTCAGAATTCCCGCCCGTCGCTGGGCGGGGATTCACATGTTTTAATCCGAAGGGAGCTGGAGCTACCCGATCAGACCGGGTCCTGCGCCGTGCCGTCCACGGTCCAGGTCTGACCGCTGGCGAGCAGCTTGGCGAGGTTCGCCTGCTTGCCTTCGCTGGCGCGTGCGCGTTCCGCGACCACGGCGCTTTCGAAGGTCGGTGCCGGGTCGTCGTACAGCACGCCGAGCGGCATTGGATACGGGCCGAAGGGCAGTTCCGCCAACAGGTGCGCCATGACGCGGTTCTTCGCATCGTGCACGCGCACGCCCGCCGCCTGCCAGTCACCGTCCACCACGTCCACGACAATGAAGGCCAGTGCCTCGCTGTCGAAGGCAAGGCCCTTCACCCCGCCGGACTTTTCCGAACCGAACAGCATGGGTTCGCCGTCCTGCAGCCAAAGCTGCCGGTCCTCCGCACCCTTGGGCGCGGCGAAATCGTCGAACACGTCCTTGTTGTAGACGATGCAGTTCTGGAAGATCTCGATGAAGGCCGCGCCCTCATGCGCATGGGCCGCCATCAGCACTTCGGGCAGTTTCTTCGATACGTCGAAGCCGCGCGCCACGAAGCGCGCGCCCGCCCCCAGTGCGAAGGCGCAGGGGTTGGCGGGGTAATCGACGCTGCCGATGGGGCTGGACGGGCTCTTGGTGCCGACCCGGCTGGTGGGCGATGCCTGCCCCTTGGTGAGGCCGTAGATCTCGTTGTTGAACAGCATGATCTGCATGTTCACGTTGCGCCGCAGGACATGCAGCATGTGGTTGCCGCCGATGGAAAGCCCGTCGCCGTCCCCGGTCACCAGCCACACGTCGAGATCGGGATTGGCGAGCTTCGCCCCCGTCGCGATTGCCGGCGCGCGGCCGTGGATCGTGTGGAAGCCGTAGGTTTCCATGTAATAGGGGAAGCGGCTGGAACAGCCGATCCCCGAAATGAACACGGTGTTGGACGGATCGCAGCCCAGCTGCGGCAGCGTGCGCTGCACCGCCTTCAGGATCGCATAGTCCCCGCAACCCGGGCACCAGCGAACCTCCTGGTCGGTTTCCCAGTCCTTGAGCGTGGTTTCGATCTTAGCGGGTGCGTTCATAGTTTTATCTCTTCGCGAAAATGCCAATGGACCCAGCCATATGCGAATATCGCTCCGCCTATCGATGAGAACATGGCATCGCCCAGAAAGTCGCCTGGGCCAATATGTGTGCTGAGGACGCTCCAGAGGATGATGCCGGCTAACACCATCTGAGACACACCAGCGATCTCCGGCGGAACCGAAAAGAGCGCGTTCCTGTAAAAGCGCCTATACCAGCGTATTGAGTAGATCGTTTGGTCTTTGGTCACACCGCCCCAAACTAGACAAATTCCCAAAGCGAGCGACGCCGGAAATGCGACCCACATGGTCCCCGAATAGAGACCAACGAGGATCGCTACACCTATCGCCAGCGCGTGGACCGCGTAGGCCTGAACCGCGGCTCCAACATCAGGCCCATCGCTAAAGGCCATCACTCGCTCTCCACCGGACTCGGCAGCTGCTGATCGTTCACCTCGACCTGCCCGCCTTCGTTTCCGGGGATGTCGTCGAAATACTTGCCGATGGCTTCTTCCAGTTCGGCGATCTGGAACGGCTGGCCGCTGGTCTTGGTCAGCGGCTGCGCATCGATCAGGAACTGGTCGCGCAGGACGGTCTTGAACTGGCCGGTGTTCATTTCCGGCACCAGCACCGCGTTGTAGGCGCGCAGCAGGTCGCCCAGATTGGCGGGCAGCGGCCAGATATGGCGCACATGGACGTGGCTCACGTCCTGCCCCCTGGCGCGTGCACGGCCCACCGCCTGGTGGATCGGACCGTAGGTGCTGCCCCAGCCGACGACGGCAAGCTTGCCGGACGTGTCGCCCACGGCGACATCCTGTTCGGGCACGTCGATGCTCAAGACCTTGCGCTTGCGAGCATCGGTCATCGCCTGGTGGTTGTCGGGCGCGTAGTCGATATTGCCGGTGCCCTGCGCCTTCTCGATCCCGCCGATGCGATGCATCAGGCCCGGCGTGCCCGGCTTGATCCACGGGCGAGCGCCCTTGTCGTCGCGGGCGTAGGGCAGCAGTTGCTCGCCCTGCTTTTCCGTCATGAAACTCGCGGGGAAGGGATCGTAGCTCGCCGGATCGGGGACTTTCCACGGTTCGGCCGCATTGGCGATATAGCCGTCGGTCAGCAGCATCACCGGCGTCATGTAGCGGATGGCGATGCGGCACGCCTCGATCGCGCAGTCGAACGCGTCGCCGGGGCTGCGCGCGGCGATCACCGGCATCGGCGCATCGCCGTTGCGGCCATAGACCGCCTGGTAGAGGTCGCTCTGCTCGGTCTTGGTCGGAAGGCCGGTGCTGGGCCCGCCGCGCTGGCTGTTGACGATGACCAGCGGCAGCTCGGTCATGATCGCGAGGCCCATTGCCTCGGTCTTGAGAGCGATGCCCGGGCCGGAGGAACTGGTGACGCCCAGCTGCCCCGCCCAGCTTGCCCCGATGGCGGCGCAGATCGCGGCGATCTCGTCTTCCGCTTGGAAGGTGGTGACGCCGTATTCCTTCAGCCGCGCCAAGTGGTGCAGGATCGCGGAGGCCGGCGTGATCGGGTATCCGCCGAAGAACATCGGCAGTTCCGCCAGCTGCGCCCCTGCGACAAGACCCAGCGATACCGCCTCGGCACCGGTGATGGTGCGATAGAGGCCGGGCTCGCTTTCCACCGGTGGCAGGTGCGGCTGCTTGAGGCCGCGCGGACCCGCCAGTTCGGCGGTTTCGCCATAGGCATGGCCGGCGTCGAGGGCGGCGATGTTGGCCTTGGCGATGTCCGGCTTCCGGGCGAATTTCTGGTTCAGCCAGTCATGAATCGGCGCGCGCGGGCGGTCGAACATCCACAGCGCCAGCCCCAGCGTCCACATGTTCTTGGACCGCAGCGCATCCTTGTTGCCGAGGCCGAAATCCTTGACCGCCTCGATCGTGCGCGCGCTGATGTCGAACGCCAGCAGCTGGTATTTCGCGAGGCTGCCGTCCTCCAGCGGGTTGCTGTCGTATTTCGCCTTGTCGAGGTTGCGCTTGGTGAACTCGCCCGTGTCCGCGATGATGAGGCCACCGGGCTTCAGCGCCGCGAGGTTCACCTTGAGCGCCGCCGGGTTCATCGCCACCAGCACGTCCGGCGCGTCGCCGGCAGTATGGATCGAACGGCTGCCGAAATTGATCTGGAACGCGCTGACGCCGAACAGAGTGCCCTGCGGCGCGCGGATCTCGGCCGGAAAATCGGGGAAAGTCGCCAGATCGTTCCCCGCGAGCGCGGTGGACAGGGTGAACTGCCCGCCGGTCAGCTGCATTCCGTCACCGCTGTCGCCCGCGAAGCGCACGACGATCGCGTCGGTGGCGGCGGGGTTCACTGTGTCATCCTGTTGCGCGGCTGTCGCCATTCCAAATCCTTGGTTGCATCTCGTGCGCCGGCCCTCGTCAGTCCGGCTTGTTGTCGGGGCGCGACCTATGCCTCGCCCCGCCCGCTCGCAATGAACTTTTTCTCCTACGCCGGAAATTCCCGGCTGCAAACATGCCCCCCATGCGTTACCCGCCCGACCGACTGGAAAATCTGGGAGACCCGGGCCATGGCCGACACCGAACCGTATGTACGCGCCGACGTGCGCGCCTTTCTCGACATGCTGGAAAGCATCGGGCGACCGGGGGTCGAGGAAATCGGGGCCGAGGAAGGGCGCAAGGGCATGCGGGTGCTGGGCGCCATGGCGGAAGCGCCGGCCCGCGACCTCGCCGTCATCCGCGACCTCACCTGCCCAGGCCCGGGCGGCGACATCCCGCTGCGGTTCTACGACGCGAAGGAATCGCGCGGGCCCGGCCCTGTCGCAGTATTCCTGCATGGCGGCGGGTTCGTGATCGGGGACCTGGAGGTCTACAACAATCTGTGCACCGAAATAGCGGTGGCATTGGATGTGCCGGTGGTCTCGGTCGACTACCGCCTCGCGCCCGAACACCCCTTCCCCGCCGCGCCGGACGATTGCGAGGCGGCAGCGCGCTGGATCGCCGGTTCGCCCGAGGCGCTGGGCCGCGAGGTGACCGGCCTGGTCATCCTGGGCGACAGCGCTGGCGGCAACCTGACCATCGTGACGACCAACCAGCTTACGTCCGATCCGGCCGATGTCCCCGTGCTGGTGCAGGCGCCGATCTATCCGGTGGCCAACGACATCAGCGAGCACGAGAGCTTCCAGGCCTTCGCGGAAGGATACTTCCTGACCCGCGCGACCATGGCGTGGTTCACCAGCAAATACGCCGCCGATCCGGACGACCCGCGCAACCTGCCGATGATCGGCGATTGCTCAGACACCCCGCCGACGGTCATCTGCACCGCCGGGCTCGACCCCCTTCGCGATTCGGGGCGCGATTACGCCGCGCATCTCGTACAGCAGGGTACCGAGGTCAGCTATTTCGAATTCGCGGGCATCGTCCACGGGTTCAGCACGCTGCGCAAGGCCATGCCGAGCGGACAGGCCGATATCGAAGCGTTCCTGGGCGCGATCCGGGTGAAGCTCGACCGGGCGACGAAGGGAAACGCGGCATGAGCGGGACCGAACCGACCGAATACCGGCAGTGCGCCGGCTTCATGCTCGCCAACCGGGAAGGCAAGGTCTTCGTCGGCCAGCGGATCGACGGCAAGAACCTTGGCGCATGGCAGATGCCGCAGGGCGGCATCGATCCGGGCGAGAACCAAGAGCAAGCCGCGCTGCGCGAGCTGGAAGAGGAAACGGGCGTCACCGCCGACCTCGTCGAGATCGTGGCGCGCATGCCCTACCCCGTGCAATACGACCTGCCCGAAGAGCTGATGGGCAAGCTGTGGGGCGGCAAGTATCGCGGGCAGGAACAGCACTGGTTCCTCGGCCGCTTCACCGGCTCGGACGACGACATCGACCTCGAAGCCCACGATCCGCCCGAATTCTGCGAATGGCAATGGGTCGAGCCGGCAAACCTCCCCGACCTCATCGTACCCTTCAAACGGGACGTTTACGCGTCGCTGGTCAAGGAACTCGCGCCGCTCATCTGACGCGCGAGCGTTCGCTTCAATTCTGCTCGATCTTCACGTCGGGCAGGACGTCTTCTGCTGCCAGGACCGGAGTCTGGGGTCCGCGTGCGAGGGCGGAGGCGAGGTCCTGCGTTTCCGGGCAGCTTTCACCGCACAGCGATTCCAGCTTGGTGAGGTTCTGGCGGGCCTTCTCGATCGCGCCCTTCTCCACCAGCGCTTCGCCTTCGCCCGAGATGGCGGCGTAGTTGCGCGGATCGCGTTCCTGCGCCTTGCGGTAGTAGCCGATCGCCTTGCCCTGCATCCCGTCGCGGCGCGCCGCCTCGGCGAGGTCGAGATAGATCGGCGTGTAGCCCGGATCGACCGCGAGCGCGGCTTCGAATGCGTCGATCGCCCGTTGCGGCTGGCCGGCGTCGAGCGCCGCCTTTCCGTCCGCGATCAGGACCGCAGCGCGCGGATCCGGGTCCCGGTCCTGCGCCACGCCGACGCTGGCCGTGATGGCCAAGGCGATCGAGAGGACGGCGGAAACCGGGGCGTAACGCATGATGAACTCCTTGGCGGCAGCGGCACGGGTTCTGGTCTGTACTGCCATAGACGCCCTGCCTAACATGGCGAAGCTAGACGTGCGATGAAAAATCCGTCCGTTCCATCGCGGTACGGCGCCAACCTGACGCCCTTCCCGCGTGCCTGCCCGATCGGCAGGTCGACTGCTTCGGCCGACCACTCCGGGTGCCTCGCCAGGAACGCCTCGACCCTGTCGACGCCCTCAATGTCGAGCACCGAGCAGGTGACGAACACGAGCCGCCCGCCCGGACGCAGCAACTGCGCGCCGATATCGAGCAGACGGTCCTGCGCGGCCGCGAAGCCTTCCAGGGCTGCCGGGTCCAGCCGCCAGCGCGCCTCGGGCTTGCGCCGCCAGGTCCCGCTACCCGAACACGGCGCATCGACCAGCACGGCATCCGCCTGCCCCTGCAGGCGCGCCAGCGCTTCCAGTTCCCTGCCCGGATCGAGCAGCACCGTCTCGACCATGCCGGCGCCGGCGCGTTCCGCGCGCGGTGCCAGTTTCGACAAGCGGCCCCGGTCGGTATCGCTTGCGACCAGCACGCCGCGATTGTCCATCGCCGCGGCCAGCGCCAGCGTCTTGCCGCCCGCGCCCGCGCACAGATCGACCACGGTTTCGCCCGGCTGCGCACCCACGGCATGGCAGGCCCACTGGCTGCCATGGTCCTGCACCTCCACCAGCCCGTCGCGGTAGGCGGGCCACTGTTCGACCTGCGTCCCGGTAGCAAACCGCAGGCCCTGCGGCGCGGCAAGTTCCTCGCCCTGTTCCGGGAGGCCGACCTGCGACCGGTCGGCCTTCAGCGTGTTCACCCGAATGTCGAGCGGCGCGCGATCGAGCAGCGCGCCCGCCTCCTCGCCTTCGATCCCGCTGGCGCGCAGCGCATCGGCCAGCCAGGCGGGTCCGATACCGCCCTTCGCCGCGCTGTCCTTCGGGGTGATTTCCGGCGGCCCGTACTGGGAGCCATCGAACAGCGGTGCGATGGCAGGATCGGTCTCGGCCAGCCGAAGCATGGCGTCCCGCCCGTTCGCCGGGACCGGGCCGCAGGCGCGAATGGCGCCATAGACGAGTTCGCGGATCGCGCGCCGGTCCTTGGAGCCGGCATAGCGGTTGTCGCGCGCCCACTGGGCCACGATGCGGTCCGCCGGGGCACCGCGATCCCGCGCCTCCGCGATCACGCCGTCCAGGATTGTGATGGCGGCCTGTACCCGCGCGGCAGGCGTCATGGCTCAGCGCGTCGGATAGTTGGGCGCCTCGCGCGTGATGCTCACGTCGTGCACATGGCTTTCCGAAAGCCCCGCATTGGTGATCCGCACGAACTGGGCGCGCGTGCGCAAGTCCTCGATCGTGGCGCTGCCGGTATAGCCCATCGCCGCCTTGATTCCGCCGACAAGCTGGTGGACCACGTCCGCCGCCGGCCCCTTGAACGGGACCTGTCCCTCGATCCCTTCGGGGACCAGCTTCTGCTGGCTGATGTCCTGCTGGAAATAGCGGTCCGCGCTGCCGCGCGCCATGGCGCCGACGCTGCCCATGCCGCGATAGCTCTTGTAGCTGCGGCCCTGGTAGAGGAACGTTTCGCCCGGCGCTTCCGCCGTACCGGCGAGCAGCGATCCGACCATCACCGACGATGCGCCGGCGGCCAGCGCCTTGGCCGCATCGCCGCTTGTGCGAAGGCCGCCATCGGCGATGACCGGCACGCCCGACTTCGCGGCCTCTTCCGCGCTGTCCATGATCGCGGTCAGCTGCGGCACGCCCACGCCCGCGACGATGCGCGTCGTACAGATGGATCCCGGCCCGATGCCGATCTTCACCGCGTCCGCGCCCGCGCCAACCAATGCCTTCGTCGCTTCCGCCGTGGCGACGTTGCCGGCGATGACCTGCACCGAATTGGACATGGCCTTCACGCGTTCCACCGCGCGCGACACGTCGGCATTGTGGCCGTGCGCGGTGTCGATGATGATGACGTCCACTTCGGCATCGATCAGCTGTTCGGTGCGCGCGAAACCCTTGTCGCCGACCGTGGTCGCCGCCGCGACGCGCAGGCGGCCGGCCGCATCCTTCGTGGCGTTGGGGTAGTTGACGGCCTTTTCGATGTCCTTGACCGTGATCAGCCCTACGCAGTGGCCGTCATTGTCGACCACCAGCAGCTTTTCGATCCGGCGCTGGTGAAGCAGGCGACGCGCTTCGTCCTGCCCGGTGCCCAGTGGCACGGTGGCGAGGTTTTCCGTCGTCATCAGCTCGCGCACCGGCTGCTGCGGATTTTCGGCGAAGCGGACATCGCGATTGGTGAGGATGCCGGTCAGCTTCCCGTTCCGGTCCGTCACCGGGATGCCGCTGATCCGGTGCTTCTGCATCAGCGCCTGCGCCTCGCCCAGCGTGGCTTCGGGGTGGATGGTGATCGGATTGACCACCATGCCGCTTTCGTACCGCTTCACCGCGCGGACCGCGTCGGCCTGCTGCTCGGGATCGAAATTGCGGTGAAGCACGCCGATGCCGCCCAGCTGCGCCATCACGATGGCCATGTCCGCCTCGGTCACCGTGTCCATCGCCGCGGACAGCACCGGGATATTGAGCGCGATGTCCCGCGTCAGCTGCGTGCGGGTGTCCGCCATGCTCGGCACGATCTCGCTCTCGGCGGGACGCAGGAGCACGTCGTCGAAGGTAAGGCCGAGGGGTATGTCGAGATGTGCCACTGAGAGAATCGCCTGCCGGGGTAGAAACGTGGCGGCCCATGTAACGACGGATGGTGACAGACGCTAGTGGCCCGATGGGAGCCTACTCGTCAGTCGTCCCTGCCGGTGCGATCGTCCCCGGGGTCCGGCAGCGAACGCAGCGCCTCGATCTCGCGCGCCGTGCGCTCGGCGGGGTCGGTCGCGATCTCCTCAAGCGTTCCGACCCGCTCCTGCAGCCTGGTCACCAGGTTACGCAGGCGCTCGTTCTCCTCGTCGATCGTGCGCAGGGTCTTCACCGGTTGCGCCGCCGTGTCGACGTAGAACTCGACGAACCCGCAGGAGGTGCAACGGCGCGAGAGCATTTCCGAAGACTTGGCGCCGATGCCGAGCATCGATTTCCAGAAACCGGGCTCGCCATCCATCCACTTCACCCGGCCGCCGGAATCGGGAAGGAACAGGAACCCCTGTGTCATCCGCCCTCGGCACTTGGGACAGTCGGACATCGGATCACTCCATTGGTGTGTTATGCTGATAACACGCTAGTGCGGAATCACTCCGCCGTCCATCCCCCGTCGATGCTCCAGTTCGCGCCGTTCACGTTCTGCGCCTCGTCCCGGCACAGGAATACCGCCATCGCGCCCACATCCTCGGGCTGGACGAACTTCTTGGTCGGCTGCTTGGCGAGCAGGACCTGGTCGATCACCTCGTCCCGGTCCATGCCGCGCGCCTTCATCGTGTCGGGGATCTGGTTTTCCACCAGCGGGGTCCAGACGTAGCCCGGGCTGATCGCGTTCACCGTGATGTTGTCCTGCGCTACTTCCAGCGCGACGGTCTTGGTCAGCCCGGCGATCCCGTGCTTGGCCGCGACATAGGCGGACTTGTAGGGCGATGCGGTCAGCGAATGCGCGCTGGCGGTGTTGATGATCCGGCCCCAGCCGGCCTCCTTCATGTGCGGCACGGCAAGGCGGATGGTGTGGAAGGCGGCGGACAGGTTCAGGGCGATGATTTTGTCCCACTTGGGCACCGGGAATTCCTCGATCGCGGACACGTGCTGCATTCCGGCATTGTTGACGAGGATATCCACTCCGCCCGCATCGGCCATCATGCCCTCGATCGCGTCGGGATCGGTCAGGTCCGCGCCCGAATGGCGCGCATCCAGTTCCTCGCACAGCTTCGCGATCTCTTCCTCCTCGCCGAAGCCGTTGAGGACGATCTCCGCCCCTTCCGCCTTCAGGGCCCGCGCAATGGCGAGGCCGATCCCGGACGTGGAACCGGTGACGAGGGCACGCTTGCCGGACAGGAACATTGGAATCTCCTCGAGAATGGGTATCACTCGCGCCTTGTAGCAAGTGGCGCGGGCGGGCAAGACGCTGTCCCTAGCAACGGTGCGATAGTGCGGGGGACCAGATGCGGCTCAATCCTTTCAACAGCAACACGATCAGGGTGTCCTCCGAAGGGCGCCGCGGCGGCGGTTTCCCCCGCGGGGGCGGCGGCAAGCTGGGCTGCGGCACCATCGTGATCGCACTGGTCGCGGCGCTGGTGTTCGGGGTCGATCCGGGCCAGCTGCTCGGCAACCTGGAAGGCGGCGGCACCATGCCCCCGGCGCAGCAGGCCGGAACCGGCGAAACCGAAGAGGATATCTGCAACTCCAACGCCTATTCGCGCGAAACCTGCAACGCGCTCTCCTCGCTCAACGCGACCTGGTCGCAGGTGTTCGAGGAACAGGGCGTCCGCTTCGTGGATCCGCAGCTCGCCATGCCCACTCAGAACCAGTACCGCACGGCCTGCGGTGTCGCTTCGGCCGGGATGGGTCCGTTCTACTGCCCGAGCAACCAGACGATGTATATCGACGTGCGCTTCTACGACCAACTGGCCCGCATGGCCGGCGATGAGGGCGACTTCGCGCGCTATTACGTCGTCGCGCACGAATACGGGCACCACGTCCAGACCATCACCGGCGTCGCGCGCCAGATCCGCAGCGCGCAGCAGCAGAACCCGCGCCGGGCGAACCAGTTGCAAGTGCTGATGGAACTGCAGGCGGATTGCTATGCCGGGGTCTGGGCGGGCCGCAACCGCAACCTCATCGAACCGGGCGACATGGAAGAAGGCCTCGCCGCCGCCGCCGCGATCGGCGACGACACGCTGCAACGCCAGGCCGGGCAGCAGGTCAGCCCCGAAAGCTTCACCCACGGCACCAGCGAACAGCGGATGCAGGCCCTGCGCCTCGGCTTCCGAGGAGACGACCGCGCCTGCGACGCGATCCTCGAGGTGAGTTGACGGCACAAAATAGGGGGCAGGGAATTTCTCCCCGCCCCCCTCTCACGAGTTAATGCCGCACTCAGCTTTCGGTGTAGCGACCTTCGTCCATCGCATCTCTTGCAGCAGACCAGTCGACATTTCGGGTCGCGAACATCACCGCCGCCAGCGCCACGAAGAGCAGCAGCGAACCAACCAGCAGCGCAAACGCTTCCAGGCTGAGCAGGACATAGAGTGTCGCATACAGCCCTGCGAGCATCCCGCCGACCATGCCGGCGCGCCGCCATCCGCCCAGCACCGAGACGCTGTAGGTCGTCAGCAGGCCGATGATCGCCGCGCTGGCGATCAGGTAGGCGAAGGCGAAGCCCAGATGCTCTGCAAATCCCAGCAGCATCACGAAGAACAGCACCAGCCCCGCGCCGGTCAGCAGATATTCCACCGAGGCCACACGGGCGCCGGCGACGACATCGAACATGAGGTACACGAGGAAAGTGAAGCCGATGAAGAGGAAGCCGTACTTCACCGATCGTTCGACCTGGCTGTAGATGTCGACCGGCTCGACCAGACGGACCGCAGCGACCTTGCTGGTCGATGCATGGGCGGTCGTCCCGGTCATTTCGTACCGGTCTCCTTCCGCGCCGACGGCAAGCTCGCCCGGCGCGGGCGGCCCGCGGTCTTCGGTGGACACGATCGGTTCGCCCAGCGCCAGATTGGTGATGCCTTCGTATGTGGCATCAAAACCGTCGGCACTCACGTCACTGCTACCGGGCAGGAAACTGCCCACGAAGCTGGGATGCTGCCAGGGCGAGGTGACCTGCCACTGCGTCCGGCCGCCGCGCGGCACGAAGGCGAGCGAGCGGGTGCCGTTGAACGACAGGCTCCACCGGACCGGCAAAGTGCCTTCGCCATTCCATGACAGGGCCGTCGAAAAGCCCGATCCGTCCGTCGCGGCCGGGCCGTTGCCCGGGTTCAAGGCCAACCTCCCGTTGCCGGCCTGCACCATCGTTTCCCCGATCAGGCCCTGCGTGTCGGTCACGCCGAAGCGCAGTTCGGCCCTGTCGATCTGGAGCGCTTCGCGCGCGATACCCAGCCGTTCGATCTCGTCGGGAACGGTAAAGACCGCTTCGCCGGTCACCGCCGCCTCGTATACCGCCGTGCGATAGATCGCGTAGCCTTTGAGCTCAGGAGCGATCGTCGTGCGGACGGATTGCGACTGCGGCGAGACGAAGAGTTCGCGTTCACGGCGGACCGTACGGCTCACTTTCCGGCCATCCATGGTTTCCGTCTCGACCGTGTCGGTTTCGTAGGGAATGACCAGCATGGGTCCCGTCATCGTCTGAGGCCCTGCCCAGCCCTGGCTGATCGCGTCCTGCGCAGTCCGCGACTGCGCTTCGCGGTCGCCCACCAGACCGTAGACCATCAGCAGCGGGATCATCAGGACGAACCCGACCAGTCCAACGAGTGCCAGCTTCGTACCCGGATTTCTTCGTACCATCTCAACGCCTCCTCTTGCGATGAAACGTTGTTTTTGAGCGACGAACTGAATTCCGGGTGAATGCGCGTACGAGGGTGGAGAGATTGCGCGGACGAAAAGCGGGATAAAACCAAACACCGCTAACCCGGATTGGATGAAAGTTTGATCGGTCCGGAACGGACGTGGCGATGGCGCGCTTGCGCCACATGAGTGTCAGCGAATACCGGGATCGTATCCTGTCCGCCCCGCAGCTTCGACTCGTCGGCGGTATCGATGAGGCGATGTATGCCGAATTCCGCAACCAGCTCGCCGCCGCCCCGACAGACGGGGACCTCGTCGTGTCGCTGACCACGCTCGGCGGCAATCCGGAAATCGCGCGCGCGATGGCGGACGACGTGCGCCTGTTGCGCGAGGCGGGGCGCTCGGTCCTCTTTCTGGGCAAGGCTGCGGTCTATTCGGCGGGCGCGACATTCATGGCCGGCTTCCCGGTGCATTGCCGCTTCCTCACCAAGGGGACGCGGCTGATGATCCACGAGCGGCAGATCACCCGTACCATCAACCTGTCGGGTCCCTTGCGCAGCTGTACCGACCAACTGAAGGCGGCCCTGCACGAAATCGAGCATTCGATCGAAATCGAGGAAGAGGGCTTTCACTCGCTGGTCGACGAGTCCGACATCGATTTCGAGACCCTGCGCGAGAAAGCACCGGACAACTGGTACATCCCGTGCGACGAGGCGCAGGAGAAGAAGCTGATAGCCGGCGTCATCTGACGCCCGGCCGACGCGCTAGCAGACTTCGGCGGTGTTCTGTGGCGGCGGGCCCGGCGGCACGCGCGCGGCGTGGCGGTAGAACGGATCGCCCGGCAATTCGTGCGCTTCGCCATAGGCTTCGGCCAGCACCGCAAACAGCGCCGGATCGTAAGCGGCCAGGTCCTCGTGGTTCAGCACCCGCCGTCCGTCCATCACCGCGAGCCTGTTCGAATTGAACCAGAACTGGGTGCCTTCCGCCCAGTACTCGTCCATGTTCGTCATCGCGTATTCGCCCGCCCACAGGTCCCTGTCCCGCGCACCGGCATAGGCAGCCTCGATCCGGGCGAAGAGCGCGGGATCGGCGACCTGGATCGCGGCGAGGATGCCATGGGAGAATTCGTGCACGAAGATCGTCTCGCCCCAGTAGCGCGAGCTGGGCATCCCCATGATATCCTCCACCGCGCCGCTGGTCAGCTGGCCCGCCATGCCGCGCGCGCGGGAATTCCAGTAGTCGGCATGGCTGCGGCTGCCGATACGCGCTTCGTAATGCTTGCGCTCGCACCGCGTCAGGCGCGGATCGTCCGGTCCCGGCTTGGTCCAGTGCGCTTGTTCCGGCAAGTCGAGCGTCCCTTCGTCCTCCGCCATGATCGCCACCCGGTAGCCGAGGTCCTTCAGCGTGCTCGCCAGTTCCGGGCGGTGCGCCAGCATCGCTTCCATGATGCGGTGCGTACGCCGCAGCGCCTCGTCCGACACGCGGGTGGACGAAACCACGGGAATGCCGTCCGCATCGAGATGCTTCTGGTAGAACGGATCGAGCCCCAGTGCCGCGGGCGGCGGGGGCAGCGGATCGGCCGCGCACGCGGCGGAGAACCCGAAGGCGGCAAGGATGGCGAACCTGCGCAAGACCATGAATTACCTTATAGGAGCATCCAGATGAACATCATCCGATGGCATTACAGCAGCCGTGCGCGCTGGTCCGGGGTGAGCACCTGGCACGCCTGTTCCGTCTTCCCGAACCAACGGTAACGGTTACGCGCGACAAGGTCGTAGACCCGGTCGAGGATAAAATTAGGGATGATCCTGAAAACGGTCGCGAGTTTCCACGGCCCGCCCATCGCCCGTGCGACTTCGAAATATCCGTCGAACTTGATGTAGGGGCGTCCGCCGCGGACCAGCAGGTAGGTCTCGTCCCAGTCGATCCCGTAGTGACGGCAAAGCGCCTCCCCCAGCCCCTGCTGCGCGGACGTGAAGGCGATCGCGCGGCGCCTGTCATGCTTCATGATGAACCCGACGCCCGTTCCGCACAGGACGCAGTGATGATCGAACACGAAGACCGCGCGGGTATCGTCGAATGCGGGCACCGTGGGATCGTCGCGGTAAGAATAGGGAGCAAATGCCCTGAGGTCGCGCTGCGTGGTATGGGTCATTCGTCGATCGCCGTAATGTCGAGGCCTTCCAGCGCGGCAAGATACTCGTCCAGCGTGATCAGGTCGAGGCACGGCCGCGCGCCCGGTGCGATGTCCTCGCCGGCTGCCAGCTTCCGCGCGATCAGGATCGCGGGCATGCACGGAATGTTGGGTCCATGGCCCTGCCGGGCGATGAGCCAGTGGCGCCGCTCGACCGCCCGGCCCACGCTGTCGCGTCCGCGCACGAACAGGTGGAAGCCGCTGCGATCGCTGCCGAGCGGATCGAACAGGAAGCTCGCCCGCAGGAGGGTCCCGGCCCAACGTTCCAGCCCCGGCAGGATGCCGCTTCGCACACCCCAACTGAGCAGCCACGTACCCCAGTGAAGCGGCGCAATCTCGTGACCGGCCGCGAAACGCATCGACCGCAGTTCCGGGTAGCGTTGCGGGAACAGGTCGAGATCGGGGATGTCGCAATAGCCGAACCAGCGTCGTCCGATTTCCGGATAGGCGTGCGAATGGATGCCCTGCCAGCCCCAGACGCGCCGCATCGCCCCGTCGCGCAGCATGGTGAAAGGCTTGCCGACATAGGACAGGATGGCGGCGGCCGTGCCCAGCCCCCGATTGGTCTGCTGAGCCGCGCTGATGCCGTAATCGACATCCTCGATGGTCATCGTTTCGGCCGCCCGGTCCAGATAGGCCGCGGTCAGGCACGGGACCGAACTGGCGCCGGCGATGGCGAAGACGCCCGCCTGGCGTGCCTCCTCGTCCAGTTCGCCTATGCCCGCCACGAACGAGCGCGCATCGGCGAGGTCGCAATAATGCGCGCCGCACGTGATGGCGGCACGCGCGACGGTGTAATCCTGTCCCTGGAACGGTCCGACAGCGTGGATGACGAGGTCGGGCGCGATCGCGGCAAGGGCCGCGTCAGGCTCCGCAATGTCGTCCACGGCACCGCGCGCCGGATTGGCAGCACGCAACTCGCTTGCGAATGACGATGCCTTCGCCCCATCGCGTCCGCAGACGACCAGCTCTATCACCGGGTCGGACGCGAGCGCCCTCGCAATGTAGCCGCCGAAATTGCCGTAACCACCGAGGATGGCGACGCGCAACGTCACGGGCGACCTGCGAAGCGGGTCAGTAGACCCGCTTCTTGGGCTCGATATAGGTCGCGTCGTCGGTCAGCGTGTATTCGTGGACCGGGCGGTAATCGATCTTCACGTCGCCGCCGCTTCCGCCCCAGCCTTCGAACCAGGCGATGGTGTGCTTCATCCAGTTCGCATCGTCCCGCTCCGGATAGTCCTCGTGCGCATGGGCGCCGCGGCTTTCCTTGCGGTTTTCCGCGCTGTTCATGGTCACGACGGCTTGCGCCATCAGATTGTCGAGCTCCAGCGTCTCGATCAGGTCCGAATTCCAGATCATCGAGCGGTCGGTGACATGGACGTCCTGCAGCCGCTTGTTGACCTCGGCGAGCTTCGCCTTGCCTTCGGACAACAGCTCGCTGTCGCGGAAAACCGCGGCGTGGCGCTGCATGGTCTGCTGCATTTCCTTGCGCACATCCGCGGTCGGCGAACCGCCGCTGGCGTGCCGGAAGTGGTCCAACCGGCCGAGCGCGAACTCGGTCCCGGCCCTGGGCAATTCGTCCTGCGCCTTGCCCGGCGTGAGCGTTTCCTTCAGCCGGTGGCCGATCGCGCGGCCGAACACGACCAGGTCGATCAGCGAATTGGAGCCGAGGCGGTTCGCGCCGTGGACCGACACGCATCCCGCTTCGCCCGCGGCATAGAGGCCGGGAACGACGTGGTCGGGATTGCCGTCCGGACCCAGCGTCACGACTTCGCCGTGATAGTTCGTCGGGATGCCGCCCATGTTGTAGTGCACCGTCGGCGTGACCGGCAGCGGCTGGCGCGTCAGGTCGACGCCCGCGAAGATCTTGCCGCTTTCGGTAATGCCCGGCAGGCGCTCCGCCAGCACCTTGGGATCGATGTGATCGAGATGCAGGTGGATGTGGTCGCCATCCGCGCCGACACCGCGACCTTCGCGCATTTCAAGCGCCATGGACCGGCTGACGACGTCGCGTGAAGCGAGGTCCTTCGCCGAAGGGGCGTAGCGTTCCATGAACCGCTCGCCTTCGGAATTGGTGAGGTAGCCGCCCTCGCCCCGCGCGCCTTCGGTGATGAGCACGCCGGCGCCGTAGATGCCGGTCGGGTGGAACTGGACGAACTCCATGTCCTGCAGCGGCAGGCCGGCGCGCAGCACCATGCCGCCGCCGTCGCCGGTGCAGGTGTGGGCGCTGGTCGCGGTGTAGTAGCAGCGGCCATAGCCGCCGGTCGCCAGCACCACGGCATGCGCCTTGAAGCGGTGGATCGAACCGTCGTCGAGGCACATGGCGATCACGCCGACGCAGCGGCGATCCGCACCCTCGCCCGCCATGATCAGGTCGATTGCGAAATACTCGATGAAGAAGTCCGCGTCGTACTTGAGGCTCTGCTGGTAGAGCGCGTGGAGCATCGCGTGTCCCGTGCGGTCGGCCGCGGCGCAGGTCCGCTGCACCGGCGGGCCTTCGCCCATGTTCTGCATGTGGCCGCCGAAGGGACGCTGGTAGATCGTGCCGTCCTGGTTGCGCGAAAAGGGCACGCCCGCGTGCTCCAGCTCGTAGACCGCGGCGGGCGCCTCGCGCGCGAGATATTCGATCGCGTCCTGGTCGCCCAACCAGTCGGCACCCTTGACGGTGTCGTACATGTGCCAGGACCAGTGATCGGGCGTGTTGTTGCCAAGGCTCGCCGCGATGCCGCCCTGCGCCGCCACGGTGTGGCTGCGGGTCGGGAACACCTTGGAGATGTTGGCCGTCTTGAAGCCCGCCTCGGCGGCGCCCATCGTCGCGCGCAAGCCCGAACCGCCCGCGCCCACGACCACCACGTCGAAGGTGTGGTCGATGATCGGATAGGCGCGGCCGCCGATTTCGAAAGTGTCGTTCTTGGCCATCAGGCGGCCCCTCCGGTGAATGCAATGCGTGCGATGCAGAAGATGCCGAAAGCAACGCCGCCGAATGTGAGAAGGTTCATGAGGGCGATCAGGCCGAACTTGCTGCCGCCTTCGTGGACGTAGTCCTCGACCAGCACCTGCAGGCCGAGCCGGGCGTGCCAGAACACGCTGATGATCAGCAGCGCCATCGCGACCGCCGGCAGCGGCTGCGAAAGATAGCCCGTGACCGTCTCGTAGGAGAGGTTCGGCAGCAGGATGAAACTGGCGATCAGCCACGTCATCAGCACCAGATTGCCGATGGCCGTGAAGCGCTGCATCAGCCAGTGATGCGCGCCTTCGTGCGAGGATCCGAGGCCCCTGACGCGGCCGATGGAGGTTCCGTTACCCATGTGTCGAAGCCCTTAGAGAAAGATGACCAGCGCCCAGAAGGCGGCGGTGAGAGCAATGCCGATCAGCGGGACCGCCCGCGACCAGCGCTTGTTCTGGTCGAGCTCGTAGCCGGCGCCGGAATCGAGCACGAAATGCCGGATGCCCGAGGACATGTGGCTGAAGAACGCCCAGCTGAGGCCGACCAGGACGACCGTGAAGAAGATTGAGACGAGGTTCGGCAGCACGTCGCCGCCGGCCCATTCCATGGTCGAGAAGTCGGCCCAGACCAGCGACTGGAACGTCGCATAGGCTTCCGGTCCGCTCGCCATCGCGCCCAGCCACCACAACAGCATGGCGAGCCCCACGATCGCCATTCCGTCACCGGTAATGCGGTGCAGGATCGAAACGAACATGTGGGGGCCCCATTTCCAGTGCGACAAATGGGGGGAGAGCGGGCGATTGGCCATGGAAGTGTCCGGATGTTGCGGTTTGTCGGGCTTTCCTTAGCGCGTTCGCGAGGCGAGGCAAGGCGCGCGGCCTCGACTTGCGTTGCAAATTGCCGGATAGGGTTTGCATGGCGAACATCCTACTGACAGGCGCAAGTCGCGGAATCGGTGCCGCAATCCGCGAAGGTCTCGGCGCGCGCGGCGCGGACGTGATCGCATCGGCCAGCGCCGCGCATGACGGCGACACGATCGGCGCCGACTTCCTCCAGCCCCACGCGCCCGCCATGCTGTGGCAGGAGGCGCTCGAGCGCAGCGGCGGCGCGATCGACGTCCTCATAAACAACGCCGGGCTCTTCCAGGCCAACCCTGTCGACCAGTCGGACATCGTCTGGCTCGATGCGTGGGAAGAAACCCTGCGGATCAACCTGACCGCCGCGGCGCAGCTCAGCCGCTTCGCGGTACGCCACTGGCAGGGGCGCGGCGTGCCCGGCCGGATTGTCCACATCGCCAGCCGTGCCGGCCACCGGGGGGACAGCCCCGCCCACTGGCACTATGCCGCGGCGAAGGGCGGCATGCTGGCGCTGCACAAGACCATCGCGCGGGCCTATGCCAGCGAAGGCATCCTCAGCTTCGCGATCACGCCGGGCTTCACGGACACCGCGATGGCCGGAGACTACCTCGCCAGCCGCGGAGGTCCCGAACTGCTGCACGACATCCCGCTCGGCCGCGTGGCGGAACCGGAGGAAATCGCCGACATTGCCGTCTGGTGCGCGCTCGACGCGCCCGAAAGCATGACCGGCACGACCATCGATGCCAACGGGGCCAGCTATGTCCGGTAAATCCGTCGTCCCGCCTCCAAACGGAAGATTTCGCCTAGCATGACCAGCTGGAAAATCGTTGCCCGCGCCTCGAAGGCGCAGGTGGAGGGTGCGCTTGCGCGCCAGGAACTGGCCTTCGACTGGCCGCCCGCGATCACGCTGTCCGCGCACGAGGCCGCGCCCGACACGCCCGACGAATGGGTGCTCGAAGCATGGCTGGCGGAAAAGCCCCGCGCGGCGGACAAGCGGCTCGTCGGCGGGCTATTCGATGAGGGCCCGCCCGAACTCGTCGCAGAGAAAGTCCCGGACGAGGACTGGGTGACGCTGAGCCAGCAGAGCGTGCAGCCTGTCCTGGCGGGCGCCTTTCATGTCCACACGCCCGACCATCCACCGCTCGCAAAGCGGGGCGTGCGGGACTTCGAAATCCCGGCGAGCCAGGCCTTCGGCACCGGCCATCACGAAACGACCGCCGGTTGCCTGGCGATGCTGACCGAGATCAAGCGCCGCGGCGTGCGCGTCCGCAACCTGGCCGACATCGGGAGCGGGACCGGTCTTCTCGCCTTCGCCGCGCTGGATCTGTGGCCCTCGGCTTCGGCCATCGCCAGCGACAACGATCCGGTGTGCGAGGATATCGTCGGCTACAACGCCGTCCGCAACGCGGTCCCGCTCGGCACGGGTGCGGGAGAACTCGCCATCGTCACTGCGGAAGGCACCGACCATTCCGCGATCCGGCGGCGCGCGCCGTTCGACCTCGTGATCGCCAACATCCTCGCCCTGCCGCTGATCGACCTCGCGCCCGACTTCGCGCTCGCCTGCGCGGGACGCGGCCACGTGGTCCTGTCGGGCCTGCTGGTGTCGCAGGAGGCGCAGGTTCGCGCCGCATACCGGCGCGCAGGCTTCCGTCTCGCCTTGCGGCTGACGCATGGCGACTGGTCGATCCTCTGGCTGCGCAAACGCCGATGAGCCGCCGCCGCCGTTTCGCCGTGCGCGCCGTGCTCGCGCTGGTCGGCCTGCTCCTCGCCTACCCGCTGGCAGCGTGGATCGGGAGCAGCATTCCGCGCAATCCCGGCTGGACCCAGCCCGATACGGGCGTCGTCATCTTTGTCGAGACCAACGGTTTCCACACCGGTCTCGTCGTGCCGATCACCAATGAAGTGCACGACTGGACCGCCGACTTCCCATTCGCCGGCGGCTATTTTCCCGACGGGCGTGAAGTGACGCATATCGATATCGGCTGGGGAGAGCGCAGCATCTTCCTCGACACGCCCGAATGGTCCGATCTCGACCCCGCGACCGCGGGGCGGATCGCGTTCCTGGGGGGCGATACCTTGCTGCGCATCACGCCCTATTCGAACCCGCCCGAACGGCCTTGGCGCAAGCGCATGGTGATCACCCTCGACGAATACGAGCGCCTTGTCGGCGCGATCCGGCGGACCGTGCCCGCGCCGCGCGAAGGACCGCGGGCGGAACTGCGCGCGGATTATGCGCCCACCTCCCGATACTACCCGGCGACGGGGCGATACTGGCTCGGCCGGACCTGCAACCAGTGGACGAGCGACATGCTAGCCGAGGCCGGGGTGCGGACGGGTTGGTGGACGCCGATCGAAGGCGGGGTGATGAAATGGGTTTCCCGCCTCGACCGGCAGGACGAGGCATCGGGACCGCCGCTGATAGAGTGACGGAACGGCCGGGGCGGTCCGGCCATTGTGCCTTCGAACACTCCATTTCAATCGAAGGACAGGCATCATGGCAAAGACGCTCCTCATCACGGGCGCATCGACGGGCATCGGCGAGGCAACGGCACGCGCCGCCGCGAAGGCGGGCTGGAACGTCGCGCTGCTCGCGCGGTCGGAAGACAAGCTGAACGCGCTGGCGGACGAGATCGGAGAGGCAGCGATCGCGCTTCCCGGGGATGCAACGGACCACGATTTCCTAGCCGATTCCGTCGCAAGGACCGCATCGCATTTCGGCAGCCTCGACGCAGTTTTCGCCAATGCCGGCAAGGGCGTCAGCAAGGCGGGCGTCGGGGATGGCGACCCGGAAGAGTGGCGCGACATGGTCGACCTCAACGTGATGGCCGTGCTCTACACCGCGCATGCCGCCATCCCGGAACTGAAGAAGTCCAAGGGGCAGTTCATCGTCACCGGATCGAAAGCCGGCCGCGACCACATGAAAGGATCGGTCTACAGCGCGACCAAGTGGTTCGTGCATGGCTTCGCCGGAAACCTGGCGGAGGAAATGCGCGAATGGGGCGGCCGCTGCACGGTGATCTCGCCCGGCATGGTGGACACGCCCTTCTTCGACGAGGCGAAGCCGACCAAGCTGCAGCCGCAGGACATTGCCGACGCGGTCGTCTTCGCGCTGCAGCAGCCGGACACCTCCTGCGTGCGCGAAATCCACCTGATGCCCAACGACTAGGTCGCGTCATCGTCGTCCTTGTCGGTTTCGCGCCGGCGCTTCTCGTCCAGCGCGGCGCCGATGACGAGGCCGAGGCACATCCAGAGCACGAAATTGTCCAGCAGCAGTCCGAAGGTGGTTCCCAGCACGATGCCGAGAGCCAGATAGGACTGCGGTTCCTTCATGCTATCAGCCCATCGCCTCGTGATAGGCGACCACGGCAGCCACGACGCGGTGCATCATGTCCATCCTCTCGGGGATGGGCTTGTCGGTTCGCCCGATCAGGACGGCCACGGCATAACGGCGTCCGTCGGGCGCGGTGAGGATGGCGATGTCGTTGTATCCCGCCTGTTCCTTGCGTCCGCTCGTGGCCAGTTCCTGCCCGGTGCCGGTCTTGTGCGCGACCGTCCAGCCGGAGGGCGCACCGCCCTTCAGCCGGTTGGGCCCGCTTTTCGCCTGCCGCATCAGGCCGACGAGGCGCTCGGTCGAGGCAGGAGAAAGCAGGTCGCCTTTCGCCAGTCGTGCCAGCGTGCGCGCGATGGCCAGCGCCGTTGCGCCGTCGACCGGATCGTCCACATAGCGTTCGAATGCCTCGCGCCGGGCGGCGGCAGGCACCATGTCGCGCGCGTCGTAGAAACTGCGTCCGACGGAAAAGCTCGGGTCCCATTTCAGGGCGGCGATGCCCGACTGCATCAGCCGCTCGCCCGGTCCGAAGCGGATGCCGTCGATGTCCTTTTGCGCGAGGATCGACCGCACCACCTTCGGGCCGCCGACGCGTCTCAGCAGCATGTCGTTGGCGGTATTGTCGCTGCCCGTGATCGCCAGCCGCATCAACTCACCATAGGTCGCGCGGAAGCTGCCTTGCGAGACGACCTGCTCGCGAATCGGCTGGTGGAACAGGGTCAGGTCCTGCCGCCGGACGGTCGCGACCTCGTTCAGGTTCAGCGTCCCGCGATCGGCTAGGTCGAGCGCGGCGAGGGCAACCCACATCTTGCTCACGCTTTGCTGCGGCATGGGTTCGCGGCCGTTGAAATCGGCGGCCCTGCCGGTGGCGACATCCACCACCGCGATGCCCAGATGGGAATCGAGACTGCTGCCCGCATCGAACAGCGCATCGTCGAGCGCCTGCAACTGGGGCGTGCGCCGGTCGGCGACTTCCTCGACCACTTCCTCGGCGTGCTCGCCCAAGGGGACGGTCAGTACGGGAAGGTGGCGCGCATCGATGAAACGCTGCGTGTAGACGGCGACCAGCGCGATCAGCGGCACACCAATCAGCAGCGCCAGCCCCAGCAGCTTGGCTTTGCGCGCCAAATCGGGAGCGATGGTCATCCGGCGGCCTTCACGAGTTCGGCCCAGCCCGCTTCGTCCACGACTTCGATCCCCAGTTCCTCCGCCTTCTTCAGCTTGCTGCCCGCGCCCGGCCCGGCGACCAGCAGGTCCGTCTTCGCGCTGACCGATCCGCTGGCCTTGGCCCCGAGCCGTTCGGCCTGCGCCTTCGCCTCGTCGCGGCTCATGGTTTCCAGCTTGCCGGTGAAAACCACGGTCTTCCCCGCGACCGGACTGTCGCGCGTCTCCACCTCGTATCGCGGGGGGCTCACTTCGGAGAGGATGTCGTCCCAGACCTCACAATTGTGCTCCTCGTGGAAGAAGTCGCCCAGCGCTTCCACCACCGCGCCGCCGATGCCGTCGATGGCAGTCAGTTCGCCCGCGGCGTCCTCGTCCCCGGCGCGCGCTTTCTCCGCGGTTTCGCGCAAGGCGGGCAGCTCGTGGAAATGCTTCATCAGGTCGCGCGCGGTGACCGCACCGACATGGCGGATGCCAAGGCCGAACAGCAGCCGCGCGGCGTCGGGCCGGCGCCGGTTTTCCACAGATGCCAACAGGTTGTCCACAGATCTGTCTTTCCACCCCTCGAGCGCCAGGATGTCCTCGCGGCGCTTGCGCAGCCGGAAGATGTCCGCCGGGCTTTCCAGCCAGCCGAGGGCGAAGAACTGGTCGATGGTCTTCTCGCCCAGTCCGTCGATATCGAGTGCGCCGCGGCTCACGAAATGCTTCAGCCGCTCGGTCCGCTGCGCGGGGCAGATCAGCCCGCCGGTGCAACGCACGTCCACCTCGCCTTCCTCGCTCACGGCATCGCTGCCGCATTCGGGGCAGGTATTAGGGAACACGAAGGGTTCGCGTTTCTCGTCCGGTGTCAGGTTGGCGACGACCTGCGGGATAACGTCCCCTGCCCGCTGGACCTGGACCCGGTCGCCGGGGCGCACGCCTAGCCGCTCGATCTCGTCACGATTGTGGAGCGTCACATTCGTGACCGTCACCCCGCCGACCATCACCGGGGCGAGGCGTCCGACCGGCGTCAGCTTGCCCGTGCGGCCGACCTGGATGTCGATGCTTTCCAGCATGGTCTCGGCCTGTTCGGCCGGGAACTTGCGCGCGATGGCCCAGCGCGGCGCTTTCGCAACGAAGCCGAGCCGCGCCTGCCAGTCGAGCCGGTCTACCTTGTAGACCACGCCGTCGATTTCATAGGGCAGATCAGAGCGTTGCCCGGCGATCTTCGCATAATGGGCGAGCATCCCCTCGATATCCTCGACCCGCACGAAGTCCGCCGAGACCGGGAAACCCCAGGACCGGATCGCGTCGATGACCTCATGCTGCGTCGCGCCCGGAACCTCGCTGGCATCGCCCCAGCCATGCGCCCAGAAGCGCAAGGGACGCCGCGCCGTCACGGACGGATCCTTCTGTCGCAGGGACCCCGCAGCCGCATTGCGCGGATTGGCGAACAGCTTGCCGCCCGCCTTTTCCTGCGCAGCGTTCAGTTCTGCAAAGGCGCCCCGCTCCATGTAGACCTCGCCGCGCACCTCGAAGACGTCCGGAACCCCGTCCGGCAATTGCTGCGGAATGTCGGCGATATGCGCTACGTTCGGCGTCACGTCCTCGCCCACGGAGCCGTCCCCGCGAGTCGCGGCGCGGACCAGCCGCCCGCCCTCGTATCGCAGCGAGCAGGACAGGCCGTCGATCTTGTCCTCGGCCGTGAAGGCGACCGGCTCGTCTTCGGACAGGTTCAGGAACCGCCGGACCCGCGCCACGAATTCGCGCACTTCCTTGTCGTCGAACGCATTGTCGAGGCTGAGCATGCGCACTTCGTGCCGCACCTTGGACAGCGGGGAGGCCGCCACTTCGTGCCCCACCCCCTGCGACGGGGAATCCGCGCGCACCAGATGCGGAAACGCCGCTTCAAGCTCCGCATTGCGCCGCACCAGCGCGTCGTATTCCTGGTCGGTGATCTCCGGCGCGTCCTCGGCATGGTAGAGCCGGTTGTGCCGCGCGATCGTCTTCGCCAGCCGCATCAGTTCGTTGGCGGCTTCGGCTTCTGAAAGTTCAGTCTTCATGTAGCGCATCGTACTGACCAGCATTCCAAAGAAGGAACAGCTTGTCCCACCATCTCTTGGATTCGGAACCCAAATAAGGATGGGCCAGGTGCCAACCGGTGTTGCTGAGAAGAAGCTGCGTCTGGATGTCTTCCAAAAGCCCGACTGTCGCGGCTTCCCTTACATGATCATCGCCATCGATGTGAAGGCGTTCGATCATCGCAAAAATCTTTGGAAGCGGTGCCCGGTTTCCAGTTCTGATGTCTTCAGCGATCACGCGACTTATTTCCGCGAAAAGAAGATATTCCGGAAGGGCGCCTTCATCCGCCTCATTGGACCACTCCTTGAGAAATTGCTCAACAATCGGCTCAAAGCGGGGATCGGTGTTTCGGATTTCCGACACAAGATCGGCACGGCAGATCACACGCCCTCCAGCAGCCTGTCCGCCTGCGCGCGCGCTTCGGGGGTCACTTCGGCGCCGCTCAGCATCCGGGCGATCTCTTCCTGCCGGCCTTCCGCGTCGAGCAGGCCGACGCTGGTGCGCGTCACGGTGCCCTCGGACGACTTGGCGATCAGGTAGTGCGTGCCGCCGCGCGCGGCGACTTGCGGGCTGTGCGTGACGGCCAGCAATTGCCCGTCGCTCGCCAGCCGGGCCAGCCGTTCGCCGATGGCGCTTGCTACTGCGCCGCCGACGCCGCGGTCGATCTCGTCGAAGATCACCGTGGCCGCCCCGCCCTGCTCCGCCAGCGCGACCTTGAGCGCGAGAATGAAGCGCGAGAGTTCGCCGCCGCTCGCGATCTTGCCCAGCGGGGCGAAATCCGCCCCGGGGTTGGTGGCGATGAGGAATTCGACCGCGTCCATGCCGTGGGCGCCCCAGCGGTCCTCGTCCAGCAGTTCCACCTGCGTGCGGAACCGCGCAGCATCGAGCTTCAGCGGCACGAGCTCATGCGCGACCGCCGCGTCCAGCCGTTCCGCCGCCGCCAGCCGGTCCGCGTGCAGCTTTTCCGCCGCGTTGCGATAGGCGACCGCCGCTTCCTTTGCAGCTTCCTCCAGCGCGTCGATCTCGGCATCGCCGGCCTCGATCGCATCCAGCTTCGCGCGCATGGAGCGCATGGTCTCGGGCAGGTCGTCGACCTGGCAATCATGCTTGCGCGCCAGTGCCCGCAAATCGAACAGCCGGCTTTCCGCCGCGTCCAGCGCGGCGGGGTCGTGCACCAGCGCTTCGGCCGCTGCCTGCAGCTTCGCTTCCGCTTCGCCCGCCTCGATCACCGCCCGGTCGAGCGAGGCCAGCGCTTCGGCCAGCAGCGGATGTTCTTCCCCGATGCGGTCGAGCTTGCGCGCGGCGACGCGCATGGCGGCAAGCGGCGAGTCCGATCCGTCCCACACCTGCCGCAAATCCTCCAGGTCGCCCGCGAGCCGCTCTCCCTTGCGCATGTCGGCCCGGGTCGCATCCAGCCGCGCTTCCTCGCCCGCCTGCGGCTCCAGCGCAGTCAGTTCCGCAAGGTGCGCCAGCAGCAGATCCTGGTCGGCGCGCGCCTGTTCGATTTCCGCTTCGGCCGCCTCCAGCCGGGCGCGCGCGTCCTGCCATGTGCGCCACGCCTTCGATACCGCGGCGCTGTCGGCGCCGGCATAGCGGTCCAGCAGGGTGCGATGGCCGCGCGGATTGACGAGGCCGCGATCGTCGTGCTGGCCATGCAGTTCGACCAGCGCGTTGGCGAATTCGCGCAACAAGGCGACGCCCACGGGCTGGTCGTTGACGAAGGCCTTCGATCCGCCATCGGCTTTTAGTTGGCGGCGCACGATCAGCGGTTCGCCCGGTTCTATCTCGATATCGGCATCGTCCAGCGCCTCGGCGATCGCGGGCGGCAGGTTCGCGAATTCGAAGGTGGCCGTCACGCTCGCCTTGGGTTCGCCGGCGCGCACCAGCCCGCTGTCCGCCCGGTTGCCCAGGACGAGGCCCAGCGCGTCGAGCAGGATGGACTTGCCCGCACCCGTTTCGCCGGTCAGCACGCCGAGACCGCGGCGGAACTCCAGGTCCAGCGCCTCGATCAGCACGATGTTGCGGATGGCGAGATGGGTCAGCATGCTTCGGGATGCTTCTTATCCAAAGGCTTGGACCGCGTCACGCCCGTGAATCCGGCTACGTCCCATTTTCAACACATGCCGGTTGCCGACACACGAAAAAGGGGCAGCCAGATCGGCCGCCCCTTTCGAATTGCGATGCAAGACCGGCCGGCGGCGTCAGCCGCCGATGCTGGCCAGTTCGGGTGCCTTGTCGCCGATCAGGTCGTAGGCCTTGTCGTACCATTCGCTGCCCGGATAGTTGGCGCCCAGCACGGCGGCGTACTTCTTCGCTTCTGCCGGAATGCCCAGCGCAAGGCTGCTCTCCGTCAGGCGATAGAGCGCTTCGGGCGCGTGGCTGGTGGTCTGGTATTCGTCGACCACGTTCTGGAAGCGGATCTGCGCGGCGAGCCAGCGGCCGGAGCGCTGGTAATACCGGCCGATCTCCATTTCCTTGCCCGCGAGGTGATCCTCCACGAGGTCCAGCTTCAGCCGGGCGTCGTTGGCATAGGACGAATTGGGGAAGCGGCGCGTGACTTCCGTCAGTGCGATCCGCGCCTGTTCCGTGATCCGCTGGTCGCGCGTCACGTCGCTGATCTGCTCGTAATAGGACAGGCCGATCAGGTAGTAGGCATAAGGCGCGTCCTTGTTGCCCGGGTGGATCGACAGGAAGCGCTGCGCGCTCTGGATCGCCTTGTTGTAATCGCGCGCGCTGTAATAGCTGAACGCGCTCATCAGCTGCGCACGGCGGGCCCAGGGCGAATAGGGATGCTGGCGCTCGACCTCGTCGAACAGCGCCGCGGCGAGCGTCGACTGCCCGCGATCGAGCCGGTCCTTGGCCGAGCTGTAGAGCGTTTCCACGTCCCGCGCGACATAGGCGGTATCGCGCACCCCGGCATTGCCGGAGCCGCCGCCGCAGGCCGTGAGGGCGGTGGTGGCGGCAAGGAGGGAGAAAGCCGCGGCGCGGCGCAGGGATTTGGTATGCATGGCCGCGCGTATAGAACTCCCCGCGCTGAACGCCAAGTGAAACACCGGCGGATCGCCCGGGAAATTCCCCGGACGTGGCGCGAGCAGAGACGCGGGAGCTGTCAGCCCCCGCCCAGCTCGTCGTTCACGTTCCAGCGCAGGTGCCGCCCTTCCAGCGGGACGAGGTTCTTGGCGCGGATCACCTCGCCCTTGGTCCGGTAGCCGAGCAACTGCTCCGCATCGAGGTCGGCGTTGACCGTCAGGACGCGCAACTCCTCCGACGTGAAGTCGCTGAGACCGCGGGCGCGTTCGGTTTCGGCCTCGTCGAAGACATGCAGCACGTCGCCGCGCGTGAAATCGCCGTTCATCGACAGGATGTCCTCGCGCCGGACGGGGCGGTCCCCTTCGGCAATCTCGTCCGCGACCGCGTCCGACACGGTGATGCGGCCCGCCACCTGCAGGCGGTTGGCGATCCAGCGTTCCCAGCCGGTGCTGGGCACGTCGTGCGCGGGGAAGCGGCTGCAGCGCTGCTTGCCTTCCAGCACCCAGGTCAGCGGCCGGTCGACCTCGCCATGCGAGATATAGGTCGTGCAGCCCGCTTCCTGCGCGATGTTGGCCGCCATCAGCTTGGTGGTCATGCCGCCGGTGCCCAGCGTGCTCTTGCCCTGCGTCGCAGCCATGTAAGGCGCGACGTCGACCACTTCCTCGATCAGCTTCGCGCCTTCTTCGGCCGGGTTGCGATCATAGAGGCCGTCGACCTCGGTCAGGATGATGAAATCGTCCGCGTCGGCCATCTGCGCGACCTTGGCGGCCAGGCGGTCGTTGTCGCCCACGCGGATTTCCTCGGTCGTGATCGTGTCGTTCTCGTTCACGATCGGCATGACGCCCGCTTCCAGCAGGCGGAACACGGTGTTGCGCGTGTTGAGGAAGCGCCGGTGATGCTCGAAATCGCCCAGCGTCAGCAGGACCTGCGCGATATCGATCCCGAATTCGTGACCGATCTGGCGATAGGCATTGAGCAGCAGTGGCATGCCGCAGGCGGCGGCGGCCTGCTTGTCGCTCACCCCGGCGCTCTCCGGCGTCTCGCCCACCGTGCGCAGGCCCAGCGCGACGGCGCCCGAACTGCACAGGATCACATTGGTGCCGCTTTCGCGCAGGCGGGTGATGTCGTCCATCAGCTGCTGCAAGAATCCGAACCGCGGGGTCAGCCGCTGGCGGTTCGCCACGAGGGTGGAGCCGATCTTGACCACGAGGGTCTTCTGCTTGGGTTTCTTCTGCTCGGGCATCGTCATCCATGCTTGGCGGAGAAAGGAGTGCCGCGGGACCTAGGGACTATCGCTGCGATGCACAACGGGTGGTCCGGAATGGCGATTTCTGCTAGGGTCCGGCGTTCCTGATCATCCGGCAAGACGCCCTGCCCTGTGCGGCGGGAGCAGGTCTGCCGTAACTCCATGGGAGACCACTATTTTCAATTCGATCCTGCTAGTCGGCTGCGGCGCCATGGGCGGCGCGCTCCTCAACCAGTGGAAAACCGGACCGGAAAAATTCGCCATCGTCGATCCGATGCTCGAATCCGCGCCCGAAGGCGTCAGCCTCCATCGCGACGCGGATGAGCTGGACGGCACGTTCGACGTGATCATCGTCGCCATCAAGCCGCAGATGATCGACGACGTAATGCCGCGTTATGCCGAACTCCTGAACGATGGCGGCTATGCGCTCTCGATCGCGGCGGGCGCATCCGTCGCGCGCATATCGAAGGCGCTGGGCGATGCACCGGTGGTGCGCGTGATGCCCAACCTTCCCGCCTCCATCGGCAAGGGCACCAGCGGCGTCGTCGCCGGGCCCGGCGTGTCGCAGGCGATGCAGGACCACGCGGTCGAAATGATGGAGCGGGCCGGAACCGTGCTGGTCGTGGACGAAGAGGAATCGCTCGACAAGATCACCGCCGTCGCCGGATCGGGCCCGGGATACGTGTTCGAGATCGCGCGCGCCTATTGCGCCGCTGCGGAAGGGCTCGGCTTCAGCCATGACGAAGCGCGCACGCTCGTCCTCTCCACCATGGAAGGCACGATCGCGCAGGCGCTGGACGGCGCGGACAAGTCGCTGGAAGACTGGCGCAATTCGGTCACCAGCAAGGGCGGGACCACGGCCGCCGGGCTGGACGCCCTCAACGGGAGTGGCGACCTCGATCGCCTGATGAAGGCCACGCTGGAAGCCGCCTTCCACCGCGCGGAAGAACTGCGCTGATCACGACGGACAAGGGCGGGCGCGGAACATGACGCGCCGCCATCCGTCATTCTGGTAAGCCGGAGGAAATCAATGAACGACATGAGCGAAGACCCCACCATCCACGTCCACCAGCTCGGCCGGAGGGCCCGCGAGGCCACCCGCGGCCTGCTCGCTGCGAGCACGGACGCCAAGAACGCGGCGCTGCGCGCTGCGGCGAAGGCGCTGCGCGACAATACCGACTCGCTGCTGGAAGCGAACGCGAAGGACGTCGCCGGCGTCGAAGGCAAGAAGCCCGACAGCTTCGTCGACCGCCTGCGCCTGACCGAGGACCGCGTCGAAGGCATGGCCGCGGCGCTGGAACAGATCGCCGAACTGCCCGATCCCGTCGGGCGTCAACTCGCGCAGTTCGACCGGCCCAACGGGCTGAAGATCGAACGCGTCGCCGTGCCCATCGGCGTGGTCGGCATGATCTACGAATCGCGCCCCAATGTCGGTGCCGATGCGAGCGCGCTGTGCCTCAAGTCGGGCAACGCCGTGATCCTGCGTGGCGGGAGCGAGAGCCGCCATTCCACCCGCGTGATCGTCGAATGCATGCGCAAGGGCCTCGCCGAAGCCGGCCTGCCCGAAGACGCGGTGCAGACCGTCGGCACGACCGACCGTGCCGCGGTCGCCGCGCTGCTGACCGCCGACGAATTCGTCGACCTCGTCATCCCGCGCGGGGGACGCGGCCTTGTCGAACTGGTCCGTGACCAGGCGAGCGTGCCCACGCTGCTGCACCTCGACGGCAACTGCCACAGTTACGTCCACGAAGCCGCCGATCTCGACAAGGCGGCCGAAGTTATTCGCAACGCGAAACTACGCCGCACCGGCGTATGCGGCGCGACGGAAAGCATCGTGGTGGACCGCGCCGTGGCCGACGATTTCGTGCCGCGCCTTGCGGAAATCATGGGCTCCGACTGCGAACTGCGCGGCGACGAGACCGCCGTTTCGATCGACGACCGGATCAAGCCGGCGACGGACGAGGACTGGGACACCGAGTATCTCGATCCCATCGCCAGCGTGAAGATCGTCGAGGGCCTCGACGAAGCGATCGCCTGGGTGGACGAGCACAGCTCGCACCACACCGATGCGATCATGACCGAGGACGATGCAGCCGCACGCCGCTTCATGACCGCGATCGATAGCGCTATTGTCATGCACAACGCCTCGACCCAGTTCGCCGATGGCGGCGAATTCGGCATGGGTGCGGAAATCGGTATCGCCACCGGGAAGATGCATGCACGCGGGCCTGTCGGCCTCGAGCAGCTGACCAGCTTCAAGTACCTCGTTCACGGTCAGGGCCAGACGCGCCCCTGACCTTCGGCAAGACTCGGGATCGGATATCCCGTCAGCAATAACGGTTGCTGGCGGGACAGGTCCTGACCGTCGCCGATCCGATGGCGCGGATCGAATTAAGGTGCTGCGAGAAATCGCGTGCCGCCTGGCGCGCATTGTAGTTCGCCATCGTGCTGCCGCTGCTGGAAGGCGACCGGTATGAGCCGTTCGTCATGGAATAGCGCGACGAATAGGTCGGCGCCTGTGTGATCTGCAGGGTCCTGAAATCGGGCGCCGTGAACTGCTCGTGCGCGCTGCATCCTTCCTTCACGTTCAAGTCGCACGCCGCTTTCAGATATTCCAGCCGCTTGGCCCGGTTCGCCATTCCGAAGCCGCCGTTCTCGTAAAGCATGGACAGGTTGTAGCAGTGGACCCCGCGGCCGCGGCGGCATTTCGCTTCCAGCCATGTTCGCAGCGGCCCTATGTCGCGGAAATTGGACCCACGGGTTTCCCACGCCACCTTCATGACCGAGGGGCAGCCGAAATCGGGATCGGACCGGCAATACCCATTGAAGGCGTCGAACGCCGCGAACACGTCCTTCCGGACACCGTCGCGCCCGTAATACTGGTAGATGCCGTACTGGTAACAGCCCATCTGGAACCCGCGCTCGCAACTGAAGGCAAACGCCTTGCCCGCCTCGGCATAATCGCCGTTCTCCTCGGCATCGATCCCGCGCTCGTAAGCGACCTGCGCGATCAGGGTGACGCGCGAACTGGCGAAAACGTCCCCCTGGGCCGCAGCCTTGCGGTACCATTCCAGCGCCTTGGGAATATCGACGAAATGGCCGAACCCGCCTTCGTAGATCGCGCCCATCGCGGTCTGCGCTTCGGCGCTGCCCTTGCCTGCGGCGATTTCGAAAAATCGGATCGCGGTGAAGATGTCGGCATCCGTCCCGTCGCCGTTCAGCGCCATGTGGCCGGCATTGTAGGCGCCCTTCATGTGCCCCTTGGCGGCCAGATCGGCGAAAACGCGATAGGCGGTCGCGGCATCGCGCGCCCCGCCCTTCCCCTGGTCGAGATAGGCGCCGTAATTGTAGCACCCCATGCTGTACCCGGCATCGCAGATCCGGCGATAGAGATCGCGTGCCATCGCCTGGCTCGCACCGGTCGCGGTGCCTGCGTCGTGCATCAACGCGAAGTTGTAGCAGGCCGGATAGTGCCCGGCCCGGCATGCCGCTTCGAACTCGCGCGAAGCGAGTGCGTATTGCCCGTTCTGGTGCGCGGTATTGCCGGCCTGGAAAAGATCTTCGCGCGGGAAGACCGGCGCTGTCTGTGCGCTCGCGGACGCGGCGGAAACCAGCGCTGCAAGAATTGCAAACGTTGCCACAATTGCACGAATCATCGATCGATCCCCCAGTTTGCGACCCGGCCACCAAGTTTGGCAGAATGGCGGAAATCCGCAACTCCTGACCCTCGGTTCATCGCATTTTCAGTTTTTTCGGAACACCGCGGACTTCGCCACATTGTTCCCTCATACCGTTCGGCCGTACCGACTGAGACGGATGGCGGTATGGTGACCGAACCTGTTCCTATAAGGGGATTACCAATGAAGAAGTTCATGCTTTTGGCCGCTGCCGCTCCGGCTCTCGCGCTCGCCGCTTGCGGCGGTGCCGAAACCGACACGGCTACCACCGACGACACGGCGATGACCGATGACGCGATGGCCACCGACCCGATGGCCGGCGATACCGCCATGGCCGGCGAAGGCGGCGTGACCGTGACCATCAACGGCGTCGAGCCGGGCGAAGGCCAGCTCTTCGTCGCGCTGCAGAACGAAGAAGGTTTTGCCGGCGCCGAAGGTACCTATACTCAGAAGGTCGACGCGTCCGGTGCGACCGTGACCGCGACCTTCGAAGGCGTGGCCCCCGGCCAGTACGCCGCTGCGGTGATCCACGACCAGAACGCCGACGGCAATGTCGAGCTTGGCGAAGCCGGCCCGACCGAAGCTTGGGGCCTCAGCGGCACCGCGCAGACCGGTGGCGCTCCGAAATTCGGCCCGGCCGCATTCACCGTCTCCGAAACGGGCGGCAATGCCACCGTTTCGCTGATGTACCCGGAATAATCGAACCGTCGGACCTGTCGGTCCGGCATTCGACTAACCGAAAGAAGAAGCCCCTCGCTCCACCGGAGCGGGGGGTTTTTCATTTCGCTGGTCAGGGGATACCGGTGAAGAGGAAAACCAGGAACACGCTCGCCACCACGAGCAGGCCGACCGACAGCCAGCGCCAATGGCCCATGCCCTGCCACATTCCGGAAAACGCGCGTGACAGCTGCACGGCGGAGCCGCGCTCCCGCGCGATCCTGAGCGAGTAGATCGCCGCGCCGGAAACAGCGAGCCCGGTCAGCGCGAGCCCGAACAGGAACCACGGCACCTTGGTCCAGTATCCGCCGAAATAGCCGAAATGCAGCGGATCGGCCATTTCCCCGATCCGCTGGTGCAGGCCCAGATCGCGCCCGTCCGTCGTCAGCAAAACTTCCGCCGTACGGCTATCGACCCAGACCGCGTTCGAGCGGGGTCGCACCAGCACCGCCTCGTAATCGCCGTGAAGCTGGAGCAGCGGGTCGTCGGCCGTGGGCAGAAGAGCGCCCTGTACCCGCAGGTCCGGATTGGCGGCCAGTGCCGCCTCGAACGCCGCGGCGAGGTCGGCGGGCGCAAGGGTCGTACCGGTCGGGCCCTCCAGTTCCACGCTCGGCTGGCGCGGCGCGTCGCCGCCCAGGCTTTCCACGAAATACCAGACGCTCGTCAGGCTGATCAAGGCAACGAACCACAGCGACCAGACGCCCGCCAACCGGTGGAAATCGCCCCACCAGGTCCGCGCATCGCGCGTGCGCAGCGGCTTGGCAAAACCGCGCCACCATTTCTTGTAGACGACGAAGGAAGAGACCAGCGTCACCAGCAGCAGGAAGGCAAGCGAGGTGACGATCGGTACCCCGATCCAGACCGGCAGGTTCAGGTGCCGGTGCATGTTGCGCAGTACCCGCCGCGCGCCGACCCACGGGCCGGTGCCCTGGATTTCGCCGGTTGTCGGATGGGCGTGGAGGAAGAACAGTTCGCCCTCGGCGTCCTCGACCGTGACCTTGGCGGCAAAGGCGGAGGCGGTCGGCGCCTCGATCGAGGAGGCTTTCGCGACGCCCGGGTATTCGATCGCGTTTTCGGCAATCCTGGCCCAGGCGACCGGGCCTTCCACGGTCGAAGGCGCGACCCGCAGGCTCGGCTGGAGCAGCCAGTCGATCTCCGCGCTCATCACGGCCAGCGTGCCGGTGAACAGGATGAAGGTCATGAACAGGCTGATCTTCAGCCCGACCCACTGGTGCACTTTCCACCAGGTGCGCGCGGCCTTGGGCGCGGGCTTCGCACGGACTTGCGTGCCGCCGTCCATGGCCCGCGCCATTTCCATCAGAATTCGTAACCCACTTCGAGGAACGCGGAGCGCGGCGCGCCGGGGAAGTGGCCGGTCCGGTCGATGAAGCCTGAGGCCGCATAGGTCTCGTCGAACAGGTTATCGACCCGCAGCAGGGCGCGGAACGGCCCGGTCTCGTAGATCAGCGAGGCATCGAACACCATGTAGGGATTGACCGGCTGGCCGCTGATGCTGACGCGTTCCGAAACGTAGTCCCCGCCCAGCGCCGCCGCGAGGCCGATCGCGGGGAACTGGTAGCGCGTCCAGAAGCCGAGCTGATGCTCGGGCGCGTTGGCGAAGCGGTCCCCGACATTGTTGGAAAAGCCTCCGCCGGCATTGTCCTGCGTGATCCGCGTGTCGTTGTAGCCGTAAGCGGCCGTCACCACCCAGTCGGGCGTGACGTCCGCCGCGATGTCGAACTCTATCCCCTTGCTGGTGATCTCCCCGATGGAAAGCAGGTCGTCCACGCCGTCGTTTCCGGTATCGCCGCGCGGGTCGGTCTGCAGGATGTTCGACCGTGTGATCCGGTAGGCGGACAGGGTGGACTGGATCTGCCCGTTGAACAGCGCGGTCTTGATCCCCGCTTCGTAGATGTCGCCCGTGGTCGGCGCGAACGGTCCGCCGGCGAGCGGGTTCTGGGACGCCGCGCTCTGCGGTTCGAAGCTGGTGGCGTACTGGCCGAAGGCGGAAATCTCGTCCGTGACGCGGTAGACAACCCCGCCGCGATAGGTGGTCTGGCTGTCCTCGAACACGGTGCCGTCGGAATTGTCGTAGAAATCGTCGCGCCGGATGCCGCCGACGAGGATCAGGCGGCCGATGGTCAGTTCGTCCAGCACGTAGATGCCGGTCCGCTCGCTGTCGGTCAGGGTGACTGTGTAAGGTCCCTGGTCGTAAGTCGCCGGGTCGGACTGGCCGTAGACCGGGTCGAACAGGCTGAGCGGGTTCGGCAGGCCGGGCGTGTCGACCGTGCGGCCGCGCAGGGACCGGCCGCGGAAGTAGGTGTCGCCCTCGAAATGGTCCGCACCGACCAGCAGGCGGTTGCGGACATCGCCCGAAATCCCGGCGGCCCAGACGAGGTTGCCGCCGAAGGACCAGCTTTCCTGCGTGCGAAGCTGGTCGCGGAACTCGCGGATGGTGGCGTCGATCGTGCCGTCGCCGTCGGAATCGAACAGGCCGCGCGGTTCGTGGTAGTTCTGCACCTCCTGCGCATCGTTGTAGCGCGCGGTGGCATCGAGGCTCAGGCCTTCGACCGGCTGCGCCTCCAGCCGCACCTGGAAAACGTCGGAAACGAGGTTCAGGAAGTCGCCCGGCTCGTTGTGGTTCCAGCGGCGCGAGGTGAGAAACTCGCCCTCGTCGTCCACCGGCACGCCGCGCAGGCGGTTGGCGTCAAGTTCCTGGTCGTAGCGGGTGCCCTGCACGTCCACGCGCACGGGCCCTCCGTCCATCGCGAGGCCGGTATCCGCGATCAGCGTGCGCGAGGCGGAGTTGAAGCGGAAGGTGCCGCGGTCCTCGTAGAACAGGCCCCCGCGCACCCCGAACCCGCGGCCGAGCGGCGCGTTGACCTCGGCTGATCCGCCGAAGCGGTCCTCGGTCCCGCCGATAGCCTTCACCTGGCCGGAGAACTCCTCCAGGTCGGGCTTTTTGGTCACGTAGTTGAACAGGCCGCCCGGCGCGCCGGGGCCGTAGAGCATGCCGCTCGGCCCCTTGAGGAATTCGACCCGTTCCACATTGAACAGCTGCGGCACGGAAAAGCCCGCATAGGGATCGCCGCGCAGGCCGTCGTAGAAATTCTCCTCCTGCCGGAAGCCGCGCGCGGTCACCCCGGCATAGCTGAAGAAGCTGACGCCCGAGATGTTGCGATAGAGGTCCTGCGCATCGCGCGCGCCCTGGTCCTCGATCAGCTCTTCCGTGATGGTGGTCACCACCAAGCTGGATTCGAGCGGCGGCGTGTCGAGCTTGCCGACCGAGACCTCCTCCACCCGGTACAGCTTCTGCGCACGCCCGGTGACAATGATCATGTCGCCCTCGTCCTCACCTTCGGATTGCGCTGCCCGTTCCTCCGCAGGCGGCGCAGGATCGCCCGTGTCCTGCGCGGCGAGCGGCGTAGCGAGCATGGCGAAACCGGCTGCACCGGCCGTGTGGAGAACCCTCATAAATCCCTTCCTGCGAATCGTTTGCAGGTCGGCTAGAGCTGCACCCTCAGGGAGTCAATGCGAATGCCTCGCAATATAAATGCAGGTGGGTTAGCCGAAGTCGGTATATAGGGTATTCCCCGTTTCGATAGCGAAAACCTCGGCGGACATGGTCTGGTTGGGCATGACCGAAGCCGCAGAATTCGCCCAACCCCTATAACGGTTGATGCCTGAAACCGAGGTGTCCCGACACTCAGTAGACGTGGAAATTGGAAAAAACGGCCATTACCATTGCATTTGCGAATTACTCTCATTAGCAGCCCACCTCGTTTGAAACGAGTGCGCCATTCCGAGTGATCGAAACTGCCGCCGACGCAATGCAACAAGGGAAATAAATGATCTACACCAAGGCGAACATCCTGGCCGCTTCCGCAATAATCTGGCCCTCGATAGCGTCCGCGCAGACCATCGAACCGGCCGGTTCGGATGTACTGGTCATCGATGACGACGAAGCAGGCGTCTCGGACGAAGCCATCGTCGTGGTCGGTAAACTGACCGACTCGCTGATCGATCGAGAGGATATCGAAATCACCCAGGCAAACGATCTCAAGGATCTCTTCCGCAAGACCCCCTCCGTTTCGGTCGGCGGGGCGATCGGCATTGCAGAGAAAATCTACGTGCGCGGCCTCGAAGACGCGCAGCTCAACATCTCGATCGACGGCGCGCAGGTTCAGGGCACCCTGTTCCATCATGTGGGCCGGGTGTCGGTGGAGCCCGAGCTGCTCGAGAGCGTCGACGTCCAGACCGGCGCAGGCGAAGCCACTTCGGGCTTCGGCACCATCGGTGGCGCAATCCGATTCCGGACCCGAGATGCCGTCGATCTCCTCGAACCCGGTCGCAATGTCGGCGGCATCGTGCGCGGCGGATGGTTTTCCAACGACGGCTACAAGCTGTCCGGCACGGCGTTCGGACGGATCGCCGGCGGCGTCGGCATCATCGCGTCATACGTGCACCAGGACAGAGACCCCTACGACGACGGCGACGGGAACGAAGTACCCGGAAGCGGCGCGGAGCAGAACGTCGCCTTCGCGAAGATCGGCGGCGATGTCGGCATCGGCCACGCATTCTCGCTGAGCTACGAGCAACGCGACGAGAAAGGCGAATTCGGCGCACGGCCCAACTGGCCGGTTCTGGAAGGCGACCCTCTCTTTCCGGGTGAAGCGCAGCGCCGAACGGCGATCGCCAATTACCGGTTCGCCAACGGCGGCCCGGTCGGTTTCGAATTTACCGGCTACTGGTCGAAGGCCGAGTTCCAGCTCGACCGGTTCGACCGCTGGGGACTTTACGGCGCCGAGATCGAGAACTGGGGCGGCGATCTTCGGATGAATATCGAAGCCGGAAGCCATGCCCTCACGACCGGCGTCGAATACCGCAACGATCACGTCACCAGCGCCTATCTGGCAGATCCCGCCATGTGGCAGCCATGGGCCTGGGATCCGGCGATCGGCAGCTTCAGCGAACAGGGCGAACTCGTGGGGCTTTACGCGCAGGACCGGTGGCAGGTGTTCGATCCGCTGCTGCTCAGCTTCGGCGTGCGTTACGACTATTACGAGCTCGACCTCGTGACCTACGGCGGAGGGACAAGCAGCGACGGCGTGTCTTTCAATATCGGTGCCGACTACGAGATCGTCCCCGGACTGATCGCGAATATCGGCTATGCCGAAGCGTTCCGGGGCAAGGAAATCGGCGATGCGTTCACACTGGAGCACCGGCCCGGAAGCCTGATCCTCCAGTCTGGCCTGCGCCCCGAAACGGTCGGAAATTTCGAGGCAGGCCTTGCCTTCGATCGCGATGGCCTGTTCGCATCCGCTGCCTATTACCGGATGGAGATCGAGGATGTCGTGCTCGACCAGCTCTATCGCGGCCCCGCGCCGCAGGACGGGGTCTATTACGAGAACGTCGGCGAATTCCGTTCCGAGGGCTTCGAACTGCGTGCCGGATACGATTTCGGAGCGTTCGGGATCAGCGGCTTCTACAACCATTACGATCCCGAACTGAACGATCGGCCGATCAACGGCTACGAACATCTGGCGCTGGGCAATACGCTGGGCGACCAGTGGAACGTCAGCGCGAAATTCGATCCGACGCGCGCACTCTCCTTCGAGGCGAGCGTCACGTCTTTCGAGCGGGTCGATGACCTCGAGGTGCTCTTCCGCGATGTCGAGCTCGGCTACGTCTCCGAAACCCAGTTCATCGACAAGCCCGGCTATACCACGGTCGATCTGTTCGCCCGGTGGCAGCCGCTCGGCACCGACAGGTTCGAACTGCTGGCGGCGGTCTACAACCTGTTCGATGCCACCTACATCGCCCATGCCAGCGTGGGCGACTACACCGCGATCCCTGATTACGAGATCGTTTCGGGCGTGAACGAACCGGGCCGCAATATCCGCCTCGGCGCCTCGTTCCGCTTCTGATGCGCGCGCGCCCCGCCTTCCGGTTCTGGCACCGCTGGTTCGGAATCCTCGGCGGGGCGTGGCTGCTGCTGCTCGCCCTGACGGGCAGCGCGATTGCCTGGTACGACGAGCTGGACGGGGTGCTGAACCCCGACCTTCGCGTCGCGGAACTGACCGACGGGCCGCCTACCTCCATCGACGCAGTCGTCGCCAGCGCCCAAGCCGCCCTGCCCGGGTTCGAGCCGGGCAATATCCTCGTCTCGCAATCGCCGGATCGCACGCACTGGCTACTCGGCCGTCAGACGCTGCAGGATGGGTCGGCCCGGCCGGTGCAGGCATTTGTCGATCCCGGCACGGGGGAGTTCGCGGGGTGGCGCGAGAGCGGCCGGCTCAGCCTCCACCGGCATTACCTCCCCGACCTGATCTACGGCCTGCACACCGACCTCCTCGTGGGCGAAATCGGGGTGATCTTCGTCGGTCTCCTTTCGCTCGCCTGGCTGCTCGACCATTTCCTCTCGCTCCCGCTCGCCTTTCCGCGGCTCGGGAAATGGCTGAGCGCATGGCGGGTCGGCGGCCATGCGGGATCGCTGCGACGGCTATGGGACCGGCACCGGGCGAGCGCGATGTGGGCCTGGCCCGTGACCGCGGTGCTGGCCCTGACGGGCGTGACGCTGTCCTTCCCGATGGAGAGCCGCGAGGTGGTGGAAACCGTCACGCCGGTGGGGGAGCGGCTGCATTACGACATGGCGGAGCGCGATCCGCCCGCCGATCCGGTCACGCTGGAAGCCGCCATCGCGCAGGTCACCGGGGATCGCAGCTCCCTCCATAGCGTCCGCCTCCATCCCGAAGTCGGGCTCTATGCCGTGCGGACGTTCGACGGGCGCGATGTCGACAACCAGGGGCGGCTGTGGACCTATGTCGACATGGAAACGGGCGAGATCGCCGCCCGGCGCCACGATGCGGGGGAGAGCGCCGGCGATACCTTCTTCGTGTGGCAATACGCCCTGCATTCGGGCCACGCCTTCGGCCTTGTCGGACGGATACTGGTGACGCTGGCGGGCCTCGTCACCGCCTATCTGTGCTTTTCCGGCTACCGCCTGTGGTGGCGGCGACGGCGCGGACGGCCGAGGACCGGCGGCGCTGCCTGACAGCGTCCCGAACACCCCACCCGCAGAAAATCCTGTCCTACACTGCGCGTCCTGTGCTCCACGCTGGCTGGTTTGCCTGCCCCGGCAATCCGCCACCCCAGTCACCAAGGAGCCGCCCCATGACCCGCCGCAAGGACCCGACCGAAATCCGCACGCCCGTCAGCCGCGATGACCTGCCCGCCTTCGACAACGTGCCCGTCAAGTATCGCCACGACGGCTGGACACCCGCCCGGCAGAAGGCCTTCATCGGCGCGCTGGCCGATACCGGCAGCGTCAGCCGCGCCGCCCGCTTCGTCAACATGAGCCCCGAAGGCGCATATTACCTGCGCCGCCGCCCGGGCGCGGAGAGCTTCCGCCGGGCGTGGGAGGCCGCGCTGGACCTGGGCGTGCAGCAATTGAAGGACATCGCCTACGAACGCGCGATCGACGGCCAGCTCCGCCCGGTGTTCGTCGGCGGTAAGCTCAAGGGCTTCCGCCGCATCCGCAACGACCGGCTGCTGATGTTCTGCCTCAGGATGAACGCGAAGGACGAGCGCGGCCAGCGCCTGTCCGCCAGCTATTTCCGCTCCGACGCCGACCGGCTGCACGGGGGTTCGGGCTCGTCCTCAAGTAGCGTAGCGATAGGACAACAAGGAATCTCTTACACCACGCAGGCCCTCACCCGCGCGGAGAAGGACGACATGAACGCCGCGATGGTGGAGCATTTCGACCCGGTGGACATGTCGCTAGCCGAGATCGAGCCGATGCAGGCCCAGCTGGTCGAGATAGCCCGCCGCAAGCGCGCCGAGGAGGACGGCCCCGCCGAACACCGCACCGACCCCGCTTTCATGCTATCGCGCAACGAGGAATTCCGCCCCATCGGCGAACTGGAAAGCCTCCACGAGGTGGAAGAAGAACTGGAGCACTTCAACGAGGACGAGGACCACTGGCGGGATCTGGAGTGAGGGGGTGGAGCCGATCGTCGACTTTTGGGCCGTTAGGGGTCAGTCTGCTCCTACCATGGCGATACACTACCGCTGCCCTAAATCTTGGTTGGCGAGCGCCTGTTGCTTACCTCAGTGACCGCCGAACCGCAGCCGGATGCCGCCATTTAGGATGAATCCTTCAAGCGGCGCCCATGCATCGACCGTCCACTGTCCGCTCGCCGCCCGCTGGGGAAGTAGCAGCGGATCGTATTTCGTCTGGCGCACGTCGAGCAGGTTCTCGGCATTCGCGAACAGGCTGGCCTTGCCGAGCGTGATCTCGCCGAGGATGCCTAGGTGCAGGTAGGGCCGCGAGCGGGTGCGGTAGGGATTGTCGTCGAGCGCCTGTGAGCCCGTGTAATAGGCTTCGATCCCGATGCGGCCCTTGCCATGCTCCTCCCACATGCCGACAAGACCGGCCGTGTGTTTGGGCGTCAGCGGGACTTCGCGGCGGCCAATGCCCAATGGTTCGGGTTCGCTCGCATCGACAAAGACGTAGCTGCCTGTCACCGTGAAGCCGTCCTGCTTGAAGCGGAGCAAAAGTTCGGTCCCGCGAACCCGGGTCGTGCCGTCGATATTGACAAGTTCGACCCTGTCGGTCGCGATCTCGCGAAGGCGTGTGGCATTGTCGATATCCGCACCGAACAGCGTCACATTGGCTTCCCACGGCCCGTCGGCATAACCAACATCGAGCGATGCGGTTCGCGCAGTTTCCGCTTCGAGTTCCCCTAGCGGCTCGAGGCGGGAGAGGCCTGCTGCCTCGATCTCGTCGACGAACGGGGTCGGCGCGAAGAATCCTCCGCCGTATGAACCACGAATGGTCCAGTTGCCCCGACGGTAGAGCGCGGAAATGCGCGGGCTGAACTGCGTGCCGAATTCGTCATGGAAATCGACGCGCGCGCTCGCAGCCAGCGTCAGGTCGAGCGTTGCTTCCTGTTCGAGCTGCGCGAAGACCCCGGGAACATCGTAGGTGTAATCGAAGGCCGGGAATGCCTCGGACCGGAAGCCATCGGACTGGAAGGCGATGCCCCCGACCCACGAGGTTGCGCTGCTGCCGCCCGAAACTGAGGCTTCGCCGAACAGGCTGGTGTGACGGTCATCCTCCACCACCCCGCCGTAGCGGTGGAGATGACCCTGACGCATGGCCGATGCGCGCAGGTTGAGCGTGGCGAGGTCCGACAGAGGTGTCTGCGCGACCAGACCTGCATCGAGGCGTTCGGTTTCCTGCGTCTGCGGAAACGCCGTGCCGTCAGGCACCGTCCTTCTGGGCAGCGTGCCTCCCACGCGGTCTTCGGTCATCGCGCCGATGGTCAGGTAGACCGATGACCCGTTATCGCCATCCCACTGGAAGCGCGGGCGCGCTGTAAGACGATCGTAGGCGGCCATGTCGAGCCAGCCGTCGCCATCGAGGTCCTGCCCACTCTGGCGGTGAGCACCCGCAGTTAGCGAGAGGCCCGAATTCAAACTTAGCGGCCCGGCGGTATAGGCGGTCAGGTCCTGCCCGTTGCGGGTGGTGGCGTTGCCCAGGACTTCGGCTTCGAACTCGTCGCCGGGTCGTTTGGAGATGAGGTTGATCACACCGCCAAGTGCGGAGGCACCGTAGAGCGCCGAGGCCGAGCCCTTGATCACCTCCACCTGTCCGAGATCGGTCGGTGGGATCTGCAGCAGGCCCAGCGATGCTGCCTGCCCGCCATAGAGCGGGAGGTTGTCGGCAAGCAGTTGGGTATATCGGCCTTCCAGCCCCTGTATACGGATATTGGCGGCACCCAAGGCAGGCGACGTGACCTGCACGCGCACGCCGCCGGTTTCGTTGACCAGCATGGCAATATTGCCCGGCCGCATGATCGCCTTCTCCTCGATCTCCTCGCCTGCGATCACCTCGACCCGGATTGGCTCGTCCTGCACCCTGCGACCCGAGCGCGTGCCTTGGACGATGATGACCTGGGTCTCTCCGCCTTCGTCGCCGTAGGCGTGATTATCCTCGTCTGGTGCTGTGTTTTGGGCGGTCGCGGGTACGGCAAAAGTGAAGGCGGAAGTGGCCCCGAGAAGCAGCGCAAAGCGCGTGGTATTGGTCACGATTGGTCTTTCTCTGAAACGAATTCGGAGGCTTACCCGTGCGCGAGTTCGCGGCGGGCCTGAACGAAAACTTCGGCGGCGCCCCACAGGGCGAGGCCAGCCATGATGCTGGCGACCAGCAGGTCGGGCCAGGCCTGTCCGGTGCCGAACACGCTGAGCGCTGCGCCAAGCACAGCGATGTTTCCGATCGCGTCATTGCGCGAGCAGATCCAGACCGAGCGCATGTTCGCATCACCTTCGCGGTAACGGAACAGCATGAGCGCCACGATGACGTTCACGGCTAGCGCCAGCGCGCCGATCACGCCCATCGTCTGCGGTTCCGGGTTCGATCCGGCGACGAGGCCATAGAGTGCATAGCCGATCACCCACAGTCCGAAGGCCAGCATCGTCGCGGCCTTGAACAGGGCGGCCTTCGCCCGCCACGCCAGCGCCAAGCCAGCCACGCCCAGACTGATGGCGTAATTGGCAGCGTCGCCGAAGAAATCGAGCGCGTCGGCCTGGAGCGCGCGCGAATCGGCGGCCACGCCCGCGACGATCTCGACGACGAACATCGCCGCGTTGGCAATCAGCGCGATCCACAGGATCGAGCGCCAGCGCGGGTTGTTGTGCGCATTTTGGTCCGGTTCGGGTGTCTGGCAGCAGGATTTGCCCATGCCGCGCTCCTTGCAACGTTCGAGTCGCAGGGGCATATGCACCTTGTAGCAGCTACAAGGTCAAGCGATGCGTATCGGAGAACTGGCAAAGGCGACCGGCACGAAGGCGGAGACTATTCGGTATTACGAGCGCGAGGGTATTCTGCCAGCAGCCGACCGAACCGACAGCAACTACCGCGATTACGCCGACGATCATCTGGTGACGCTGACATTCGTGCGTCGCGCACGCGAGCTCGGGTTCACCATGGCACAGGTCCGCGAATTGCTCGCCCTATCCGATCACAATGAAAAGCCGTGCCAGGACGTCGACCGGTTGGTCCAACAGCAATTGGCCGAAGTCGAGCGCAAGATCGTCGATCTCACGGCACTGCGCGACGAATTGGGAGAGATGTTACGGTCCTGCGAGGCGGACAAAATCGGCGAGTGCCAGATTATCGAGAGCCTTGGCCGCCATGCCGCCGCGTGAAGTCCGAACAGTTGTCCGCTAACGAGCGCGTCAACGAAGGATTGAAATGGCCGAAATGAAGGCGCAAAGTCGCTCTCACTCCTCCCCCATCCGCAGCGCGGCGATGAACGCCTCCTGCGGGATGCTCACGTTCCCGTACTCGCGCATCCGGGCCTTGCCCTTCTTCTGCTTTTCCAACAGCTTCTTCTTCCGAGTGATGTCGCCGCCGTAGCATTTGGCGGTCACGTCCTTGCGCAGCGCGGCGATGGTTTCGCGGGCGATGATCTTGCCGCCGATCGCGGCCTGGATGGGGATCTTGAACAGGTGGCGCGGGATCAGGTCTTTCAGGCGCTCGCACATGCCGCGGCCGCGTTCCTCCGCCACGCCGCGGTGGACGATCAATGACAACGCATCCACCGGCTCGTTGTTGACGAGGATGTTCATCTTCACGAGGTCGCCTTCGCGCAGGCCGATCTGCTCGTAATCGAAGCTGGCATAGCCGCGGCTGATGCTCTTCAGCCGGTCGTAGAAGTCAAACACGACCTCGTTCAGCGGCAGTTCGTAGCTCACCTGCGCGCGGCCGCCGACATAGGTCAGGTTCGTCTGGATGCCGCGCCGGTCCTGGCACAGCTTCAGGATCGCGCCGAGATATTCGTCGGGCGTGTAGATGGTGGCCTTGATCCAGGGTTCCTCCACCATCTCGATCCGGTTGACGTCCGGCCAGTCGGCCGGGTTGTGGATCTCGATCGTCTTGGCATCCTCGTTCTTCGTATGGCCGAGGTGCACGCGGTAGACGACGCTGGGCGCGGTGGTGATGAGATCAAGGTCGTATTCGCGGCTGAGGCGTTCCTGGATGATTTCCAGGTGCAGGAGGCCGAGGAACCCGGCGCGAAAGCCGAAGCCCAGCGCGGCGGAGCTTTCCATCTCGTAACTGAAGCTGGCATCGTTGAGGCGCAGCTTGCCGATGGATTCGCGCAGCTTCTCGAACTCGGCCGCGTCCACCGGGAACAGGCCGCAGAACACCACCGGCTGCACTTCCTTGTAGCCGGGCAGCGCCTTGTCCGCGCCCGCCTTGACCGTGGTGATGGTGTCGCCGACGCGGGCCTGCTCCACCTCCTTGATCTGCGCGGTGATGAAGCCGATCTCGCCCGGGCCCAGCTCCGCCAGGTCGGTGCGCTTGGGGGTGAAGCAGCCGACCCGGTCGACCAGGTGCTGCGTGCCGCCCTGCATGAAGCGCACTTCCAGCCCCTTCTTGATCCAGCCGTCGATGACGCGGACCAGGATGACGACGCCCAGATACGGGTCGTACCAACTGTCGACCAGGCTGGCCTTCAGCGGCGCGGCGCGGTCGCCGGTGGGTGGCGGGATGCGCTGGACGATCGCCTCGAGCACGTCCTCCACCCCGATGCCGGACTTGGCGCTGGTGAGGACCGCGTCGTCCGCGGGCAGGCCGATGATCTCCTCGATCTCGAGCTTGACCTTTTCGGGCTCGGCGGCGGGCAGGTCGATCTTGTTGATGACGGGGACGATCTCGTGGTCGTGCTCGACCGACTGGTAGACGTTGGCGAGCGTCTGCGCCTCGACCCCCTGCGCCGCGTCCACCACCAGCAGCGCGCCCTCGCACGCGGCGAGGGAACGGCTGACCTCGTAGGCGAAGTCGACATGGCCGGGCGTGTCCATGAGGTTGAGCTCGTAGGTCTCGCCATCGGACGCGGTGTAGTCGAGGCGCACGGTCTGCGCCTTGATGGTGATCCCGCGTTCCTTCTCGATGTCCATGTTATCAAGGACTTGCTCGCGCATCTCCCGCTCGGTCAACCCCCCGCAAAGCTGGATCAACCGATCCGCCAGAGTGGACTTCCCATGGTCGATGTGGGCGATTATTGAAAAATTGCGGATCTTGGAAAGGTCGGTCATCGCCGCCGCAGATAGCGGCGCTCTGCCGCCTTGTCAGCAGCGATCGACGGGTCAGTTGAAGCGCTGCGTGAGATCGACTTGGAGGAAGGACGGGCGCGATCCGCCTTCGGACACCGGGGCGTCGCGCAGCAGCGGGTAGTTACCCGGCGGAAGCGCGGCGAGCGGCATCCCGGCGGCGGCCAGCGCGTAGGGGCTGACCCGGTGGCGGGTGCACAGGCCGTCGGCCCCGTCGCTGATGAGCGGCACTTCGAACTCGATGCCCTGCACCGCCTCGTGCGAGCGGCGTACCTTGGCGACTGCGAGCTGCCCCGCCCCCAGGTCCAGCACGAGATCGGTGCCGATCGGCACGTCCAGCAAGCCCTCGATCATCGCCCCGGTGCGCGACAGGTTGCGCAGCATGACCTCGTAGCGATGGTCCTCGTGGATCAGGCCGACGCGTCGGAACACGGTGCGCCGCTCGGAGCGGTGCTTGGCCGGGCCCTTCTTCTCGAACTGGATGGTGCCGTCCTCGAACCGCCCGAGCAGCACGTCCTGTGCCAGCGCTCCGGAATAGATGAAGCCTTGGATGAGGGTCGCGCCGCGCTCCGTCACCAGGGCGAGCTCGTCTTCCGATTCAACGCCTTCCGCGACCGTGTCCATGCCCAGCGCGTCCGCCAGGCTGACGATGGCGGTGATGATCGCGGCGTTGTTGTTGTCCGGCTCCGTCGCCCCGCGCACGAAGCTCTGGTCGATCTTGATCTTGTCGAAGGGCGCGTTGCGCAGGTAGCCGAGAGAGGAATAGCCCGTCCCGAAATCGTCCAGCGCAAGTCGCACGCCGAGGCGCTTCAACTGCTTGAACATCCGGCTGGTCGCGTGCGGATCGCCCATGAACACACTCTCGGTGATCTCGAGCTCGAGCCGCTGCGGGTCGAGTCCGCTGGAGGCGAGCGCGCGTTCCACCACGCCGAGGAAGTTCTCGTCGCTGAACTGGACCGCGGACACGTTGACCGCGACCTTGATGTCGCCCGGCCATTCGGCACAATCGCGGCAGGCGCGCATCAGGGCCCACTCGCCCAGATCGGTGATGATGCTGGTCTCTTCGGCGATCGGGATGAACTGGCCGGGACTGATGAAACCGTCTTCCGCGTGTTCCCAGCGCATCAGCGCTTCGAAACAGGCGGCCTCGTCCGATCCGGCCTTGATCAGCGGCTGGTAGTGCAGGCGCAGCTCGTCCTTGGCGAGCGCATCGCGCAGGTCTTCCTCGATCTGCTTGCGCTGCCGGGCACCGTCCTTGAGGTCGCTGGAGAAGAAGCGATACTGCCCACGCCCGTTGCCCTTCGCGGCGTAGAGCGCGAGGTCGGCGCTGCTGACCAGCTCTTCCGCGTCGATCCCGTCATAGGGCGCGATGGCGATGCCCACCGACGTCCCGATGATCGCGCGGCTGCCGTCGATCGAGTATGGCTGCGAGATCATCTGGATCAGGCGCTTGCCGAGGTCGCCCAAACGGCCGCGGTCGTCCACGTCCGGCAGGATGATCTGGAATTCGTCCCCGCCCAGGCGGCCGATCTCCGCATGCTTCCCGACGATCTTCACGAGGCGCTGCGCGACCTGCTTGAGGAGTTCGTCGCCCGCAGGATGGCCAAGCGTATCGTTGACCTGCTTGAACCGGTCGAGATCGAGCATCAGCAACGCGCAACTGCGCTTGGACGCCTGATAGGCCTTCAGCGTCTTGCGAAGCTGGCTTTCCATGCGGTGCCGGTTGGCCAGCCCCGTCAGCGTATCGAACTTCGCCAGCCGCGATGCGTCGATCGAGTGCTGGCGCGAATGGCTAACGTCGCGCGCGCGGCCGCGATAGCCGACGAACTCGTTTTCCGCGTCGAAGCACGGCTTGCCGGAAATCTCCCACCAGGTCGGCACGCCCGTGCTGCCGTCGACCGGCTTCACCGGCACGTCGACAAAGGCGTTGCGCGCACCGAGCTGGAATGCGAGCGGCCGCTCGCGGCCCTCGTCGTCCTCCGACCGGTCCGCGACGACCACTTCGGTGAGCTTGCGCCCGATAATGGCGCTCCGCTCGACGCCGAGCGAGGCCGCGGCGCTTGCGGTGAGGTAGGTCAGCCGGCCTTCCGTATCGGTGGCCCAGAACCAGCCGATGTCGAGACTTTCAAGGCTGTCGAGCAACTCGATCCGCTGGTGATCCGCAATCGGGACGACCGGGCACGACGCAGCATCGTCGGACGCGGAGCCACCCACGTCCTGACGCGAAAATTTCGACAAGATGCTGTTGGCACCCAAGTTACGACAACCCCAGACTATCGATTGTTACGCCAGCTAACGACCGTTCGTTAATATATTGAGCTTCGCTGGCAGAGGGACGGTGTTTTTCTTTGGCCAAGAGTGAAAGGACATCGTGCGAAGCAGAGCGCGGGATCCATCCTTTGAACTGCGCGCAGACGTCCGCCCCAAGCGTCATCGCCATTACTTGATGGAAGTCCGCGAGTGTCGAATTGCGCACCATCGCGGTCATCCGCCCGGCGCCAGGAGGCTGGTATCGATCCGCTCGTGAAAACGCAGCCCCATGCGGTTCTCGTCGCTCCACATCGCCGTGGCGCCGACGATCTTCTCCGCGTCGAGCGCGATCCTGAATCGCGTACCCACCGGCACGTTCCAGAGACCTTCCACCATGGCGCCCCCGCGCGAAAGGTTGCGGATCCGGGCGGAGTAGAACTGGCCTTCATGCTCCAGCATGGTCTGGCGCAGGGTCTTCTGGCGATGTTCGCGCGCCGCGCGCGGCCCGACCGGATTGAGGCGCAGACCGTCCTCGAGCATGGCCGACGCGGTTTCCCCGTCGATCGCCTTCGAATAGAGATAGCCCTGAACGTGGCTGCAGCCGAGGTCGCGCACGAGGACCAGTTCGTCCATCGTCTCCACACCTTCGGCCGTGGTATCCATGCCGAGCGAGTTCGCGAGCCCGGTGATCGACGTGATGATCGCGCCGTTGCGGCTGCCCGCTTGCGTGGCCCCGCGCACGAAGCTCTGGTCGATCTTGATCTTGTCGAATGGCGCCTTCTTCAGATAGCCGAGCGAGGAGTAGCCCGTCCCGAAATCGTCCAGCGCCAGCCGCACGCCGATGCGCTTGAGCGCCGAGAACATGGCGTCGGTATTGATGTCGTCCGACAGGAATACGCTTTCGGTGATTTCCAGTTCGAGACGCGAGGGATCGATCTGGGACGAGGCGATCGCGTTGGTGATGACCGACGGCAGCTGCGGATTGGCGAACTGCACCGGCGAAACGTTGACCGCACACCGGATGGAGGCTGGCCAGCGCGCCAGATCGTCGCACGCCTTGCGAATGGCCCACTCGCCGATCTGCATGATCAGCCCGGTATCTTCCGCAACCGGGATGAACTTGGCGGGCGACATCCAGCCGTCCTTCGGGTGGTTCCAGCGAAGCAGCGCCTCGAAGCCGGAGATCGTCTCCGTCTTCGCATCGACGAAAGGCTGGTAGAACAGGTCGAGCTCGCCCTTGGCGATCGCGTCGCGCAGGTCCTGTTCCAGCTTCGTGCGCTCTTCGGCGGCCGAATGCAGCTCGCTGGAATAGAAATGGTACCGCCCGCGCCCACCGTCCTTTGCCGCGTAGAGCGCGAGGTCGGCGTTGCGGATCAGGTCCTCGCTCGTCTTGCCATCGTCGGGTGCGATCGCGATCCCGACCGAAGTGCCGATGCTCGCCCGGTGACCGCTGATCGTATAGGGCTGCGAGAGGGCGTGGATGATCTCGTTCGCGACATGGGCGAGCTCGGCGCGCTCCATGCGGCCCGGGATCAGGATCTTGAATTCGTCACCACCCAGCCGGCCGACTTCCCCCAGATCGCCCAGCGTGCGCTGGAGCCGCTGCGCAACCTGCTTGAGCAGTTCGTCGCCCGACGGATGGCCGAGCGTATCGTTGACGTGCTTGAACCGGTCTAGGTCGAGCAGCATGACGCTGCATTCGCGCTGCCGCTCCATCGGCGCGGCGAGCAACTTGCCCAGCAGCTGCGACATCTGATGGCGGTTGGCGAGACCCGTGAGGGAATCGAAACGGGCCAAGCGCGTCGCCTGTTTCTCGCTGCGGCGCTTCTCGGTCAGGTCGGTGCCCGAACCGCGGAATCCCTGGTAATTGCCGAACTCGTCATAGGCAGGACGGCCGCTGACGGACCACCAGCGTTCCTCGCTGCCGACCGCGGCGCGCACCCCGATCTCCTGGAACGAGGAGCGCGCGGAAAGGTGGAAGCTGAGCGTTCGTTCCCCGTCCTCGCGTTCGTTGGCGAGATCGAACAGTTCGAGGAACGGGCGATTCATGATCTCCTCGCGCTCCCGATCGAGGATCCGGATGATCTGCGGCGATAGGTAGGTGATCTGCCCGCGCCGGTCGGTTTCCCAGAACCAGCCGAGGCCTGTATCCTCGTAATCGGTCAGGATGTGGAGTGCGCGATTGCGCACCCGCTTCAGCTTCTGGTCGTCTTCCAGCAGCGCACGCACGATGGCGATCTGGTGCCGGGCGGCGGCGAGCGCGCAGATGCCGCCGAGCACCAGCGCGGCGATCGAAATGGTCGAGCCTTCGATGAGGGCGAGCGGAACCCAGCCGGCGAACCACGCCGCGAACTGCTGGGGCACGCGGCCCGTCAGCAGGCTGGCCCCGATCGCGTTGGTGCACACGATTCCCGCGACGGCCCAGCGCCAGTCCAGCCCGTCGAGCGAAACCCACAGACCCATGGAAAGGCCGAGGCAGACCATCGGCGCGAGAATGACGCTCCATGCGATAAGCACGTCGAGCGGCCGGTATCCGACCACGCCGTCCTTGGCGCGCGCGACCCACCAGCCCGCTCCGGAAATCCAGATGGCGAGGATACCCGAACCGAAGGATTCGATCGGTGGGATGCTGAAGGTGGATATACCGCAGACGAGCAGGACCAGCGCATAGACGATCCCGATCCGCCACCAGTCGCGCGGCACGATCGTCTTGACGTCCTTGGTCTCGACCACGCGGTTCGGTCCGCGCCGGTTCACAGGGGCCCTGCGTTCCGGTTCGGGCGGTGCCTGCTCCTCCTCCACGACGCGCAGGCTGGCGCGGGCAGGCGAATGCGTACGGTGCGCACGATCGTGCACGCGCTGCTCTGTTGGGAGGCCCGCCATGCGCCGACCATGCAGTTGATGGTTTTGAAAACCGGTTAATTCCGGCCCGATTCGCGACAATATTCCGCCCGTCTTGCCAATCGTCCGGACCGCAGGCATCTATGCCGGAAAGAACAAGGCAATAGCCGACAGGAGAGGACATGGCAGACGGCATCCATCTGGAGGACGAGGCCGCGCAGTCGACCACCGCGCTCGGCCCTCTCATCGGTATCGCCCGGGAAGATTTTGTCGGTGCGGTCGCGCTGCTGCTGCGCGAAACCGCTTCGGATCCGCAGCGGCTCATCAAGCACCAGCAGGCTATCGGCCAGGACATGATCAAGATCATGACCGGCAAGTCCGACCTCGCGCCCGATCCGCGCGACAAGCGCTTCATGGACCCGGCCTGGCAGTACAACCCGTTCTATCGCGCCGGCGTGCAGTACTACCTCGCCGTCCAGAAGGGGATGAGCAACTGGATCGCGGACCTCGAACTGGACGAGATCGAGCGCGACCGGGCCAATTTCATTTCCAACATCATCATCGACAGCCTTGCGCCGACCAATACGCTGGCCGGCAATCCGACCGCGCAGAAGCGGGCCATCGACAGCGGCGGGCTGAGCCTCATCAAGGGGCTCAAGAACGCCTACGACGACATCACCAAGAACGACTTCATGGTCAGCCAGGTGGACAAGCGGCCGTTCAAGCTGGGCGAGAACATCGCCACGTCGAAGGGTTCCGTCGTCCTGCGGACCGACATGATGGAACTGATCCAGTACGCCCCGACCACGGACGAGGTGTACGAGATACCGCAGCTGACCATCCCGCCGCAGATCAACAAGATGTACATCAACGACCTCTCGCCGGAGAAGTCGGTGGTGAAGTGGCAGGTCGACAACGGCATCCAGACCTTCGTCATATCCTGGCGCAACCCGGACAAGAGCCAGGGCGTGTGGGACATGGCCGATTACGTCGCATCCTGCCGCGAGGCGATGGAAGCGGTCGCGAAGATTACCGGCGCGAAGAAGGTCAACGTGTCCGCCGGTTGTTCGGGCGGCCAGACGGCGGCCATGCTGGCCAGCAAGATGGCAGCCGACGGCGACGACCTGCTCGGCGCGCTGACGCTGATGGTGTGCGTGCTGCATCCCAAGCAGACCGATATCGAGGCCGGATCGCTCGTCAGCGAACACGGGATCGAGATCGCCAAGCGCCGCGCGGCGAAGGCCGGGGTGATCGCGGGCACCGACCTGGCGCGCGGCTTCGCCTGGCTGCGGCCTAACGACCTCATCTGGAACTACGTCATCAACAACTACCTGCTGGGAGAGGACCCGCCGGCGTTCGACGTGCTGTTCTGGAACGCGGACGCGACCAACCTGTCCGGCAGCCTCATGGGCGACTTCCTGACCCTGTTCGAAACGCTTGCCTTCACGAAGAAGGGCGAGGTCGAGATGGTCGACCACAAGATCGACCTGTCGAAAGTGGACAGCGACGTCTTCATCCTGGGCGGGGTCACCGACCACATCACGCCGTGGAAGGCGACCTATCGCTCGACCCAGCTGTTCGGGAAGGGCGAGGTGACTTACGTCCTCAGCCAGTCGGGCCACATGCAGGCGATCCTGAACCCGCCGGGCAATCCCAAGGCCAAGTACTACGTCCAGAAGGAGGACGGCCCCCTCCCCGCCACGGCGGACGAGTGGCTGCAGGGCACGCACGAAGTCGCCGGGAGCTGGTGGCCTTACTGGACACAATGGCTGCAGGACCGCTCCGGCGGCAAGACCGAGGCGCCGAAGAAGCTCGGCAAGGGAAAGAAATTCGCACCGCTGGACCCGGCCCCGGGCCTGTACGTTGTCGAGGAACGCTGAGCGCTTGCCGCTCGAAACTAGGAATTGCTTTTGACCGAACCGATGGATGTCAATCCGATGGATAGCGCGCTGATTTCGATGGAAAATGTCGGGGGCCGCAAATTGCGGGTCGCCCGCTGGCGGCTCGACGAGCCCTCCGACCATCCGCCGATCCTGTTCTTCAACGGTATCGGCGCGAATATCGAGGCCGTCGCCCCGCTCGCCACCGCGCTCGACGACCGCGGCTTCATCATGTTCGACATGCCCGGCGTCGGCGGATCGCCGGAGCCGACCGTTCCCTACAACGCGATCACCATGGCCTGGACCGCCAGTCAGCTGCTGGACCATCTCGGCGTGGAGCAGGTGGACGTCATGGGGGTCAGCTGGGGCGGCGCGATGGCGCAGCACTTCGCGCTCCAGCACGGCAACCGCACGCGCAAGCTGATCCTGGCGGCCACCAGCATGGGCATGTTGATGGTGCCGGGCAATCCGGCAGCGTTGACCAAGATGGCCGATCCGCGCCGCTACGTGGACGCCGCCTTCATGGAGAAGCACTTCCAGACCCTCTACGGCGGCGCGATGGCGCAGCAATCGGGCAAGTCGGGCCATATCGCCCGCCTCACCCCGCCCACACGGCGTGGCTATTTCTACCAGCTGCTCGCCATGGTCGGCTGGACCAGCGCACCGTTCCTGCCGTTCCTGAAGAAGCCGACACTGGTGATGATGGGCGATGACGACCAGATCGTCCCGGCGGTGAACGGCCGGATGATCAACGCGCTCCTGCCCGACAGCGAATTGCTGATGCTGGAGGGCGGCGGGCACCTGTTCCTGCTCAGCCATGCGGACGAATGCGTCGCCGCGATCCGCCGCTTCCTCGACGACATGCCGGCGGAGGACATGGCCGAGGCTGCCTGATGCGGCACATCGCGATCATCGGTTCGGGGCCGGCAGGCTATTACACGGCGGAAGCCGCGCAGAAGGAATGGGGTGACGAGGTACGGGTCGACGTGTTCGACACGCTGCCCGTGCCCTACGGCCTCATCCGCACCGGGGTCGCACCCGATCACCAGTCGATCAAGAAAGTGGCGCTGCGGTACGAGAAGACCGCGCTGACCGAGAACGTCCGTTTCGTGGGCAATGTGACCGTGGGCGAGGACATTTCGATCGCGGAACTGCAGTCGCTCTACGATGCCGTGGTGCTTGCCACCGGCGCACCGCAGGACCGCACGCTGGGCCTGCCCGGAGAGGATCTCGCCAACGTCTTCGGCAGCGCGGCGTTCGTCGGGTGGTACAACGGGCACCCGCGCTTCGCCGACCTCGCGCCGGACCTTACCGGCAAGCACGCGGTCGTCATCGGCATGGGCAATGTCGCGCTCGACATCGCGCGCATCCTGGCCAAGACCGAAGGCGAGTTCGCCGGCGCGGACATCGTCGCACACGCTCTCGACGCGCTGCGGACCAGCGGGCTCGAGACGATCACCATTTTGGGACGCCGGGGCCCGCACCAGATCATGATGACGCCCAAAGAACTGGGAGAACTCGCCGAGCTGGAGCGGGCGAGTCCGCATGTCGACCCGGACGATCTGCCCGAACCGGAAGCGGACGCGATCCTCGAGCCGGGGCTGCGCAAGTCGGTCGCCCTGTTGCGGACATTCGCCGCCATCCCCGAAAGCGAACGCGCCGCGAAATCGGTGACGATAGACTTCGACATGTACGCCAGCCCCAAGGCCTTTCGCGGCGACGGACAGGTGGCCGCGGTCGAGGTCGAACGGACCCGGATCGAGAAGGGACGCGCCGTGGGTACGGGCGAGACCTACGTGGTACCGGCCGACCTTGTGGTCAGCTGTATCGGCTATCGCACCTCGCCCATTCCCGGCGTCCCGTTCGACGAACGACAGGGACGCTTCGCCAACGAATCCGGGCGCATCCTTCCCGGCCTCTATTGCGTGGGCTGGGCGCGGCGCGGCCCTTCGGGGACGATCGGCACCAACCGGCCGGACGGCTATGCGCTTGTCGAGAAGATCGCCGAGGATATCGGCCCCGGCGGGCGCAAGGACGGCCGCAAGGGCTTCGATGCGCTGGCCGCCGAACGCGGGCTCGACATCGTGACGTTCCAGGACTGGAAGAAGATCGAGGAAGCCGAAGCCGCCGCCGCGCGCGCCGGCGCGCCACGGGAGAAATTCGTCGATATTGCCGCCATGATCGGCGCGCGCGGCTGAGCCTAGCCAGCCTCGCGCCCGACGCCGCAGACACCGGTGCCTGCCATCCGGCCGGCCTCGCGAAGCGCGCGGGCCGCTTCGCGCGGGCGGTCCGTGGCGATGATGTCCACGCCCGATACGCCCAGTTCGGCATAGCGCGCATCGCTGCCGTCGCGTTCGAATTGCCGGTCCAGCGACCGCGACCCGCCCAGCGTGCCGAAGATCACTTCCACATCGGCTGCGTCCAGCGCGGCATAAAGGTCGGGCCGGACGGTGCGGGTGCCGGTGAAGGCGACCAGCCTGTCCGCCGGGATGCCGGCCGTCACGGCTTCGTCGAGCGCGCCCGCTTCTTCCATGGACAGCGAGATCGTCATGTCCGGCGCAAGCTGGTGCAGGCGCACGGCCGAGCCGACCGAATAGGCGATCAGAACCACGTCCTGCGTCATCCCGGCCTCGCGGATCGCGGCAATCGTATCCTCGTAGCTGGCGGAGCGCTTGAAATCGATCTGCAGGACGGTCCGACCCTTCGCCCAGGCGAGAGCGGCCTGCAGCGTCGGGATGCCGTAGGGCGTGACCCAGCCTGACGCGTCGCGCAAGCGCAGGGCCGAAAGCGCAGGCCAGTCCAGCGCGGCCGCTTCGCCCGTACCGGTCGTGGTGCGGTCCAGCGTGTCGTCATGCATCAGGAACAGGACGCCGTCCCTGCTGCCCGCGACATCGATTTCCATGATCGCCGGGGCTTCGTGCAACAGGGCATCCATCGCCTCGATCGAGTTTTCCGGCAGGCCGGGCGTCGGCCCGCCGCGATGGGCGGAGACCAGCGTCCGGCCTTCGCGCTCGAAACAGTCGAGCGTGTCGGACAGGCTGCCATTCGTCGCGATGGACCACGCGCCCTCGCCCGCTTCGTCCCGATCGTCCTGCCCCTGCGCCGCGAGCGGCAGCACGCAGGCGAGAAGCCCCGCGGCAATCGCCGGACGTGACAGTCGCATGCGGGTACCGGTCAGACGCGCATCGGCATCAGGACGTAGAGCGCCGGGCTCTTTTCGTCCTTGCGGATCAGCGTCGGCGCGCCCGGATCGGCAAGGTGCAATTCCACCGTGTCGCTGTCGATCTGGCCGAGGATATCCTTCAGGTAATTGGCGTTGAAGCCGATCTCGAACCCTTCGGAACCGTATTCGGCGCTGATTTCCTCGGTCGCGGTGCCGTTGTCGGGGCTCGTGACGGACAGCGTCACACGATCCTTGTCCAGCCCCATCTTCACCGCGCGGGTCTTCTCCGTGGCGATGGTCGCCACGCGGTCGACGCCTTCGTGGAAGCTGTGCGGGTCGATCTTGAGCAGCTTGTCGTTGCCGGTCGGGATCACGCGGCTGTAGTCGGGGAATGTCCCGTCGATCAGCTTGCTGGTGAGGACCACGCCGCCCTCCCCGCCGACGGAGAATTTCACCTTGCTCGCGGACAGGTCGATGCGGACCTGCTTGTCCATCGATTCTTCCAAGAGCTTGCGCAGTTCGGCGACGGCCTTTCGCGGCACGATCACGTCGGGCATGCCTTCGGCGCCTTCGGGCTGCGCCAGCGTATAGCGCGCCAGCCGGTGGCCGTCGGTCGCGGCGGCCTTCAGGACCGGGCCGTCATCGTCGGCGACGTGGAAGAAGATGCCGTTCAGGTAGTAACGCGTTTCTTCCGTGCTGATCGCGAAGCGGGTCCGGTCGATCAGTTCGGCCAGCGTCTTGGCCGGCAGTTCGAAACTGGTCGGCAGGTCGCCTTCCACGATCACCGGGAAATCGTCGCGCGGCAGGGTCGGCAGCTTGAAGCGCGCCCGGCCCGCCTTGATGTCCATCCGGTTCTCGGCGGTTTCCAGGCTGACCTGGCTGCCTTCGGGCAGCTTGCGCGCGATGTCGAACAGGAGGTGGGCGGACACGGTGATTGCGCCTGCATCTTCCACCTTTGCCGCATCCATCCGCTCCACCACCTGCAGGTCGAGGTCGGTCGCGGTGACCTTGAGCGAGCCATCGGTATCGGCTTCGATCAGGACGTTGGAAAGGATCGGGATCGTGTTGCGCCGTTCCACCACGGACTGGACGTGGGAGAGACAGCGCAGCAGGGTCGCGCGTTCGATAGTGGCCTTCATCTAATCCCCCTTGGGCGTACAGCGAGGCAGGGCCCGGATGGCCGGAATCGCCCGCAAACGCAGGAAAACAGCCCGAATACCCTTAACGCGCATGGCCCTTGCGACAAGTGCGCAGTGCGGGCCGGTCCGATTCCTTGGGGATAAGCGGCGCTATCGGGCCGCAGGGGCCGCCGCGCCGGTGCGCATCATGGTGATGAAATTGGCCATGATCGTCGGGAAGTCCGCCAGCCGCCGGCGGAAATAGTCGGCATCCGCATTGCCGTCGACCGCGACGGTGTAGTCGATGCCGATCACGTCGTCCCTGACGAATACCCGGCCGAACAGGTTGCGCTCGTTATAGGCGATGGCGCGGCGGACCAGCGCATCGTCCACCGTGCTGCCGGGCGCGAAATTGGCGTAGAGGTAGAACACCTTGCACCGCTCCGTCGCCGCGTCGCACAGGTTCGGCTGGATGTAGAACTCGTAAGGCTGGCCCTCGGTCGAGGTGACCGTGGCCTTCCACTGGCTCACCCCGCCGACCTGCGTCCGCTCGCCTTCGAGGCCGAGCTGTTCGATCGCACCGGAAACTTCCGCATCGGTCAGCCCGTCCTGCGCCATGGCAGGGGCATGGAAGGCAATGGCCGCCAGCGCGGCGAAGGTGGCAAGGAAAGGTCTGAGCATCCTCAGACCATCGCCATCCCGCCATTAACATGCAGTGTCTGGCCCGTGACGTAGCCCGCCTCGTCCGACGCGAGATAGGCGACCGCGGCGCCGATATCGCCGCCCTCGCCCATGCGCCCTGCGGGAATGCGCGAATTGATGCCGGCCCTCTGGTCGTCCGTCAGCGCCTCCGTCATCGCGGTGCGGATGAAGCCGGGGGCGACGCAGTTCACCGTGATGTTGCGGCTCGCCAGTTCCTGCGCCAGGCTCTTGGACATGCCGGCAAGGCCCGCCTTGGCCGCGACGTAGTTCATCTGGCCGGGATTGCCGGTGGTTCCGACCACGCTGGTGATCGAGATGATCCGGCCGCCCTTGGCCTTCATCATCGGCCGGGCCGCGGCGCGCATCAGGCGGAACGACGCTTCCAGATTGATGCGGATTACATCGTCCCATTCCTCGTCCTTCATCCGCATGGCGAGGTTGTCGCGCGTGATGCCGGCATTGTTGACGAGGATGTCCATGCCGCCCAGCGTGTCGATCGTCGCGGGTACCAGTTCCTCGACCTGCTGGCTGTCCGAGAGGTTGCAGGTGATTTCCACGTGGTTGCCGCCGACCTCGTCCTGCAGCTGCTCGCGAAAGACGCGCAGCTTCTCCCCGTTGGAGCCGGACAGCGCCAGCCGCGCGCCCTGGCGGGCCAGCGCGTAGGCGATGGCGGACCCGATGCCGCCGCTTGCGCCAGTTACCAGCGCGGTCTTTCCTTCGAGGCTGAACATCATCCGATCTCCTTCGCGAGCGCTTCAAGGTCTTCCATCGTGATCGCGCTCGTCGCCTGCGCGTCCTTGTCGATCCGGCCGATCATCGGGCCGAGCACCTTGCCGCCCAGTTCCACGAAATGTTCGACGCCTGCGGCCCGCATCGCCAGCACGCTCTCGCGCCAGCGCACCCGGCCGGTCACCTGCTGCACCAGCAGGTCCTGTTCCTCGCGCGGATCGTCGGTCGCGGCGGCGGTGACATTGGCATAGAGCGGCAGTGCCAGCTCCTGCGGAGGCGTGTCGGACAGCGCCTCTGCCATGCGGTCGGCGGCGGGCTGCATCAGCGAACAGTGGAACGGCGCGGACACCGGCAGCGGGATGCCGCGCTTGATGCCGTGATCCTTCACCAGCGCGACCGCGCGCTCGATCGCGGCGGCGTGGCCGGACAGGACGACCTGCGAGGGATCGTTGTCATTGGCGATCTCGCACACCTGCCCTTCGGCCGCGGCCCGGGCGAGCTCTTCTGCCTTCTCGAGGTCCGCGCCCAGCAGCGCGCACATCGCGCCCTCGCCCACCGGCACCGCTTCCTGCATCGCCTGCCCGCGCAGCTTCAGCAGCAGCGCCGTCTCGGCCAGCGAGAACGCGCCCACCGCGCACAGCGCCGTGTATTCGCCAAGGCTGTGCCCGGCCACGCAGTCGCCCGCGTCCGTCAGCGATACGCCGAACTCGCTTTCCAGCACCCGCAGCGTGGCGATGGCATTGGCCATGATCGCGGGCTGCGCGTTTTCCGTCAGCGTCAGTTCGCCTTCCGGTCCGTCGCGCATGATGGTGGAAAGGTTCTGGCTCAGCGCGTCGTCCACTTCCTCGAAAGTGGCGCGCGCGATGGCGCTATTGTCGGCTAGCTCGGCGCCCATGCCGACCTTCTGGCTCCCCTGCCCGGGGAAAACGAATGCTCGCATCGATCAATCTCCTGTGGCCGGGCGGGCTATGCTGTCGCGCGTCCGCCCGCAACCCCGAACGGCACGACCTTGTTGGCGGCATCGTGCCCGATATCGGCGAAACCGAGATAGGGAATCCCGGCTTTGGTGCACCAGTGTCGCGCGATCTGTTCCTCGCTGAAGCCGAAGGGACGGTCGTTTTCCGGCACGTCGTTGATGCGCCCCAGCCGCAGTCCCGCGATACCGCGCAGGTGCTGCGTCACGTGGAAGAACAGCCGGTCTACGGCGTAGAGGTGCTCCGCCACTTCCTCCACCATCACCACGTGGCCGGTGAGGTCGGGCATGAACTGCGTCCCGCACAGCATGGCGAGCGTCATCAGGTTGAACGCGACCACGGGGCCCTCGCCGACCGTCTCCTCCACGCCCTCGCTCCCGCCGCACAGCCAGTCGACCGAGCGGCGCACCGCGGCATCGCCCCCGTCGCGGCGGATGTCCGTCGCCATGGGGCCGTGCGCGACCGTGCCGATGCCTTCGCGATAGAGCGCCGCCAGCAGGAAGCCGGTATCGGAATAGCCGCAATACCGCTTGGCCCGCGCGGCCTCGCCCAGCCGGGGCATCGCGTCGCCGACGATCCGGTTCGCGCCGTATCCGCCGCTGGCGAACCAGACCGCGTCGAAATCGGGATCGTTCGCGCATTCCAGGAACGCGGCCAGCCGGTCGGCGTCCTCCCCCGCGAAATGGCCGCGCCGGGCAAAGCACTGCTTGTGGAAGACCAGTTCGACATCGGTGCCGGCATAGAGGTCGAGCACCGCATCGGCGCGCTCTCGGGTTATGCGCTTGCCCGGGGCGCACAGGGCGATTCTCGTCATGGTCGAAACTCCTAGCGGCCTTGCGGCGCGGCGCACAACTGCATACCGCCGCTCGCCATGACGCAAGGCCCTAAGACCGATATCCCTTCCTACGAAGAGCTGCTCGCCCGTCCGTTCTTTTTCTGCGGCATAGGCGGGTCCGGCATGTTGCCGCTGGCCCAGATCCTGAAAGCGCGCGGGGCGCAGGTCGCCGGATCGGACCGCGGGTTCGACCAGGGGCTGACGCCGGAAAAATTCGCCGCGCTGGAACGGCAGGGCTTCGAACTGCACCCGCAGGACGGCAGCGGGATGACCGGCGCGGACCAGATTCTGGTCGCCTCCGCCGCGGTGGAGGACACGATCCCCGAAGTCGTCCGCGCGAAGGAACTGGGCTGCCTGACGCTCAGCCGCGCCGAGCTCAATTCGATCCTGTTCAACACCAGCGGCGCCGGCATCGGCATCGCGGGCACCAGCGGCAAGTCCACCGTGACCGGCATGCTGGGCTGGATCATGCACGCGGCAGGGCGCGAGCCGACGGTGATGAACGGCGCGGTGATGAAGAACTTCGTTACCGAGGACCGCCCCTTCGCCAGCAGCATCGTGGGCGGCCGCAGCATCTATGTCAGCGAAGTGGACGAAAGCGACGGATCGATCGCGCTCTATCGCCCGGCGGTCGGCGTGCTGCTCAATGTCAGCCTCGACCACAAGAGCATGGAGGAACTGCGCCAGCTGTTCGGCGATTTCCTGGGCCGCAGTCGGATCGCCGCGATCAATGCCGACGATGCGGAGGCGCTGCACCTGCTGCCGCGCGCGAACGAGGCGATCACTTTCGGCATCGAGCAGGAGCTCGCCCAGATCGGCATCGTGCCGGGCAGCATCGCCGAAGGTCCGACGAAACAGGCCGCGCTGGTGATCGACCGGCACGAAGGGTCCGAACATCCGCTGCGCCTCGCGATGCCCGGGCGGCACAACCTGTCGAACGCGCTCGCCGCCATCGCGGGCGCGGCGGCGGCCGGGGTACCGGTCGGCGCGGCAGTGGACGCGCTGGCCGGCTTTACCGGCCTTGCCCGCCGGTTCGACATCACCGGCATCAGCGCCAGCGGCATCACGGTGATCGACGATTTCGGCCACAATCCAGAGAAATGCGCCGCCACGCTGCGCACGCTGAAAGCGCACGAAGGCCGCGTCCTCGCCTTCTTCCAGCCGCACGGATACGGCCCCTTGCGCCAGATGGGCGCCGAGCTGGCGGAAACCTTCGCCCGCGAACTGGGCGATGCGGACACGGTGTTGCTGTGCGACCCTGTCTATTACGGCGGCACGACCGACCGGAGCGAGGGCAGCGAGCGTATCGTACGGCTGATCGAGCATGCGGGCGGCTCGGCCGAATATATCCCGGCGCGCAACGCCGTGGCGGACCGGCTGGTCAATCTGGCCCGGCCCGGCGACCGCATCGTGGTGATGGGCGCGCGCGACGACACGCTGACGAAGTTCGCGCGGGACCTGCTGGAAAGACTCTAGTCCGGGTCGCGCGCCGAAGCCTGCGGAGCGTCAGTGCGCCTCGGCGCCGTGACCGACCTTCAGCACCTTGTGCAGCACGAACACGATCACGGCGCCCACGACCAGCCCGACCACGGCGGATACCGCCGCATAGGTCGCCCAGCCGAGGAACCCGCCGAGCGAGCCGGTGGTGTTCTGGACCGCCATTTCCAGCCCGTGGCTGGCATCGTAGAGCGCGTGGAAGCCGAGTTCGTGCGTCCCGTGCAGCAAAATGCCGCCGCCGACCCACAGCATGGCCACCGTGCCGACCACGGACAGCACCGTCAGCAAATGCGGCATCCCGTTGACCAGTCCGCGTCCCACCGTCTGGGAGAACGAGGATTCGCGCTTCGACAGCGCGAGACCGACATCGTCCATCTTCACGATCAGCGCGACCGCGCCATAGACGAACACCGTCACGAGCACGCCGACCACCGCCAGCACGCCGGCCCGGATCCAGAAGGTTTCGGCCGTGACCTCGTTCAGCGTGATCGCCATGATTTCCGCCGACAGGATCAGGTCGGTGCGGATCGCGCCCGAAATCCGCTCCTTCTCGAACTTGGCCGGGTCCTCGATCGGGTCGTCCACGGTCTTGCCGTGCTTTTCCCCGCCCAGCTTTTCCATGACCTTCTCCGCCCCTTCGTAGGAGAGGTAGAGGCCGCCCAGCATCAGGATGAAGACCACCGCGACCGGCAGGAACTCGCTCAGCAGCACCGCGCCCGGCAGCAGGAAGATCAGCTTGTTCTTGAGGCTGCCTTTGGTGATCGACCAGATGATCGGCAATTCGCGCGCCGGGGAAAGGCCGGTGACGTAGCTCGGGGTGACGGCGGCATCGTCGATCACGACCCCTGCGGTCTTGGTCCCGGCGCGGCTGGCCGCCACCCCGATATCGTCCACGCCTGCGGCGGCGACCCGCGCGATGGCCGCCACATCGTCGAGCAGGGCTGTCAGTCCACCGGGCATGTCGCGTATCCTCCTGTTGCGATCGGCGCGTGCTTGCCCGCCTGCGCGCGGACGCGCAACCGGCACGTAGGCAAGGCTGTCCTACAATGCACCAGACGTGCTTTGGTGGCGCGATGGATCGCGTATTTCGAATCGTTTGCTCGAGCGGTGCCGCGTGCTGCATCGGCAGCGGGGCTGCCGCCCTGCCCTCATTCGTCTTGCGAGCTCCGCACCGGAGAAACGCGCGCGGAAAGCGACACATCGAGACACGAAATGCCTCGCAAGCCATTGTGAAACAGGGTGAAACTGGCCTTATGCGAAAGCGCAAAACACCCCGGTCCGTGTCAACCGCGGTCTGCACAATGCCTTGCATTCGCCGGCGATCCCGCTATGTGCGCCGCTTCCCTGCCATGGGCGACGGCCTGTGGTGGGGAAACCAAGAAAGCCGGAGGGGCCCCGTCATCCGGACGGATCAGCCAGCGATCGGCACCAACTGAAAGGACATGGAATGGCTCTTTACGAGCATGTGTTCCTTGCGCGCCAGGATCTCAGCCAGTCGCAAGTCGACGCGCTGGCCGCGCAAGCCACCGAAATCGTGGAAGCGAACGAAGGCAAGGTCACCAAGACGGAGACCTGGGGCCTCAAGTCGCTCGCCTACAAGATCGACCGCAACCGCAAGGCGCATTTCGTGCTGCTCAACATCGAAGGCCCGGGCTCCGTGGTCGCCGAACTCGAGCGCCAGACGCGCATCAACGAAGACGTCATCCGCTACATGACCATCCGCGTGGACGAACACGAGGAAGGCCCCAGCGTGATGATGCGCAAGAACGAGCGCGACTCCAAGAAGCGCCGCGACCGTGAGGACCGAGACTGATGGCCCGCCCGTTTTTCCGCCGCCGCAAGACCTGCCCGTTCTCCGGCAAGAACGCGCCCGTCATCGATTACAAGGACACGCGTCTGCTGCAGGGCTTCATGTCCGAACGCGGCAAGATCGTCCCGTCCCGCATCACCGCAGTTTCGGCCAAGAAGCAGCGCGAACTCGCCAAGGCGATCAAGCGCGCGCGTCAGATCGGCCTGCTGCCCTACATCGTGAAGTAAGGGAGAAGTTACATGGATATCATTCTCCTCGAACGGATCGGCAATCTCGGCTCGATCGGTGACGTCGTCACCGTGAAGGACGGCTACGCCCGCAACTTCCTGCTCCCGCAGAAGAAGGCCCTGCGCGCCAACGAAGCCAACAAGAAGGTCTTCGAAGCCAACCGCGAGCGGCTCGAGAAGGAAAACGCCGAACGCCGCAGCGAAGCCGAGAAGTCGGGTGGCAAGGTGGACGGGACGGAAATCGTCCTGATCCGCGCGTCCTCCAACGCCGGCCAGCTCTACGGCTCGGTCAACGTTCGCGACATCGTGAACGGCCTCGCGGACAAGGGTCACGAGATCGACAAGAAGCAGATCGTGATGGGCAGCCCCATCAAGACGATCGGCATGCACGAAGTGACCGTGGCGCTGCACCCCGAGGTGCACGTGACCGTCAAGGCCAACGTCGCGCGTTCCGAAGACGAAGCCGAGCTGCAGTCGCAGGGTATCGACGTCCTCGCCCAGCTGTTCGAAGACGAACAGAAGGAAATCGAGGAAGCCGCCGAAGCGAACCGCATCGACCCGAACCTCGAGCCGGGCGAAATCCCCGCCGAGCTGATGGAAGACGGCGTCAGCAATCCGGAAGGCCAGACCGAAACGGAATCGCTGATCGAAGCGACCGACCCGGACAACCGGTCGGACGACTGATCGCCTTTCGCACATGACAACGAAAGGGGCGCGGTCCGGCAGGGATCGCGCCCCTTTTGCATATCCGGGTTCCATTCCCGGCCGATGACAGGATAAGAGCGCGCCATGGACGAAATACCCACCCTCCTCGACAAGCTCGAAACGCTTTACGACGCATCGATCGAACGCTTGCGCGACGATGTCATGGCCTTCGGCCGCGACCGTACCCTGCCCCCGCCCGAACGCCGGACGGACGGGTCCTACGCCTATCCCGAGATCCGCCTGCGCTTTCGCGGCGGGGACCAGCCGGAAGACCGCAGCCGCGCCTTCGGCCGGCTGAACGCGGCGGGCCTCTACACCACCACCGTAACCCGCCCCGCCCTGTTCCGGGAATACCTCGCCGAACAGCTCCAGCTGATCGCCGGCAATTACGAGGTCGAGGTCGAGGTCGGCACGTCCACGCAGGAGATACCCTTCCCCTACGTGCTGGACGGCGACGCGGGCAAGGAACTGGTCGGCGTCGATCCCAACCAGATCGCCCGCCATTTCCCCAGCACCGAGCTGGCCGATATCGGCGACGAGCTGGCGGACGGGATCGAGCTGGACAATCCGGACGATCCGATCCCGCTCTCGCTGTTCGACGCGCTGCGCACCGATTTCAGCCTCGCCCGGCTCGCCCACTACACCGGCACCCGCCCGGAAGATTTCCAGCGCTTCATCCTGTTCACCAACTATCATCGCTATGTCGATGAATTCGTGAGCTGGGCCGGAAAGCAGCTGGGGCGCAACGGCTACACCGCACTGGCCGGCGCAGGGGGCCTGCACATTTCCGAACGCACCGACAGCGCGCAGGACCAGCTCTCCGACACCGCCTGGCGCCGCCACCAGATGCCTGCCTACCACCTCGTCGGCGAAGGGCGCGGCGGCATCACGCTGGTCAATATCGGCGTCGGTCCCAGCAACGCGAAGACCATCTGCGACCACCTCGCCGTGCTGCGGCCCGAAGCATGGCTGATGATCGGCCACTGCGGCGGTCTGCGGCCGAGCCAGAAGATCGGCGACTACGTGCTCGCCCACGCCTATCTGCGCGACGACCACGTCCTCGACCCGGTGCTGCCGCCCGAAATCCCGCTGCCCGCCATCGCCGAAGTGCAGCAGGCGCTCGCCGCCGCAGCGGAGGAAGTCAGCGGCGAACACGGCAACGACCTGAAGAAACGCATGCGCACCGGCACGGTGGTGACCACGGACGATCGCAACTGGGAACTGCGTTACACCCAGTCGGCACGGCGCCTCTCGCTCAGCCGCGCGGTCGGCATCGACATGGAAAGCGCGACCATCGCCGCGCAAGGGTACCGCTTCCGCGTCCCCTACGGCACGCTGCTATGCGTCAGCGACAAGCCGCTGCATGGCGAGATCAAGCTGCCGGGGCAGGCGAACAAGTTCTACGAGGAAGCGATCGCCGCGCACATGCAGATCGGCCTCGCCACCTGCCGCCGCCTGCGCGAGGAAGGCCCGCGCCTGCACTCGCGCAAGCTGCGCGCCTTCAACGAACCGCCGTTCCGGTAAGGCGCGAAGCCTACCCCGCGCCCTTGGTCTTGGTCCGGCCGGCGCGGGCGTTTGTTGCGATGAAGTCGATGATCTGACCGGCGATGTCCTTCTCGGTCGCGGCCTCGATGCCTTCGAGTCCGGGGGAAGAGTTCACTTCCATGATCACCGGCCCGTGATTGCTGCGCAGCATGTCCACGCCGCACACGTTCAGGCCCATTCGCTTGGCCGCGCGCACCGCCGTGCTGCGCTCTTCCGGCGTGATCTTGATCAGCTGCGCACTGCCGCCGCGGTGGAGGTTGCTGCGGAAATCGTCCGGCGCGCCGGTGCGCTTCATCGCCGCCACGACCTTACCGCCGATGACCAGCGCACGGATATCCGTGCCGCCCGCTTCCTTGATGAACTCCTGCACCAGGATGTTGACGTTCGCGCCGCGGAACGCCTCGATAACCGACTTCGCGCTGCTCATGGTCTCGGCAAGGACGACGCCGATGCCCTGCGTCCCTTCCAGCAGCTTGATGACCACCGGCGGACCCTTGACCGCCTTGATGATCTCCTCCGCCTGGTTGGGATCGTTGGCGTAGGCGGTCAGCGGCAGGCCGAGCCCGTGCTTGGCGAGGATCTGCATCGACCGCAGCTTGTCCCGGCTGCGCCCGATGGCGACGCTCTCGTTCAGCGGCCACACGCCGCTCATCTCGAACTGGCGCAGCACGGCGAGGCCGTAATTGGTGACCGAGGCACCGATGCGCGGGATCACCGCGTCATACCCGGTCAGCGTCTCACCCTGGTAGGTCAGGGTGGGACGATGGCTGGCGATATTCACCGTGCAACGGGTGGTGTTGAGGATGTCGAGCGTGTGCCCGCGCTCCTCGGCCGCCTCTTTCAGGCGCCGGTGCGAATACAGCTTCGCATTCCGGGCAAGCATGGCGATTTTCATGTGCGATCCTTACGGTTTGTGACCCCTGGCGGTCTTTATCTCTGGTGTCTGCAGCCACGAATAGCCGGAATCGACGACGAACCTGCGCCGCAGCGAGGAACGGCCGATCAGCATCGGGAACTTCATGTCGGACCGGTCCGCGAGGCTGATCTCGGCGCGGAACTCGACATCGCCGATGCGCATCGGGGTCTTGATGACATAGCGCATCTGCTTCTCGCCATTGGAGCTGGTGATCCCGCGCACGTCGACATGCACGGCCTCGCAGATCTGTCGGACCTTCTGCTCCCGGAAATCGACCGAGAAGCGCACATATCGCTGCCCGTCGCGCTCGAATTCCTCGAGCACGTCCGCGTGCAGCGAGGACGTGCGCGCGCCGGTATCGATCTTGCCCGGAACCTCGTGCAGGCCGAGCTCGGGCAGATGGATCAGCTCGCGCCAGCCGACCACGGGGAGTTGGTTGCGTGTCTTCGTCATTCGATGATGGCCAATCCGTCCCCGCCGTCGCCCACCGCCAGGCGGCGCAGGACCCGCCCGCTGGCGAAGTCCACTTCCGCGATAGTGTCGGTGCCGGTTTCGGCGACATAGATCCGGTCGCCGTCGGGGGACCACAATATGGTGACTTGGAAGCGAGTCTCCGCTTCCTCCCGACCCGATACCGGAATGCTCCTCACCGCCCGCGCGCTCGCCGTGTCGATGACCGTCAGCGCACCGTCCTGCAGGTCCGCCGTTACGGCGTAATCGCCCTGCGGCCGGACTGCGATGCGCAGCGGAAAATCGCCCGTCGCGATCTCGCTGCGGATTTCGAGCGTCTGCGGGTCCAGCGCGAAAGCCTTGTCCGATCCGCGGGCCGAGACCCAGAGCGTCTTGCCGTCGGGCGAAAGCGCGATGCCTTCGGGCTCCTCGCCCACTTCGACCGAACGCGGGGCACGTCGCGTGACCAGGTCCACCGCCGTTACCGTCCGCGATCCCAGGTCGGTCGTCCACGCCTGCCGCGCATCGGGCGAGACCACCAGCATGTGGGTCCCTTCCTTGCCGGTGGCGAAGGCAAAGACTTCCGCATCCGGGTCCAGTGGCCGCGCGATCCGATAGACGCGTCGTTGGCCTTCGGCGGTGGCGAACAGGTCGCCATTGGCGTGCCAGACGATACCGTGCGGGCGGGCGTTCTCGCCGAGGTCGATGCTCCCGATCCGTTCGAGGTCGGACGTGCGGAAGATATCGACGCTCGTACCGCCATAGCAGGCAAGCGCCACGTGCCGGTCGTCCGGAGACGTCGCCAGCTCGTGGGGGTTCGCGCAGCTCTCGACGCGCAGCGTCTCCTCCCCGCTCGCGAGGTCCACCTTCGACAGGGAGTTGCCGAACTTGTTCGCCACGAACAGCGCGCCACCCGGGCCCCGCTCTCCTCTCACGGAGGCGCTTTCGCCGACAGGCGCGCAGGCGGCCGCCAGCAGGGCCGGCACGACCAGGGGAACGAGCTTCGCGATCATGCGCCCTGCCCTAGCACCAGACGGCGCGGCTTGGGAATATCGCCGCCTACCAGCCGCTTTCCATGCCCGCGTTCTGCTCGTCGAGCCACGCCTTCAGTGGTGCGAAATACTCGACCAGCGCCTGCCCGCTCATCTCGCGCGTGCCGGTAAAGGCTTCCAGCGCATCGGGCCAGGGTTTGCTGGCGCCCATTTCGAGCATGGCGTTGAGGTTCTCGCCCACTTCCTCGTTGCCGTAGAAGGAACAGCGGTGCAGCGGCCCTTCCCAGCCGGCCTGGTCGCAGGCCGCCTTGTAGAACTGGAACTGCAGGATGCGAGCGAGGAAGTAACGCGTGTAGGGCGTGTTGCCCGGGATGTGGTACTTCGCGCCCGGGTCGAAGGCATCGGCCGGCCGGTCGACCGGCGGGGTGATGCCCTGGTACTCGCGCTTCAGCTCGTGCCACGCCGTGTTGTACTGGGCGGGCGAGATCGAGCCGTCGAACACGCCCCAGCGCCACTTGTCGACCAGCAGGCCGAAGGGGAGGAAGGCGATCTTGTCCATCGCCTGCCGCAGCAGCAGGCCGATATCCTTGTCCGCGCCCGGCACGTCCGCACGATCCAGCATGTCGATCTGGACGAGGTATTCGGGCGTGATGGACAGCGCGATCATGTCGCCGATCGCTTCGTGGAAGCCGTCATTCGCGCCGTTCAGGTGCAGCGGATCCTGCTCCTTGTAGGCGCGCTGGTAGTAGTTGTGGCCCAGTTCGTGGTGGATCGTGATGAAGTCGTCGGCATTTTTCTTGATGCACATCTTGATCCGGATATCGTCCTTGTTGTCGATATCCCACGCGCTGGCGTGGCAGACCACTTCGCGGTCGGCGGGCTTCACGAACTGGCTGCGCTCGTAGAACGTCTCGGGCAGCGGCTCGAAGCCGAGCGAGCTGAAGAACTGCTCGCCCACGCGCACCATGTCGGTTTCGCTGTATCCCTTCTCCACGATCAGGTCGGTCAGGTCGTAGCCGAGGTCACCCGATCCCTCGGGCGCGACGAGCGGGTAGATATTGCCCCATTCCTGCGCCCACATATTGCCCAGCAGGTCGGCGCGGATCGGGCCTGTCGCGGGCTGGATCGCGTCCCCGTACTTCTCGTTCAGCTTGCCGCGCACATAGGTGTGCAGCGCGATGTAGAGCGGCTTCACCTCCTGCCACATGCGTTCGAGATCGGCGGTGAATTCCTCCGGCGGCATGTCGTATCCGCTGCGCCACATGGTGCCGACATTGTCGAAGCCGAGTTCGGCCGCGCCCTCGTTGGCGATCTCCACCATCCGCGCGTAGTCTTCCTTCATCGGCGCGCCGACATTGGTGTGCCAGCTGGCCCACATCTCGGCATATTCCTCGGGCGTGTGGTCGAGATTGCCCATCTCCGCCTCAATGTCCGATCCGTTGATCTCCTCGCCGTTCAGCGTGCCCTTGCCCTTGCCGTACTGGCTGTTGAGGCTGGTCGCGATCTCGTTCAGCTCCGTCGCCGCGCCGTCCGTGGTCGGCGCCGGCAGGACGATGCCGTTGCGAAGGATGTCGAGCTTGCGGGCGACTTCCGGGTCGAGCCCGGGAACCTGCGCGTATTTTGCCGCCTCCAGCGCGAAGTTGACCGACATCTCGGTTCCTTCCGCGCCGACTTCCGCCGCCATCGCGTCGGTATCGTGCGTAAGGTAGGTGCTGTTGACCCAGTACACCCGGCTCGCGCGGATCGAGTAATCGAACATTTCTCGCTCGACCATCGCGACCCAGTCGGCGGCACCCTGCGCGGTCATCGGGAAGTCGGCTGTGGCCTCCGCAGTCGCCATGCCGTCCTGTGCGATCGCGGGCGTGGCAAGCGAAATGGCCAGCGCGGCGAGCGAAGTGCGAAGAAGTTTCATGCGGAAAATCCTATGGATGGTATCGGGTTTCAACTGAAAACAGATTTGAACCGCGACGCGGCGATAATCAAGCGCGATCGCCGAGCCAGTCCGCGATCGCCCGCCCCAGATCGGGTTTGGTGACGCTGGACATGTGCGTGCCCGGAACCGCGACGTATCGCGCATCGGGAAGGAGCTTCGCCAGCTCTTCCGCGGATCCGTTGTCGCGGTCCTCGTCCCCGCACACGACCAACGTCGGCATGGTGACGTTGGCCAGATCGGCCAGGTCCATGTCGGGCAGGCTCTGCAGCAGCAGGCGCGCGGCGACGCGGTCCACGCCTTGCGACTTCAGGAACTGCATGGAGAAATAGGCCGGATCGCCGCGCGGTATGGCCTCGAATTCGTCGATGACGCGCAGGAAGAAGGCGGAGCGGTCGGACCATTCGCCAAGCCCCGCCGTACCCATTCCGCCGATCACCAGCCGGTCCGGGGTCAGCAGCCCCTGCCCCACGGCATGGAGCGAGGTGCGCGCACCCAGCGAGAACCCGCCCAGCACGTAGCTTTCCAGACCCAGATGCTCGACCAGCGCGACCACGTCGCGCACCAGCACGTTGCGCGGATATCTGTCCGGATCGTGCGGTGCCTCGCTTTCCCCATGCACGCGGAAGTCGGGCATCAGCACTTCGTATCCGGCCCCGGCAATCCGCTCCGCATGGCCCCACTTTATCCAGTTCATCTGCGCACTGGAAAACAGGCCGTGGAGCAGGACGAACGGGACACCCGCGCCCGTGCGATGCAGGGCGAGTTCGGTACCGTCGAAACTGGTGAAACGTTCGGTCTTCACCGGAAGAAGCAGGTCGTGCCCGCATACAGGCTCTCGACCGTCCGGGCATCGCCCTCGCCCGTCAGGAAGCCGTTGATGCCCTCGCCGGTCGTGAATTCGTCACCCAGCGTGCTGTCCACCAGTTCGACGGTGTAGGCCGCGTCGAGTTCGGCGAAGCTGCTGCCAACGGTGATGCCGCCGTCCTTTGTGGCGATGTCCGCATCGCCTTGCTCGAGCACCCATCCGGCCATCCGGCCGTCCTGGAAGTTGATCGTCAGGCCGCCATCGAACCGGCTCGATTCGACAGGCCCCGCGCCGCATTCCTCGTTGCGTCCGCGTTCTGCCACGGGGCCGAGGCTCTTCGCCAGTTCCGCTTCGACCTGATCGCGCGGGGCATTGTTGCCCAGCGTCGCACCCATCGGGCCCATGACCGTGATTTCCGGCCCCGTCAGGCGGATCGACCCGGGCGCATCGGTCGCCATCTTGGGCGTGCCAGGCAGGTCATCGGCATCCTGCTGCTCGGCCGCATTGTCGCATGCCCCCAGCATGAGGAGCGACGCGGTGATGGCAAGGGCAATGGCGCGCATGATCAGTGACCTCGTGTCAGCCTTTCTTCAGGTGCCGGCGGCCGAGCAGTTCGGCGATCTGCACCGCGTTCAGCGCCGCTCCCTTACGCAGGTTGTCGGACACGCACCAGAGCGTCAGCCCGTTCTCGACCGTCGGGTCCTCGCGCACGCGGCTGATATAGGTGGCACCGTCCCCGGCGCTTTCCACCGGCGTGACGTATCCGCCGTCCTCGCGCTTGTCGACGACCATGCAGCCGGGCGCCTCGCGCAGGATATCGAGCGCGTGATCGGCGGAAATCTCGTTCTCGAACTCGATATTCACCGCCTCGGAATGGCCGACGAACACCGGCACGCGCACGCAGGTCGCGTTGAGCTTGATCTTGGGGTCGAGGATCTTCTTGGTCTCGACCACCATCTTCCATTCTTCCTTGGTCGATCCGTCGTCCAGGAACACGTCGATATGCGGGATGACGTTGAAGGCGATCTGCTTGGTGAAAGCGACCGGCTCCACCGGGTCGCCGACGAAGATCGCGCGGCTCTGGTTGAACAGTTCGTCCATCCCCGCCTTCCCCGCGCCCGAAACGGACTGGTAGGTGCTGACGACGACGCGCTTGATCTTCGCCGCATCGTGCAGCGGCTTGAGCGCGACGACCAGCTGCGCGGTCGAGCAGTTGGGATTGGCGATGATGTTGCGCTGGGTGTATCCGTCGATCGCGTCCGGGTTCACTTCCGGCACGATCAGCGGCACGTCAGGCTCCATTCGGTAGAGCGAGCTGTTGTCGATCACCACGCAGCCGGCCGCGGCCGCCTTGGGCGCGTATTCCTTCGCCGGGCCGCTTCCCGCGGCGAAAAGCGCGATGTCCCAGCCGGACCAGTCGAAATGCTCGATGTTCTTGCACTTCAGCATTCGCCCGGTGTCGCCGAATTCGACTTCGACGCCCTGCGAGCGGCTGCTGGCGACGGCTGCCACCTCGTCGCAGGGGAACTCGCGCTCCGCCAGGATCTGCATCATTTCGCGCCCGACATTCCCCGTCGCGCCGACAACGGCTACCCGATAGCCCATTCATTCGCTCCTGTTCGTCTTCGCGGGCCGAGATAGCGACTGCAGCCATGCCCGCAAGCGTGCATTCGAAGGCGAAGGCCTAGACCAGTCCGGCGAGGTCCAGTGCCAGCACGCCAAGGGCGGCGAACGATCCGAGCGCGCCGGGCAGCGTAATCCACCGCTTGCCGACACCCTCGCGCCAAGCGAGGAGGTTGAGGACGCCGAACACCGTCAGGAAGACGAGGCTGGCCGCACTGACGAGGCCCGACAGCCCGCCGATGACCGCCAGCACCAGTGCTGGCACCGCGATCAGCAGGACCGCCGCTGACGGCGCGCCCTGCGAATTGCTGGCCGCGAACCGGTCCGGCAGGTCCCCGTCCTGCGCCACTTCCTTTGCCAGCCGCGCGGAGGAAAACAGCGTGGCGTTGATCGCCGAAACGGTGGACAGGGCCGCGGCCAGCGTCACCGCGATCAGCCCGGGGGTGCCCAGCGCTGCCTGGCCGGCATTGGCCAGCGCGATCTCGCCATCCTCGATGACCGTCTTGGTGCCCGTCAGCATCGGCACGGCCAAGGCCACCAGCACGTAGATCAGCGCGGCGCTGCCGATCGCCCAGGGCATGATCCGCCCCATCAGGGCCTTGCGGTCCTCCATCTCCTCGTAATCGTAGGCTAGCAGTTCGAAGCCCTCATAGGCCATGAAGACGCTCGCCGCGCCGATCACGATGCCGAGCAGGCCCGGCTGCGCGGAAATTTCCAGCTTCGCGGCTTCGAACTGCGAGAGGCCGAGCCCGGCGAGCCCGGCGAGTATCAGCAGTTTCACGACCACGATGCCGATCTCGACCCCTGTCGCCTGCCCCGCGCCGCGCAAGTTCAATACCGTCATCGCCAAGATCGCGCCGCTCGCCATGGCGGGCGGAAGCCATGCCGGTCCGCCGAGCACGTTTCCGACATAGGCGCCGAAGGTGAAGGCGTAGACGGCGGAGGTCAGGACGTAGCCTGTCAGCAGCACCCAGGCCGATGTCCGGGCGATCCGTTTCCGACCGGTATCGCGCAAAAAGCTGTAGATCCCGCCCGGCTCGTCCTTGTCCACCGTCAGCGCGGCGAGGCTGTGTCCCGTGGCATAGGCGATGAGGCCGCCGATGACGAAGCTGACGGCCGCCCACTTGCCGGCGTGGGAAATCACCACGCCAAGCGTCGAGAAGATCCCACCGCCGACCATGCCGCCCACCGCGATGGCCCACACGGCGGCAAAGCCGATTTTGCCCTGTCCGGATGTCCGCCCGCCCATGGCCTTATTCCGGCGGGGTCACCCCGTGGCTTTCTAGGAAGCGGAAGATCGTGTTCCACAGATGCGGGCTGATGTTCTCGCCGCTCACCCGGTGGGTGTAGCCAGGATACAGCATCATCTCGAACGGCACGTTGCCTTCCTGCAGGACGGAAATCAGCTCGCTCGAATTCTCGAACACCACGTTGTCGTCCGCCATGCCGTGGATCAGCAGCAGCGGATCGGCGATCTTCGTCGCTTCCGGGATGGCGCTCGCCGCCTCGTAGGCTTCGGGGACCACGTTCGGATTGCCCATGAAACGCTCGGTATAGTGCGTGTCGTAAAGCTCCCACTTGGTCACCGGTGCGCCGGAGACGCCGGCCGCATACAGGCCCGGATCGGCCTGCAACTGCTTCAGGGTCATGTACCCGCCATAGGACCAGCCATAGAGCGCGATCTTGTCCGGATCGACGAAGTCGAGCGTCTTCAGGTATTCCGCGCCCAGCTTCTGGTCGCGCACCTCGACCCCGCCCATCGCGTGATAGAGAGGCTGCTCGAAAGCGACGCCCCGATTGGCGCTGCCGCGATTGTCGAGCTCGAACCAGATGTAGCCCGCATCGACCACCGCCTGCTGCAGCGCGCCGTCCCAGCCATGGGTCACGATCTGCGGACCCGGCCCGCTATAGTGGTGGTAGAACACCGGGTACCGCTTGCCCGGCTCCATCTTCGGCGTGACCATCTTCCAGAACAGGTCGGTGCCGTCCTGCGTCGCGATCGTGCCGTAACGCGCCGGCTCGTGGCTGGCGAGGAACGGGGCGTAAGGGTGGTCCGCATCCAGCGCATTCTCTTCCACCCAGGTCAGGCGGTTGCCTGCGGCATCGGCGAAATAGGACTGCGGCGGCTGGTTGTGCGAGGACCGGCTGACCAGCAGGGTGCGCCCGTCCCGGTCCATGCTGGCCCCGTGCGTAAAACCCTCTTCCGTCAGCCGCTGGCGCGTGCCGCCCGCGAGCGGGACGGAGTAGACCTGCTGTTCGAGCACATTGTCAGCATTGGCGGTGAAGAACACCCGGCCCGCATTCTCGTCCACCCCGACCAGCGAGGTGACGACGTAATTGCCGCTGGTGAGCTTCGTCGTCTCCCCCGGTACGCCGTCCTCGTCGAACACGATCCGGTAGAGATGGCCGAACCCGTCGCGCTCCGACCACCAGACGAGCGAGCCATCGGCCAGGAAGCGGTAATTGTCAGACAGGTTGATCCAGTAATTCTCGGCCGCGCGCTCGCGCAGGGCCAGGCTGGTTTCCCCGGTCGCGGGATCGACGCGGAGGAGGTCCAGCAGGGTCTGCTCGCGGTCCTGCCGCTGGACGTAGAGCGAACCGTCCGGCGCCCAGTCCACCCGGGCGAGATAGATATCCGTCTCGTCTCCAAGGTCCACCTTCACCCGGTTTCCGCCATCGGGATCCATAACGTAGAGTTCGACGATCGCGTTGTCGCTGCCCGCCACCGGATAGCGCTGGTCGAACACGCGCGTCCCGGTCGCGCCGATCGCGGCCCGCGTGACGATGCCGACGGGGCTTTCGTCGGTGCGCTGGACGGCAAGGCGGCTGTCGTCGGGTGACCACCAGTATCCGGTCAGCCGGCCCATTTCCTCCTGCGCGACGAATTCCGCCTCACCCCAGCGGATCGTCTCGCCTTCCTTCGGCGTGATCGGCGCGGCTTCGCTCCCCACCTCGCCGACCCACAGCTGCCGGTCGCGCACGAACGAGACGTAGCCGCCCTCCTCGCTCAGCTTGGGATTGAGTTCGCTTTCCTCGGTATCGGTCAGCCGGGTGACGCTCCCGTCGAGCCGCGCGAGATACAGGTCACCGTCGAGCGGGACCAGCACGCCGCTGCCGTCGGAATTCCACTGGTAGTTGATGATGCCCTTGAGATTGCCGACGCGCGCACGTTCGCGCTGCATCTTCTCGTCTTCGGACAGTTCGCGGCCCGATCCCAGCGCTTCGCTGTCGACCAGCATGGTCCATTCGCCGCTCTCGCGGTCGTAGCCCCACAAATCGTACCGCTCGCGGTCGTCGGCCCGGTTACGCAGCAGGGTGAGGTATCGCCCGTCGGGCGAAAGCTTCGCCTGCCGCGGGCTGGCGCCGTCGAGGCTGGGACTGGCGAAGACCCGTTCGAAGGACAGGGTCGATCCTTGTGCCTGCTCGTTCATCGCGGGACGCTCCTGCGCAGCGAGCGGTGTGGCGAGAGCCAGGCCGAGGGCGAGAGGAGCGACGGCAGTAAGCAGGTAACGCATTGCAAGGATGGACCCCGTTCAGACAACAAAAGAAAAGGCGCCCCGGCTTGTAAGCCGGAGCGCCCTTTCGTCAAACTGAAGTGTGTGCCGGGATCAGGCCTTAACGTTGTCCCGACGCTCCGCGATACGCGCGCTCTTGCCGGTGCGGCCGCGCAGGTAATACAGCTTCGCACGACGCACGACGCCGCGACGGACCACCGTCACGCTGTCCACGATCGGCGAGTAGAGCGGGAATACGCGCTCCACGCCTTCGCCGAAGCTCATCTTGCGCACGGTGAAGTTGGAACCCATGCCGCGGTTCGACCGCGCGATGACCACGCCTTCGAAGTTCTGCACGCGCTCGCGCTGGCCTTCGACGACCTTCACGCCGACGCGCACGGTGTCGCCCGCACGGAAATCCGGAATGTCCTTGCCGAGGTTTTCGATCGCCTCGGCTTCGAGTGTCTGAATCAGGTTCACGTCCCTGGTCCTTCCTTGTCATGCCGCGCGCCAGAGGCAGGCTGGGCCCGAGCGTTGGAATAACGCTCCCAAAGGTCCGGCCTGCGTAACCGAGTGTCTTCTTCCGCGCGGGCTTTCCTCCACGCGGCGATCTTCGCATGATCCCCCGATCGCAGCACTTCGGGGATCGTGCGCCCTTCCCATTCCTGAGGTCGGGTGTAGTGCGGGTATTCGAGCAGATCGTCCTCGAACGATTCCTCGACCCCGCTTGAAGGCGCGCCCATTACTCCGGGAAGCAGCCGAATGCAAGCATCGAGTATGGCGATTGCCGCCGGTTCCCCGCCCGACAGGACAATGTCGCCAAGGCTCACTTGTTCGATGAACGGACGGCCTTCGAAAAGCCGCTCGTCGAACCCTTCGAACCGGCCGCACAGCAGCGCGATACCCGGCCCTTCGGCGATTTCGCGGATGCGCGCCTGCGTGATCGGCGCGCCGCGCGGTGTCAGCGCCAGCATCGGCCGCGCCGGACCGTCGGCGCGCACCCGGTCCACTGCCGCAGCCAGCACATCCGCCTTCAGCACCATGCCCGCCCCGCCGCCGGCAGGCGTATCGTCCACGGTGCGGTGCCGGTCGGTCGCGAAATCGCGAATCTGGACCGCCTCGCACGACCAGTCGCCCCGCTCCAGCGCGCGCCCCGCCATGGACACGCCCAGCGGTCCGGGAAACATCTCGGGATAAAGGGTCAGGACAGTCGCGGCGAAGGTCATGGTGCGCGCGGTTTAGGCATGCGGGGAAATATTGCCAGCGATTGTCACGCGCATTTCACGAACACCACGCCGTCACCCGTAATGGCCGCATCGCCGATGGTGACGGGATCGTACTGCGCATCATTTGCCGGCCGGAGGATGGCGAGGCCATCCGGTCCACGGCTTTCGATCGGGAGGTCGTCCAGCGGTTCGTCCAGATCGATCCGCGGATAGTCGCCCAGGACCACACGCGCGGTGTCGTCGTGGTCGGAAATGCGTCCCTTCAGAGCAATCCCTGCGGGACTGGCCTCGATCCGGAAGTCGGGCTGGCGACAATCGGCATCGACCCCCTTCGCGACCCAGCTGCCGGTCAGATAGTCCCTGGTCAAGGCGATGCCGCCGGCCCGGGCCGGATCCCGGTCACGGGCTGGCGGGTCGATTTCCGAGACGTTGCGGGCAATCAGTGTTCCCTCGCCCTGCTGGCAGAAGCTCGCATCGGCCAGTTCGCCGGAATAGCGCACATAGTCACCCGGGCCGAAGTCCGCTTCCCCAAGGCTCAGGGCATAGACCTTGCCGTCGGGCGTGCGCAGCACGGGGCATTCGACGCCGGCTTCGATGTGTCCTTCGACCGTGACGAGCCGGACCTCGCCCGAAGGTCGCGTGCTGGCTGCGGCGTCCTCGGCCGGATCGGACGATGAACCGGGAGACGGCGCGTCCTGTTGCGTGGCGTCTCCGTCGCCCGAAGAGCATGCCGCCAGCGATATTGCGCCGGCGGTCGTGCAAAGCATTTTCGCAAAGGTCATGCCATCCGAATGGATCGGCAATGGCGAGCGTTCCTAATCGGCGAAATCGGCGCTGACGACCAAGCGTTCAGCATCCCAGCCCGGCACTGCCTGCTTCGTCAGCGGGACCATGAAGGTCTTGCCGGGTTTACCGTCGGTGGCGGGCCGTTCGATCTCGACGATGTCGGTCGCGCCGAAATTCTCGACCGCGACGACCGTGCCGAGCGGGTCGCCGGCGTCGGAGACGGCCGCGAGGCCAAGGAGGTCGGCGTGGTAATATTCGCCCTCGCCGGGGTCCGGCAGGGCGGAGCGCGGGACGGTCAGGACCGTGCCGCGCAGCTTTTCGGCCGCGGTCCGGTCGGTCACCTGCGCGAAGCGGGCGATGGCGCCGCCCTTGTTGTCGGACTTCACCTTTTTGAGCGTCAGGGCACCGTCGTTGAACGAAGTGTGCGCCTTCAGCATATCCAGCCCTTCGCCGAAGAGCTTGAGGCGAACCTCGCCCGCCACGCCATGCGCACCGGTGATGGCGGCAAGGGTGACGGGCCGGTCCTGCATCGGATTGGCTTAGTCGGCCTTCTCTTCGGAAGCGTCTTCGGCCGGAGCTTCGTCGGCCTTGGCCTCTTCCTTGGCTTCCTCGGCGGTGTCGGCGGCTTCCTCGGCGGCGCCTTCTTCGGCGGGCGCGTCAGCGGTCTTCGCTTCTTCCTCGGCAGCCTTGGCGGCTTCCTCGGCTTCGCGCTGCTTCTCGGCCTTTTCCTCGAGGCGTTCCTTGGCCTTCTCGCCCGGTTCGGCCTTCTGCGGGTTGTTGCGCGCTTCGCGCTCTCGGATGCCGGCAGCATCGAGGAAGCGGGCCACGCGGTCGCTCGGCTGCGCGCCGACGCCCAGCCAGTAGCGGGCACGATCCTCGTTCAGCACGACGCGCTTGTCGTCGTCCTTGGCGAGCAGCGGGTTGTAGGTGCCGATCTGCTCCAGGTAGCGACCGTCGCGCGCCTTGCGGCTGTCGGCCGCCACGATGCGGTAATAGGGGCGCTTCTTCGCACCGCCGCGGGAGAGACGTAGGGAAATTGCCATGTTAGTTCACCTTTCCAATGCAATAATCTGAATAGTCGTCATTTCTTCGATCCGGGGAGGCCCGGGAGGCCGGGCGGCAGGCCGCCTTTCGGACCGCCGAGGCCGGGCATGGCGGCGTCCATGCCGCCCTTGCCGAACATCGCGGCAAGGCCCTTGAGCCCGCCCATCTTCCTGATCTGCTTCATCGCGCGCGACATTTCCTGATGCATCTTGAGCAGGCGGTTCACGTCCTGCACCTGAAGCCCGCTGCCCGCCGCCACGCGCTTCTTGCGTTTCGCATTCAGCAGCGCGGGGTTCGCGCGTTCCTTGGCGGTCATCGATCCGATGATCGCGTCCATGTGGACCAGCACCTTGTCGTCCATGTTGCTCTGCTGGAGCGCGGCCTTGGCCTTCTTCATGCCCGGCAGCATCCCGGCTAGCATGCCCAGCCCGCCCATCTGGTTCATCTGGCGCAGCTGCGTGCGCAGATCGTTGAGGTCGAACTGGCCCTTCGCCATGCGCTTGGCGAGCGCCTCGGCCTCTTCCTCCTTGACCACGCTGGCGGCGCGCTCGACGAGGCTGACCACGTCGCCCATGCCCAGGATGCGGTCCGCGACCCGCTTCGGATGGAACTGCTCCAGCGCGTCCAGCTTTTCGCCCGTGCCGGCAAACTTGATCGGCTTGCCGGTGACATGCCGCATCGAAAGCGCCGCACCGCCGCGCGCATCGCCGTCCATCCGGGTCAGCACGACGCCGGTCAGCGGCACCTCGTCGGTGAAGCTCTTGGCGACGTTGACCGCGTCCTGCCCGGTCAGGCTGTCCACCACCAGCAGCACCTCGGTCGGCGCGGATACGCCGGCGACGGCCTTCATCTCGGCCATCAGCGCTTCGTCGACATGCAGGCGGCCCGCGGTGTCGAGCAGCAGCACGTCGGCGGATTGCAGCTTGGCGACGTCCATCGCGCGGCGCGCGATATCGACCGGCTGCTGCCCCTGCACGATCGGCAGCGTCGCCACCTCGACCTGCTCGCCCAGCACCGCCAGCTGCTCCTGCGCGGCCGGGCGATTGACGTCGAGCGAAGCCATCAGCGCCTTGCGCCCGTGCTTCTCCTTGATGAACTTGCCGAGCTTGGCGGTCGTGGTCGTCTTGCCCGAACCCTGCAGGCCGACCATCATGATCACGACCGGCGGCTTGGCCTCGAGGATAAGCCCTTCGGTCTCCTCCCCCCCGAGCATCTCGACCAGCTCGTCGCTGACGATCTTGACGACCTGCTGGCCCGGGGTGACCGATTTGAGGACGTCCGCGCCGATCGCCTTTTCGGTCACCGCGTCGATGAAGCGGCGGACCACCGGCAGCGCGACGTCCGCTTCCAGCAGGGCGACGCGCACTTCGCGCATGGCTTCGCGCACGTCGCCTTCGCTGAGCGCACCGCGCCCGCGAAGCCGGTCGAACACACCGCCGAGACGATCGGACAGGTTATCGAACATGTACGCTCCAGACTCCTTCCCGGCGCGCCGGCCGGGATAAACGCGAAAAACGCCGGCGGACGAAACCTCGTCGGCCAGCGTGCGGCTTTCACCACAGATGTCGATGACTGGTGGAGCCTAGCGGGATCGAACCGCTGACCTCAACACTGCCAGTGTTGCGCTCTCCCAGCTGAGCTAAGGCCCCGTTCCAGTCATGTCAGGCGAACCGTATACCAGTTCGCCACCCTTGCGGGAAGCGCCCCTTAGAAAGGGCGCAACCCGAATGCAAGCGAATTAGCTGTCGTCGCCTTCGTCGTCGCCCTTGCCCTTTTCCACGGCCAGGTCGCTCGAATCGTCGCCGAGATCGACATCCGCGTCGGGACGGTTCTCGTCCTCGTCCACGTCGTCCAGATCGTCATCGGCCAGATCGCTGTCGGCGTCGGTATCCTTGTCCTTCTTGTCCTCGTCCTCGAACGGGATCGGCTGCTTGGTCTTCAGGACCGGTTCCGGAGTCCACTCCTCACCGCATTCGATGCAGGTGACGGGGTCTTCCTTGTTCAGGTCGTAGAAGCGCGTGCCGCATTTGGGGCAGGTGCGCTTGGTACCCCATTCGGGCTTCACCATAGTAATTTCCTTTATGCGGGCGCTGCCGTGGGGCGCGCGCCGGTCTGCAATCTCGCGGGAATGATCTGGGGCCGCCGGGCCGCCGAATCAAGAATGGCGCGCGCCTTGCCACGCGCCCTCGCCGGTGTCAAAGCCGCGCCCCTATGGACAGCCAGCCCCAGCCCCGCCGTTTCGCGCCGCAAGGCCCCTTGCGCGGCCGCATCCGCGTGCCGGGCGACAAGTCGATCAGCCACCGCTCGCTGATGCTGGGCGCGCTGGCCGTTGGCGAAACGCGCGTGACCGGCCTCCTGGAAGGGGAGGACGTGCTGGCCACCGCCGCCGCGATGCGCGCCATGGGCGCGACAATCGACCGGCATGATGATGGCAGCTGGTCGATCCACGGCGTGGGCGTCGGCGGACTGCTGCAACCGACGAGCGCGCTGGAGATGGGCAATTCGGGCACCTCCACGCGCCTCCTGATGGGGCTCGTCGCCAGCCACGGCATCACCGCGGCCTTCACCGGCGATGCCAGCCTTTCCGGGCGGCCCATGGGCCGCGTGATCGAGCCGCTGTCGCAGATGGGCGCGGCCTTCACCCCATCGCCGGGCGGCACGCTGCCGCTGATGATGCGAGGCAGCCTGCCCGCCGTCCCGATCGAGTACCGCCTGCCGGTCGCCAGCGCACAGGTGAAGAGCGCGATCCTGCTCGCCGGGCTGAACACGCCGGGCATCACCACTGTCATCGAACCGGTGCCGACGCGCGACCATTCCGAACGCATGCTGCGCGGTTTCGGCGCGCAGCTGGAAGTGGACGATTCCGGGCCGGAGCGGGTCATTCGCATCACCGGCGAAGCCGACCTGAACCCGCAGACGATCGAGGTGCCCGGCGATCCGTCTTCCGCCGCCTTCTTCATAGTGGCTGCGACCATCGTGGAGGGGAGCGATCTCGTGGTCGAGAATGTCGGCCTCAACCCGACCCGCGCCGGACTGATCGCGGTGCTGCGCGACATGGGCGCCAGCATAGAGGAACTGGACCGGCGCGAAGTCGGCGGAGAACCGGTGGCGGACCTGCGCGTGCGGCACGCCGCACTGACCGGGATTGACGTCGATCCTGCGATCGCGCCCAGCATGATCGACGAGTTTCCCGTCCTGTTCGTCGCCGCCTCCCTCGCGCAAGGCACCACCCGCACCAGCGGGCTCGAGGAACTGCGGGTCAAGGAAAGCGACCGCCTCACCGCGATGGCCGATGCCTTGCAGCGCGCGGGCGCGCGCGTCACGGAAACGCAGTACGGCCTGACCATCGAAGGCACCGGCGGCGCGCCGCTGGCCGGTGGCGGTCCGGTCACTACCCATCTGGACCACCGCATCGCCATGAGCATGGCCGTGGCAGGCCTCGCCAGCGCGGACGGGGTCGAGATCGACAGCGCCGCGCCCATTGCCACCAGTTTCCCCGGTTTCGCCGAACTGCTGGCGGAGGCAGGATCGTGAGCGGGCTCGTGGCAGGGCTCGACTGGGCGAGCTGGGTCGGCTTCGCCGGCACCGCCTGCATCATCGGCGCCTATGCCTACCTGACCTTCAGGGAGCATCCCAATCCGTTCATCCTGCACGGCACCAACCTGGTGGGAGCCGCGTTGCTGACGGTATCCCTGCTCGTGCATACCAACTGGCCAAGCCTCGTCCTGGAAGGCTTCTGGGCGGCCATCGCGATCTTCGGGCTGGTCAAGGCGATCCGGACCGGGCGCAAGGGTCAGGAGCGCGAGGCATGATCATCGCCGTCGACGGACCCACCGCCTCGGGCAAGGGCACAATCGCCAAGGCACTGGCGGCGCATTTCGGGTTGCCGCATCTCGATACCGGCCTGCTCTACCGTGCGGTGGGGCGGCAGGTGTTCCTCGACGGCGGGGACCCGGACGATGCGGGCGACGCGCTGGCAGGGTGCACTTTCCCAGACAGCCTGCTGGCGGACCCGGCCCTGCGCAGCGAGGAAACGGGTGGCTTCGCCAGTCGCGTTTCCATCCACCCCGCCGTGCGCGAGGCGCTGTTCACGCGGCAGCGCGCCTTTGCCGACCAGGATGGCGGGGCGGTGCTGGACGGGCGCGATATCGGCACCGTCATCGCGCCCGATGCGCAGGTGAAACTGTTCGTCGTCGCCAGTGTCGAGGCGCGCGCCGAACGGCGCTGGAAGGAATTGCGCGGGCGCGGCGACGATATCACGCTGGAACACGTTATCGAGATGATCGAACGGCGCGATGCGCGGGACCAGGGGCGCTCCGACGCACCGCTGAAGCCTGCGTTGGATGCGGTTATGATCGACACCACCGTTCTCGACCGGGACGCGGCGATTGCCGCCGCGATCGAGGCGACCGAGCGGGCCGCGGACGATAGTGGCCACCAGGACTAGAAAACCCTGTCCTACAGGCGGCGCATTATGCCATCCGTCCGGGGATGACCGGTTATCGCCTTTCCCGCCTGCCCTTCTTCCGCGCTCCCTGCGCGAAGTTTCCACGTCCGGGACACCGTCGCACGAAAGCCACCGTTTTTTTCGCCCTGGACGGTGGTCCAGGCGGTCCATGTCTCGGTCAGTTCGTCCTTCCCCGGGGCGGTTCTGCTTGCTTTTCGCCGCATTTGGGCATAGGCGCGCGACCGTTCTCGATACCCGTTGGATTCGATGGACCCGTACGACGGCATGCGGCCCCGTGCGGCAACGGCCCTCTTGCCCCGTTTGCCCCCGCAATGGTGCGGGAGACGGGCCCAAGACCTCCGGAAAAACCGGTGGCCGGTAGCAAAACGATTGAACAGGACTGACTGACCTTATGGCAACCCAGGAAATGCCGACGCGCGACGACTTCGAAGCGCTTCTCAACGAACAACTCGGCGGTGCGGAAGACGGCGGCTTCGAAGGCCGCGTCGTCAAGGGCACCGTGACTGCGATCGAAGGCGGCAAGGCCGTCGTCGATGTGGGCCTCAAGAGCGAAGGCCGCATCGATCTCAAGGAATTCATGCGCGGCGACGGCGAGGACGATCACGGCCTCGAAGTCGGCAGCGAAGTCGAAGTGTTCGTCGACCGGGTCGAGAACGCCGACGGCGAAGCCATGCTCAGCCGCGACCGCGCCCGCCGCGAAGCCGCCTGGGACAAGCTGGAAAACGAGTTCGGCGAAAGCGCCCGCGTGGAAGGCCGCATCTTCGGCCGCGTCAAGGGTGGCTTCACCGTCGACCTGGACGGCGCCGTGGCCTTCCTGCCCGGCAGCCAGGTGGACATCCGCCCGGTGCGCGACATCACCCCGCTGATGGACGTGCCGCAGCCGTTCCAGATCCTCAAGATGGACCGTCGCCGCGGCAACATCGTCGTCTCGCGTCGCTCGATCCTCGAGGAAACGCGCGCCGAACAGCGCAGCGAGCTGATCGACCAGCTGGCCGAAGGCCAGATCATTGACGGCGTGGTCAAGAACATCACCGATTACGGTGCGTTCGTCGACTTGGGCGGCATCGACGGCCTGCTCCACGTCACCGACATGAGCTACAAGCGGGTCAACCACCCGAGCGAAGTCATCAATATCGGTGACACGGTCAGCGTGCAGATCATCCGCATCAACGCCGAAACCCAGCGCATCAGCCTGGGCATGAAGCAGCTGGAAAGCGATCCGTGGGACGGCGTCGGCGCCAAGTACCCGGTCGGCGCGAAGCTGACCGGCCAGGTGACCAACATCACCGAATACGGCGCCTTCGTGGAGCTGGAGCCGGGCATCGAAGGCCTGGTCCACGTGTCCGAAATGAGCTGGACGAAGAAGAACGTCCACCCGGGCAAGATCGTCAGCACGTCGCAGGAAGTCGACGTGGTGGTGCTCGAAGTCGATTCGGAAAAGCGCCGCATCAGCCTCGGCCTCAAGCAGGCGCAGGGCAATCCGTGGGAAGATTTCGCCGACAAGCATCCGGTCGGCTCGACCGTCAGCGGCGAAGTCAAGAACGCCACCGAGTTCGGTCTGTTCATCGGCCTCGAAGGCGACGTGGACGGCATGGTCCACATGTCCGACATCGCCTGGGGCATCTCGGGCGAGGACGCGCTGGCCCTGCACCGCAAGGGCGAGCAGGTCGATGCGGTCGTGCTCGACGTCGATGTCGAGAAGGAACGCATCAGCCTCGGCATGAAGCAGCTTGAAAAGGGTGCTCCGGGCGTGGCCGCCGCCGGCGACGGCGTGAAGCGTGGCCAGGTCGTCACCGTGACCGTGCTCGAAGTTCGCGATGGCGGGCTCGAAGTGCAGGTCGGCGACGACGGCGAGACCGGCTTCATCAAGCGCAGCGACCTCGGCCGCGACCGCGACGAACAGCGTCCGGACCGCTTCCAGGTCGGCCAGAAGGTCGATGCCAAGGTCATCGGCTTCGACCGTTCGAAGAAGCCGAACTTCTCGATCAAGGCCTATCAGATCGCCGAAGAGAAGCAGGCCGTGGAACAGTACGGCTCAGCCGACTCCGGCGCCTCGCTGGGCGACATCCTGGGCGAAGCTCTGAAGAAGAACGACTAAACGGCATTGTGCCGGACCGCTCGTGGCGGTCCGGCCATCTGCTACGGCAAGGCCCGCTCTCCCCATCCGGGAGGGCGGGCCTTTCCTATTGGGGCGCCGGTACCTAGGTTGGGCCCATGACCACGACCCTCCAGATCCACCAGTTCCCTTGCCTGTCGGACAATTATGGCTTCCTCGTCCACGATCCCGATAGCGACGAAACCGCCTGCATCGACACGCCCGAAGCGCCCGTCATCCTGCGAGAGGCGGAGACAAAAGGCTGGCGGATCACCCAGATCTGGAACACGCACTGGCACCCCGACCACGCCGGCGGCAACGAGGCGATCAAGGCCGAAACGGGATGCACGATCGTCGCGCCCGAAGCGGAGGCCGGCAAGATCACCGGGATCGACCGGACCCTGTCGCACGGCGATACGGTGACGCTGGGCCGCCACGAAGCGCGCGTCCTCGACGTGGGCGGGCACACGCTCGGCCATATCGCCTATCACTTGCCCGCGGACAATATCGCCTTTGTCGGCGACAGCGTCTTCGCGCTAGGTTGCGGACGGATGTTCGAAGGCGATCCGGAACAGTTCTGGCAGAGCCTGCAGCGCATCAAGGCCCTGCCGCCCGAGACGACGCTCTATTGCGCGCACGAATACACGGCCGCCAACGCCAGGTTCGCGCTCCATGCCGATCCGGACAACGCGGCGCTGCAGGACTATGCGAAGGAAGTCGAGAAGCGACGCGAGCGAGGCGAGCCGACCGTGCCGACGGGCCTGGAACGCGAGCTGGCGACCAACCCGTTCCTGCGTGCGGACGCCCCCGACATGCGCGAGCGATGGGGCGGTGAAACGCCAGCCGAAACCTTCGCTGCCCTGAGGGAAGCGAAGGACTCGTTCTGAAGTGAAGGTGGTGCCGGCCCTTACAGGCCGGCGATGACCTCGTCGGCCAGCTTGCGATCCGCCTCGGCGTCGTGCTTGCTGGCGATCAGAGTCCTGGCTGCCGCGGCCGCAGCGGTCGCGGCGCGCTTGCGGACATCGTCAACCGCGTCGCGCTCGGCAGCAGCGATCTTGTCTTCCGCCATACGCTGGCGGCGTTCCACCATCTCGGTGCTGTCCGCTTCCGCCTTGGCGAGGATGGCGTCGGCTTCGCGCTGTGCGTTCTCGCGCATCGTGGCGGCATCGACCTCGGCATCGGCGATCTTCTTGGTGTACTCGTCGCGCAACGCCTCGGCCTCGGCCCGGAGCTGCTTGGCTTCGTCGAGCTGGTCGCGGATCGCCTGGATGCGCGCATCGAGCCCGCCGCCGATGGTCTTGTGGACCTTAGCGACGGCAAACGCGATGACGAGCAGTACCAGCATGGCAACCGAAACCCACTGGTAGGGCGCAAGGCCCCACAGCTCGGGTTCGACATGCTTGCCGGCGCCGCCGTCGATCTCGACGATGGTTTCGGCCTCGTCGGTGGCGAAAACTGCGGGCGGGTTAGCCATGATGCATGGCCTCCTTCACGGCGGCCTTGGCGGCCGGCTTGGTCACCGAAACGCGGGCGAGCTGCTTGACGATGTCCTGTGCCGCTTCCGCGGCCACATCCTCGATCTCGGCCAGGGCCGAACCGCGCGCCTGCGCGATCTCGGCCTCCGCCGCGGTCAGCTTTGCGTCGATCCGTTCCTGGGCCGCGGACAGCTTGGTCTCGCTTTCGGCGGCAGCCTTGGCCTTCGCTTCGGCGACGACCGCCTGGGCGGCGGTACGGTTCTCGTTCTCGCGCTGGCGCCAAGCTTCTTCTTCCGCATCGGCCTGATCGCGGGCGGCTTGCGCCGCGGCGAGGTCGTCCGCGATCTTGCTGTCGCGGTCGCCGATGGTCTGCATCACGCGCGGAACCATGCCCCGCCCGACGACGAAGAAGGTGATGCCGAAGAAGACGAGCAGCCAGAATACCTGGCTGGTGAACGTTTCGGCTAGCTGATCGATCTGTGGCATTGCGTGTCCTTCGGTCGGCCGACAGTCGCCGGGCCCGGATCAACCGGGCCCGGCGGGCTGTGATCAGGCGACGAAGATCAGCAGCGCCGCGATCACGAACGCCAGCAGGCCGAGAAGTTCGGCTGCGGCGAAGCCGATGAACAGGCGGCCCTGCTGGCCGTCTGCGGCACCCGGGTTGCGCAGCGCGCCCGAGAGATACGATGCGAAGACGTTACCCACGCCCAGAGCGGCCAGACCGGCTCCGATAGCTGCGAGGCCCGCGCCGAGCATCCGTGCTGCTTCTGCTTCCATTTCGATTACTCCTTGATGATCCGTGATTTGAGAAAGAACGGGCGCGAATTCGGGCGCCCTTAGTGAAGGTTTTCCGCGTCGTTGATGTACAATGCGGTCAGCAGGGCGAAGACATATGCCTGAACGCCGGCGACGAGGATTTCCAGCGCGCTGATCGCGATCATGAGCAGGAAGCTGGGAAGCCCGGCAATAAGGCCGAAGATCGCGCCGGCATTGGTCCCGTCGATCACGAAGGACGACAGCACCTTGAGAAGAAGGTGTCCGGCCATCATCGCCACGAAAAGGCGCAGCGCGAGGCTGAAGGGGCGCACCATGAACGAGACCAGCTCGATCGGGAAGATGATGGGGATCATGGGCAGCGGCGTGCCGTGCGGCACGAACAGGCCGAAGAACTTGAAGCCGTGCTTGAAGAAGCCGACCAGCAGGACGATCGAGAAGCTGATCGCCGCCAGGACGCCCGTCACCGTGAAATGGCTGGTGAAGGTAAAGGGATGGATGCCGAAAATCCCGACCGGCATCAGGCCGAGCAGGTTGGCGAAGAGGATGAACATGAACAGGCTGAAGACGTAGGGAACGTACTTCTTCCCCGCCTTGCCGATGTTCACTTCCAGCATGTCGTCGATGAAACCGGTGAAGCTTTCCACCGCCATCTGCCAGCGGCCGGGCACCAGTTGCCGCTTCATGCCGCCCCAGACGAAGGCGATGAGCACGACAGTGGTGATCGCCATCCACAACGCGCTGTTGGTGAATGCGATGTTGATGCCGCTGCCGCCCAGTTCCCAAGCCTCGGTCCCACCGAGCGGCTTGATGGTGAACTGGTACATCGGATCGACCTTGGCCGGTTCGCCTTCGGTTGCCACGTCTGCCTAAGCCCTTAATCCCGAGTAATTCCGTCCGAAGCGCCATCCTCGTCGGACGAGGCCGGCGATGGCGACTTCGCCATCCGGAGAATGTTCCTGAAAGCCACGACTATTCCGAGGAACAGCCCCACCAACAGACCCCACGGCGACGTGCCGGCCAGCGCATCCACGCCAACGCCCAGCAACGTGCCGCCGATCAACCCGCCGAGAAGGTCCGCCAGGGCCCGGTTGCCGCTGCGATAGCTCGCGTCGGGCTTCTTGGCCTGCTGGCGTCTGCGCGTATCTTCCCGCTCGCGTGCGGCTTTCAACCGCCCCTCGAGCGCGTCGATCCGCGCATCCTCACCGATGGGTTCCCGTGCAGGTTTCTCGTCGCTCATGCCAGCCTCCTTGAAGGGAATGCGAGACACGGGCAAGAGGCACCCGCCGAGGGCGCGCACCCCTTAGGCGGCGCATGATTCCGAGTCAACCGAATGGCTGTTTTCCTGCCCTGCCCCGTTCGTCAAAGACATCAAGCCGGCGTGCAGTTCTTGCAAGTCGCGTCGAATACGCTGACAAGCCCCGCCGATGGCCGACGATCGCGCTTCGAGGAAACCCCATGACGGAAGCGGCCACCGCGCGCGCCTTCGCCAGCGCCTGCTGCATGGCGGGGCGGAAGCGCTCGCGGATTACGAAGTGCTCGAATATCTGCTGTTCGCGGCGATCCGGCAAGGCGACACCAAGCCGATTGCCAAGCGGCTGATCGACCGGTTCGGCTCTTTGTCGAAGGTCCTCAATGCCGAACCCGGCGCGCTGCAGGCGGTGGACGGCGTGGGCGAGACGACGGCTGCGGCGCTGAAGGCGGTGGCGACGGCTGCACGGCGCATGGCGCGCAATGAAGTGCAGGACAAGCCGGTCCTCGGCAGCTGGCAGGCGCTGCTGGACTATCTCGCGATAGACATGGCGCACCTGACCGTGGAGCGCGTGCGCGTGCTCTATCTCGACACGCAGAACCGCCTGATCCAGGACCACCATGTCGGCGACGGTTCGATCGACGAGGCGGCGATCCATCCGCGCGAAGTCATCCGGCGCGGACTGGACCTGGGCGCCACCGCCCTGATCCTCGTCCACAACCATCCCAGCGGCAATCCGGAGCCGAGCAGGGCCGACATCCAGATTACCAATCGCATCGCCGAAGCCGGTAGGTTGCTGGGCATCACCGTCCACGATCACGTGATCGTGGGACGGCAGGGCCACGTTTCGCTCCGGTCCAAGGGCCTTATCTGACCGGCATCAGCCGACCGGCGCGATCCCGTAGAGATTATAGTAGGCCTTCAGTTCGGGCGACTGGCGCAGCGCGCTGGCCACGAGCGCATCCCCGGCCACATCGCCCTGCTCCTGCAGGATGATGCCCTTAAGGTAACGCGACGCCGAAAGGTCGGGCGCCAGCTTGAGCGCCGCGTCCAGATCCGCCAGAGCCCCCGCCGCATCGCCCATGCGATACCGGACGAGCGCCCTGCTATCGAGGGCGTTGGCGGGATAGGCTGCGCGCTCCACGGCCCGGGTGCAGCGCTCCATCGCGCCGTCGAGGTCGACTTCAAGCGTCCCACGCAGCCAGCAGTCGGCGTTGAGGACATCCGCGCTGTTCTCCCGTTCGGCCAGCCGTTCTTCCAGGACCGCGCGCGCGGCATCGGTGTCGCCCGAGATGCCCAGCACGAAAGACCGCGCCTCGGCGTAATTGTCCATGTCATCCTCGTCGACGGGCAACAGGTCGAGCAGTTCGAGCGCCTCGTCGGTCCGGCCGGTCTGCGCCAGCATGGTCGCCTGCCACGTCGCCGTGCTGGCGGCCCCGTCCAGTTCGTAGGCGAGCGCGATATCCGCGATCGCATCGTCATGCCGGCCGAGCGAGTTCAGCAGTGTGGCGCGGGTCAGGAGGAGGTCCGCCGACGGCTCTTCCGCAATGATGCGGCTGATGTCCTGCGCGGCCAGGTCGTAGGCGAAGGTGTGCGCGAAGAAGTTGGCACGCGCCTGCAGCGGTCCGAAATCATCCTCGTCCGCATTCGCCACCGCTAGGTCGTAGGCGGCGCGGGCCTCCTGCGTCCTGCGAGTGAGTTCGGCGGGTTCGAGATCCCAGCGCCAGACCGTGTCGTCCGGCGCCCGCAGCACGATGCGGGACTTCGAAACCTTCAGCGCCCGGCGGCGCTCGTCCCCGATCTCGTCGGGTTCGACTTCGCCGAGCAGGTTGGACACCGATTCTTTCATCACGACCGTGTCGCCTTCGATCTTGGCCGATCGCGCTATGGTCGTGTTGGCGTAGGTCTCCTCCAGAGTAGTGTCGCCTTCCAGCCGGAAACCTTCCCCTCCGGCGGGAAGCTTTATCCGCATGACCGAATCCGACCTCTGGGGTCCGTAGGTCATGACCGGGATCTCGCGCCACGCCGGACGCACGCGGTTGGGCCGGAAGACCTGCCCGCCCCCGTTCGCAAGCGTCGCCTGGAAGCGGCCGTTTTCGTATCCGAAACGCGAATCGCCCACCCCGACAACCCGCACCGTGCCGATCGCGGTCGTCGCATCGTAGGACAGGTCGACATCGGTCACCTGTCCGCCGGACACCTGCCCTGCCCCGAAACTCTGCGCGATGGCCTTCTTCATTTCCGGATCGTTCTCGTCGACCACGCTTTGCAGCCGCGCACCGGAGGCGCCGGTCAGCTGCATCTCGAGTTCGAACATGATGGGAAGGTCGGCACCTGCGGACTGATCGTATGTCGCGGTCATCATTGCGTCGGCCAGCGAAGGCAGGCGCTTGTCCATCGCGACCAGGTCCGAACCCGCCGCCACGACCGGCAGCGCGTAGAAGAACGGCGGCACCTGCGACAGATTGTTGAGGCGGGTCGCCGTGCTGGTGCCGTCCAGCCAGTAATTCTCTCCGTCGATCCGGGCGCGTACGATCATATGGTCGAAATTGGCCGGCAGCGGCAGCATCTCCGGCAAGGCATCCCCGCCTTGCGTGGTGACCAGCACGACTTGCGAATCGATGCCCATCTTCTGCAGCATCGCATTCAACAGGACCGACTTGGCCTTGCAGTCCCCGTACCGCTTGGCCCAGGTGTCTTCCGCGTCCTGCGGCAGGTAGTTGCCACCGTTCAGGCCGTCCATCAGGTAGCTGACCTGGTCCTGCACGATGCGGGTCGCCATGGCGGTCCGCTCCAGCGGATCGGATGTGTCCGCCATGATCCGGGCCACGATAGCCGCGACCGCGCCGCTTTCCGGAAGCTGCGCAGCTTCGGCGTAATGCGGTGCCATCACGCGCGACAGTTCATCGTAACTGTCGAACGTACCCACCTGGAGCAGCGGGAAGCGATTGAAGCGCGAGGGCGCGTCATAAGGCATCTCGTCGCGCTTATCGATCGGGAGCGAGACGCTGACGCGGTTGTATCCGTTGGCGCGCGTCGGACTGCCGATGGCGATGTCCGGTCCCGCGCGATAGCTCACCCCGCTGCCGGTCGGCCATGAGACGATGGCGCGTCCCTGCGCGACCCGCCACGGCTTGGCGGGCAGGTACTGCACCACCTGCATCTCGTCGCCCAGCGCCTGGTCGGCCAGCGTCGTGCTGTAGGCGAAGCGCAGCATGTCCCCCTGCCTCAGGTCGGGCACGGAAACCGCCGCGGTCAGGGCTCCGTCGAGCAGGCGGCTTTCGAGATTGCGCTCGCGCCGCAGGACATCGAACGCGACGCCCTGTCCGGCGAGATCGATTTCCTTGCCGTCGCGAATGATGGAAAAGCGGTGGACGGTGATGTCGCCCTTGTCCGGCAGCCATTCGACCTGGACCGTGCCCTCGCTCGTCAGCATTTCAGGATTGTCGATCCGCACGGCCCTGTCGAAATAGGACCGGACCACCCCGTCCTCCAGCCGGTGCTGCCAGTCGTACAGCACTTCGCTGGGGCCATCCTCGATCGATCCGGCATCGATCTGCGCCACCTCCACCCAGTCGGGTGCCGGGGCATAGCGGACCTCGTCCCCGGCAAGGGCGGGCGTTGCGAGAACAAGAGCGATGGCAGACGAACCGATCAGACGGACCATTGAGACTCCGAAGCAAAGTTTTCAGCCGAAAACGGCAGTTTGGACAGTACAATGGCGCCGGGTCGATGCAAAGCAATTAACATGTGAGGCGATGCGCGAACCGGGCACCTTGCCATGACCACGGCCAGCCCCTAGCCGCTCCTGCGTCGCTGCAACGCATCTACCGGAGTCTTCGATGGTCCCCCGCTACGCCCGTCCCGCCATGACCGCTCTCTGGGAGCCGGAAGCGAAATACCGCATCTGGTTCGAGATTGAGGCCCATGCGACCCAGAAGCTGGGCGAGCTCGGCGTGGTACCGGACAGCGCGGCCAAGGCGCTGTGGGACTGGTGGGAGAACGACCCGAAGATCGACGTTGCTGCGATCGACGCGATCGAGGCCGTGACCAAGCACGACGTCATCGCCTTCCTGACCTGGGTTTCCGAACAGGTCGGCGAGGAAGCGCGCTTCATGCACCAGGGCATGACCAGTTCCGACGTGCTGGACACGACGCTGGCCGTGCAGTTGGCGCGCGCGTCCGACATGCTTCTGGAAGACCTGGACCTGCTGCTGGCGGCGCTGCGGCGGCGGGCGGAAGAACACAAGTACACGCCCACCATCGGGCGCAGCCACGGCATCCATGCGGAACCGACCACGTTCGGCCTCAAGCTGGCGCAGGCGTATGCCGAGTTCGCCCGCTGCCGTAAGCGGCTGGTCGCCGCGCGCGAGGAAATCGCGACCTGCGCGATCAGCGGCGCGGTCGGCACCTTCGCCAACATCGCACCCGAGGTGGAAGAGCACGTGGCGGAGCGCCTCGGCCTGAAGGTCGAGCCGGTCAGCACCCAGGTCATCCCGCGCGACCGTCACGCGATGTATTTCGCGACGCTGGCCGTCATCGCCAGTTGCATCGAGCGGCTCGCGGTCGAGATCCGCCATCTCCAGCGTACCGAGGTGCTGGAAGCGGAGGAGTATTTCTCCCCCGGCCAGAAGGGTTCGAGCGCGATGCCGCACAAGCGCAACCCGATCCTGACCGAGAACCTGACCGGCCAGGCCCGGATGATCCGCGCCTACGCCCTGCCCGCGCTGGAAAACGTGGCCCTGTGGCACGAACGGGACATCAGCCATTCCAGCGTCGAGCGCTTCATCGGCCCCGACGCGACCATCACGCTCGACTTCTCGCTCGCCCGGCTGACCGGCGTGGTCGACAAGCTGCTGGTCTATCCCGAGAGGATGCAGGCGAACATGGACCGGATGGGCGGTCTCATCCACTCGCAGCGCGTGCTGCTCGCCCTCACCCAGGCCGGGGTGAGCCGAGAGGATGCCTACCGGCTGGTTCAGCGCAACGCGATGAAGGTGTGGGAATCGGACGGCAAGCTGCAATTGCGCGACCTGCTGAAGCAGGACGGGGAAGTGACCGCCGCGCTGTCGGCCGAGGAAATCGATGCCAAGTTCGATCTCGACTATCACTTCCGGCAGGTCGACACGATTTTCGAGCGGGTCTTCGGCTGACCGTTGCGGGGAACCTCTCCGGATGGTTTTGCTTTTTACGCCCGCCGTCCTAGAAACGGGCGCTGAGGAGAGCTGCCGATGAATATCGTCCGTACCGTGTTCTGGGTCCTGCTGACCGTCGCTGTCTGCCTGTTCGTGTTCATGAACTGGAGCGAACCGCAGGACGTGCGCATCTGGCCGCAGGGCAACGGGCAGTATTTCCTCTTCGAATGGCCGGTCGGCTTCATCGCGATCGCCTTTTTCCTGCTCGGCCTCGTGCCGACCTGGCTGTATTATCGCGGCATCAAGTGGAACCTCAAACGCCGGATCCGCGCGCTCGAAAGCGCCGCGCGCGCAACGGCTGCGGCCCCTGCCGAACCCGTCGTCCGGGAGCCGGTGATCGACCGGCCCAGCAGCGAGGACGGCCGCACCCTCGCCCCCGAGGATCGCCCGCACTCGTGAGCAACCCCGTCTACCTCGCGCTCGACGTCCCGCGGATCGACGCGGCCAAGGCGCTGGCGCAGAAGGTGAAGGCACATGTCGGCGGCCTGAAGCTGGGGCTGGAGTTCTTCTACGCCCACGGCAGCCACGGGGTGCACGAACTGGCGCAGGTCGGCTTGCCGATCTTCCTCGACCTCAAGCTGCACGACATTCCCAATACCGTCGCAGGCGCGATGCAGGCGATCCACGTCCTGGAGCCAGCCATCGTGACCGTCCACGCCAGCGGGGGACGCGCCATGATGGAAGACGCGAAGGCGGCCGCTGCGGAAGGCACGAGGGTCGTCGCCGTGACCATGCTCACCAGCCTCGACGAGCGCGACATGGCGCGTACCGGCGTCGGCGGCTCACCGCACGACCAGGTCATGCGGCTCGCAGACCTCGCCCAGAGCGCTGGCCTCGACGGGATCGTATGCTCCGGACAGGAAGTCGGCGCGGTCAAGGACCAATGGAAGAACGGTTTCTTCGTCGTCCCCGGCCTGCGCCCGGACGGCAAGGCGACCGGCGACCAGAAACGCGTGGTGACCCCGCGCCAGGCGCGCGACGACGGGGCCAGCGTACTCGTCATCGGCCGTCCCATCAGCCGCGCGGAAGACCCGCTGCAGGCCGCCCGCGATATCGAGGCGACGCTCTAGGTTCCATTTTCAAATCCACCACTGGGAAGGGTTCAAGTCATGCGGGGAGTTTTCATCACGGCGGCGCTGGGCCTCTTTCTGACGGTGCCGGCACAGGCGCAGGATACGCGCGGGCTCAGCATGTTCGCGCTCGATCCGGCGTCCACCGGCAATGCGATTTTGACAGTGGACGGCAAGGCCGAAGTCCGGCGTGCGCCCGACCTTGCCATTTCCACCATCGGCGTCGCCACCACGGCGGCCAGCGCGCAGGATGCGGCGCGCGACAATGCGCAGAAGATGGCGCGCGTGATAGCTGAGTTGAAGGCACAGGGCATCGCGGAACGCGATATCCAGACCAGCGCGCTTTCCATCACACCGGTGATGAACACGGACTACGGCAATCCCTACGCTATGACCCTCGCATCGAACTCGCTTGCAGAGACGGTGGCGGCAGATGCTGAAGCCGCGATGGCAGGCGATGCAGTTGCAGATGCGGCAGCCGCTGCTGCGCTCGATGAATATGCGGCACCAAGGATCGTCGGCTATCAGGCGAGCAACGTCCTGCGCGTGCGCCAGTCCGATACCGACGGTTACGGCGCGCTGATTGACCGGGTGATCGCAGCCGGCGCAAACTCGATCGGAGGCCCGGCCTTCCAAATCGAAGATTCGTCCGCGATCGAGGAGGAGGTCCGCCTTCTCGCGATTGCCGATGCCCGCCGCCGTGCCGAAATCTACGCCGCCGCCGCCGGCCTCAGGATCAAGCGGATCGTGGCGATGGACGAAGGTCGGATTTCGGGGCTCGGCACGGGATATGACTACGACTATAATATGGGTTTCGCCGATATGGCGGTGTCCTTACCCGCACTGGCCTCTACCAGCGTCTCACCCGGCGAACTGACGATCACGGCATCCGTCGGAGTCATGTTCGAACTCGAACCGCTCTGACATCTCCGAATTTACTTACATCGCGCCTTCGGACTCTGCGGCCCGTGCAGCATCCTCCATTACCCCCCTCATGAGATCGTCAGACCGGACATTCCATCCGACCAATTCCAGTTCGTCGTCCCGCGCGATGAAGGTAAAGACTTCGTTCGCCAGTCCTTTCTCGAAATGGGATTTCGTCGTGACTACGGTGAAGCTGCCGTTGAGGTTGCTGTTCATGTTGATGCCGATCTGCTCGGACTCTTCCATCTGCCCGAGATTGCGACGCACCATGTCGATGAGCTGCTGTAGATCTTCCCGCGACGCTGAGTCCTTGAATTCCTGACCTGTCCTCTGCCAGATCGCATCGTCGCGCTGCGCGTTGTAATCGGCATGAAACCTCTCGATTTTCTCGCTCGCCTCGTCTGCGCGCTCGATCGGGTTGCACGCCATGACGATCACGGCCCCCAGCAAGACCGCAAGATATCGCATTCGTCGCATCATTGCGTCCCCTTCCCTTCCATCCTGCCTGTCCCGTCTCACGGCCGCAACACGTAAGTCTTTGCGATCCGGCGCCGCGCACCCTAGTTCGGCCCGATGTCACCTTCGATCAAGATTTGCGGCCTGCGGGACGAAGCCACTCTGGGCGCGGCGCTGGATGCGGACGCCAGCCATGTCGGCTTCGTCCATTTCGAACCCAGCCCTCGCCATGTCTCGCTGGAAGACGCGGGCCGCCTGCGCGCGCTCGCGCGCGGACGGGCGAAGGCGGTGTTGCTGCTGGTCACCGCGGACCTAGAGACCACCGTAAGGGCGATCGAGGCGGTCAAACCCGACGTGATCCAGTTCCACGGCAACGAGACCCCCGAATGGTCCGGCCTCATCCGGCAGCGCGCGAAGGTGGAGGTGTGGAAGGCGCTGGGAGTCAAGGACGCCGAAACGCTCGCAAAATCGCGCCGCTTCGAAGGCCATGTGGACCGGTTGCTGTTCGACGCCCCGGCGCGCAAGCTTCCGGGCGGCAATGGCGAGGCATTCGACTGGCGGCTGCTGGCCGATTTCGACCATACCATTCCCTGGGGCCTCGCCGGCGGCCTGACCCCCGACAACGTGGCAGCTGCCATAGCGGCCACGGGCGCGGAGCTGGTCGACACGTCCAGCGGGGTCGAAAGCGCGCCCGGCGTGAAGGACGTGGACAGGATTGCGGCGTTCTGCGAAGCGGCACGGTCCGTATGACAGATCAAGCCAGCCCTTCCCAGATGACCCCTCCCCCCGCCAAGGCGAACAGCTATCGGCAGATGCCGGATTCGCGCGGCCATTTCGGCGATTACGGCGGGCGCTATGTCGCCGAAACGCTAATGCCGCTGGTGCTGGACCTGGAACGCGAATACCGCGCTGCGCAGGCCGACCCCGCATTCGCCGCGCAGTTCGACGACCTGCTGGAACATTACGTGGGCCGCCCCAGCCCGCTCTATTTCGCGGAACGGCTGACCGACGCGCTGGGCGGCGCGCGGATCTGGTTCAAGCGGGACGAGCTGAACCATACCGGCGCGCACAAGATCAACAATTGCATCGGGCAGATCCTGCTCGCCATCCGCATGGGCAAGTCCCGCATCATCGCGGAAACCGGCGCGGGCCAGCACGGGGTCGCCACGGCCACGGTCTGCGCGCGCTTCGGCCTGCCCTGCGTCGTCTTCATGGGTGCGGAGGATGTGCGCCGCCAGTCGCCCAATGTGTTCCGCATGAAGCTGCTCGGCGCCGAAGTTCGCCCCGTTACCAGCGGGCGCGGCACGCTGAAGGATGCCATGAACGAGGCGCTGCGCGACTGGGTCGCAAATGTGGAGGATACCTTCTACATCATCGGCACCGCTGCCGGCCCCCATCCCTACCCTGAGCTTGTGCGCGATTTCCAGAGCGTGATCGGCAAGGAAGCGAGAGCGCAGATGCAGGACCGCACCGGCCGCCTGCCGGACCTGCTGGTCGCCGCGATCGGCGGCGGGTCCAACGCGCTCGGCCTGTTCCACCCATTCCTCGACGATCCGGACGTGAAGATGCTGGGCGTCGAAGCGGCGGGCCACGGCCTCGACGGGGACGAACACGCCGCCAGCCTGCTCGGCGGTTTCCCCGGCGTTCTGCACGGCAACCGCACCTACCTGCTGCAGGACGATGACGGCCAGATCACCGAAGGCCACTCGATCAGCGCCGGCCTCGACTATCCCGGCATCGGCCCGGAACACGCCTGGCTTAAGGACAGCGGGCGCGTGGAATACACCGCCATCACCGACGAGGAGGCGCTGGAAGCCTTCCAGCTCCTCTGCCGAACCGAAGGAATCATCCCCGCGCTGGAGCCCAGTCACGCCATCGCGGCAGTCGCCAAGCGGGCGAAGGAAATGGACAAGGACGCGATCATCCTCGCGAATTTGTGCGGCCGCGGCGACAAGGACATCTTCACCGTGGCCGAGCGGCTGGGCGTGGAGATGTGAAGATAGCAAGCTTTCTTGACGAACTCCGCGGACTGAGGCGCGATTGGCAAGATCCTGATTTCAGAAAAGGTTTTTGGGTCGGTTTCCGCCCCTACCTTTTCGCTATTCCAATCTATCTAATAGCCGGAATTCTTATAGGTTTCGGCCTTGGACAAATCCTTTAACGGTTTCGCGTTTCCTTTGACATCGCTGAACTCAAAGAAGGCCTCGTTATTTGCTAAGCGCTATTCGCAGCGGCTTAGTCGATCAGATTGTCGCGTTTTGCCGATACCCGAATCTTCTGTCCTACATTCGGACGGACGTGGCATTAAGGTGTGATGATAATCCGGACCCGCATCATTCCTTCCCAAGTCACGAACCTTTGTGCGGGCCCGAATTTTTTTGTCCTGGACAGTGGTCCATGCGGTCCATGTCTCCGGTAAGAGGCGTCCGACCATGACCGAATCACCCCAACCCACGCGTCGCCTCGCCGGTGCCTTCGCCACGCCCAGTCCTGCCCTCGTCTGCTTCCTGACAGCAGGCGATGGCGACACGGCGGCCAATCTCGACGCGCTGGTCGAAGGCGGCGCCGACGTCATCGAGCTCGGCATGCCCTTCACCGACCCGATGGCGGACGGGCCCGCGATCCAGCAGGCCAATATCCGTTCGCTCGGGCGCGGCACCACCACGGCTGACGTCCTCGCGATGGCCACTGCATTCCGGCAGCGCCACCCGGACGTGCCGCTGGTGCTGATGGGATATGCCAACCCGATGGTCCGGCGCGGGGCGGACTGGTTTGCGGAAGCGGCCAGCGCGGCGGGCGTGGACGGCGTCATCTGCGTCGACATCCCGCCGGAAGAGGACGAAGCGCTGGGGCCGGCACTTCGCGCGCGCGGCATCGCGCCCATCCGCCTCGCTACGCCGACCACCGACGACAGGCGCCTGCCGCAGGTCGTCGCGGGGAGCGAGGGCTTCCTTTATTATGTCGCGGTGGCGGGCATCACCGGGATGCAGCAGGCGGCGATCGAATCGATCGAGGCGAACGTTTCGCGCATCAAGCAGGCGACGGACATTCCCGTCGCCGTGGGATTCGGTGTGAGGACGCCAGAGCAAGCCGCTGAAATCGCGCAGGTCGCCGACGGGGTCGTGGTCGGCTCCGCCCTCGTCGAACTGGTGGAGAAACACGGGGCCGACGCCCCGTCCCACATCCGCGAACTCACCGCATCGCTTGCCCAAGCGGTGCATTCTGCGGCAAGGGCACCGCGGAAAGAAGGAACCGCATGAACTGGCTTACCCGCGTCCGCAACTCGCTGCCCTTCATCGCCAAGCGCGATACGCCCGACAATCTGTGGGTGAAGTGCCCGTCCTGCAACGAGATGATCTTCGCCAAGGAGTATCACGAGAACCAGAAGGTCTGCCCACGCTGCGACCATCACGGTCGCCTGTCGGCGGATGAACGCATCGCGCAGATCCTGGACGAGGGGTATTCCGTCCTCCCCGCTCCCGAAGTGCGCGAGGACCCGCTCAATTTCCGGGACACGAAGAAGTACACCGACCGGCTGAAGCAAGCGCGCGCAAAGAACCCGCGACCCGATGCGTTCACCGTGGCGCAGGGCCAGATCGAGGGTCATCCGGCAGTCGTCGGCGTGCAGGATTTCGGCTTCATGGGCGGCAGCATGGGCATGGCGGTCGGCACGGCCTTCTGCGTCGGCGCGGAGCATGCCCTGCGGCTGGGGGCACCCTATGTCGTTGTGACCGCGGCCGGAGGCGCACGGATGCAGGAAGGCATTCTCAGCCTGATGCAGATGCCCAAGGCGACCGTGATGACGCGGCGACTGAAGGAGGCGGGCCTGCCCTACATCGTGGTGCTGGCCGATCCGACCACCGGCGGCGTGACCGCCAGCTACGCCATGCTGGGGGACATCCAGATCGCGGAGCCGGGCGCGCTCATCGGCTTTGCCGGCCAGCGCGTGATCCAGGACACCATCCGGGAGAAGCTGCCCGACGGATTCCAGCGGGCCGAGTACCTGAAGGAGCACGGCATGGTGGACATGGTGACCCATCGGCACGACCTGCGCGCCACGCTCGCGCAGATTATAGACTACCTGCGTCCGGCCGAGGCGGCTTAGGCCCCATGCGCGACTTCGGTCGCTCCGACAATCCGGCGGTGCAGGCGCAGCTGGACCGGCTGGCGAAGCTGTCGCTGCCCCAGGGGCGGATCGGTCTCCTGACCATCCGGGCGCTGATGGAACGGCTGGGCGACCCGCACAAGCGCCTGCCGCCCGTGTTCCATGTCGCCGGCACCAACGGCAAGGGATCGACCTGCGCGTTCCTGCGCGCGATGCTGGAAGCGGACGGCAAGCGCGTCCACGCGACCACCAGCCCGCACCTCGTGCGCTATAACGAGCGGATCCGCGTCGCCGGACGACTGATCGGGGACGATGCGCTCGCCGGTCTGCTGGAAGAGGTGCTGGACGCGAGCGACGGTCTGGGGCCGAGCTTCTTCGAAGTCACCATCGCCGCCAGCTTCCTCGCCTTCGCCCGCGAACCGGCCGATGCCTGCGTGATCGAGGTCGGGCTCGGCGGACGTTTCGACGCGACGAACGTGCTGGACCATGTCGCGGCCAGCGGCATCGCGGCGCTCGGCATCGATCACGAGCAATGGCTGCTCGCGCCGGAGGAAGGCGCGCCGGACGTACCCATCGCTCGGATCGCATTCGAGAAGGCCGGGATTGTGAAGCCGGGTTGCTCGCTCGTCACCCAGCGCTATGGGCCCGACGCGGAACTGGAGATCGAACGCGCCGCTGCGACTTCAGGTGCACCGCTCGCAATGCGCGGCCGCGACTGGGACGCCGGCGTCACCGGAACCGGCCTGCATTATTCCGACCGGCATGGCGAACTCGCCTTGCCCGTCCCGACTTTGCCGGGCCCCCACCAGGCGGACAATGCGGCACTCGCGATCGCAATGTTGCGGCACCAGGATTTCGTCGAGGTGCAGCCGGACGCGATGGCGGCCGGACTGCGCGAGGCCGAGTGGCCCGCGCGGCTGCAGCGCCTGCCGGCAGGTCCGCTGACGCGCGACCGGGTCGTCTGGCTGGATGGCGGGCACAACCGGTCGGCGGGCGAGGCGCTGGCTGCGCATTTCGGCGACGCGCGTCTCCACCTGATCCTCGGGATGCAGAAGGTGAAGGACGCGCAGGGCATCGTCGAACCGCTTACCCGCAACATCGCGACGCTTACCACGGTGCCGATCGCCGGCTACGAAACCCACGGGCCGGAAGTCCGGGACGGTGCCACGAAGGCAAATTCCGTCGCGGAGGCCATGGACGCGCTTCCGGCAGACGGTCTCCCGGTGCTTGTCGCCGGCTCGCTCTACCTTGCCGGGAACGTGCTCAGGATGACGAACTCGCTGCCGGAGTAGCGGAGACCGTGCCCCCGGCGGTTTCATCGGTCACTTGCGGGTCGGGCGTCACGACGCCGGAGCGCCGGCCCATCCGGGCCTGCCGGAACCACTCCGCAAGGCACAGCACCACGGCGATGATGCCGATGGCGGCGGTCAGGACGAAAACGTCGAAATAGCCCTGGTTCTCGATCATCTCGCCCAGCGCCCCGCGCCCCAACGTGCCCACCAGCAGGGTGAGCGAGGACAGGAGCGCGTACTGCACCGCGCTGAACTTCTTGGAGACGATGGACGAGAGCCACGCCACGTAGGCCGCACCCGCGATCCCGATGGACAGGTTCTCCCAGAAGATCGTGAAGGTCAGCTTCGCGATCCCTTCCGACCCCCATGGCGCGAGGAACCCGATGAGCGCCGTGAAACCGACCGCGTCGCTGGCCGCCTGCATGTTCGCCCCGCCCACGGCAAGATCGGCGTAGAGGAGGTTCGTCGCGGCCGCCAGCACGGCCCCGATGGTCAGCGTCGCCATCCGGCCGATGATGGTGATCATGGCCCCGCCGAGCGCGAGGCCCAGCACGATGGCACCCACACCGAAAAACTTGGAAGCAAAGGCCACGTCGTCGTTCGTGTATTGCAGTTCGCCGAGATAGAACGGGTAGGCAAACGTCCCCCAGATCGCGTCGCAGATGCGGTAGGTGAGGACCAGCGAGATGATCAGCACCAGCGACCAGCCCATGCGTCCGACGAATTCGACCAGCGGCAGCAGCAGCGCGCGGTAGAGGTGATCCATCGCGAAGCCGCCCCTGTTCGCGGCAGGCGCCGCATCCTGCGTCAGGACATTCCTGCCCGCCTTCTTCTGCCCGGCGAGCCAGCCGGCGATCAGCGACGGGATGATGATCGTCGCCACAATGATCAACGGACCCATGGTGATGGTGAAGAAGGTCGGATCGGGCCGGCCTTCCTCGTTCAGTTCGAACATTCCGAACAGCCAGCCGGGATGGACCGCGGTACCGCCCAGATCGAAGGACGGGTGGGGAATGTAGACGCCCATCGCCCGCATCATGAAGATCAGGATCGAGACGATCGCCCAGCCCCACAGCACGAGCGTGATCGCCAGCCCCTTGCGCCGCACTTCGGGATCAAGCTCGCCGGCCGAACGCAGCGCGAGTATTTCGGCCGAATTCGCGGCATCCTCGTCCGCGTCTTCGGCCGATCCGTCGGGCGCGAACAATCCGATGACGCCGATTACGAGCAGGACGCCGCCCAGCATCAGGTAAGTCTGCGGCCAGCCGATACGCGCCGCGATGATCAGTGCCAGCGCCCCTCCAACCAGCGCCGCCAACCGGTACCCCATCTGGTAGACGGTCGAGAGGATATCGAGCGTCGCCTTTTCGTCCGCGACATCGATGCGCCATGCGTTGATCGCGATGTCCTGCGTCGCACTGGCAATCGCGCCGATCCCCGCCAGCAGCGAGAACCACCACATCGTGTCGTTGGTCGGATTGGTCAGGCTCAGCGCGACCAGGATCACGCCGAGCAGGATCTGCGCCGGGACGATCCACTGCTTGCGCCGGCCCAGTCGCTTGAACCCGGCGATATCGACCTTGTCGATAAGCGGCGACCACAGGAACTGGAACGCGTAGGCAAGCCCGATCAGCGAGAATACGCCCATCGTTTCCAGATCGATCTGGGCTTCCGTCAGCCAAGCGAACAGCGTCCCCAGGAACAGCGCGAAGGGCAGGCCGCTTGCGAAGCCGAACAGAAGCATGAAAAGGGTCTTGGGATGGCCGAGCGACCTGACCGCATCGATCATGCCCGGCTTCTTCGCCTGCGCGGCCGCTTCTGCCATTCGGTTCTCTTCCCGTACCCGTTAAAGTCTGCGACACTAGACGCGTAAGGTGAGTGTAGGAAAGCGCAGATGAACGAGCTTGGCACAGAAAATCGTCCGCTTCGTCCGACGCAAGGCCAGCTTGCCCTCGCGCAGGCCATCGCGCGCGAGGAGACGCGGCAGGGTGACGCGATCACGACCGTTCCGGCTTCGGTCTATACCGATCCGGCATACTGGGAGCGCGAAAAGGCCGCGATCTTCGACCGGATGCCGCAGGTCATCGCACCCGGCGCGCTATTGCCCGAACCGGGAATGGCTGTTCCGCATGACGGCACCGGTCGGCCGCTGCTGCTGACCCGCGACGCGCAGGGCATCGTCCATGTCTTCCTGAACGTGTGTCGCCATCGCGGTACGCGGCTGGTGGAAGGGCAGGATGTGCAATGCGCGAAACGGCTCGTATGCCCCTATCACGCGTGGACCTATGCGGTGGACGGCCGCCTCCTCGCCCTGCCCCGCCCCGACACATTTCCCGGCCTCGAGAAAGACACGATGGGCCTTGTCGAACTGCCCAGCCGGGAAATGGGCGGCGCGATCTGGCTCTGTCCGGTGTCGGAAGACGACTCAGATCCCGACTGGTCCGCGACCGAGGAAGTCGCGGCAGACTGGGCGGCGTTCGGCATGGCCGACCACGTCCTCTTCCGCCGCAAGACGCACGATGTCGCGGGCAACTGGAAGCTGATCATGGATGCCTTCCTCGAAAGCTATCATGTCACGCGCCTGCATGCGAAGACGATCGGTCCGTTCTTCAAGGACGGGATGACCGCCGGCGACATGATCGGCCCGCATGCGCGTTCTGCCGTCGGACGGCTGGAGGACATGGACGGACTCGATCTCACGGACATGGCGGCACTGCGCCGGGTCGTGACCTATGCCTACCAGCTGGTGCCCGGCGCATTGCTCATTCCCAGCCCGGACTACCTCAACCTCCTCGTCATGATGCCGCAATCGCACGATCGCACGCTGGTCGAGGATTTCATGCTGATCCCGGAAGAGCCGCAGACCGACAAGGCGCGCGACCATTGGGAGCGGAGCTGGAAGCTGCTCGATAGCCGGGTTTTCGCCAGCGAGGATTTCCGGGCGGCGGAGCTCGGACAGCAGGGCCTAGCCAGCGGCGCGGTCGGGCACCTGACGCTGGGGACACTGGAAACCGGCATCCGCCGCTATCACGAGACGGTGGAGGAGGCACTGCGTAGTGGGGCGTGACGCCGAGGGCAGGACCTGGCGCATAGAACGCTTCGGCAGGGAACGGGAGCCGGTCGTTGTCATCGACGGCTTCAGCCGGGAAGCAGACGAGCTGGAGCGACTGGGGCGCGCGGCGCGTTACGAAGCGGCGCAGGGCTATCCCGGCATCCGCGCTCCCTTCGATCCGCGCTATCTCCAGCTGGGCGCGCCGCTGTTCCAGTCGCTGGTGGAAGAAGCCTTCGGACTTTCCGGCGAGATCATGGCGGAACGTTGCGATTTCAGCATCGTGTCGATCCCGCCCGACCGCTTGCAGGACGGCCAGCGCCGGCCGCATTACGACGGGACCGAACCAGGCCTGCTGGCCACGGTTCACTTTCTCGGCGACGAGAGGGATGGCGGGACGGCGTTCTACGAACACCGCCGCTCGGGCTTCGAAACCGTGACTGCCGAACGCGAGGACGAATTCGCGCGGCTGCACCGCCGGGACGTGGAAGAGTTCGGTCCTCCGCCCGCGCGGTATCACTACGGCGACGACGAGAGCTATCGGATGATCGGGCAGATCGGAGCGAGGCGCGATCGCCTGATCGCCTATCGCGGCCGGACGCTGCATTCCGGCCATATCCCCATGGCGCCGGACCCGGCTACCGCACGGACGAGCGGGCGGCTGACGCTCAATTGCTTCCTGCACGCCGGCGTCTGATCGCAAAATCGCGGCTATCGCGAAGCCGGCGGATTGGATAGGGCGCGCCCCATGCCCCAAGACGCAAAACCCGACGGCCACCGGATCGCCAAGCTGCTCGCCCGTGCGGGGGTCGCCAGCCGGCGCGAGGTCGAACGGATGATCGCGGACGGCCGCGTGGCGATCGACGGCAAGGTTCTGGATACGCCGGCCACCATCATACCGGACCTGCGCGGAGTGTCGGTCGACGGGAAGCCGATCGGCAAGGCCGATCGCACGCGCCTGTTCGCGTTCCACAAGCCGACGGGCCTCATCACGGCAGAGCGCGATCCGGCGGGCCGCCCCACCATATACACCGCACTGCGCAATGCGCTTCCCCGGGACGCGGGCCGTGTCATGCCGGTGGGCAGGCTCGACCTCAATACGGAAGGCCTGCTGCTGCTGACCAATGACGGTGGCTTGAAGCGCCAGATGGAACTGCCGGCCAACGGCATTCCGCGCACCTACCGCGCCCGTGCATTCGGCGACGTGAAGCAGGAACAGCTCGAAGCGCTGATCGAGGGCGTGACCATCGACGGGATCCGCTACGGACGCATCGATGCCAACATGGAACGCCGGACCGGCAAGAACCAGTGGATCGAGATGACCATCACGGAAGGCAAGAACCGCGAGATCAGGCGCGTGCTGGAACATCTGGGCCTCAAGGTGAACCGCCTGATGCGGACGGCGTACGGGCCGTTCTACTTGGACGACCTGCCACGCGGACAGGCGACCGAGATCAGGAAGGGCGATCTCGACCGGTTCCGCAGCAGCTTGAAGCAGGATCCCGCCCGGTGAGGATCATCGCAGGCGACTGGCGGGGCAGGAAACTCATGGCTCCGAAGGGAGAAACCACCCGGCCCACCGCGGACCGGACGCGCGAAACCCTGTTCAGCATGCTGGCAAGCCGATTGGGCTCGTTCGAGGACCTGAGCGTGGCGGACCTGTTCGCAGGGTCGGGCGCGATGGGGCTCGAAGCCTTGTCGAGAGGGGCCGCACACTGCCTGTTCGTGGAGCAGGACCCCGATGCGCTCGATGCGCTGCGCAAGAATGTCGCCGGACTGGACGCCAACCGCAGGGCGACGGTCAGCGGCGGGTCGGTCATGTCGCTGGGGCCAGCAAAGGCTCCGCACGACCTGATCCTGCTGGATCCGCCCTACGGCACCGGTGCGGGGTCCGTGGCGCTCGACCGCCTGGTGCGGCTGGGCTGGATCGGGCCGGCCAGCTGGGTCGCTCTGGAGACGTCGCGTACGGAGGATGCCGACATAAAAACGCTCGCAGTCGAAAGCGAGCGCAAGGTCGGCAAGGCGAAGCTTACCTTGCTCCGCCTTGCCTAATTGGCTGGCCGATTACATCGGTTCGGCCGTTCCTTCATCCATGGTATCATCGTCGGTCACGCCGTCATCTTCCATGGTGGTTCCATTCGCCTGAGCTTCGGCCTGTGCCTGCTGCTCGGCAACACTGGCCCAGGCAGCGACACGGTCTTCGGAGGACAGTGCCATCAGGGCCATCCGGCTCTCATCGGTAAGGGTCCAGAAGGTTTCCTGCTGGTCCGGCGTCAGCGTCCAGTAATAGGACTGGGTGGTCGCGGGCCAACCATCGTACTGCCCCTGCTGTTCGGCAGTCCAGCCATCATAGATCGTCTGCTGTTCCGGCGTCATCGAGGACATGGTGTCCGCGGTCATCGGGGCCTCCATGGTGTCCGGGGCGGTCGTCTGTGCGTCCTGGGCCGAGACAGCCACGGGAGCGATCGAGAAACCGACAACGGCAGCAATCGCAAACTTGTAGGTACGCATGATCTTTCCTTTCATTCGCTCTGCCCCTGCTCGGGCAGTCGGAGAATAAATGGACCGGACCGCAGCGCGGTTCCTCCGGTCATCGCTGCCGGGGGGCAAACCGCCGGCAAATGTGGCGAAATAGCGACGAACCTCCGATTTGGTTGATTATCAGCGGGTTAAAGACGCTGCGACGCCGCACCGGCCCATTTCTCATCGATTTCAAGCGCCTTCGTCCCGACAGCCTGCTTGTTCGAGCGGCTTTTCACAGGCGCACCGCTTAGCGGTTGCGCGCATTTGCGTTGTTCCCTACCTGTTCGCCTGACATGGCAGACCCAGCGTATCTCCCCGCGGCATCCGCCGATCCGGTTCCGCCCTACGCGGCGCGACTGAACCCTCCCCAGCGCGAAGCAGTCCTTACAACCGAAGGCCCCGTGCTGATGCTGGCCGGCGCCGGGACCGGCAAGACCGCCGCCCTGACCGCCCGCCTCGCCCACCTGGTAGCCATGCGCCTCGCCTGGCCGAGCGAGATCCTGTGCGTGACTTTCACGAACAAGGCGGCGCGCGAGATGCGCGAGCGGGTCGGTCATCACATTGGCGGCGCGGTGGAAGGCATGCCCTGGCTCGGCACCTTCCATTCGATCTGCGCCAAGATGCTGCGTCGCCATGCCGAGATCGTCGGCCTGGAACCGAATTTCACCATCATCGACACCGACGATCAGCTGCGCCTGCTGAAGCAACTGATCGCGGACGCCAATCTGGATGAGAAGCGCTGGCCCGCGCGGCAGCTTGCGGGCCTGCTCGACCGCTGGAAAAACCGCGGCCTGAACCCCGCCGACCTCGACGAACTGGACAACGAGAGCTTCGCCAACGGGAAAGGGCGCGCGCTATACGAAGCTTACCAGAACCGGCTGAAGAAGCTGAACGCCTGCGACTTCGGCGACCTGCTGCTCCACATGCTCAACATTTTGCGGAACGAGCCGGAAATCCTCGCCCAGTATCACGCGCGCTTCAAATACATCCTGGTGGACGAATACCAGGATACCAACCAGGTCCAGTATCTATGGCTTCGTCTGCTCGCGCAGCAACGCAAGAACATCTGCGTGGTCGGGGACGATGACCAGTCGATCTATTCCTGGCGCGGCGCTGAAGTGGCCAATATCCTGCGTTTCGAGAAGGACTTTCCCGGCGCGAAGGTTATCAAGCTGGAGCAGAACTATCGCTCCACGCCGCACATTCTTGCGGCCGCGTCGGGGCTGATCGATGCCAACCGGACCCGCCTCGGCAAGGAACTCTGGACCGAGGCGAACGGCGGTGACAAGGTCCGCGTCGTCGGCGTCTGGGACGCGCCGGAGGAAGCGCGCCGCGTCGGTGAGGAGATCGAACAGCTCGAGCGGCAGGGTGCCAGCCTGGACCAGATCGCCATCCTCGTGCGCGCGCAATACCAGACGCGCGAATTCGAGGACCGGTTCATCCAGCTGGGCCTCAATTACCGCATCATCGGCGGCTTCCGATTCTACGAGCGCGCCGAAATCCGCGATGCCCTCGCCTATCTGCGCGTCATCGCGCAGCCACAGGACGATCTCGCGTTCGAGCGCATCTACAATACGCCGAAGAGAGGCCTGGGCGCCAAGACGCTGGAGAAGATGCACCAGCACGCGCGGCGCACCGGGCTGCCGCTCGCTGCGGCCTCGCTCCAGCTTGCCGACAGCGATGAGCTTCCTAAGCGCGCCGGGAACACGATCGCCGCCCTAATGCGCGATTTCCTCGGCTGGCGCGAACTGGCGGAAACGCTGGCACCGGCCGAATTGCTGCGCCAGGTTCTCGATCACACGGGCTACAACGAGATGCTCGAGAAGGAGAAGTCGAGCGAAGCGAAAGGCCGGCTCGAGAACCTTGCCGAGCTCGCCCGGGCGATGGAAGAGTACGATACGCTGCCCGACTTCCTCGAGCACGTGAGTCTGGTGATGGACACGGATCGCGGCGAGGATGTCGAGACCGTGACGATCATGACCATGCACGCCGCCAAGGGGCTCGAATACGACAATGTGTTTCTTCCCGGCTGGGAGGAAGGCGTCTTCCCCAGCCAGCGCGCGCTCGACGAAGGAGGGCTTGCCAGCCTCGAGGAAGAACGCAGGCTGGCCTATGTCGGGATCACGCGCGCGCGGAAGCGGTGCACCATCCTTCACGCAGCAAACCGCCGGGTGTACGGCACTTGGAACAGCTCGATACCGAGCCGCTTCGTCGACGAGCTTCCGGACGATCACATCGAGACCGAGACGACGCTGACAGGGGGCGCCTCGCTATGGCGCGCGAACTGGTCGGAAACCGAGGATCCCTTCGCTCACGTGAACACCGCGCGGCCTGATCGCAGCAATGCGCGTGGTCCCGGCTGGCAAAGGGCGCTCGCCAGCGGTTACGAGACCGCTCCCGCACGGGTTGCGGAAAGCAGGCGAAGTGCCGCCAGCTTCGCCGCCAAGCCGCGCACGGACATCGCAGTTGGCGCACAGGTCATGCATGACCGCTTTGGCGCCGGCATCGTGCTGGACCAGGAAGGCAACAAGCTCGAGATCGAGTTCGAAGATGTCGGGATCAAGCGCGTCATCGACAGCTTCGTACGCCTCGCGGACTGAAACGTTAGCGGGCGAAACATTCGGGAATGCGGTGCATTGGTCGGGCAAAGGAGAAGCCCATGACCAGACTCTACACGATGCCCGGAACCTGCTCGCTGGCAGCCAATATCGCGGTGGCCTGGCTCGATGCCCCCGTGGAAATCGCCAACATGGAATATGGCGATCACAAGAAGGACGAGTACCTTTCGATCAATCCGAAGGGCAAGGTTCCCGCCCTTCAGTTCGATGACGGCGATGTCCTGACAGAACTCGCGGCGATCCTGGCCTATCTCGGCGCGACTTACGGAACGCAGGGATACGCGCGGGACGAGCGCTTGGGTTATCGCGAAGCGGAAGCCCTGTCCTTCATGACCAGCGAGGTGCATGCCAGCTACGGTCCACACTTCGCCGCGCAGGCCTTTGCCGAGAGCGAGAGCGCGCAGGAGGAAGTCAAGAAGAAGGCGTACGAAACACTAGCCGGTCACTACGAACGCCTGAACGCCAATCTGGAAGAGAATGGCGGCCAATGGTACCTTGGCGAGAAGTCGTTCGCCGATGCGTTTCTATACGTGCTCGTTCGCTGGCTCGACCAGACGCCGATTAAGCTAGACGATTATCCTTCCCTGAAAGCGCATCGCGATCGCATGGAAGCAGATGACGGGGTTCGCAAGGCGCTCGCCAGGCAGGACATGGAACCGCAGGGTTCCTGACGAACCAGCTCAGATTGCGCTGACGCTCAGGAAGTCCGGCTGCGGGCCGTTCCATTCGCCCACTGCGGACGGCTCGTCGCGGTCGTCGCTACGCTTCCGAAAGGATTTCTCGCGACGGGGCGCCTTAGGCGCCTCGTCGTTCTCCGGCTGCGACTTCTGACGCGAGCGCCTTGGCTCTTCCTTCGCCGGCTCCGCTTCGCGCAGTTCGACGCGCACGTCGTTCTTGCCGAAGACCTGTACCTCTCCGCCGGTCAGTTTCTCGACATTCGCGATCGCTTCCGCGTCCTCGTCTGTCACGAAGGTGAATGCTCGCCCCTTCGCCCCCGCACGGCCTGTCCGGCCGATGCGGTGGACATAATCGTCGGGATGCCAAGGCGTGTCGTAATTGAAGACGTGGCTGACGCCCTTGATGTCGAGACCGCGCGCGGCGACGTCGCTGGCGACGAGGATATTGACTTCGCCCGCCTTGAACCGCTGCAATTCCTTGATGCGACTGGACTGATCCATGTCGCCGTGGATCTCGCCGCTGGCGAAACCGGCCCGCTGCAAATGCTTATTGAGTTCCCGGACGGTCGTCTTGCGGTTCGCGAATATGATCGCCGTCTCGACCAGATCGTTGCCCAGCAGCCATTCGAGCGTGTCGCGTTTCTGGCGCGGCTTCACCGGAACCTTGAACGCTGTGATGTTCGCATTCGTGCTGGCCGCGCGAGTCACTTCGATCCGCTTGGGATTGTTCAGGAACTTCTTGGCCAGCTTCTCGATCGGCGGCGGCATGGTCGCGCTGAAAAGCATGGTCTGCCGCCCTTCGGGCAGCTTCGAGCAAATGAACTCGATGTCCGGGATGAAACCCATGTCGAGCATCCGGTCGGCTTCGTCGATCACGAGCAGTTCGCAGCCGCTCAGCAGGATCTTGCCCCGTTCGAACAGGTCCATCAACCGGCCTGGGGTTGCGATAAGGACGTCGACGCCCTCGTCCAGCGCCTTTAGTTGATCGCCCATCTGCACACCGCCGATGAGCAGCGCCATCTTGAGGTCGTGGTTCACCCCGTATTTCTCGAAGTTCTCGGCGACCTGCGCGGCAAGTTCGCGGGTCGGCTCGAGGATCAGCGACCGCGGCATCAGCGCCCGGCGTCGGCCCGAAGCCATGATGTCGATCATCGGCAGCACGAAGCTGGCCGTCTTGCCCGTCCCCGTCTGAGCGATACCAATGAGGTCGCGCATCATCAGCACGGTCGGAATGGCTTCGGCCTGAATCGGCGTGGGCTCGGTGTAACCGGCAGTCGAGACGGCTTCGAGCAGCTTGGGTGAAAGGCCGAGATCGGCGAATGTCATGCGGTTTGTTCGAAATCCATGATTAAGGCGGAAGACACGATCCGTAGCGCTGATGAGCGACGTATCGATACAGGTCGCGCGCCTTGCGCCCGCCTTGGTGGAAAGTCAAGATTCTGGCGCGATCCGGCCTATTCGGCGACCAGTTCTCGAAATCGCTCCAGCTTGCATTTGGCCCCAGTCCGTGACTGGAGACGATCGCGGTCGATGCAGAGCCTGCCATCCTCGTCTGGCTCGACATAGAAGCCGCTATAGAAACTGCGGGCCGCGCAACTCTTCTCCAAAGACCCCGCCACGATGCTGCGATCGCGCATATAGAAGATCAGCCGCCGCCCCACATCGGGCTGCACACCGGCGATCTCCTTGAGGTCGATGCACTTGCCGATCTTCCGTTCCACGACGTTGCGCGGCCGGACGGTGGCGTTGAGTCGTCGGTAGGGCGTCACTCGAAGGATGACACGCTGGCGGATCCGGACCTGCTGCCGCTTCGGCGTTTGCCCGGCCGCGGACTGCAGCCGCGCATAATAATCATCCGAGCCGGTTCCGGTCGCTTCGACGGGTGACTGATCGACGGTTTCGACGGCGGAATCGGCCGAGCCGAGCAGCAGCAACGGGGCAAACAGCAGTGCGATGCCGTGCATGATTTTGCGTCTCGCCCCCGCGTGTTGCGCCTGGTCCCGACAGGCAGAAATGAAATCCGGTTACCGCACCTAAGGCCTGCGGTTGAATACCCGCTTAATTGACGCGCCCGACTTTCAAATGGCTGGCACATCGCGCCAGCGATTGGCATAGTTCGGCCATGGACAATCGTGAAGAGTTTCTCCGTCGCGCCGGCGCGATACTGGGCGACCGCGGACTGGTGACCGACCCGGAGCTTCTCGCGCCGTGGCTTACGGACTGGCGCGGGCGCTACACCGGGAAGGCGATGGCGATGGCCCAGCCCTCCGCCACGCAAGAAGTCTCCGCGCTGGTCGCACTGTGTGCCGAGTTCCGCGTCCCGATCGTCCCGCAAGGCGGTAATAGCGGCATGTCGGGCGGCGCGACCCCGGACGAGAGCGGCGATTCCCTGCTGCTGTCCATGCGCCGGATGGACCGGTTCCGCGCATTCGATCCGGCGCAGCGCCAGATCACCTGCGAGGCAGGCGTGGTTCTCCAGACGCTCCACGAGAAAGTACGCGAGCAGGGATTGCGTTTTCCTCTCACGCTCGGAGGGAAAGGAAGCGCCACGATCGGCGGCCTGGTATCCACCAATGCGGGCGGCACGCAGGTCCTGCGCCATGGGACGATGGGCGCGCAGGTTCTCGGGCTGGAAGTCGTGCTTGCCGACGGATCGGTGCTGGATGGCACATCGCCGCTGAAGAAGGACAACCGGGGCTTCGATCCCAACCGGCTCTTCATCGGATCGGAGGGAACGCTGGGCATCGTGACCGCCGTCACGCTGGCACTGATCCCGGACATCGCGGAGCGACGGGTCGTCTGGGCAGGTCTGGACGATATCAAGGCGGCACGCCGGCTGCTGGTGGCTTTTCAGGACAAGGCCGACGCCTACCTAGAAGGGTTCGAAGTCGTACCGCAACATTCCCTCGAAGCCGTGCTCGACTACCTGCCGAATGCGAGAAACCCGCTCGATGCGATCCATCCATGGTCCGTTCTGGTCGAACTCGTCGGCGGCGAGGACGACGGCGAAATGCTGCAGGATTTGGCGGAGGCGGTGCTCGGCGAGGCATTCGAAGACGGCCTGATCCAGGATGCGACGATCGCCGCAAACGAGAGCCAGGCCGAGGACCTCTGGCTGCTGCGCGAGTCCATCGCGCCGGCGGAACGCGGGGTCGGCCCGGCCGTGCAGCATGACGTGTCGGTACCGGTCGCGCGGATGGCCGACTTCATCGATGAGGCAGTGCCCGCCGTAGAAAAGCAGTTCCCGGGGACCAGGGGCGTCGCCTTCGGCCATCTTGGTGACGGCAACGTTCATTTCCATGTCCGTGCCCCCGCAGGGGCCGAGGCGCGCACGTGGGAGGATGGCGAGGGAAAGGCCGCCAGCGCCTTCGTGCACGATCTGGTGACCCAATGGGACGGATCGATCAGCGCCGAACACGGCATCGGGCAGATCAAGGTGGACGAGCTTGCGCGGCTCACCGATCCGGCGCGGCTTTCGCTGCTGGGCAACGTCAAGCGCGCACTCGACCCTCAGAACCTCCTCAATCCGGGCAAATTGCTCGCGCTTGCGCCGCAAGGCCCCACCGACTAAGGCCCTGCGCACGTCCCGACCGGGGTTTCCGGGGCGGGTCACCCAATCACCAATCCGATCCGGAGTTTACCCATGGCCAGTGCGCCGCAGCCGCAGCTTCCCCTCTTCTACAACGACCTGATGCCCCTCAACAGCCGGGACCATAAAACCTTCAGGACCCGGGCGATGGACTCGGCCGAGTGGTTGAAGAACCAGCACGCCATTCCGCTCACGGTCGACGAATTCGTGCAGGCGCAGCGCCACTACCCGATCATCTTCTCCTCCGGCGAAAACCCGATGCCGCTGGCGCTGATGGGGATCAACGAAGGCGTGAACACCTTCGTGGATGACGAAGGCAAGGTCACGGAAGCCGTCTATCTGCCGGCGTATATCCGCCGTTATCCCTTCATGCTCGCCAAGCTGAAGCCCGATACGGACGACCTGTCGCTGTGCTTCGACCCGACTTCTGAAACGGTGGGCGAGTTCGACGAGGGCGAAAAGCTTTTCGACGACGAAAACCAGCCGACCGACAACACCAAGGGCATTCTCGACTTCTGCGAGAAGTTCGAACAGGCCGGTCAGCGCACGCGCGCTTTCATCGACGAACTGAAGAAGTACGAACTGCTGATGGACGGCGAAGTGACCATCCAGCAGAACGGCGAAGGCGCCAAGCCGTTCGTCTATCGCGGCTTCCAGATGATCAATGGCGAGAAACTGTCGCAGGTCCCGACCGATGTGCTCGACCAGTGGAACAAGAACGGCCTCATGGCTCTGATCCATGCGCAGACGTTCTCGCTCGAACTCATGCGGACCATCTTTTTCCGCCAGGTCCAGCAGGGCAAGGGCCCGAAACTGGAAAACGCGGAATAACGGTTCCAAGGGGGCTTGAACCGGCCAGGCCGGACCCCCAAATTACATGGACCGGCGGTAATTCCCCCCTCAAAGCCGCCGGTTCCAGACGCACCCGATGGTGCGTCCTCCCTGAACCTTGGCCACCTCGTGCATCTCGCACGAGGTGGTTTTTTATGGGCGGTTCATTCGGCGGCCTGGGGCAGACGATCGTCCCCGGTGATCGCCTGCATCTCGGCGCTCAGATTGCGCACCAGCGTGACCAGGATGTCCACCAGGGCACTGAACCCATCGGTCAGCCCCTTCCACTCGTCATCCAGATAGAGCGACCGGCATATCTCCAGCTGGATTGCGTGACGGCCCTCCGATGCCTTGCCATGCCGTTCGAGAATATAGCCGCCCGCATAAGGCCTGTTATGCGCCACGGTCGCCCCTGCGCCGGCGAGGGAACGGAGCGCAGTTGCCACCAGGCGATCGTCGGACGATGTGCCGAACCTGTCTCCGAGGATGAACCGCGCCGGACGGTCCGAAGGATGCCGCTTCCCGATCGGCGGCATGGAATGCAGGTCCAGCAGCAAGGCCCCACCCCAGTCGCGATGGATTGTGTCGAGGGCGCCGTCCAGTTCGCGATGGTAGGGTCCGTGGATCTGCCCGATACGCGCATCGAGATCGGAACCCGAGATCGGCCCGCGCCAGATCTCTCCCAGCCCCGCCAGCCTTCGGGGCACCAGCCCCAGCCCGTTGCGCGCACGGCATTCACCGTGGGGCCGGGGAGCCGATCGGCGCTCCGGTTCAGCCACCATGCTCCAGTCGATATCGGTATCGCACCGGTTGAGATCGATCATGGCGCGCGGCGCGTGTGCCACCAGAAGCGCGGCACCGGTTCGGGCGGCGACTTCGCCGGCGAGCTTGTCGGTCAGCCGATCTTCCAGCCGCAGCCGGGCCCAATCGGGCTGCCGCATCCGGCGCAGGACGCGATCGGGATAGGCACGGCCCGCATGGGGTGCGGCCAGAAGGATCGGCGTTGCCGGAGGATTGGCCATCCGCAACGAAAAGGCGGGCTTCCCGGTGCCGGGAATCGTGCCCCCATGACGAATGTTCGAATCGGCAAACGGTGAGGCGTCCGGACGCATGCAAGCGTGCTGCCCTGCTTGTCCCCCTGTGTCAAAGCTGGGCAATGGTCGCGGGACGCAGGATTTTTTAAGCGATTGCTGCTACCCGGCCACCATGACCGACACCCACCCCACCCGCATACTCCTCGCAGAAGACGAAGACGCCATGCGCCAGTACCTGTCGCGCGCGCTCGAAAAGGCCGGATATGAAGTGGTCGCGGTGGGACGGGGCACGGACGCCGTGCCGTATCTCGAATCGGAGAGGTTCGATCTCCTCCTGTCGGACATCGTCATGCCCGAAATGGACGGGATCGAACTGGCGCAGCGCTGCAACGAAACCAGCCCGGCCACGCGTGTCATGTTCATCACCGGCTTTGCCGCCGTGACTTTGAAGGCCAGCCGCGAGCAACCGCAGGCCAAGGTCCTGTCGAAGCCGTTCCACCTGCGCGACCTCGTGCTGGAAGTGGACCGGATATTCGAAGATCGGAAACAGGCGTCGCTTTAGCGTCTTTCCTGCTTGCGCGCCCTGCGGCCATTGGCTAAGTGGCGCGTCCGCCGTCCAACCGGCGGGATCGATGGTTCGGGCGTATAGCTCAGTGGTAGAGCACTGTGTTGACATCGCAGGGGTCGGAAGTTCAACTCTTCCTACGCCCACCATCGTTCCGGTTTGAAGAACGGGCCCGCCACTGGCGGGCTTTTTCTTGCCCGGTGCATTGCTTGCGTGTCGCGGTCCCTCTGCTAAGGCCCGCCCCAACAATTCCCAGAACGCAAGGCGACAGGCACTCATGCAGAAAATCCAGGTCAAGAACCCGATCGTCGAACTCGACGGCGACGAAATGACGAAAATCATCTGGCAGTGGATCCGCGAAAGGCTGATCCTGCCTTACCTCGATGTCGACCTCAAATATTACGACCTCTCGATCGAGAAGCGCGACGAGACCGAAGACCAGATCACGGTCGACGCGGCGAACGCGATCAAAGAATACGGCGTCGGCGTCAAATGCGCGACCATCACGCCGGACGAAGCGCGCGTCGAGGAATTCGGCCTGAAGAAGATGTGGGTCAGCCCGAACGGCACGATCCGCAATATCCTCGGCGGCGTCGTCTTCCGCGAGCCGATCGTCATCGACAACGTCCCGCGTCTCGTGCCGGGCTGGACCGATCCGATCGTCGTGGGCCGCCACGCTTTCGGCGACCAGTATCGCGCAAAGGACACGCTGATCCCCGGCGCCGGCAAGCTGCGCCTCGTGTTCGAAGGCGAGGATGGCGAGAAGATCGATCTCGATGTCTACGAGTTCCAGTCCTCGGGCGTCGCGATGGCGATGTACAACCTCGACGAATCGATCCGCGACTTCGCACGCGCCAGCATGAATTACGGTCTCGACCGGGGCTGGCCGGTGTATCTCTCGACCAAGAACACGATCCTCAAGAAGTATGACGGCCGTTTCAAGGACCTTTTCCAGGAAGTGTTCGACGCCGAATTTGCCGACAAGTTCAAGGCAGCCGGCATCACTTATGAGCATCGCCTGATCGACGACATGGTCGCCGCGGCGCTCAAGTGGAACGGCAAGTTCGTCTGGGCCTGCAAGAACTACGACGGCGACGTCCAGTCCGATACCGTGGCGCAGGGCTTCGGCTCGCTCGGCCTCATGACCTCCGTGCTGATGACGCCCGACGGCAAGACCGTCGAAGCGGAAGCGGCCCACGGAACGGTCACGCGCCACTATCGCCAGCACCAGGAAGGCAAGGCGACCAGCACGAACCCGATCGCCAGCATCTTCGCCTGGACCCGCGGCCTCATGTATCGCGGCAAGTTCGACGACACGCCCGATGTCGTGCGGTTTGCGGAAACGCTTGAGCAGGTCTGCATTCAGACGGTCGAGAACGGCCAGATGACGAAGGACCTCGCCCTGCTCATCGGCCCGCAGCAGAATTGGCTGACGACCGAGCAGTTCTTCGAGGCGATTCGATCCAATCTCGAGAAAGAAATGGCCAATTGGGCCTGACAGGCAGGATTGCCGGCGGGCGCTGAGGCAAATGTCTCGGCCCCGCCTTTCTCCTGATTGCCTCACCGCTCCTGTCGCCGCGGCCGCTGGCCCTTCCCTGCGAGGCGGACACGCCAATCGGATCGAACCACTCCGAGCGGCAGGTGACAGCGACCTGCTGACGACGCGGCATCGCGGCGATACCATTCCTTCGACCGACAACCCCTTCAAGGATTGACCCCGAGCATGGCGAAACGTCCGTCGCAGCGCGAAAAAGACGAAACCATCGGCCAGGCCCGGCTCGTGGTACGCCAGGCGATGATCAAGGATGTGCGCGGCATCGCGGCGCTGATCCGCCGTGCCTATGACGACCTTCCCGCCTACACGCAGGGCGAGATCCGCGGCCAAATCAACAATTTCCCGGAAGGATGCTTCGTCGCCCTGCTGGATGACGAAGTCGTCGGATATTGCGCATCGATGCAGTTGCCTGAGCCGGTTGTCTTCGCCCCGCACGACTGGGACGAAATCAGCGGCAACGGGTATGGCAGCCGCCACGATCCGACGGGAGACTGGCTCTACGGTTACGAGATGTGCGTCGATCCGGCAGTGCGCGGCGTGCGCATCGGCCGCCGTCTCTACGAGGAGCGGCGCGCGCTGGCCGAAGAACGCGACCTGACCGGTATCGTCTTCGGCGGGCGCATGCCCGGTTATGCGAAGGCCCGGCGGCGCAAGAACGACCGGGTGCAGGACCCGGAGGAATATCTCGAACGCGTGCTGGCAGGGAAGCTGCACGACCCGGTGCTTCGCTTCCAGCTGGCCAACGGCTTCGAACCGCAAGGCGTGATGCGCAAGTACCTGCCCGAGGACAAGGCGTCGCGCGGGCACGCGGTCAAGATGGTCTGGCGCAACCCCTATGTGGAACGCGACCAGCCGGTGAAGAAGCGCCTGCCGCGCGGTGTCGAGTCGGTACGCGTGGCGACCTGCCAGCTGCAGGCGAGAGCGGTCGCCGACTATGACGAGTTCATGCGCGCCATCGGATATTTCATCGATGTCGCAGCGGATTACGAGGCCGACTTCATAGTCTTTCCCGAACTCTTCACGCTCATGCTGCTGAGTTTCGAGGAGAAGGAACTGTCGCCGCTCGAAGCCATCGAACGGCTTTCCGAATACACGCCGCGCCTGAAGGAAGACATCGCCGAGATGGCGATGCGCTTCAACATCAACATCATCGCCGGATCGCACCCCACCCGCATGGACGACGGGGACATTCACAACGTCGCCTATGTGTGCTTGCGCGACGGATCGGTCCACGAGCAGGAAAAGATCCACCCGACGCCCAACGAACGGTACTGGTGGAACATCCGCGGGGGCGACACGATCGACGTTATCCAGACGGATTGCGGCCCGATCGGCGTCCAGATCTGCTACGACAGCGAATTCCCGGAACTGAGCCGTCGCCTGGCAGACGAAGGCGCCCGGATCATCTTCGTGCCGTTCTGCACCGATAGCCGGCAGGGTTACCTGCGCGTCCGCTATTGCGCGCAGGCGCGTGCGATCGAGAACCAGTGCTTCGTGGTCCTGAGCGGCAATGTCGGCAACCTGCCCAATGTCGCCAACATGGACATCCAGTATGCGCAGAGCTGCATCCTGACGCCGTGCGACTTCCCCTTCGCGCGCGACGGCATCGCCGCCGAAGCGAGCGAGAACGTGGAAACGCTCACCATCAGCGACATCAACCTGGCCGACCTGAGCTGGGCTCGCGCGGAGGGCACCGTCCGCAATCTCGCGGATCGGCGGTTCGACCTTTATCGCATCGAGTGGGACGAAGCCGGCGAGCATCCGGGCAAGACGAGGCCGCGCGCCGAACCGCTCGGCCCGCCGGGCGTCGGCGGCGGATAGGCACACGCCCGCGCGTGACAGGGTGAGCCGCACGCGGTAGGCGAACCCGATGGCTGCCGAACTCGACCTGTCCCAGATGAGCGACGCCCTGGTTATCCTGGGCGCGGCAGGTCTGGTGATTCCGGTATTCACCCGGTTCCGGATCACTCCGGTCATCGGGTTCATCCTGATCGGCATAGCGGTGGGCCCGTATGGCCTCGGCAAGTTCGTCTACGAATACCCTTGGCTCACCCACGTCACGATAACGGACCCCGAGGCGCTCGAGCCCTTTGCCGAATTCGGCATAATCCTGCTTCTGTTCACCATCGGGCTCGAACTCAGCTTCAAGCGATTGTGGCAATTGCGCCGCCTCGTATTCGGCCTCGGCTCGCTCGAGGTTCTCATCGGTGCGAGCCTGATTGCGATCGTCCTCGGGATGATGGGGCAATACTGGACCGGCGCGCTCGGCCTGGGTCTCGCCCTTGCCCTGTCCTCCACGGCGATCGTGCTGCCGATATCCGGGACGAATTCCCCCGTCGGCCGCGCGGCGCTCTCCATGCTGCTGTTCGAGGACATCATGATCGTCCCGATCATCTTCCTCCTGGGCGCGATGGCCCCCGTCGCGCAGTCGGAAGGCTGGGCCGGTCTCGTCGATACCCTGTGGCAAGGCGCACTCGTCGTCATCGCCCTCCTGGTGGTGGGTCGCTTCGCCCTGCCCCGCCTATTCGCGCAGGCCGCCAGGACCAAGAGCCCCGAGCTGTTTCTCGCCGCGTCACTTCTGGTCGTCATCGTATCGAGCCTCGCGACGGCGGCGGTCGGCCTTTCGCCGATCTTCGGCGCGATCATCGCCGGGCTTCTGATCGCCGAGACCGAATTCCACGGCGAAGTCGAAGCCATCATGGAGCCCTTCAAGGGGCTGGCGCTCGGTATCTTCCTGATCACTGTCGGCATGAGCATCGATCTGGCCACGATCGCCGCGAACCCGATCCCGATCCTTCTGGCTGTGGTCCTCGTCATCGTTTTCAAGGCGCTGCTGACCGGCATCCTGCTGCGCGCCATGGGCGCGCGGCGCAGCACGGCCGCAGAAACCGGCATCCTCATGGCCAGCCCGTCGGAAACGACGTTGATCGTGCTGAGCGCGGCGAGCGCCGCTCTCCTGATCCAGCCCGGCACGGCACAGTTCTGGCAGATCGTGACGGCAATCGGCCTGACGATCACCCCGCTGCTGGCGCGGCTGGGCCGCATCGTTGCCCGGAAAGTTGAACCCGCGCCCGAGCTGGACGCGCGCGAGGTGGACGAGGCACCGGTCATCATCGTGGGCGCCGGACGCGTCGGGTTGCTTGTCGCGCAAATGCTGGATGCGCATGAGAAGCCGTATCTCGCAATCGACGCCGATCCGGATCTCGTGGAGCGGGCGAAGCGGCGCGGGTTCCGGGCACGTTTCGGCGACGCATCGCGATCCGATTCGATGGACAAGCTCGGTATCGATCGGGCACCGGCCGTCGTCCTCACCATGGACGCGCCCACCCTCGCCGAAAGGCTGACGCGCAAGCTGAGAAAGGCGAACCCTGACCTGCTCATCGTCGCGCGTGCGCGCGACACGCAGCACGCCGCGGAACTGTACAAGGCCGGCGCCAGCCATGCCGTGCCCGAGACGCTGGAAAGCTCACTCCAGCTTTCGGAAGCGGTGCTGGTGGATATCGGCGTTCCGATGGGACCGGTCATCGCTTCCATCCACGAGAAACGCGACGAATACCGCGCGCAGATCGAGGAAAAGGGTGCGCTCGACTACAAGCCCAAACTGCGAACCTCGACGATTAACGGCTGATATTCTCGGACCTCTCCCCGCTCCCGGACGTTGGGGAGGAAAGGAGAGAAACCATGACCGACCCCACCGAGCCGATCCCCAACGACGAAAAGTTCAAGCCGCAGAATGTGCAGGGCGATGGCAAGCAAAATCCGTCCGCACGCCGCGATGCGAACCGTCCTGCCGACCAGGGTGGCAAGGATCTGCCGCAAGGCAGCAGCGGCGACACGAGGCGCGGTACCAAGGGCGCAAGGTAGTCTGTACCCGGTCGGGCCGAGAACTCAGGCCGCTTCGGTTTCTCGCAGCGCCGATCTGACGGCGTCGAGTGCAGCGGCGGCCTGTGTTGCGTCCGGGCCCCCGCCCTGCGCCATGTCCGGGCGGCCGCCACCGCCCTTGCCGCCGAGGGCTTCCACGCCGGCGCGTACAAGGTCGACGGCATTGAAGCGCTCGATCAGGTCCTCGGTGACCGCTGCGGCGAAGGCTGCTTTGCCGTCATTGACGGCACAAATCGCGGCAACTCCGGAACCGAGCCGCTGCTTTGCCTCGTCGAGCAGGGGGCGCAGCTCTTTCGGATCGAGGCCTTCGATCACCTGGCCGGAGAACGCCACTCCGCCGATGTTTTCCTGGGCGGGGCCACTCGCGCATCCACCGCCACTGAGCGCCAACTGCTTGCGTGCCTCGGCGAGTTCCTTTTCCAGCGACCGTCGTTCGTCGACCAGTGCCGCAATGCGCGTGGCGACGTCGTCGGGTGCGGTTTTCAGGGTGGCAGCCGCCGACTTGAGCGCTTCCTCGCGATCGACCAGCCATTGGCGGGCGGCCTCTCCGGTCAGCGCCTCGATACGGCGCACACCTGACGAAACGGCGCTTTCCGACACGATGCGGAAAAGCGCGATGTCGCCCGTCGCCAAAACATGCGTACCGCCGCACAATTCGACTGAGTAATGACGGCCGGCGTCCCCGGGGCGCCCCATGGTCAGCACACGGACCTCGTCACCGTATTTTTCGCCGAACAGCGCCAGCGCGCCGGCGGCAACAGCATCGTCCGGGCTCATCAGCCGCGTTCCGACCGGCTCGTTGGCGCGGATTTCGGCGTTTACTTCCGCTTCAATCGCGGCGATCTCCTCGGCGGTGAGCGGCTTGGGATGCGAGAAATCGAAACGCAGCCGCTCTTCCGCCACCAGCGAGCCCTTCTGCGTGACGTGGTCACCCAGCGTGTTGCGCAACGCCGCGTGGACCAGGTGCGTGGCCGAATGGTTCGCCCGGATCCGGTCGCGTCGTTCGGCATCCACGTCCAGCCTGACGATATCCCCGACCTTGATCGAACCGGCTTCGACCGTGGCGCGGTGCGCGTGCAGCCGTCCCAGCGGTTTGTCCGTATCCGTTACGGTCATGCGCAGCCCGTCGGGCGTGCCGATCGTCCCTGAATCGCCGGATTGGCCGCCGCTTTCACCGTAGAACGGTGTCTGGTTGACCACGACCTGGACGCTCTCGCCCTCTCCGGCCGCGTCCACTTCCGCGCCATCCCGGACAAGCGCCACGACGCGGCCCTCGCCGACAGTGGCGCTGTAGCCGGTGAATTCGGTGGAGCCTTCGCGCTCGGCAATGTCGAACCACACGGTGTCGCTCGCCGCGTCGCCCGAACCCTTCCAGGCGGCGCGCGCCGCTTCCTTCTGGCGCGCCATGGCCGCGTCGAACCCTTCGCGGTCCACGCCGATGCCGCGGGCGCGGAGCGCGTCTTCGGTCAGGTCATACGGGAAGCCGTAGGTATCATAGAGCTTGAAGGCGACTTCGCCGTTGAGGCTCTCGCCCTCGCCCAGATTGCCGGTCGCATCGTCCAGCAGGCCGAGACCCTTTTCCAGGGTCCTGCGGAACTGCGTTTCCTCGCGCTCGAGCACTTCCTCGATCAGGGCCTGGCCACGCTGCAGTTCCGGGAATGCCTGGCCCATCTCGGTCACAAGTTGCGGAACCAGACGGTGCATCAGCGGCACCTTCGCGCCCAGCAGGTGCGCGTGCCGCATGGCGCGCCGCATGATGCGCCGCAAGACATATCCGCGCCCTTCGTTGGACGGGAGAACCCCGTCCGCCAGCAGGAACGAGGTCGAGCGAAGGTGGTCGGCAATGATCCGGTGGGATGCCCGCTCCGCACCTTCGGCGGGGACGCCGGTCTGACTCTCGGATGCGGCGATCAGCGCCTTGAAAGTATCGATATCGTAATTGTCATGGACGCCCTGCATGACGGCCGCGATCCGCTCCAGTCCCATGCCGGTATCGATCGAGGGTTTCGGCAGGGACGTCCGCTCGCCGTCTGCAGACTGTTCGAACTGCATGAAGACGAGATTCCAGATCTCGATGAAGCGATCGCCGTCCTCGTCAGGCGAACCCGGAGGGCCGCCGGGAATGTGATCGCCGTGATCGTAGAAGACCTCGCTGCACGGGCCGCACGGGCCGGTATCGCCCATCGACCAGAAATTGTCGCTGGTCGCGATGCGGATGATGCGATCTTCCGGCAAGCCGCTGATCTTGCGCCAGAGGTCGAATGCCTCGTCATCGGTGTGATAGACGGTTGCCATCAACCGGCCGGGGTCGAGGCCCCATTCCCTTGTCAGCAGGGTCCAGGCATGCAGGATCGCCTGTTCCTTGAAATAATCCCCGAAGCTGAAATTGCCGAGCATTTCGAAGAACGTGTGGTGCCGTGCGGTGTAGCCCACATTGTCCAGATCGTTGTGCTTGCCGCCGGCGCGCACGCATTTCTGGCTGCTGGTCGCACGCGGCGCCGGTGCCGTTTCGAGGCCGGTGAACACGTTCTTGAACGGCACCATGCCGGCATTGACGAACATGAGCGTGGGATCGTTGTGGGGAACCAGCGGTGCGCTGGGTACCTCCGCATGATCGTGGGCCCCGAAATAGTCGAGGAAGGAGCGCCGGATATCGTTGGTCGATTGCATGGACAGCGAATTAGGGCCTGCGCGCGGATGCGGCAAGACGCATGGGCAATCAGCGACGTCCCCCGGGCCGCGCGGTCACGATCCACGCGGCAGCAGGGAATGCCACGACGCCCTCCACAGCGAAGCTGGCCAGCAGGGACCGGAGCCGGATCATGAGCTGATCGCGTTCTGCTTCCCCGAGATCGCGAATCGCCGACGCGGCCGGACCGATCCGCGTGACGAAGCCCAGAGCATCCGCAACCGGATTGTCTCCGGCACCGGCCACGTAGGCGTAATCGATCTCGGTCATGCCGATGTCGATCCATCCGGCCGCGCGCAGGATACCCGTGACGTGGGCGGGATCGGCAAAGGCGAAGGGACCCGGCGCTTCCGGATCGGGCGCGGTATCGGCCGAACCGAGAAGCCGCGAAATCTCGCTCGCCCAAGGGTTGAGCCCGCGCGCACGGAAGCAGGAAAATACGAGGCGGGCGTCCGGATGGGCACCACGCGCCAGCTGCCCGAAGGCCGCGTATGGATCGTCGAAGAACATGACGCCGTGGCGCGAGACCAGCAGGTCGGCCGGGTCGGATGCGGCCTCCCAGCGCGCTGCGTCCCCCGATACGAATTCCAGATTGCCGAGCGATGCGCCGCGATCGCGCGCCATTTCGATGAGCTTTTCGCTTACATCGATGCCGACCACGTTCGCGCGCGGATTGGCGCGGGCAAGAGCGAGGGACACCTCGCCTGCGCCGCATCCGATATCAAGCGCCTGCCGGAAAGGTCTCGCATTCGCGACCTCCAGCAAGCGGTCCGTCAGTCCGCCGAAAGACCGGTCGGTCCTGCGCCATTCATCCGCCCAGCTTTCGCCGACACGGCCCTGCCATTCGTTTCGTCCCGTCATTGCACCCCCCTGCGCCGATGGAGGACGCGCTATGGCCAAGGATGATGCGTTTGACCATTGATATCCGAACCGCTCCGGCGCGGGCGCCTCTCGCGGAAACGAAAAACCGGCGCGCCGCGGTCGAGTGCGGCACGCCGGTTTTCCGTGTTCCGGGCCGCATCCCGAAATCGGGACGGAGGTCGGATACGGCCCGCTCGAGGTAATGGATGTCAGTCTTCCGCGTCCGGACCCGTCATCATTTCCTCCGCGACTTCGTCGGTCCGGCCGCGGATGGCGGCTTCCAGCTTGTCGCACATTTCTGGATTTTCCTTCAGCCAGACCTTCGCGTTCTCGCGGCCCTGGCCGATGCGGATGCTGTCGTAGGAGAACCAGGAACCGGATTTCTCGACGATCCCGGCCTTCACGCCGAGGTCGAGGATCTCGCCGATCTTGCTGATGCCTTCGCCGTACATGATGTCGAATTCGACCTGCTTGAACGGGGGCGCCACCTTGTTCTTGACCACCTTGACGCGGGTCGAGTTGCCGATGATTTCGTCACGATCCTTGATCTGGCCGGTGCGGCGAATGTCGAGGCGTACTGAAGCGTAGAATTTCAGCGCGTTGCCGCCGGTCGTCGTCTCCGGGTTACCGTACATCACGCCGATCTTCATGCGCAGCTGATTGATGAAGATGACCATGCACTTCGAGCGGTTGATGGAGCCGGTCAGCTTGCGCAGGCTCTGGCTCATCAGGCGGGCCTGCAGGCCGACATGGCTGTCGCCCATCTCGCCCTCGATCTCGGCGCGCGGCACCAGTGCGGCGACCGAGTCGACCACCAGGATGTCGATCGCATTGGACCGAACCAGCGTGTCGGTGATTTCCAGCGCCTGCTCACCGGTGTCGGGCTGGGACACGATAAGCTCGTCGATATCGACGCCCAGCGCCTTGGCGTAAACCGGATCGAGCGCGTGCTCGGCATCGACGAACGCTGCGGTTCCGCCAGCCTTCTGCGCTTCGGCGATGGCGTGCAGCGCCAGGGTCGTTTTCCCCGAGCTTTCCGGCCCGTACACCTCGATCACGCGACCCTTGGGCAGCCCGCCCACGCCGAGCGCAATATCGAGACCGAGCGATCCGGTGGAGATCGCCTCCACATTCATCGCTTCCTTCTGGCCCAGCTTCATCGCCGAACCCTTGCCGAATGCGCGGTCAATCTGCGCGAGTGCGGCGTCGAGCGCCTTTTGACGGTCCACGTTGGATTCCTTGTCTACCAGCTTCAGTTGTGCCGCCATGTCACACGCCTCCTCATTGTGCCAAGGGGCGATGCCCCGATCATCAACTGTGGCGTATGTATCCGCTTTGTTCTTTCGGAACAAGAGGGGAACGAAAATTAGTTTCCGGGCAAGCGGGCGTCAGCTGTCCTCGGTGTCCGAATCGCGCGCGCGAAAATCGAAATCCCGCGTCTCCCCCGCCCCGACCTCGACCTCGATCACGTATTCGCCGTCCTTCAGGCGCGGCTTGCGTCGGCCGGTCCGGTATTCGTAGTCGCCGGCCCAGCCCAGCCGCAGCCTGACCGTCGCGGGACGGCTGCCGACGTTCACGAGGCGGGCCCGCGCGCCGGCCCATTCGCCTTCTTCCAGCCGGTCGCCTTCCGCTTCGGACACCAGTCCGCACACCCCGCGCACGCTCCAGCTCTCGGAGGCGAGTTCCAGTTCCACGTCCTGTGTCACGGCATAATCGCGGAAACGCTCCTCGGCTATCAGCAGGGGACCGCGCGAGCTCGGCTCGAATACCGTCACCCCGCCCTGTGGCAGAGCTACGCCGAGGCCGTGATCCTCATCATTGACCGTCTCCAGCAACAGGCGGGTGGACTCGAGCTCCGGCCCGTCGTCGTCCTCGTCCCAGTCGTCCGTGTTCGTGACCACCCAGCCGCCCAGATCGCAGCCCAGTTCGTAGACGAACTCGCCTTCGATCCGCTGGCGGTTGAGAAAGGCGATCTGCTTCTGGCCCTGCGCGCTGACCGTCACCCGCTCGGGGATGCGATACAATTTGAGATCGCCGAGCTGTTCCTCGCTCGCGACCATGGCCAGTTCCTCGCGCAAGACGCGCGAACCGGTGACGACGATCGATTGCTCCATGTCCGAGTAATCGGCCATCGGCGCCGCCATGGCCATCGGAGGAGGAGGCGGCGGTGGCGGGACGAGCTGGCTCACCGGCGTGCCCAGTGCCGTACTGCCCAGCGGATAGCACAGCAGGCGGAGCGGCGGCGCCTCGGGCGGATCGGCCAGTCCTTCGAAATCGCTCTCGACGTTGAGCGTGCCGGCCACCGCCATGAGGTTCGCATCCTCGAAGCTCTGGCCGTTGTCGTTGAGGATGGTCAGCCAGCTCAGGAGGTCGAAATAGGTCTTGCCGTTCGCCCCGCTGTCGCCGAGCCGCGCGACATAGTGCGCGTCCCAGTCGAAGCCCCAGGCGAGGTAGGTCAGCACGATGGTATAGGTGCCACCGGCCGGATCGCGGGTGTCGATCGAAAAGACCGGGCGTGCGGAGAGCCCTGCCGGGACCCGGTCGAACGTGAGCTTTTCCGGCAGTCCGGAACAGCTCACCGCTTCGAAACCCGCGTCCGTCTGGAGCACCAGTCCGCCGTCCGCCCGCGTGCGCACGATCGCACGCTCTGTCTCCTGCTCTCCCGTGCCGGGGTTGGTCCGCGTGATGCGCACGCGGTTGCCCAGCGTCCCGTTGACCAGCGCGCCGGGGCTCAGCAGTTCCGCGTTGCGGTTCTTCTCGATCGTGCCGCCGGGAAGCCCGGTGACGATGGCGGTCACCGCGACCATGCCTTCCGCCACTCCTTCGAAGCGGATCGTCGATTCCCCGGGCGGCAGGGTGACGGTCCGCGTCTCGCTGATCATCGCGAACCCTTCGGGCCAGTCGCGATTCATCTCGTCGAACTCGCCACGCTGCGGATCGCGATAGACGGTGACCGAAAGATCGTCCGGTGCCGAAGCGTCGACCGCCGCCCGCGATTGCGCGGCCGCCGGTGCGGCAAGGCACGCCGCGATGGGGAGCACGAGGGAGGCTGACAGCCAGCGCATGCCGCGCGGCCTCAGTACTTGGTTTCGAAGATGACGCGGAATTCCCGGCGCCCGTTGGCGGGAACCGGAACAGTCCATTTGCGCTCGTCGGTGTTGATCTGCGTCCCGGTCAGGTCCTCGGCCACCACGCGGTAGTCGCGCGTCCACCATCCCTGGTCCAGTCCGGCCTGCAGCAGTTCCACCTCGACAGGCGTCGATTTGGCATTGGTGAAGGTGTAGCGCATCGTCGTGCGCCAGTAGGTGACGGCGCGCTCGTTCTCGATCGTCGCGACCACCTGTCCGTCCTGGATGATGCGCGAGCGCGAGGACCGTTCGTATTCGTCCGCGGTGATGCGTTCGCGCTTCTCGACCTCGGCCTGGACGAGTACGTCGAAGGCGTCACCCGTGCGCAGCGACATTTCGCTGCCCATGGGCGTGTGGCCAATCGAATTCTCGCCGATGAATTGCGGGTTCCCCTCGCGGTCCCGCTGGTAGAAGCGCACCGTTCCCGCAGGCAGCGCATCGCCCAGCCCGCCATCGCGCGAGGACGAGAAGGCGATCTCGCTCGATACGTTGACCGGCTGGCTGTCGTTCGCCAGCCAGTTCACCGTCCGGCTGTACACCTTGTTCGCGGCTACGCCCTGCACGTCGAGGAAACTGACCTGCTTGGTCTGCTGGTTGGCGATCGTCGTGCGCCCGTCGATCGGGTAGAGATAGTATTCGCCCACCTGCTCGCGATCGGCGCTTTCGGTGCCCACGCGGCTGATGCTGCGCGTGTTGTTGCGTCCCGAATAATTCGGGTTGCCGGCGACCAGCAGCGTGTCCGCATCGAAGAATGTGGTGCCGGTGCGGTTGGTCAGGGTGACCCAGCCCTGCATGTCGATGCTGCCGACCTGCTCGTCGTAGAGCGCGACGTAGTCCGCGCTCCAGCCGAGGCCCGGCGTGAGGTAGCGGATGGAGGCCGGCCGCGTTCCCGACCGGTCGCTTTCCACATTTACCGAGAGAGTCGGGCGCGCGCGCAGGTTCGGCGGAACGCGGTCGAAGACCACTCGGACCGGCAGGCCGTCGTCGCGCAGCACCTCGATCCGGTCGCCGATGCGCACGACCACGCCGCCGGCAGTGCTCAGCACCTCGGCGCGCTCGCGCGTTTCGGCCCCGGTCGCAGGATTGGTGCGGATCAGGGTGATCGTCTGACCGATCGCCTTTTCCATCATCTTCTGCGGGGTCAGCAGGTCGAAGTCGAAATTCTGTTCGACGATGGCCGTGCCGGGGGCTGCAAAGCTGAGCGTTTCCGGGCGGATCTGCGCCGACACGTCGGGAAACACGATGCGGCTGCGCCCACGCGCGATGTCCAGCTGCCGCACGTCCTGCACCAGCGCCTGCCCGTTCTGGTAGATTGTGACGGCGACATCGCCTTGCGCACTTTCGGCCGCGGTATCGGGCGCGACCTCCTGTGCCAGAGCCCCGGTGGAAAGAACTGCTCCGACCGCACCGAACAGGACCATTGCCGTGTTGCGCATTCGCCTTCCCCTCAATGTTGGCGAATTGCCGAAACCGGGCGAATCCGCGTGTTCCCCGTGCCGCCGCGGCGGCCCTGCGGCACTTTTGCACCCGCCCTGCCTTATCACAAGCTTAACATGCGAACCGGGCCGGGCGATTTCGTGTACGGCGGGAAAGGCCTATCGGCTCGTCGAAAGGACCTGCGATACCTTGTCGCTGATCTGCTGCACGTTGAACGGCTTGGGCATGAAGTGCATCGCGTCGATGTCGATCTCGTTTCGAAGCTGCTCCTCGGCGTAGCCGGACATGAACAGCACCGGCAGGTCCGGCCGCAGTTTGCGCAGCGCCTTCGCCATTGCAGGGCCGTCCATCACCGGCATCACCACGTCGGACAGGACGAGGTCGAACTCGTCCCCGCGCGCGATGGCGGCAAGGCCTTCTTCCCCGTCCTTCGCAGTGGTCACGGTATGGCCGGCGCGCGTCAGCGCGCGTTCCGCCACCGCGCGGACCATGTCCTCGTCTTCCACCAGCAGGATGCGCCCACCGCCCGACCAATCGCTCGCTGCGGGCTCCTTCTGCGCCGACGGCTTGCTCTCGGCCTCCACGACAGGTCCGGAATAGACGGGCAGGTAGACGGTGAACCGCGCGCCTTCCGGCCGCCCGCCCGATCCCGCGACGTTCTCCGCGAAGATGAAGCCGCCCGATTGCTTGACGATACCGTACACGGTCGAAAGGCCGAGCCCGGTACCCTTCCCCTGCTCCTTCGTGGTGAAGAACGGGTCGAACACCTTGCCCAGCAGTTCCGGCGGGATGCCGCCGCCCGTGTCCTGCATGACCAGCACGGTGTAATCGGCGATCGGCAGGATGTCCGATCCGCTGGCGCGCACGTCCCGCGCGGTCACGCGCCGCGTCGCGAGCGACAGCTTGCCCTTGCCGTTGCCGCGAGAATGGATGGCGTCGCGCGCATTGACCGCGAGGTTCACGATCACCTGCTCCAGTTGCTGCGGATCGGCGCGGACCGGGCCCAGTTCGCGGTCGTGCCGGACCTTGAATTCGACCTTTTCGCCCAACAGCTTCTTTAGCAATTGCGCCACTTCGCTCACGACATCGGGCAACTGCAGGACCTGCGGCCGCAGCGTCTGCTGGCGGCTGAAGGCGAGCAGTTGCCGGGTCAGAGCGGCGGCGCGGTTGGAATTCGCGCGGATCTGCTGGATGTCGTCATAGTCGCTGTCGCCGGGCGTATGGCGCAGCAGCATCAGGTCGCAGTAACCGATGATTGCGGTCAGGACGTTGTTGAAATCATGCGCGACGCCGCCTGCGAGTTGGCCGACAGCCTGCATCTTCGTCGCCTGCGCCACTTGCCGCTTCAGCCGCGCTTCCTCGCTGCCGTCGCGCAGCGAAAGGAGAACCGCCGCATCGCCGAGGCCCCGCACGCCGGACAGTCCGAGCGAAACCGGGTCGTCCGGAGATTCGCGCAGGCGAATGGCCATGTCGCCGCTATTGGCCGGGCCCTTGCCGTATCGCCGTACCGCGTCCGCCAGCGGCCCCTTGTCTTCCTTCACCACCAGGTCCGACGGGTATTGCGGCATGGTCCCGTCCTCGCGCCCGATGGCGCGCAGGAAGGCCTCGTTGCCGAACAGGAACCGCCCGTCGCGGTCGGTCATCGCCAGGCCCAGCGGCAGCGCGCCGAGCAGCGCTTCCAGCTGCGGCGCGGACGCCACGCCGGCCGCTTCCATGCCGGCACCGATGGCGACGCCGCTTTCGACCACCAGGATGAGGGACGGTTGCTCGTCCACCGGCGCGCCGTCATCGCCACCGAGCGGCACCTGGATCAGCGCGCGCGCCGCGCCCTTGCGACCGTCTCGCGCGAACACGATGCGGTCCTGCTCGTCGCTGCGGAACTGGGCGGCGAAATCGAGACCGGCCATCGTGGCCGACGGATCGCCGCAGGCCTGCTCGGCAAAGCCGCTCGCCGCCGCCCGGATGATACCGTCCGGCCCGACGAGCGCGCTGTCGACGCCGGCGCGGGACAGCGCCGCGCCCCAGTCTCCGGTGACAAGGGTGGCTGCCGAATTGGCCAGGTCGTCCTCCGACCGCACTGTCAGCCGCCACACCAGGTGGTCCTGACCCCGCCCCGCCCGCCGGACCCGGGCCTGCCACAGGACGCCCTCGCCCTTCAGTTCCGCGCTGGTCGAATCTCCGTCGCGCCAGGCGAGGCGCGCCGTCTTCGCCAGTTCCTCGAGCGATTCGCGCGGCAGTGGGAGGTTGGGCGGCGCAGTCCCCACGCCGAACCAGTCGGTGTAGCGGCTGTTCGCGCACACCATCCGGTTGGCCCGGTCGGTAATCGCGATGGCATCGCCCTCGCCCTCGATCGCGGCGACGGTGACTGCCCAGTCGGGCGGCGCGATCTCGGCGCTCGCCGGCGGTGCGGAGTAGCGCGAGACGAAGAACGCCCCCGCCCCGACGGCCCCCATCCCTCCCAGCGCCACCACGACCAGCAGCACGCTGTCGGTCACGAACCAGATGGCCGCCAGACTGACGACCAGCGCCAGCGCGGCCGCCGCGAACCAGTGCCATGACAGCGCGCCTTCGGGCCGGTCGACGGCGATCACGAACCGTCTCCGTTCAATCTTTCATCCAGCCGCGCTTCCATGCGCGCCAGGCGCCTGCGTCGCTTCTGCACGACGACCTGTCTCCAGACGACGCCGGACAGGAGATATCCGACTGCGGAAGATACGATGGCCAGCACGAGGAACCCGAAGCCGGTCACGCCGGCGACCTCGAATGCATCGGTCACCCAGCCCCAGCGCCCGCTCGCCAGTTCCTCGTTCGCCACGCCGCCGGCCGCGGAATCGATGGCGAGCACGAAGCTGCCGGTCCGGTTCGCCGCCCAGAGCCAGAACGGCAGGGTGAAGGGATTGGTGACGAAGGTGGTCAGTGCCGCGAGCGGGACATTGGCGCGCGCCGGGAGGGCGAGAAAGGCGGCGAGGAATATCTGACCCAGCGGCACGATGAAGGCCGCGAACAGGCCGAGGGCCACGCCGCGCGGAACGGAGCGGCGCGTGAAGCGCCAGAGTTCGGGACTGAGGAAGCGATGCGCGATCGGCTTCAGCCAGCGGTTTTCCGCCATTTCCTCGCGCGAGGGCGTTCGCTTGCGGATCTGGTCTGCCAGGAAAGTCTTGGAACGGGAGGATTTCATCGCGCCTGCTGATACTGGATATCGCGCGGCTCCCGCGCAAGGGAAACGCCTATCCCTTTTCGCGCATTAATCGCGCCTTGTCGCGCTTCCAGTCGCGATCCTTGATATATTCCCGCTTGTCCTGCGACTGGCGCCCCTTGGCGAGCGCCAGTTCGAGCTTCGCGCGGCCTTTCGCGTTGAAATAGACGCTCAGCGGAACCAGCGTCATGCCCTTGCGCTCCACCGCGCCGGTGAGCTTCGCAATCTCGCGCTCGTGCAGCAGCAGTTTTCGCGGCCGCTTGGGCTCGTGGTTCTCGCGATTGCCGTGGCTGTATTCCGGGATATTCGAGTTGACGAGCCAGACCTGTCCGTCGCGCACTTCGGCGTAGCTTTCCGCGATGCTCGCCTCGCCCGCGCGCAACGCCTTTACCTCGGTCCCCTGCAGCGCGATTCCCGCCTCGTAGGTATCCTCCACCGCATAATCGAACCGCGCCCGCCGGTTCTCGGCGACCACTTTCTGCTTGTCGAAGGTAGCGGGCTTGGGACGGGGCATGAGGCGGCGGCATGTAGGGCCGCGAGATCGAAAAGGCAAAGGGCTGCCGATTAACCAGTGCTTGTGGGCTTCCTGCTAAAGGACCGCGATGGAAAGGATTGCTCTCGCCCTCGCGCTCGTCGGCTTTGCCGGCGTTGCGACTTATGCGGCCCAGCCGGACATTTTTGCCGGTGCGAATGTCGCCGGGGTGCCCGATCCGGTCATCGATCAATCGCCGGACGAGGTGAAGCGTCGCCTGGACGATCTTTCGCTCGAACTCTTCCTTCGCGAAACCTTCCCCCAGGTGACGCAGGAGCGGGACGGGACGATCTTCTATCGGACCTACCCGGTCGGTGAGACGCGCTACCGCGCGGAATACGGCTTTCTCGAGGACACGGTGGTCACGATCGAGGTGGCGATCGAGCCGGTCGGCCCCGAACGGACGCGGCTCGTCGTCGAGGCCGACGTTCCCGCCAACTGGCTGGCGATGCAGCCCGGCATGCAGGACGGCGACCAGGCGACACTGGCAGCGCTGGCCGACGCGATGGCGACCGAATGGATCCTCGCCAAGCTGGAGAACCGCCCGGTCGCACGGCGTTTCGAGGACCTGCCTGCAAGCTGGAAATCGCAAATCCCGTCGACCCGCGCCGAGACCGACCGGCTGCTCGATCGCACCGCCGAAGCGGTCCTCGCCCAGTATGGCGAGCAGGCGGAAGAAGACCGCCGTAGCGAGCAGACATGGAACGGCGAACACGCGCAAGCCGCGGACATGGCCGAAGACGCCGCAAGGGCAGCAGAAGAGGCCGCGACGTCAGATTTTCTCGAAACCGACGACCAGTCCGACTGGGGCGACTGAGAGACCGCCAAAGGCACCGTCGTGGCGCGATCCAGCGTCGGGGCCTTCGCTCTTGATCTGGCGACAATTCTGGGGTTTTCTTGCCGACAGGATTTGCCGGGGGGTCGGACTATCATGAGAAATCGTCTTCGCACGCTTGCCGCGTGCCTGTTGCTGAGCGCGATGACACCGGCGGCCTGGGCGGGCGAGCCGCCGTCGATCGCCGATTACGGCGAACTCCCCGATGTCGAGGACGCCGCGCTTTCGCCCAGCGGTTCGTATATCGCGATGCTGGCGACGATGGACGGGCAGCGCGTGCTGATGATCCTCGGGCGCGACATGACGGTCCATCGCAGGATGGCGGTGGGCGCGCTGAAAATCCGCAGTTTCGACTGGATCGACGATGCACGGGTCCTGCTCGTCACCAGCCAGACCCAGAGCCTCGGGTTCGGTTTCACCACCGACAAGCACGAATTCCACACGGCCACGATCGTCCCGACATCGAAGGACAGCGAACCGCACATCATCTTCTCCGACGACCGGCGCGTGCCGGATGCGATCTTCGGGCAATACGGCATCCGCAAGCGCGACGGGAAGCTCAGCGGCTATTTCGGAGCGCTGGAATTCCGTCGCAATCATCGTAACGACTACGAGTTCGATCACGGCCGGCCGCATCTCTATCGCGTCGATTTCGAAACGAACGACGCACGGCAGGTGGGCCCCGCGGGACCGGAAGGAACCGACCGCGACTGGATCGTCGGCGCGGACGGGGAAATCGCCGCCCGGTTCGAGATCAACACGCGGTCGGGCGAATGGGAAATCCGCGGCACCGGCGGCAAGGTCATCCGCACGGGCACCAGCCCGTCGGGCCGGACATCCCTGATTGGGCTAAATTACGACGGGACGAGCCTGCTCTATTCCGACCGGGACGCCGACAACGTCGCCCAGTGGTACGAGTTGCCGCTGGCGGGCGGCGCGGCAAAGCCGTTTCTGGCGGATGCCGACGTGGAACGCCTGTTCTGGGACGACGAGACGGGATATTTGCGGGGCTACCTCGACGCGGAGGAAGGCCCTGTATTCCTCGACCCCGCGCACCAGGATGCCGCGCGAAAGATCCGCAGGGCCTTTGCCAAGTACGACATGCGGATGGTCGACTGGACGGGCGATTTCGACGCGGCCATCGTGCGGACTTCGGGCAATGAGAACAGCGGCACGTGGTTCTTCGTGGACCTTGCCAGCCTCAGGGCGGAAGGCTTCGCCTGGGAACGCCCGCGGATCGCGCCCGAACAGGTCGGCCCGATCAGCACCTTTGCCTATACCGCGGCGGACGGGCTGGAGATGGACGGTATCCTGACCCTGCCGCCCGGCCGCGAGCCGAAGAACCTGCCGGTCCTGATGATGCCGCATGGCGGGCCGCATGGGGCCGACAGCGAGCAGTTCGATTGGTGGGCGCAGGCCTATGCCGCGCGCGGATACGCGGTGTTCCAGCCGAACTTCCGCGGATCCACCAACCGCACGCAGGCCTTCAAGCTGGCGGGATACGGGGAATGGGGCCGCAAGATGCAGACCGATATTTCCGACGGGCTGGCAGCCCTCGCGAAGGAAGGGATCGTCGATCCCGAGCGGGCCTGCATCGTTGGTGCAAGCTACGGCGGATATGCCGCGCTCGCCGGGGTGACCTTGCAGCAGGGCCTCTATCGCTGCGCGGTCGCCGTGGCGCCGGTCAGCGACATCAAGGCCATGTACAACGAGGACTATCGCGGCTCGGGCAGCCAGCGCATCACGAAAGCGGCCCTCCTGCAGCAGCTTGGCCCACGGGATCGGTGGGACGACGTCTCGCCGCGGCGGTTCGCCAGGCAGGCGGATGCGCCCGTGTTGCTGATCCATGGCCGCGACGACACGGTCGTGCCCTATTCCCATTCGCACAAGATGGCCAACGCGCTGAAGGACGCGGGCAAGTCCTACGAGCTGGTCACGCTCGCGGGCGAGGATCATTGGCTCTCATTGTCCGAAACCCGTCGCCAGATGCTGGAATCGGCAGTCGCCTTCGTCGAGAAGCACAACCCGCCAGACTGATCCCTACAGGATTCCGGCGTGCTCCAGCGCCTCGTCCACGGCACGGCGGCTGGCCTCGCTCGCATTGACCAGCGGCAGGCGCACGTCGCATTCCAGCCAGTCGTGAACCCGGCTGAGCGCGTATTTGACCGGTGCGGGGCTCGCGTCGGAGAACATGGCGTAGTGCAGCGGGAACAGCCGGTCGTTGAGCTCGCGCGCCTTGACCAGGTCGTTCGCCGCGATCGCGTCGTGGAATTCCGCGCACAGCTGGGGCGCGACATTCGCAGTCACCGAAATGCAGCCGGAACCCCCGGCGGCCGAATGCGGCAGCCACAGCTCGTCATTGCCCGACAGCTGGCAGAAATCGTGGTCCAGCCCCATCCGGTGGTCCGCCACGCGTGAAAGGTCCCCGCTCGCATCCTTGATCGCGACGATCCGGTCCGGATACTTCCGAACCAGCTGGACGACGGTATCGTCCTCTATGTCGGTCACGGTGCGGCTCGGTACGTTGTAAAGCACGATCGGCAAGGTGCTGTTTTCGCACAGATAGCTGAAATGGGCGACCAGCCCCGCCTGGGTCGGCCGGTTGTAATAGGGCGCGACGCACAGTCCGGCGGCTGCGCCTGCCTTCTTCGAAAACTGCATGTGCAGCAGCGCGTTCTGCGTGTCGTTGCTGCCGCATCCCGCAATCACCGGAACGCGTCCGGCGGCCTGTTCGATGCAGATCTCGATCACCCGGTGATGCTCGGCATTGGACAGCGTGGAAGCCTCCCCCGTCGTGCCGCAGGGCACCAGTCCCTTGCTGCCCGATTCGATCTGCCAGTCGACCAGCCGGCGGAATGCCGCTTCGTCGAACGATCCGTCGCGAAAAGGAGTCACCAGAGCGGGAATCGATCCGGAAAACATTGTGGGGAGCCTTTCGTATGGTCATGGGGACGCATGGGGCATTGGGGGATTTCCATCGCGATGCCGTCCGTTATTCAGCGCCTGATAAGGAGCCGCGCACCATCATGTCCAGCATGGACCGTATCACGAAACTGCCGCTTGCCCTTCTCGCCCTGACTGCCCTCACCGCCCCGACCGCCCTGTGCGCGCAGGACCCCGGCGCATGGGAGCAAGCGCGTCGCAACCTTGTCGCCTCCGCGCCTACGGGCATGGAACAGGCGGTCGAACGCTGGGAATTCCTGATCGGGCAGCGCGAACTGCCGTTCAATTCCTACGCCAGCTTCATCCTCGCCTATCCCGACTTCCCGCAGGAAGAACGCCTTCGCACCCGCGCGGAACTGGCGCTGGCGCGCGAGCAGGTCTCGGCAAGCAACATCGTCGCCTTCTTCGATGCCAAGCCGCCCCTGACGAACGAGGGCCGCGCGCAATATGCGCTCGCCCTGCAGTCGCTCGGCCGCGACGAGGCGTTCGAGATGGCGCGCGCGGCCTGGCGCGGCGGTGAAATGTCGGCCGGGACCGAAAGCTATCTCGACGCGCTGTTCGCCAACCGCTTCCAGATCGAGGACCATGACGCGCGCATGGATGCCCTGCTGTGGCAGGAAGAGGCGGCGGCGGCGCAGCGTATGGTGGCGCGCATTTCCCCATCCTTCCGCGACATGGCGATGGCCCGGCTGATGCTGGTCCAGGGCCAGCGTCCCGTGAACCCGCCGGCCGCCGCCAAGTACGATGCGAACTACACCTACAATCTCGTGCGCCACACCGCGACGGACGATATCTCCGGCAATGCCGTCGCCGTCATGGACGGCCGCCCGCAATTCGCAGGGCTGCCGTTCGATGCAGAGGATTTCATCGGCGAAACGCTGACCGTGGCGCGCGCCGCGGGTCCGAGCGCGGCTGCGCGCATCGCGGCATCGGTGGACGACATGTTCCCGACCGGGGCGGACATTTCCAAGGAATCCTATCGCCTGCGGGACGATTACACCTCGCTCATGTGGCTCGGCGGGACGGAAGCGCTCTGGAACACCGGCAACGGAACGGCGGCTGCTCCGCTGTTCTACCGCTACGGTGCGGCGGCGCAGACCCCCCAGACACGCTCGAAGGGATTCTACTGGGCCGGCCTTGCCAGCGAACGGGCGGGCAACCAGGGCGAGGCGCAGCGCTATTACGGGCTTGCAGCCCAATATCCCGATCGCTTCTACGGGCAGCTCGCCCTCGCCAAGCTGATGCGCCCGGTGCCCCCGCTCGGCGGTAAGAACGCGCAGGAACCTTCCGCGCAGGAACGGGCCGCATTCGCGACCGCGCCGCTCACCCTGGCGGTAAAGGAGGTGGCGAAGGGCAAGCCCTGGCGCACGGGGATCCAGTTCTACCAGGCCATTGCCGACCAGGCCGACACCGAGGCCGAACACATGCTGGTAACCGAACTGGCGCGTGAGATCGGCCGGCGGGACCTGGCGGTCAATGTCGCTGAAGCGGCCGGCGCGGACGGGCACGACCAGTTCGTGGCGCAGGGCTTCCCCCTGCTGATGCTGCCGCCCGGGGCCGACTTCACGATGGTCCATGCGATCGCCCGGCAGGAAAGCCAGTTCGCCGACAATGCGATCAGCCATGCCGGCGCGCGCGGTCTGATGCAGCTGATGCCGGCAACCGCCAACGAACAGGCGGGCAAGCTCGGCCTCAGCTATTCGCGCGACGACCTGATCGCGTCCCCCACCTACAATATCCAGCTCGGCAACGGCTATTTCTTCCGGATGCTGAGCTATTACGACAACAGCTACCCACTCGCCATCGCGGCCTACAATGCCGGGCCCGGCAATGTGAACCGCTGGCTGCGCGCCAATGGCGACCCGCGCCGCGGCGGGATCGACTGGGTGACCTGGATCGAGCGGATCCCGATCTTCGAAACCAAGAATTACGTCCAGCGCGTGATCGAGAACGCGGCGGTGTACGAGCAGCTCTACCCCGACCGGATCGGCCGCGTCGCGCCGCGCACGGCCGTGGATTTCCTGCGCTGACCGAGCGGACGAACCCGATCACCCCGGCAGGATATGCCGCGCTCAAGGCGCGCTACGATCATCTGCTGGGCAAGGAACGGCCCGAAATCGTCGAGATAGTCAGCTGGGCGGCGGGCAATGGCGACCGGTCGGAGAACGGCGACTACCTCTACGGCCGCAAGCGCATGCGCGAGATCGATCGCGAACTGGCGCACCTGGTGCGGCGGATGAAGCGTGCGCGCGTGATCGATCCGGCGCAGCAGCCCGATCCGACGCGTGTCTTCTTCGGCGCGACGGTTGAGCTGGCGGACGAAGAGGACGAGCGCCGCACGGTAACGCTGGTCGGCGACGACGAGCAGGACGCGGGCGCCGGCCGGATCGGCTGGTCCAGCCCGATGGCGCGGGCGCTGCGCGGCGCCGGGCTTGGCGACCTGCGTACCGTTGCGCTACCGGGCGGAAGCAGGGAATGGGAGATCATGGCGATCTGCTATGCGTAGGCTTGCGATACTCCTCGCCGTGGCGACGCTGGCGGTACCCGCTTCCGCGCGCGAGAGCCTCGGCGTCTTTTCGGACTGGGGCGCCTTTCGCGATACGGAGACGCCGCGGTGCTACGCGATCGCAAAGGCGCGACCCAGCCGTGCAGCGCGCGAACTGGAACCGTTTGCCAGCGTCGGCACTTGGCCGGAACGCAAGGTGCGCAACCAGATCCATTTCCGCCTGTCGCGCGCGATGCGCGCCGATGCCACCGTCTCCCTGCGCATCGGGGACCGGCGCTTCGAACTGACCGGCGCGCGGGGCAATGCCTGGGCGAAGAATCGCGCCATGGACGCAGCGATCGTGGCGGCCATGCGCTCGGCCGGCACCATGACCGTCAGCACCCGCGACACGCGCGGCCGCCAGTTCAGCAACACCTACGACCTCGCCGGCGCCGCCACCGCGATGGACGCCGCCACAGTTGGCTGCGCGCGGCTCTAGGTGTCTATTGACGCATAGAAAAAGGGCGGAGCCGAAGCCCCGCCCTTCCCTGTCTCGTCGCTCCGATTAGAAGCGGACGCCGACGCCGGCCATGATCTGGTGGCGGTCGAGGTCGATATCGACGCGGCCGCCATCGGGCAGGTCGCTGTCGTCGAAGTTAATCTCGCCTTCGGAGTAGTTCGAGTAGCGGTACTCGACCTTGATGAAGGCCTGCTCACTCACGGCGTGCTCGATACCGGCACCGATGCGGTAACCGTCGCTGTCGAAGTTCGTGTCGAAGTCGTCACCGTCGGCGTCGACGACATTGAAGCGGGCATTGGTGTAGCCGCCCTTGGCGTAGAGCAGCGTGTCGCCGCCGATCACCGTGCCGACGCGCGCGCCGACATAGAGGTCACGGCCCGCTTCAACCCGGCCGAGGCCGAAACCTTCGAAATCACCGTCGTCGTTGAATTCGACTTCGGCACTGCTGTCAGTGTATTCCGCTTCAACGCCGACCAATGCGCCGCCGGCCGCGAAGTCGAAGCCGACCGTCGCACCGTAGACGAGACCGTCGATATCCTGATCGTTGTCGTCATTGACATCATCGTCCGCTTCGCTGCCGGCACCGGTGGTCGAGTAACCGATATTGGCTTCGACGCGCGGACCGGTGAAAGCGGGGTTGGCGTCCTGGGCGAAAGCCGGGGCCGAAACCGCGAGGGCGGAACCGGCGACCAGCAGGCTTGCGATGTACTTCATTGAAATAACTCCATTGTAGGTGAGCAGCGGCCGGGCGGCGACCGCCGCTCGTGAGACCCAAATGGACAATTCGGCATCCAGTTTCATGAATACCACATAACAAGAAACTGTTGCACGCGCGCAACATCCTGTCATCCGGATGAACGCACGTTTCGCCGCTTGCTCGGGAACCGAATGCGACGGATGGAAATTTGCGCGGCCGCCTGCTATATGACGTCCCATGCCCGACACGACGCTCATGCCCATCCCGGGTCAGATCGACCCGGTTCCCGTCGCGCGCGACATCACGCCGCGCGAAGATGGCCGCGTGGACTTGATCGGCCTGCCGAAGGACCGCATCCGCGAACTGTTTGCCGAAGCCGGACTGGACGCGAAACAGGCAAAGCTGCGCGCCAAGCAGGTATTCCACTGGCTTTACCACCGCGGCGTCACCGAATTCGAGGCGATGACCGACATCGCCAAGACCATGCGGCCCTGGCTGGCGGAACGTTTCGTCATCGGCCGCCCGGACGTGGTCGAAGCGCAGCACAGCACGGACGGCACGCGCAAATGGCTGCTGCGCACCAGCGACGGGCACGAATTCGAAATGGTCTTCATCCCGGACGAGACCCGCGGCACGCTGTGCGTGTCCAGCCAGGTCGGCTGCACGCTCAATTGCCGGTTCTGCCATACCGGCACGATGCGCCTGGTGCGCAACCTGACGCCGGGCGAGATCGTCGGGCAGGTCATGCTGGCGCGCGATGCGCTCGGCGAATGGCCCAAGGGCAAGATGGATTTCGCGGACGAGGAAACGGAAGCCGCCTATACCAGCGACGGTCGCCTGCTGACCAACATCGTGATGATGGGCATGGGCGAGCCGCTCTACAATTTCGACAACGTCAAGGGCGCACTCAATCTGGTGATGGACGGCGACGGACTGGCCCTGTCGAAGCGCCGCATCACCCTTTCCACCAGCGGCGTGGTGCCGATGATGGAACGGTGCGGGCAGGAAATCGGCGTCAACCTCGCCGTCTCGCTCCACGCTGTGACCAAGGACGTGCGCGACGAGATCGTGCCGCTCAATCGCAAGTACGGGATCGAGGAACTGCTCCAGGCTTGTGCCGACTATCCCGGTGCCAGCAACGCCCGTCGCATCACCTTCGAATACGTCATGCTGGACGGCGTCAACGATAGCGACGAGGACGCACGCGAACTGGTCCGCCTGTTGCGCGAATACGACCTGCCGGCCAAGGTGAACCTTATCCCCTTCAACCCCTGGCCCGGTGCGCCCTACGCCTGCTCCACGCCGGAGCGCGTGCGGCGCTTTTCGGAAATCGTCTTCGAAGCCGGCATCAGCGCGCCCGTACGCACGCCGCGTGGCCGAGATATCGATGCCGCCTGCGGCCAGCTGAAGACGGCCGCGGAAAAGAAGAGCCGCGCGGACCGAGATCGCGAAGCCGCCCTCGCCGCCGCGCCGGCGGCCTGATCCGGCTGGCCCCATGCTGCCGCGCGAAACCCTCGCCGTCGCCGACATCCCCGGCGGCGAAACCCTGACCCTCGTCAGCCATGGCCGCGACTTTGTCGTGATGCTGGGGCGCGACGAGCTGATGGGGACGCGGATGCAGTTTTCCGAAGAGCAGCTCGCCGAACTGACGCTCGACCGGATTGCCGCGCCGCGCCCGCGCGTGCTGATCGGCGGCTACGGCCTCGGCTTCACCTACCGCGCCGCGCTCTCGCGCGTTCCGGAAGGCGGCAGCGTCACCGTGGCGGAAATCGTGCCCGAAATCCTCGACTGGGCCGCTGGCCCGCTCGCGCATCTGACGGGCGATACGCTGGACGATCCGCGCGGAGACATCGTCATCGCGGATGTCGCCGCCCTGATCGACGATGCGATCGACGGAACCTGCAAGCTCTGGGACGCAATCCTGCTCGATGTCGACAACGGCCCCGACGGGATCGTGCGCGACGGGAACGACCGGTTGTACACCCGCACCGGTCTCGCCCGCGCGCGCGACGCGCTCAATCCGGGCGGTATTCTCGCCGTGTGGTCCGCCGCGCCCGATCCCGCCTTCGCCCGCCGCCTGCGCGATACCGGCATGGCCGTGGAAGAACGCACCGTCCGCGCCCGCCCCAACAACAAGGGCCCGCGCCACACGATCTGGTTCGCCGTCCGGCAGTAGCATTCGGGCGTTAATACCGCGCTGGAAGGACCGCACTTGAAAGACGGCCCGGCAAGTGTAATACCTCTCTAATACACCAGAGGGAGACCGGAGCCATTTTCAGACATATTGCAACTGCGTTCGCGGCGTTCGGCCTTCTCCTCGCAGCGCCAGCCGCCGCCGAACCGGGTCCACCGGTGTCGGCCAACGAAATCATGGTCGGCGATACGCTGCCCTACGCCTATTTTGCGACGCCCGAGGGTGACGGACCGTACCCGGTGATCATTCTGCTCGGCGGAAGCGAAGGGGGCGATATGGGCTCGCGCGGCGCGGCGCCGCGGTTCCTGGCGGAAGGCTACGCCGTCCTTGGCATTCCTTATTATTCCCCCGGCTACCTGCCTCCGGAACGGCAATTGCCAGACCTGCCCGAAGCATTCGACGCCATACCGCTCGAAAAGCTGGCTATCGCGCGCGACTGGCTGCTCGCGCGCAAGGACGTGAAGGCGGACGGGATCGGACTTTACGGCGTGTCGAAGGGAGCGGAATTCGCTCTTGCTGGTTCGAGCAGAATCGACGGATTCGCCGCAGTGGCCGCCATCGTGCCGAGCGACGTGGTATGGGAAGGCTGGGGTCCCGGCATTGGCCCGGACGAAGTCAGCAGCTTTTCCTGGAATGGAGAACCCCTGCCCTACGTCCCCTATCTGGGGATGGAGGAGGAGTTCCGGAAATATGCCATTCCCGGTGCGGTCGTCCGGCTGCGCACACCGCAGGATGCGGGACGGCGCGCCAATCCCGGCAGGGTGCCGGCGGCCCGCATCCGGGTCGAGGATATCGACGAGCCGGTTCTGGTCGCCGGCGGCGACGCGGACGACACATGGAATTCCGGCGCGATGGCGCAGAACATTGCTGAACGAAGGGCCGAGGCGGACCCGGACCTGCGAACCGTCGCTTTGATCTATCCAGACGCCGGCCATGCCCTGTCCGGCAGTGGCGTACAGCGCACCGAAGGCACGTTCCGGTACGACGAAGCCTCGTTGGCGGCGCAACAGGAAATCTGGCCTGCCACGCTCGCCTTCTTTGCCAGGCACCTGAAGGGCGAATGAGCACCGATCCGGCCACCATTCGTTACTATCAGGAGAACGCCCCGCACTATGTCCTGAGCTTTGCGCAGGGTCCCAGCCGGCACTTGGACGCTTTCCTCGACAGGCTGGAGCCCGGTGCACGGATTATGGAACTGGGCTGCGGCGGGGGACGGGATTCGGCGCATATCGCACGGCGCGGCTTCGGTCTCGATGCGACCGACGGGACGCCGGGCATGGTGCGCAAGGCGAACGAACGGTTCGACGTCGGCGCGCGCGTGATGCTGTTCGACAACCTCGATGCCCGCGAGCAGTACGATGCGGTCTGGGCCCATGCCTGCCTGCTCCATGTCGGACGCGCCGACCTTCCCGGGGTGCTGGCGCGGATCCACCGCGCGCTGCGACCCGGTGGCTGGCATTTCGCGAACTACAAGCTGGGCGATGCCGATCATCCAGACGAGGGACGCGATCCGCTCGGCCGCCTGACCAATTTGCCCGACGAGGCATGGCTGGAAGACACCTACAGGAAAGCGGGCTTCGCCATCGCCGCGACCGAGCGCTACCCCGGCAAGGGCGCCGACGGCGTCCAGCGTGACTGGTACGCCCTGACCCTCCGCAAGGAATGAGCGCGCAAGCCCGTACTCAGTGCCCCGCGCTTCCGATGCCGGTCACCCACAGAACCACTTGTCCGACCAGCGCCAGCGCGCAGAAGATCATCCCCAGGACCGGGACGATCCGCCACACGTTCGGGACCCCTTCGGGCTGATCCTGCTTCTTCAACCTGTGCAGCGCGGCATTCGCAATCACGAAGACCAACAGGATGGCAAGGCTGGTACCGCTGGCCAGCGTCTTCAGTGGAAGGAACAGGGCGAGCGCGAGTACGATGCCCGCGCAAACCAGAGTTGCCAGCACAGGCGTGTTCGTCCGTTCGTTCACTCTCTCCATCGCCAGCGGCATCACGCTGCGCCCGTCGCGAGCCATGTCCATCATCATGCGGCTCGACGCGATCATCTGCGCCAGCGCGCCGTTCACGATGACGAACAGGCTGGCGATGGCGACCGGCATGGCGGGCCAGCCCTTACGCACCACCGCTTCCACCAGAGGCGCTTGTGCGTCCGAAATCGCTTCCGTCGCGTTGCCTCCGACCAGCGCGGCCGAGACGGCGAGGTAGAAGACGAACACGATGAGCAGCGAGAAGACGATGGCTCTCGGCAGGGTCCTTTCCACGTCGCGGACTTCTTCCGCCGTCTGGCCCATGTCGCCGAACCCGATGAAGCTGTAGACGGCCAGGAACGCGCCCGCGAGGATCGCAGTCGCGGATCCCGCGCCCCAGCTATCGGCATTCGCGATGGCGGCCGGTGCCGCAATCATGTCCGCGCGCGTGACCCACAGAACGAACAGCAGCGTTCCTATGCCGACAAGGGTCGTGACCGTCATGAACCATGCGCTCTGCTTGATGCCGACGGTTGCCACCGCGCCCAGCAGCAGGACGAGAACCGTCGTCGCGATCTGTCCTTCTATCGACACGAAACTGTCCAGATAGCTGACGAAACCGGTGACGATGGTGGCCGCCGACACGAGGTTGGCGACTATCAGCAGCCAGCCGCTGGCACTGGCGAGGAAACCTTCCCCGAATGCGCGCGCGGCATATTCCATAGCGCCGCCCGCATCGGGTATGCGTGCGCCGAGTTCCGCAAAGGTGAGAGCGGTGGTGAACGCGACGAGTGCCGCGGCGAGGTAGGCGATCGGCGCGAGCGTGCCTGCTTCTCCGATGACTTCGCCGATCACCACGAAAATCCCTGCGCCAAGGATTGTGCCGGTGCCGTAAAAGGTAAGGCTCGCCAGCCCCATGGAACGCTTGAGGCCCATGTGTTCCCCATCTGCTGATGCCGATACTCTCGTGCTGGCAAGGAAAGCGAGCGGACGTTGTTCCGGTGGAACCGGCCATCCTATCCGATGTTAGCGTGAAGGTGTTCCCGACTTCGCCCTTTCCTACATCGCGCCGGTATGCTCCAGTGTCGCGCATGACCCGCGCGCCTACCCTTCCCGACATTGCACCACCGGTCGCGGAGAGGCCCGGTTTTTTTGCTCCTGGACTGTGGTCCATGCGGTCCATGTCTCGTCTTTCGGGAGTGGTTTCGTGACCCGGCCGGCAGTCCTAGTGACCGGCGGGGCGAAGCGAATCGGGGCGGTGCTGGCGCGCGCCTTTGCCGACGAGGGGTGGCACATCGTCATCCATTACGGCACCAGCGAAGACGCGGCGCGCGAGCTGGCGGACGAACTGCCGTCGGCCCGCATCGTCCAGTGCGACCTTCGCGACGGGGACGCTGCGGAAGCGATGGTAGAAGGCCTGTCGCACGAGCTTGCCGACTGGCGCTGCCTGGTGAACTGCGCCGCCGTATTCGACCCCGACGACGTGGCGGATCTCGATCCGGACACAAGCGAAAAGGCGATGCAGGTCAATGCCCTCTCCCCGGTACGCTTGGCGCAGGCCTACCTCCGCGCCGCCAAGGCTTCGGCCGGGCGGCGGGTGATCCAGTTCCTCGACCAGAAGATCGCCAACCCCAATCCCGACTTCTTCAGCTACACCATGGCGAAGCACGCCGCCGCAGGCGCGGTTCCGATGCTGGCGATGGGAGCGACGAAGGATGCGGATCGCATCTACGGCCTGGCGCCGGGCGCGATCCTCGCGAGCCACGACCAGAGCGAGGAAGAGACCGAGATCTCGCACCGGCTCAACCCGCTCAAGCGCAAGACCGGCGCGAACGAGATCGCCAGTGCCGCCCTGTTCCTCGCGCACGGACACCTCGCGGACGGCGAGACGCTGTTCGTCGACAGCGGGCAACACCTGCTGGCGCAGGACCGCGACGTGATCTACCTTGCGCGGCGGGGAGAGACGCCATGACCGAGGCCGTCGCAGGCAGCACCATCGATGTACCGCGCGAAGCGCCCGACGCTCGGTCGCGAAAGCGCCATCGCCTGTCCACCCGCATCTGGCACTGGGTGAACCTGTGGGCGGTGGTGGTGCTGTTCATGTCGGGCCTCAACATCTCGAACGCGCACCCGTATCTCTACTGGGGCCAGTGGGGCTTCGCGCCGGAACAGGCATGGCTTGCCGTCCCGCGCTTCCCCGGCTGGATGACCATTCCCGACTATTACAGCCTGTCCGCTGCGCGCGACTGGCACTTCCTCGCCGCATGGGTCTTCTCGCTCGGCCTGCTCGCCATGTGGATCGCCATGCTGGCGAACCGCCATTTCTGGCAGGACCTGCGTACCCGGCCCGAGGAATGGCGTTCGAAGGCGATCGCGCGCGACATCGTCCAGCACCTGAAACTCAACTTCGATCACGGCGCAGGCAAGTACAACTTCCTCCAGAAGCTCGCCTACGGCCTCGTGCTCGGCGTGCTGCTGCCCGGCATGATCCTGACAGGGATCGCCATCAGCCCGGGTATGGAACCGGCCTTCGGCTGGATGGTGGACCTGATGGGCGGGCGCCAGTCGGCACGCTCGTTCCACTTCCTGTTCGCCTGGGGCATCTTCGCCTTCTTCGTCGTCCACGTCCTGCTGGTGCTGCTGTCCGGCCCGATCGGCCAGATGCGCGCCATGATCTTCGGGGGGAAGGAGCCATGAACGATTTCGGCAGAACCGGTCGCCGCGGCGTGCTGGCGGGCATGTCCGCCCTATTCCTCTCGGCCTGCTCCAAGGTCGGCGAAACGCAGGCCGGCAAGGCCCTGCTGAAGGGCGCGCAGACGTGGCACAAATACGCCAATCGCGCGATTGCCGGGCGCGAGGCGCTGGTCCCCGAATATCCGCGCAGCGCGATCTCGCCCTTCTTTCGCGGAAACGGGTCGACCGATCCGCAGAACGGCGATTACCAGCAACAGGCGGCAGCCGGCTTCGCCGACTGGTGCCTGGAAGTGCGCGGCATGGTGGATCGCCCGATGTCGCTCGACATGGATCAGATACGGGCCCTGCCCCAGCGGACCCAGGTGACGCGCCACGATTGCGTGGAAGGGTGGAGCGCGATCGGCGAATGGACCGGGCCGCAACTCTCGACGATCCTCGATGCGGCGGGCGTGCGCGAAGGCGCGCAATTCGTCGTCTTCCGCTGTGCCGACAATCTCGGCGGCAGCGACTATTACGAGAGCGTCGACATGATCGATGCCTACCACCCTCAGACGATCGTCGCGCACCTGCTCAACGGGGAGCCGTTGCCGATCCGCAACGGAGCGCCCTTGCGGATGCGGGTCGAAAAGCATGTCGGGTACAAGCATGCCAAGTACCTCACCGCCATCGAACTGGTGGATACGCTGGACGGTATCGGCGACGGCGGTGGCGGATACTGGGAAGATCGTGCCGGTTACCAGTGGTATGCCGGCATGTGAGCTCCGCCGGCGATTGACACCGGCCGACCCGAACCGCCAATTGACCCCGAAACCCGAACCAAGGAGGCAAGGCCCCCCATCATGTGGCTGCTCGACAAGTTCCTGAAGCGCGCGATCCATACCGGTCACCTGGTCGTCACCGACCATGACGGAACCTCTCACGAATACGGCAATCCCGGCGAGACACACGACAGTCGCGGTCCCCTGAAGATCAGGCTGACGAACAAAAAAGCCGCCGGACACATCGCGCGCTATCCGCAACTCGGTGCGGGCGAAGCCTACATGTGGGGCTGGCTGGTGGTGGAAGAACCGCACGACATCCGCGATCTGGTGCTGTTCGTCACAGCCAATACCAAGCGCGAAGGCGACAGCGCGATCCAGCCGCAGACCCGCTTCGCGCGCATCCTTCAGAAAGTCGGCGCGCGGCTCGACAGCGTCAATCCGAAGGACAAGGCGCGCAAGAACGCAGAGCATACTTACAATCTCACGCGCGAACTGTACGAGCGTTTCCTCGACGAGGACCGCCAGTACACGATGGCCTATTACCGCGAGGATCCGGAGAACACGTCGCTGGAAAAGGCCCAGATGGACAAGAAGGCCCATCTCGCGGCGAAGATGTACCTCAAGCGGCCTGAGGACAATGGCGGCGTGCCCATGAAGGTGCTCGATATCGGCTGCGGCTGGGGTGGGTTCGCGCTTTACCTGCACGAGATGTACGGGTGCGAAGTGACCGGCGTCGCGCTCGCACCCGACCAGATCGCGTTCTGCAACGAGCGCGCCGAGGCCGCCGGGGTCGCGGACAAGGTGAAGTTCCACCTCATGGACTACCGCGATGTCGAGGGTGAATTCGACCGGATCAGCTCGGTCGGCCTGCTCGAGCATGTCGGCAAACCGCACTACCCCGTTTTCATGGAGCATACCCATCGCCTGCTGAAGCCCGATGGCGTCATGATGAGCCATTGTTGTGGCCGCGCGGGCCCTCCGGGTGCCACCGATGCATGGACCCGCAAGTACATCTTCCCGGGCGGCTACATCCCGGCCCTTTCCGAACTCGTCACGGCCAGCGAGCGTGCCGGATGGCAGGTGATGGATGTAGAGGCGATGCGCTTCCACTACAGCCATACGCTGGAGGAGTGGTACAACCGCACGGTCATGCATCGCGAAGAGATCGTCGAGATGTACGACGAGGTCTTCTACCGCATGTGGCAGTTCTACCTTGCCGGTGCCGAACAGGCCTTCCGCAACGGCGCGCTGGTCAACTGGCAGGTCATCTACGTGAAGGATCGCACCGCCATTCCGATGACCCGCGATTTCATCCAGGAGGAAAGCGCCAGCTTGCGCGAACGCGGCGCCGTCCCGTCTTGGCGCTTCGATCCGATGTTGAAGCAAGCAGCGGAGTAGCCTGCCGCCAAGATTCACGGGCGCTGCCCGACAAGGTTCGCGATTGCGTCCCGTCCGGAGCGCTGATAGCCGCGCCGGCGAAACAGGAGTGCAGGCATGTCGGACATTCGGAAAGTCGTCCTCGCCTATTCGGGCGGACTCGATACCAGCGTGATAGCCAAGTGGCTGGAAGTCGAACGCGGGCTGGAGGTCGTCACGTTCACTGCCGATCTCGGTCAGGGCGAGGAGATCGAGCCCGCACGCCAGAAGGCCCGGGCGATGGGTATCCCGGACGAACACATCTACATCGAGGACCTGCGCGAGGAGTTCGTGCGGGACTTCGTCTTTCCGATGATGCGCGCCAATGCCCGCTACGAAGGCGACTACCTTCTCGGCACGAGCATAGCGCGGCCTCTGATCTCCAAACGGCTCGTCGAGATCGCTCATGAGACCGGCGCCGACGCAATCGCCCACGGCGCGACCGGCAAGGGTAATGATCAGGTCCGCTTCGAGCTAAGCGCCTATGCTCTCGATCCGGACATCAAGGTCATCGCGCCGTGGCGCGAATGGGACCTTACCAGCCGCACCGCGCTGATTGCATGGGCGGAAAAGCACCAGATCGCCGTTCCCAAGGACAAGCGCGGAGAAGCGCCCTTCTCTACCGACGCGAACCTGTTGCACACGTCCAGCGAAGGTCTTGTGCTGGAGGATCCGTGGGAAGAGACGCCGGACTACGTCTATTCCCGCACCGACCATCCCGAAGAGGCGCCTGACGAGCCGGAATACATCACCATCGGTTTCGACAAGGGGGACGGCGTCGCCGTGAACGGCAATGCCATGAGCCCTGGCACCTTGCTCGCGGCGCTGAACGATCTCGGTCGCAAGCACGGCATCGGCCGGCTGGATCTCGTCGAGAACCGCTTCGTCGGCATGAAGAGCCGCGGGATGTACGAGACGCCCGGCGGCGAGATCTACGCCCGGGCCCATCGCGGGATCGAGCAGCTGACGCTCGATAGGGGCGCGATGCACCTGAAGGACGAGCTCATGCCGAAATACGCGGAGCTCGTGTACAACGGTTTCTGGTTCGCTCCGGAACGGGAGATGCTGCAGGCGGCGATCGACCACAGCCAGCAACTGGTCACCGGCGAGGTTCGCCTGAAGCTCTACAAGGGCCTCGCCAGCGTCGTCGGGCGCCGTGCCGATGTGAGCTTCAACCTCTACAGCCAGGACGTCGTCACTTTCGAGGACGATGCGGGCAGCTACAACCAGCGGGATGCCGAAGGCTTCATCAACCTGCAGGCCCTGCGCCTCAAGCTAATCGGCCGGCGACGCAAACCACGCAATTGAGCCAATTGTGTCGCGAGTTGGTTCGCACGCGCAACAAAGGTTCACTCTCTTTCTCGCACGCGCACAAGAGTTATCCACTCTTGTCCACCGCGAATTCCGGGGAAAGTGGATAAGTCGGTCTTGCATCCCTTGCGCAACTCGGTCGGTGGACGCATTCTCGGGACATCGAACAGGCCAGAAACGGTCTTCGATTGAAGGTCTAACCACCTGATAGCGAAGGCAATTTCGAACCGGTTCGGCGTGAAGACATCTGTCCAGGCGATGTTCGAGGACGGACCGTGACACGGGCTTGCCCGGACGCGGAACGGCCGATCGAGAGGGTCGCCAAGCATGTCGACACGGGCCGGATGTCCGGTCGGACTTCGAGGCACGGGGAAGACTTCGGTCGGAACCATGCCGTTCGAGAAGACCGGCCGCCAGGATGTTCGGTCTCGGGCCCCTTGCCGGGGAACGCACGGTCTTCGGACTGTGCGGGAACCGAGAGGACCCGGATGCCGGCGCGAGCGCCGGTGACAGAACCGCTGCCCTGCCCTCGTGGCAAGAGCGCGGGAAAACACCGGGCGCCAAGCGCTCGTCGGACGGTTCGCCGGAAGACGGGACCACGCGACGGTGAGAGTGGGGTCGGTAGCGATACCGGCCCCATTTTCTGTGTCAGCCCCCCTCATTCACGAGCGTCTACCCGCCGGTTCATCCGCGGAATCGTGGTTCCGGATGGGCGAATCGAGGACCACCGAGGCATCGATTCGCTGCCGATTCCCGGGTCGGAACCACCCTTTCGGCACCCTTCGAAACTACGCGATACCTCGTTTTCGCCTCATTTAACGGACGAGTCGTTTCTGACCGTCGGTGAGCCGAGGAGGCGGTTTGGAACCGTCAACCTTCCGCCCGTAAAGCCCCGTTCGAATTTGGATGGGAACACTTCCATGACCGATTACTCCACCCGGGCGCGGATGCGCATGTTGCTTGCCATCGGCGCGCTGACCTTCGCGGTCCCCGCGAGCGCCGCCCTGGCCGAAGCGACCGACGATGCCACGACCGCCGTGCCGGCGCTGCCGTCGCCCGCGGACCAGTCCGCGGCGATCGACACCATGCCCAGCGTCGAGGAGAGCTTCGACGCGTTCGAGACGCTGCCGCCCGCGCCCGAGGCGTCCGGCAACGAAGTCGACCTCGAGACGATCGAAGTGCCAGTGGAGCCCGAAGTCACCACCCAGCGCTCGCTCGGCAGCGGCATCGCCTCCTATTACGGCAAGCGCTTCCACGGCCGCCGCACGGCCAATGGCGAGCGGTTCGACATGAATGCCATGACCGCCGCGCACAAGACGCTGCCCTTCGGGTCGAAGGTGCGTGTGACCAACAAGCGTACCGGCAAGAGCGTGATCGTGCGCATCAACGATCGCGGGCCTTTCGTACGCGGCCGCCATATCGACGTGAGCCGCGCCGCGGCGACGGAGATCGGCCTGATCGCCACCGGCCACGCCTCCGTCGATCTCGAACTCGTCAGCTGACGTGCGAGGGGGCCCTGAGGCCCCCTTCCCCTACAGCAGCATGATCCGCGGTCCGGGCGGCAAGTCCGGATGCGGCTCTGCGGAACGCGCCGCGTCGGCTGCGGCCTCGCGCACGGCCGCTTCGTACCGGGCCGCGTCCTCGGCGTAGCCTTCGTCCTCGCACGCATCGTCGTAATCGGTGGCGTAGGGGTCTTCGGCCGTGTCCTGCGTCTCGGTCTCCTCTTCGGGCGCCTCCCCGTCGGGCGCGTCGCCCTCCGAGTCCTCGCCCTCCGCGTCCTCGTCTTCAGCATCGTCCGACCTGGCCACAGCCTCGAGCTCGGGCAGCCAGACGTTGTTGTGGTACTCGAACGTGCGATAGTCCGATCCGACGCGCCACCACTCGGGATCGCCCGCCAGGAAGGCCTCAGCCTGGCACTCGAACACCTCGTCCGCATCCCCCAGCGCCGACAGGCGCGGCGCGTGGGGCGGGCGTTTGGCGTCCATCTCGTCCTCGAGGTCGGTGTCGTCCCCGTTCCCGTCCGTTTCCGGCTCGTCTCCGGGCCGGGGTCCGGGAGACATGGACCGCCTGGACCAGTGTCCTGGGGGTAAATTCCCGGCCCCGGCCTCGCCATCGGGCCCGGACCCGGCACCACCCGCTTCGTCCGCCGGGGCAGGCGTGTCGGGCGCCAGGTCCTCGCCCCTGCCGAAGCGTTCCAGCATGCCGTCGAAATCCTCCGCCAGCGCGTTCGCCCCGGCCTGTTCCGCCAGCCGGTCCAGCCGGCCGAGATGGGCGAGCAGCAGCCTGTCGGAATAGCGGACGCGCTCGTCCACCTGCTCGCCATGGTAGAACACCTTTTCGGTCACGCCGTTCAGCGCACGGTCGGCCAGCTCGCCTTCCGCATGGGCCCGCGCAGCCAGCAGCGCCGCGTCCCACGCTCGCCGGAATGCCGGCGTGGAGCAGCGCGCGCGATAGGCGCTCTGGTGGGATGTCCCGGCCCGCCGCGCAGCCGACCGGACGGAGCCGCTGGTCGCCAGCGCCTCCAGGAACACGATCTGCGCGGCCGTGCCGAACTGCGTCTGCGCCGCGCGCGTAACGTCCGCCGGCAGCGCCTGGACCAGCGCGGGGAGGTTTGCGGTATGGGAAAGATCGGTCATCGGTTCACCTGTCGATGGTTTCAGGGGAACCGGACCAGATATACAGGACGGGGCGTGTAGGACAGGATTTTCGTGCGGCGCGGGAGAGGATGCCCTTTGCGACGTCACCCCGGCCCCCGAGCCGGGGTCCCGCTTCCTTCCAATGCCGCCCTAGAAGTAGCGGGACCCCGGGTCAGGCCCGGGGTGACGTGAAAGCGCGAAGGCACCCGAACCGCGCACAACGCTTCCCCTCCCGCTTGCCAAACGCGCCGATCCGGCGGACTATGCCGCACCAGCCACGCCATGGGGGGCGCGTAGCGATGCCGGGTTTCAATTTCCTGTTCGAGGCTTTCATACTGCTGATGGGCCTTGCCATGGCAGAGGTGCTGCGCGGCTTCGCCCGCGTGCTGAAGCTGCGCGCGCGGCGCAAGGCGGGGATCGATCCGGGGATGGAGCGCATCCATATCGGCTGGCTGACGCCACTGCTGGGCTTGCTGGTGATTGTGGACCAGTCCACCTTCTTCCTGCACATGTACGGGTACCGGGACCTTATGCCGTTCAACGGCGGCACCGTGCTGGGCATATTGCTGGCCTTCGGCTGGTATTACCTAGTGGCCAGCATGACCTTCCCGGATGAGCCGGACGACTGGCCGGACTTCGACGTCTGGTTCTGGCAACAAAAGCGTTTCGTCGTCGGCGGGGTGCTGGGCGTCAACGTCCTCGGTACGATCGCGACCATGGTTTTCGTAACGGCGGAAAAGCAGCAGGAAATCGCAGCGTCCCTGACCCCCCAACAGGCGATCGCAAGCATGGTCGCCATGCTCTCCATCATCCCGATGATTTGGTTGTTCTTCTCGAAATCGAAGCGTGTGTGCTTGACCCTGCTGTGGCTTTATATCGGACTGACTGTTGGTTACGGGATGATCGTGTTCACGACCGTGCATCCGGGGTGAGACTTACTCGGTTTTGATCGCCGACCGTCGGAAGCCGGATCCTTCCTGCGGCACCGTCCGCCGCCGATGATCGGAAAACCGCTTGCCATGGCGCGCTCGGCGCGATGACCGTTGACCTTCCACGGGTTTACGCCGCTTGCACCCAGTTCGGACGATGCGCGCACGGCCACTCATGATGCATGGGGATCAGCTTTTTCTCCCGCCGGCTGCTGGCGACGGGGCCGGCATAGCTAAGCCGCGTAGTGGCTTTAGAAACTTTACGATGAAATTTCGTTAGGGTCTGTTCCAACAAGCAAAACCTGTAGTTTCCTAACTGCTTTAAAAACGCCCCTAGACACAATTTCTTGTAAAGAGAGGTCCTTCGCCAACCCCATCAAAGAAACTAGGGACCATAACGAAATAGCGATCGCGACAGCAATGACAGCTATGTTGTTGTCATCGATGAGAGGCAAGTTCACCCCCGGCACACTTTCCAGAAGCAGATATCCCGCTGAGGCGAGAACCAAATACACAATCGCTCTTCCAATTTTGTCTGAGATTGTCTTGGCTTTAAGAGACAAGCGCGCCGAAGTCTCTCCAAGCGCTTCAGATTTGCCTTCCGCAAATCCTTTGCCCCTTTCCTCCTCGCGAATCTTATCCGCAGCTTCTCGCGCATCCCGTACGACATCAGCAGTGCTAGTTGAACGCAAAATAGCGACATTTCCAAGAGACTTTTCGGACGCGATCTGCCTAATACTGCTCGAAAAAAGAGCGTCGGTGAGCATCAAAGAGATCTCGTCTTTGCCATACTGTGCGACCTTGTTAAGTAGTTCTTGATTCCACCCTTCTTCGGGAACTGCAGCACTGTAGCAATCGGCTATCAGTTGCGCGCTTACCCTTGAGGAATCGAAGGCAACCCCTTTCGCAAGCCACGCGATTGTCGTTACTTGAGTCATGGTTTGAAATGGATTCAAAGTACGGGCAGGCAAAAGTCCGTTTTCTTTTAAAAAAACCCTTGCATGTCGCACTAATCCCGTGTTGTGAGTAACGAATATAGTACCACTCTTAAACAAGTCTGTGGAGGATTTTCCTCTCCGCAGACGCAGCGTCAAAGCAAGGCTTGCGGCATCAGCCTCAGCGGCATTTTTGGTAGTGCCCCAACCTATACCCCCGTGCCCGAGCCGATTTTTGAAGGCAACTTCGTCGATCTGGTGCTCATCTCCCGACCGATCTTCGTACGAAGCGGGATGTTCGGTGGCTCCTAAGTCACTATAAAGGATGCGATCCGGCGCAGTTTTAAAGGTGGTTAGATCAGCAATGCTGAGCTCGCCCTTGCGAAAAGCCTCTTCCGTCTCGGGGCGAAGGGGCTCTCCAAGCTTTCGTTGAGTTATTATGTAATCGACGTTCGCAAGAAGTTCGTTATAGGAATGCCCGTAATAGAAAAATTCACAACCCAATGCTGCAAGAGAATCATGCATTTCTCTGGCCGCTTTTTGGATTATCCTACCACAAAAACCGACTAATCTCATCAATACCGGAGCGTCATAGACAATTTGCAGACCCCTTGCATCGACATCGTTCGGTGTATTTTGGATCTTTGTGAGAAAATCGGTTACAAGAACTCCATAGTATATTTTTTCAATAATCTTATATATCTCAGATCCTAAATCGTGATGATGACGGATAAAGTCCGCAACCACCTTATGGTCAGTAAAAATTGGGCTAGCGATTATCGCACGCCCTTTTGTCACATTCCTTTTAAACTTTCGGTCGAACCTTTCCCTAGCAAAGAAATCGATTAACACCTCCGACCAGCTTGCGCCAGAAAGGGGCTCCGCTAAGTCGCGAATATTTGCGTACTCTGCAAGCTGACGCGATACTTGGTCTATTTGATCCACAGACATATCAAGTTCTTCATCAGATGATAGTGTCTGAGGTCTAACATCCGCATACACAGGGATTTTGTACGCCATTCATTTCGACCAAAGCGCCGACTTTTTTCATTGAGTACGTAAGGTCTTCAATCACAAAAAGGGGCAGATTTAGGAAATATTTTTGCGACAAGAATTTTTGCATTTTGTCAGCATCGAATGGCTGGCCTTCGAGCTCACCCGCAGCAAAAATCGTAAAGGGCAGCAGGCAATCCACTGAGGTTCGAGCACCCCGTGCAAACTGCGCACTGATGAACGCAAAAGCGCGCAACTCAGTGGATTGATAAGATGGATCCAAGAAAGTCTTTAAATCAGCAGCCATGCCATCCCCTCAAAAATCTACCTGAGCAAAACGCTAAAAGCTCATGGAAAGTGTATCTAGCAGACCCTTTTAAGGGCAAATATTTTCCAAAGGACAGTCAGCCAACACTTTGTCCGCACTCACTCCGCTGCGGATCGCCCCCGCTCCAACATAGGTTTCAAGTAAGCCCCCGTATAACTCCCGCTGACCGCAGCAACCTCCTCCGGTGTTCCTTCGGCCACCACTTCACCGCCGCGCACGCCGCCATCGGGGCCGAGGTCGAGGATCCAGTCCGCCGTCTTGATGACGTCCAGGTTGTGTTCGATCACCACCACGGAATTGCCCTGCTCCACCAGCCGGTGGAGGACCTCCAGCAGCTTGCGCACATCCTCGAAATGCAGGCCGGTGGTCGGCTCGTCCAGGATATAGAGCGTCTGCCCGGTGCTGCGCCGGGCGAGTTCCTTGGCGAGCTTCACCCGCTGCGCCTCACCGCCCGACAGCGTCGTCGCCTGCTGGCCGACCTTGACGTAGCCGAGGCCCACCTCGTTCAGCGTGTGCATCTTGTCACGGATGGGGGGGACGGCCTTGAAGAACTCCTCCGCATCCTCGATCGTCATGTCCAGCACGTCGGCGATGGACATGCCCTTGAAGCGCACTTCCAGCGTTTCGCGGTTGTAGCGCTTGCCGCCGCATTCCTCGCAGGTGACGTAGACGTCGGGCAGGAAGTGCATCTCGATCTTGATCAGCCCGTCGCCCTGGCACGCCTCGCACCGGCCGCCCTTGACGTTGAAGCTGAACCGGCCGGGCTTGTACCCGCGCGCCTGCGCCTCCGGCAGGCCGGCGAACCAGTCGCGGATGTTGGTGAAGGCGCCGGTATAGGTCGCCGGGTTGGAGCGCGGGGTGCGGCCGATGGGCGACTGGTCGATCTCGATCACCTTGTCGCAATATTCGAGGCCGGTGACCTTGTCGTGCGCGCCGGCGATCACCCGCGCCCCGTTCAGCGTGCGCGCGGCCGAGGCATAGAGCGTGTCGATGGTGAAGCTGGACTTGCCGCTGCCCGAAACGCCGGTGATGCAGGTGAAGGTGCCCAGCGGCAGGGAGGCGGTGACGTTGGCGAGGTTGTTGGCGCGCGCGCCGTGGACCGTCAGCTTGTGCCCGTTGCCCTTGCGCCGCTTGGCCGGGACCGCGATCTCGCGCCGCCCGGTCAAATAGTCCGCGGTGAGCGAGTTCTTCGCCTTCAGCACCTGCTTCAGCGTGCCCTGCGCCACCACCTCGCCCCCGCGCACGCCGGCGCCGGGGCCGAGGTCCACCACGTGGTCGGCGGCGCGGATCGCGTCCTCGTCATGCTCGACCACGATCACCGTGTTGCCGAGATCGCGCAGGCGCTTCAGCGTTTCCAGCAGCCGGTCGTTGTCGCGCTGGTGCAGGCCGATGCTGGGCTCGTCCAGCACGTAGAGCACGCCGGAAAGGCCGCTGCCGATCTGGCTGGCGAGGCGGATGCGCTGGCTTTCCCCGCCCGACAGCGTGCCGCTGGTCCGGTCGAGGTTGAGGTAGTCGAGCCCGACATTGTCGAGGAAGCCCAGCCGCTCGTTGATTTCCTTGAGGATGGCCTTGGCGATCTGGCCCTGCGTGTCGTTCAGGTGCTCCGGCAGGCCAAGGAACCATGCGCGCGCGTCGGCGACGCTCATCTTAGTGGGCGTGGCGATGTCGGTGACGCCTGACGGCCCCGGGATCTTCACTGCCAGCGCCTTTTCGTTCAGGCGCTTGCCGCCACAGGTCTCGCACGGCTGCGCGGTCTGGAACTTGGACAGCTCCTCGCGCATCCAGGCGCTTTCGGTCTGCAGCATCCGGCGGTTGAGGTTGCCGATGACGCCTTCGAACGGCTTGTTGACGGTGTACTGCTTGCGTCCGTCCTTGAAGGTCAGCGGCACGCGCTTGCCCTTAGTGCCGTGGAGGATGACGTCGCGGTTCTCCTCGCTCAGCTCGCTCCAGGGCGTCGTCAGGTCGAAGCCGTACTCGCCCGCCAGCGATTGCAGCACCTGCATGTAATAGGGACTGGGCGGGTTGGACTTGGCCCAGGGCACCACCGCGCCCTTCTTGAGGCTGAGCGCCTCGTTCGGGACTACCAGCTGCGGGTCGAACAGCTGTTTCTCGCCGATCCCGTCGCAGGTCGGGCAGGCCCCCTGCGGCGCGTTGAACGAGAACAGGCGCGGCTCGATTTCCTCGATGGTGAAACCCGATACCGGGCAGGAGAAGCGTTCGGAAAACACGATCCGGTTGGCGGGGATGCCCGCCCCTTTCATCGCACCGCCGCTCTCGCCCTCGTCCTCCCGGCCCGGCACCACGCCGTCCGCCAGGTCCACATAGGCCAGACCGTCGGCGAGCTTGAGCGCGGTCTCGAAACTGTCGGCCAGCCGCGTTTCCAGCCCTTCCTTCACCGCCAGGCGATCGACCACGACCTCGATGTCGTGCTTGAACTTCTTGTCGAGCGCCGGCGCCTCCTCGATCGGGTAGAGCTCTCCGTCGATGCGCACGCGGGTGAAGCCCGCTTTCTGCCACTCGGCCAGTTCGCGCCGGTATTCGCCCTTGCGCCCGCGCACCACCGGCGCGAGCAGATAGAGGCGCGTGCCTTCCGGCAGGGCCATCACCCGGTCGACCATGTTGGACACTGTCTGCGCCTCGATCGGCAGGCCGGTCGCGGGGGAATAGGGCACGCCCACCCGCGCCCACAGCAGGCGCATGTAGTCGTAGATTTCGGTCACGGTCGCCACGGTCGAACGCGGATTGCGACTGGTCGTCTTCTGCTCGATCGAGATGGCCGGCGAAAGCCCGTCGATATGCTCGACATCGGGCTTCTGCATCATCTCGAGGAACTGGCGTGCATAGGCACTGAGCGATTCCACGTAGCGCCGCTGCCCCTCGGCATAGATGGTATCGAACGCGAGGCTCGACTTGCCGGAGCCGGAAAGCCCGGTGATCACGATCAGGCTGTCGCGCGGCAGGTCGATGTCCACACCCTTGAGGTTGTGTTCGCGCGCCCCGCGGACGCTGATCTTGGTAAGTGCCATAGGGGCCGTGTTCCGTTTGTGTTCCGTGATGTCAAGCGCCGGGACGGCCGCTTGTGTCACAGCGCACGGATGCCTTGCGTGGTTCCGTCGCGCCGGTCCTCGCGCCATGTGGTGATGCGGCGTCCATCCGCAAAGGTCCCCCGCGCTTGCGGAACGGCTCGGCGCCCCGCGCGTCGAACGGGCAGAGGCCGCCGACACCCAGACGTCGCGGCAGACATGCAAGGAATTCCGCCATGAAAGTACTCATCGCCGGTGCCACCGGCCACACAGGTCAACGCGTCGTGCGCCAGTTGCAGGACGAAGGACACTCCCCCGTGGCGCTGGTTCGCGAAAGCTCCGACACCAGCGTCCTGCCCGACGATTGCGAGACCCGGCAGGGCGACCTCGCCGATCTCCCGCAAGACGCCTGCAAAGGCATGGACGCGGTTATCTTCGCAGCGGGATCGGGCAGTTCAACCGGGCCCGACATGACCGACACGATCGACCGTGACGGCGCCATCGCGCTGGTCGATGCGGCGCAGGCCGCGGGCGTGAACAAGTTCGTCATGCTGAGCTCCATCGGCGCGGACGATCCCGATCCCGACAGCGACCTGCACCACTATCTCAAGGCCAAGCACGACGCCGATGTGCATCTGGTCGAAAGCGAGCTCGCCTATTCGATCATCCGCCCGGTCTCGCTGACGCAGGAAGACGGGCACCGGCGCATTCGCCTGGGCGAGGAAGTCGAGAAATCCGGCAAGGCGCATCGCGGCGACGTGGCCGCCGTGCTCGTCCGCGCATTGGAAGACCCGGCCTTGGAAAACCGCGCGTTCGACATGGACTCGGTCCCCGAGGAATAGCGGGTCCGCAGTTGCGGGGTCGCGGAGCCGCATCGTGGACACGACGAGTCGTGGACCGATGGCGTGCCCTGACCCGTTGATACACTGAACGGCGGTCGCGCCGACTGTTTGCGTGCCCGTCAAACGCAACAGGAGTACCATGACCCCGCAATCCGCCCGACGCCTCGCCAGTCTGCACGCCAGCCAGAGCCGCACGGCCACGAGCGCGCAAGGCGCGCGCCGGCGCAAGAGAGAGACCGTCAGGCGGGCCTTGCGCCGGGTGAAGGACGAACCGCGCAAGTTCGCAGTCGGTTTCGGCGCGCGCCGTATGGCACGCCGGGAGCGATCCGGACCTGCGCGCCCGTCCAAACGGACACGGGCGGCCATGCTGGTCGGTGGTGCTGCTATGACCGTGGCCGCGAACAGCGCGGTCCCGTTCAACCATGCGCCGGTGTCCGGCGATACGACCATGGTGGATGCCGAAAACTTCCGGGTCCACGCCAGCAAGCTGTCGCCCAGTCCCGAACTGCTCGACGCGATCGTCGCCGAAGAGGGGATGGAACTGACAGTCTATTCCAGTGTGATCGGGAACCCGCTGGTGGGAGCAGGCCATCTGGTGCTGCCGGACGAGGGACTGCGGATCGGCGATACGATCACGAAGGATCATGCCATGCGCCTGCTGAGACAGGATGCCGAGAAGGCGGCACAAGGGGTCCGCGAACTGGTCGGCGACATGCCTCTCTATCAGCATGAATTCGATGCCTTGGTCGACCTTGCCTACAATGTCGGGATCGGGAAGCTCGACGCGGAAGACAGCCCGAGGCTGAACGCAGCGATCGACACGCGGGACCACGCCGCCATTGCGGCGGAACTCGATTACACATCAGCCAAGGGCACGGTGTTCGGCGGACTGGAACATCGCAGCGACCGGCGCGCGCAGATCTTCGCGCACAACGAATACGGCGATACCCGCACCACCGCCTGACCCTTCCCCCGACAGGGGCGGCCAGCCGAAACCGGCAGCGGGCGGGAGATGCTTGCAATTGCAACCAATCTCCCGTTCAGATGCTGTCTGCTACATGGAAAATCATACGCACTCACAGATTTTCGACCGGAGAAACCATGAAAACCCAATTGTTCGCGGCCGTTGCCGCCAGCGCCCTGATGGCAGGATGCACCACGATGGATAACGAAGCCGCGATGGCGGAGACGCTCGGCGAAGCGTCCGACGAACTGGCGCAGGCCGACATCCCCGAAGGCACGGGCTATTTCGCGCAGGACAGCGACCTGCCCTTTCTCGCGCCGGACTTCCGCCAGATTTCCGAGGACGATTATGTCCCGGCCTTCGAGCAGGGCATGGCCATCCAGAAGGCCGAAGTGCAGGCGATCATCGACAATCCCGCCGCGCCCACCTTCGACAACACGATCGTGGCACTGGAAAAGTCGGGCCGGATGCTCGGCCGGGTCAGCCGGGTGTTCTTCGCCCTTACCGGCACCAATACCAACGAACGCCTCGACGCGATCAACACCGACATCAGCCCCAAGCTGTCGGCGCATGGTGACTCCATCACGCTGAACCCGGAGCTCTTCGCGCGGGTCAAGGCGGTGTACGACAACCGCGCCGCGATGAGCATGACGCGCGAGGACGCCAAGCTGCTCGAGACGACCTACGAGAACATGGTCCACGCCGGTGCCCTGCTGACCGACGCCGAGCGCGAGCGGGTGAAAGCCATCAACACGGAACTGTCCACCATCACCACCGAGTTCGGGCAGCAGGCCCGTAACGCGATGAGCGAGCAGACCGTCTTCTTCGACACCCGCGCCGAACTGGCCGGCCTGTCGGAATCCGACATCCAGTCCGCCGCGCAGCTGGCGCAGGAAGAAGGCCAGCCGGGCAAATTCGCGATCGCGCTGCAGAACACCACGCAGCAGCCGCTCCTGCCGAGCATGGAAAACCGCGCCGCGCGCGAAAAGCTATTCAAGGCGAGCTACCACCGCGCCGACGGCACGACGTCTATCGATACGCGCCCGCTGGTCGCGCAGATCGCCCGCTTGCGGGCGGAGAAGGCCGCCCTGTTCGGCGAGCCGGACTGGGCCAGTTACACCATGTACGACCGGATGGTGGAATCGCCGCAGGCCGCGCTCGACTTCATGGGCCAGATGGTTCCCGCGCTCGCCGCGACCCAACGCCGCGAAGCTGGCGTGCTGAACGAGAAGATCCGCGAGGAAGGCGGCAATTTCGAAGTGCAGCCGTGGGACTGGTACCGCTACGCCAATATGGTCAAGGCCGGGCGTTACGAAGTCGATGACGACGAGGTGATGCAGTATTTCCAGCTCGACAAGGTGCTGGAAGACGGCGTTTTCTACATGGCCAACAAGCTTTACGGCCTCAGCTTCGAACGTCGTACGGACATCCCGGTCTACCACCCGGACGTGTGGGTCTACACCGTTCGCGATGCGGACGGCTCCGACATGGGCCTGTTCTACTTCGACCCGTTCCAGCGCCCGTCCAAGCGCGGCGGCGCGTGGATGAGCAATTTCGTCGACCAGAGCTATCTCTGGGACACGAAGCCGGTGATCTACAACGTGCTCAATATCCCGAAGGCACCGGCGGGCGAACCCCAGCTGGTCAGCTTCGACTGGGTCAACACGACCTTCCACGAATTCGGCCATGCGCTGCACGGCTTCTTCGCGGACCAGAAGTACGAAAGCCTCTCGGGCACCGCCACCGCGCGCGATTTCGTGGAATATCCCAGTCAGGTCCACGAGATGTGGATGACCTACCCCGAAGTGCTGCGCAATTACGCCAAGCACCACGAAACGGGCGAGACCATCCCGGCCGAGCTGGTCGAGAAGCTGGAAGCGGCGAGCAAGTTCAACCAGGGCTACGATTTCGGCGAAGTCGTCGAAGCGGCGCTGCTGGACATGCGCTGGCACGCGCTGTCGGCCGACGAGGCCGCGGCTATCAGCACGCCGGCCCAGGTGTCCGCTTACGAGGACAGCGCGCTGCGCGACCTTGGGCTGGAAGTCGACCTGGTGCCGCCGCGCTACCGGACGACCTACTTCAACCACATTTTCAGCTCGCCCGCAGGCTACAGCGCTGGCTATTACAGCTATCTGTGGACGCAGATGCTGGACCATGACAGCCGCAACTGGTTCCTGGAGAACGGCGGCCTGACCCGCGCCAACGGCGATCGCTACCGCGAAGCCGTGCTCAGCAAGGGCGGCACGATGGACTATGGCGAAATGTACCGCAACTTCGCCGGACGCGATCCGGACGTGCGCTACATGCTGTCGGCGCTCGGCCTGATCGGCGGCGAAGGCAGCCAGCAGGGCAGCGGCACGGAAGCCAGCGACGGCGCGCTACCGCCGCGGACGACTGGCCAGTAAGACGATCGACGGAAGCGCCGGATCCGCGATCCGGCGCTCCTTTCCGTCACTAGTAGAAAATATCGCCGCGCGGCATTTCGCCGAAAGCGGTTCCGACGGTGCAATCGCCGTTTTCCTGCGCCTTTTCGACCGCGGCCATGATGTTGTTCATGTCCTTGATGATCCCGGCCATGAACGCCGCGGGGATCCGGTAATCCGCCCACGGGCTTTCGAACCCTTCTGCCGTCTCGAAGGTCCAGTCGCCCGCGCCGAAAAGATCGGCAGTCTCTGTCGGTTCGAGGAGCACCAGCGCCCCGCCATCGGACAGGAAGCCCGCCCCGTCGACGACCTTGTCCCCCACGCTCCAGCGCATGAAGGGCTTGGGCTTGCGTTTGTAGGCCGGGTGGTCGGGATCGGTCCCTTGGAGCTGGCGCGACTTTACATGGATCCACTGGAGGCCCGGCGCGCGTGCCCCGGCGCCGTCTTGCGGCGGCAGGCTGCCTTGCGCGAGGCCGAGCGTGACCTTCACCACCCCTTCCGCCCGGTCGGAATGCGCGTTCACGATCGGCGCCTCGATGGTCATGCGCAGTTCCGTCGCGAGACCCGGCGCATCGCCGAAGCGGACCCGCCGCGCATGAACCGCCCCGCCGACCCCATCGCCGATCGAGAAATTCATCCGGTTCTTGTATTCGCATGGTGGAACGGGTGCCGCCTGTGCCGCACCCTCCGCATTACCCGAAGCCTGAATGAGAAAACCGGCCATCAACGCCGTTGCAAACATGTGTGTACCCCCGTCTTTTCGACGTTCTACAAAGACGGCTTCCTCACATTTGGCAAGTTCGGCCCAGATTGCGGCTCTATGCCTTCCCCCGCCACACGAGTGATCGGCGATTGAGATCCGCCAGATCCAGTTCGCCCGCGATCGCCGCTTCGCCCAGCCGGATCGCCTCGCGCAGTACGGCATCGGACGCATTGCGATAGGCCGGCGCGGCTACATGCTCGCGCCAAGGGCCGCCGACGGCATTGTCGAGCAATATACGCTGGAAGCAGTGATCGAGCCGGACCGGCCAGCCCTTCCCGGCGGCGACGCCGGGCATGGTCCCGCGCGTCAGTGCAAACCAGCGGTCGACGAGTTGGGAGCGATCCATCCTGCTCAGGTAGGGTCGCGATGCATCAGGCGACAGTCCCACTCCCGCCCAGCGCCGTCAGGAAGCGCCGACCCAGTCCGGCGATGTGGGCCGCCCGGTCCAAACCGTTGATGACCCGGCGCGCGTGGTGCCAGTCATCCCGTTCCTCGTTGAAATAATCGCCGAGACACCGGCCGGTAAACGTCCCGCGCACCGAGCCCTCGACGAGTATGCGCGCCGCAATCCCCGGCTCCAGCGCCAGATCGGGCTCGCCCAGCAGGTCGATCGAAAGGCGCCTCGACCAGTCGGCATAGTTTCGCCGCCCGGTAAGCTGGACGAAACCACGCCCGTGAAAGCGCGCGCCGTCGCCGATGCAGGCATTGCCCAACTCCCGGCCGACCCGCGTTCCCCGACCGTAGCGCCGCTCGAAATAGGCCGAACTGCCGAATTCGTGAATGGGTGCCATGCGTTGCGCGGTTTCATGGAAGGCGGTGCCCAGCAGGTAGGCAAGCCAGCGCCGGTCCGCGTCCGGATAGTCGCTTTCCCACCTGTCCAGGATGGCGTTGCACCCCTCCACCTGCTCCTGCCGCAAGCGTCCGCCGAACAGCGCCCCCCTCGCAGTCGCGAAAAAATATGTCCGGTCGAATGTCGGCATGGCCTGGCCCTTTCATGGAAAGCGATAATCGCCCGTTGCGATGTTCTTCCTATGTTCTAGGCAGGCGCTCCGTGTGTAGGACAGGGGAAAATGCCAGCCGGCCTTCTTCGCCCAGCCACTCGCCCTCTACTCCGAAGACCTCGGCGATCCCGGCAGGCGAAAGGCTTGTGGCAGGCTCGCCCTCCGAATGGATGCGGCCTTCCGACAGCAGGATGACCCTGTCGGCATGGTTCCGGGCCAGGGCCAGATCGTGCAAGACGATCACGACCCCCGCGCCCTTGCGGGCCACGGCCTTCAGATGGCCGACAAGTTGCGCCTGGTGCGCGAGATCGAGCGCGGCGAGGGGTTCGTCGGCGAGGATCCATTCCGGTTCGCCCGCGAGCACGCGCGCGAGCAGCACCCTTGCCCGCTCGCCGCCCGAGAGCGTGGACACCGGTCTGTCCGCAAAACCGACCAGGTCGAGCGCGGCGAGCGCGTTGTCCACCAAGCCGGTCGCCCGATCGCGATGCGGCAGGCGGCCCAGAGAAACCAGATTTCGAACCGCCAGGTCCCAGGCAATGTCCGGCTCCTGTGGCAGGAAACCGATCCGCTGGGCCCGTTGCCGCGGGTCGAGCGCAGACAGCGGTGTCTCGCCAAGCATGGCACGTCCGGATGCCGGATCGTTGAGCCCTGCCAGCACCGACAACAGGGTCGACTTGCCCGCCCCGTTCGGACCGCAGATCGCAGTGACCGAGCCGGCTTCCAGCATGACCGAAACATCGGTCAAACGTCCCGGGATCGAGACCCCCTGCGTGCCGAGTTCCGCCCCGGTCATGCGAAGCCCACCGATCCGCCGCGCCGCATCTTCAGCAGCAGCCAGAGGAAGAACGGCGCGCCGATCAGGCTGAGGGCGATACCGAGCCGCAATTCGGTGACGAGCGGGAGAATGCGAACCACGCAATCGGCCACCAGCACCAGCAGGCCGCCGGCAAGCGCGCTCGGCAGGATGAGCTGCGACGGACGGCGGTCCGTCAGCGGCCTGACGAGGTGCGGAACGATCAGGCCGACAAATCCGATGATGCCGGCCACGGCGACGCCGCTTCCCACCGTCAGCCCCACGCCGCCGATCAGCAGTGCCAGCAGCTTGCGGCTATCCACACCGAGCGACCGGGCCGCCGCATCACCCAGTGTCAGGGCATCGAGATCCCGCCCGGCACCGAACAGCAGACCGATGCCGGCCAGTGTCAGCGGCGCGGCGATCCAGACCTCGCGCCAGCTGCGATCGGTCAGCGCGCCGAGCAGCCAGGTCACGATCTCGCTCATGGCAAAGGCGTTGGGCGCGAGGCTTATGGCCAGGCTGGTAAGCGTGCCCGCGAGGCTTGCAACCATCAGCCCGGCAAGAGTGAACAGCGCGATGCCGCCCGCGCGTCCTGCAATGAGGGCCAGCAACGCCATCGCGCCCCCTGCGCCCGCCAGCGCCATCAACGGCAATGCGAAAGGTGCGGCCTGGTATCCGAACCAGAAGCTGGCCACCGCGCCGAGCGCGGCACCGGGCGCAATTCCGAACAGGCCCGGATCGGCCAGGGGATTGCGCAAATATCCCTGCATCGCTGCACCAGCCGCACCCAGCCCCGCCCCGACCACGACTGCCAGCAGGCTGCGCGGCAGGCGCAGTTCGGCAAGGATGAGAACGGCATTGGGTGTGGTGGCGGGATCGACCCAGACGCGCCCTGCCAGCAGCGAAAGCGGCAGCGCGAACAGGATACCGAGGCCGAAGATCAGCGAGGCCCGCTTCATTGCTGCAAGTCCTGCAGCCGCGCGGCCAGCCGTGCGATCGTGGGCCCGCCGCAGAACAGCAGAGCCGGATCGATCGTCTCGACGCGAAGGTTCGCTACTTCGGCCAGCGCGGGATGATGCTGCGCGCGTTCCGCACCGGCAACCAGCAAAAGGTCCGGCGGATCGGACAGCACGCGCTCCAGCGGCAGGAAGTCCGCCTGCCCCAGTCCGAGGGCCTGTGAATGGCTGGCAAAGCCGCCGCGCCGCAAAAGATCGCTCACCAGGGTCGCTTCACCCGGCACGATCCCGCCCGACTGCCAGAGAACGGTGGACACGGCATTGGTGCCGGCACCGTCCTTGAGCTGAGCGACCGCCCGCTCCACGCGCCCCGTGGATCGACGGGCCGCAGCCTGGTTGCCCGCGATATCGCCCAGCCTCTCGATTTGCCCGAGACTCTGCTCGACCGACGAGGCGATGCCGAAGGTTTCGACGCGAATACCGAAATCGGCAAAAGCCGCCCTCGCGGAAGGCGCGAGGAACGCACCCGCCACGACGACGTCCGGATCGAGCGCGAGGACCTCTTCGACCGTTCCGCCCGTCACCCCATACCGACGCGCCAAGTTTGCCGGCATCGAACGCGCGGCCGGATCCCGGCTGTAATGCGAGAGCGCGAGGACCTGCTGCGGCCCGGCGATTTCCGCCAGCATTGCGTCGGTGCAGGGGTTAAGGCTCACGATCGTAGGGCGGTCGGCAGGCCGCTCAGCCAGCGTCGCCGACGGCGCGGAACCGGCCTGACCGCACCCCGCCAGCAGCAGCAGCGCCGGCACGAGCGCCCTCACAGGCGCAGCCGCGCCCCGATATAAGCCGATCTGCCCGGGGTGCCGTATCCGGCCGCGACCGTGTAATCGACATCGAACAGGTTCTCGATCCGGCCGAACAGTTCGATCTGCTCCGCCAGCGGCCAGCTGGCCCGGAGGTCGGTCAATACGTAGCCGTCGAGTGCCGTGGTGTTTCCGATATTGTCGAAACTGTCGCCGACGAGCCTTACGTCGCCGCCCAGCGTCAGATCGGCGGGACCGGTCCAGTCGACCGAGGCCGTCAGGGCATGATCGGGGCGCCGCGCCAGCCGGTTGCCCTCGTTCGCGCCGCCGGGCGTGCGGTCTTCGGCTTCGACGTAACTGTAGGCGAGCCGCATCATCAGGCGATCGCCGAGACGCTTGCCCGCCTCGATCTCGAAGCCCTGCGCCCGCGTTTCGCCGACATTGATGTAATAGCCGAAGCGGCCATCATCGCACAGAGGATCGGGATCGCTGAAGCAGCTCGCGAAATCGATCAGGTTCTCGGTGTCCCGGCGGAACAGCGTCAGACCGGCATAGCCATCCTGCGAACGGTCCCCATAGGCGAGGCCGAGGTCGAAGCTGGTGCTCTGCGCGGGGTCCAGCGCCGGATTGCCGAAATCGGAATTAAGCTGGAAAAGCGACGGTGCCTTGAAGCCCTCGCCGACGCTGGCGCGCAGCCGCAGATTGTCCGCGAGCGCGTAGCTGAAATCCGCACCGAAGCTGGCTGTACCGCCGAAATCCTGATGATCGTCGTAACGAAGGCCGGCGCGGCCCGAGAGCGGACCGAACTCGATCCCGAGCTGTCCGTAGACGCCGCCGATGCTGGTGGTCACCCGGTCGCTGCTATCGCTGCTGAACGCGCTCCACTCGTACTCGCCGCCGAAATTGACCAGCAACGGACCGATCGGGCGCCATTCGCCGCGCGCCTCGATCCGGTCCTGGTGGCCGTCGGAGGTAAAGGACGGTCCCGGACCGGTCCCGGGATCGAAATTCACGCGCTCGGTATCGGCGAAGGAATAGGCGGCCTTCACGAAAAGCGGCCCGGCATCGTTCTGCACGCCGACATTGCCCGAATACTGCCGCGTCTCCTGCGTGGCGCCGGTGTCGGCGAGCGTGAAGTCGGGCGGCGGAAACCCGTCGAGTTCGAGATCGCCCTCGGCATAGCGGCCCGAAGCGAACAGCGAGGCGGTCCGCCCGAGATAGAGGCGACCGCGCCCGGTAATTGCATATTGTTCGAACCCGTCGGGCTCGGTGCCCGAAGCGGCAGCGGAAACGCCGCCCGTGGTCAGGTAGCTGCCTGCGATACCGATAAACCCGGCATCGCTTTCGACACCGCCGGACGCCTGTGCGTAGACGGTGTCGCGTGCGCCGTATTCCGCGCTCGCTTCGAGTCCGGTCGCCGCGCGCGTCGTGATCGCCATGACCCCGGCGATCGCATCGCTGCCCCAGACGGTGGAATTGGAACCGCGCAACAGGTCCACCGACTGGATGGTTCCGGGAACGAGATTGCCGAAATCGAAACCGCCCGAGGTCGAAGCCGGATCGTTGACCTCGATGCCGTCGACCAGGACCAGTAACTGGTCGTTCTCCCCACCGCGGACGCGGACGCTGGTCAGGCTGCCGAGACCGCCGCTGCCCGTGACCGTCACGCCCGGCGCACGCCGCAGGATACGGGCGATGTCAGGGCCCTGGACGGACTCGATCTCGTCGCGACCGATGATCGTGACCGGTTGCCCCGTGTCCTCGACCTCGATCGGCGTACCGGTGACCGTGATTGTGATCGTGTCGGGATCGGTCGCGAATTCGGAGAAATCGTCGGACACGACGACCGGATCGACCGGCGTGTCGTCGGGGACCTGTTCGCGGGTCGAAGGCTCGACCTGGGCGTGGGCAGGGACCGTGAACGCAAGGGTACTGCAAAAACCGAAAAGGACGTGACGCATGATTCCTCCATCGCAAGCGATTGAGCCGCTCATGACGGAAGACGACGCCACCGCGGCGTGCCTTGCATCCGTTGCCTGCGGTACACCCCGCCCGAGGCTGAACGACGCGTTCCCGGCAGGTCTCCTGGCTCCCGGGTCGCCGCTGCGCCTCCCCCTTCCCGCCCATCCTTTGCAGTCGGGGCAGTGGGCCATCGAAGGCGCGCTCGCCGGTCACAGTTGCGGGGGCAGCAGCGGGTTCGGGGACGTCCCCTCACCGCTTTCCCTCTTCGGTCCGGTTTCCCGGACAACCTGAAACGCTGGGCGCGCCAATACGGCGGCGCCGGCGACACCGCAAGCCCTGCATTTACCGCGCGTTAGGGACGGTTGTTCACCGCCATCCGCGACCTGTGCCGGTATAGGACGCGCTATGCCGCCGCCGTCGCCGTTAAGGGCCTGCATCGCTATGCATGGCGGCGGATCCTTCGCAATGAACCAGCCAGCCCCCACACGCGCGCAGCAGCGCCAGATTCGCAAGCGTCAGGGCTGGCGCCGCCTGCTCGCGCTGGTCGCGGCGGTGGCAGTTCCGGCCATGGCCGCACCGGGCGAATGGGCCGGCTTCTCGGACGATATCGCAACAGCGGACGCGCCCGGCGTGAAGCCGATGCCGTTCGAAAAGGCGGGCTTCAGTTTCCCGGGATCGGCTTTCTACTACATGGAAGACACGCCCCAGGTCGTCGCGGACATGCCCGGCTCCGACCTGGCGATCTTCGACATTTCCGGAACCGGCAGCCTCGACCAGGCGGAAGAACTGGCCGCCAGCCGCGTCGGTGCAGCAGCGCGCGCCTTTTCCCTGTCCGGGAGCAGTCTCAGCCAGGGACGCGCGATCGACTGCCTTGCCAAGGCCGTCTATTACGAGGCTGCGTCGGAAGCGATCGGCGGCCAGCGTGCCGTCGCGCAGGTCGTGCTCAACCGGGTCGCGCATCCCAGCTACCCCAACAGCGTTTGCGGCGTCGTCTTCCAGGGGTCGGAGCGCACGACGGGCTGCCAGTTCAGCTTCACCTGCGACGGCTCCATGCGCCGAGTGCCCAGTGTCGCCGGGATGGCGCGGGCGCGGATGGTCGCCAGAGATGCGCTGAACGGCATGGTGTACCGCCCGGTGGGTCTCGCCACGCATTATCACACGGTATGGATCTACCCCTATTGGGCGCCGAGCCTCGACCACATTGGCACGATCGGCGCGCACCGGTTCTATCGCTGGAAAGGCAGCGCCGGGACGGCAGGGGCCTTCAGTTCGCGCTATGCTGGGGTGGAACCTGCCAACGCGCCCAAGCCGCGCGTCGCGAACCTGCCGGAAAACGATCCGGCCGATCCGCTGGCTCTCGCCCGGGCATTCGAGGAAGCGCAGGCCCGCGCACAGACAGAAGCTGCGCGCACAGGACTGCCGGCCGGGACCACAGGTGTTCCTTCCACAGGACGTCCCGTGGCGCCCCCGCCCGTCTATACCCCGCAAGTCGAGGCGCGAGGCGGCGACGCCCAGTTCCAGGCGGAAGACGTGCCTTCCGACAACGGCGTAAAGCCCGAATACGCCAATAGCGGGCGCTGGATCAGGCAGCCCGGACAATAGCGGGGTTAAGCGTCCCATAACCCTGAATTTAGAGGCAGGGTTAGTGGCAGCGGACGTAGGGACGCCTCCAACAAGAACAGAAATCGGGTCAAATTCTATGTCGGTGCATTTCGCCCCCGCGCGCGGACCACGCAAGTCCGCGGTCGCCAAGGTGCTCGCCCGTCGGCTGCGCCAGCGCGCCAGCAACGACAATGGCGAACCGCGCCTCACCGATCCGTGCTTTGCGGAAGCGCTGCGCCATTTCGCCCGGCACGGGCTCAACGCGGCGGACAATGCGCACAAGGAAGCCGAAAACGCCCTGATCGCGGGCGATCGCGCACGCTACGAGCACTGGCACGCGATCTGCAGCGTGCTCGACGGACGGCTTGCCGACAGCCTTTCCGTTCCTATCCGCCGGAACGGCTGACGGGTTCCGCCCCGTCAGCGTAAGCATTTTCGGTAATTGCCTCCTTAACCGGTCGGTGACCCTTGGACCGTAAGACCCCGGTGATGGGGACAAAGACGTTCTGGCAACGCGTGCGCGCCAATGCCCGCGATATCGCGCCGAGCGATCCGCACAGCGGACGCGCGCGCAAGCAGCTCGTCCTTTCCCTCTTCTCGCAGAAGGGCACGCTGGCAGTGGGCGCGGTCAACGGCGTTTTCGCCACGGCTGCCGCCGCCTTTCTCAGCCGCGAACCCGCCTTGTATGCGGCGCTCGCCGTGATCACGACGATCGCGGTGCTCCGGGTCGCGTCCAATCTCGTCATCAAGCCGAGCGAGCGCACGGGGTCGATTTCGCGGCTGGAACTGGCATACGAGGCCGGCGCCTTTTCCTACGCAACGGCGCTGGGCGTGACAGCGGCCCTGACCGTCTGGCTGGAACTGCATGGCGGGATCCAGCTGCTGGTGGTGGCGAACGCGCTGCTGTTCGGGGTCGGAATATGCACCAGCAATGCGGGGCGCCCGGTCATCGCACTGGGGCAACTCAGCCTCGTCATCGTGCCGATCATGGTCGCGGCGCTCGCGGTGGGCGGCCTCGCCTACGTCCTGCTCGCCTTCAACCTCCTGCTGATGCTTCCGGCGATGGCATCGGTCACGATGAACATCTTCCGGACGCTGCGCGACTCCATCTCCGCCGCCGAGACCAGCGCTGCGATGGCGACCGAAATGCGGGAACTGGCGAGGAAGGACCCGGTCACGGGGCTCGCCAATCGCACGGCCCTCGACGAGGACTTGCCCGAAATGCTGGGACGGCTCGGCGAAGGCGATTGCCTGGCCCTGCTCTGGCTCGATCTCGACCGCTTCAAGGAAGTGAACGACCTGCTCGGCCATCCGACCGGTGACGGCGTCCTGGCCGAAGTGGCCGATCGCCTGCGCGCGCTGGTCGGTCCGGACGCGCTCGTCGTGCGCTTCGGCGGGGACGAATTCATCGTCGCCACCCCGATTGAGGACCGGCTCGGCAGCGAATGCCTGGCCAGCGAAATCCATGCCGAGATCATGCGGCCGATGCGGATCGACGGCGACTGTCTCGAAGTCGGGGTGTCGATCGGCGTGACTCTGCGCGGCGAGGACGGCGACAATGCGGACACGCTGCTCAAGAATGCCGACCTCGCGCTCTACGATGCGAAGGTGAATGGTCGCAAGCAGACCTGCTTTTACCTGCCATCAATGAGCCGCAACCTCGTCAGGCGGCGTGAGATCGAGGCGGAACTGCGAACCGCGATCCAGAACGACCAGCTGTCGATTTTCTTCCAGCCGATCGTCGACCTTGCCAGCGGCCGCATCCGGACGTTCGAAGCGCTTGTGCGCTGGTTCCATCCGGAAAAAGGCGAACTGCTCCCGGAGGAGTTCATCCCGGTGGCGGAGGAGACCGGCGTCCTGGTCACGCTCGGCAACTGGGTCACGTCGCGCGCGGCGCGTACGGCGGCCAAGTGGCCGGAGGACGTGACGCTCGCGGTCAACCTCTCGCCCATGCAGATCAGGGCTCCGGGGGCGACGCTCGGCGTGCTCAACGCCATTCGCGAGGCGGGCATCGCCCCGTCCCGGCTGGAACTGGAAGTCACCGAGAGCCTGTTCATGGACGATCACGAGGAGACCGACTTCTTCATCCGCGAGCTGTCGCGCCACGGCGTACGGTTCGCGCTGGACGATTTCGGGATCGGCTATTCCTCGCTCGGGCACTTCCACAAGTACCCCTTCCGCAAGATCAAGGTGGACCGCAGCTTCGTCTCCGGGCCCAATGCGGGGGAGAAGTCGGATGCGATCATCCGCGCAGTTGCGGAGATGGGATCGCGGCTCGACATGGAGATCGTGGCGGAGGGTCTCGAGACGGTGGAGCAGGTGCAGGCCGTGCGCGCGGCGGGCTGTACGCTCGGCCAAGGCTTCTATTTCAGCCGTGCGGTGCCGGACCACCTGGCCTCGATGCTCCTCGCCCGCGAGCGCGAGGAGGACGACGGTGCGCCGTATACGGTGACCGGCTAGTCCTGACCAACCTCATCCATACGGGAACCGGCACGGGGGCTGTCGCGTCGTTGGAATAGCGCCGATATCGGGCGCCTATTGCAAACGCATTGCATTTGCAGCAATATGTCGCGTTTCCTGCGGCTCGGGTGTTGCAAAGCACGTCCGGCGGGCCTAGGTCGCGCGCATTCGTACCGGGTGCGGCTTCCTCGCGGGACGCGGGCGCACGCCGGGTTCAGGCCCAGGTCCCGCGCGATCCAAAGGACTACCAGCACTCATGGCCCAGAACTCCGCGGCATCCGCAGGACGCAAGAAGATCGCCCTTATCGGCGCCGGCATGATCGGCGGCACCCTCGCCCATCTCGCAGCGAAGAAGGAAATGGGCGACATCGTCCTGTTCGACATCGCCGAAGGCATGCCGCAGGGCAAGGCGCTCGACCTCAGCCAGTGCGGCCCGATCGAAGGCTTCGACGCGAAGATTACCGGTACCAACGATTACGCCGACATCGCCGGCGCGGACGTGGTGATCGTGACCGCAGGCGTGCCGCGCAAGCCCGGCATGAGCCGCGACGACCTGCTCGGCATCAACCTGAAGGTGATGAAGGCGGTCGGCGAAGGCATCAAGAACAACTGCCCCGACGCATTCGTGATCTGCATCACCAACCCGCTCGATGCGATGGTCTGGGCGCTGCGCGAATTTTCCGGCCTCCCGCACAATCGCGTGGTCGGCATGGCGGGCGTGCTCGACAGCGCACGCTTCGCGACCTTCCTCGCCTGGGAATTCGGCTGCTCGGTGAAGGACGTGAATGCCTTCGTCCTCGGCGGCCACGGCGACACGATGGTGCCCGTCACCAGCTACACCACGATCAACGGCATCCCGGTCAACGACTACGCCAAGATCAAGGGCGTGTCCGCCAGCCGCATCGACGAGATCGTGGACCGCACCCGCAAAGGTGGCGGCGAGATCGTCGCCCTGCTCGGCAACGGCTCGGCCTATTACGCCCCCGCCACCAGCGCGATCAGCATGGCCGAGGCCTATCTGGGCGACCAGAAGCGCATCCTGCCCTGCGCCAGCTATGTCGAAGGCAAGTATGCCCTCGACGGCCTGTATGTCGGCGTCCCGACCGTGATTGGCGCTGGTGGCACGGAGGAAGTGATCGAGATCGAGCTCTCGGACGAGGAAAAGAACAACCTCAAGGTCAGCACGGACGCGGTCGAGGAGCTGCTCGAGGCGTGCAAGGGGCTGGATAGCTCGCTGGCGTGAGCAAAGGCCTCATAATAGGTCTTGTGTTAATCGTCTTCGCCACGACCCCCGTTTCCCGTTTAGTGTATCACGCGGTCGGTATCGATGGTTATGCGGGCTTCGGCGTCAATCTGGTCATATTTTGGATCGGCGTATTAACAGTAATTGTTGCGGCCATTCGCCTTCTACGGCGATCTCGAGCCGCCAAATCGGAGAATTAGATGTCCATCCTCGTAAACAAAGACACCAAGGTCATCACGCAAGGGATGACCGGCGATACCGGTACCTTCCACACGCAGCAGGCGCTCGATTACGGGACGCAGATGGTTGCGGGCGTGACGCCGGGTAAAGGTGGCACCACGCATATCGGCCTGCCCAACTTCAATACGGTGAAGGAAGCCAAGGCCGAGACCGGCGCAACCGCATCGTGCATCTACGTGCCGCCGCCCTTCGCCGCGGACGCGATCTGCGAGGCGATCGATGCCGAGATGGAACTGATCGTTTGCATCACCGAAGGCATCCCGGTGCTGGACATGGTGCGCGTGAAGGCCGCGCTCACCGGTTCGGCCAGCCGCCTGATCGGCCCCAACTGCCCCGGCGTCCTGACGCCCGGCGAGTGCAAGATCGGCATCATGCCCGGCTCCATCTTCCAGAAGGGGTCGGTCGGCATCGTCAGCCGTTCGGGCACCCTGACCTATGAAGCCGTCCACCAGACCACGCAGGTCGGCCTCGGCCAGACCACGGCGGTCGGCATCGGCGGCGATCCGGTCAACGGCACCAACTTCATCGACGTGCTCGACCTGTTCCTCGACGACGACGAGACGAAGTCGATCGTCATGATCGGCGAAATCGGCGGCAGCGCGGAAGAGGAAGCGGCCGAGTTCCTGAAGGAACAGGCCTCGCTCGGCCGGCGCAAGCCGGTGGTCGGCTTCATTGCCGGACGCACGGCCCCTCCGGGTCGCCGGATGGGCCATGCGGGCGCCATCGTTTCCGGCGGCAAGGGCGGTGCGGACGACAAGATCGCGGCGATGGAAGATGCGGGCATCCGCGTTTCCCCCAGCCCAAGCGAACTTGGCACCACTCTCGATGCCATGCTGAAGGAACTCGCGTAACTCTCGCGCGCTCCTTCACCAAGAGGTGACCATGGGTAAAGAACAGCAGCAATTCCTTCCCGCGATGACGGACCAGGACGGTCCCCAGCCGGGCCCCAGCTGGGGCAATCCGCGCTGGCCGCAGACCGGGCCGGACGCGGAAAGCGAATGGACGCAGGCGCTCGATCCCACGGCGATGAAAGTCGCGGTGGCGAAGGCCGCGGCCAAGGCTGGCAAGCCGAGCGATCCGGCCGCGATCGAGGAAGCCGCGTCCGATGCGATCCGCGCCATGCTGCTGGTCCGCCTTTACCGCGTGCGCGGTCACCTCGCCGCCGACCTCGATCCGCTGGGACTTGCGGAGCGCAATTTCCCCGAAGACCTGACGCTGGAATGGCACGGGTTCGAAGGGCAGGAAGACAAGGAAGTCTTCGTCGGAGGCGTGCTCGGCTTCGAATGGGTACGGCTGGGCGACCTGCTGGCCAAGCTGCGCGCGGACTACTGCGGCAAGGTCGGCCTCGAATACATGCATATCTCGGACACCGAGGAACGCCGGTTCCTGCAGGACAAGTTCGAGAGCCCGGAAGACACCATCCAGTTCACCCCCGAAGGCAAGAAGGCGATCCTGGCCGCGGTCGTGCGCGGCGAGGAATACGAGAACTTCCTCGGCAAGAAATACGTCGGCACCAAGCGCTTCGGCCTCGACGGCGGCGAAAGCATGATCCCCGCGCTGGAAGCCGTCATCAAATATGGCGGCCAGGATGGCGTGCGCGAGATCATCTACGGCATGGCGCACCGCGGACGTCTGAACGTCCTCGCGAACGTCATGGGCAAGCCGTACAAGGTGATCTTCCACGAATTTTCCGGTGGAAGCTCGAACCCCGACGATGTCGGCGGATCGGGCGACGTGAAATACCATCTCGGCACCAGCACCGATCGTGAATTCGACGGGATCGAGGTGCATATGAGCCTCGTCCCCAACCCCAGCCATTTGGAAGCGGTCGATCCGGTCGTCCTGGGCAAGGCGCGCGCGCAGCAGGCGATCCGCGACGACCTGAAGAAGCACGAGCAGGTCCTGCCCGTGCTGATCCACGGCGATGCGGCCTTCGCCGGACAGGGCGTGGTCTGGGAATGCTTCGGCCTGATGGGCGTCCCCGGTTACAGCACCGGCGGTTGCATCCATTTCGTGATCAACAACCAGATCGGGTTCACCACCAGCCCCAAGTTCGCGCGGTCCAGCCCCTATCCCAGCGACGTGGCGAAGGGCGTCCAGGCCCCCATCCTGCACGTCAACGGCGACGATCCGGAAGCGGTGACCTTCGCCTGCAAGCTGGCGGTCGAGTACCGCCAGAAGTTCGGCCGGGACATCGTGATCGACATGTGGTGCTACCGCCGGTTCGGCCACAACGAGGGCGACGAGCCCAAGTTCACCCAGCCGCACATGTACGACGCGATCCGCAAGCATCCCAAGGTCAGTGAGATCTATTCCAGGCGACTGCTGGATGAAGGCACGATCGAACAAGGATACCACGACACCCTGATCTCGGACTTCGTCGGAAGGCTGGAAGAGGAATTCGAGGCAGCCAAGAGCTACAAGGCGAACGAAGCCGACTGGTTCGGCGGTCGCTGGGCCGGCCTGCATCGTCCTGCGGATTCGGAGAACGCGCGGCGCAACGTGGAAACGGCGATCGAGCGCAAGCTGTTCGACAGCCTGGGCCGGACGCTGACGACCGTTCCCGATAACGTGACCATCCACAAAACGCTGGGCCGCGTGCTCGATGCCAAGCGCAAGATGTTCGAAGGCGGCGAAGGCTTCGACTGGGCGACGGCGGAAGCCCTCGCCTTCGGCAGCCTCGTCACCGAAGGGTTCGGCGTGCGCCTGTCCGGGCAGGACAGCGGCCGCGGCACCTTCAGCCAGCGCCACGCCGTCTGGCACGACCAGCAGGACGAGGACAAGTACATCCCGCTGACCACGCTGCCGCACGGCAAGTTCGAGGTCTATGACAGCCCGCTGTCCGAATACGGCGTGCTCGGCTTCGAATACGGCTTCGCGATGGCCGATCCCAAGACACTGGTGCTGTGGGAAGCGCAGTTCGGTGACTTCGCCAACGGCGCGCAGATCATGATCGACCAGTTCATCGCCAGCGGCGAGGCGAAATGGCTGCGCGCCAACGGCCTCGTGATGCTGCTGCCGCATGGCTACGAGGGTCAGGGTCCGGAACACAGTTCCGCCCGCCTGGAACGGTTCCTGCAACTGTGCGCGAACGACAACATCCAGGTCTGCAACATCACGACGCCGGCCAACTATTTCCACGTGCTGCGCCGCCAGATGCTGCGCAATTTCCGCAAGCCGCTGGTCATCATGACGCCCAAGTCGTTGCTGCGCCATCCGATGGCGAAGAGCACGGCGGCCGAGTTCATGGGCGAGCACCACTTCATGCGGATCAAGTCCGACCTGACGGAAATCCCGGACGAGAAGGTCCGCCGCCTCGTCCTGTGCAGCGGCAAGGTCGCCTACGACCTCATGGAGAAGCGCGACGAGGAAGGCCTGGACGACGTTTCCATCGTCCGGCTCGAGCAGCTCTATCCCTTCCCCGGAGAACCGCTGACGGTGCGCCTGAAGCGGATGACCAATCTCAAGCAGGTCGTCTGGTGCCAGGAAGAGCCCAAGAACAACGGCGCCTGGTTCTTCGTCGACAATCTGATCGAGGACGCGCTGACCGAAGCGGGTCACGAAGGGATGCGCCCGTGCTATGCCGGGCGCGAAGTCGCCGCCTCGCCCGCCACGGGCTATGCGCCGCGCCACAAGGTCCAGCAGGACGGGCTGGTCAGCATCGCGCTCGGCCTGTCCGGCGCGGAAGAAATCATGCGCAATGCGCGCGTTACGAGAAGCTGTTGAGGACGAAACGAGAATGGCCACGGAAATCAAGGTTCCTGCCCTGGGTGAATCGGTCACCGAAGGCACGATCGGGGAATGGCTGAAGCAGCCCGGCGATGCCGTGGCGGCGGACGAACCGATCGCCAGTCTCGAGACCGACAAGGTCGCGGTCGACGTGCCCTCGCCCGTTGCCGGCGTGATCCAGGAACTGAAGGCCGAGGTCGGTGACACGGTCGAGGTCGGTGCGGTGCTCGCTCTGGTCGAGGAAGGCGCCGCGCCGGCAACGAAGGGCGAGGAAGCCAATCGCGACACGCAGCGGAAGGAAGAGGGCAAGAACGAGCCCGCCGAAGCCGGCCAGCAGGCGCCGTCGAGCAGCGACGCCAAGGCATCGGACGGCACGCAGACGCTGAGCCCGGCCGTGCGGCGCGCCGTGCTCGAACACGGTGTCGATCCCTCGACGATCAAGGGCACCGGCAAGGACGGCCGCCTGACCAAGGAAGACGTCGAGAAAGCCGCCAGGGCGAAGAAGGACAGCGGCAGCGTGGCCGACGCCGCCCCGGCGCAGGCGCAGCAGGTCGAAGGTTCATCCTCGGGTGAGCGGCGGACCGAGCGCGTGAAGATGACGCGCATGCGCCAGACTATCGCCAAGCGCCTGAAGGGCGCGCAGGAAGAAGCGGCGTTGCTCACGACCTTCAACGACTGCGACATGAGCGCGGTCATCGAGGCGCGCGAGAAGTACAAGGACCTCTTCGCCAAGAAGCACGACATCAAGCTCGGCTTCATGGGCTTCTTCGCCAAGGCTGCCTGCCTCGCGCTGAAGGACGTGCCCGCCGCGAACGCCTATATCGAGGGCGACGAGATCGTCTATCACGACTTCGTCGACATTTCCGTGGCGGTCAGCGCGCCCAACGGCCTCGTCGTCCCGGTCATCCGCGACGCCGACAAGAAGGGTTTCGCGCAGATCGAGAAGGACATCGCCGATTTCGGATCGCGCGCGCGCGACGGTTCGCTGACGATGGAAGACATGAAGGGCGGCACCTTCACGATCTCCAATGGCGGCGTGTTCGGATCGCTCATGTCGACGCCGATCATCAACCCGCCCCAGAGCGCGGTGCTGGGCCTCCACCGGATCGAGGACCGCGCGGTGGTCGTCAATGGCGAGATCGTGATCCGCCCGATGATGTACATTGCCCTTTCCTACGACCACCGCCTGATCGACGGGCGCGAGGCGGTGACGGCGCTGAAAATCATCAAGGAGGCGATCGAGGATCCCACCCGGATGCTGATCGACCTGTGACCGGACGAAAGAGGAAACGGCAGATGCATTTTAGATCGCTCGCCCTGGTTTCGCTGGCGACGCTGGCCCTAGTCGGATGCGACGCCGCGACCCAAATTGCAGGGGACGCGGTCGAAGGCGAAGTGCGCAACGCCGTGACCACCCAGTGCGAAGGCGTCGCGGAAAGCGCCGGAATCGTCGCCGACCGTATTTCCGAGGTCTGCCAGTGTAGCGCCGATGCTTTCCTCGAAGACAGCGAGCTGACCGTCGACGACATCAGCCGCGAGAATATCGAAGGGATCGTCAACGCATGTGCCGACAGCACCGACCCCTCCCCCTCCACGGCGGATCAGGAGAGCCCGGAATGATGCCGAGCCATCGACCAGTCACCTGGCGTCTAGCGACCATCGCCGCGCTCGGACTCGCACTGAGCGCCTGCGGCGGTCCGGCCAGCGAGACCGACCGGGCGGCCGATGACGCCTTCGACACCGAATTCCTTTCCTCCTGCAAGACCACTAGCGAGCAACAGGGCGTGCCGGCCGCGATCGCCGATCGAATCTGCACCTGTGTCTCCGACAGGATCGGCGAGGAGTATTCCGGCATGGAGAAAGCCAACCTGTCGGAAGAGGATGTTCTTCCGATGATGAGTGAATGCATGAATGAAGCGGTGAGCAAATAATGGCCGAATACGATTACGACGTCCTCGTCATAGGTGCCGGACCCGGCGGATATGTCGCCGCGATCCGCGCGGCGCAGCTGGGCCTGAAGACGGCCTGTGCGGAAAGCCGCGACACGCTGGGCGGAACCTGCCTCAACGTGGGCTGCATTCCGTCCAAGGCGCTGCTCCATGCGAGCGAGTACTTCGATGCCGCCGCCAACGGCGCGATGAAGGACATGGGCATCGACGTCTCTCCCAAGCTGAACCTCGATCAGATGCACGCGCAGCGGCGCGACGCGGTCGACGGGCTGACCAAGGGCATCGAGTTCCTGTTCAAGAAGAACAAGGTCGACTGGAAGAAAGGCCGCGCGACGTTCCAGGACGCGCATACGGTCAAGGTCGGCGACGAGACGGTTACCGCGAAGGATATCGTGATCGCGACGGGATCCTCGGTGACGCCCCTGCCCGGTATCGAGATCGACAACGACAACCACGTGGTCGTCGACAGCACCGGCGCGCTCGAGCTGCCGGCAGTCCCGAAGAAGATGGTCGTCATCGGCGGCGGCGTCATCGGGCTGGAACTGGGCAGCGTGTGGCGCCGCTTGGGCGCCGAAGTGACCTGCGTCGAATTCCTCGACGAGATCCTTCCGGGCATGGACGGCGACGTGCGCAAGGAATCGCGCAAGATTTTCAAGAAGCAGGGTATCGACTTCAAGCTGGGGACCAAGGTCACCGGCGTCGAGGTCAAGGGCAAGACCGCCACGCTCACGATGGAACCGTCCAAGGGCGGCGACGCGGAGACGATGGATGTCGACTGCGTGCTCGTGTCCATCGGCCGCAAGCCGAACACCGAAGGCCTTGGCCTGGAGGCCATCGGACTCGAACCGAACGAGCGCGGACAGATCGAGACCGACCACGATTTCCGCACCTCGGTCGACAGCGTCTGGGCGATCGGAGACGTGATCCCCGGCCCGATGCTGGCGCACAAGGCCGAAGATGAAGGCATCGCGGTCGCGGAGAACATTGCCGGCCAGACCGGCATCGTGAACCACGCACTCATCCCGAGCGTAGTCTACACCTGGCCGGAAATCGCCGGGGTCGGCCTGACGACCGAACAGGCGATCGAGAAGATGGGCGGCGACAAGGCGGCGATCAAGGTGGGCAAGTTCCCCATGGCCGCGAACAGCCGGGCCAAGACCAACCACGAGCCCGACGGGTTCGTGAAGGTGATCGCGGAAGCGGAAACCGACCGCGTGCTGGGCGTCTGGGCGATCGCGAGCGTTGCGGGCACGATGATCGCACAGGCCGCGCAGGCGATGGAATTCGGCACGACGAGCGAGGACATCGCCTATACCTGCCACGCCCACCCGACGCATTCCGAAGCGATCAAGGAGGCGGCGATGGCGGTTCAGGGCAAGCCGATCCACATGTGACCGCCATGACGCTGCGCCCGTTCCATCTCGCCTTTCCCGTCCACGACCTGATCTCCGCCCGGGAGTTCTGGGGCGACGTCATGGGCTGCCCGGAAGGCCGGTCTTCGCAGGATTGGGTGGATTTCGACTTCTACGGCCACCAGATCGTGGCGCACCAGATGCCGGGCGTGGTCGCCAAGGGCGCGACCGGCAGTAATCCGGTCGACGACCACGATGTGCCGATACCCCATTTCGGGATCGTCCTGACGATGGAGCAGTGGAAGGAACTGGCCGAAAGGCTGGTCCAAGCCGAAACCGAATTCGTGATCGAACCCCATATCCGGTTCGAAGGCCAGGTCGGCGAGCAGGCGACGATGTTCTTCCGCGATCCGAGCGGCAATGCGATCGAGATGAAGGCTTTCGCCGACGACGCGCGCATCTTCGCGAACGAATAACTCCCGGCCGAAAGTTCGTGCTGAATTGGCTGCGGGTGACACACGCCCCAGTCGATGAACCCCGCGCCAGGTAGGCCCGAACCCAATGTCATATGCGCAAGCGCGTGCCCAGAGGACTGACGAGAAGGATTGCCAGCCATGCCGGTCGAGCCTGACATCTTTACCCCGGTTCTCGATACGCTCGATCTTATCGGCGTCGCGATCTTCGCTCTATCTGGAGCGTTGCTCGCTGCGAAGGAAAAGCAGACCTTCGTCACGATGGCGTTCTTCGCGCTCGTGACCGGCGTCGGCGGCGGCACCATCCGCGACCTGTTGATCGACGCTCCGGTCTTCTGGATCACCGATCCCTGGGTGGCGGCGGTGTGCCTGGGCATGGCCCTGCTGACCTGGTTTACCCCGACCCGCTGGTGGGAAGGCAAGCTGCTCGACTATGCGGACGGCATCGGGCTGACCGCCTACGCGGTACTGGGCTCCGCCAAGGCTCTCGAATACGGACTGCCGCCGATCCCGGCGATGATGATGGGTGTCGTCACGGGGTGCGTTGGCGGAATCATCCGCGATGTGGTGGCCGGGCGGCCGTCGATCATCATGCGCCCGGAACTCTACGTGACGGCGGCGGCCCTTTCCGCCAGCCTGTGCGTCATCGGCTATGCCACCGACCTGCCGCGCGAACCGGTATGGGCGGCGGCAACACTGGCGGGGCTGACACTGCGCAGTTGCGCCATTCGCTTCAGCCTCGCCCTGCCCATCTACCGCGATCGCGGCAGACCCGCCCCCGATCAGTAGTCCCGATAGGGGTCTTCTTCCGCGTAGTAGTAATCGTCCTCGTCGGAAACCGGACCGCCGGGATAGGGCCCGGCTGCGTAACCGTCCTGGACGGGCGCATTGCCCAGCCGCCGACGCGCTTCGTAGTATGTCGCATCGTCATACTGCCGATCTTCATATGCGGTGTCGCCATAGGTCGGGTCCCCATAACCGCCGACCTGACCCGACTGGCCGTAGGAGCCGTATCCATCGGCATAGTCGATTTCCACGACGCGTCCGTCCGCATCGGTGCGGCAGAAGAACGCTTCTCCACCGGCGAAGACACCTTCGGCCGTCCAGCCGGAACCGTCGCGGCGGACGTTCTCGACCCTCGCACCGTCACCGGCCTCGTACCGGCAATTGGCCACGGCGGACTCGATCGAGTCCTGTCGTTCGTATCGAACCGGCTGGCGATCGTCGTCGTCACCGTAGACCGCATCGGCGATCGCGAGAATTCCGCCAAGGACCAGAACGCCCGCGAGCACGTCGCCTGCGTCGACGCCGTCGTCACGGTGGCGACGATAGCGATTGCGACGATACTGCGCGTTGTCGAAATCGCCGGTCGCAGTGCCGGGTAGCACATGATCCGCGAAGGACATGGCAGTGGGCCTGGGCAGTTCGGCGGCCGAAACCGGTGCGGCAGCAACCGTCATAGCGCCTGCAAGAAGGGGCATCGCGGCAATTCTGGCAAATCGATTCATGGCACTTCCCCTGTAAGAACGGTCGAACAACTGGGCGGTCCGGACTGTCACCAGTCTGAACCGCCCTTTCAGATCAGATGGCTGCGTGTGCCTTACCGAAGGCCACGGATGCCACCGAAGTTGACGTCGACAACCCGGCCGCGATCGATCCGGCAGGTGAAATTACCCCGGTCGTCGGCTCCGCGACGGTCGTAGCGATCACGATAGCCGCGGGCGCCGTCGACGGCGATCCGGCCCTTCACGCGCCAGCCGCGATTGGTGCGGTCGACATCGCGAATGTCGGTGACGTCGGCGTAGCGATAGCCGCCATACCGGCGCGCAGTGGATTCGGCAGCCTGTACGCAGCGGTCGATGGCGACACGCGGATTGCCGCGATTGCGGTCGGCGCGGTAGTAATCGCGATCGTAGCGGTCGCGATCGCGGCTGCCGCTGGAAAGGATGGCCGCGATGCCGCCGAGGATCACGGCTCCGGCGATGATCTCGCCTGCATCGATCTTGTCGTCCCGGTCGCGCGCAACGGCGGGAGTGATGGAAGCCATGGCCATCGCACCTGCGGCGACGGTTCCGGCAAGGGCTTTGGAAATGGTCTTCATGGGACGCTCCTTGATCAGAACCGGAACGGGAATGCCCCGGTTTCAAGGAGTGTTCTAGGGCATGGTGCCTGAGACGATCCTGAAGCGCGCCGACAGGCACCGTTAATTTAATAGGTGGCTTTCCTGAATGCGAAGGATCAGAGGGATCCCAGCATGTCGCGCGTGAACTGCTCGAGATCGAAGACCTTGCCCGCGGGATCCTCGCCCCGTCGAACGATCACGATATCGCGGCTCGGAACCACGACCACGTACTGCCCACGATTGCCACGCGCGGCGATCGTATCGTCCGGGATGCCGTCCATCCCGCGCATGAGCCACCATCCCGCTCCGTAGCCATAGGCCCCCGGCGGCTGCGGGCCGGAGGGCGCGGACACGTATTCCAGCCAGCCTTGGGGCAGGATCCGTTCGCCGTTCAACATTCCGTCGTTAAGATAAAGCTGGCCGAGATCGGCAAGATCGCGCGCGGTGGACCAGACCTGGCTGGAAAGGACGTAATTCCCCTGCCAGTCGGTTTCCGCCACGGTATCGAACATGCCGAGCCGGGCGAAGAATTCGGCCGGCGGGTGATCTGCAAACGTATGGGAAATCGCTTCCACGGCCATCAGCGTGTCGTTGTTGGCGTAGCGGAACACCGTTCCGGGCTGGTGGATGATCGGCCAGCTGCTCGCCCGCTCGTCGACGCTGGCCCCGCCCCAGTAGACCGGATCTGTCCGATTGCCAGCCGTATCGGAATACCGGCCGGATGCCATGCGCAGCAGGTTGTCGAGCGTGATCTGCTGGCGCGGATCGTCCTCCCCTTCGTACCAGCGCATGACGGGGATCAGCATCGGGACAGCGGCATGATCGCGGTCGAGGATCATCGCCGCGTCACCGCGTTCCACGGCGGCCCCGACCAGTGTCGCGGCAATGCTTTTCGCGACCGACCAGGTACGCTGCGGCGTCCTAGCGTCGAACCCTTCGCGATAGCGCTCGGCGATGACGCCGCCGTTCTGCCGGACGAGGACCGCGGTGGTGCGCGTCCCCTCCCCGTAATCGCTGCCGAAGGCCCGCGCGGCCACCCCATCCGCTCCCGCCTCGACATTGCGAAAGAGGGGTTCCGGCGGCCGCGGAATGACGGGATCCTCCGCTTCCACCGCCGGCATTTCGGCACCCGGCGGCAGGATGGAGCAGCCCTCCCCCGCCCGGTGAACCGCGACGCGCGGCAGCATGTCGTCGGCCCAGGACACCCTCACATGGTGGAGGCGCGGCAACAGGCGCGGCGCCTTCTCGTAAACAGGAACCCGGACGATCTCGTACGGCAGATCGCGCACGATGGGATCGAGCGAAGGGTAGATGCCGGTCAGTTCCCACTCCTGCACACTCTCCGGTGTTCGAGCCGTGCCGGACCTCTCGGCACTGGCCATCGCACCGCAAAGCATCAGCGCCTTGTACCCTGCGGCAAGCGCCCGGTCGTATCGCTGGTCCAGCTCCTCCTGCGATACGGACTGCGCGGTCACCGGCACCGACAGGACACAGACGGGAGCGAGCGCCGCGATTGCGACGAGATGGATGCGGGTCATGCCGTCGTCTGTGCCAGCTTGACCGCGAAATGAAAGAGGCTGCGACGAACCGCAGCGCCGCCGATCCTGATTGTCCCGGCCAATCAGTCCTGTGGTGGTATCAACCCGTCGATCACATAAACGACGCCATCCGTCGCGGCCTCTGCATCCCCCGTCAGCCTCGGCGCATTTTCGCCCGAGCCGAGAACGACATCATCGCCATCGGTACGGATGGCGATCGGCGTATCGGCCACACTGGCAATTTCGATCGAGCCGTCACCGCGTTCGAGCGCGCTGTCGAGATCTTCCTTCCCGATAGCACCGACCGCAATATGCCGACGAAGGATGGCGATCAGTTCAGGTCGCCCCTCTTCCGTCTCGAGCCTGGCGAGATCCTCGGCCGGTAACTGCGCGAATGCTTCGTCGCTTGGCAGGAACAGCGTGTATCCGGCATCTTCGCCGAAAGTTTGGTCGAGACCGGCCTGCCGGAGGAGTTCGTGGGCCGTCGACAATTCGCCGATGTTCCCAACAGTCGCGAACAGCCCGCTATCGCCAGCCTGTTCAGTGTTCGCGACGGGTTCGCCGTAAGCGTCGCCATCTGCCGATCCGCAGGCGGCGAGCGAAAGTGTCAACGCAGCGAGCGCGCTTCCAAGGTATGGCTTCATTCGTCGTCCCTTCAGGTCAGCAATTCGATGGCTGCCGCGACGAGGCGTGTCTCGGGATCGACCTCGTATACGTACCCGTCGCTGTATCGGTAATATGCGTCCGGCCCGTCGCGATACCGGTCGCGATAGCGATAGGGCACATTGTAAACGTCGTACCCCGCAGGCAACGGTTGGCCGACGTTGATGTCGTCTCCCGTTAGAAGGGCCGCGATACCGGTGATTGCGCGATCCTCCGGATCGACGGAGAACAGCGTCTGGTCCGCGTAATAATAATCGTAGTCCGAGCCGCGCCCATAATAAGCCCCATAGTAGGATGGGGCCCGGTAATCGTCATAGGCATCCGGCCACCTGTTGCCGGAGAACAGCACTCCACCGACCAGCGGAATGAGCGATTCGATCAGGCCACCGCCGGATGGGCGATACGCGTAACCATCGTAATAGCGCCAATCATCGCCGGACAGACGGGAATAGGCGGATCGATAATAGCCGTCGAAACGCTGGCTCGCGAGCTTGCGGGCCTGGCCAGGAGGCTGGCAACCGTTGCCCTTCTTCGCCAAGCCGGGAGGGCAGAAATTACGGACCGGCCGGTAATCGCGATCATAGCGCGTGAACGTCCGGCGGATGTCGCGATCATCAATGCGGTCGACGACTTGCCGGACGCGGCGCTCGATGCGCGGACGCTGACGGTCATCCACCTGCCGGACGACTTCGCGCTCCACCCGCTGGCGGACATTTGCCGGAGCGCGACCGTCATTGCCGCGCTGGATTGACCGGGATGCACCCCGTTCGTTGCCCTTCGGCCCACCCTTGCCATTGCCTCGATCTGCCGGCGGGCCCCGGCGTTCGTTCCGCTTGTTCTCCGCGCTGCGGCCCTTGCCGTTGCCGGGATCGCCTTGCGAAGCGGCGGCGTTCCCTTTACCGTTGCCATTACCTTGCGCGAGAAGTGGCGTCGTAAGCGCCAGGGCGAGCGCACTCGTGGCTGCTATTGCGATACGCATCGATTGTCTCCTTGGAGCGATGAACCGTTCGCCGTCTCACAGGTTCCGCGATGCTTTCCACAAACGAAAAGGGCCGCACGGCACTGCCGGCGGCCCTCATCTAAATCTTCCGGACGCTATCAGGCGTCTTCGTATTCGTCCTCTTCGGTCATGACCGGACCGCTGTCCTGGCCCTTCGCATCTTCGTCGCGGTCGACGAATTCGATCACGGCGATGGGCGCGCTGTCGCTGGCGCGGATGCCGGCCTTGATGACACGCGTGTATCCGCCATCACGATCGGAATACCGTTCGGCCAGAATATCGAACAGCTTCTTGAGCTGCGTTTCGTCGCCCAGACGGCTCATGGCGAGACGACGGTTCGAAAGACCGCCACGCTTCGCCAGCGTGATCAGCTTTTCGACGTAAGGCCGCAGTTCCTTGGCCTTCGGGGCCGTGGTGACGATCTGTTCGTGCTTGATCAGCGCGGCGGCCATGTTGCGGAACATGGCGGTGCGGTGACCCGACTTGCGACCGAGCTTACGCTGCCTGATACCGTGACGCATATTTCATTCCTTCGTTCGTAAGGGGGCCGTACGAGGTACCCCGGTACCGGCGGCGCTTGCGGGTGCGCCGCCATGACCCGTTCAGCCAAGCAGTTCCTGTTCGAGCTTCTTGGCCATTTCCTCGATGTTCTCCGGCGGCCATCCGGGGATGTCCATGCCAAGGCGAAGGCCCATGCTGGAGAGCACTTCCTTGATCTCGTTGAGCGACTTGCGGCCGAAATTCGGCGTACGCAGCATCTCGGCTTCGGTCTTCTGGACCAGGTCGCCGATGTAGATGATGTTGTCGTTCTTGAGGCAGTTCGCGCTGCGGACGGACAGTTCCAGTTCGTCCACCTTCTTGAGAAGGTAGCGGTTGAGCTGGTTGGTGTCGCTTTCCTGCGGCTCGGCGGCCTGACCGATCATCGCGCTGGGCGCCTGCGGCACGCCGTCCTCGAAGTGGACGAACAGCGTGAGCTGGTCCTGCAGGATGCGAGCGGCATAAGCAACGGAATCCTCGGGCGTTACGGTGCCGTCGGTCTCGATCGTGAGGCTGAGCTTGTCGTAATCGAGTTCCTGCCCGACGCGGGCGTTCTCGACCTTGTAGCTGACCTGACGGATCGGCGAATACAGGCTGTCGACCGGAATGAGGCCGATCGGGGCGTCGGCCGGACGGTTCTGCACCGCCGGGACGTAACCCTTGCCCACGTCCGCGGTGAGTTCCATGTTCAGGGTCGCGCCGTCGTCCAGATGACACAGGACGAGGTCCTTGTTCATCACCTCGATATCACCCGACACGGCGATGTCGCCGGCCTTGACTTCGCCCGGACCCGTTGCCGAAAGCTGCAGCCGCTTGGGGCCTTCGCCCTCCATCTTGAGAGCGATCTGCTTCACGTTGAGAACGATGTCCGTCACATCCTCGCGCACGCCGGCAAGGCTGGAGAATTCGTGAAGGACGTTCTCGATCTTGATCGAGGTGATTGCCGCACCTTGGAGCGAGCTGAGCAGGACACGACGCAGGGCGTTGCCCAGCGTAAGACCGAAACCACGCTCCAGCGGTTCGGCGACGAACGTCACCTTCCTGGTCTTGTCGGTGCCTTCCTTCAGATCGAGGTTGGTCGGTTTGATGAGTTCCTGCCAGTTCTTGGTATTGACGGCCATGGAGTTCCCCTGGGGTTTTGGGTGCGGGCGGGACCGGGAGCGCTGGATCCGATCCGGGAAAAAGGTCGGGCGACCCGAGGCGGGTCGCCAGAACCGGGTGTCAGACCCGGCGACGCTTCGACGGACGGACGCCGTTATGCGGGATGGGCGTCACGTCGCGGATGCTGGTGATGGTGAAACCCACCGCCTGCAGCGCACGAAGAGCGCTCTCACGACCCGAGCCCGGGCCCTTGATTTCGACTTCCAGCGTGCGGACGCCGTGTTCGGCGGCCTTCTTGCCCGCATCGTCAGCGGCCACCTGGGCGGCGTAGGGCGTCGACTTGCGGCTGCCCTTGAAGCCCATCATGCCGGCGCTGGACCAGCTGATCGCATTGCCCTGGGCATCGGTGATGGTGACCATCGTGTTGTTGAAGCTGGCATTGACGTGCGCAACACCGCTGGTGATGTTCTTCTTGTCGCGCCGCCTGATACGGCCTGGTTCGCGTGCCATTGTCTCTGGTTCCTCGTGTCTCGAAAGGAAGTCGCTGCCTGCCCGGCTGTGCCGGGCGGCCGCTTACTTCTTCTTGCCCGCGATGGGCTTCGCCTTGCCCTTACGGGTACGGGCATTGGTGTGCGTACGCTGACCACGCACCGGCAGACCGGCACGATGGCGCAGGCCGCGATAGGAACGCAGGTCCATCAGACGCTTGATGTTCATCGCGGTTTCGCGGCGGAGGTCACCTTCGACCTGGTGGCCGCTGTCGATCGCCTCGCGGATCTGGAGGATCTCGCCATCGGTCAGGTCCTGCACGCGGCGGGCATGATCGATGCCGAGCTTGTCGGCGATCTGGACGGCCGTCGTGCGGCCGATACCGTGAATGTAGGTCAGCGCGATGATCACGCGCTTGTTCGTGGGGAGGTTTACCCCGGCAATACGAGCCACTTACTTCTCCATGCTCCACAGGGGATTGGCGAACCCGGAAGCCGGGCTGCGTCCCCTATCTCAACGCTCAATCGTCCGGTGGCCGTGGCCAGAACGGCAAAAGCCCGGTCGGCGCACATCATATTGAGAGCACCTGCCGGACTGGACCACCGGTATCGAATGAACGGCGCGCTTACGGCGATTCGACCCGTGCGTCAACCACCTGCGCGCGCGAAACGGCGATGCCACCCATATGGGCGGCTCGCTGCGATACGCAAGGGATACACGGTTCATCCCGCGCTTGTCAAAACCGTGCTCGACGCGCGCCGTCGATCGGGCGCTTTCTCAGACGACACCGAATGCCAGCATGGCGTCCGCGACCTTCTTGAACCCGGCGATATTGGCGCCCTTCACGTAGTCGACATAGTCGCCGCCGTCGTCGCCGAACTCGACACACTTGGTGTGGATATCGGCCATCAGCTCGGTCAGCATGTCGTGCAGCTTCTCGTGGTTCCAGCTGACCCGCTCCGAGTTCTGGCTCATCTCGAGCCCCGATACGGCGACCCCGCCGGCATTCGCCGCTTTTCCGGGTGCGTACATCAGCCGTGCATCGCGGAAGACTTCGACCGCTTCCAGAGTGCTGGGCATGTTAGCCCCTTCGACAACCGCTTTCACGCCATTGTCGACCAGCTTCTTCGCTTCCTCCTTACCGATCTCGTTCTGCGTCGCGCACGGCAGGGCGCAGTCCGCCTCGATATCCCAGGGCTCGCCGCCGTCGCGATATTCCGTCCCGGAGAACTTCTCCGCATATTCGCTGATCCGGCCGCGCCTCTCGAACTTGAGCGCTTTGAGCCAGTTCAGCTTCTCCGCGTCGATGCCGTCCGGGTCATGGATCGCCCCGTCGGAGTCGGAGAGGCTCAGCACCTTGCCGCCAAGCTCGGTGAATTTCTCCGCCGCGTGCAGCGCCACGTTGCCGGAGCCAGAGATGATGGCGGTCTTGCCTTCGATGCTGTCATCGCGGTGCGCATACATGTTGCACAGGAAGTAAACCGCGCCGTAGCCGGTCGCTTCGGGACGCATCACGGAACCGCCGAACTCCTGGGCTTTGCCGGTTATGGCCCCTTCCCACCTGTTCACGATCCGCTTGTACTGACCGAACAGGAAGCCGATTTCCCGGTTCCCGACCCCGATATCGCCGGCGGGCACGTCCGTTTCCGGACCAATGTGCCGGTAGAGTTCCGTCATGAAGCTCTGGCAGAAGCGCATGACTTCAGCATCGCTCTTTCCTTTCGGATTGAAGTTCGCCCCGCCCTTGCCACCGCCCAGCGGCAGTCCGGTCAGCGAGTTCTTGAAGGTCTGCTCGAAGGCGAGGAACTTGAGTACGCTCTCGGTCACGCCGGGATCGAAGCGAAGCCCGCCCTTGTAAGGGCCTATCGCATTGTTGTTCTGGACCCGCCATCCGCGCTGGACCCGGATGTTGTGATCGTCGTCTTCCCAGCAAACACGGAAACTGATGACTCTGTCCGGTTCGGCCATGCGGCGCAGGATCTGCGCCTCGTGATATTCGCGCTTGTCCTCGATGAAGGCGAAGATGTCCTGCGATACCTCGCGGACTGCCTGAATGAACTCCTCCTGCCCGGGATTGCGCTTCTTCACACCTTCCATGAAGGTATGGAAGTTCACGTGGTCGGCTACGGCCATAGATGGCTCTCTTTCGCTGATCTGTCGGGAATGCGACAATCAACGGGAAGACAACGGCCCCGTTCCGTGTCTATTCCAGATCGCCGAAGGCGTCTTCCACGGACTCGCTGTCCGTTTCCGGTTCGTCGGCTTCATCCGCGGGTTCGGCTGTCTCGCTTTCGGCTGCGGGCCGCGTGCGCGTACTTGCCGCCGGTGGCTTCGCGCCGAGCGAAACGGCGAGACCCTGCAATTGCTGCGCCATCACGGCATCGACCGCCTTCGCGATTTCCTCCGTCTCGAAGCGCATGAAGCCGCCCACCACGTATTCGAACAGGACCTGCGTGCCCGTACGGTTCCGGTTCTCCAGTAGGGTGATCGTCAGAACGCCGTCGATCGGCTCGCTCTGCAACGGGCCGAGCCCGCCACGCATCCTGAGCGCCTTGTCCGGCTCCGCGTAGATGACGCGCATGTGCTGCACGCTTCCCGCCAGGCCGGGCCGTGCACGATCTTCCTCTTCCGGTTCAGGCAGCGTCTCGCAGAAACACCCCCCGCCCTGCGGCGTGAGCGTCAGGTTGGCGGAATCCCCGCTGAAGGTGTGCCCCTGGTTCCACCATTCGCCAGGAGCGATGAGCTTCAGCCAGACCTGGCGGGCGTCGGCAGGCACGGTGGCGACATTTCGGCTGACGAAACCCTCGCCCGACTGGGCCGTAACCTCGGCCTGGGCGGAGGTTGTAATCAGGACTGCGGCAAGGCTCGCCAAACCGGCAAAAGCGTATCTCATGGAATGGATCTCCTTTGCCGCCCCTTATTTCATGCAGGTACGCCAAAGGAAAGGTTCGGCGGTCAGGAGGCGATGACGCCTTCGATGGCCCGGCTCACTCCGTCCATCGTTCCCATTCCGTCGATCCGGGTCACGATGCCCTTGCGCTCGTAGTGGGGCAGGATCGGTGCGGTCTCGGCGCGATAGACCGCCATTCGTTTGCGCACGGTTTCCTCGGTGTCATCGGGACGCCGCTTGAATTCGGTCGATCCGCACTTGTCGCAAACGCCTTCGCGTTCCGGTTGCTTGTGCCGATCGTGGTAGCCCTCGCCGCACTCGGCGCATGTGAAGCGGCCGGTTATGCGGTCGACCAGCGCATCTTCGTCGACTTCGAGCTCGATCACATGGTCGAGCTTGCGGTCGTGCCGGGAAAGGATCTCGTCGAGGTCGCGCGCCTGAGCCTCGGTGCGGGGATATCCATCGAAGATGGCGCCCATATCGGCCGGCATCTCGGCCAGCTCGTTATCGATCAGGGCCGAGACGATTTCGTCCGAGACGAGATCGCCGCGGTCCATGATCGCCTTTGCCTGCAGGCCGACCTCGGTCCGGTTCTTCACTGCCTTGCGCAGCATGTCGCCGGTGGAAAGCTGGCGCATGCCGTGATGCTCCATCAGGAGATGCGCCTGCGTGCCTTTGCCTGCCCCTGGGGGTCCGAGAAGAATGACGTTCATCGCGCTAACCCTCTACAGCGCAGGGAGATCGGTTCAACCCGACCGTGACCGTCGGCTGCCCTAGCGCAGCCGACCCTTGAGCTTGGCCTTCTTGATCAGGTCGCCGTACTGGTGGGCCAGCAGGTGCGACTGGATCTGGCTGATAGTATCCACAGTCACGTTCACGACGATCAGCAGGCTGGTACCGCCGAGGAAGATCGGAATACCCATCTGGCCGATCATGTATTCCGGCACGACGCAGACCAGCGTCAGATAGATCGCGCCTACCACGGTGATGCGCGTGAGGACGTAGTCCAGATACTCCGCGGTCCGCTTGCCCGGACGGATGCCAGGAATGAAGCCGCCGTTCTTCTTCAGATTGTCCGCCGTCTCCTCGGGATTGAAGACGACCGCGGTGTAGAAGAACGTGAAGAAAATGATGCCCAGGGCATACAGCGCGAGATAGAGCGGCTGACCCTGGCCGAGATACTGGATCACGGTCTGGATCGTCTCCCCGAAGGTCGAGCCCTGGTCGATCGTGTTCCCCGCGAACTGCGTGATCGTCAGCGGCAGCAGGAGCAGCGAACTGGCGAAAATGGGCGGGATGACGCCGGCGGTGTTGAGCTTGAGCGGCAGGTGCGAACGGTCGGCCTGCATCATCCCGCGCTGGGTCGCCCGCTTCGGATACTGGATGAGCAGGCGACGCTGCGCCCGCTCCATGAAGCAGATGAACAGGATCAGGATGACGATCATGGCGAGGAAGGTCGCAATGGTCGCACCACCAATGTCGCCGGTCCGTCCACCTTCAAACAGGTTGGTCGCGAAGCTCGGGAACTGGGCCACGATACCCGCCATGATGATCAGCGAAATCCCGTTGCCGATGCCCCGGCTGGTGATCTGTTCGCCAAGCCAGAGGAGGAACATGGTTCCGCCGATCAGGCTGATGACCGCTCCAACCCGGAACATGTAACCGGGATTGACCACGGCCTGCAGTCCGTTCGACGCGGCAAAACTTTCCAGACCGGCAGCCAGGAACCAGCCCTGCAACGCGCACAGGAAGACCGTGCCGTAACGGGTGTACTGGTTCAGCTTCTGGCGCCCCGTCGCGCCTTCCTTCTTCAACGCCATCAGCGAAGGATGAAGTGCGGCTGCCATCTGAACCACGATGGACGCGGTAATGTACGGCATAAGGCCGAGCGCGATGATGCTCATGCGCTCCAGGCTGCCGCCGGTGAAGGTGTTGAACAGGTCCAGTACGCCCAGCGGCTGATCCGTGAGGCTCTGCAGCGCGCGCGGGTTGATACCCGGCAGCGGCACGAAGCTCAGGAACCGGAACACGATCAGGGCACCGACGGTAAACCAGATGCGCTGGCGGAGTTCGGTTGCCTTGGAGAAATTGGCGAAGCTGAGATTGCTTGCGAAATTGTCGGCGCGTGATGCCATTGCGAAAACTCGATCCCTAGTGGGCGCCGGCCCCTCCCGGCGTGTGGCGAGCTACATAGGAAGCGGGGGCAAGGATGTCGAACCCCTGCCCCCGCTTTTTCCTACCTGTCGGCCTTCTTGGCCATCTTCTCGCCCTTGGCGAGAGTCGGCTTCTTCGGCAGGACATCCACCGAACCGCCGGCCTTTTCGACCGCGTCGATCGCGCCCTTCGAGGCACCCGACACGATGAACTTGGCCTTGGCCTTCAGTTCGCCCTTGGCGAGCAGACGGACGCCGTCCTTGCCGCCACGGGCCAGGCCCGCAGCCTTGAGCGTGGCGTGGTCGATGTCCTTCTTGGCATCGAGCTTGCCCGCGTCGATGAACTTCTGGACCATGCCCACGTTCACCTCGGCATAGTCCTTGCCGAACGGATTGTTGAAGCCTCGCTTCGGAAGCCGCATGTGCAGCGGCATCTGGCCGCCTTCAAAGCCCTTGATGGACACACCTTCGCGGCTCTTCTGACCCTTCTGGCCACGACCGCCGGTAACGCCCTTGCCCGAACCGATGCCACGGCCGACGCGCATGCGTCCCTTGCGGGCGCCTTCATTGTCCTTGATGTCGTTGAGTTTCATAGTCTGCACTCGCTTTCGCTTTGTTCGCGCTGGAAGAAAAACCTCCCCGGTGAAGGGGAGGTCCTGATTGTGTGTTCTAGTCTTCGACCACTTCCACCATGTGTGGGAGCTTCTTGATCGCTCCGCGCACTTCGGGAGTGTCCTCGAGTTCCACGACCCGGTGCATCTTGTTGAGGCCCAGGCCGATGAGGATCTTGCGCTGGCTTTCCGGCCGGCGGATCGGGCTTCCGATCTGCTTGATCTTGATCTTCGCCATCAGTCTTACTCCACGACAGCTGCAGCGTCGGCTTCCGCCTCGGCCTCGCTGACCTTGCCACTGCGACCGAGAAGGTCGGCGACCTTCTTGCCGCGACGCTGTGCAACCGACTTCGGCGAAGTCTGGTCCTGCAGTGCCTCGAACGTGGCGCGGATCATGTTGTACGGGTTGGACGTACCGACCGACTTCGTCACGACGTCGGCGACGCCCAGGCTCTCGAACACGGCGCGCATCGGACCACCGGCGATGATACCGGTTCCCGGGGGAGCCGTGCGGATGGTCACCTTGCCGGCACCGAAACGGCCACGGCCGTCATGGTGAAGCGTGCGGCCTTCCTTGAGCGCCACGCGGATCATCTTCTTGCGGGCGGCAGCAGTTGCCTTATTGATCGCTTCCGGCACTTCGCGGGCCTTGCCCTTGCCGAAACCGACCCGGCCCGATCCGTCGCCGACCACGACCAGCGCGGCGAAACCGAAGCGCTTACCGCCCTTCACCGTCTTGGAAACGCGGTTGATGTGGACCAGCTTCTCGATGATGCCGTCGTCTTCTTCCTCGCGGCGTCCGCCACGACGATTGTCACGACCACCGCCACGGCCTCGGCCACCACGATCATTGCCGCCACGGCCACGACCACCGCGGGCGTCCTGCCGGTCGCGCGGATTACCGTCGTCGCCCTGGGCAGGCGACTGGTTGTCGGCAGCTTCGGAAGGCGTGTCGGCAATCGCCGGCTCTTCCTTCTGCGTTGTCGGACCGCTTTCGGCCTCGGCCACGCCGGAATCAGCCTTGGCCTTCGCGACTTCAGGCGTCTCGGGAACGCCCGGAGCCTGCTCGGGCGCAGCCTGAGTTTCCGGCGCCTGGTTTTCTTCTGTCTTGTTCTCGTCGGCCATAATCAGAACTCCAGCCCGCCTTCGCGGGCGGCCTCGGCCAGCGCCTTGACGCGGCCATGGAAAAGGAACCCGCCGCGATCGAACACGACAGTGGTGACGCCGGCCTTCTTGGCAGCGGCTGCGATATCCTTGCCGACCTTCTGGGCAGCGTCGACATTCGCACCGCTGCCCTTTTCGCCGAGCGTGCTGGCGGCGGCCACGGTCTTGCCTGCAGCATCATCGATGATCTGCGCATAGATATGCTTGCCGGTGCGATGCACCGAAAGACGCGGCTTGCCACCTGCACGATTGCGGAGCGCGGTGCGCACCCGACGGCGGCGGCGTTCGAAGAGGGAAAGCTTTGCCATCTTACTTCTTCTTCCCTTCCTTGCGGAAGATATATTCGCCCTGGTACTTGATACCCTTGCCCTTGTAGGGTTCGGGCTTGCGCCAGCGGCGGATTTCTGCGGCGAACTGGCCGACCGACTGCTTGTCGATCCCGCTCACGATGATCGTCGTCTGGTCGGGCGTCTTGACGTCGAGCCCTTCCGGAACATCGAGGTCAACGTCATGGCTGTAGCCGAGCTGCAGCTTGAGCTTGCTGCCCTGCGCTTGAGCACGGTAGCCGACACCGGAAATCTCCAGCGTCCGCGTGAAGCCTTCCGTCACGCCTTCGACCAGGTTGGACACGAGCGTGCGCTGCATGCCCCAGAAATCGCGAGCCTTCCTGGTGTCGTTCGCAGGATTGACCGATATGCCTTCGTCCTCGACCTTGTAGTCGATCTGGTCGCTCAGCCCCATGGTCAAGGTGCCCTTGGGCCCCTTCACCGTCAGGGTGTCGCCTTCGATCTTGGCCTCGACCCCCTGCGGGACCGGGACCGGCCTTTTGCCGATGCGGCTCATCAGAACACCTCCGCCAGCACTTCGCCGCCGACGTTTTCGTTGCGCGCTTCGATATCCGAAAGCACGCCCTTGGGCGTCGAGACGATGGTGATGCCAAGGCCGTTGCGCACCGTCGGGAGTTCCTTGGAACCCGAATAGACGCGACGTCCAGGCTTGGAGACACGGGCGACGTGCTTGATCGCAGGTTCGCCTTCGAAATACTTCAGTTCGATCCGCAGCTGCGGGTGCTTGCCGCTCTCGTCTTCGGAATAGCCACGGATGTAGCCTTCACGCTGGAGAACCTCGAGCACGTTCGCACGCAGCTTGGACGCGGGCGAAAGGACGGAATCCTTCTTCGCCTGCTGCCCGTTGCGGATGCGGGTGAGCATGTCACCCAGGGGATCGGTCATTGCCATCTATCGAATCCTCACCAGCTCGACTTGGTCAGGCCCGGAATCAGGCCCTTGTTGCCGAGATTGCGCAGTTCGATGCGGTTGATGCCGAACTTGCGATAATAGCCGCGCGGGCGGCCGGTGGTGGAACAGCGGTTGCGCACGCGGGTCGGGTTCGCGTTGCGCGGGATTTCCGCCATCTTGAGACGGGCGATCAGCCGCTCGCTCTCGTCGAGCGATTCGTCGTCGGCAATCGCCTTCAACTTCTCGTACTTCGCCGCATACTTCTTCACGAGCTGCTTGCGTCGCTCGTTCTTGTTGATGGAACTCAGTTTCGCCATGGACTTAAGCTCTCTTCCTCAGGTCTCGGGGGCCGCTCACGCGGCCTCTTTCTCTTCGTCGGCCTTTGCTTCGGCCGGGAACGGGAAACCGAACAGACGAAGCAGTTCACGCGCTTCCTCGTCGGTCTTGGCGGTGGTGGTGACGATGATGTCCATCCCACGCACCTTCTCGATCTTGTCGTAGCTGATCTCGGGGAACACGATCTGTTCCTTGAGACCCATCGCGTAGTTGCCGCGCCCGTCGAAGCTCTTCGGGTTCAGGCCGCGGAAGTCGCGGATGCGCGGCATGGCGATCGTCACCAGACGGTCGACGAATTCGTACATGCGTTCGCGGCGCAAGGTCACCTTGCAACCGATCGGCATGCCTTCGCGGAGCTTGAACTGCGCGATCGACTTCTTCGCCTTGGTGATCACCGGCTTCTGGCCGGCGATACGCTCCATTTCCTCGGCTGCCGTCTGGACCTTCTTCTTGTCTTGGCTGGCTTCGCCAACGCCCATGTTGAGCGTGACTTTCTCGAGACGCGGAACTTCGAGCCGGTTCTTGTAACCGAACTTCTCGGTCATCGCCTTGACGATCTCGTCGTCGTAGCGCTGGCGCATGCGGGGCTTGTAATCAGCCATCGATGGTCTCCCCGGATTTCGCGGCGACACGCACCTTCTTCCCGTCGCGCTCCTCGAAGCGAACACGGGTGGGCTTGCCGTCCTTGGGATCGGCCACGGCAACCTTCGCAATGTGCATCGGCGCTTCGAAACGGTCGATGCCACCCTGCGGGTTGGCCTGGCTCGGCTTGCGGTGACGCGTCGCAACATTGATGCCCTCGACGAGCACCTTGCCATCCTTCGGCATCACCTTGGTGACGGTACCCGTCTTGCCCTTGTCCTTGCCGGACAGGACGACGACGCTGTCACCCTTCTTGATCTTTGCACCAGCCATTACAGCACCTCCGGCGCGAGCGAGATGATCTTCATGAAGCCCTTGCCGCGCAGTTCGCGGACGACCGGGCCGAAGATACGCGTGCCGATCGGCTCTTCGCTCTTGTTCACGAGAACGGCGGCATTGCTGTCGAAGCGAATGACGCTCCCGTCGGGACGGCGGACGTCCTTGCGGGTGCGCACGATCACCGCGCGGTGAACGTCGCCCTTCTTGACCTTGGCACGTGGCTGGGCTTCCTTCACGGAAACCACGATCACGTCCCCGACGCTTGCGAACCGGCGCTTGGAGCCGCCCAGTACCTTGATGCACTGGACGCGCTTGGCGCCGCTGTTGTCCGCGACGTCGAGATTGGATTGCATCTGGATCATCGATCCGGTTCCTTCTCACTGGCTTGCCGGAACACTCGCCCGGCAGTTCCTACGTCTGTCTACGGCCTCAGCCGATCTCGTTGTTCGCAGCCTCGACGTCGAGGTCCGCTTCGACCGCCTGTACGCCGCCGGCGATCACACGATCCTTCACCATCCAGGTCTTCGTCTTGGAGATCGGTTTGGTCTCCTCGATCCGGACGACGTCGCCGAGCGTGTACTCGTTGGCTTCGTCATGGGCGTGGTACTTCTTCGAGCGGCGGATGATTTTCCCGTAAAGCGGGTGCTTCACCTTGCGCTCCACGAGAACGGTCACGGTCTTGTCGGTCTTGTCCGACGTGACGGTCCCGGTCAGGATTCGCTTGGGCATAGTGTCAGGCCTTTTCCTTCGCCGCGGCAGCGGCGCGCTCGCTCTGGAGCGTCTTGATGCGGGCGATGGTGCGGCGCACCTCCTTGATCCGGCTCGGTGCTTCGAGCTGGTTCGTGGCCGACTGGAAGCGCAGGTTGAATGCTTCGCGCTTCAGTTCGGTCAGCTGTTCGCCGAGCTGGTCGTCGCTCTTCTGGCGAAGGTCTTCGATCTTGCTCATCAGTTACGCTCCAGGTGGCTCGTGTCGCCGAAGCGCGCCACGACCTTCGTCTTGACGGGCAGCTTCATAGCGGCGCGTTCGAATGCTTCGGCAGCCAGCGGGCCGGCAACGCCGTCCAGTTCGAACAGGATACGGCCCGGCTTCACGCGCGCGGCCCAGTACTCGACGGAACCCTTGCCCTTACCCTGACGGACTTCGGCAGGCTTCTGCGAAACCGGCACGTCCGGGAAGACGCGGATCCAGAGACGACCCTGGCGCTTGATGTGACGCGTGATCGCGCGGCGGGCCGCTTCGATCTGGCGGGCGGTGATCCGCTCCGGCTCGAGTGCCTTGAGGCCGTAGGAACCGAAGTTCAGCGTGGTGCCGCCCTTGGCATCACCCTTGATCCGGCCCTTGAATGCCTTGCGGTATTTTCTCTTCTTAGGTTGCAGCATGTCTAACTACCTCAGCGAGCCGGGCGAACGCCGGACGTCTGCGCTTCCATCATCAGGCGATCCTGTGCGGTCGGATCGTGACCGAGGATTTCGCCCTTGAAGACCCAGACCTTGATGCCGATGATCCCGTACGCGGTGAGCGCTTCGGCTTCGGCGTAATCCACGTTCGCACGCAGCGTGTGAAGCGGGACGCGGCCTTCGCGATACTGTTCGACACGCGCGATTTCCGCGCCGCCGAGACGACCGCCGCAGACGATCTTGATGCCTTCGGCACCCAGACGCATGGCGGACTGCATCGCGCGCTTCATCGCACGGCGGAACGCAACGCGGCGGATCAGCTGGTCGGCGATACCCTGCGCGACGAGCTTGGCATCGATTTCCGGCTTGCGGATCTCGACGATGTTCAGCTTCACTTCGCTGGCTGTCATACGCGACAGCTTCGAGCGAAGCTTCTCGATGTCCGCGCCCTTCTTGCCGATGATCACACCGGGGCGCGCAGCATAGATCGAAACGCGGCACAGCTTGGCCGGACGCTCGATCACCACCTTCGAGATCGCGGCCTGCGGCAGCGATTCGATGATGTGCTTGCGGATCTCGATGTCTTCCTTGAGGAGGTTCGCATAGTCGCGCCCTTCGGCGTACCAGCGACTGTCCCAGGTGCGGTTGATCTGCAGGCGCAGACCGATCGGATTGCTCTTCTGGCCCATCTTACGCCTCTTCCTGCTCGCGCACGACGATGCGCAGCTTGCTGAACGGCTTCAGGATGCGGGTCGACTTACCGCGACCGCGCGTATGGAACCGCTTCATGGTGATCGACTTGCCCACGCTGGCTTCGGCCACGACGAGCGCGTCCACATCCAGGTCGTGGTTGTTCTCCGCATTGGCGATCGCGGATGCGAGCACCTTCTGCGCGTCCTTCGCCATGGCCTTGCGCGAGAAGCTGAGGATGTTCAGCGCCTCTTCGGCCTTCTTGCCGCGGATCAGTTCGGCGACGAGGTTCAGCTTCTGGGCGGAGCCGCGAATCTGCGTGCCCACGGCCAGAGCCTCGTTCTCGCCAACGCGGCGGGGGTTCTTTGCCTTGCCCATCAGCGGCTACCCTTCTTGTCGGCAGCGTGACCCGGGAACGTGCGCGTGGGCGCGAATTCGCCGAGCTTGTGGCCGACCATTTCTTCCGAAACCGAAACGGGGATGAATTTGTGCCCGTTGTATACGTTGAACGTGAGCCCGACGAACTGCGGCAGGATCGTGCTGCGACGCGACCAGGTCTTGATCGGCTTGGTGCTGCTGGCTTCCTGCGCGGTTTCGGCCTTCTTAAGAAGGCTGAGCTCCACGAACGGGCCCTTCCAGACGGAACGTGCCATGTGCGCTTACCTCTTCTTCTTCGCGTGGCGCGAACGGATGATGAACTTGTCCGTCTGCTTGTTCTTGCGGGTACGGGCACCCTTCGTGGGCTTGCCCCACGGGGTAACCGGATGACGGCCACCGGAGGTCTTGCCCTCACCACCACCATGGGGGTGATCGACCGGGTTCTTCGCCACACCGCGGGTCAGCGGACGACGGCCCTTCCAGCGCGTGCGACCGGCCTTGCCGAAGTTCTGGTTCTGGTTGTCGGGGTTCGAAACCGCGCCAACCGTGCCCATGCAATCCGCACGCAGATAACGTTGTTCGCCGCTGTTGAGGCGCACGATGACCATCCCGCGGTCACGACCGACGAGCTGGACGTAGGCGCCGGCCGAACGGGCGATCTGTCCGCCCTTGCCTGGCTTCATCTCCACGTTGTGGATGATCGTGCCGACCGGCATCTGACCAAGAAGCATGGCATTGCCAGGCTTCGTGTCGACGCGTTCGCCAGCGATGACCTTGTCGCCGACAGCAACGCGCTGCGGGGCGATGATGTAGGCTAGTTCACCGTCGGCGTACTTGATGAGAGCGATGAAGGCCGTCCGGTTGGGATCGTATTCAATCCGCTCGACGGTGCCTTCCACGTCCCACTTGCGACGCTTGAAGTCGATGAAGCGGTACTTCTGCTTGTGACCGCCGGCGATCCCGCGCGACGTGACGTGGCCCTTGTTATTGCGGCCGCCCGTCTTGCGCTTGCCTTCGGTGAGCGACTTGATCGGGCCACCCTTGTGCAGGCCCGACTTGTCGACCAGCACCAGTCCGCGGCGTGCGGGGCTCGTCGGTTTGTAATTCTTGAGTGCCATGGTGTCCTAGCCCCTCACAGTCCGCTGGTGACGTCGATGGAGTCACCCTCGGCGAGCGTGACGATCGCCTTCTTCACATCGGTGCGCTTGTAGGGCTTGCCCCTCCAGCGCTTGGTCTTGCCCTTCATCACGAGCGTGTTCACGCCCGTGACCTTCACACCGAACAGAGCCTCGACCGCTTCCTTGATCGCGGGCTTGGTGGCATCGTTCGCCACCTTGAAGACGACCGCGTTCTTTTCGGACGCGAGCGTGCTCTTCTCGGTGATGTGCGGGGCGACGATCACATCGTAGTGACGCGCGTCGATTTCCTGCTTCTTAGCCATTGAAGCGCGCCTCCAGCTTTTCGACAGCGTCCTTGGTGAGGACCAGCGTGTCGTGGTTGAGGATGTCGTAGACATTGGCACCCATCGCCGGGAGCACGTTGACACCCTTGAGGTTGCCGGCTGCCTTCTTGAAGCCGTCATTCACGGTTTCGCCGTCGATCACGAGGACCTTGCCGCTCCAGCCGTTCTTGCCGAAAACGTCGGCGACGGCTTTGGTCTTGGCATCCTTCAGCTCGAGGCTGTCGACGATTACCAAACCGTCCTGGGCCTTGCTGGACAGCGCCATGCGCAGGCCGAGAGCCCGGATCTTCTTGTTGAGCGACATGTTGAAGTCGCGCTTGCGGGCACCGTGGGCCTTGCCGCCGCCGATGAAGATCGGAGCGCCGCGATCGCCATGGCGTGCGCCACCCGATCCCTTTTGACGACCGAACTTCTTGCCGGTGCGGGCCACGTCCGACCGCTCGCGCGTCGGGCGTGCCGTCTCGCGACGGTTCCACAGCTGCCATGTCACGACGCGATGCAGGATGTCGGCGCGGGGCTCGACACCGAAAACGGCATCGTTGAGCTCTACATCACCGGCAGCCTTGCCGTCGATCTTCTGGACCTTGACCTTCATCGATCAGGACTCCTTGTCCGCGCTGGGCGTGGTGTTGGTATCATCGGCGCCGCCGGTATCCGCATCCGCACCAGCGTCCTGCTGCTGCATCAGCTTTTCCTGCTGCTCGACCGAAACTTCCGGGTTCACCGCTTCTTCCGCAGCGCTTTCGACCAGACCGGCATCGGCCTCTTCGTGGTCGAACTCTTCACGGTTGCGATACATGACGCCGGGGAACGGAAGCTCTTCCGGCTGCCGCGCCTTGACCGCATCGCGCACGACAAGCCAGCTGTTCTTGTGACCCGGCACGGAGCCCTTCACGAAGAGCAGGCCGCGATCGGCGTCGGTGCGCACGATTTCGAGGTTCTGTTGCGTACGCTGGCGGTCACCCATGTGACCGGCCATCTTCTTGCCCTTGAAGACGCGACCGGGATCCTGGCGGTTACCGGTGGAACCGTGCGAACGGTGCGAGAGGGACACACCGTGCGTCGCGCGCAGACCACCGAAGCCCCAGCGCTTCATGGCGCCGGCAAAGCCTTTGCCCTGCGTGTGACCGGTGATGTCGACCTTCTGGCCAGCGATGAAATGCTCGGCCGAGATCCGCGCACCGACCGGGAGGAGACCATCCTCGCCATCGACACGGAATTCCGCCACTCGCATCTTCAGGGGCACTTCGGCCTTGGCGAAATGCTCGCGCTGCGGCTTGGCGACATTCTTCTGCTTCGCTTCACCCGCACCGAGCTGGACCGCGAAATAGCCGTCACGCTCTTCGGTACGGTGCGAAACAACCTGGCATTCTTCCAGGGCGAGAACGGTCACGGGCACGTGCCGTCCATCCTCCTGAAAGAGGCGGGTCATCCCGACTTTCTTTGCGATAACGCCTGTGCGCATCGTTACTACTCCTCAACAGAGGCACCCGGCCCATCCGGGTGCTTGCGAAGCCCTGCCGATACTCGACCGGGCTCCTGTTTTTCAATTTTTGCTGCATCGCCCCGTCCGGGCAGAGTGCGACCGAGCCGGAGCGGCATCGGAGGCGAGACGGGGGACGCAGACCCGCATGGATGCGGCGGTATCCCTATTTCGTCACCCGGCCTGGACCGGGTATCGGCACCAGTTGCCTGGCCCCTTGAAACCTGGCCGGTCATTTAGCGTCCAACCGGAAGGACGTTTTTCCGGGTTGCCCCGGAGTGGACAATCAAGCCAGCTTGATTTCCACGTTGACGCCGGCAGCAAGATCGAGCTTCATCAGTGCGTCGACCGTCTGGGCGTTAGGCTGCACGATATCGAGCAGCCGCTTGTAGGTGCGAACCTCGAATTGCTCACGCGACTTCTTGTCGATGTGCGGACCGCGGTTCACGGTGAACTTCTCGATTCTCGTCGGCATCGGAATGGGGCCACGAATGAGCGCGCCTGTACGACGGGCGGTCTCGGCGATTTCGCCGGTTGCCTGGTCGAGTACGCGATGATCGAACGCCTTGAGGCGAATGCGAATATTCTGGGCTTCCATGTCCAACTACCGATGAGAAAGAGCCAACAGGCCGTTGCCGGCCCACAAAAAATAAAGGCCCGCCCCGCTTGTTTCCGAAAAATCCGGAACGGGCGGCCTTCAATGAATTTCGTTGCGACGAAGACGAATCTCCGCCTTAGGCGGCGCGTATATGGGGAACGCCTCGTTGAAGCAACCCCCGAATTGCGCCAGCGGGGTCGATAATTTCAATTCCGCGACAACCCGGCCCGCAGCTTCGACCAAATCGCCGACCTGCATTGAAAAGGCCCGGCTCCCACAGGGAACCGGGCCGTTTCGTACCGCACGCCCCTGGGGCGTGACGGACTACTTGGTGATCTTCGAGACGACGCCCGAACCGACGGTGCGGCCACCTTCGCGAATTGCGAAGCGAAGACCTTCGTCCATGGCGATCGGAGCGATCAGCTTGACGTCGATCGTCACGTTGTCGCCCGGCATCACCATCTCGGTGCCTTCCGGCAGGATCACTTCGCCCGTCACGTCGGTCGTGCGGAAGTAGAACTGCGGACGGTAGTTGGCGAAGAACGGCGTGTGACGGCCACCTTCGTCCTTCGACAGGACGTAGACTTCGGCGCTGAATTCGGTGTGCGGCGTGACCGAACCCGGCTTGGCCAGAACCTGGCCACGCTCGACGTCTTCACGCGCGACACCGCGGATCAGGGCACCGATGTTGTCGCCGGCTTCACCGCGATCGAGCAGCTTGCGGAACATCTCGACGCCCGTGACGGTCGTCTTGGTGGTGTCCTTGATGCCGACGATTTCGACTTCGTCGCCCACGTTCACAACGCCGGTTTCGACACGGCCGGTCACAACCGTACCACGACCCGAGATCGAGAACACGTCTTCAATCGGCATGAGGAACGCCTGGTCGACCGGACGCTCCGGCTGCGGAATGTACTCGTCGACGGCGTCCATGAGAGCCTTGATCGAGTTCTCGCCGATTTCCGGATCGCGGTCTTCGAGCGCGGCGAGAGCCGAACCCTTGACGATCGGAATGTTGTCGCCGTCGAAGTCGTAGTCGCTCAGCAGTTCGCGAACTTCCAGTTCGACGAGTTCGAGCAGCTCTTCGTCGTCGACCTGGTCGACCTTGTTCAGGTACACGACCAGCTGCGGCACGCCGACCTGACGAGCGAGCAGGATGTGCTCACGGGTCTGCGGCATCGGACCGTCGGCGGCGTTCACGACCAGGATCGCGCCGTCCATCTGAGCAGCACCGGTGATCATGTTCTTCACGTAGTCGGCGTGACCCGGGCAATCGACGTGCGCATAGTGGCGCTTGTCGGTTTCGTACTCGACGTGCGCGGTCGAGATCGTGATGCCGCGCTCGCGCTCTTCCGGAGCCTTGTCGATGTTGGCGAAGTCCACGGCCGAACCCATCACCTTCGTGATGGCGGCGGTAAGAGTGGTCTTGCCGTGGTCGACGTGACCGATAGTGCCGACGTTGCAGTGCGGCTTGTTACGCTCGAATTTTTCCTTCGCCATTTCTCAATTTACCTCTGTCTGGATTTGATATTCTGCGGGAGAAAGGCGGGCGCCCGCTTATCAAGGCGCCGCCCCTAGACCTGTTGCCTGGCTTAGGCAAGCTTCTCCTTGACTTCCTGCGCGACGTTGGCCGGCACTTCCTCGTAGTGGCTGAACTGCATCGTGTACTGAGCCCGGCCCTGGGTGAAGGACCGCAGTTCGTTCACGTAGCCGAACATGTTCGCCAACGGCACGAATGCCTCGACCGCCTGCGCGTTGCCGCGCGTGTCGGTACCCTGGATCTGGCCACGACGGCTGTTGAGGTCGCCGATGACGTCACCGAGGTAATCCTCCGGAGTCACGACTTCCACCTTCATCACCGGTTCGAGCAGCTTGATGCCACCACGCTCCGCCGCTTCGCGCATCGCGCCGCGTCCGGTGATCTCGAACGCCACGGTGCTGGAGTCGACGTCGTGATAGGCGCCGTCCACGAGACGAACCGTGAAGTCGATGATCGGGAAGCCGACGAGATAGCCGCTTTCGGCCTGCTCGCGAATGCCCTTCTCGACCGAGGGAATGTACTCGCGCGGAATGTTGCCGCCCTTGACTTCGTCCTCGAAGATGAAGCCCTGCCCGCGCTCACCCGGAACGAAGACTGCCTTCGCACGGCCGAACTGGCCGGAACCGCCGGACTGCTTCTTGTGGGTGTAGTCGACTTCGACCTCGCGGCCGAGCGATTCGCGATAGGCCACCTGTGGCGCACCGACATTCGCTTCGACCTTGAACTCGCGCTTCATGCGATCAACGAGAATGTCGAGGTGAAGCTCGCCCATGCCCTTGATGATCGTCTGGCCGCTTTCGTGGTCGGTGGTGACACGGAACGAGGGATCCTCGGCGGCCAGGCGGTTGAGCGCGACGCCCATCTTTTCCTGGTCGGCCTTGGTCTTCGGTTCGACCGAAAGCTCGATCACCGGCTCGGGGAATTCCATCCGCTCGAGAATGATCGGCTTGGCCGGATCACACAGCGTATCGCCGGTGGTCGTTTCCTTGAGGCCCGCAATCGCGACGATGTCGCCAGCGAAGCCTTCCTCGATGTCTTCGCGGTTGTTGGAATGCATCAGCAGCATGCGACCGATCTTTTCCTTCTTCTCCTTCACGCTGTTCAGGACCGAGCCCTTGGACAGCTTGCCGGAGTAGATGCGCGTGAAGGTGAGCGAGCCCACGAAGGGATCGTTCATGATCTTGAACGCGAGCGCGGAGAACGGCGCGTCGTCGGAGGACGGGCGCGTGTCTTCCGTCTCTTCATCGCCGGGGATGACACCCTTGATCGCTGCGACGTCGGTCGGAGCAGGCATGTAGTCCACCACCGCGTCGAGCAGCGGTTGAACGCCCTTGTTCTTGAACGCGCTTCCGCACAGCACCGGCACGAAGCTCTGGTTGAGCGTACCCTTGCGGATAAGCTTCTTGAGCGTCGCGGCGTCAGGTGCCTCACCCGTTTCGAGATAGGCTTCCATCGCGTCGTCGTCCTGCTCGACCGCAGTCTCGATCAGCTTTTCGCGATATTCGGCAGCCTTGTCGGCGAGGTCGGCGGGCACGTCAGTATATTCGAACTCGGCGCCGAGGCTTTCGTCCTTCCAGACGATGCCGCGGTTGTTCACGAGATCGACGACGCCCTTGAGATCGCTTTCCGCCCCGATCGGGAGATAAAGCACCAGCGGGTTCGCGCCGAGACGCTCCACGATGCTGTCAACGCAATAGTAGAAGTCGGCACCGGTGCGGTCCAACTTATTAATGAAGCACATCCGAGGCACCCGGTACTTGTCCGCCTGGCGCCAGACGGTTTCGGACTGGGGTTCTACGCCGGCTACGCCGTCGAAGACGGCTACGGCGCCGTCGAGGACGCGCAGGGAGCGTTCGACTTCGATGGTGAAGTCGACGTGTCCGGGGGTGTCGATGATGTTGATGCGGTGCTTGGGACCCTGGCCGTCCTCGGCCGCCCAGAAGGTGGTCGTGGCAGCCGAGGTGATCGTGATCCCGCGCTCCTGCTCCTGCTCCATCCAGTCCATGGTCGCGGCGCCGTCATGCACTTCGCCGATCTTGTAGGACTTGCCGGTGTAGTAGAGAATACGCTCGGTCGTGGTGGTCTTGCCGGCATCGATGTGCGCCATGATGCCGATATTGCGATAGCGCTCCAGCGGATAGTCGCGGGCCATGTGGAATTCCTCGTGAGGTCGGATGGTCAGGTCTGGGGGCGAACGAAAGTCCACACCCATGTAGGGATTAGTGTGACCGGTTGAAGACGCGGCCGCCACATACGGCGTCCGCGCCCTTCCCGATTACCAGCGGTAGTGGCTGAACGCGCGGTTGGCGTCCGCCATGCGGTGTGCGTCTTCGCGCTTCTTGACCGCGTTGCCGCGATTGTTGGCCGCATCCATCAGCTCGCCCGAGAGACGGGCGGACATGGTGGTTTCGGCCCGGCCGCGCGCGGCGGAGATCAGCCAGCGGATGGCCAGCGCCTGGGCACGCTCGGGGCGAACCTCGACCGGCACCTGGTAGGTGGCACCGCCGACGCGGCGCGAACGCACCTCGACCTGCGGCTTCACGTTGTTCAGCGCATCGTGGAACAGCTGCACCGGATCGGTCTTGGCCTTGGCTTCCACCGTGTCGAGCGCGGTGTAGACGATGCCTTCGGCCACGGCCTTCTTGCCGTCCAGCATGAGGTTGTTCATGAACTTGGACAGGATCTGATCCCCGAACTTGGGATCCGGCAGGATTTCCCGCTTCTCGGGACGACGACGACGTGACATATTTCTAACTCCTTCGGAGTGCGGCGACATCTCCATGTCGCCTTGGCGGCTCCAGCCCTCTCCCCCACCCGGCCACCCAGATCCTACCTTCAGGCAGGGTGTCCGGGTGGGGAAGAGGCCTGGCCCCGCGATGAAACCTCAATTCGGCTCCGGTCTGCTCCCCCACCCTTCTGCCCTTTAGGACAATTTCCGGGTGGAAGGGTGGGGGAGCGGGCCGGTGCCGTAGCTTCAGGCGGACGCCTGAAGCGCTCCAATCATTTGGGACGCTTGGCGCCGTACTTCGAACGGCTCTGCTTGCGGTCCTTCACGCCCTGGGTATCCAGCACGCCGCGCAGCACGTGGTAGCGCACGCCCGGAAGGTCGCGAACGCGGCCGCCGCGGATCAGCACGACGGAGTGCTCCTGCAGGTTGTGGCCTTCGCCCGGAATGTAGGAGATGACTTCGCGCTGGTTGGTCAGGCGGACCTTGGCCACCTTGCGCAGCGCGGAGTTCGGCTTCTTCGGCGTCGTGGTGTAGACGCGGGTGCAGACGCCGCGCTTCTGCGGGTTCTGCTCCATCGCAGGGACCTTGGACTTGGCCTTCTGCGGTTCGCGGCCCTTGCGGACCAGCTGGTTGATCGTCGGCATAGATTCTTTCTCTTCACCTTGTTGTCCGGATGCGAATGCATCCGGGGCGCACCCTCCGGGCGCAAAACCGGTGCCCACTTTTGCATGAGGGGGCGCGGTCCCGGCCTTCGGGCTGGCGGCGTTCGGTCTGATCGGTGGTGCGATCGGGGTTCGTGCGGGCGACGCGCGCGGTGCCGCGGCACCGGAGCGGGTTGTTCGCACGAGCTTCGAAACACTCCACCCATGCAGCCTCGGCCACCGGGTTACTTTGACGGCTGCCCCGGGCGGAAGGTTGCCTCCGCCGCAATAGAAAAGAGCCACGCCGCAAATGCGACTGGCCCCGGGACCGACACGCCAATGTTCAGCTCTATCTGGCCGGAGCGGGTTTCGCACGGATGCGAGTCCAGCACCGGATGGGCGCGCACTTACTGCGCGATGTAGGATCGGTCAAGGGAGTCACTGTGAGGCTGCCAACCGCACTTCATGCTAGGAATGGCAGAAGATAGATCGATATCTGGGATAACCTCATTTTTACTCGAAATCGATTTTTTGCTAAGGACTATTGCTGCACTGTACGGATACAGCTTGGCTACACCGTGTTGGAATTGAGCCTTTAATCGGAGGGATTTGAATGGACGATGGTTCGACGGCCCTAATCGAAGGCCTGCCATCGCGTCGCGAGCTCGGTAATCAACTCGACAATCTGGTCATTCCGGCCGATGCGAAGGTCCTTTTGAACGATTTGCTCGGACTGACAGTGAACGTAGCAGGTCGCGTCGTCGACGTTGGCCGCTCAATCCTCACATTCTTGCTCGATCTGATGAAGAGATATCCGGGCACTGCCTTGGGCGCCTTGGTGGGATTGACCGTTACAATACTTATCGGGTCGATCCCGGTTTTGGGTGTCATCCTCGCTCCCCTTGTGGGACCGTTGCTATCGGCCTTCATGATCACCGCTGGCGCTCTCTCCGATTTGCATCACAGCGCAGTTGAACGGCAAATCACCCTGTATTCGGCCAAGTTGGACGCGGCACTCGAGGCCCGCTGAAAAAGAAAGAACTGTCCCATGATCGATGAAGCGGGTCTCGATCGGGTTGTCGCCGACCCCTTACGTTTCAAGCAAAAGCTGCGGATTGGCGAAGATGCGTTCGCATTGCTTCGCGCCAAGAAGAACCTTTTCGCATTGTACGACACGGCAGGAGCGGCCGGGACTGGCGCAGCGATTGCCGGTTCTTCAGTTGTGGCAGGCAAATTCTTCGCGCCTGCAGGGCTTGCTGCAATGCTGGGTCTGGCGACCGCAAGCACTCCAATCGGCTGGGTTATCGCTGCCGCCGTTGTAGCTGGCGGAGGCTATTACGGTGCGTCTCGTTGGCTTTCGGGGAAAGGCCAAGTGTTCGTGGACACGATACCAAAATACATCAACACTCCCATAGATGTTCTTGGTGCAGCGCTCATTGATTTGCTGGGAGCCCTAGCTTTGCGTGTTGCGGCAATCGACGGAAAAATCGAACCTTCAGAGAAGGCCGCGATCCGCAACCATTTCATAGAAGACTGGGGGTTCGACGCCGATTACGTCACGACCGCACTTGGGACACTCGAACTCCATGCCGACGAGACCCGTATCAAGGATCTGGCCGTCGCAATCGCCCAATTTCAGGCTTCAAATCCCGACTGCAATCCGACCGAAATGCAGGCCGAACTCATGGCTTTTCTTCGCGAAGTTGTCGCCGCAGATGGTGTAATAGACGAAAGAGAAGAATTCGCACTCGAAACGATCCAAAAGACATTTCTTGAAGAGCGGCGCCTGACATTCTCGAAAGTGACGCGAACTGTGCGAAATGTGGCAAGTGGCGGAAGCATCGCCATGAAAAGTTTTGGCCAGTCCGCAAGCAAAAAGGCCTCCGACTCAGTGCAGCTATTTCGAGAAAAGAAGCAATCATAAGCTGTCCTGCAGCATGATCCGCTTTCTTGGACACTTGCGTTGCGCAACTTGATCAACGCCATACACAAACCCGACTCGACCAGATCCGCCCCGGCAGATTATCTCTGCTTGTGCGAGTAGCGCGCAGTCGTCGGGCATCTTCCCGAACCTTAGCCCCGCTCTCGCATTGATCCGTAATGGCCGACGAAACCAAGCTCTACCTGATCTGGCACGATCCCGGGGTCGAGCCGGCGGGACCGCTCGACCTGCATGGCGATGGGCATTCGCTGGCGGAGGGGTTGTGGCTGGTGCGCTCCGCCCTCACCCGCTCGAAGCTCTACCACCGGATCAAGTGGCAACTGCCCGAAGGCACCGCCCTCGCCTGCGCGCCGCTGGCGGACGAGCCGGAAGGCTGGCCCAAGTTCAAGGGCATGGAAGCGGGCGCGCTGGCGTGGTTGCGGGAGGGTTTGGAATGAACAGGTCACGCGTGGGGCGAGAGTTTTTGTTTTGCCCCTGCGGGCGCGGGGCGTCCGCCCCGCTTGCTGCGCCGCGTAAGCGGCGGCGCGCGGTCGCGCTTGCGATCCGCTGGTCGCGGACCGGAGTTGCGCTCACCGGCTTGGCTTGGTCCCGGTTTCCCGGCGCAAGCTCGCGGCCGGGTCGCGGAGCACGGCGCGAAGCGCCGCAAGGGCGACTGCCCGCCCGCAGCGCCGAAGGCGCGAGGATAGCCTGAGGGGCCGGATGGCCCCGCCGGCGCTTGAGGCCAAACCGAAAACGGCGCTTGGCGCCGCAAGGGCGACTGCCCGCCCGCAGGTGCCCGGAGCGAAGCGGAGGATCAGCGCCGAGGACGCTCGCCCGGAGGGGCGAGCGAAAAACAAAAACTTCCTGTCCTACACGCGGCCGTTCTGCAACCTGACCCCGGTCATGCCCGAACCCGGTCCTACCCGCGCCACGCCGCGCCAGGCCACGTCCTCCGTCGCCAATATCGCGCCGGCGCCGGAGGCGGACGATCCGCTGCTGGCCTTCACCCCCTATCGCCACCGGCGGCCGCGCCGCAATTCGATCACGCCCGAGCGCCAGCGCGCCTTCGTCTCGCACCTGGCGCAGACGGGCATCGTGTCGAGCGCGGCGCGCCATATCGGCAAGAGCATGGAAGCGCTGTACAAGCTGCGCGCGCGGCCCGGCGCGGAGGGGTTCGCCGCCGCCTGGGACGAGGCGCTGCGCTGGGGTGCGGACCGGCTGGAGGATTGCGCGCTGGAGCGGGCGCTGGGCGGCGGGTTCGACGACGATCCCGTCAGCGGCTGGGCCGGGCGCGGCAACGGCTTGCTGATCTACCTCCTGCGCCGCCGAACGAGCTGGCGCGTGGACGAGCGCGAGATCGTGCCCGGCCACCCGGTCTACGAACGCATACGGGCCGAAGTGCTGGCCTCCCTCCCCGCTGCCAGGGACGGTTGATGGCGCGGGTCAGGTCCGACTGTCCGGTGCCGACGCCGTGCCATCCGGCCGCAGCAGGTACCGCCACACGCCCCAGGCGTTCACCAGCAGCAGCACCGCGTTCATGATCGCGATCGGGATGGCATCGCTCGTCAGGCCCGAGACGATCCACAGGACCGAGACGAGCACGAACAGCACGAAGCCATATCCGGTGACGCGGCGCCCCACATCGATCGCGATCAGCAGCGCGGCCACGATCGCGCCGATAGACGCGGCCCATTCCAGCGGTCCTTCCATCAGGCGGTCCCTGCCGGTGTCGGGGCACGGCCGCCCTGCGGCCCGCCTGTTACCTCAATCATCGCTCACCTCGTAATCGATCGGCTTGAAACTGCCGCCATTGGAGGCATAGGCGGAACACGCCGTCAGCCCGATGACGAGGTCCATGCGCGCTTCCAGCAGCAAGAAATCGCCCGCGCCGCTGGTCGGCGGATCAACCCGCAGCGTGCCGTCGCGCGCCACCGGCACGTTCATGAACACGTTGAAGGCGGTGGGGATGTTGTCCGGCGCGACGCCGTGCGGGGCCAGCGCCTCCGCCAAATTGCCGAAGCAGCCGCGGTGGACCGGCTTGTCCGGGTAGAAATGGCGGAAGGTGTCCTCGCTGCACGGGGTGAGGAGGAAATCGTGGCGGCCCACGCTGTCCTCCACGATGTCCAGCATGGGGTTCGACCGGTTGCTCCACAGCGTGTTGCCGGTGGTGAGGTGCAGGGTCTCCTCGTAATCGAAGGTGCGCCCGTTGGAGATTACCTCGCGCGTATCGTGCCGCGCGAAGGCGAGCAGGTCGGACACCTGCGTGCCCTCGGGATCGATCACGCGCAGGCGCTGGCCTGCGTTCAGATGGAAGGCGGTGCCGCTGCGCGGCGGGATGCGGGTGGTCATGGCGTCTCCTGTGATGCGGGCGCGCGGCCGGTGAAGGGGCAGCGCCAGTCCTCGCCCACCTGCCGCCCGCTGTACTGGCGCGCCTCGCTCGCCTCGCCGTGGCGGGCCAGCATCGGGTTGGGCGTGCCGGCCAGGTCCGTGTCGCGCGCGATGATGACTTCGCGCATGCGTTCGTAACGGCCCTCGGCGCGCAGCCGTTCGAACTGGTCGTGCAGGTTGAAGACCATGGCCGGGACCTCGAACCGGCGCGCGGGGCGCGAGGCATGGGGGTGGAGGCCGACGACGAAATAGCCCTGCCCGCCGAAGCTGAGGCCGAAATGCGGATCGGCCGGCTGCGCGCTGACGGCGGGGTCGGGCGACTGGCCGAGCCAGACGTCCTTGTCGGTCATGGACTGGAGGCGGTCCCACAGGGCGCGCTCGAACGCCTCCTCGTCCAGCGACCGGCCGGCGCGGAACAGGAAGACGAGCGAACGCAGCCCGTCCTGCTCGTCCCGGTAGCGCCACGACCAGTCGAGCAGGCGGCGATGGATGCGCAAATCGTCCCACGCGCTCTCGATGTCCTGCGCCACCGCGATCTCCAGCGAACCGCGCGCCAGGGCGGACTTCGCCCCCACGCAGGGGAACGCCGTGTCGGAAACGAAGGCGCGAAACCTCTCCGCCAGCGCCTCGTCGGTATTGTCCTGCGTCGCAGGATCGTCGGCAAGTATGTCCATGACCCCAAAAACCGGCGGATTTCCGCATGGTTTCGATAACATATGACGGGCTGCAGGCGCAGTGCGGGCGCGACCACGCTTGTGTCCAAGGCATCTGGACAACCCCCGCCCGCTCCCCCAAATACGCGAGCATGCAAAGCAAGAACCCCGTCATCTCCGACTTCGTGAAGCTCGCCAACAGCGCCGCGGGCACCTTCGCCGGCATGGCCCGCGAAACGCAGGACGCCGCGCGCGAACGGATCAAGGAAGCGATGGGCGGCATGGACTTCGTGTCGCGCGAGGAATTCGACGCGGTGAAGGACATGGCCGCAAAGGCGCGCGAGGAAGCGGAAGCCCTGAAGGAACGCGTCGCCGCGCTGGAGGCGAAGCACGCCGGAGACTCCGGGAAGCCCTGATCTCCCGATGAACGAGGGCCCGGGCTCGTGCTGAACCTGCGTGCGCCCGCCATCGTCCTGGCGACGCGCCAGCATGGGGAGACCGCCGCGATCGCGCGGTTGCTGACGCAGGAATTCGGCATGGTCGCGGGGTATGTCGCGGGCGGGCGCGGGCGGCGGCTGCGCCCGGTCGTCATACCGGGGAACCTCGTCGAGGCGGAACTGCGCGCGAAGTCGGACAGCCAGTTGCCCTTCGCGCGGCTGGAACTGGTGACGAGCCGCGGCCCCTATTTGACCGAACCCCTGCCCGCCGCCGCGATCGGCTGGGCGACCGCGCTGACCGCCACCGTCCTGCCGGAACGCAATCCCTACCCCGCGCTCTACGATGCGCTGGGCGGCCTCCTCGAGGCGATCTGCCACGCGGCCTCCGCCCGGGAGTGGCTGCGCGCCATGCTCGCTTACGAGGCGCTGGTGATGCGCGAGCTCGGCTATGGCGGCAGCCTTCCCCCGAAGGACGAGGACCTGGACGCGCTGCTGGACCGCTTCGCGCGGACCGGGCCGGACATCGCGCGCTATCTCCTTGCCGACCGGCGGGGCGATGTTATGGCCGCGCGCGAGATGCTGCGCGAACGCCTCCTGCGGATGGTCGGATGACACTCGAACTCGCGGTCGTGCTACCGACGCTCGACGAGCGGGACAATCTCGCGCCGCTGATCGCGCGGCTGGACGCGGCGCTGTCCCCTGCGCTGGGGACCGGCGGGTGGGAAGCCATCGTGGTGGACGACGACAGCGGCGACGGCACGGCCGACGAAGCGCGCGCCCTCGCCCTCGCCGATCCGCGCGTGCGGGTCATCCACCGCATCGGCCGCCGCGGCCTCGCCTCCGCCGCGATCGAGGGGATGTGCGCTACCGCCGCGCCGTTCGCGGCGGTCATGGACGCGGATCACCAGCACGATCCGGCCTTGCTGCCGCGCATGCTGGACGCGGTCCGCGGCGGCTCCGCCGACATCGCCGTCGCAAGCCGCTTCGCCAGCGGGGCAAGTGCCGCCGGCCTTGCCAGCGAACGACGCGAGCGTGCCAGCGGGCTTGCCAACCGGCTGGCGCGCAAGCTTCTCGGCGTCGATCTCAGCGATCCGATGAGCGGCTTCTTCCTCCTCGAAAGCTGGCGACTGCGCGCCCTCGCCCCGCGCCTGTCCGGCGTGGGGTTCAAGATCCTGCTCGATATCCTCGCCGTCGCGCCCGAACCGCTGCGCGTCCACGAGGAACCGCTGACCTTCGCACGGCGGCGCAGCGGGACCAGCAAGCTGGACCGCGCGGTGGCGTTCGAATTCCTGATCGGCCTTTACGAACGCAGCCTCGGCCGCTTCATCCCGACGCGCTTCGCCCTGTTCGGCACGGTCGGTGCCGTCGGCGTCGCAGTGCACATGGCGGTGCTGGCGATCGTCCTGCAAGTGGCGGCCTTCGTGGTCGCGCAGAGCGCCGCGGTGTTCGCGGCGATGACGTTCAACTTCTGGCTCAACAACTGGCTGACCTATCGCGACCGGCGGCTGACCGGCCTTGCCGCCCTCCTGCGCGGCTGGCTGGGTTTCTGCGCGACCTGCGCCGTTGGGGCGATTGCCAATGTCGCGGTCGCGACCTTCCTGGTGGCGCAGGGCCTGCACTGGGCCATGGGGGCCATGGCCGGGATCGTCATCGGCGCGGTGTGGAACTACGCGCTGTCGAGCCGCTTCGTCTGGGGCCGCTATCCCGCCTGAACCGGACGGATCCGGCCGCGTCAGCGCCAGCTGTCGGTCCACATCCAGAAGGCGAAGCTGCGCGGCCCTTCCAGTTCGGCCGCGCTCAGGATCGGATAGAACCAGGCGAACATCCCTGCCGACAGCGCGAGAGTGCCCCAGGCCAGCCAGCGCCAGAAACCGCCGAGGTTGCGCAGATCGTCCAGCAGCAGCGCGAGCGCGCCGAGCAGGAAGCAGCTCGGCAGGAGGTAGTGATAATAGAACTGGATCGGCTTGTTCACGACCGCCCACATGCCGACGGAAACGAGGTACATGACGACCAGCGCCAGCGCGTCCCACCGGCGGTGCATGATCCCCGACCAGGCGGCCCAGGCCAGCGCGGGCAGGCCCAGCAGCATGGTCGCCGGATTCCCGATCAGCATGATGCCGCGCTGCGCGCCGTCGATCGGTTCGTAGAGATACCAGATCGCCCGCCAGTTCGCGACCCATTGCGGCCAGTTGCTCTGGTAGGGGTGCGGCTGCGTCACCGAAGCCTGCAGGTCCAGCACTTCGCGGTGATAGGCCACGAACCCGCCCGGCTCCAGCGGCTGGAACGGGGCGAGATAGGCCGGCCAGAAGGTCAGCCAGTAGACGAACAGCGGCAATGCCCCCAAGAGCAGCGCCGCTTCCAGCAGAGATATTCCCGGCACCGGCGATCCGCGCCGGCTGGTGAACAGCCGCCGCCGTCCGGCCATCAGCCGCCCTGCGAAAAAGCCGATCCCGGGAAGCGCCGCCAGCAGCAGCACGTTCCACTTGCTGCCCATGGCGAGGCCCAGCGCGATGCCGGCAATGGCCAGCCGCCAGCGCCCCGTTTCGGGCTGGTGGATGGCCGCGGCGCATTGCCACAAGGCGACGGCGAAGAACGCGACCATGAAGATGTCCAGCATGGCGATGCGCGCGTGGACGAACAGGTGGAAGCCGGTCGCAAGCAGGATGCCGAAGGCGATGGAGGCGAAGGCGGATCCGCGGGCATGCCACATCGCGCGGGTCCCGGCGAACACGGCCAGCGTGCCGAACAGGACCGGCATGATCCGCCAGCCCCATGCATTGTCGCCGAAGATCGCCATGCCGAGCGCCAGCAACTGCTTGCCCAGCATCGGATGCTCGCGGTTCTTCCACATCCATTCGCCGAACATCTCGCGCGCGGCCGGGAGGTAATGGACCTCGTCGAAATAGGGGGTCGAAGGGATATTTAGCCGGACGAGGCAGAAACCGAGAAAGACCAGCGAAACGAGCGCCGTAACCCCGCGCGGATCGTCCGGATTGATGGGCGCGGTCTGCATCGCCCCGCTGCTAGAGTGGGCGGACCGGGGCTTCAAGGGGCCAGAAGGCCGAACGGCCCGGGTGCGACCTCCGACGAGCGATCACCGGCGCGTGAACGGCTGCGCGCAAGGCGGCCTGCCGTCGGGAGAACCGACCGATGCGCTCATCAGCACCAGCGTATCGCCGTCCAGTTCCGCCTTCCCGCTGCCGAGGTTGCCGGGCACGTTGTTGCCGCCCTTCGGCTCCAGGACCAGGGCGCCGGTTGCCGGGTCGTACGAATAGCTGCCCCAGTAGTCCTTGTACCGTTCGAAAGGGAGCCAGGTGGCGCTGAAGCCGCCGGCGGCATCGAACATCAGTTCGCGCATCGCCTGTGCATCGCCGCACGCCGCCGGGTCCTGGCGCCAGGTGCCGACCAGCGGGAACGCCGCCGGATCGTATAGCTGCACCGCCGTGCCCGAAAGCTCCTGATCCTGCAGCTTGCCTGCAATGACGAATGTGGTTCCGACATCCGCCTCGTCATCCGGTTCCAGGTAGAGCCGGCCCTCGTCCCATACGAAGCGCGCAGTGGCAGGCTCAATCGACAGATCGCGCAGGCAACCCGCCTTCGCGTCGAACCACAGATGCGAGCCGACGACCCAGGTCGGCCTGATCTCTATCCGACCGCCCTTCGCTACCGATGCGGCATCGAACCACAGGATCGGCCGGGCGGGTTGCGGCGGGGTGCATTCTGCCAGCGGGATAGCTTCGAAACCCGGCGGCATGCCGGAGAGCCCGGCTCCGGCCGGGCCTGCCGCCTGCGCGGACTGCACGGGCCGGCCGGCGCCGCACCCGGCAAGTGTGGCGATCGCGGCGGACGCCGCAAGAAGTCCGATGATCTGTCGCATGTCCGGAAACTCTCCCCGTCCCTGTGCCGCGCCCCTGCAACAGATTGCCGCGCACGGGCGCGGGTGGCAATGGGCCGGCGCGCGCGCCAAGGCTTCGCTTGTCTCGCCACGCGCGCCCGGTAAAAGCGCGAGTGACCATGAAGAAGACCACAGGAACAGATCGCTCCGTCACTCAATCGTGGCGCCCTGCCACCCGCGCCATCCGCGGCGGCACCTGGCGCAGCGAGCACGGAGAGACCAGCGAAGCGCTGTTCCTCACCAGCGGCTATACCTATGACGACGCGGCCACGGTCGCGGCGCGTTTCGCGGGCGACCAGCCCGGCATGACCTATTCCCGGCTGCAGAACCCGACCGTCGCCATGCTGGAAGAGCGGATCGCCCTCATGGAAGGGGCCGAAGCCTGCCGCGCGCAGGCGAGCGGGATGGCCGCGATGACCGCGGCGCTGCTGAGCCAGCTTTCGACGGGCGACCATTGCGTGGCCGCGCGCGCGGCGTTCGGATCGTGCCGCTGGCTGGTCGATCACCTGCTGCCGCGTTTCGGGATCGAGACGACCGTGATCGACAGCGCCGTGAACGAGGAATGGGAACGCGCGATCCGGCCGAACACCAGGGTCTTCTTCTTCGAGACGCCGGCCAATCCGACACTCGACATCGTGGACCTCTCCTTCGTCTGCGGATTGGCGAAGTCGCACGGCATCGTGACCGTGGTGGACAACGCGTTCGCGACCAGCGCCTTGCAGCGGCCGATGGAGTTCGGCGCGGACGTCGTCGCCTACAGTGCGACCAAGCTGATGGACGGACAGGGCCGCGTGCTGGCCGGTGCCGTGTGCGGCAGCGAGGAATGGATCGACGAAGTCCTGCTCCCCTTCCAGCGCAATACCGGGCCCAATTGCGCGCCCTTCAACGCCTGGGTCGTGCTCAAGGGGCTGGAGACGCTGGGCCTGCGGGCGCGGCAGCAGAGCGAGAATGCGCTCGCGCTGGGCAAGTTCATCGAGGGGCGCGTGCCGCGCATGCTGCATCCCGGGCTGGAAAGCCATCCGCAGCACGCGCTGGCGGCAAAGCAGATGGATGCGTTCGGGCCGATCTTCAGCTTCGAGGTCGACGGGCGCGAGCGGGCGCACGCGATCCTGGATGCGCTGGAGCTGGTCGATATCTCCAACAATATCGGCGACGCGCGCAGCCTGATGTGCCACCCCGCCAGCACTACCCATGCCGCGATGGGCGAGGAGGCGCGCGCCGAAATGGGCGTGAGCGAAGGCCTGCTGCGCATCAATGTCGGGCTGGAGGATATCGAGGACCTGAAAGAAGACCTCGACCGCGCGTTGGGCGCAGCGGGCCTCTAGCCCGCGCGGCGGGAGGCGCAGGCGGCGAGTTCCATCTGGAGCGCCTGCGCCGTCGGCAACACCCGGTCGATCGCGCCGCCATCGGTCAGCGCACTGAAGGACGCGGCGCAGCCCAGCTCGATCGTCTCCATCATCAGGGCCTCGTCGCGCGTCATGCGCGGCGCGCAGCACGGCGCGATCCGGATATTGCGGCAAGATGCCGTGGCGAGTTCGTGCAGGTAGCAGCGCATCAGCGTCAGCGGCTTGCGGAAATCCGCGCCAAACGTGTCGATCGCGAGCATCGTCGCACGCGCGTCGCGCAGGCCGTGCGCGGCCATCCGGCGTAGCATGACGAGCGTCGGGCGCAGGACGCGATCGTTCGGCAGGGCATAAGGCAGGGCGCAGGGCTGGCTGGGTTGGGACATTCTCGACTCCTTCCCCACCTGCATATGCTTGTTGCACATCACTCGCAATAGCAGGTTGTGGGAAAGAGGCGGTGCTCCGGATTTGCGCCTGCTCAATGCCACTCCGTCAGGTACCAGCCTCGAGTTCGCGCAAGATGCGATTGCGGGCGCGATCGTCCCACACGAACAGGGCCAGCGACCGGTCGAGTTCCGCGCGCGACCCGCGAACCGAGGCGGGGTTCGCTAGCGCTTCCCTCAGTTCAGCAACGACCTCCTCCAGCTGGTTGCCCGACGCGGCCGGTTCCCGCTTCGAGATCGCTTCCATCGCAAGCGCGCGGTCGCTCGACGAAAGGGAGGCCAGCACCAGATAGAGATGCATGAGGGGATCGGGTGCCGGATTTTCACGGACGAGCCGGCGCAGGTTCTCGTGGTTGTCGCCCTCCACCTCCTGCCCGTTTTTGCGACAGCTCGCGATTTCGACTTCGGTAGCCGCTTCCAGCGCCGGATAGGTCGTGCCCCGGCGCAGGGCGCGGTCGATCAGGACATTGGCGCCGTCGCAATTGCCTTCCGCGACATTGACCTTGGCAGCCACGTAATTGGCGAAGGCGTTGTACGGATCGACCCGCAAGGCCTCCTCGATATGCGACCAGGGTTCCTGCGACCGGTCCGGAGCAATGCCCTGCGCGATCAGTCCCTGATAGCCCGAGAACGCCTTGCGCGCGTGCCAGTACGCGGCAAATCGGTCCTGCGGATACGCCGCGAGGCAATCGTCGATCGAATCCCCCGTCGCCGCGCCGGTCGATCGACGCGACTCGATCACCAGGAAGCATTCGAACGCGGACCGGGGCGCTCCTGTGATGAACTGCGATTCGGTCTTGGCGATCACTCCGCCGGGCGAGACCATCGGCACCAGGTTGGCCGAGATGCCTCGGAGGAACGCCGCCCGGTCCCCCTCGAACGGCACCGACGCGGTGTAGAGAGTTTCGGAATTGTTCCCCAGCAGGGTGAGATTGGCCTCGGGTAACTCGACACCCAAACCCATGTCGATCACCACCCGGTAATCGGCGTTGTCTGTCCCGCGGTTGCCCGAAAGATAGGACACGAACGAATCCTCCAGCTGCAGGCGCGCGGAACGCAGCACCGCAGCGGTCAGCGGCTCGGCGTCGAAACCTGCCTCCTCCCGCACTTCGAGTGCGACTTGCGGGACCTGCCGCCCTTCGCGATTCGTCGGGGACGAGCGCAGGAACAGGGCCGCAACGATCGCTCCGACCAGCAGCGTCGCAAGGATCCCGGCGATTGCCATGCCGACGGCGCCTCCGGGGAAGCCTCGCCCGGCACGGACCGGCGAGGCTGCGATGGCGGGCTCGGTACCGGCAATGGCGGACGCTTCGCCCGCAGCCTCACTTCCGACCGGAGTTCCGTCCCGGTTGACCTTGCGCCGGTCGGGATAGGCCTTCTCGCGCGAAGCGAGTTTCAGATTGTACGTTCCGGACGGAAGGAACACGCACTGTTCGCCATGCGGCTCGTTACGCGCGTAGTAATTGGCCAGGTTCGCCCGCAACCGCGACACCTGGACACGCGGGTAGCTGTCGTTCTGGATATCGTAGTCTTCGCTCTTGCCGAGGCCTTCGGTGGCAATCTCGTACTGGCCGAGCGACTGGCGGCCCTGCAATTCGCAATCGCGAAGAAAGCTCAGGAGACGCGCCTGGATCGGGGACCGGGCGAAAACCGGGTCCTCCAGGATGCGATCGACCTCCTGACCTAGGTATATTTCGCGACTTGCTGGTTCATTTTCATTCTGCATGCGACCGCCGATTTCGTAAATTTTTGTTTACCTTACGGTGTTGGCGACGCCCATCCTATCGGTAATCATCCGTATTTGACAGGCGTAACGTTACGTTGCGTTACATTTACGGTGTAAGACTTTTATTAACCCTGATCCCCGGCCAGAAAGGGGGTGTCGAGAGCGCCACTTCACGTCGCCTTGACCCTTGCGATCCACCCCGTTCCGCCCCCAGCCATCGATTGGTCCCGATGGAACGCGGAACGGGGGGATTAAAAAAATAACAGGGAGCGCGAGAAATGCACCTACCCAGGGGGAGCCTGCCATCGGGCATCGACGATGGTTCCGCGGTCACGCCGCACCTGTCCGCTCCGACGAGCGCACCACATTCCCGAGACGAAGAAACGCGCACGCCGCTTGGCGATGCGCCTACGCATGCCGAAATCGTCGAATGCCGCCGCGCGGCCGACCGGCATCTCACTTTCCTGCGCCCCTGCTGCATCACGCTGGCCCACGGGGCCTATCTCGCGCTCGTGCGCAATCTTTCCCCCGTCGGTGCGCAGATCGAGACCGACCAAGATCTTCGCGTCGGTGAGACGCTCGAATATTTCTGGGACGGCATCGAACCGATCGAAGCCCGCGTCGTCTGGCAGGACGGCCGCCGTGTCGGGGTGGAGAACCTTGCCGAAGCGGACCCGAAGATCTTCGCCCGTCCCGACCGCTCTGCCCGCATCCCGTGCGAACGCAATGCGCAGATCTGGGTCGAGGGAAACCGGTTCCAGGCCGTCGTCCTCAACATCTCGCTGCGCGGACTGATGGCATACGGCCTGCCCGAATTCGCCCCGGGCACGCTCGCCACGATCTGCCTCGGCCGCCGTTCCTTCGAACAGACGCGGTTGCGCTGGGTTGCTCATGGATCGGCCGGTTTCCAGTTCGCCGAGCCGCTGGGCGCAAACCTGCTGATGGAATTGCTGCGCGAGAACGACTGCGATCCGAAAGACCGGATGGTCGCCTGACCATCCACCGGGGCGGTGCCTCCCCCCTTCCCCCGCACCGCCCCGCACTTTCGGTCGTCCGGTTGCGCACTCTCCGGCCCGAACGGCCTTGCGAACCAGGAGCGGGTCGCTACCTTGCTGGCGAAATGATCCAGCTATTTGACCATGCCGCCACGTCCCACGACATCACTGTCCGCGTGGCAGTCAATTTCCTTCCCGAACAGTCCCTCCCGGCGGCGGGGAAGTGGTTCTGGGTCTACCACATAAGGATCGAGAACGGCTCGGACGAGACCGTGCAACTGCTGACCCGGCACTGGCGCATCACCGATGCGCGCGGGATGGTGAACCATGTCGACGGCGAAGGCGTCGTCGGTGAACAGCCGGTCCTCGCACCCGGGCAGAGCCATGATTACGTGTCGGGCTGTCCGCTGATTACGCCGCACGGATCGATGGAAGGCTTCTACACCTTCGCCCGGCAGGCCGGGGAGCCGATCGAGGTGCGCATCCCCTTCTTCCCCTTGGCCGCGCCCGCGCCCGCGAACTGACGGTCCGCATCTTGAGCGCACGCTGCCCTCGCCTTAAGTCGCGCTCACGATGAAGCGAACCCACCTGCCCCTCAATGCGCTGCGCGTCTTCGATGCCGCCGCACGGCACCTGTCGTTCACGCGGGCGGCGGACGAGCTTGCCGTGACCCCGGCCGCGGTGGGTCAGCAGATCAGGGCGCTGGAAGACCATCTGGGCACCGTCCTGTTCCGCCGTACCAGCCGCGGGCTCGAACTGACCGGCGAAGGGGCCGCCGGCCTGGACGCCCTTCGCGAGGGATTCCTCAAGTTCGAGGAAAGCGTACAGGCGATGCAGGCCGGACAGGCGAGCGACCGGTACACGATTGCCGCCCCGCGCGAGTTCTACGCGCAGTGGCTGGCCCCCCGCCTCGCGGATTTCCGCAAGGAAAACCCTACGATCCAGATCCACGTGGTCGAAGACGAGTATGCCGACTTCACCGAAGCGAACCTGGATTTCGCGATCCGCCTTGTCGACGGACCCGGCGATCTGGAAGGGGTGGCTCTGGGCGAAGCACGCAAGGTAATCGTCGCGCGGCACGACGCGCCGGACGACTGGATCGGCTGGACGGCGGCCAATCTTCCGGACGATGTGCGCCCGGCCATCGAGGTCGCGACGGCAGGTCAGGCGCTCAGTTCGGCCATGGCGGGGCTCGGCCGCACGGTACTGCCGCTGATGCTCGCGGAATCGGCGCTGGCGAAAAACGAACTCGCGGCCGTCGAAGGCCCGATGGATGCGCGCCGCGCTTACTGGCTGCTTGCACCGCTGCCGCAGTGGCGCCAGAAAAAGGTCAGGGCACTCGCCGACTGGCTGACGCGCGCCGACGAAACCTGATTTCCGGCGCCTGATTCCCGGCGTCAGATTTCCACACTCTGGATCGGACCGGTCGGGTCTACCCCGTCGGTCTCCGGATTAAGCTGCAGGAACTGGTAGTTGAGGACCGACGCGAACAGCACCCAGGCCAGATAGGGCAGCAAAAGCACACCCGCGAGCGTCCTGATCCGCCAGAACGCGACGATCGTCAGTGCGAGAAGCACGGCAAGGATACCGATCACGATCAGTCCGCCGGTGATCTGGTAGGCACCGAAGAAGATCGGCGTCCAGGCCAGGTTGACCGCGAACTGGACGAGGAACAGGACGATCGCCGCCGTTCGCCCCTTCGCCCCCCAGGCGCTGCAGACGAGCGCTAAGGCGAGGCCCATCATGGCGTAGAGGATCGACCAGACGACGCCGAACACATAGCCGGGCGGGAAAATATCGGGCTTTTCCAGCTGTTCGAACCACAGCGTGTCGGCGCTACCAAGCTGGCCGGACAAATAGCCCAGCAGGACGCAGGCCGGGACGGTGAGCAGGGCCCACCGGACAAAACTCGCTCGCAACTGCGCCTTGGACGCCAGTGTGGTCATTCACGCTCCGGGTCGAATCGTCTTGACACCTTCTTGGCCTGTCGCGCGGGGGACGGCAATGCCGCGCGCGCGGATCGCCGCTTCCCCGCGGCATCCGGTCCCTTTGCCTAAAGCCTTTGGGCGGCGATCAGGAATTCGACATTGCCTTCCGGGCCGGTGATGGGGCTGGTCTCGATACCCTGCGCGGTCCAGCCCTCCCCTTCCAGCCACGCCCGGACCTGGTCGCAGACGCGCGAATGAAGCGTCCGATCGCGCACGACACCACCCTTGCCGACTTCCTCGCGGCGCACTTCGAACTGCGGCTTGATCAGCGCGACGAGCTGGCACGGCGTCTCCGCCAGCTCCAGGGGCATCTCGAGCACCTTGGCGAGCGAAATGAAGGAGGCGTCGCATACCACCCAGCCGTAAGGTCGGCCGATCATCTCGCGTGTCAGGATGCGGGCGCTGGTCTGTTCCATAACCGTGACGCGCGGGTCCTGCCGCAGCTTCCACGCGAGCTGGTTGGTCCCGCTGTCGACCGCGATGACATGCGATGCGCCGCGGGTCAGGAGCACGTCGGTGAAGCCGCCGGTGGAACTGCCGACGTCCATCGCGACCTCCCCGGCCGGGTCCAGCCCGAAATGGTCCAGTGCATGGGCCAGCTTGATGCCGCCGCGGCTGACCCAGGGATGGTCGCGCCCGCGTACCTCCAGCGGCGCGTCCTCCGCGATCTGCTGGCCGGCCTTGGCGAGCTTGGTTTCGCCCGAAAAGACGAGGCCGGCCATGATCAGAGCTTGTGCGCGGGTGCGGCTTTCGGCGAGGTCGCGCTGGACGAGCAGTTGATCGAGACGGAGCTTGCGTGGCATATCGGTGTGGTTAGAGCGCTGCTGCATCCAGCGCAAAACATCCAGCACGAGGAACGAGTGGAAACCATGCGTCGCGCCCCTTTCATTGCCCTAGCGTTGCCCGTCGCCCTCGCCGCCTGCGGCGGTCCCGCGGAAGAACCGGAGCAGCAGGCCGCCGCTGCGGCGCCGGAGCCGGTCCTCACATCCAATGCCGCCCCCACGGCCGTGCCATCCGGCAAGACTCTGGCCGAAGGCGACTGGCAGACGACCGAGGACGGCAATGGCGCACGCGCCGTGTTCGCATCGCACGAGGGCGAACCGATCCTGACCGTCGCATGCACGCGCGCGAACCGGACCCTGACCGTGGAGCGCGCAGGCCAGCTTCAGCCGGGCGGGCAGTACTCGATCATGGCCGGCCAACCGCGCGAGCGTTTCATGCTGCCGATGCGCCAGACCCCGTCCGCGCAACCCGCCTTCGCTTCCACCGTCAATCCGCAGCAACCGATCCTGGGCGCCATGGCCATGCAGGGGAGCACTTTCACCTTCCACGGTCCCGGCACGCAGGAAATCGAAATTCCCGGCTCCTCCGGGATCATGCGGGTCGTCAATGCGTGTCTCTATACATGACAGGACCTTCGCCCATGCTTCGCCCCCTCGCTCTCGCCGCGCCCGTGTTCCTGGCCGGCTGCATTCCTTCCGCCGCGCCGCCTCCGGTCGCCACGCCCGCGCCGACGCCTGCCGCCACGCCCGCCCCGGTGCGAACGCAGGCCCCGGTTGCCCTGCCGCCGCGTGTCGACAACTGGATCGACGCGCCGCAGACCCGCGGTGACTGGCGTTACAATGCGAAGCCCGCGGGAGGCGGGACGGCGTTCTTCGGCAACACTGCGACAGACGTGCTGTTCACCGTCGATTGCGATCGGCGCGCGGGCCAGGCGCCGGTCCTGCGCCTGCTCCGGCAGGGACAATCGACCGGTCCGCGCCAGATGCGCATCCGGACAGAAACGATGGACCGCGCACTGACCGTGCGGCCCGACGGCGCGTTCGTGTCCTCGCTCGTCGCGGTCGTACCGGCGGGCGATCCTTTGCTGGACGCGATGGCTCTGACGAGAGGCCGGTTCGCCGTGGAAGTGGAAGGGTTGCCCCCGCTCTACCTGCCAGCCTGGGCCGAGGTGAGCCGGGCGATCGAGGATTGCCGCTGAATTTCGGCGCCCCGCGCGACGGGGTCAGGGTCCCGGATATGTGAAAGGCAGCTCCACGCCCGTAGGTGGAACTGCCTTTCGCATGGTCAGCGGCCAGGAAGTGCCGCTCACGAAGCCTCTAAGGGTATGCTGTGTTACCGATAGTGCCTCGCGCGGAAACTTGCCGACCTCTCTGCTGAACCATGAGACATCGGATCACCTCCTTTCGCGCTAATGAGCCAAGACCCGCACCGTTTCACCGGGGGCCGAGAACCGCCTGTTGCCGCTGCCCTCACCCCCTTTGTGAGTCATCCGAATCCCCAACACAAGTCTTGAAATAACTTTTTCACAGATCATACTTGTCGCTTGCCTCCCGAACATGGACCTGGCGGGCAATTTTCCATCCCTCGCCGCCGCCCCCCGCGCCATGCGCCGGGTTGCGCCTTGCCCTCGCAGCGGCGCGCGATTACCCAGCCGCCATGGAATTCACGCACAAACCCCATCCCGCACCCGTTCCGGGAGAGACCCGCGCGCAAGCGATCGCCGATCCGGGTTTCGGCACGGTCTTCACCGATCACATGGTCCGGATCGATTATGACGAGGACCAGGGCGGCTGGCATTCACCCACGCTTTGCCCGCGCGAGCCGATCGCGCTCGATCCGGCCGCGGCGGTGCTGCATTACGCGCAGGAAATCTTCGAAGGGATGAAGGCCTACCGGCACCCGGACGGCAGGCTCGCCCTGTTCCGGCCGGATGCGAATGCCGCGCGTTTCAACCAGTCGGCCGAGCGCATGGCGATGCCGCATCTGCCAGAGGACCTGTTCATCGACAGCCTGCGGCACCTGCTGGATGCCGACGGCGACTGGTTCCCCACGGCGGAAGGCGGATCGCTGTACCTGCGGCCCTTCATGTTCGCGACCGAGGCGTTCCTGGGCGTGCGGCCTGCGCGCAAATACACCTACCTGCTGATCGCCAGCCCGGTCGGCGGATACTTCAAGGGCGGCAGCCGCGCGGTGAAGATCTGGGCCAGCCGCAACTACACCCGCGCCGCGCCGGGCGGCACGGGCGCGGCCAAGACCGGCGGCAACTACGCCGCCAGCCTCGTGCCGCAGGCCGAAGGCATCGAGAACGGCTGCGACCAGGTGGTTTTCCTGGATGCGGTCGAGAAGAAGTGGGTCGAGGAACTGGGCGGCATGAACCTGTTCTTCGCGTTCGAGGACGGCAGCGTGATCACGCCGCCGCTGACGGGCACGATCCTGCCGGGCATCACGCGCGACAGCCTGATCCAACTGATGCGCGAGGAAGGGTTGCAGGTCCGCGAGGAACCCTACAGCATCGACCAGTGGCGCGCGGATGCGACCACCGGCGCGCTGCTGGAAACGATGGCTTGCGGAACGGCGGCGGTCGTGACGGCAGTCGGCACGGTGGCGGGTCCGGACGGGGAATTCGCCATCGGTTCGGGCGGGGAAGGCCAGCTGACCACGAAGCTGCGCAACAGGCTGACCGGTATCCAGCGCGGCACTGAACCCGATCCGCATGGCTGGGTCATGAAGCTCTGATGGGCCCGTCCCTGCGTCAGCGGGGACATTCGGCAAGGCGCTCGCGCAGGGCGTCGATCAGCCAGCTGGTCGCCGGGCCGGGCCGCGTATCTCTGCGCCAGAGCGCGCTCAGCCGGTAGGATACGCCGGGCTTTTCCGGCAGGTCGAGTTCGACGAGTGCCCCCGATGCGAGGTCCGCCAGGATCATCGGGCGCGGCATATTGCCCCATCCCAGCCCTTCCTTCAGCAGCGCATGCTTGGCCGCGAGATCGCCGAGCCGCCAGGTCCGCGCGCTCATCACGGAAAACTCCCGCCCGCGTGTGAGCTGGGACCGGTCCGCCAAAACCAGCTGCAAGTGATCGCGCCCCGCACCAGGGCGGTTGGTTCCTTTGGCGAGGGGATGGTCCGGCGCGGCGACGGGGACCAGATCTATCGCACCGATATCCTGCCGCTCCAGCTCCGGATGATCGGCAATGACCGGACCGCCGACGCCCACGATGGACGATCGCTCGATCAGGCAGGCGGCCACTGCGCCCAGCCCTTCGACCTGCAGGCGGAGCGAAACGGTCGGGTACCGCTCCCGGAAGGCGCCGAGAACGGACGCGGTCACATCGCCCGGAACCATGACATCGACGACCAGCGATACGTCGCTTTCGATCCCGGCATGGAGGCTGCGCGTCTTGGCGAGCAGCATGTCGGCCCGGTCCGTGACCGCCCGCGCTTCCGCCAGCAGGCCGCGCCCGGCATCGGAAAGGACCGGCTTTCGCGAACCCTCCCGTTCGAAAAGTGTGAGGCCGAGCTGGGCTTCCAGTTGCGCGATGCCGTAGCTGATGGCGGACACGGCCCGCCCCATCCGGCGCGCGGCTCCGCCGAAACTGCCCGCTTCCTCGACGGCGAGGAAGATGCGCAGCTGGTCGAGCGTCGGCTCGCCGAGCTTCATTGTTCCAATTTTCCGAACATCACGGATGATTTTATCCGACTTTTCCATCCAGCACGCAAGCCCCAGATAGGTCGGGAAAGCACGAACGAGGAGATATCCCGTGATCGAACTCAGACCTTTCGCAAGCCTCGGCGCGGCCAATCATGGCTGGCTCGACGCGCATCACCATTTCAGCTTCGCCAGTTACCACGATCCGGAACGGGTGCACTGGGGCGCGCTGCGCGTCTGGAACGACGATACCATCGCGCCCAATAGCGGCTTCCCGCCCCACCCGCACAACGACATGGAAATCATCACCTATGTCCGCAAAGGCGCCATCACCCATCGCGACAGCATGGGCAATGAAGGCCGCACCGAAGCGGGCGACGTGCAGGTGATGAGCGCCGGCAAGGGCGTGCAGCATTCCGAGTGGAACGCCGAAGACGAGGAAACCACGCTGTTCCAGCTGTGGATCATCCCGGACGAGCGCGGCGGCGAGCCGAGCTGGGGCGCGCGCAAGTTCCCCAAGGATGCCCGCAGCGGCCAGTTCGTACCGCTTGCCAGCGGTTCGGCCACCGATGGCGACGACGGCGCACTGCCGATCAGGACGGATGCCGAAGTCCTCGGCGCGACGCTGAAGGCAGGCCAGAGCGTGACCTATCGCCCGCGCGCCGCTTCGCGGCACCTCTATCTCGTCCCCGCCACCGGCAAGGTCCGCGTGGATGACGTGGAAGCCGGCGCGCGCGACGGTGTCGCCATCACCGGACAGGACAGCTTCACCGTGACCGCACTCGAGGACAGCGAACTCGTCCTCGTCGACGCGGCCTGATCTTTAAGAAGGAACAACGACATGACGAACATTCTTCACATCAAGGCCAGCATCCGCGGCAATGAATCGGTGTCGAACGATCTCGGCAACCGGATCCTCGAAACGCTGCGAAAGGAAGGCGAGACTGCGGTCGTGACACGCGATCTGTCGGCAAACGACCTGCCCTTCATCGACCAAAACCGGTTTGCCGCGAACCTTGCGCCCTATGCGGAGCGTGACGATGCGCAGCACGATCTGGCTAAGATCGCGGATACGCTGATCGAGGAACTGCAGGCGGCGGACGTGATCGTCTTCAGCACGCCGATCTACAATTTCACGATGCCCTCGACCGTCAAGGCGTGGGCGGACCTGGTGGCGCGGGCCGGCACCACTTTCCGTTACACGGCGAACGGGCCCGAAGGCCTCCTGACGGGCAAGAAGGCCTACCTCGCCATCGCGAGCGGCGGCACCCCGGTGGAAGGCGCGGTCGACTTCATGACGCCCTGGCTCAAGTTCTTCCTCGGCTTTCTCGGCATTACCGATGTCGTATACGTCGCCGCCGACGGGATCATGGGCGAAGGCGGGGAGCTGAAGATTGAGGATGCGCGCGAGGAAGCCCTCCGCCTCGCCGCCTGATCGGACCCGCTACTGCGCCGGTTGGGCGATGCGCGTGGTGCGCATCGCCCAATCCGCTGCTGCCGGCACTGCGGACAGGAATGCCAGCGCCCAGGGCGCGATTCGCGTGTTCTCCGCCGAATGCCAGATTCGCTCGGCACGCCGCACCGGCCCGGACGCGCGCCGGGCGAACTCTGCCTGGAATGTGGGCGCGCCGGTGCCTGCCAGATAGGCCTGAGCTCCCATGATGCCGCTGGCGATCGCGATGCTCATCCCCTCGCCCGCGAGCGAGGGAATGACCGCCGCCTGGTCACCGAGCCGGTAGATGCCGTCCTGCGTGTCCTCGGCAATCCAGCCATAGGGAACCGCGCCGATCGTATCGATCGCACCGTCCGAAGGCCTGTTCTCCATCCGCGCCGCGAAAACCGGATGCGTTTCGCACAGGACGTCCAGCAAGGCCACCGGACTGCCGCCCGCATCGTGCAGGCGGGACTTGCGCACGGCGAGGCAGACATTGGCGCTGCCGTCTTCCTGCAGCACGATGCCGGCATAGCCGCCGTCGAACAGGTGCAGTTCGATACGGTCGCCGACTTCGCGATCGAACCGCTTGCTCGCCGGCACCCGGACGCGCAGGCCGAGCGCCGGATCGGACGCGCTGCGTGGCCGCGACGATCCGCGTATGTCGTGCTTGCCCGTCGCCAGGAACAGGGCATCTCCCGTCCAGTCCTCGCACTCACCCATGACACGGCCCGGCGCAATCGTCCGCGCACGGTCGATTTCGAGTCCCGCTCCGGCATCCAGCGCCGCTCTGCGCAAGGCCGTATCGAATGCGCGGCGCGACAGGCCGTAGGCGGTGGCGGGAAGCCGAGTCTCCACCCGCTTCGACGCAGCGAAAAGCGCCAGCCGGTTCACCGGCCGCGCACCGAGCGATGCCAGGTCGACCCCCAACGTCCCGACCGTCTGCGCCGTCCGCCAGCTCATGAAGCCACCGCACAGCGCGTCGCCCACGATCTCGTCCCGGTCGATCAGCAGCGGCCGCGCGCCTTTCCGGCCCAGCGTGATCGCCGCCGCGCAGCCCGCGGGTCCCGCCCCGAGGATGATCGGCCGCGTCAGCGGATCTTCTCCACGCACAGGCGGAAGGGAAAGGCCCGCCGGACCTTCGCGCCCTCGATTGCGGCTTCGGCGAGGATCGGTGCCCATTCGGCCGGTCTGTAGGACCGAGCAATGCTCATGCGCCCATCGTGCCGGACGATGGGGTGCCAGCCCATCAGCCTTGCGAGCAGCGGATAGCCGGCATGGGCGAACCCGTGGCGGTGGAGGTCGTTGACGAACCAGCCGGTGGCGGCTTCCCGCTCCATGAAACGCAGGAAGGCGACCAGCTGGTCATGCGTCATGTGGTGTGCGACCAGGCTCGAGACGATCACGTCGAAGTCTTCGCCCGCCAAGTCGGCATAATCGCCAGTCCGGTACTCGATCGGCATGTCCGCAGGCGTGCTTTCGCGCGCGATCCTCTCGCTGCGGGAATTGAGATCGATCCCGACCAGGCGGAAACCGATGCTGCGCTTCATCGCCCAGTTCGCGACGGCACGCAGCATGTCTCCATCGCCGAAGCCCACGTCGAGCAGCGAGAAATGCGATCGGTCGCCGACCGCGCGGGCCAGAAAGTCCAGCGTCGGCCGGCGGGCCAGCGTCGCCGTATTGACCTTCGCAAGATCGTTCAGAACCTCGCGATAGGTCGCTTCCGGCAAGGCCGGATCGTCCATCATTTCCTCTGCGATGAGGCGGTTTTCAAGCATCGGTGTAGCCGAAGCGGAACCCCTCCATCGCGAGGCCGGGCCCGAAAGCCAGTGCGACGCCGCTTTCCGGCCTGTCGCGAAGGATGCGCTCCAGCACGAACATCAGCGTCGACGAACTCATATTGCCGAAATCGCGCAGCACCGCGCGCGAATGGTCGAGTGCGTGGGGATCGAGTTGCAGGCCGCGCTCCACCGCGTCGAGGATCGACCGCCCGCCGGCATGAACCGCGAACGCCTCCGGCCGCGCATCGCCGAGCACACGCTCGCGGACCGCATCCTGCGACAGTGCCGCGCCGATGCGCCCGGGCACTTCGCCCGACAAATGCATCTGGAACCCGGTGTCCCCGATATGCCAAGTGATGAGCGCGTCGCTCTCCTCCAGCGTGGCGGCGATCCCAAGACCCAAGGCAAGCCCCTCGCCCGAGCCCGTCACGACCGCCGCGGCGGCGCCGTCACCGAACTGCGCGCCTGCGAGCATCGGTTCGAGATCGACGTGATCCTGGTGATGGAGCGTGGAGAGCTCCACCGTCACCACCAGCACGCGAGCGTCCGGTTCGGACCGTACGATATGGCGCGCCGTACGCAGCGCCGTGACGGCAGCATAACAGCCCATGAAGCCGATCAGGACACGTTCCACATCGCCCGGCAGACCGAGCCGCCGCGCGATGATCTGGTCGATCCCCGGTGCCACGAAGCCGGTGCAGCTGGCCACCACGACATGCGTGATCTCGCCCAGTTCCGGAAGCTTGCCGATCGCCTTCAGGGCTAGTTCCGGAGCGCGTTCGGCATACATGCGCATCCGCTGCGCCGTGCCGGGCTGCTCCACGGCGCCGTACATGCCCCGCCCTTCGTGAAGCTTCGCGTCCTCTTCGGCCAGCACCGACCAGCGATGTTCGATTCCGGACCGTTCGGCCATGCGCCGGTACAGCTTCGCCTCCCGTCCGGTGCCGAGACGCTGTTCCGCCCAGATCCGGTAATCGGCTTCGAAATCGAGCTCGGGAACGGCTGTGGCGAGTTGGGTGATGCGGGCGGACATTGGGTCTTTCGGGCGGTGAGCCGAGGATATGCGCCCTTGGCGCATGGATTACAAACGCGGACGTACCAGAAAACGTTTCGACATCGCCTGCGAAGGACGCAGCACGATGATCGCCACGCCAAGGAGCGCGATGACGCCTCCTGCCAGCAGGCGCGGCCCGGCAGGGTCGCCCGTCAGCCAAATGCCGAGGATGACCGTGAACAGCGGGTGGAGCAGCGTGAAGGGCACCACCTCTTCCGCGGGATAGCGCTGGAACAGCCGGAAATAGGCGGTGTTCGCGCCGACCGAGACCACGATGGACGCAAACAGGAATATGCCCGCCGCGCCCAGCGGATCGACGGTGAGCGAAGCCCATTGCCCCGTTTCCGTGACGGCCGAAACCGGCGCGAGCAGGATCACGGAAGCGACCGCGGCCCAGGCCTGCAGGCGGATGGAATCGATCTCCAGCCGCTTCACGAAGACGGCGCCGAATGCCCCGATCAGGGCCGAAAGCGCGATCCAGCCGAGGCCGTCGAGGCTCTCCATCCCGCTTGGTGAAGACACCGCGATCGCCACGCCCACAAGTGTCAGCGCGATACCGCCGGCCCTGAACCACTTGATCCTTTCGCCCAGGATCAGGATGGCGAAGAAGACCGTCGCGGGCGCGCCGAGCAGGCTGACGATCCCGGCCGAAGATGGCGAGGCGGTCTGCAGGCCTACGAAGAGCAGGCCGAACGAGCCGCCGGTGATCGCAAGCCCGACGGCCAGCACCATCGGCAGGCGCTTGGGCAACGGGCGCAGCAGCGGCAACAGGGCCAGCATCACGATGGCGGAGCGGACCGCGGCGAGGAAGATCGGCGGCATGCCCAGATCCTCCACCGCAACCTTGCTCAGCACCACGTTCAGCGCCCAAGCGAGATTGAGCAGGAAGAGAAGCAGAATTACGCGTGGCGGCATCGGACAGGCTCAGTCGGCAGGCACGCCGTTCCGCAATTCGTCCAGCCACACCTGCGCCACCGCATCGCTCGGCGCGCGCCAGTCGCCGCGGGGGCTTAGCGCGCCGCCGCTCGATACTTTCGGACCGTTGGGCATGGCACTGCGCTTGAACTGGCTGAACTGGAAGAACCGCCACAGGAATTTCTCCAGCCAGCTTCGTATCGTCCCAAGCTCGTATTGCTGCTTGCGGTCTTCGGGAAAATCGACCGGCCAGACGCCTTTGCTCGCATCCTTCCATGCGTGCCAGGCCAGGAACGCGACATGGCTGGGCCGGTGACCCGTGCGCGCGATGTGGTGGAGGAAGAAGTCGTTCAACTCGTACGGACCGATCGTGCCTTCCGTGCTCTGGATTGCGCCGTCCTCCCCTTCCGGGATGAGTTCGGGGCTGATCTCCGTATCGAGGATGTCTTCCAGCGCCTCGTCGCAGGCCTTGTCGAACTGGTCGGTCTTCTCCGCCCAGCGGATCAGGTACTGGATGAGCGTCTTGGGGACGCCGGAATTGACGCCGTAATGGCTCATCTGGTCGCCGACACCATAGGTGCACCAGCCGAGCGCAAGCTCCGACAGGTCGCCGGTCCCGACGACGAAACCCTTGTGATGGGTCGCGAGCCGGAACAGGTAATCGGTCCGCAAGCCCGCCTGCACGTTTTCGAAAGTGGTATCGTAGACGGGTTCGCCGTCGGCATAGGGGTGGCCGATATCCTCCAGCATGCGCTGGGCTGCCGGCTTGATGTCGATTTCTTTTGCGGTGATCCGTGTCGCCCGCATCAGCTTCCAGGCGTTCTCGTAAGTGCGATCGGATGTGCCGAAGCCCGGGATCGTGTAGCCGCGAATGGTCTCCCGCGGCAGGCCGAGCCGGTCGCACGCCTTGGCGCAGATCAGCAGGGCATGGGTGCTGTCGATGCCCCCCGAAACGCCGAGGACGAGCGATTTCGCCTCGGTCGCCTGCATCCGGCGGATGAGCCCGTCGACCTGGATGTTGAAAGCCTCGTAGCAATCCTCGTCCAGCGTCTCGGGATTGCCGGGTACGAAGGGAAACCGGCGGATCTTGCGCATCAGCCCGATATCGCCTCCGCTGTAGGCATGGTCGAAGCGGATGGTACGGTACCAGTCCTCGGGCCGGCCTTCGTGTTCGGCCGCGTCGGCGAAGGTCCCGTTGCGCAGCCGCTCACCCAGGATCCGCTGCGTATCGATGTCTGTCACGCACAGCTCCGCCTCGCGGTCGAAGCGCACGCTTTCGGCCATGAGATCGCCGAGCTCGTAGATCACGCCCTGCCCGTCCCAGGCGAGATCGGTCGTGCTTTCGCCGTGACCGCTGGCGGAATAGAGATAGGCGCACATCGACCGGCTGGACATGCTGCGGCAGTGCAGGTGGCGATCCTCTGCCCGTCCGATCGTGATGGGGCTGGCGGAAAGGTTGCACAGGATAGTCGCCCCGGCGAGCGCGGCCATGGCCCCGGGCGGACGCGGAGCCCAGAAATCCTCGCAGATTTCCATCCCGAAAGTGAAGCCGGACAGGTTGCTGGCCGAGAATACCAGATCCGTGCCGAACGGAACGCTTTCCCCGTTCACTTCGATGTCCAACCCCACGCAGTTGCGACCGTGGGAGAACCAGCGCTTCTCGTAGAACTCGCGGTAATTGGGCAGGAAGCTTTTCGGCACCGCGCCAAGCAGCCGGCCATGACCGATGGAGAGCGCGCAATTGTAGATCTTCCCGTTGCGGCGCAGCGGGGCGCCGACGATCAGGACCGACCGCAGATTGTGACTGGCTTCGACGATTTGTCCGATCCCCGCCTCGACCGCATCGAGGAGCGCCGCCTGCATGTGCAGATCGTCGATCGCGTAGCTGGAGATGCACAGTTCGGGATACAGCAACAGGTCGACGTCGCATTCCTGCGCACGCTTCGCTTCGGCGATTATGCCTTCGACATTATGCGTGACGTCCGCCGGGCGGACTCTGGGCGTGCAGGTCGCCACACGGACGAAGCCGTGCGTGTGCATGTCGAAAAACGGGTGGGACAAGTCGCTCATCGGCGGCAGCGCTCCTTCTGGGTGCCTGCCCGCCCTAGCTTGCGAGATGCCGGGCAGCAATGCGCGTGGCGGGCCCTCAGGCGGCGAGCAGTTCCTCGGCGGCCGGTGCGGATTCGAGCAGGTCGAGCAAGCCGCGTTCCTTGCGGGTCAGGTACTTGGTCGCGCGCGGGAGTTGCAGGTCCGCACGCCAGGCCTTCCATTCGCCATGGGACAACACGTCGATCACGGCGGGATGGACGTAGCTCTTGCGCACGACCGCGGGCGTATTGCCGAGCTTGCCGGCCACTTCCTCGAGCAGGGCCGAGATGGTCGGGCATTCCTTCGCTTCCGCAAGGAGTGAAAAGCCCAGCACGCTGGCGTGCCAGGTGCGGAAGTTCTTGGCGGAGAATTCCTCGCCCATCGTCTCGCGCAGGTAGGCGTTGACGTCGCCGCTGCAGATCGGACGGCGTTGCCCTTCGGGATCGATATACTGGAAAAGGTGCTGCCCCGGGACGTCGCGGGCGTCCTGCACCGCGCTGGCAAGCAGCGGATCGCGGAGCGTCAGGTCCTGCTGCTTCCCGCCCTTGCCCTTGAACCGGATATGGACTTCGCTTCCGGTAATCTGCGCGTGCCGGTCGCGTAGCGTGGTCGCGCCGAAGCTCTTGTTGCGCTGCGCGTACATCTGGTTGCCGATGCGCACGAAGCCCATGTCCAACAACCGCACGACGGCCGCCAGAACGCGCTCGCGCGTCGGCCGGTCGCCTTCGATATCTTCCTCCACCCGCTTGCGCATCAGGGGTAGAAGTTCCCCGAATGCCTGGCAGCGGTCGAATTTCTCGCCTTCCCGCATGGCGCGGAAATCGGGGTGGTACCGGTACTGCTTGCGCCCCTTGTCGTCATACCCCGTCGCCAGGATGTGACCGTTGGGCGCGGGACAGAACCAGGCATCGGAATAGGCCGGCGGCAGGGCGATCGCATTCAGCCGCTGGCGTTCCTTCGCGTCCCGGATGAGTTCGCCTTTCGGGCCGTAATAGGCCCAGCCCTTCCCTGCGCCTTTCCGGGTAATCCCGGGAAGGCTGTCATCGACATAGATGAGGGTATCGGACTGCGACGCCATGTCGCTCCAAATCCCTCCGCCTGCCTTGCGGTTCCCGGCCCATGCCCCCAACTCGGATCGCACCCGTCCGCTTGAACAGGAGCCCCCCGATGACCGATCCGACCTACACGCCGCCCGAAGTCTGGAGCCACGATGCGGAGAACGGGGGCAGGTTCGCGAATATCAACCGGCCGACATCGGGCGCGCGCGAGGACCGGGAGCTTCCGGCAGGACGCCATCCGCTCCAGCTTCACTCGCTCGCGACGCCGAACGGGGTGAAGGCGGGCATCATGCTGGAGGAACTCCTCGAAGCGGGCTTCCCGGCGGAATACGATGCCTACACGGTCGATATCGGCGAAGGGGAGCAGTTCACCAGCGGCTTCGTCGCCATCAATCCCAATTCCAAGATTCCCGCCCTCGTCGATCGCACCGGCGAGGCACCGATCCGCGTGTTCGAAAGCGGCGCGATCCTCCTCTACCTCGCGGAGAAATTCGGCGCCTTCCAGAACGATACCCCGGCCGGCCGCGCGGAGATGCTCAGCTGGCTGTTCTGGCAGGTCGGCAGCGCCCCGTTCATCGGTGGCGGCTTCGGCCACTTCTACGCCTACGCGCCCGAGAAGTACGAATACCCCATCAACCGCTACGCCATGGAAACCAAGCGCCTGTTCGACGTGGCAGACAAGCGCCTGGGTGAAAGCCGCTTCCTGGCGGGCGACCAGTACACCATCGCCGATATCGCGACCTTCCCCTGGCTCGCGCCGTTCGTCGAAGGCAACATCTACAACGATGCCCGGACATTCCTCTCGATCGAGGAATATACGAACGTCGCGCGCTGGGTCGACGAGATCGGCGCCCGCCCCGGCGTCAAGCGCGGGCGCATCGTCAACAAGACCTGGGGCGACGAGGCTTCGCAATTGCGCGAACGCCATTCCGCATCGGACTTCGAGGGCAAACTGCTGGAACCCAGCCCGCCGTCCTAGGCGAGCTGTTCGGCCAGCCGTTCCATGAACCGCACGCCCTTCTCCATTTCGGAAAGGGCGATCCACTCGTCCGGCTGATGCGCCTGCGTGATCGAGCCCGGTCCGCAGATGACGGTGGGGAAGCCTGCCTGCTGGAACTGCCCGCCCTCCGCCGCGAAAGCGACCTGCGCGGTGTCAGCGTTCTCGCCGGTCAACAGTCGCACGAACGCCACTGCGTCGTCGCTCCCTGCCGGGGTCATCGGCGGCGTACCGGCATGTTGCTCCATCCGGATACCGCAATGCGGGAACCGCGCTCTCATCGCGGCGTCGATCGTTCGGCAGCGGTCCCGGAACGGCGCCAGGATTTCCTCGGGGTCCTCGTTCGGCGGGCAGCGCAGGTCGAACACGAAGCGCGCGTGGCCCGCCAGTATATTCGACGCTTCGCCGCCTTCCATGATGCCGACGGTGAGCGTGGCCTGCGGCGGATCGAAGCCGTTCTCCGCATCCGCCCGATCGCGCAGCGTCTCGGCATGGCGCGCCAGCTCGGCCATCAGTTCGATCGCGATCATGTTGGCGGACAGACCCTGGTCGACCAGCGAACTGTGCGCCTCCTGCCCGCGCACCATGACTTCGAAGACGCTGATACCCTTGTGGCCGGTCACGATCCGCATCTCGCTCGGCTCTCCCACGATGGCGCAGCGCGGCGCCGGGATCCGCTGCGCCATTCGCGCGATCATGGCGGGTGCGCCCTTGCAGCCGACTTCCTCGTCATAGCTTATCGCGAGGTGCACCGGCCTGGCCCCGCTCGCGAACCGTGGCACGAATGCGAGCGCCAGGGCGAGGAAGCCCTTCATGTCGCACGTGCCCCGACCGTAGAGCCGCCCGTCCGCCTCGCGCAGGGTCCAGGGGTCGGCGCTCCAGTCCTGCCCTTCCACCGGGACGACATCGCTGTGCCCCGAGAGGATCACGCCGTCCTCCACCGAAGGCCCGCAGGTGGCGAAAAGGTTGGCCTTGGCACCGGTTTCGTCGGGCACCCTGGTGGCGGACACGCCATGATCGGCGAGGTATCGCTCGACCCATTCGATCAGCGCCAGGTTGCTCCGGTGCGACGTGGTGTCAAAAGCTATCAGCGTCCGGAGGATGGATCGGGCGGTCGCGAAATCGGTCATGCGCCCGGGATGCTACGCCCGCGAGCCTCTGGCAAGCCACCCCTTCCCATTGCCGGAGAGCGCGTTATATGGGCGCGCACCTGCTGGGGTGTAGCCAAGTGGTAAGGCATCGGTTTTTGGTACCGACATTCGCAGGTTCGATCCCTGCCACCCCAGCCAATCCCTACTCTTCGGCGTCTTCTTCGCTGCCGTCCTCGACGATGAGCGTGCGGCCCGGCTCCATGCCGATGGTCGGATCGCCCAGCCGGTCCGCCAAGGCGGCCCGCAGGTCGGCGATGCGCTGGGCGTTGACGCCAAGGTCGCTCAGGCCGAGCCGCGAGGTGGAGCGGAAATCCACCTCGACCCTGCCTTCTCCGGCCGGGCGAACGCGGGCGACCACATCATCGCGGAAGCCGTACCAGAAGAGTTCGTCCGTACCCTCTATGGTGCCGGCCGCGTCGTCGCGCGTCACGTCGTCGAAGCCGCGCATCTCCATCGCGGCCTCGATCGCGTCGAGCGCGCTTTCTGTGTCCGCTTCGTAGATGCCTGTCGCGAGGTCCGGATAGCCGGTCCGGATCAGCTCGCCGCCGGTCTCGCCAATCTCGCTGCCTTCCCATTTCTCCAGCTGCCCGAGCGGGGTGTCGAACACCATCAGCTCGTTCGCGCCGTCCGCCTCTCGCCGGTCGATCATGGCGGCGGAATAGGCCGGGGGATCGGCTGGATCGGTGGTGAGGTCGTAGATGCGCGGGACCGATTCGGCCTGGCTGCGCAGGGCCGAGAAGCCGCCCATCACCACCAGCGGCACGAGGATGGCGATCAGGGCCATCCACCAACCGCGCCGCGGCTTAACCAGCAGCGAGACGAGCAGCGCCACCACGCCCAGCGCGCCAATGCCCATGGCGAGCAGCGGCCCCATGGTCGCGGTCATCGTGCCGAAGCCGAAGAGCTTGGGCCACCAGCCCCACTTGGCGCCGAGCGAGGCGACCAAGAACCAGAGCGGCAGTAGGATGGCGAGGACCAGCGCGATGCGCGGCAGCAGGGCAGCGAGGCGTTTCATGGGACCGACATGCCAAGCGGCGGCCGGCGCGACAAGCGCGTTAATCCCCGCTCCACTCCACCGCGGGCTGCGGATTGTTGGGGACGAGGATCATCGTGTTGTCCTCCACCCGCCAGCTCTTGAGCCGCGAGAGCAGGTTCATTCCGATCACGTTGGTATCGCCCAACGCCGGGGTGGTGACCGCATCCAGCCCGCGCGCGGCCACGTTGCCGAAGCGCAGTTCGTCGATCGAGGCGAGCTCGGCGCTGATAGTGCCGTTGGCGGTATTGAGCCGCACGGGCAGGCCGCCGCGCCGCACCTGCAGGTTGGCGCGGCGTGCCACGTCGTCCGACACGGCGGTCAGCGTGGCGCCGGTATCGACCATGAAGTTGACCGGTACGCCGTTCACTTCCGCCTGCAGCCAGAAGTGCCCGTCCCGGCCGAGCGGGATGCGCGTTTCCCCGCCTTCGACGACCTGTTCGGGCAAGCCCATCTGCGGCACCGCGACATCCAGCCGCGGGTCGAGCCGCGCGACCTGCGCCACCACCACCAGCAGGATGCCGCCGAGGACGAAGGTGCTGCCGGTGCGGATGAAGTGGCCGAAGGGCACGCGATAGCGTACCATGACCGCGCCGAGGATCCCGGCGAACACGGCCGCGAAGGTCGCGATCAGCAGGCCCGATTGCGGGGTGCTTGCAATCACCTGCCAGGCGTTCCCGAAGAGCTGAGAGACATCCACCCGGTCGATATAGGACGCCCCGCCATTACCGCCAATGAACGACGCGACATGGACCGCGAAACCGGGCCCGAGAAATCCGTGACCTTGCGAATTTCACATGGAAAAGCAGCAGTTTGCGGCGCGAACTTCGAACGCGAATGTGGCCTTTGGCTTCCGCCCAAGGTCACACGGATCGTGCCCTTCGTTTCACCGTTTGCGGACCGGGAATGATTCAAGCCCATGCGCCGTCCTAACCCGGCGGCGTCCCTGTAGGACAGGATTTTCGGCAGTCCCCCTCGCGCCGGTTCAGGCGCCGCCCGCCATCGCCCGTCCCAGCGACAGGCCGGAGCGGAACGCGCCTTCGACCTTGGGGGCCACCAGCCAGTCCCCGCAGACCCCGATGCCGGCATCCGCGTCAAGCAGGTATCCCGGCCCGTCGACCGGGTCCGCCTTGGCGTAGCGCCAGCGGTGGGCGGTGGCGTATTCGGGCACGACCGGGGCCGCCCCCAGCTCCTCGAAAAAGGCAGCCACCATGAGGTTGGCCATCTCTTCCCTGTCCAGTTCCAGGTGCCTGAGCGAGTAACCGGCGGACGCGTGCACCACCCAGCTCTCGCCGCCCGACCGGCCCGGCTTCGCCCCGTCGCGCGCGGCCCAGGCGATCCGGGCATCGTCCCCGCTCCGGTGCGTATCCGCGTCGATCGGCAGGCGCTGCGCGAAGGCGGCCATCAGGGCCCAGCACGGATCGGATTGCGACGAGCCCGCGACTTGGGCGAATTCCGGCGCGGCTTCCTGCAACAGTTCCGCTGCCTGTTCGGCCGGAACCGCGACCACAACGGCGTCGAACGCGGCACCCTCGCCATCCACGACCACTTGCCAGCCATCGCCATCGCGTTCGATCCGCTCCGCCCGTGCGCCCCAGCGCACGTCGAGCCCGACGGCCTGTGCCCGCACCACCTCGTTCATGGCAGGCGTGCCGACATACAAATCGTCGTCCGCGGCGTCGCTGGCCGCATCCCAGCGTGCCGCCGCACCGCCTTGCGTCCAGTGCCGGACCTGTTCGGCGAATTCGGGACTTTCGGCGGTGAAGAATTGCGCCCCGTGATCGAAGCGCAGCATGCCCTTGTCGGTCTCGACCCGGCGCGAAGCCATCCGCCCGCCCGGCCCGCGCCCCTTGTCGAACAATACGACGGAGCGCCCCGCGTCATGCAAGGCGCGCGCGCACGTCAGCCCGGCCATCCCGGCCCCGATGATCGCGGTCTTTCGTGTCATCGCCATCGTGCCGGCCGAGGGACGCGCGTCAGGGCGCGCTGCGCGGGACGGTCGCTTCGGCGAGGACCACGCTAAAGCGTTCTTCCTTGTCCAGCCAGCGCCGCACCGGGGTCCAGCCGCCTGCCAGCAGCAGCAGATTAGCGCTGCGTCGGTGGAACTTGTGGCTGTTTTCGGTGTGGATCGTCTCGCCCTTCGCCATCTCGAACCGCTGTCCGGCGACTTCGAAAGCGATGTCCTCCTGCGCTTCGAGATGCATCTCGACCCGCGCGAAATCGTCGTTCCAGTGGGCCAGGTGACGCAGGGAATCGACCGGGATCGTGCCGTCCAGCTCGCGGTTGATGCGCCGCGCGAGGTTGAGGTTGAACTCCGCAGTCACGCCCTTCGCATCGTCATAGGCCGCTTCCAGCACGGCCCGGTCCTTGATGAGGTCCATCCCGATCAGCAGGTGCGAGCCTTCGCCCAGCGTCTGGCGCATGGTGCGCAGCAGGTCGGTCGCCGTGCGCGGGACCATGTTGCCGATGGTGGAGCCGGGGAAGAAGCCGAGCTTGGGCATTCCCTCAACCGCTTCGGGCAACTTCACTTCGCGCATGAAGTCCGCTTCCACCGGGTGGACGGGGAGGTCAGGGAATTTTTCCGCAAGGTCCGCCGCCGCGGCACGCAAGAAATCGCCGGCAATGTCGAGCGGGACATAGGCCGCCGGGTCGATCGCCTTCAGCAGGAGCGGCGTCTTGACCGAACTGCCGCTGCCGAATTCGACCACCGCGCGGCCCGGGCCGATGGCAGCGGCGAATTCTTCCCCGCGATCGGACAGGATCTGCGTTTCCGCGCGGGTCGGGTAATATTCCTCGACCTGCGTGATGTCCTCGAACAATTGCGATCCGGCATCGTCGTACAGCCAGCGCGCCGGCAGCGCCTTTTGCTTTTGCGACAGGCCCTCCAGCACATCGGCGCGAAAGGCGCGATCGATCCCCCGCTCGTCGAGATCGACAAGCGCAAGCCCCTGTGAATTTGCCATCAGATGTCCTTTGCCAGGCGCAGTCCGGTGAACTGCCACCGCTGGTGCGGATAGAAGAAGTTGCGGTAGGCGAGCCGCGAATGGCCGCGCACGGTGGCGCAGCTGGCGCCGCGCAGCACGAACTGGCCGCTCATGAACTTGCCGTTGTATTCGCCGACCGCGCCTTCCGCGATCCGGAACCGCGGATAGGGCAGATACGCGCTGCGCGTGAACTGCCAGCAATCGCCGAACAGGCCGGGCCGCCCTTCGGGCACGAGATGCGCGGTATCGTCCAGCTGGTTGCCGCCCGCCGGATCGTGCGCGGGCGCTGCGTCCTCGTGCTGGCCGCGCGCGACCGCTTCCCATTCGAATTCGGTCGGCAGCCGATGGCCGGCCCAGGTGGCGAAGGCATCCGCCTCGAAATAGGAGATATGCGTGACGGGCGCGTCGCGGTCGCGCTCCTGCCAGCCGTAATGGGTGAAATGATGCCCGGCCCGGTCACCCGTGCCCCAGTAGAGCGGCGCGGCGATGCGGTTTTCCTGCACCCACGTCCAGCCGTCCGACAGCCAGTGGCGTGCTTCCGCATAGCCGCTATCGTCGATGAAATCCTGCCATTCGCCATTGGTCACCAGCCTGTCGGCCAGCGCGAAGGGTTCCAGCAATACGCGGTGGCGCGGCCCTTCGTTGTCGTAGGCGAAGCCGTCTTCCTGGTGGCCGATGCGGGCGATGCCGCCGGGATGCTCCGTCCAGTCCTGCGCCATGGCTTCGCCGGTGCGGCCCTGCGCCTCGCGCGCGAACATGGCCGGACCCAGCGGGTTCTGGAACAGGGCGTGCTTGATATCCGTCAGCAGCAATTCCTGGTGCTGCTGCTCGTGCGCGATGCCGAGGTCGATCAGCGGCGCGAGCTCCGGATCGTCCATCAGCGGCCGGATGGCGGCGTCCACATGGGTGCGCCAGTCGCACACCTGAGCCAGCGTCGGGCGCGTGATCATGCCACGGCGCGCGCGGGCGTGGCGGTCCCCTTCGGCCTCGTAATAGGAATTGAAGAGGAAAGGATAATCCTCGTGGAACAGGCGATAGCCGTCCAGGTGATCGCGCAGCAGGAAGGTTTCCCAGAACCACGTCGTATGCGCCAGGTGCCACTTGGCGGGCGAGGCGTCTTCCATGGACTGGATGGTCGCGTCCGCGTCGCTCAGCGGTTCGACGAGCCGCTCGCTCAGCGCGCGGGTCGCGCGGTAACGATCGGCACGGTCGCCCTGGCAGGCACGTGGCAGGCTGGCAGTCGAAGTCGGCAAGGCGCTCTCCCCTCGTGCAGTCAACGCACTGTGGGGGAGTTAGGTTTCTAAATAAACCCGGCGCTGCAAAATAAGCCGGTCAGGCGGCGTCGGCCTGGCGTTGCCCGCCCTTCTGCTCCGCCTCGCCCGCCAGCATGTCCGCGATCAGGAACGCCAGTTCCAGCGACTGCGCGTTGTTGAGGCGCGGGTCGCAATGGGTGTGGTACCGGTCGCCCAGCCGTTCGTCCGTGATGGCGACGGCGCCGCCGGTACACTCGGTCACGTCTTGGCCGGTCATCTCGATATGGATGCCGCCGGCATGGGTGCCTTCCGCGCGGTGGACCGCGAACACGCTGCGCACTTCGGAAAGGATCCGGTCGAAGGGCCGCGTCTTGAAGCCGCTGTCCGACTTGACGACGTTGCCATGCATCGGGTCGCAGCTCCACACCACCGGATGGCCTTCGCGCGTGACGGCGCGGACCAGCGGCGGCAGGCCCTGCTCTACCTTGTCGTGCCCGAAGCGGCTGATGAGCGTGATGCGCCCCGGCTCGCGCGCGGGGTTCAGTTCGTCGAGCAGCTTCAGCAGCACGTCGGGCGCAAGGCTCGGCCCGCATTTGACGCCCAGCGGATTGCCGATGCCGCGGGCGAATTCGACATGGGCGCTGCCTTCGAACCGGGTGCGATCGCCGATCCAGACCATGTGTGCGCTGGTGTCGTACCAGTCGCCTGTCAGTGAATCCTGCCGGGTCAGCGCCTGCTCGTATGGCAGCAGCAGCGCCTCGTGACTGGTGTAGAAGCTGGTGCCCTGCAGTTGCGGCACGGTGGCGGGATCGACGCCGCACGCTTCCATGAAGTCCAGCGCCTCGCCGATGCGATCGGCGGTCTGCGCGAAGCGTTCGGCCCACGGGCTGCGGCCCATGAAATCGAGCGTCCACTGGTGGACTTGCCGCAGGTTGGCATAGCCGCCGCCGGCAAAGGCGCGCAGCAGGTTGAGCGTGGCCGCGGCCTGCGAATAGGCACGCACCATGCGTTCCGGATCGTTGCGACGGGTTTCGGGCGTGAACTCGATCCCGTTGACATTGTCCCCGAAATAGCTGGGCAGCGTGACGTCGCCGATCGTCTCGGTCGCGGAACTGCGCGGCTTGGCGAACTGGCCCGCCATCCGGCCGACCTTCACCACCGGCATCTTGCCGGCGAAGGTGAGGACGACCGCCATCTGCAGGATTACGCGGAAGGTGTCGCGGATGTTGTTCGGGTGGAACTCGGCGAAACTTTCCGCGCAGTCGCCGCCCTGCAGGAGGAACGCGTCGCCCGCGGCGACCTCGGCCAGGTCCGCCTTCAGCGCACGCGCCTCGCCCGCGAATACGAGCGGCGGATAGCTGCGCAGCGTCTGCTCCGCCTGCGCCAGCGCGGCCGCGTCTTCATACTCCGGCAGGTGCCGCGCTTCGCGGTCCCGCCAGCTTTCCGGGGTCCATTCCTGTTTCACGCCCGGCATCCAACAGCAAACGGTGCCCGTTCGCAACTGCAATGTGCTTGGCCCCTGCCAAGCGGGGCTTCGCGGCTCAGCGGGTCGCGAGTTCCGGTTCCTGCGCCGTGGCCGCTGCGCCCAGCGTCTCGCCTTCCGGCAGGACCGCCAGGCGGAAGCCGCCGGTCAGGTACTTGGCCGCCAGCTGCTGCATCCGCTGCGGGGTCGTGACCGAGTAGTCGGACAGGATGCCCCGCGTCGCTTCGGCCCGCCGCTGGTCGGTGGACGCGCCTTCCAACTGCCACAGCCAGAAGCCGTTGCCGCTGGACGCGCGCTGGATCAGCTGGCCGAGCGGTTCGGTCGCGCGCTGCAGTTCCTCGGCCGTGGGCGGCGTGGTCGCCAGTTCCTGCGCGATCGATTCCGCCGCCGCGAAGAAGGCGGACACCTGGTCCGGCGGGACCTGTGCCAGCGCAGTGATCGTGCCGCCCGCCGCGACGTCGCGCGGCCAGTTGGAGAACACCGCGGGCGAATAGCTCGCCCCCGCCCGCTCGCGCATCGCGTCGAACAGGCGGTTCTGGAAGATCTCGGTCAGGATATCGAGCTGGCGCGATTCGCGGATCGAGGCGATGCCCCCGCCCGTGTTCCAGATCACCCCGGCCGCCGCCTGGTCGGCATCGCCGCTATGGCGCACCACGGTCGGCGCGGCACCCGGCGCCACCGTGCCCGGCTTGCGATTGGCGATCTCTTCGGGAAGCGGGCTGCGCTGGGGCAGCGCGCCGATGGTCCGGCGCAGCGTCTCGATCGTGGCGTCGCGGTCGAACTCGCCGAAGATCAGCACTTCGACCGGCCCCTGCTGCAGCACCTCGCTCCACACCTCGCGGAAGCCCTCCGCCGTCGCCGCTTCCAGCTGCGCCGGCGTGGCCGAGGCGTAGCGCGGGTCCTCGCCCGCCGAATAGAAGGGCAGGTCGCGCTGGAGGATACCCGCGGGATTGGTGGAGAAGCTCTGGTAGCCGATCGACTGCAGCGCGATGGCGCGGCGCACGGGGTTCGGGTCCCAGTTGGGATCGCCCAGCTTCGCCGCGAACAGGTAGAGCTGGTCGTCGAGATCCTGACGGCGGGTCTGCGCGGTCAGGGTGAACACGCCCTCCTCCACCGCGAAGTCGAGGCCGAATTTGCGGCCCGTGGCCAGACGGTCGATCTCTTCCGCGCCGAACTCGCCGAAGCCCGAACTGACGAGAGCGATCTCGCCCAGCTCGATATAGGGCGCGGTTTCGGCGGTGAAGGCCCGTCGGCCCGCGCCGAAGCGCATCTTGACCGCGATCCGGCCCGGCTCGAAATTGTTGCTCCACAGGAGCGCGCTCGTGCCGTTGGAGAAAGTCACCCGCTCGACATCGCGCAGGCCGGCATAGTTGAAGATGCCCAGGTTCTCGGCCGAAACCACCGTTCCGGGCGTGCCGATCGGCGGCAGGTCGTCGAACGCGATGTCCTGCGCGGCCAGCCGCACGTCGGACGACGCCTCGGCAGGCGCGAGCAGCGCGGTGCGCACGGCAGGCTCGCTCGCCTCGTCCGCATCGGGCGTCACGTAGGTCGCGCGAATGACGTCGCCATCGAAAAGCTCGCGCGTCTTCGAGAGGATCTTTTCCGGCGTCATTCGCGTGGCGGCACTGCGCAGCACGTCGAGGAAGATGCGCGGGTAGCCGACGGTTTCGCGGATATCGACGGCATAGGCGAGATTGTCCGCCTGCGTCGCGGCGGCTTCCACCTCGGCCTGCTCGAGGCTGTTCTCGTAGGCGACGTCGATTTCCGAGACTTCGCGCGCGATTTCCTCTTCCGTCGGCGGCGTCTCCAGCGCGTCGGCGATTACGCCGCGCACATCGTCGAGCGCAGCCTGCCAGTCGCTGTCGAGCGGCGTGAAGCTGACCAGCGTCAGGTTGGCCGAGCGGCTGACCGCTTCTTCCGAAACGCCCGCGACCACGAACGATCCGCCGGCACGCGCACGCGCTTCAAGGCGACGATTGATGAGAGCCTGCGCGACATAGCCGATCTGGCGTTCCTCGTTCATCAGGATCGTATCGTCCTGCTGGCGCCACGGACGCATGTAGGCGTAAGTGAACCGGCGCGGCAGGTTGGGCTCCGCGATCACCGCGACCTCGCCCACCGGATTGGCTTCGGTAACGCCGGCGGGCGGCACCGGATCGCCGAAATCGGGCGCATCGACTGTTTCGCCCGGGACGTCCCAGTCACCGAAATACTTCTCGATCATGGACGCAAGCAGGTTGCGGTCGAAATCGCCGGCCACCGCGACCACCGTCTTTTCGGGCCGATACCAGCGCTCGTGGAACGCCTCCAGCGCCGGGCCGGTCGCCGCGCGCAGGGTTTCTTCCGTGCCGATCGGCAGGCGCTCGGCCAGCCGCTGGCCGGCGAACAGCGTCTCGCGCTCCTGCTCGGCAACCCGCCGCGCCGGGCCTGCGCTCTCGCGCTTTTCGGCGAGCACGATCGGCACTTCGGCATCGACATTCGCCTGGCTCAGCACCGGCTGGCGGATCATGCCGGACAGCAGCTTGAAGCTTTCCTCAAGCTTGGCGGGCGTCGCACCGGGCAGGTCCAGCTTGTAGAGCGTGTGCGTCGGGCTCGTCTCGGCATTGGTGTCGTTGCCGAAGCTCGCGCCGAGGCGCTGCCAGGTCGGGATCGCCTGCGCCGGGCCGAGATACTGGCTTTCCCGGAACAGCAGGTGCTCAAGCAAGTGGGCGTAACCGCGTTCGGAATCTTCCTCGTGCAGCGAACCGGCGTCGATCCGGATGCGGATGGACACCTGGTCCGGTGGGACGCCATTGGTGCGCGTGGCGTAGCGAAGGCCGTTGTCGATTTCCCCGAACAGCCATTCCCGGTCCACGGGAATGTCGCTGCCCTCGTACATCCAGGGCGTTTCCGTTTCGGGCTGCGCGAATTCGGGTTCCGGCGCCGGCGCCTGGGTCGGGTAGACGAGCGGCGGAACCGTGCTGTCCTGTGCCGCCAGCGGGGCCGCGAACAGGGGCAGGGAAAGAAGAAACGCGAAAGGCCGGACGGCGCGCGGGGTCGATATCATGCCCGTCCTATAGGGGGCCGGGCCATGAAGGCGAAGTGAATATCCCGAAAGCTTTGCTGCCTTGCTGGACCGGGGCACCCTGCCTACATCGACCGGCATGTTCATAGAGACCGAAACCACGCCCAATCCCGCCGCTCTGAAGTTCCTGCCCGGACGGCAGGTGATGCCGTCCGGCACACGCGAATTCGCCACGCCCGAAGAGGCGGAGGCCAGTCCGCTGGCGCAGGCCATCTTCGACACCGGCGAAGTGGTGAACGTGTTCTTCGGCGGCGATTTCGTCAGCGTGACTGCCGCGCCGGGTGTCGACTGGTCGGTCCTCAAACCGCAGGTCCTGGCCGTCCTGCTGGACCATTTCGTGTCCGAGGCACCCTTGTTCGCGGGCGGCACCGCGGCCGGCATAGCGGTACCGGCGGAAGACGCGATGCTGGTCGAGGAAGATCCGGCCGATGCGGACATCGTCACCCAGATCAACGAACTGCTCGAAACGCGCGTACGCCCGGCGGTGGCCGGGGACGGGGGCGACATCGCCTATCGCGGGTTCAAGGACGGGATCGTCTACCTGACGCTTCAGGGTGCGTGTTCGGGCTGCCCGTCCTCCACCGCCACGCTCAAGCACGGCATCGAAGGCCTGTTGAAACATTATGTGCCGGAGGTCGTTGAGGTCCGCGCAGCCTGAGTTTCGCCGGGCTGAGATTCCAGTCAGCCTGACGAAAGGGACTTCGATGACGAAGCAGTTTCACGACCACGTGCTGTCCGACGACGCGCTGGACCAGTTGTTCAACGAAGCGCGCAGCTACAATGGCTGGCACGACAAGCCGGTCAGCAAGGACCAGATCAGGCGCATCTACGATCTCCTGAAAATGGGGCCGACTTCGGCCAACATGCAGCCCGCCCGCTTCATCTGGTGCCATTCGCAGGAGAGCAAGGACCGGCTGGCGCAGTTTGCGTCGGACGCGAACAAGGAAAAGGTCAGGACCGCGCCGGTCTGCGTCATCATCGGCTTCGACATCGATTTCCACGAGGAACTGCCTTGGCTGTTCCCCCACACCGACGCGAAGAGCTGGTTCGAGGGCGACGAGGACGGCCGGCGCGAAGGCGCGGCGCGCAATTCCGCGCTACAGGGGGCTTACCTGATGCTGGCCGCGCGGTCGCTCGGCCTCGATTGCGGTCCGATGTCGGGCGTGGACCTGGACAAGGTGACGGAAGAATTCTTCGCCGACGATCCCAGAGTCAAGGCCGACTGGATCTGCTCGATCGGCTATGGCGATGCCGAAACGATCTTCGATCGCAGTCCACGCCCTGACTTCGACAAGTTCAACACCATCGCATGATCCACGCCGCGGCTTGATGCCGCGCGCAGGCTGGGGCAAGCGCGCGCCATGCGCGTGCTTGCCATAGAAACAGCCAGCGAAGCCTGCTCGGTCGCCCTCTTCGAAGATGACGGCCGGGAGTGCATCGGCCACCGCCACGAGATCCTAGGGCGCGGCCATGCGGAGCGTCTGGTGCCGATGATCGCGGAACTGCCGGATCGCGGACGCGCCGGCCGGATCTGCGTTTCCCTCGGTCCGGGAAGCTTCACCGGCGTGCGCATCGGGATCGCCGCGGCGCGCGCGCTGGCGCTCGCCTGGCGGACCGAGATTGCCGGGTATCCCACCCTCGCCCTCGTCGCGGCGCAGGGAATGCGTGACCATGGCGGCCCGGTCAGCGTGTGCATGGAAGGCGGGCATTCGCAGTGGTTCGTCCAGAATTTCGACGAGTACGGACATCCGCAGGACGATGTGCGCAGCCTGCCCCGCGCGGACGCCGCCGGCGCCGCGCGGCACCCGGTCGTGGTGGGCAGCCGGGCTGGTGCGCTCGCGGCGATGTCCGCCGCCGATCGAACCGCAACCGACATGCTCCCCGATGCGCGAAGCGTCCCCCTCCTTTCCGAAGCGCTCATGTCCGGAACGATCGCGCCCGTGTACGGACGCGCGCCCGATGCGAAGCCACAGGGCAGCCCGAAGCCGTGACCGACGATCTGGACCGTATCATGGCGATCATGGAAGCGGCCTTCGATCCCGAGTGGAACGAGGCGTGGACCCGCAAGCAGGTTTCGGACTCGTTGGCGTTTACCAATACGCATTACCGTCTGGTCGATGCCGACAGAGCCATTCCTGCCCGTGGCGAGGCGGTCGGGTTCTCGCTCGTCCGCGCGGTCGCGGACGAAGAGGAACTGCTCCTGATCGCGGTCGATCCCGCGATGCGCGGGCGGGGCCTGGGACGCGCGCTGATCGAGGATGCGCTGCAGCAGGCACGGCAACGCGGATCGGCAAAACTCTTCCTCGAAATGCGGGACAACAATCCCGCTCAATCACTCTATAGAAATTGCCAGTTCGAACCGATCGGACGTCGCAGGGAATATTATCGGACAAGATCAGGCCCCAAACGCGATGCCATTACATTTGCGAGGACTATCGACTGATCAGGTTTGGTTAACGTGTCGCCCGGTTTTCTGCGGTTTTTCCACTATTGACGCTTGCTCCCCCGGACGAAGGGTGCGAATGGCGGAAACGGTTGCATCCGACATCCCCCATCTTTGGGATGCCGCCGAAAATCTAATTCGAGGAATTAATGGAAGAATTCGAACACGACATGAGCGAAATGCTCATCACCCTCACGTCGGACATCGTCGAATCCTACGTCCGCAACAATACGGTCGCCGTCGAGGACGTTCCGCAGCTTATCCAGTCGGTGCATGGCGCGCTCGCTGGCCTCGGCCAGCAGTCCGAGCCCGAGGAAGAGCGTCCCGAGCCTGCCGTGTCCGTTCGCGCTTCCGTGAAGCCCGACTACATCGTGTGCCTGGAAGACGGCAAGAAGCTGAAAATGCTCAAGCGCTATCTTCGCACCAATTACGACATGACCCCCGAAGAATATCGCGCGCGCTGGGACCTGCCGAGCGATTACCCGATGGTCGCCCCGAACTACGCCGAAAAGCGCCGCACGCTGGCCAAGGAAATCGGCCTCGGCCGCAAGCCCGGCCAGAAGCGCGGACGCCGCAAGGCCGGCGAGTGAACACCGGCCGGTGATACGGTCCGCGCGGCCGTGTCGACCGCTTGAGAACTCCGCCCCGCAGCCCTATGGCTTCGGGGCGGTTTTCGTGTCAGGGGATTGTTTGTGAGCCAGAAGATCGATCTCGAGCAGCTTTGCGCCGAACGCGGGCTGCGCATCACGGAACAGCGGCGCGTGATCGCCAAGGTCCTGTCCGAAAGCGACGACCATCCGGACGTGGAACTGCTCCACGAACGCGCGTCCAAGATCAACCCGGACATCTCGATCGCGACCGTCTACCGCACGGTCCGCCTGTTCGAGGAAGCCGGCATCCTCGACCGGCACGATTTCGGCGACGGGCGCGCCCGCTACGAAGCGGCGCCCGAAGCGCATCACGACCACCTGATCGACGTGGAATCGGGCAAGGTCGTGGAATTCGTCGATCCGGAACTGGAAGCCCTGCAGAAGACCATCGCCGAAAAGCTCGGCTACCGGCTCGTCGATCACCGCATGGAACTCTATGGCGTCCGCCTCGACCGGGAAGACTGACGCCTGGGATGTGCGCGTCGCAGCAGCGCGGGGCGAAACCACCCCACTCGGGCTTGGCGGATGGATCAGGCTATGGGTGCGCGTGGCGGCGCTGGCGATCGCGCTGCTGATCTTCGTACCGCTGCACTACCTGTACCGCATCTTCGCCTACGGATCGCCCTTCCCGCGCATCTTCCTCGCCATCGCCACCTGGATCGTCGGCGCGCGCGTCACGCGCCACGGCACGCCGCTACGTCGCGACGTCTTCTTCGTCGCCAACCATGTCAGCTGGGTCGATATCCTCTCGCTCGCCGGTGCCAGCGGCACTGCCTTCGTCGCCAAGGCGGAGCTGGAGAAAGCGCCGCTCGTCGGCTGGCTGTGCGGCCTGAACCGGACCGTCTTCGTCCAGCGCGAGGCGCGCCTGAGCGTTGCCGACCAGATCAACCGCCTTCGTGAGGCGCTGATGGACAACTGGTCCGTGACCGTCTTTCCCGAAGGCACGACGACCGACGGGCACACGCTGCTGCCCTTCAAGACATCCATGCTGAGCGTGCTCGAACCCCCGCCGCCCGGCGTCCTGGTGCAGCCGGTGGTGCTCGATTACGGCGCGATCTCGGAATGGATCGGCTGGATCGGCTCCGAAGGCGGGCTCAACAATTTCAAGCGGGTGATGGCCCGGCCCGGGACCTTCCGGCTCGACCTGTATTTCCTCGAACCCTTCAGCCCGGAGGAATTCCGCGGCCGCAAGGCGATCAGCACCGAAGCGCGGCGCCGCATCGAGGCCCGGCTCGTCGAATTGCTCGGCCACGAACCGTCGGCCTTCTCGCACGACGATGCGCCGGTCCGCTACAGCGCAGCCGATTGAAATCCGGGCCGATCTGGCCTAGGCGCGCCCTTCCATGAAAGCGACGACACCCCCGAAGACCTACCGGGTCAAGAGCTTCGGCTGCCAGATGAACGTCTATGACGGGGAGCGGATGGCCGAACTGCTGGCCGAACGCGGGATCGCGCCTGCGCCGGACGGCGAGGAAGCGGACCTGGTGGTGCTCAACACCTGCCACATCCGCGAGAAGGCGGCTGAAAAGGTGTATTCCGATATCGGCCGGCTGGCGAAGGCGGATGGGACCAAGCCGATGATCGCTGTCGCGGGCTGCGTCGCACAGGCCGAGGGCGAGGAGATCGTGGCCCGCGCCCCCGCGGTCAGCATGGTCGTGGGCCCGCAGGCCTATCACCGGCTGCCCGCCATGATCGACCGCGCCGTCATGGGCGAGCGTGCGACCGACACCGACATGCCGCCCAACACGAAGTTCGATGTCCTGCCCCGCCGCCGCAAGAGCGCGCCGGCCGCCTTCCTGACCATCCAGGAAGGGTGCGACAAGTTCTGCACCTATTGCGTCGTGCCCTACACGCGCGGCGCCGAAATCTCCCGCCCGTTCGCCGACCTCGCGGAAGAGGCGCGCAAGCTGGTCGAGGCCGGTGCGCGCGAGATCACGCTGCTGGGGCAGAACGTCAGCGCGTGGAGCGGGGAGGACGACAAGGGCCATGCGATCGGGCTGGCCGGACTGGTCCGTCACCTGGCGCGGATCGATGGCCTCGCCCGGATCCGCTATACAACCAGCCACCCGGCCGACATGGACGATGCCCTGATCGCCGCGCATGGCGAGATCGACAAGCTCATGCCCTATCTGCACCTGCCGGTTCAGAGCGGCAGCGACCGTGTGCTCAAGGCCATGAACCGCAGCCACACAGCCGAAAGCTATCTGCGCCTGCTGGAGCGGTTCCGCGCCGCGCGTCCCGATCTCGCGCTGTCGGGCGATTTCATTGTCGGCTTCCCCGGCGAGACCGAGGCGGAATTCGAGGAAACCCTGCGGATCGTGGACGCGGTCGGTTACGCCCAGGCCTTCAGTTTCAAGTATTCCCCCCGGCCCGGCACGCCGGCCGCGACGATGGAAGGCCAGGTCGCGCGCGATGTGATGGACGATCGGCTGCAACGCCTGCAGGCCGCGCTCAATCGCGACCAGCTGGCCTTCAACGAGCGGAGCGTGGGCCGCACTTGCGAAGTGCTGGTCGAGCGCAAGGGCAAGCACGAAGGCCAATGGCTCGGCAAATCGCCTTGGTTGCAGAGCGTGTGGTTCGATGGCGCGCCGGGCGATGACACGCGGCTCGGCGATCTGGTCGGAGTCGAGCTCGTCCAGGCCGGGCCCAATTCGCTGCGCGGCATGGTACGTGAAACAGTCGACGCCTGATCTCCCGGAAGGAAACCAGGCGTCGATCGAGATCAGGACCTGACCAGGTCAGCGCCAGAAGAAGTCCCGGTGGACGGCGATGACGTTGCCGCTGCGAATGTCCACCAGCAGCGCATCGTCGCCATAGCGGATCCAGCGCTGATAGCCGTAGCGCGGCTGCGGCAGGTAGTAATCGTCGGCGCTCAGCCAGTAACGCGACCCGTAATAGGCGCTCGCCGGGAAGCGGTATCCGACCCACAGCGGGCGATAGCGGAAGCCGCGCGGGCCGACATACGCACCTAGGCGAAAGGCGCGCGGATTGTGCCGCCGGTACTCGCGCCAATCGCGATAGTGCGCGCGCCGCGTCTGCCGATCGTCCCGACGCGCTTCGCGATACGAATCGCGCCGGTCCTGCGCGGCGTCGCGGCGGGCTTCCTGCCGGTATTCGCGGCGGTCGCGCTGCCGTTCGGCCCGTTCGCGCGCATCGCGGGTCTGCCGCGCGATGTCCGCCCAGCTGTTCGCGCTGCGATCCTGCCGCGCATCGCGGCGATCCTCACGCCTGTCTTCCCGCCGGTCCTGCCGTGCCTCGACGCGATCTTCGCGCCGGTCCTGCCGGCGGTCCGTTCGCGCCTCGGTCCGGTCGCCACGGCGATCGCGGCGCGCGTCCTGCCGGTCCTGCCGGCCTTCGCGGGCCTCCGTCCGGTTGTCGGGTCCCCGCTGCGCTTGGGCGACCGTGGGGACGAACATGCTTGCGGCCACCGCCGCCAATAGGATTTTGCGCATTGTGTACTCACTCCGATGACGAGCCCCCATCGGCCGTCAGTTCATCTTTAGTACCACTAGTCTGAACAGACTTGGCGTCCGCAATTCATCGCGCCGACAGCCGCGACGACAATTTGACCAGATCTATGAGCCTCAGGAGCCGATGATCCAATCTGGAATTTTTCAACTCAGTTCATGAATGAAGTGGCCGGGCATGAGCGAACGAGACAGAACATCCTGAATTGAGTAATTCAGCTTTGTCTCAGTTCTCGTCAGAATCCGCTACTTCTTCGGAATACCGATAACGTCGGACAGCAGAATTGATAATCTGCCCATCAAGACTATTAGCCGGCAATTCATAGAGGGCTGCCAAGTAGGATCTGTCGAACTCGGAAAGCCCATTGGGCGCGTCGCTGTTTCCGAAGAGTTCGAGGATCGTTGGGACGTTGCCCGGATTATCAGAAACCTCGTCTGAAGTCGAAGCGAGAATTCGCATCGTCGCATAGTCTGCGAGTTGCCGAAACGTTTTCTCCCGTAGCGAGCCTGTTTCGACAAGGACAACTGCGCCAACCAAATTTACACGTAGCTGGCTACGACGTGACGCCTTCTCGACCCGATTGACAAGATCGTTGACAGACCCGCCTGGCCGCGACCCCGGAATTGCAGACCCGTCGAGATTACGGACATCGAACACATGCCACGCCCTTACGGCATCGGAACCGTCGTAGATACGGTCGATCTGATAGTCCAGGAGCCCCTCAAACAGCCATTTCTCGTCTTTCCGTAATTGATCGACTGTGCTGTTTACGCCGTTCAAGACGCCGACAAACGCGTTCGGGCTGCAGCCCTCATCCGCTACATCGACACCGACAAGCGACCGAATGTTCTCCTGGATTCGGTCTTCCACTAGTGTCGCCATGTCATCCGGAATCCCGGAAACCTTAACGCAAACAGGAGCATCGAACCGAGCTATCGGCTTTCCGGCACGGGACGGTCTTACGACTGCCTTTCCAAGAGCTTCCACCTCGCCCGGATCAATCCTGCCGGTCACGATAATTTCCGTGCCTGGAGCAGCATCCTCGCCTTGGGCAAGCGCCAGTGAAGGGACGAAGATCAGCGTCAGCGCGCTCAGCGTTTGAAAGAAATAATTCGACATACGACGACCCAACAACATGCGGTGAACGAAGAGAAGGCTTTTCCGACCTAGGTCGCAATGCACTCGACCAAACAACAGCCAGTCGCAACGGCATTCTTCCGAAAGATCGGCAAAGATGGGTTGGCCGGTCCCCTTTTACAGAGCCCGGCTCGGAATATGCCGGAATGCGATGCCCGTAGCATTTGGATTCGGTGACTTTCCCCAGACATCACAAGGTCTGGCGCTTGCCTTGCGGTGGCGGGACCCTATTTTCCGGAAGTACCAGCAAAGGAGCCGCATGGGACGAAAACCCGCTCGCGCCGCGAAAGCGGCGATCAGCCCTCCCCCCGCCGTCACGCGGGAGATGCGGCGCGCCAGGGTCGAGCTGAAGTTCGACAACCAGTCGCTGCTCGTGCCGCTGTTCGGCGAATTCGATGCCAACCTGGTCCAGCTGGAGAACCGGATCGGCGTTTTCATTTCCGCACGGGGCGACACGATCTCGGTCGAGGGCCCTGAAGACTCGGTAGCGCGCGCCCGCGACGTGCTCCGCACCATGTACGACAAGCTCGCCATCGGACAGGATCTCGACGCCGGCGCGATCGAGGCGCTGATCGCCATGGCCGACCAGCCGAGGCTGGAAGGCATCGTCAGCGACGAGCCGGACGCGCCGCCGATCATGATCCGCACGCGGCGCAAGACCATCGTCCCGCGTACCCCGATGCAGGCGTCCTACATGCGCCAGCTGACGCGGGAGGACCTGATCTTCGCGCTCGGTCCCGCGGGAACCGGCAAGACCTACGTCGCCGTGGCGCAGGCGGTCAGCCAGCTGATCAGCGGCAGCGTGCAGCGCCTGATCCTCTCGCGCCCCGCGGTCGAAGCGGGCGAAAAGCTCGGCTTCCTGCCCGGCGACATGAAGGAGAAGGTCGATCCCTACCTTCGCCCGCTTTACGACGCGCTGTACGATTGCATGCCGCCCGAACAGGTCGAAAGGCGCATCGCCAGCGGGGAAATCGAGGTCGCCCCGATCGCGTTCATGCGCGGCCGGACACTGGCGGACGCCTTCGTGATCCTGGACGAGGCGCAGAACACCACGAAGGAGCAGATGAAGATGTTCCTCACCCGCTTCGGCCAGAACAGCCGGATGGTGGTGTGCGGCGATCCGCGGCAAGTCGACCTGCCCGGCGGCGACCGCATGAGCGGACTGGCCGATGCGGTCGGGCGGCTCGAAAATGTCGAGGGTATCGGCGTGACGCGCTTCACCGCGGCGGACGTGGTCCGCCATCCGATCGTGGGCCGGATCGTCGAAGCGTATGAAGGGCCGAACGCCTGAAAAACTCCGGCGCGATGCTGCCCGACTTCCCGCAGACTGATACGAAAAAGGGCGGACCGACGTCCGCCCTTTCCGTTTTTTTCCGAAGCGCGAGACCTTACAGGCCGTCGACGCTCTTGCTGACGAGGATGTTCACCGCCACGCGGCGGTTCTGCGCGCGGCCTTCTTCGGTGAAATTGTCCGCAGCCGGATCGGCAGTGGCCATCCCGGTTGGCGTCAGCATGCGGTAGGGCTTCCAGCCGCACTGCTGCTGCAGGTAGTTGACGACGCGTTCGGCGCGCTTCTCGCTCAGCTCCTGGTTGATTTCGTAGGTGCCGGTCGTGTCGGTATAGCCGACGACCAGAAGGAGCGCGTTCTCCATCGAATTGGCCTGCGCGGCAGCGGAGCAGAGTTCCGCCCGCGATTGCTGCGTCAGGTCGTACTCGCCGGTGTCGAAATAGACATTGGTCGTACCCTTGACGTTGTACTGGTCGATATCGCCCACGCGGGTGCGCAGCGCATCGGTGGCGGCGGTCTGCTCGGCAAAGCCCTGCTCGGTGCCCTGCGCGATCATCGCGGCCATCTTGAGATCCTTCTGCTTCAGGTCGATCTCGTCGGCGAGATAGACGCCGCCAGCCGTCAGCGTCTCGACGCTCACGGGCAGACCGTTCAGCAGCTGGTCGGACGCCAGCCGCTCGCGCCCGAGGCCGAGGAAGCCGCCGCTCGCCTTGATTTCCGTCTGGTCGTCGACGTTCACCACGGTGCGGGTCCCGTCTTCCGACGTGATCTGGATGCGGTTGCCCTTGCGTGCCGAGATGATGCCCTCAATTTCCGGACCCTCGGTCATTTCGGACCGGTCGGGGAGCGAACCGTACGCGGTGGCGACGACGTCGCCGTCATAGCCCGCGTCCTGCGCCGCGAGGCCGACCGGCGCGGTCGCCGCGAACAGACCGAGCAAAATCATCGCCTTGCGGCTGGGATTTGCGATATTCATGTAACTTCTCCTTCAAACCAGGCGCCCGCCTTGCGCGCCATGTCGATCAAACTCCCCGTTGCCGGTGCATCCGGTTTCGAACAGCCCCTCGAAAACGAGATCGGGGCGCGCGTGCGGGCTGGATGCGGCGGGGGAAAAGCGCGTATGGGGGCCCGGTTCCCCCCGGCAGATGAACAGGACTTGTCTTTGCGGCGACCCGTTCGATTCCGCCGACCGCCGGACTATCTGGCCGCAGACCATTTGCGGGGACCGGCATTCCCGCTAGGTCGGGGGCATGGATCTGGATATCGATATCGACGGCTGGCCGCAGGGCGACTGGCCGGAACTGGCGGAAGCCGCGGCACAAGCGTGCCAGAAGGTGGCACCCGAACTCGCCAACGAACGGCTGAGCGCAAGCATCCTGTTCACTCTCGACGAGGAGGTTCGCGTCCTCAATCGCGAATGGCGCACGAAGGACGCGCCGACCAATGTGCTTTCCTTTCCCATGCTGTCACGCGAATCGCTGACGAGCCTGTCCGACCGCGGCGGTCCCGAAATGCTCGGCGATATCGCGCTCGCCTACGAGACCTGCGCGCGCGAGGCGCAGGAAAAAGGCGTTTCTCTGGAACACCATACGGCGCATCTCGTGATCCATGGCCTGCTCCATCTCGCCGGCCACGACCATGTCGATAACGACGACCAGGCCGACGCGATGGAACGACTGGAGATCAAGGCGCTTGCGTTGATGGGTATCGCGGACCCATATGGGTCCGGCGATTCCGCATAGGCGCGATCGCTTGAGGAGTAATCAGACCAGGGCCATGCCCGACACCGAACCTGCTTCAGGAGACGCGGAGAGTAGAAGCGGGCTGATGCTCGCGCTCCGCAAATTTATCGACCCCCGCATGCGTGAGCGATCGCTGCGCGCGCAGCTCGAAGACGCGATCGACGAGCACGAGGGCGACAATCCGGACGAAGACCCCGAACATCCCTCGACCAATGGCGACCTGTCGGGCGTCGAGCGGCAGATGCTGCGCAACCTCCTCCATTTCAGCGAGAAGGACGCGGACGATGTCGCCGTACCCCGTGGCGAGATCGTCGCGGTGGAGGCATCCGTGTCGTGGGCGGAACTCGTCGCGCGCTTTTCCGAGGACGGCCATTCGCGCATGCCGGTCTATCGGGACCAGCTCGATAACGTGATCGGCATGATCCACATCAAGGACATCTTCCCCTATCTCGCGCAGGGCAAGGCCCCGCCGCGGGACTGGACGGTGCTGATGCGCCAGCCGCTCTATGTCCCGCAATCGCGGGGCGCACTGGACGTGCTCGCCGACATGCGCTCGCGCCGGATGCACCTCGCCATCGTGCTGGACGAGTTTTCCGGCACCGACGGGATCATCACGATCGAGGACCTGGTCGAGGAGATCGTCGGCGAGATCGAGGACGAGCACGACGAACTGCCCGTCGAAGCCATCGTCCCCATCGGGGACGGCATGTGGGACTGCGATGCCCGCGCGGAACTCGAGGACGTAGCACAGAAGGTCGACCCGCGACTTGCCAAAGTCGAGGAATCGGTGGACACGCTGGGCGGGCTCACCTTCGTGCTGGCGGAACAGGTCCCGCCCGTCGGCGAAGTGGTAAGGCATGCAAGCGGCTGGCGGATCGAGGTGCTCGAAGCGGACGAAACGCATGTTAAGCGCGTGCGCCTTCACGCCCCGACAAGCGACGATCCGCCCGACGGGAAATAGACCCGGCCGAATCCACACTTTTTTGCAACCTTTTCTCCCCTGGCGCCGTATCTGGTGTCAAAAGGGGAAAAGACGATGGCGACCAGAAGACTACCACCCTTGCGCGCACTCGAGGCGTTCATGCGCACCGTGCGGCTGGGTTCCGCGCGCGCCGCGGCTGAGGAACTGGGCCTCAGCCCGTCCGCGCTGTCGCGCCGGATCGCCAATCTCGAGGATTTTACCGGCAAGAAGCTGTTCACCCGCGCCAAGCAGGCGATGCAACTGACCGACGAAGGCCAGGCCTTCCACGATGCGGTCGCGCCGCACCTGGAAGCGCTGGCGACCGCGATCGAGAACCAGAGCGAGAACCTGTCCGTCCTGCGCCTGCGGCTCGGTTGCCTGCCGCTGTTCGGAACCCAGCGCCTGTTTCCCCGGCTGGGCGAACTGCGCAAGCGGCATCCCCTGCTGCATATCGACATCGACACCGGCCCGCATCTGGACGACCGGGTGGGCGACACGCTGGACGCCGGCATCATCCTCAGCCGCGGTCCGGACAAGGCGTTTCACGCGGTCCGCCTGGACTACAACATGGTCCACGCGATCTGCGACAAGGAAACCGCCGCCAAGCTGGGCGATACGCCGAACCGCGAAATGCTGGAGAAGCAGACCTTCCTCATTCACAACGAGCTGCCCGAAAGCTTCATCGCCTGGAAGCAGGCGCTCGGATGGGGCGATCTCGAAGCAGCCGCGATCGACCATTACGATTCCGGCCAGCTCATGCTGGAAGCCGCGGCGCAGGGTCTCGGCATCGCGATCATGCATGACGATCACATGAAGCGCGCCGCCGACAACCGCCTTGCCCACTTGTACGACATCGAGGTCGAAAGCCCGTACAGCTACTGGTTCGTCTGCAAGCCGCAGGCGCTGGAGTCCCGTCCGGTGCGCATGTTCCACGACTGGCTGGTCCGCGCGGGCCTCTGACGGCGACCCGTCCGGGGAACGCAGTCTGCCGCCATGCGCTGCTGCACCAGGGGCCTCTGTCCCCGGGGAGCAGAACCATGGATTTTCGCAAGGACCAGCAACGCTATCGCCGCAGCAAGCCCTCGATGCTGGGACGCGGGATCGAGCGGCTGACAAATCCCGTCGGCGGCGCGCTGGCCAGTCTCGTCCCCCGCAAGCTTGTCGAAGGCGTGGTCAAGGGTATCGACCGCGCAGTCGGAGCCCCCAAATTCGTCACCTTCGCCCACGATCCGCAGGACATGGAAGCGGCACGCGACGCGGCGCGGAAGGTGGAACGCGTCGCGCGCAGCGTGAATGCCGGGACCGGTGCGGCGTCCGGCTTCGGCGGGGCACTGACCATGAGCGCGGACGTGCCCGCGACCATCGCCATCGCCATGCGCAACATCCGCGATACTGGCCGCGCCTACGGTTTCGACGGCGAGGGTCCGCAGGAACGGCTGTTCCGTCTGCAAATCTTGGAACTGGCGGCGCTCAACGACCAGGACGTGCGTCAGGAGCGGATCGCCGCGCTGGAGGCGGCCATCGCGGATGACGGCTCGCTGACGGCTCTCAAAGGGAAGGCGATCGAGCCGCTGGTGGACCAGGCGGTGGAGCGCATCTCGCGCGCGCTCGCCTTCGCCTCGGTCCGGGGCCGCGCGGGCATGGTCGTGCCGATCGTCGGCGCCGCGGTCGGCGCGTTCGTCAACAACTCGTTCCAGTCCGACGTATCGAAAGCGGCGCGCTTCGCGTTCCAGGCCCGCCGCCTCAAGGCGGCGGGCACCGGTTCGGATGGCTGAGGGGTCCTTAGGAGACCGTCGCCTTCACGATCTTGCCCGGCTCGCGCGGCGGCTCGCCCTTGGGCAGCGCGTCGACATGCTCCATGCCGCTCTCCACCTGGCCCCAGACGGTGTACTGGCCGTCGAGGAACTCGGCGTCGTCGAAGCAGATGAAGAACTGGCTGTTGGCGCTGTCCGGAACCTGCGTTCGGGCCATCGAGCAGGTGCCGCGCGTGTGCGGTTCGCTGTTGAATTCCGCCTTCAGGTCCGGCTTCTCGCTGCCGCCCATGCCGGTGCCGGTGGGATCGCCGCCCTGCGCCATGAAGCCCGGGATGACCCGGTGGAAGACGACGCCGTCATAGAAACCGTCGCCGGCGAGTTCGGTAATCCGCTCCACATGGCCGGGCGCGAGGTCCGGGCGCAGCTTGATGACCACGTCCTTGTTCTCGCCGTCTCCGGTGTCGAGGGTCAGCGTCAGTTTGTCGGCCATCTTGAAGTCTCCTGATTGTGTCGGACCGTCACCTAGTGACGCGGCCGCCCGTTGTCACCCGCGCGCCGCTTGCTTTTCACATGCCCCGCCCTAGACGCTGTTGCCGATGGCGACGGGCGACAATCACGACCAGGACCTGATGCTGGATGACCGGCCGGACGAGGATGCGGCCGCCGAAGGCGCGCGCCCCGACGACCGGATCGACGACGAGCGGCTGGACGAGGAAAACACGCTCAAGCGCGATTACGTCCGCTCGGTGAAGGACGCGCTCGACGCGGGCGAGGACGGCGTCGTCTACGACCTTGTCGAACCGCTCCACCCGGCGGACCTCGCCGACCTCATCGAACTGTTCGAGCCGGAGGAACGCGCCCGCCTCGCCGCCGCCGTCAGCGATCTGATGGGCAGCGAGGTCATTGCCGAGCTCAACGACTTCGTGCGCGAGGAGATGATGGAGGCGATGCCCGCAGGCGCCGTCGCCGCCATCGCCGAACAGCTGGAAACCGACGACGCGGTCCAGCTGATCGAGGATCTCGACGAACTCGACCAGCGCGCGATCCTGGCGGAGCTGGACGCGGAGGACCGCGTCGCCATCGAAAGCGCGCTGTCCTATCCTGAAGAGACCGCCGGGCGCCTGATGAGCCGCGACTTCGTGGCCGTGCCCGAGCACCTGACGGTGGGCGACCTCATCGATTACCTGCGCACCCGCGGGGACCTCGCCAACGAGTTCTTCGAGGTCTTCGTGGTCGATCACAAGCACAAGCCGGTCGGCACCTGCGCGCTCAGCTGGGTGCTGACGACGCCGCGAAGCATTCGCCTGACCGACGTGATGAAGCGCGACCAGACGCTGGTCCCCGTCATGCTCGACCAGGAAGAGGTCGCGCTGATGTTCCAGAAATACGGTCTCATCAGCGCCGCCGTGGTGGACGAGGACGGGCGGCTGGTCGGCCAGATGACGGTGGACGACGTGGTCCACATCATCGCCGAAGAAGCGGGCGAGGACGCCCTGCTGATGAGCGGTGCGGGCGACGGCGACATCAACGAACCGATCCGCGAGGCGTATTCCGCGCGCGTCCGCTGGCTGATCGCCAATCTGGGCACGGCGCTGATCGCGAGCCTCATCATCGCCGCTTTCGGCGCTGCGATCGAGCAGCTGGTGGCGCTGGCCATCCTGATGCCGATCGTCGCCAGCATCGGCGGCAATGCGGGCACGCAGACCATGGCCGTGGCGGTGCGAGCCATCGCCATGAACCAGCTGACGGAAGCGAACACGCTGCGCATCCTGTGGCGCGAGATGCGTGTCGCGCTGCTCAACGGCGTGACCATCGCGGTGCTGGTCGGCATCGCCACCGCACTGGTGTTCGACGTGCCGCTGGGGATCGTGATCGCGGTCGCGATGGTCATCAACGTGGCGACCGCCGGCCTTGCCGGGGTGCTGGTGCCGGTCATCTTCGAACGGCTGAAGCAGGATCCCGCCGTCGCCAGCAGCGTCTTCGTCACCATGATCACCGATGCGATGGGCTTCTTCGCCTTCCTCGGCCTGGCCGTCGCCAGCGGGCTGGTCGGCTGACCCGCCAGAGACATGGACCGCCTGGACCACAGTCCAAGAGCAAAAAAAACCGGCCCGCTCCCCCTCCGCATATCCAGGGCGGCAGGAGGATTCGCGAGACGGCCATCGAAGGCTCATGCGCGCATGACAGGCGTGTAGGACAGCATATTCGTGACGGCGGTGCCGGGCGGCCCCGGCCTCGCAATGTCGCGGCGCCTCTCTATATCCGCACCCGATGCCGCTCAACCTGACCAAGATCGCCTTCGGCGCGAAGAACTACGCCGACATCGAGAAATGGTTCGAGAACCGCCCGCGGGTCAGCGTCAATACGCGCTACCGTCCCACCCGCTGGGAGGAATGCATCGGCGGATCGCTGTTCTGGATCCACGAGCACAACATCGTCGCGCGCAGCCCGATCACCGGCTTCACCGAACAGGACAACGGCCGCTGGTTCATCGACCTCGAACCGCGCCTGATCCCGGTCATGCCCAGGCCCAAGCGCGCGCACCAGGGCTGGCGCTACCTCAAGGGCGAGCCGCCGCGCGACCTGGCCGAGGGCGAGGAGATCGGCGAGGTCATTCCCGGCAAGCTCGCCAACAAGCTCCAGCGGCTCGGCCTGATCTGATCCGGAACATCGGCAGGGCCCCATCCATTGGTCGGGAAAGGAGAAACTTCATGCCCGAACGCCAGTCCCGCCATCCCGACAACGAGCTGATCGACGAGATCACCGAAGGAAAGACGCCCTCGCAGGGGTCGGCTTCTGGCGGTGACGTCAATGTCCGCGTCGGCAAGCGCGCCGAACTCAACCGCGCCACGGATCCCGACAACCGCGAGCCGGCAACCGGGGGCGACAATCCCGAACAGGACGCCCGCAAGGGTGCCAAGACCATGGAAGCAATCAAGAAGGGCGACGCCAACTAGGCGGATTTCGTCGCACGGGCGGAACACAACGCCCTGCTCGTCCAATCTCATTCACGGTCCGGCGCGCTGCCTGTTGAAGGCGGCGCGCCGAAATGTGAGGTCCCGCCCGTATCGAATCACACGAACGGAAGGGAAAATCCCAATGAAAACCGCACTTTCCGCGATGGCCTTCGCATCGCTCGCCATGTTCGCCCCGACTGCCGCCGCGCAGGAAGCGCCCGCAGCGCCCGCACCGGCGACCGAGGAAATGGCTCCCGTTTCCGACGCCGAACTCGAAAAGTGGGTCCGCGCGGCTTCGACCATGCAGCAGATCCAGGAAAACGCGGAAATGCCGCAGGAGAGCAAGCAGCAGGCGATGGGCCAGGTGCTGGTGCAGGCCGAGATGACCCCGGCGCGCTTCAACCAGATCGCCGCGGCCCTGCAGACCAGCGAGAGCCTGCAGACGCGGGTGAACGAGACGGTGGCCCGGCTCCAGGCGCAGGCCAACGGCTGATCGCCGCGACCATCTACGCAGAAAGGCGCCGCGCTCCGATCCCGGGTCGCGGCGCTTTTTCTTGGCCGTCAGCCCGGTTCCTTCTCCGCCACCCGCCGCAGCGCGGCGACGTAGCTTTCGGGCGGCTGCGCGCCCGGGACAAGGAACTTGCCCGCGATCACCATGGCCGGGACGCCGGTGATGTTGTTGTCGAACGCGGTCCGCTCTTCCATCCGGACGCGTGCGGCAATGTCCGGATCGTCCAGCGCGCGGGCCGCGGCATCGCGGTCGAAGCCCTGCTCCTCCGCAATGGCGAGCAGGACCCCGCGCTCTCCGATCGCGCGGCGGGCGTTGAAATGCGCTTCGAACAGGGCGAGCTTCAGCGCCGTCTGCCGTTCCGGCCCGTACTCCGCCAGCGCCCAGACCAGCAGCTTGTGCGCGTCGAACGTGTTCCACATCATCGCCGGCGGCTCCGGCGCATCGCCACCTTCGTAGTCGAGCGAGACCCCCGCCGCCGTCGCCGCGGCGCGCATCTGGCCCTGCACCGCGCGCGATTGTTCCATCGTGCGGCCGTACTTGCGCGCGATATGGGCGGTCCGCTCCTCGCCCTCGGCCGGCATGTCGGGATTGAGCTCGAAAGAGTGCCAGCGGATCTCGGCATCGATCTCGCCTTCCAGCGTGTCGAGCGCCTGGCGCAGATTGCCCCAGCCGACGAGGCACCACGGACACATCACGTCCGACCATATGTCGATCGAAAGAGTCCGCGTCATCGGTCGAGCCACCAGCGCACCAGGGTGTGCGCGATCGCCTGCGGCGGCGGCGGACCGAACGGCCCATCGCCCGCCATGCTGCGTTCCACCTCCTCGCGCGTGAACCAGCGGGCATCGGCCAGCTCGGTTTCGTCCAGCGTGATGGCCTGCGTGTCGCTGACCGCGTAGCAGCCGATCATCAGCTGCGACGGGAACGGCCAGGGCTGGCTGGCGACGTAGCGGACCTTGCGCACGGCGATGCCGGTTTCCTCCAGTATCTCGCGCGCGACGGCTTCCTCTATGCTTTCGCCCGGCTCCACGAAACCGGCGAGCGCGGAATAACGGCCCTCCGGCCAGCCGAGACCGCGCCCCAGCAGCAGCTGCCCGTCGTTCTCCACCAGCGCGATCGCGACCGGATCGGTGCGCGGGAAATGCTGCGCCCCGCAGGTCTCGCAGTTGCGCTGCCAGCCGCCCTTGGCAATCCTCGTGGTGCCGCCGCACTGGGCGCAGTGGCGATGGCGCGCGTGCCAGTCCACCAGGCTGCGCGCGCCGGCGTAGAGCGACAGCTGGTCCGGCAGCAGCGCTTCCATCATCGCCCATAGCGCGGGATTGGCCATGCGCGGTCCGGCATCGCCGCGATCCGGCACGGCGGCGAAGCACGGCTTCTCGTCCAGCAGGCCGAGGAACACCAGTTCGGCATCCTCCGGCGCGTCGGCCAGCGTTCCCCAGCCCAGCATCCCGTCCGGCGCGACATCGGGCAGCAGCCCGTCCAGCCGCAGCAGCCGGGCCCGCCAGGTCATCATGCCCGCCAGCGCATCCGGATCGGCGCGCAGGTGGTCCGCGCGGTCCAGCCGGGCGCCGGTAAAGGCCGGCAGCGGATCGTCCGCCATGCTACTGCGCCGTGTCGGCGTAGGCGGCGAGATCCTGGCGCACCAGCTCGCCGAACGTGCTCTGGATCGGGTAGGCCTCGGACGGCATGTACTGGGTGAAAAGCTGCGCCCTGAGGCCGAGGCGCATGTCCACCAGCGCGGCGGTACCTGCCGCCCCGCCCCAGCCATAGGCGGAACCCACCACGCGACCGCCGGCGCCGAAGCCTTCGCCCTCGACCCAGGTGCCTTCGGTCTGCGCGGTTTCGGGCAGGATGTTGGACGTGCCGACGCGCACCGCCAGTTCGCCCATGACGCGGCGGCCGTCGATCGTGCCGTATCCCGTCAGCATGCGCAGGAACCGGTCGTAGTCGCGCGGGCTGCTGACCAGCCCGGCCCCGCCGGTCGGGAAAGGCGGCGTGTCGAGATAGATCGAACTATCGCCCGGATCGATCGGCAGCAGGCTGCCGTTGAAGACCGCGTAATTGGTCGCCAGCCGCGCCTTCTCGCTTTCGGGCACCTGGAAATAGGTGCTGGTCATGCCGATGGGATCGAAGAGGCGTTCCTTCAGGAACCGGTCGAACGGCATTCCGGAAACGACTTCGATCACCCTTCCCATCAGGTCGAGCCCGACGGAATAGCTCCACTTCGATCCCGGCTGCAGCACCAGCGGCAGGCCGGCCAGCCCGTCGGCAAAGGCTTCCAGGCTGTTGACGGATTCCCCGCGGTCGAAACCGGGGATCGGCAGGCGGCTGACCTGTCCGGGGATCAGTCCGCGTTCGGTATAGGCGGTGGTGATCGGACCCTGCTGGACGATTCCGTAGCCAAGGCCTGCCGTATGGGTCAGCAGCTGGCGGATGGTGATCGGCCGCTCCGCCGGCTCCAGGTTTTCGGCCCCGATGCTGCCGTCATATTCCTTCTGCACGCGCATCTCGGCAAAGGCTGGCAGGATGGTGGCGAGTTCCTGGTCGAGGCCCAGCTTGCCATCCTCGATCAGCATCATCGCGGCCATGCCGGTGATCGGCTTGGTCATCGAGTAGATGCGATAGAGCGTGTCCATGTTGGCCGCCGGGCCGCTTTCCAGCTCCAGCGTGCCGGCCGCGATCATTTCCGGGTCCTGCTGTCCCCAGCCGAAGGTGGCGACCATGTTCGCGACCTTGCCGGAATTGACGTAATCGAGCACCTGCGCGCGGATCGTCGGCCAGGTCTGGCCCAGGTCCTGCCCCGCCTGCGCCAGCGCCTGCCGGCCCAGCGGAATGCCCGCCAGTGCGGCGCTCGCGCCCAGGAATGCCCCGCCACGCAGCAGGCCGCGGCGCGACAGAGCGCCGTCTGCGAAATCGCGATACGCCATGAATCGGTCCTCTCTCGAAACTGTTTCGTTCGGTTTGCGCGATGCGGGGTGAACGGTCAATTGCGCGTGTCGTCCGCGCCCGCCTCCGCCGTCGCGCGCTGCGCGGCCTTGCGGAACAGCGTGGGCAATCCGGCATCCGCCAGCCGGTCGACCGGCCACCATTCGCCATCGCCCGCGGGCTGCGCGTCCGTTTCCAGCGCGGCGACGCGCAGGACGAGCGAGAAATGGGTGAAGCCGTGCGTAACCGCGCCGCGGTCCTGCCACTCGCCTGCCAATGGCGGCTCGCCGCTGCCGTCCGCCTTCGCGCTCCAGCCGTCGTCCGGCAGCGCGCGCATCCCGCCCAGCATCCCGGTGCCCGCCCGCGTCGTCAGCCACACCGCGCCGTCGCACTCAATCCAAAAAGCCGTGCCGGTCCGCTCCGGCCGGGGCTTCTTCGGCAGCTTCACCGGGAACCGCGCCGGATCGCCCGCCGCCCGCCCCGCGCACGTGTCGGCCAGCGGACATAGCAGGCAACGCGGATCGCGCGCCGTGCAGATCGTGGCGCCCAGGTCCATCATCGCCTGCGCGAAATCGCCCGCGCGCGCATCGGGCGTGATGGTGTCGGCAAGCTGGCGGATGGTCGGGCGCGATGCCGGCAGGGGGTGCTCGATGGCGAACAGGCGGGAGACGACCCGCTCCACATTCGCATCGACAACCACCGCCCGCTGCCCGAACGCGATCGCCGCCACGGCGGCTGCAGTATAGGCTCCGAGGCCCGGCAGCGCGCGCAAGCCCTCCTCGGTGTCGGGAAACCCGCCCCGCTCCGCTACCGCCCGCGCCGCCTTCACCAGATTGCGGGCACGTGAGTAATATCCCAGCCCCGCCCATGCCGCCATGACGTCTTCTTCCGGTGCGGCGGCCAGCGCCGCCACGTCCGGCCAGCGCTTGGTGAAAGCTGCGAAATAGGGCTTCACCGCCGCGACGGTCGTCTGCTGCAGCATGATTTCCGACAGCCAGACGCGATAGGGATCGGTCGGCGCCGCTCCGGGCCGCGCGCGCCAGGGCAGGTCGCGCGCATTCGCGTCGTACCAGTCGAGAAGGATGTCGGCGATGCTGGCAGTCACGCCGCGCCTATGGCATGGGGCGTCCGGACATGGAACGGGACAAGCCAAAATCGAAGCCGGCTGCGCGCGCGGGCAAGGCGAAGGCACGCGAGTACGAGCGTCCGCGCGGCGGCCCGGCCAAGCCGATTTCGGACCTGATGCCGCAGATCGGCCGGACCGCGTTCCGCCGCTTCGGCTTCGTGCAATCGAGCGTCGTCACCCGATGGCCGGAAATCGTGGGCGAGCAGCACGCCCGCGTGTGCGCGCCCGAAGCAATCCGATTTCCCCCGGGCGAGAAGGCGGAAGGCATCCTGCAACTGGTGGTCCTGCCGGCCCATGCCCCGCTGATCCAGCACGTGATCCCGGAAATCATGGAGCGGGTGAACCGCTTCTTCGGCTATCGCGCCGTGGCCCGCGTGAAACTGCGGCAAGGCGCGGTTCAGCCACCGCCGCTAAAGGACCGGCCCAAGGCGCCGCCGTCGCTCAGGCCCATTCCCATGGAACTCGGGGATTCCCTGCGCGACATCGGCGACCCGGAATTGCGGACCGTGCTGGAATCGCTCGCCCGCAGCCTTGGTGGATCCGAAGGACAGAAGGACTGATACGATGGGGGCCCTGACATTCGTTCGCACCGTGGCCGTCGCAGCGGCGGCCTGTTTGGCGACCCTGGCCCCGGCCAGCGCGCAGGACGATACGCCGGAAAGCACGCGCGGCGCATGGCACGCCGCAGTCGCCCCGACCGATGGCGGACACCTGATCGGCAATCCCGATGCGGAAGCGAAGCTGGTCGAATTCATCAGCTACAGCTGCCCGACCTGCGCCCTGTTCGCGCGGCAGGGCGAGGCGCCGCTGCAATATGTCTTCATCCATTCGGGCAAGCTCAATCTCGAGATCCGGCCGATCATCCGCAACAATATCGACCTTGCCGCGACGATGATGGTCCAGTGCGGCGCCACGGAGAACTTCGCGCGCAACCACGCCATGATGCTCAATTCGCAGGCGACCTGGCTGGCGGTTTCGCGCAACATGACCGCCGCCCAGAAGGCGCGCTGGGGTGACGGGCTGCGGGCGGAGCAGCGCCGCGCGATTGCCAGCGATCTCGGCCTCTACGGCTTCATGGCCGCACGCGGATACGAACAGACGGAGCTTGACCGCTGCCTCAACGACGATGCGCGCGCCGCCGCGCTCGACGCGCAGAGCAATGCCGATTTCGAGCGGTTCGGACTGGAAGGTACGCCCAGCTTCGTGCTCGACGGCACGACGCTGGAGCATGTCCATGACTGGAACAGTCTGGAGCCGAAGCTGCAAGAACGCTTCTGACGGGCCGTTTTCCGTTGGAAACCCTGTGGAAAGCGCCGCTTCGCGCTTTGTAAGTTGACCGACATCCCATAGCCTTTGACCCAAGTACCGAGGATCGAGACCGATGACCAAGTTGAAAGCCCTCCTCTTCGCCGCCCCCCTCGCCCTGACGCTGGCCGCCTGCGGCGGCGGCACCGACGGTGAGACGGGCGAAGTCGCCAAGTCCGAACCCGTCGCCGCCGTGGAAGCGCCTGACGGCACGCAGTGGCTCGACCAGGTGCAGCGCACCGAGGCGGACGGCTATGTCCTCGGCAACCCGGATGCGCCGATCAAGGTCATCGAGTACGCCTCGCTCACCTGCCCGGGCTGCGCGGCCTTCGTGACCGGTGGGCTGGAAGAGCTGAAAAGCGAATACGTGAATTCGGGTCGCGTCAGTTACGAACTGCGCAACCAGATCCATGGCCCGCACGATCTCGCGCTGGCGACGCTGGTGCGCTGCGGCGGCAACGAGGCGGCCTATCACGCCCGGTCCGAACAGGTGTGGCGCAACCTGCCGACCGTGCTCGGCGGATTGCAGCAGAACGGCGAAGCGGTGCAGCAGGCGATCACCCTGCCGCCCGAGCAGCGGCTGGTGCGGATCGCCGAAGTGCTGAACTTCTATCCCTTCTTCGCCCAGCTCGGCCTGCCCGAGGAACAGGCGCGCCAGTGCCTGGCGGACGAAGCGACCTACAACGCGATCGCCGAACGTTCGAACACGCAGTCCGAAGAGCTCAACATCACCCAGACGCCGACCTTCCTGATCAACGGGACCAAGGTCGACATGGGGGCCGCCCGCACCGCGTGGGAAGGCCTCGAGCCCCAGCTGCAGAGGGCCGGCGCCCGTTAAGCGGGCCTGACGCCTGTCGATGCGCATAAAGCGGCTCAAGCTCACCGGATTCAAGAGCTTCGTAGAGCCCGCCGAACTGCGCATCGAACCGGGCCTGACCGGCGTGGTCGGGCCCAATGGCTGCGGCAAGTCCAATCTCCTCGAAGCGATCCGCTGGGTCATGGGCGAGAATTCGCCCAAGTCCATGCGCTCGGGCGGGATGGAGGATGTCATCTTCGCCGGGACCGAGAGCCGTCCGCCGCGCGACTTCGCCGAAGTCGTGCTGCAGGCGGAGACGGACGATGGCGAGGAACTGGACGTCACTCGCCGGATCGAACGCGGCGCCGGCAGCGCATATCGCGTCAACGGCAGCGACGTGCGTGCCAAGGACGTGGCGCTGACCTTCGCCGATGCCGCGACCGGCGCGCACAGCCCCGCGCTGGTCAGCCAGGGCAAGATCGCGCAGGTCATCGCCGCCAAGCCCGCCGAACGCCGGCAGATGCTGGAAGAGGCGGCCGGGATCGCCGGGCTGCACGTGCGCCGCCGCGACGCGGAGAGCAAGCTGCGCCAGACCGAGGCGAACCTCGCACGGCTGGAAGACCTGATGGCCGGGCTCGACAGCCAGATCGCCTCGCTCAGGCGGCAGGCGAAGCAGGCCGAACGCTACAAGGTGCTTAGCGCGCAGATCGGCGTGGTCGAAGCGCGGCTGCTCTATGCCCGCTGGCGCGATGCCGCGGCCGCGGCGGATGCCGCGCGGCAGGAGGCAAGGGCCGCCGAAGGACGCGTGGCCGAGGCCAAGCACGCGGCCGACGCGGCCCAGAAGGAACAGCACGAGGCCGCGCGCACGCTGTCCGAGGCGCGCGAGGAACAGGCCGACCGGCGCGACGATGCGAGCGCGCACGGCCACCGCATGGCCGCGCTTGCCAGCCAGCTGGAAGCCGCCGAACAGCGGCTGGCCGATCTCGACCGGCAGAAGGCGCGACTGGAAGAAGACCGGATCGAAGCCGACCGGATGACCACGGACGCAGCCGAAGCCCTCGCCCGGCTGGAGAAGGAGCTTACCGCCAACGAGGCCGCGCTGCTGGCGCAGGAACAGGAACGCCCCTCGCTCGAGGCCGCGTCCGAGAATGCCGACCGGGCCGCGCGCGCGGCCGAACTCGCACTGGCAAAGGCCACGGCCGACCATGCCGGAGTGGAGGCGGAATGGCGCGTCGCGGAAGCGGCCATCGCGCAGGCGGAGGATCGCTTGCGGCGACTGGACCGGGACGCGCAGCGACAGGACGAAGCACGCCGCGAACTGACCGGCAGGAGCGATCCCGAGGCGGAGGTGGAACGCACGCGGCAGGCAGCGGAACGGGCTGCGCAAGACGTGATCCGCGCCCGCGAAAGCCTGGCCGAGAAACGCGAACGCAAGGACGCGCTGCAGGCCCGGCGCGACGAGGCCGCAAGCACGCTGGCGGCGGCCAAGGCCGAACTTGCCGGCGTGGAGCGCGAGTATGCGGCGCTGTCCCGTGACCGGGAGGCTCGCAACAAGCGCGCCGCCAATGCCAGCGGCCTGCCGGCCGCGCTCGACCGGGTCCGCGCCGCGAAGGGCTACGAACGCGCGCTCGCCGCCGTGCTGGGACGCGACGCGAAGGCCCCGCTCGGCAGTGCCAGCGGGGACGGGCGATACTGGACCGGGCGCGAGAGCCCGGCGCGGGTTGCCGACAGCCTGCTGGACCATGTGCCCGATTGCCCCGAAGAACTCGCCGCGCGGCTGGCGCTGGTCCATGTCGCACCACAGGATGACGGTCGCACGCTTTCACCCGGCGAATGGTTGGTCACGACTGAAGGGCACCTGCGCCGCTGGGACGGCTTCGTCGCCCGTGGCGAGGGCGCCGCCGAAGCCGCGCGCCTGGAAGCGGAGAACAGGTATCGCGATCTGTCGGAGCAAGTGCCGCCTTTGCGCAAATCGGCCGAGGAAAGCGAGGCGAGCGCGGCGGCGGTCCAGACCGAACTTTCCGAAGTGCAGCGCGCGCTTGTAGAAGGCGACCGGTCGCTCGCCGAAGCGATCGAGCGCGAGCGGGCATCGTTGCGCGCACTCGACCAGGCGGACGCTGCGCGCGAGCGCATCGCGGCTCGCCTCGCCGAACTGGACGAGGCGGCGGTCGAGCTCGCCGAACAACGCGCGCAGGCCGAAGCGGAGTTTGCCACCGCGCAGGAGCGCAAGTCCGCCCTGCCCGATCCGGCCACCGGTCGCGGCGCGCTGGAAGCGGCGCAGGCAAAGAACGATGCCGCCCGCTCCGGCCTGCAATCGGCCACCGCGACGCTGGCCGCGCACGACCAGTCGCTGGCCGTCGCACGCGAGCGGGTGGCGGCGCAGAAAGCGGACCGCACGAGCTGGCAGTCCCGCTCCGGCGATGCCGCGCGGCGGCTGGCCGACATGGGCCGCCGGTTCGAGGAGATCGCCGAGGAACGCGCCGTCTTCGCTGCCAAGCCCGAAGGGCTGATGCGCGAGATCGAGCAGGGCGATGCGGTGCGCGAACGGCTGGGCGCGGAGCTGGCCTGGGCGGAAGCCGCCGTGCGCGAGGCGCAGGAACGCTCCGACGCCGCCGACCGCCGCTTCGCCGAAGCGAACGAGGCCTTGGCCACCGCGCGCGAAGGCCGCGCCGGCCTAGCCGCGAAGGCGGAGAACGAGGAAGCGCGGCGCAGCGAGATGGCGCGCGTCAGCGGAGAACGCTTCCAGTGCCCCCCGCCCCTCCTCGCCGAACGCTTCGAATTCGACGCGGACAACGTTGGTCACTCGTCCGCGGAGTCGGAGGAACTGGAAAAGCTCACGGCCAGCCGCGAGCGGATCGGCCCGGTCAACCTCGTCGCCGCCGACGAACTGGCCAGGATCGAGAGCGAGCACGGCGCGAGCGAGGCGGAGCAGGCGGAACTGGCCGAGGCGGTCAACCGGCTGCGCGGGTCGATCGGCAATCTGAACCGCGAGGGACGCGAGCGGCTGAAAGCGGCCTTCGAGCAGGTCGACGCCCATTTCCGCCGCCTCTTCGCCCAGCTGTTCGAAGGCGGGCAGGCGCACCTTGCGATGATCGACAGCGACGACGTGCTGGAAGCGGGCCTGGAAATCTACGCCCAGCCGCCGGGCAAGCGCCTGCAATCGCTGACGCTGCTGTCCGGCGGGGAACAGGCCCTGACCGCAGTCGCACTGATCTTCGCCCTGTTCCTGACCAACCCCGCGCCGATCTGCGTGCTGGACGAAGTCGATGCCCCGCTCGACGATGCCAATATCGACCGCTTCTGCGACCTGCTGGACGCGATGGTCGTGCGCACGGACACCCGATACCTCATCGTGACCCACAACGCCGTCACCATGAGCCGCATGCACCGCCTGTTCGGCGTCACCATGATCGAAAAGGGCATCAGCCGCCTCGTCAGCGTGGACCTGGGCGCAGCGGAGGAACTGCTGGCGGCGGAGTGAACGCCGGCAGCAAGGGTTTCGCAATCCATCCTTGTTAGCAAGGGTGCATGATGATGCATTCGCTCGTCCCGGCGATGGTCGCCATGCTGGCGCTCGTCGCCTGTTCGGCACCGCCGGAGAAACCGGAAAACGCGCCCGAGGCGGAACTGCAGGACATCCGGCTGCTTGAAGCGGAGGACCCGTTGACACCCGGCCCGCTGAGAGCGCTCCCGGCCCTGGACGTCGGCTTGCCTTCGAGCCCCTATTCCCAGACCGCACCGGATCTTTCGCCCGACGGCAAGGCCTATTTCTCCTATGACGGGATAGAGGGGCTGTGGGTCATGACCCTGCACGGCGAGGAAGGCAGCGGTAGCCACGCGGTCGGAAGGGTATCGACCGAAGGTTTCGCCCTTGCAGACACGGTTCCCTATGCATGGGCTGCAAATTCCCGTTCGATCTTCGGCGTTCGCCAGAAAACCGCGGATCCCGGCGGTTTCGCGCTGGGACCGAAGGAGACCATCGCCATTTCGCCAGACGGCACCATTGCCGCCCTGCCTGCGCTATCGCACCCGGCGGGCAATCTGGACGGAATATACTGGGTCGGTCACCAAGGGCGGGCGATCGCGGAGTTCGGAACCAAGGGCAGTTTCTACCGGCCCGAGTTCGAGAATTCGTCCCCCACCTTCGCCATGGTCGATGCGCGCGCGGGCCGGATCATCCAGTCCTACGCGATCCCGCGAGACGTCAGCGGCAAATTCGGCGTCCGCCTTACGGCAATCGACGCGAGGCTCGCTGCGAACGGCGGAATATTCGCAGTCTACATAGTACCGGGCGAAACGCGGAAGTGGTTCGTGTGGGAACAGGGGTCCGAACCGAAGCGCCTGCCCTGGACCATCGACACTGCCAAGGTCCGGCATTTCGCCATCGCGCCGGACCTGAAACACGTCCTCGTGGTGCACCATCTCAGCGCGGTCGGGCCCATCTGCGAACTCTGGACCCAGTGTCCGCCGCCGGAATCGCAGGACGGTATCGTTGCCGAATTGCGGGAACTGGCGTCGGGACGCGTCGTGTGGACGCTGGACGGCACGGCAGACAATTTCTCGGGGCCCATCCAGCCCGCGATCAGTCCCGACGGACGCCACGCGCTGGTCTCGCTGCCGGTGCATGGCCAGAAGGGTGAGCGGATAGCGCTCATTTCGATGTCGGATGGTCGGGTACTGCAGGAAGTTGCCGAAAAGACGAGCTATCAAACACGTCTGTCCTTCAGCGAAGATGGTAGGGACGTAACGATTGCGGCACACTCGACCGTCAGACGATTCCGGTTCGCCGACTGACGCCGAGCCGCTTCTGTCAGTCGCGGTTCCTAGTCCGCGATGGCGTCGGCCAGTTCCTTGCGGATCGACTTCAGCTTGGCGAGGATACCGGCGCGGTCGACTTCGCCTTCGCCCGTCACGCGGCGGTTGCCGATCGGTTCGGCGAGGAAATCGACCTGGCGCAGGCCCGGTTCGCGGTCGGCATCCGATTCCGCGCCGAGGACGGGTTCGCGCGCGATCGGTTCTTCGCCCGTCTCGCTCACCTGGAAGGGTTTCTTGATGTCCGTCCCGAAATCGGGGGCCGGATCGGCGCCGTCCTTCTCGATCACTGCAAGCGCACCTTTCAGCGTATAGCCTTCATCGTTCACCAGCCGGGAGATCGTCGCCACCAGCCGGACATCGTCGCTGCGGTAATAGCGCCGGCCGCCGCTTCGTTTCAACGGGTCGAGCATGGGAAACTGCTGTTCCCAGTAACGCAGGACGTGCGGCTTGATCCCGAGCGCGGAGCTGACTTCGCCGATGGTGCGCAGCGCGCCCCGTTCCTTGCCGTCTTCGAAATCCCCGTCCATCCAAGTCTCCCGAAATTCTTGCGGCCGGCTATTCGACCTTCGCGCCGGCCACCCGGTCCTTCATCAGCTGGCTCGCCCGGAAAGTGACCACCCGGCGCGGCGTGATCGGCACTTCGACACCCGTCTTCGGGTTGCGGCCGATGCGCTCGTTCTTGTCCCGCAGCACGAAGCTACCGAAGCCGGAAATCTTCACGTTCTGGCCTTCATGCAGGGCGTGGCACATCTTTTCCAGGATGGCTTCCACCATGTCGAGCGACTCGGCGCGCGACAGGCCCATCTTGCGATTGATCGTTTCCGCCAGGTCTGCCCTGGTCAATGTGTTGATCGAACGCATTTCGCGTCCCCCCTTGGCTCTCGGCGCGACCCGAAGTTCAGGTGGAACGTCCATTAGCGAAATTACGTGATTCCTGCAATATCCTGCCGCGTTTTCACACACTTGTTACCGATCACAGGCGCAGCAGGGATGCTCCCCACGTGAAGCCGCCGCCCATCGCCTCGAACATGACGAGGTCGCCCGCGCCGATCCGCCCGTCCTTGCGCGCGACGTCGAACGCCAGGGGGACGGACGCGGCAGAGGTGTTGGCATGCCGGTCCACGGTCACCACGACCCGCTCCGCCGGCAGGCCGAGCTTGCGCGCCGTAGCGTCGAGGATGCGGGCATTGGCCTGGTGCGGAACCAGCCAGTCCACGTCGTCGATCGCCACATCGGCGAGGCCGAGCACTTCGCCCAGCACGTCCGACAGGTTGACGACGGCATGGCGGAACACCTCGCGCCCCTTCATGCGCAGATGGCCGACCGTCTGCGTGGTCGACGGTCCGCCGTCCACGTAGAGGAGGTCTTCCTGCGATCCGTCGGCATGCAGGCTGCTGGCTAGGACGCCGGGGCCATCCTCGGCCACGTCCTGCGCTTCGAGGACGATCGCGCCGGCCCCGTCGCCGAAAAGGACGCAAGTGCCGCGGTCTTCCCAGTCGAGAATGCGGCTGAAGGTTTCCGCGCCGATGACCAGCGCCCGCTTCGCCTGGCCTGCGCGCAGCATCGAGTCGGCCGTGACGAGCGCGTAGAGGAAGCCGGAGCAGACCGCCTGCAGGTCGAATGCCATGCCGCCCTTTGCGCCGATCGCGCGCTGGACCCGTACGGCGCTGGCCGGGAAGGTCCGGTCGGGCGTGGCGGTGGCAAGGACGATGAGATCGATGCTGGCACCGTCGATCCCGGCATCGGCGAGCGCCGCTAGGGCGGCATCCGATGCGAGAGTGGAGGTCGTCTCCCCCTCGCCCGCGATATGGCGCTGGCGGATGCCGGTGCGTTCGACGATCCACTCGTCGGTCGTGTCGACGGTTTCCGCCAGTTCGGCATTGGGCACGACGCGCTTCGGCAGCGCCGACCCGCTGCCGAGGAAGACGGAGCGGATCACTTGGCGCCCAGGCCCAGTTGCTGGGCCTCGATCTCGCCCAGGTCGGCGGCGATGCGCTTGGTCAGGTCTTCTTCCAGCAGGCGCGCAGTCACCTTGACGGCGTTGGAAACGCCGACCGCGTTCGCGCTGCCGTGGCTCTTCACGATGATGCCGTTGAGGCCGAGGAAGACCGCGCCGTTGTGGTTGTTGGGATCGAGGTGGTGGCGCAGCAGCTCGGTCGCGGGCCGCGACACGAGGAAACCGACCTTCGATCGGAAGGAACTGGTGAAGGCGGTCTTCAGCAGGTCGGTCACGAAGCGGGCCGCGCCCTCGATCGCCTTGAGGGCGATGTTGCCGGAGAAGCCGTCCGTGACCACCACGTCGGTCGTGCCGCGATTGATCTTGTCGCTTTCGACGAAACCGTCGAACTGCAGCGACAGGTTGCCCGCCTGTTGCAGGGCCATGGCCGCATTGCGCAAGTCCTCGGTGCCCTTGGTCTCTTCCGTGCCGATGTTGAGCAGGCGCACGCGCGGCTTCTCGAACCCGTTGACGATCCGCGAATAGGCGGCGCCCATGACGGCGAACTGTACCAGGTTGCGCGCATCGGCTTCGGTATTGGCGCCGAGGTCCAGCATGACCACGTCGTGGTCTTCGAGGCTGGGCATGAGGCCGGCCAGCGCGGGCCGGTCGATGCCCGGCATGGTGCGCAGCGCCAGCTTGCTCATCGCCATCAGCGCGCCGGTGTTGCCCCCGCTGACCGCGGCGCCGGCACGGCCTTCCTTCACCGCGTTGATAGCGAGGCCCATGCTGGTGGTCTTGGCCCGGCGCAGCGCGCGGCTCGGCTTCTCGTCGCCGCCGACCACGTCCTCGCAATGGAGGATCTCGGACGCGGCGCGCAGGTTGGGATGGTTTTCGAGCGCGCGCTTGATGCGCACCTCGTCGCCCACCAGCAGGAATTCGAACCGGTCGTGGTCGCGCCGCGCAAGGGCGGCACCCTCGATCATGACGCGCACGCCTTCATCGCCGCCCATCGCGTCGATGGCGATACGCGGCAATGTCATACGATTCTCCTGCGCGGCAGGGGTTTAAAGCCCGACGGCGATCACTTCGCGGCCGTTGTAATAGCCGCAATGGGTGCAGAGGTTGTGCGGGCGCTTGAGCTCGCCGCAATTGCTGCATTCGTGGAAGGCGTCGGCCTTGATCGAATCGTGCGAGCGCCGGTTGCCACGGCGGTGGGGCGATACTTTTCTCTTAGGGACAGCCATGGCGGCACCTGTTCCTTGAATTCGTTCGGGTTCGTCGTGTGAACCGCCGTAAGCGAGTGCGTGCCCGCGCACAAGGGTGTGCGGTAGAAACGACCCGGCCATGGCGGGGAAGGCGTGGCACATAACGAAAATCTGCAGGATTGCAAGCGCAGTCCGCGGGCCCTAGTCGCGGGACGATCAAGAGGAGGCCCCATGACCGCGATCATCCCCGTCACGCTGACCACCGCCGCCGCCGCGGCGCTGATCAATCTCTGGCTCGCCATCCGCATCGGCGCGGTCCGCCGGGCGGAAAAGATCAGCGTGGGCGATGGCGGGAACGACCTGCTGGCCCGGCGTATGCGCGCGCAGCTGAACTATGTCGAGAACACCGCCTTCGTCCTGTTCCTCGTCGCCGCGATCGAACTGTCGGGCCATGGCTTCCCCTGGCTGTCCTGGGTGGCAATGGCCTATCTGCTCAGTCGCCTGCTGCACGCGGTCGGCATGGACGGGCAGATGCAGTGGGGCCGCACGGTCGGCACCGCGGTCACCATGCTGACGCTGCTGGGCCTCGCCGGATACGCGATGGGCCTGGGCATCGGATTGTTTTAGTTTTTGTTGGTTTCGCGCGCCCTCCGGCGTGCGATATCCTCGCGCCTAACGGCGCTGCGGGCGCGCGGTCGCGCTTGCGGCCCTTCGGGCCGTACCTTGCCAGGCCAAAGGCCGAAGATTTGCCAGTGGGCTTCGCGAAATAGGACCGGTTTGCCACCGCAAACCGCAAGGCCGACCGGCCGCCGGCGCCCTTGCGCCGCCCCTCGGAGGCCATGCGCGCCAGCGCATCCGGCCGCGAGAGAAAACTACGCCAGCGCCGCGTCGCCTACAAACGGGTTGCTCGCCCGCTCCTTGCCGAAGGTGCTGACCGGGCCGTGGCCGGGGATGAAGGTGATGTCGTCGCCCAGCGGCCAGAGCTTCCTGGTGATCGCATCGATCAGGCTCTGGTGATCGCTCATCGGGAAATCGGTCCGCCCGATGCTGCCCTGGAACAATACGTCGCCCACGATGGCGAACCTGCTCGGCTGGTGGACGAAGACCACGTGGCCGGGCGTGTGGCCGGGGCAATGGATCACGTCCAGCGTCAGGTCGCCCACGGTCACCGTGTCGCCATCCTCCAGCCAGCGGTCGGGCTCGAACACGCTCGCCGGCATGCCGAAGCGACCGGCATCGTCCTCCAGCCGCGAAATCCAGAACCGGTCCGCCTCGTGCGGCCCCTCGATTTCGAGGCCCAACTCCTTCGCCAGCACGCCCGCCTGGCCGCAATGGTCCAGGTGCCCGTGCGTGATGAGGATTTTCTCGAGCTCAACGCCCGCCTTGGCGACACCCGCCTTCAGCTTGTCGAGGTCCCCGCCCGGATCGATCAACGCGGCCTTGTTGGTGGCCGTGCACCAGATCAGCGAGCAGTTTTGCTGCAACGGCGTCACCGGCAGGATCGCGGCTTTCATGGCGGGCTTCTGGGCAGGCTTGGAGGCGGCGGCTGGCGTATCGGTCATGGCAGCGGATGTGGCGGGACACGGCCAGCGATGCAAGTGCAGCAGGCTTGTCGCCCGCGGGCGACATTGGCAGTAACGGGCGATGAAGATCGCCGTCCTGTCCGACATCCACGGGAACATCGCCGCGCTGGAAGCGGTGCTCGCTCATTCGGGGGCGCTTGCGGTAGACCGGACCGTCAACCTGGGCGATATCTGTTCCGGACCTCTCTGGCCCGCGGAAACGGCCGATCGCCTCATGCCTCTCGCCTTGCCCACCATTCGCGGCAATCACGAACGGCAGGTGATGGAAGGCACGCTCACAACGATGGGCCAATCGGACGCATATGCGAAGCAGGCGCTGCGCGAAGACCAGCTGGCCTGGCTTTCCGCCCTGCCCGAGAGCCTGCGGCTTTCGGAACGGGTGCTGATGGTCCACGGCACGCCCGGCAGCGATCTGGAATATTTCCTGGAAACGGTGACGGAGCACGGCGCCCGCCCCGCGACCACGGACGAGGTCGTGGCACGGGCAGGTCCGGCGGACGCGGACCTGATCCTGTGCGGACACACCCACATACCCCGGGCCGTGCAATTGCCCGACGGACGGCTCGTGGTGAATCCCGGAAGCGTGGGACTGCCGGCGTACGAGGACGCCCGCCCCTTCCCCCACGCGATGGAGACCGGCACCCCCCATGCCCGCTACGCCACAGTCTGCGACGACGGCGGGCGTTGGAGCGTGAGTTTCCATGCGGTGCCTTACGACTGGGAAGAGGCCGCCCGCGCCGCCGAAACCCAAAACCGTCCCGACTGGGCCCGGGCCCTGCGCAACGGGAGGGGCATGAGCGGCTAGCGGACTTCGCCGGCAATCGGGCGACCCGGACCAAGCTATTCGAGCTAGGATATCGGCTCCGCGCCGAACTCATCGTAGAGCGCGTTCACCTCCCGAAAGCCTTGCGGGATCGCGCGAATACCGAACATTCCACGCCCCTTGAGCTGCGCCAGCATCAGGCGGGCGGCTGGGTGGCCTGCATCTGCGGCTTTTTCGAGCAGCGGACGGACCTGCATCGCCGTGGCGCGGGTTTTGCTCTGCATGTAGCGGAAACGAGCGAGCCAGAACGTGGACGGAATGAAGCCCTGTTGATGGCCATCCTCCAGAATGGCTTCCCATTTATCGTTGATCTTTTCTTCGAAAAGCAGCTTCGAAAGCTCGACCGATGCAGGCCAGGACCCGGCCATCTGGGCCTTGTACAAATGGTGCTCCGCCCTCTCCAGGTCGTGGTACTTCGTCGTCAGCCCCTGATAACAGTAACCCAGCCAGCGGTCCGCGAAAATGGACCCCTCTTCCGATAGAATATGAAGTTCGGCCATCGCCGCCTCGGGATCGGACGAGATGAGTGCGGCCGCCGTGTCCTCGCGGGCGCGCAGCGCTTCGTCCCCCCATGGCTCCCAGCCGCCCGAATTATCGTTTTCCCAATCGTAAGACCGGAGCAAGATTGACTTGGGCCGCATGCTCGGCGGGCAGAACCGGTCGCACAGCCATCGACATAACCGGCATTTCATTCGGATCGCCTCCTCACACTCGCCCGCCCTTCCAGACCACGCGGCCGATGATGTCGATTTCTCCGGCGGAGACCTCGATCGGCGGGTAGGCTTTGTTGGCGCTCACCAGCAGGAAGCGGCCCGCGCCTCGGCTGGAGACGCGCTTGACCAGCAGGGCCTCTCCGTGGCGCAGGACGTAAATACCGTCCTGGAAGGGGCGCGGGGTGCGGTCGACGAGGACTTCGTCGCCGTCGCGCAGCACCGGCTCCATCGAATCCCCTTCCACCGTGATCGCGGACAGCTGCGCATCGCCCAGCCCCTGCTCGCGCAGCCAGCGGCGGGAGAAGCGGAAGCCGTCGAACGCCTGTTCCTCCGCCGCCAGCGCGCCCGGGCCGGCCGATGCGCCCAGCGGCAGGCGCGGCACGTCTACCCAGTCCCCGCGACTCGCGCGGCGTGAGGATTTTTCCTCCGGCCCGCCCAGCTCCGTTTCCGCCACGCCGAAGAATTCCGCCAGCGTCCGCCGGTCGTCCTCCTGCAGGCGGCGCGGCGTTCCGCGCGTCATAAACTGCTGAAGATACGCGCTATTCTTTCCCAGCATTTCGGACAGGCCCTTGAGGCTGACGCCGCGCACCTGCGCCAGATCGTGCAGGCGCGCGCGGGCAATCATCTCGTCACGGGTCATGTCGCTCATCGAATTTCCATAGCGATAGGAATTTTCCTAGACAAGTAGGATTTGGTTTGTTCCATATTTGTTCCTCGCAGCGCGAGCCTCGATTCGTCAGCCAAACAAGGAACATCCATGCTCATCCGGTCCATCGAGAAATTCCTGCGCAAGCACGACATGCCGCCCACCAAATTCGGGCGGCTCGCCACACGCGACCCGCGTTTCGTCCACGACCTCAGGCGTGGCCGCACGCCCGGCACGCCGATGGAGCGGCGGGTCGAAACCTTCATGCGCGCCTACCAGGAGATGGCCGATGCACGGTAGGTTCGTCCCCCGCTCCGCCGGCGAGAAACTGCGCCGTGCCGTCATGGCACTGGCGGGCGATCAGGCCGAACTGATCGCCCACGCCGAACGCGCGTGGGCCAGCATCACCTTTGCCGGATCGCGCCATACGCTCGAGCTGGTCTTTACCGGCGCGCCGGCGGTCGAAGCCGGCGAACGGTTCGTGGCGCTGCTCCCCGACCACGAATTCGCGATTGCCGGCCGGCTGGTCGCTTCGGCGGACGTGGTCGCGGTGGACCACGTCCTGCTGCCCGCCCCGCGAATGACCGTCACGTGCGAAATCCTGCTGCTGGAGGATGCGTGACTGATCCCCGGAGCGAAAGTCACACCTGCGGGCCGACAGGGTGTGTCGTCGCGCTTGGCCTGCCGGGGCACCTGCGAATGCAACCCCTTGCTATTACGGAATTATCCGGATTTCGGCGCATGTAGCAGATGCTCACAAACCGTCCGTTCCCCCTTTCGTTTCAAAGGCATACAGCGGTCCATGTCCGGTTGACAGCGGGGCCGATGACGGGCCTACCTGCAATCGGGGAAGAGAGAGGCAACCATCATGAAACTCGCGATCGTCGGACTGTTCGGGTTCCTGCTGTGGGCAACGGGGGCGACGGCGCAGGTCTTCTGACCGCGCGCCGCCCGGCCAGTCCGTCCGACAATACGCCCCGTCACCCGCGCCGGATGACGAGGTTGCGGATCTCCGTCATGTCTTCCATCGCGAAGCGCACGCCTTCGCGCCCCAGCCCCGAGTTCTTCACCCCGCCATAGGGCATGTTGTCCACGCGGTAGCTGGGGATCTCGTTCACGCAGATGCCGCCGACTTCCAGCCGGTCCCACGCGTCCAGCACCTTGAACAGGTCGCGCGTGAAGATGCCTGCCTGCAGGCCGAACTCGCTGCGGTTCACTTCCGCCAGCGCCTCGTCGAAATCGGAGAACTTCATCAGCACCGCCGCCGGACCGAAGGCCTCCTCGTTGACGATCTTCGCGTCCCGGTCGACATCCTCCAGCAGGGTCGCTTCCAGCATCAGCCCGTCGCGCCCGCCGCCGCACAGGAGCGTTGCACCGTTCGCGACCGCCTCGTCGATCCAGCCCTTCAGGCGCTTCGCATCGTCCTCGTCGATCATCGGGCCGATGAAGGTGTCGCGGTCCTTGGGGTCGCCTGCCTTCAGGCTCTTCGCTTCCTCCACCAGCATGTCGCGGAAACGGTCGTACACGTCCTCGTGGATCAGGATGCGCTGGACCGAAATGCAGCTCTGGCCCGACTGGTAGTAGGTGCCCTTGATGACCCGCTGCAGCGCATCCTCCAGGTCGGCGTCGTGGTCGATCACAACCGCGGCATTGCCGCCCAGTTCCATCACGACCTTCTTCTTGCCCGCCTTCGCCTTGAGTGCCCAGCCGACCGCATCCGACCCGGTGAAGCTCAGCAGTTTGAGGCGTTCGTCCACCGTGAACAACTCCGCCCCGTCGCGCGAGCAGGGCAGGATGGAGAACGCGCCTTCGGGCAGGTCGGTTTCGGCCAGCACCTCCCCGATGATGAGCGCGCCCAGCGGCGTCTTGCTGGCAGGCTTGAGAATGAAGGGGCAGCCGACCGCGATCGCCGGCGCGATCTTGTGCGCGGCAAGGTTCAGGGGGAAGTTGAACGGGCTGATGAAGCTGCACGGGCCGAGCGGCACGCGCTTCCAGATGCTCTGGTATCCGCGGGCGCGCTCGGAAATGTCGAGCGGCATGACCTCGCCGCCCAGCCTGACGGACTCCTCCGCCGCGATCCGGAAGGTGTCGATCAGGCGGGTGACCTCGCCCTCGCTGTCGCCGATCGGCTTCCCGGCCTCGACGCACAGGGCGTAGGCCAGCTCGTCGAAGCGTTCCTTGAACCGGTCGACGCAATGATCGAGCACGGCCTTGCGTTCGTAGCTGGCCATGCGCGCCATCGGTTCGGTCGCCTCGACCGTGCCGACGATGCCCCGGTCGATGATCTCCGGCGTGGCGAGCGCGGTGCGGAAGGCGACTTCGCCGGTAAACTTGTCCGTCACCGAAAGGTCGGTGTTGGGCTGCTCCGCCTTGTTGCACAGGTAGAGGGGATAGGTGTCGGCGAGCTGCGCCATGGGAGTCTCCTTCGTTCGAGACACCAACGGCGGCCCCGCCCCTGCCGTTCCTTCAATATCCCAGCCGCAAGTCCATCTGCGGGCTCACCGGCTCGCCCGCCTGCCACCGCGCGAGGTTCTCGATAAACCGGTCCGCGCTGCGCTTGAACATGAGCGTCTGTGCCCGGCCCGAAAGATGCATGGTGACCTGCGCGTTCTCAAGCGACCAGAGCGGGTGGTCCTGCGGCAGCGGCTCGGGGTCCGTCACGTCCAGCAGCGCCGCCTCGATCCGCTTCGTGCGAAGCGCCTCGACCAGCGCGTCCTGGTCCACCACCGTGCCGCGCGCGATGTTCACCAGCACGGCCTCGCGCTTCATCGCTGCGAGTTCCTCAGCGCCGATCATGCCCTCGGTTTCCGGCGTCGCCGGGACCGCCAGGATGATCCAGTCGAACTCGCCCAGCCGATCGCGCCACTCGTCCGGGCCGAGCGTGCCCGGCCCCGGGGAACGGCGCACCACGGTAACCTCCGCGTCGAACGCGGAAAGGCGGCGTTCGACTAGCTTGCCGATCGCGCCATAGCCGAGGAGCAGCGCCTTCGATCCGGCGAGCTCCCGCTTGCCCGGGCTGTCCTGCAGCCACTCGTGCCGGTCCTGCGCGCGCACGACGTCGCGGTAGCCCTTGGCATGGGCCAGCATCAGCATGACCGTGTATTCGGCGATGGTGATCGCATTGATGCCCGCACCGTTGGTCACCACCACGCCGCGCTCGGCGAGGATATCCAGCGGCAGGAAATCGAGCCCGGCATAAATCGAGTTCAACCAGCGAAGCCGCGTCGCCGCGCGCGCGACTTCCACCATCGGTTCTGGCTGCTGGAAATCGAACCAGCCGATCTCGGCCTCTGGCGCCAGTTCCAGCGCCTCCTCCTTCGACATGAACCAGCGTGCCTCGATCCCGTCGGGCAGGCGCGGCTCGACCAGCGGCCGGATCAGCGAAGAGAGGACGGCAACGGTCACAGCGCCCACTCCCAGCCCAGCGGGTCGCCGTCCATGACCTCGACACCCTTGCCGGCAAGCTCGGCACGGATCGCATCGGATGTCGCGAAATCCTTCGCGGCGCGGGCTTCCCGGCGGCGGACGAGCTGCGCCTCTATCTCCTCCTCGCGCAGTTCGGCACTGGCAGGCCGCAGGCGCAAATCGGTACGTGACAGGGCGAACAGCTCCAGCCCGAGCACCGCATCCATTTCCTCGACGACGGCGCGTTTGACCGATCCGTCGACCTTCTTGACCGCGAGTGCCTCTTCCAGCGCCACGAGCGCGATGGGCGTGTTGAGATCGTCGGATACGGCTACGGCGAACTTTTCGCGGAGAGGTGCGAACTTCGGATGCTCCGGACTTCCCGCCCCGTCCTCCTTCAGCCGCTCCGCCGCCATCACCATGCGCTTGAGCCGGGTCAGCGCCGCACCGAGCCCATCCCACGTGAATTCGAGTTCGCTGCGGTAGTGGGCCTGCAGGCAGAGGAGGCGATATGCGAGCGGATGGAAACCCCGGTCGACCAGTGCCTGGAGCGTCAGGAACTCGCCGCTCGACTTGCTCATCTTGCCCAGTTCGCCGCTGCGCCGGTCGACCAGGAAGTTGTTGTGCATCCAGATGTTCGCGCCCGATTTCTCGGAGCAGTTGTGGGCCTGGTTCTGCGCGATCTCGTTCGGGTGGTGGATCTCCCTGTGATCGATCCCGCCGGTGTGGATATCGAACGGATGGCCGAGCAGCTCGGCGCTCATCACGCTGCATTCGATATGCCAGCCCGGCGCCCCGCGGCCCCACGGGCTGTCCCATTCCATCTGGCGGGTTTCCCCGGAGGGAGTCGTGCGCCAGATCGCGAAGTCGGCCGCGTTGCGCTTGCCCTCGACCGTCTCGATCCGGCCCTCGCCCTCGTCGGTAACGGCACGGGCCAGCCGGCCGTAATCGGGCACGGTCGAGACATCGAAATATAGCCCGCTTTCGAGGCGATAGCAGTGCTTTTCCTCGATCGACTTGCCCCATTCGATCATCGCCTCGACATAGTCGGTCGCCTTGGGATGTTGCGGCTTGCGGACGTTCAGCCGGGCGAGATCGTCCTCGAATACCTGCTGGTAATGGGCCGCGATATCCCACGCGCTCTTGCCGGCTTTTGCCGCGGCCTTCTCCATCTTGTCGTCGCCCGCATCGGCGTCGCTCGTCAGGTGGCCGACATCAGTGATGTTGACCACGTGGGTAAGGTCGTACCCGGCCCAGCGCAGGGCGCGGCCCAGCGTGTCCGCAAAGATGTAGGCGCGCATGTTGCCGACATGCTGGTAGTTGTAGACCGTCGGACCGCAGGTATAGACGCGCGCTTCGCCCGGGTGGATCGGTTCGAAGGTTTCCAAACTGCGCGTGAGCGAGTTGAAGAGCGAGAGAGTGCGCTGTGTCATGCGCGGCGCAATCGCACCGGCATCATTCCAGCGCAAGCGCCGGAATGGGGAACTTCAGTCCCAACCCTCCCAGCGGATCGCCTCGTCCAGCGAAGCGCGCCTGACGTCGAACCTGTTCACCGGATCGTCCGGGTCCCGGTAGCCGATCGCGACGCCGCAGAAGAAGATGTGATCGTCCGGAATGTCGACGACCTCGCGGATCTGCGGCGAATAGACCGCCCATGCTTCCTGGAAGCAGCAGTCCAGCCCTTCCTCGCGCAGCAGCAGGGCGATCGTCTGCAGCCACATGCCGATGTCCGACCATTGCGGCGGCCCCATATATTTGGGCGTATGGACCAGCATCAGGACCGGTGCCCCGAAGGCCTGGAAATTGCGCGCGAACCACATCAGGCGCTTGCCCTTCTCTTCCCGGGCAATCTCCAGCGCGCCGTACAGGTCCTCTCCCACGCCGAACCGGCGTTCCTCGTAGGCGCCATCGAGTTCGGGCGGATAGATATGGTACTCCGGCTGGTGCGCACCGCGCCCCTTGGGAAACTCCTCGGCGATCCGGGAGAACAGGCGCTGCATCGGATCGCCGGTGAGGACGATCCCGTGCCAGGGCTGCGTATTGCCGCCCGAGGGAGCACGTCGCGCCTTTTCGAGGATGCGGGTGAGGACATCCCGATCGACAGGCGTATCGAGAAATGCGCGGACCGAACGGCGGGTCACGACGGCGTCCGAGACGTTCATGTCTCCACCTCGAACAGGCCGGCAAGCTGTTCGATGATGGTGCCGCCCAGCTGCTCGACATCCATGATCGTGACGGACCGACGGTAATACCGCGTCACATCGTGACCGATGCCGATCGCGGCGAGCTGGACCGGCGACTGCTTCTCGATCCATTCGATGACGCGGCGCAGGTGCTGTTCGAGATAGCCGGCGGAATTCACGCTGAGCGTGCTGTCATCGACCGGGGCGCCGTCGCTGATCACCATCAGGATGCGGCGGTCTTCCGGCCGGGCCAGCAGGCGCTGGTGCGCCCATAGCAGCGCCTCGCCATCGATATTCTCCTTGAGCAGCCCTTCGCGCATCATCAGGCCGAGGTTGCGACGCGCGCGGCGCCACGGTTCGTCCGCCTTCTTGTAGACGATGTGCCGCAAATCGTTGAGCCGTCCGGGGTTGGGCGGCTTGCCGTCCGCGAGCCAGCTTTCGCGCGCCTGCCCGCCCTTCCAGGCGCGCGTGGTGAAGCCAAGGATCTCGGTCTTCACACCGCAGCGCTCCAGCGTGCGCGCAAGGATGTCCGCACTGATCGCGGCAATGCTGATCGGACGGCCGCGCATCGATCCCGAATTGTCGATCAGCAGGGTGACGATCGTGTCCTTGAACTCGGTATCCCGCTCGACCTTGTAGCTCAGCGAATGGCCGGGGCTGATGACCACGCGCGCCAGCCGCGCCGCATCCAGCATGCCCTCTTCCTGGTCGAAGTCCCAGCTGCGGTTCTGCTGGGCCATCAGGCGGCGCTGGAGCCGGTTGGCGAGCTTCGTGACGACCGATTGCAGCCCGGTCAGCTGGCTGTCGAGATACTGGCGCAGGCGGTCGAGTTCCTCGCTGTCGCACAGTTCCGGCGCCTCGATGACCTCGTCGAACCGGTCGGTGAAGAAGCTGTATTCGAAATCGCCGGGAATATCTGTCCACGGCCGGTTCGGGCGGACAGGCTGCATGCTGCCCTCGCCATCTTCACCCGGCTCCCCATCGGCGTCGTCCTGCGAGATTTCAGATTCGCCGTCGGCGTCGCCGTCGCCTTCGCCCTCGGCCATCTCGCCGGCCATTTCGGTGGCCTGCGGTTCCTCGGATCCGGACTCTTCCTCGTCGCCTTCGTCGTCCTGTTCTTCCGGGCCGTCCTCTTCGTCGCCGCCGTCATCCGCGTCGGGCGTTTCGTCCGACGGGCGGGTGAGTTCCAGCTGGCGCAGCAGGTCGAGCGTCAGGCTCTGGAACGCGCGCTGGTCGTCCAGCGAAAGCGCCAGCGCCTCGAAATCGCCGCCCGTCTTTTCCTCGATGAAGGTGCGGACCATGTCGACGCCCGCCTGCGCCCGGACCGGAATGTCCGCGCCGGTCAGTTTTTCGCGCAGCAGCAACCCCAGCGCCGTCTGCAACGGTACGTCGTTCGCGCTCTGCGCCCGGGCAATGGGATCGGATGCCGTCCGCAGTTCGACCGCGGCATCGAGATTGTCGCGGATCCCGCCGAAGGCATTGGCACCCAGTGCCTCGTACCGCACCTGCTCGACAGCGTCGTAGCATGCGCGTGCGACCGGCTCGGGCGGCGCTTCCGCCTCGTGCAGTGCGGCGTCGTGATGGCGCAGCTTCAGTGCGAAGCTGTCGGCAAAGCCGCGGGCCTCGCCCGCCTGTCCGGCCGGCAGGGTGCGGCCCGGCAAGGGCACCCGGAAGTTGCGGCCGGACGCGCTCGGCGCATCCGCGCTCCAGGCGACTTCCACTTCCGGTTCGCGCGCAAGCGCGCGCGCCGTGCCGGTCAGCGCACGCTTGAAACGGTCCAGGTCGGTTTCGTCGGCCAAGTTGTCAGGCGATCTTCTGTCCGGTCTTTTCCCAGTCGGCGAGGAAACCTTCGATGCCCTTGTCCGTCAGGATGTGGTTGGCGAGCTGCCTGATTACCTTGGGCGGCATGGTCGCCACGTCGGCGCCGATCAGCGCGCTTTCCAGCACATGTCCGGGATGACGGATGCTGGCGACGAGTATCTCTGTGTCGAAATCGTAATTGTCGTAGATCTGGCGAATGTCGCGGATCAGGTCCATCCCGTCGAACCCGTTATCGTCGTGCCGGCCAACGAACGGGCTGATGAAAGTCGCGCCGGCCTTGGCGGCCAGCAATGCCTGGTTGGCCGAAAAACACAGCGTGACGTTCACCATCGTGCCGTCGCGGGTCAGCGCGTTGCAGGTCTTCAGGCCATCCATGGTCAGGGGGACCTTGATGCAGACGTTGTCCGCGATCTTACGCAGCACTTCGGCCTCGCGCATCATGCCTTCATGGTCGAGCGCCACGACTTCGGCGCTGACGGGGCCATCGGTCAGTTCGCAGATTTCCCGCGTCACTTCCATGAAGTCGCGACCGGACTTGTGAATGAGGCTCGGATTGGTGGTGACGCCATCGAGCAGGCCGGTGGAGGCCAGTTCCTTGATGTCGTCGATTTCGGCGGTATCGGCGAAGAATTGCATGGAATATGTCAACCTTGTAACATAGCTGTAATCAAACTGTCACACGGGCGCCGAAACCGGACGATCGACCGGACCGGCACAAAGGATCCTGTTCCCCATGCGCAGCCTGACACTTGCAGCCTTGGCCCTGCTTTTGCAACCGGCCGTGGCCCATGCCGATGAAAGCGAATTCTGGCTGGAACTGGGCGCATCGGGTGAAGTGGCGGACGGCGTCTCCGCGAAGTTCGAGGTGGAACAGCGCCGACGCACCGGTCCCGACGAGTATATCGTGGGGGCCGTGGCCGATGTTAGTGTCGGAAACGGTTTCGAGATCGGCGGCGGCATGGAAATCCACGATATCGCCGGCCTGACGGAAATCCGCCCCTATCAGCAGCTGACCTACTCCGCCGGGCCGCTCGAACTGCGCAGCCGGATCGAGGAACGGTTTTACGACGGGGCAGACCAGATGGCCCTGCGCCTGCGCCAGCGCGTGCAACTGAGCGATGAAATCGCACCAAGGCTCAGCGCCAGTGGATCGGTCGAACTCCTGTACCAGCTGCGCGACCGGACCGATGGCGGCCCGCAGCGGATCGACCAGTGGCGCCTCAATGCGGGGCTGCAATACAGCGTCTTGCCCGAAATGAACGTGACCGCCGGCTATCTCTACCAGATCCGCCCGCGCGACGACGGCAACACGCGCCGCACCCATGTGCCCCAACTGGCACTGACCTACAGGTTCTGAGCGACGCTACGCGCCGTAACTTGCTTCGAAAATCTCGTCGCAGAAGAAGTAGGTAGCGCCATCGTGGCGTTCGATACGCGTGATCACGCCGTCGATGTTCTCCGCAACCTTGCGAACTCCGCCCTCCATGTAAGGGATCTTCTCGACCTTATCGACCTGGCGGCGTTCGCTACCGTCCGGGTTCACCACGAACCCCAATGCTGTAAGCCGGCGGGCCACAACGTCCACCGGTTCCGCGAAGCGAATTCCGTCTCCCCACACGCCGTGGGATTCCTCGACGAAGGTGGTGAAAGCGCCCAGCACCGTCAGGCCGTTCCAGCGGCCCCTCGCGTCGGCCTCCACCCTGACGACGCTTTCCCATTCCTTTTCCGGCCGGACGATGCGTCCGGTCGTACGGGTTTGGGTCCCGGGAACCGTCGTGGTGGCGGGAACGGTCAGATAGGATTTGGGGTCGAACGAATACGAGCCTTCCATGAAGCGTTGCCAGCCATCGCTGAACTGGCACCGCCGCGGGTTCTTGAAATCTAGCCAGCCGAACGAAGGCAGATCGGCGTTTGCCAGCGTGGCCTGCCCCGCAGTCGAACTCGCCGGGTAGATCCCGTCGGCCACCAGCCGCCTCGCCAGCGTATCGACCTGCCCTTGTTGCTGTTGCATGTCGGCCTGTCCGATCCGGATCGACCCCAGCATTTCGAACATCCGGTCCGTCAGGCCCATGTCGCCGTCGGCGAAGCGACTGCCCAGCTCGGCATAACGCCACGCATCGGCGTCCGAACCGCCATATTTCCGGGTGTAGTACGCCGCCCAGTAGAAGCCCAGCGGCGTGCCGTTCATTCCGGCCCGGGCGAAATAGTCCGGCACATCCTTCTTGCACGGGGATCGCTGCGTGAAATTAAGGATGCGCGAAGGACCCTCGGGCGGCTCGATCGCACACATCGCGGCCAGCACGAACCAGTCGTCCCCGTTGAAAGTCTCGCCGGCCTTCTGCCGTTTGCGCAGCGCCTTGCGGATTTTCTTCCAGTCGCCGTACTTGGCGGTGTAGGGATCCATGATGGTGTCCCAGTCACGCGCGTCCGCCGTTGACGACAGGCCGATGCCGCCTAGCGCGGTCGTGGCGATGGCAAGCGCGAAAACGAGCGATTTCATGGTTCCCCCCCGGGTGTTTTTCCGGGGAGAGGCTAGCAAATCGGCCGGAAAGTTCAAATCCGGCCCGGGCCGAACCGACGCTAGAGCCGCGAACCGACGCCCAGGACGCCGATCAGGACAGGATCGTTGGTGCTGCGCGGATCGCGCCGGATGGCGGCTTCCTCGGTCCCCATTTCCTGCCAGATGGCATCGTTGATCGTGCTGCCGAACCGATTGGCGATACCGGCGACGTCCACGCCCGTCAGGCCGGAGATAACCTGGCCGATCGCCGGATTGTTCGCGATGCGCATGGCATCGCCGAGCTCCGGGACCATCGCCTGGACCAGAGTGTCACCCAGTTCCCCGCGCAGGAAGCCGGTTGCCGCAGTAGGCCCGCCGCGAATCAGCGCCTCTGCCGCGTCGAAGCCCACGAGACGCACCGCATCCGCCACCAGCGGCGCGGCCCGTTCGGCGCCCCTGATCGCGACATCCGCGAACGCATCCTCAAGCTGGCGCTTGAACACGGTGCTCGTCAGCACGCCGGCAAGGATGTCGCCCCGCGTGCCGAGGATATTGCCGAGCCCGACCTGCGCGACCTGCCGGTCCCAGAACCCGTCGGGCGCGGTCAGACGGGCGAAGGCCCGCTCGCTCGACAGGAACAGGAGGCGGCGCACGGCGTCGGTCAGGCTGTAACCGCCCATCCCTTGGCAACCGCCGAGAAACACCAGGCCCGTGGCCGACGCGCCCACCAGGAACGCCCTCCGCCCGTGGGGGCGCATCTGATCAATTCCGGACATTGCCGTCTCCTTGCCTTGTTATTCCCGCCTGCAACTTGCCATATTGGCAGCGCTCCATGAACCGTGTCCGACTCCTTGTCTTCAACGCCGCGCTCGGCCCGCTGGATTATCGTGTGCCCGACGGCATGACCGTCGAGCCCGGCGCGATGGTGCTCGCCCCCCTGGGGCCGCGCCAGATCGTTGGGATAGCATGGGAGGAGGACCGCCTCCCGACGGAGCCGGTGGCGGATGCCAAGCTGCGCCCCCTCCTTCAGGTGCTGCCCGTTCCCCCCGTCAGTTTCGAGCTGCGGCGGCTGATCGAGTGGACCGCGGACTATTACTGCGCGTCGCTGGCATCGGTCGCGCGCATGGTCATCGCGTCGGGCGGCGCGCTGTCGGGGCCGCGGACCACGACCGAATACCGCCTGTCGGGCCTCGAGCCGGACCGCATGACGGCCAAGCGGGAACAGGCGATGGACGCGCTGCAGGGCGAACAGGCGACCATTCGCGAGCTGGCGGAACTGGCCGATGTTTCGGACGGCGTCTTGCGCGGCCTCGTCAACCAGGGGGTCCTCGAACCGGTCGAAGTCGATATCGACCGGCCCTACCCCAAGGCGGATCCCGGACACGCCCAGGTGGAACTGAGCGCAGTGCAGCAGGACGTTGCCGCGGAACTCGTTACCGCAGTCGAGAAGCGCGAATTCGCGCCGATCCTGCTCGACGGCGTGACCGGCTCCGGCAAGACCGAGACCTATTTCGAACCCATCGCCGCGGCCCTGCGCGCGAAGCGGCAGACGCTGGTCCTCCTGCCCGAAATCGCCCTGACGGAAGCGTTCCTGCGGCGGTTCGAGGATCGCTTCGGGGCGCCGCCGATCGTGTGGCACAGCTCGCTCAAGTCGACCGAACGCCGCCGCGCCTGGCGGGCGATCGCGGAAGGCCGGGCGCAGGTCGTGGTCGGCGCCCGGTCGGCGCTGTTCCTGCCCTATGCCGCGCTGGGTCTCATCGTTGTCGATGAAGCGCACGAAATCAGTTTCAAACAGGATGACGGCGTTCGCTACAATGCACGCGACGTCGCCGTGATGCGGGCGCGGTTCGAAGGCATCCCCGTGGTCCTCGCCAGCGCCACCCCCGCGCTGGAGACGATGCAGATGGCGGAGAGCGGGACCTACCGGAAGCTCGACCTTCCCAGCCGGTTCGGCGGCGCGCAGATGCCCGACATCAAGCTGGTCAATCTGACCGAGGAAAAGCCGGAACCCGGACGCTGGCTGGCGCCGCCCCTGACGCGCGAAATGTTCAAGCGGCTGGAAAAGCAGGAACAGACGCTGCTGTTCCTCAACCGGCGCGGCTACGCCCCGCTGACGCTGTGCCGCAATTGCGGCTTCCGCTTCCAGTGCGACAATTGCAGCGCCTGGCTGGTCGAGCACCGGTTCAGCCGCAAGCTCGCCTGCCATCACTGCGGTCACGAGACCGCGCCTCCCGCGACCTGCCCCGAATGCGGCGAGAAGGACTGCCTCGTCGCCTGCGGTCCGGGCGTGGAGCGGATCGCGGACGAGGTGGCGGAGATCCTGCCGGACGCCCGGGTGGCTGTGGCGACGAGCGATACGCTCAGTTCGCCCGAGAAAGCGGCCCAGTTCGTCGCCAGCGCCGAAGCGAAGGAGATCGACGTCATCGTCGGCACCCAGCTTGTAACCAAGGGCTTCCACTTTCCCGACCTGACGCTCGTCGGCGTGGTCGATGCGGATCTCGGCCTCGAAGGGGGCGACCTGCGCGCGGCCGAACGCACCTACCAGCAGGTCGCGCAGGTCGCCGGGCGCGCCGGCCGCGGGGAGAAGCCGGGCGAGGTCCTGATCCAGACACGGCACCCGGAGGCACCGGTCATCGCGGCACTCGCCGATGGCGACCGCGACGCCTTCTACGAGGCCGAAACCGAAGCCCGCCGCCACGCGGGTGCCCCGCCCTTCGGCCGCTGGGCCGCCATCATCGTGTCGTCCGAGGACGAGGCCGAAGCGAAGGAAGCGGCCCGCGCGATCGGCGGCACCCGGCCGGACCATCCCGAAATCGCCGTGCTCGGCCCCGCGCCCGCCCCCATGGCATTGCTGCGCGGACGCTATCGCTATCGCCTGCTGCTCAACGCCCGCCGCAGCGCGCAGGTGCAGGACGTGATCCGGCAATGGCTCGGCCAGCTCCAGTTCCCGCGCGGCGTCCGGGTCAGCGTGGACATCGACCCCTACAGCTTCGTTTGAACTGGCTGATTAAAAAGGAGGTTGCGAAGCCAGTGCAGGGCCGCCATTCTACCGAGGAGGGGAGAACTCATGCATTTTTTCGCGAAAGTCGCCGCTGCTTTTCTGGCTATCGGGCTGGCACCTGCAGCCTTGGCAGACACTTGGCATCGCGCCGATACCCATCACTTCCGGATCTATAGCGATGGTAGCAAGTCCGATCTGGAAGATTTTGCCCGCGAGGTCGAAAAATTCGATGCTCTTCTTCGGATGCTGTTCAAGAGACCCGTGGTCGACCAACCAACCAAGCTCGATATTTACATGGTGTCCAGCGCCAATCAGGTCGAAAACCTGCACGGGAGCGAAAATGTCGCCGGGTTCTACCGCCCCAGCGTCGAAGGCAGCTTTGCGGTCAGTAACCGGGAGCAGACACGTAACAAGTTCTCTCTCTCCGGCAAGGAAACCCTTTTCCACGAGTACGCACATCATTTCTTCTTCAACAATTTCTCGATCCCAGCGCCTGCATGGTTCGTGGAGGGTTTTGCGGAATTTGTGGCAACGGCGGAATTCAAGAAGAACGATGAATGGTACTTTGGAAAACCAGCGCACCATCGCGCTGGAGAGATCGAGTACTTCGGAGCTATCGACGTTCGTGATTTGCTCACAAAGCCTGCTAGCGAGATCGAAGGGGGAGCCCGCAACGCTTTCTACGGCTGGAGTTGGATTCTCACGCACATGCTTTATTCGAAGGAAAGAGAGCATGGCGATCAGCTTGGCCGGTATCTCGGCCTGATCAATTCCGGGATCGATCCGTTGATCGCTGCGGAGCAAGCCTTCGGCGATCTCGATAAGCTCGACAGCCAGATGCGCAGCTATCCCAAACAGCGGATGACATATTCGAAATCCAGCAGTCCGCTGAAATATCGTGATGCAATCGAAATCGTCTCTCTGGATGATGCAGCGTCAAAGCTTGTTGAACTGGAAATGGAAGTCCTTAGCCCCGCTTCGCTCTTGGAAGCACGGGATGAACTGGCCGATCTGGCAACCCACGATGCCGCTTTGGCGCAAACTCATTACCTTCTCGGGCTCGCCGAATACCGTTTGGCGAACGGTGAAGGACGCGACGGTGATGAAACTGCCTCGTCGGATACCACCGCTGCTCTCGCTTCGTTCGAAAAAGCACTGGAACTCGATCCGGACCACCCGCACGCAAACGTCTACAGCGCGATCATGGAAGTCGATCGCCTCTCGGAAGCCGGAGATTACGAAAACGAAGGGTGGGATCAGGCCCGCCAGAAGATGCTTCTGGCAAACAAGGCCGATCCGCTCGATCCCTTCCCGCTGTATCATTTTGCCAGAAGCTTCGATCGACAGGGCAAGCGCAGCGAATACACCGGCATCTCCTACGAGGCTGCGTTTGCTATGGCGCCCGAGGCGGTCGAAGCACGCGTAGCTTACGCCCACCACCTGGCCAATGAAGGCAATTTCGAAGAAGCGATCGGTCTGGTGCGCTTTCTGGCCAATGATCCACACAGGGGCGCCTACGGAAAGGCCGTACTGGAGCGGTTCGAAAACATGCGAGATAGGGGGTCCGCTTCGCAAAGTGATGGAATAGAGGATGTAATCGAGGATGCCGAAGAAGGCTTGGACGCGGACGCAGATGCGGAACAATAGGGTTCTGTCCGCAAGGCCAGAACCACGGCGGGCCTTCCGACCATGTGTAACCTCTACCGCATGACGCGAAACGTCGACGAGGTTGCGCGGCTGTTCGATATTACGGGGGCGTCCGGGGCGAATTTCGCGGACGAGGTCTATCCCGGCTATCCCGGCCTCGTGGTGCTGCCCGACCGGATCGCGTCGATGGTCTGGGGTTTCCCCCTTCAGCGCAAGGGCGCGAAGGGGCAGCCGCTCAAGCCCAAGCCGATCAACAACGCCCGGACGGACAAGCTTGGCGGCGGCTTCTGGCGCAGCAGTTTCGAAAGCCGGCGCTGCCTCATCCCCATGGACGCCTTTGCCGAGGCCGAAGGGCCGGCAGGCGGCAAGACCCGGACCTGGTTCCGCGTTCCCGACCGCCCGCTGTTCGCCTGCGCCGGCATCTGGCGCAATTCGGACGAATGGGGGGAAAGCTATTCGCTGGTGATGACCGAGGCGAGCGCAGCCGTGGACGGCGTGCACGACCGGATGCCGGTCATCCTGTCCCCGGAAGGGGAATCGGTCTGGCTGGGCGCCGATCCGCAGGCCGCCCTGGGCCTGTGCCGTCCGTGGGAAGGTCCGCTATCCATCGAGCGGACGGCCGAGCCGTGGACGAAATCGCGCAAACCGGAACAGCCGTCGCTCCTGTAGGCTGCAGACAGGCACCGACCCCCTTCGCGCGCGTTCACCCCGCATGCCTTCCGAAAAAGACCAGCCGATCCTCGTCCCGATCCTCGGCGACCAGCTGACCCGCACGCTCGCGTCCCTGCGCGGGCGGACCAAGGACGATACGGTCGTCCTGATGATGGAGGTCATGGACGAGGCGACCTACGTCAAGCATCACAAGCAGAAGATCGTGCTGATCTTCTCCGCCATGCGCCACTTCGCCGCGGAGCTGGAAGATGCGGGCTGGACGGTCGATTACGTACGCCTCGATGATGACGGGAATGCGGGCAGTTTCACCGGGGAAGTCGCCCGCGCGGTAGAGGAACATGATCCGCGCGCCATCCATGTCGTGGAAGCGGGCGAATGGCGGGTCCAGCAGCAGATGGAGGAATGGGCGGACAAGTTCGATTGCGAAGTCGAGATCCTGCCCGACGACCGGTTCGTCTGCCCCATAGCGGAGTTCCGCGAATGGGCGGACGGGCGCGAGGCGCACCTGACGATGGAGAGCTTCTACCGCGACATGCGGCGCAAGACCGGCCTGCTGATGAACGAGGACGGCAAGCCGGCTGGCGGCGACTGGAATTTCGACAAGGACAATCGCGAACCACCCCCGAAGGACGGCCTCGACCCTCCCCCGCGCCCGACATTCGAACCCGACGATATCACGCGCGAGGTCATCGAACTGGTCGAGGACCGGTTCGGGGACCATTTCGGCAGCCTGGAAAGCTTCGAATGGCCGGTGACGCGCGATCAGGCGGAAAAGGCCGCGGATGCGTTTCTCTCCGAACGGCTGGAGAAGTTCGGCCCGTACGAGGACGCGATGGTCCACGGGCAGGACGACCTCTATCACTCGATCCTCTCGACCAGCCTCAATCTGGGCCTGCTCGATCCGATCGACCTGTGCGAACGCGCGGAGAAACTCTACCGGGACGGCAAGGCGCCGATCAATTCGGTCGAGGGTTTCGTGCGGCAGATCATCGGCTGGCGCGAATATATCCGCGGCTTCTACTGGTACCACATGCCCCACCTGCAAAAGGCCAACGCGCTCAACGCGCAGCGCGGCCTGCCGGAGTTCTTCTGGACCGGTGAAACGGACATGCGGTGTCTTGCGGACTGCATCCGGTCGACCCGCGACAATGCCCACGCGCATCATATCCAGCGGCTGATGGTACTCGGCAATTTCTGCCTGCTGGCGGGGATCGATCCGTCGGAAGTCCAGGACTGGTACCTGGTCGTCTATGCCGACGCCTACGAGTGGGTCGAGCTGCCCAATGTCGCCGCGATGATCCTCTACGCCGATGGCGGCAAGTTGGCGACCAAGCCCTATGCCGCGTCGGGCAACTACATCAACAAGATGTCCGACTACTGCAAGGAATGCACCTATTCGGTCAGCAAGAAGACGGGCGAAGGATCCTGCCCCTTCAACTCGCTGTACTGGCATTTCATGGACCGCCATCGCGACCGGCTGGAAAGCAATCACCGGGTCGGCCGGGTCTATGCGACCTGGGACCGGATGGGCGACGAGAAGAAGGACGCCTATCGCGATACCGCCCAGGCCTTCCTCGACGGGCTGACGCCGGCAGGACCGGATTACGCGCGCTGAACGCCGCCCCGCGCGGGCCGCTGATCAGCCGCCGCGTTCGCGGTTCAGCAGTTCGCGCTTGATGTCGGTTCCGTAGGCGTATCCGCCGATGGAGCCGTCGCTGCGGATGACGCGGTGGCACGGGATCAGGACCGCCACGTTGTTGGCCCCATTGGCACTGCCCGCCGCGCGGACCGCCGCCGGATTGCCCGCCGCCGCCGCGATCTGCGAATAGGTGCGCGTCTCGCCCGCCGGGATTTCGCGGAGGGCGGTCCAGACCGCTTCCTGGAAGGCGGTGCCCTTCACGTCGAGCGGTATGTCCTGCCCGCCTCCCGGTCGTTCGACCGCATCGACGACGCGTTGGACGAGGGCGGCGAAATCCGATCCGCCTTCCTCGAGTTCGGCCTTGGGGAAGCGCTGCCGCAGATCGTCCGCATCCTCGCCGAAGGAGAGGCGACACACGCCCTTGTCCGTCGCCGCGACGAGCAGCGACCCCAGCGAGGTTTCCGCTTTCGCCCACCGGATCGTCACGCCCTCCCCTCCGCGAAGCCAGACCGATGCGCTCATGGCGTCCCCTCCTTTTCTATCGTCGTAGAACCGCGAAGGTGCGGAAAAGCCCGCATCATAGATCGCTTCGGTCACGGTTCCGGTATGCGCGAGAGCCGCGTTCGCACGCTCCCGGCGGATCGCACGGAAGAAGGCCGCAGGCGAAAGGCCCGTCTGCCGGAGGAACAGGCGCTGGAAATGCGCCGGCGAGTATCCGGCCGCCTCCGCCAGCACCGCGAGTGCCACCGGCGCTTCGCTCGAGCGCAGCGTGCGGACGGCTTGCTGCACGGCCGCTTCCTCTCTCGACTGGCCGTCGGGCGCGCATCGCTTGCAGGCGCGCAGGCCAGCATCGCGTGCATCCTCGGGCGAGCGGTAGAAGCGCACGTTCTCGCGCAACGGTGCCCGCGCGGGGCAACTGGGGCGGCAATAGATGCCGGTAGAATGCACGCCGGTGACGAAGGAGCCGTCGTACCGCCGGTCCTTCGCGAGCGCGATTTGCCAGCGGTCCTCGTCGGTCAGTTCGATCGTCATGGCGTCCATGTGCCTACCCCGTGCAGTGCGAGGCGCAAGGCATGCCGTGATCCGGATCCGCCCGCATCCCGAAACATGCGGTCAATGTCGACGCTCGGGTTACGGCGTGAGCGATGCGGCCACTGCCCGGCTGCGCGCCTTCAGGTCGTCGAGCGAAACCGGATCGTCCGAATGGTCGTAACTGCTGACGGAGAAGGCCTGGCCGTTCGCCGCCGTCAGGCAGGTTGCCGCAGGGCCGCTGACCGTCACGTCTTCCGCCACGACCTGCACGTTGCCGCCGATATAGATGCAGTCCTCGTCCCGGCCGCGATAGCCGATGTCGTTGCCCGATATGCGCACGTCGCCCGCGTTCCGGCTCGCCTGCTCGATCCCCTTGTCGAGCTGCGCCTGGACTTCGGGAGAGGACAGTTCCTGCTCCATGCCGTCGAGGAACTGGTCCTTGGTCAGGCCGGTCGGCACGTCGCGCGGGATCTTGACCAACACGTATTCGACGGTCTGTTCCTCGCCGCAGCGTTCGAAATAGCCGACGAGGTCGTTCGCCACGTCGATCTGGGCCTGCAGCGCGGCGGTCTGGTCGTTGTCGATGTCGCGCACGCAGAAGCCTTCGGGCGCGGGGATCTGCACCTCGCCATTGCCGAGATTGAAGCTGATCGTCGTCGCCTGACCGGTCGCCGCGCCCTCTTCCGGCTCGCCGCCGACGGCGTCCCGGATCTGGTCGCACCCGCCCAGCATGACCAGCGCCGCGCCCAGGGCAAAAACCGTCTTCCGCATCGGAATCCTCCAAATTTCCATCGCCCAAGGCGTTACAGGCGGAAAGCGGCGAAGTCTCGGATCAATTTTAGATGGGGTTCGATTCGGCGCAGTTTCGATGTAGGCTCGGGCCCGAAATACGGACGGTACGGGAATGAAGCGCTTGATCACGATGAAACGATGGATCGCCGCATTGATGCTGGCCCTGGCCACCATCGCGACGGCGGGCCCCGCCATGGCAGATCCGTCCGATATCGACGCGGCGGCGCGCGGCGTGGTGCGGGTCGTGATCGTGGGTTCGGACGGGGAGGAGCTGTTCCTCGTCGGCCACGGCAGCGGGTTCGCCGTTTCCCCGACCATGGTCGTCACCAACAACCACGTGATCGAGGAAGCGACCCGCGATCCGCGCCTGCGCGTCGGAATCGTGCCGTCCGACGGTGCCGAGGGGAGCTTCGCGCGCATCGTCTCCACCCGGTCGGAAAGCGACCTCGCCCTGCTCGAGATCACCGAAGGCCTCCGGCTGCCGCCACTGACGCTCGCGGGCGCGGTCCCGGCCGACAGCAGCGAGGCCTATGCAGTGGGCTACCCGATGAATGTCGACCGGGCGCAGGGCCTCAGCATGGGCGACCTCCTGCGTTCCCAGCCGCCGGTGAAGAGCCGCGGGTTCCTGTCGGGCACCCGGCCCAGCCGCGAATTCGACACGATCCTGCACACCGCCGCCATCGGGCGCGGCAATTCGGGCGGTCCGCTGCTCGATTCCTGCGGCCGCGTCCTCGGCGTCAACAGCTTCGGCGCGGAGACGGGCGGCGTCGATGCCGAATTCTTCTTCGCCGTCTCGATGCAGGAACTGCGCCCGTTCCTGCGCGCGAACGGCGTATCCGCCACCGTCAACGAACAGCCCTGCCGCAGCCTGGCCGAAGTCGAGGCGGCCGAGCGCCAGCGGCTGAATGCCGAGCAGGAAGATGCCCGCTCGCGGCTCGAACGGTCGGAAAGCGCGCGGCGCGACAAGCTCGAGCAGGCAAGGCTGACCGCCACGATGGAAGTGCAGAACGAGAGCGAGAACCATCTCGCACTCGCATTCGTGCTCGCGCTGGTCGGCTTCGGCGCGGCGCTCGCGGCATGGACGCTGCGCGCTGCCGAAGCCCGCTGGAAACCGGTCGTCGCCGCGCTGGCCGCCGCCATCGCGATCTTCGCGGCGCTGGCGGCCTGGCTCACCCGGCCCGGCGTCGAGGACGTGGAGCGGCGCGTCAACGCCGCGATGGCCGAGGAAACGGAAACGCCGCAGGAAGCCGCGTCCGAAGGCACGGGCGACCTCACCTGCACGCTCGAACCGGACCGCAGCCGCATCACCACGGCCCCGGCGCGCGAGGTCGATTTCGAATGGACCGCCACCGGCTGCGTCAACGGGCGCACGCAATACGGGAAGTTGAACGGCGACTGGTCGCGCGTCCTCGTGCCGAACGAGGAATCCACCGTTTCGGTCAATCGGTACGATCCGGAAACGCGGACCTACACGGTCGACCGGTACCTGCTGGGGCGCGCCGCCATGGAGGAAGCGCGAGAGGAACGCGGCCGGTACAACGCCCCGTCCTGCAATTCGGACGGCGGGGCGAACCGGCTGGGCGATCTTCAGGGCGCGGTGCTCAGCGAACTGCCGGCCAGCCCCAACGAAAGGCTCGTCTACCGGTGCGAACCGCGCGAATAGCGGAACGCGGCCGGCTTACGTTCGCGGAAACACACCGTCCGGTTTTCGCAACCGCCAGCCAACTTGCATCGCGGCAAGCCCCCTGCTAGTCGCGCGCCAACCTTGCCGGATGGCCCTGGCGGCGATCGGATTCGCCGCCCTCACCGGGGCGAGACGGCAAGCGGATCGTATCGTAATTTTTCCCGATCCTGGAAGGACGAGAACGCGTGGAGATTTCCGCCGGTATCAAGGCTAGCCTTGCGGGGCGCTATGCGTCCGCGCTGTTCGACCTCGCGTCGGAAAACGGCACCGTCACTGCAGTCGAAACCGATCTCGAGACGCTGCGCGCCGCGCTCGCCGAATCGGAAGACCTGCGCGCCGCCACCGCCAATCCGGAACTGAGCCGTTCGGCCCAGGGCGCCGCGATGCAGGCGGTCGGCAAGCATCTCGGCCTGTCGGAACTGACGCTCAATTTCCTGGGCGTGCTCGCGTCCAACCGTCGCCTCGGCGCGCTTCCGGCGATCATCCGCGCCTTCCGCGCGATCGCCTCGTCCCAGCGGGGCGAGATCGCCGCTGAAGTCAGCAGCGCCCACGCCCTGACCGACGAGCAGATCGCGACGCTGAAGCAGAAACTGACCGCCCGCGAAGGCCGGACCGTGCAACTGACGCACAGTGTCGATCCGGACCTCCTCGGCGGGCTCGTCGTCACCATCGGATCGAAGCGCATCGACGGCTCGATCCGCACCCGTATCAACTCGCTTACGCAGGCCATGAAAGGCTAATTCGACATGGAAATCCGCGCCGCAGAAATCAGCAAGGTCATCAAGGACCAGATCGCCAGCTTCGGCACCCAGGCCGAAGTCAGCGAAGTCGGCTCCGTCCTGTCCGTCGGTGACGGCATCGCCCGCATCCACGGCCTGGACAAGGTGCAGGCCGGCGAAATGGTCGAATTCGCCAATGGCGTTCAGGGCATGGCCCTGAACCTCGAAGCGGACAATGTCGGCGTCGTGATCTTCGGCTCGGATGCCGAGATCAAGGAAGGCGACAGCGTCAAGCGGACCGAAACCATCGTGGACGTGCCCGTCGGCAAAGGCCTGCTCGGCCGCGTGGTCGACGCGCTCGGCAACCCGATCGACGGCAAGGGCCCGATCGAAAGCACACAGCGCAGCCGCGTCGAAGTGAAGGCGCCGGGCATCATCCCGCGCGAATCCGTGTCCGAGCCGGTGCAGTCGGGCCTCAAGGCGATCGACGCGCTCGTGCCCGTCGGCCGCGGCCAGCGCGAACTGATCATCGGCGACCGCCAGACCGGCAAGTCCGCCGTCGCGATCGACACCTTCATCAACCAGAAGGAAGTCAACAAGGGCGACGACGAGGGCAAGAAGCTCTACTGCATCTACGTCGCCGTCGGCCAGAAGCGTTCGACCGTGGCGCAGATCGTCAAGCAGCTCGAGGAAAACGGCGCGATGGAATACACCATCGTCGTCGCCGCGACCGCGTCTGAGCCGGCCCCGCTGCAGTATCTCGCGCCCTACACCGGCTGCGCGATGGGCGAATTCTTCCGCGACAACGGCATGCACGCCGTGATCGTCTACGACGACCTTTCCAAGCAGGCCGTCGCCTACCGCCAGATGTCGCTCCTGCTGCGCCGCCCGCCGGGCCGCGAAGCCTATCCGGGCGACGTCTTCTACCTCCACAGCCGCCTGCTCGAGCGCGCGGCGAAGATGAACAAGTCCGAAGGCGGCGGTTCGCTGACCGCGCTGCCGATCATCGAGACGCAGGCGGGCGACGTGTCGGCCTACATCCCGACCAACGTGATCTCGATCACCGACGGCCAGATCTTCCTCGAAACGGACCTGTTCTACCAGGGCATCCGTCCGGCCATCAACGTCGGCCTGTCGGTTTCCCGCGTCGGCGGTGCCGCCCAGACCAAGGCGATGAAGAAGGTGTCGGGCTCCATCAAGCTGGAGCTGGCGCAGTACCGCGAAATGGCGGCATTCGCGCAGTTCGGTTCGGACCTCGACGCCTCGACGCAGAAGCTGCTCAACCGCGGTGCGCGCCTGACCGAACTGCTCAAGCAGCCGCAGTTCAGCCCGATGCCGTTCGAAGAGCAGACCGTGTCGATCTTCGCCGGCACCAATGGCTACCTGGACGATGTGGCCGTCGATCGCGTGACCGAATACGAAGACGCGATGCTCAGCTTCATGCGCACCGAGCATGCCGACATCCTGACCGACATCCGCGAGAGCAAGAAGTTCGAGGATGACGTGAAGGACCGCACGGTCAAGGCACTCGACGCCTTCGCCAAGCAGTTCGCATAAGGGTACCGCCGCGTGGCCTCTCTCAAGGAACTCAAGGGCCGGATCAACTCGGTCAAGTCGACCCAGAAGATCACCAAGGCGAAGCAGATGGTCGCTGCGGCCAAGCTGCGCCGTGCGCAAGCGGCGGCCGAAGCCGCGCGCCCCTACGCGGAACGGCTGACGCGCGTCATGGCGAGCCTTGCGGGCAAGGTCAGCAGCGACGGGGCACCCAAGCTGCTGTCCGGCACCGGATCGCGCCAGCGTAACCTGCTGGTGGTGGTCAACACCGACAAGGGGCTGTGCGGCGGGTTGAACGCCAACATCGTCAAGGCCGCCAAGGCCAGGGCGAAGGCGCTTCTGGCGGAAGGCAAGGACGTACAGTTCTACCTCGTCGGCAAGAAGGGCCGCGCGCCGATCAAGCGCGACTACGCGAACCGGATCGAAAAGTGGTTCGACACCAGCGAGGTCCGCCAGCCCGGCTTCGACGAGGCAGAGGCGATCGCGGACGACCTGATCGAACGGTTCGAAAAGGGCGAGTTCGACGTCGCCCATCTCGTCTACCCGGTCTTCCAGTCGGCGCTGGTGCAGAACCCCACGGTCGACCAGCTGATCCCCGTCCCCTCGCCCGAGGAACAGGCCGGGACCGGCGGCGACGCGGTGGTGGAATACGAACCGGGCGAAGAGGAGATCCTCGAGGAACTGCTGCCGCGCTACGTCAAGACGCAGCTGTTCGGCGCCCTGCTGGAGCGCGAGGCATCGGAGCAAGGCGCCTCGATGACCGCCATGGACAACGCCACGCGCAATGCGGGCGACCTGATCAAGAAGCTGAACATCCAGTACAACCGCAGCCGCCAGGCCGCGATCACCACCGAACTCATCGAAATCATTGCTGGCGCGGAAGCGCTTTAATCGAAGGCTAAGGAAACCGACATGGCCACCGCACCCGTACTCAACCAGAGCCCTAACGGCACCATCGCGCAGGTCATCGGCGCGGTCGTCGACGTGCAGTTCGAAGGCGAACTGCCGCCGATCCTCACCGCGCTGGAAACGCGCAACGGCGAGACCACGCTGGTCCTAGAAGTCGCGCAGCACCTCGGCGAAAACACCGTCCGCACCATCGCGATGGACGGCACCGATGGTCTCGTGCGCGGGCAGGAAGTGGTCAACACCGGCGCGCAGATCAGCGTTCCCGTGGGTCCGAAGACGCTGGGCCGGATCATGAACGTGGTCGGCGAAGCGATCGACGAGCGCGGCCCCATCGGTGCAGAGCAGACCGCCCCGATCCATGCCGAGGCGCCGGAATTCATCGACCAGTCGACCGAAGCGGCCATCCTCGTCACCGGCATCAAGGTCATCGACCTCCTCGCCCCCTACGCCAAGGGAGGCAAGATCGGCCTGTTCGGCGGCGCTGGCGTCGGCAAGACCGTGCTGATCCAGGAACTGATCAACAACATCGCCAAGGGCCATGGCGGCGTGTCCGTCTTCGCCGGCGTGGGCGAGCGTACCCGCGAGGGTAACGACCTCTACCACGAATTCCTCGACGCGGGCGTCATCGCCAAGGACGAGGAAGGCAATGCCATCTCCGAAGGCTCCAAGGTGGCGCTGGTGTTCGGCCAGATGAACGAGCCCCCGGGTGCGCGTGCCCGCGTCGCCCTGTCGGGCCTGACCATGGCGGAATATTTCCGCGACGTGGAAGGCCAGGACGTGCTGTTCTTCGTCGACAACATCTTCCGCTTCACGCAGGCCGGTTCGGAAGTGTCCGCACTGCTCGGCCGTATCCCGTCGGCGGTGGGCTACCAGCCGACCTTGTCGACCGACATGGGCAACCTGCAGGAACGCATCACCTCGACCACCAAGGGCTCGATCACCTCGGTCCAGGCGATCTACGTGCCCGCGGACGACCTTACCGACCCGGCGCCTGCCACGTCCTTCGCGCACCTCGACGCGACGACCACGCTGAGCCGCGCGATCTCCGAGCTGGGCATCTACCCGGCGGTGGACCCGCTCGATTCGACCAGCCGCGTCCTCGAACCCCGCGTCGTCGGCACCGAACACTACGAAACGGCCCGTAAGGTCCAGGAAACACTGCAGAAATACAAGAGCCTGCAGGACATCATCGCCATCCTCGGCATGGACGAGCTTAGCGAAGAGGACAAGCTGACCGTCGCCCGCGCGCGCAAGATCCAGCGCTTCCTCTCGCAGCCGTTCCACGTGGCCGAAGTGTTCACCAACATCCCGGGCGAGTTCGTCCAGCTCGAAGACACCGTTGCCTCGTTCAAGGCAGTGGTCGAAGGCGAATACGACCACCTGCCCGAATCCGCGTTCTACATGGTCGGCGGCATCGACCAGGCGGTGGCAAAGGCCAAGAAGCTCGCCGAAGACGCGTAACCTCTCTCCCCTCCCGTACGCGGGAGGGGCCAAGGACTGACCATGGCATTGCATTTCGAACTCGTCACACCCGCCAAGCTCGTCCGGTCGGAGGACGTACACATGGTCGTCGTGCCCGGCACCGACGGGGAATTCGGCGTGCTGGAGGGCCATGCGCCCTTCATGTCCACCATCCGCGACGGCGTCGTGCAGGTCTACAAGACCGAAGGCGCCACGCCCGAGGCGATCGAGGTCCGTGGCGGCTTCGCCGAAGTGGGCGAGAACGGCCTGACCGTCCTGGCGGAGCACGTCGAAGGCTGACGCTGCAACAGCGCCGGTCCAGCGTCCCGTACGTAACCCTATGCCTGATCCCGCCATGGCGCCGGTCCGCCGATATGGGCACGCCCTCGCCTGCCTCTTCGTCCTGCTTTGCATGCCCCTGCTCTCGGCATGCGACGACTTCCGGCGCGACATCCACTACGTGCCGACGCCGGAGCCGGTCGTCTCCGCAATGCTGGAAATGGCCGAGATCGGTCCCGACGATGTCCTGTACGATCTGGGATCGGGCGATGGCCGGATCCCCATCGCGGCAGCGAAACAATATGGCATCCGCGCCGTCGGTATAGAAATCGATCCGGACCTCGTCGAACGTGCCCGCCGCAACGCCGAAGAGGCAGGCGTTTCGCATCTGGTCGAATTCCGCGAGGCGGATCTCTTCACGGCGGACATCTCCGACGCGACCGTAGTTGCCCTCTTCCTCGGCGACATGCTCAACATCCGGCTGCGCCCTCGCCTGCTCGATCTCGAACCCGGTTCGCGCGTGGTCAGCCAGCGGTTCTCGATGGGCAGCTGGGAACCCGACGAAACCCGCACTGTCGCGAACCGTCCGGTATACAAGTGGACCGTCCCGGAACTCTTCCTGGGCGGCCATGCGATCGAGACCGGTCGGGCAACCGAACCCGTCCGATAGGGCGTCTTCGCCCGAAGGAATTGGCCGTTCGTAGAGCGGCCCTTCCCCTCACCGGATAATCGGCTAGGCTGCGGCCCATGAAGATTACGGAGAGGGACGCCGATTTCATGAAACTCGTATCCACCAGCGCGCTCGCGATCGCACTGTCGCTCGGCGCCATGCCGCACGCCGCGTTCGCGCAGACCGAAACCACCGGAGAAACCGTGGCCGAAGCGGAAAACGATCCTTACATCTGGCTCGAGGAAGCGCGCAGCGAACGTGCGCTCGCCTGGGTCGAGAACGAGAACGACCGCACCACCGCGGCGCTGACGCAGGACCCTCGCTACGAGGAACTGAAGGCGGAAGCACTTGCGATCCTCGATAGCGAGGACCGGATCCCGTTCGTGTCCATCCGGCCCGATGGTCTGTACAATTTCTGGCAGGACAAGCAGAACCCGAAGGGCCTGCTGCGCCGCACGACGCTGGAAAGCTACCAGACCGACGATCCGCAGTGGGAAACCGTGCTCGACATAGACGCGCTGGCCGCGGCGGAAGGGCGCGAATGGGTCTACAGCGGGTCGACCTGCCTGCCGCCCGACATGATGCGGTGCATGATCTCGCTCAGCGATGGCGGCGAAGACGCGACCATCATGCGCGAATTCGACATGGCCACCGGCACCTTCGTCGATGGCGGCTTCGTCATCGATGAGAAGAGCCAGGGCGGCGCGGAGTGGGTGGACGAGAACACCCTGCTCGTCGGGCGCGATTTCGGCGAAAACACGCTGACCGGCAGCCAGTATCCCTTCACCACACGCGAATGGAAGCGCGGCACGCCGCTGTCGGAAGCGCGCGAAATCTTCCGCGGCGAGCCGACCGACGTCTGGGCGGGTGCGGGCCTGCTGCGCGACAACGAAGGCACCATTCACGGCCGCACCGCATTCCGCGGCGTGTCCTTCCACGAATCGGAGTACTTCTTCTGGAAGGACAATGACTGGCTGAAGCTGGACATGCCGAAGAAGTCCGGGCTGTTCGGCATCATCGACGGCCAGATCCTGATGTCCACCGATGTCGACTGGGAAACGGACGGACAGACCTTCCCGGCCGACTCCCTGATCTCGGCAGACCTCGAAGAATGGAAGGCCGACCCGAACGGCGCGAAGAAGACGCTGGTCTGGGCGCCGGGCGACCGGCAGACGAAACGCGGCGGTTCGAGCACCAAGAATAGCCTCTACATCAACCTTCTCGACAACGTTCAGGGCAAGATCCTGAAGTTCGACTACGTCGATGGCGAATGGGTGAGCGAAGAGGTCGATCTGCCCGATAATGCGACGGTCGGCGTGGCGGCGACGTCCAACGAAACCGACCAGATCATGTTCACGGTCAGCGACTTCCTGACGCCGACGACGCTCTACTACACAGATGGCAGCACCGCTCCGCAGGTCCTCAAGACCAGCCCCGAGCAGTTCGAGATCGAAGGCATGGAAGTCGAGCAGTACGTCGCCACCAGCACCGACGACGCGCAAATCCCCTACTTCGTGGTGAAGCCCAAGGGCATGGAACTGAATGCAGGCACACCGGCGATCCTGACGGGCTACGGCGGCTTCCAGATCCCCCGCCTTCCGGGCTATCTCGGCACGACCGGCAAGCTCTGGCTGGAGAACGGCGGCGCCTACATCCTCGCCAACCTGCGTGGCGGCGGCGAGTTCGGCCCCGAATGGCACCAGACCGCCATTCGCGAGAACAAGCAGCGTACCTGGGACGACTTCATCAATGTCGCGCGCGACGCGCAGGAACGCGGCCTGACCAGTCCGCAGAACCTGGGCATCATGGGCGGCTCGCAGGGCGGCCTGCTGGTCGGCACCGCGTTCACGCAGGCTCCCGAACTGTTCAACGCGGCCATCGTCCAGATCCCGCTGTTCGACATGCTCCGCTATCACGTGATCGGCAGGGGCGAATCCTGGATCGGCGAATATGGCGACCCGCGAATTCCGGAACAACGCGCCTGGATCGAACCCTATTCGCCCTACCAGAAGCTGTTGGAGAACAAGGACTATCCCGCGCCGTTCTTCTGGGCCTCGACCGCCGATGACCGCACCCACCCTGCTCATGCCCGCAAGGGCGCCGCACGGGTAAAGGAGCTCGGCCAGGACTACTACTACTTCGAGGATACGACCGGCGGACATTCCGGCGGTGTCGACAACGAACAGCGTGCCAAGCTGCAGGCCCTGCAGTATGTCTATTTCATGCAGCGCCTGATGGACAATGCCGACATGGCGAACGCCGACTGATCGGAGAGCACGCCCGGCGGATAACGCTGCTTACGATAGGCAAAGAAAAGGGCGGGCCAGCGCAAGCTGGACCCGCCCCTTTTTTGTGGCCGAGGAAGGAAATCCTTCCGCGACCGGCAACCGATTATTCGGCCGGCGAATCGCCGTCGCCGTCTTCCGGCATCGTTTCGCGCTGTTCGCCCATGGCGTCGGCCTGGTCGTCGAGGGCATCGGCAGCTTCTTCATTGCCCATGGCTTCCTGAACGTCGGCCTTTTCTTCGGTGATGTCTTCAGCCGCTTCGACCTTCTGCTCGGCCACGTCGGCTTCGGCTTCGGCCGGGGTCTGTTCGCAAGCGACGAGGGCCAAAGCGGCCAGCGGAGCGGCGATAAAAGCAATCTTCTTCATGGTACTCTCCTTGGTGTGAACCGGGTGTTCGCTCGCCCACGGGTTGCGAACCTTGGGGTCCCAGATTCAGGCCAAAATGTGGCAAAGAAGATGGGCAATGTCCATCACTTTCGCGTCGGGGCGTGAAAATCGGGAGGTTTATCCCCGATCCAGCGCACGAATCTCGCTATCGCAGGGTGCTCCAGCAACTTCTCGCGGTCGGTCCCGATGCGTGCCAGTTCGGCATTCGTGAAATTTGCGTGGATCGTCCGGTGGCAGATCGGGTGCACCGGGACGGTCTCCCGCCCCCGCTTCGACTTGGGAACGGGGTGATGCCATTGCAGCCGGCTGGCGATCGGCCGATCGCACAGCCAGCAGGTCAGGGCTTCTCGGATCACCGGCGGTCGGCGCGCTCCGTTTCGTACGTGAATATCTCGTCGGCCCGCTCGACCCGTCCTTTGATCGCCTCGATGTCGATGCCCGGCTGGTTCGCATCGGTGCAGGTCCGCAAGTTCCGGACATTTTCGCCCTGCAGCACGATGACCCCATCGCTCATCGCTGGCTCATTGGGCTCGCCCGCTTCGAAATTGGTACGCACCATACGACTGAAGACAATATACCGGGTATCCCCGCGCGGGAACGAGATTTGCGTTTCGCCGCCGCCCGAATAGGCGACATTAGCCCAGCGCTCGGCCGGAATGGATATCTCGACTGAATCGCCGCCATACCGGTATTCCGCGCCGCCCGATCCGCCGCAGACGGCAATGCGCTTTCCGTTCGCAACCTCACAAGAGAAGATCGTCGTTTCCTGCGCTCCGCATCCGACCTGGGCCGCTGTTGCGGCAGGCTGAGTCGCGCGCGCAGCGGCGGGAGTGGCTGCGGCAACCGGCTGGACGGCCTCGCCCGCATCCGTGGTGGCGCCGGCTTGTTGCTGCGGCTCCTGCTCGGCGGAACCGCAGGAGGCCGAAGCCAGGGCCAAAATGTAAGCGAACGCGTATCTGGATTTCATGACTTGTCCTTCCGGGCAGCGTCCTTTTTCTTCTTCATCGTGTCGTGAAACCGGTCGGCCCAGCCCGGTTTGACCATCTGTTCCGCCCGGACCATCCGCATCTCGCCATCCGCGACATCGCGGCTGACGGCGCTTCCCGCAGCGACGATCGCATCCGCCCCGATCTTCACCGGCGCGATCAGCGCGCTGTTCGATCCGATAAAGGCGCGCGGTCCGATTTCCGTGCGATACTTGAAGTACCCATCGTAATTGCAGGTGATCGTCCCCGCCCCGATATTGGCCTCAGCGCCGACATCGGCATCACCGAGATAGGTCAGGTGGCTGGCCTTCGCGCCTTCGTGCAGCACGGCATTCTTCACCTCGACGAAATTGCCGACGAACGCGTCCTTCTCAAGCTTCGCACCCGGCCGCAGGCGGGCGAACGGGCCGACTTGCGCACCCTCCCCGATAGCGGCTCCTTCGATATGGCTGAAACTCTTGATGCGCGCGCCCTCGGCCACGGTGACCCCGGGTCCGAAGACCACGTTCGGCTCGATCACGACATCGCGCGCGAGTTGCGTATCGTAGCTGAAGAAGACGGTCTCCGGCGCTTTTAGCGTCGCGCCTTCCGCCATCCAGTGTTCGCGCTGCTCAGCCTGCCATTGCGCTTCGGCGGCGGCGAGTTCGGCGCGGCTGTTGATGCCTGCCACCTCAGCCGGGTCTTCCGTCCTGACCGCGGCGCAGGTGCGCCCGTCGGCAATCGCGATGTTGACGATGTCCGGCAGGTAGTATTCCCCTTGCGCGTTCTCGTTGCCGACGCGGTCGAGAAGATCGAACAGCTCTTCCGCCCGCGCCGCCAGAAGCCCGGAATTGCACAGCGGACAGGCCCGCTCCGCCTCGCTCGCATCCTTGAACTCGACCATCTTGACGATCCGGTCGTCTTCATCGGTCAGGACACGCCCGTAGCGCAGCGGATCCTCCGGCGCGAAGCCCAGGACCACGGCCGCCGGCGCGTCGTTTGCCTGCAGCCGGTCGAGCATGGCCTGCATCGTCGATGGCTTCACGAACGGCACGTCGCCATACATGACCAGCACGTCGCCGGAAAAACCGTTCAAAGCCTCGCGCGCCTGCTGCACCGCGTGGCCCGTGCCGAGCTGCGGTTCTTGCAGACAGGTGCGCGTATCCTCGCCCAGCGCCGCTTCCAGCTGTTCCCGACCCGCACCGACGACGACGACCTTGTGCGCGGGGCCGAGCGTTTCGACGCTGGCCATGAGGTGATGGAGCATGGGACGGCCGGCGATCGGGTGCAGGACCTTGTGCAGGCTGGATTTCATGCGGGTACCCTTGCCCGCGGCCAGGATGATTGCGGCGAATTCGTTCATGGCAGTTCCTTAGCGTTTTCCGGCCCTTCGCAGCAATCGGTTGCAGTTTCCAGTCACTCCCGCCACGCGGTGGCGATGGCTGAGTTTCCTTTCGACATCGTCGGCTTCGACCTGGACGGCACGCTGCTGGATACGCACCGGGACCTGGGCGAGGCTGTCAATGAAGCGCTCGAACTGGGAGGCTTCGAACGTATTCCCGTGGAGCGCGTCGAATCGCTGATCGGCGGCGGGGCGAAGCTGATGCTGAAAAAGGCGATCGACGAGGCGGGCGGCCTGCCCGAGGACGAGTTCCGGCCGCTCTACAAGGCGCTGCTCGCGCACTATGCGCAGAACAATGCGGTCCACACGCGGCCCTATTCCGGCGCTGTCGAGACGATCGACGATCTCGCCGCGCGCGGCGTGCGCATGGCGGTGGTCACCAACAAGTTCGAAAGCTTCGCGACCGACATCCTTGGGAAACTTGGCCTCGCCGACCGGTTCGAATGCGTGATCGGCGGGGACAGCCTCGGCCGCGACGCGGACGGGCAGTTCCGGGCCAAGCCCTCGCCCGATCCGCTGCTGGAAGCGCGGCGGCGCTGCAGGGGCGGTTCCTTCGTCTTTGTGGGAGACAGCAGTTACGATGCCCTGGCCGCGCGCAACGCCGGCGTTCCGATGGTCGTAGCAGCCTACGGATATTGCGACCGGCCGCCGCAGGAACTGGGCGGCGATGCCGTCATCGATTCGTTCGCGGACCTGATTCCCGCGCTCCAGACCCTGTAGCGCCCCTGCGACCTTACGGAATTGCCGCGCGGCGAGAGCCGTGTTGCAACCACTCCGGGAACATGCCAGTCGAGGCGCGCATTTACGTGGGCGTAAAGCCCGTTCCCTTCATCAGCGGAGAAATTCCATGAGCATCGATTTCAAGGACAAGGTCGCCATCGTCACCGGTGCAGGCGGGGGCCTCGGGCGCGAATACGCGCTCGAGCTGGCCCGGCGCGGCGCGAAGGTCGTGGTCAACGACCTGGGCGGATCGCGCGACGGCACCGGCACGTCCGACGCGGCGGCCAAGGTGGTCGAGGAAATCGAGAAGGCCGGCGGCGAGGCTATGGCCAACGGCGCGTCCGTCACCGAATACGACCAGATGGAAAAGATGGTCGCCGACGCGAAGGAGAAGTGGGGCGGCGTCCACATCCTGATCAACAATGCCGGCGTCCTGCGCGACAAGACCTTCGCCAAGATGAGCCCCGAGGACTTCGAGTTCGTCGTCAAGGTCCACCTGACCGGATCGGCCATGGCGACCAAGGCCTGCTGGCAACTGTTCCGCGACCAGGCCTATGGCCGCGTGCTGATGACCGCGTCCTCCACCGGCCTGTTCGGCAATTTCGGTCAGGCCAACTACGGCGCGGCGAAGCTCGGCCTCGCCGGCCTGACCAAGACGCTCCAGCTCGAAGGCGCGAAGTACAACATCAAGGTCAATACGCTGAGCCCGGTCGCGGGCACGCGCATGACCGAGGACCTGTTCCCGGAAGAAGCCTTCAAGCTGTTCGACCCGGTGAACGTGGTGCCCGCCGCGCTCTTCCTGGTGAGCGAGGACGCTCCGACCAATGCGATCGTCGGCGCCGGTGCCGGCGGCTTCCACAGTTCCTGGACGGTGATGAACGATGCCGTCTGGTTGCCCGAGGACGAGCGCACCGTGGAAGGCTTCGCCGCCAACTGGGACAAGATCAGCGACTTCTCCAACCTCAAGGCCCCGCAATCGGGCCAAGAGCAGAGCGGCAACATCCTGACTGCGATGCAGAAGGTGACCGGCGGCGGACCGAGCAGCGCGCGCAGCTGATCCGCCTCACTGTATTGACAGGGTAACACACCGGGCGTAACTCCGACCCACCAGGGGAGGAGTTACGCCCGATGTACAGCGAAGACGACATCAATTCCGCCGTGGCGGCAGGCGCGATCAGCGCCGAAAATGCCGCCGCCTTCCGCATGCACATGTCCCGCATCCGCGACATGCCGCGCGGGGACGAGGAGAATTTCCGCCTCCTCAACAGCTTCAACGACATCTTCGTCGCCATCGGCGTCGTGATTATGCTGTTCGCCGCCGGGGCCATCGGCCAGGCGCTGGCCGGGATGATCGCGCCGCAGGAAAGCTGGTGGCTCGTTTCCAATGTCGATGCGATGACCCCGGAACGCTGGGAGCAGATCGAACGGCAGAATGCGCTCAACGTCGCCATGACCGTCCTCCTGTCCGGCCTGTTCGTCGCGGCAACCGCGTGGCCGCTTGCCGAATTCTTCACTCGCCGTCGCCGGATGGCCCTCCCCAGCATCATCCTCCTGCTCGCTTTCGTCGCAGGCACCTTCGCGTTCTTCGCGGGCGCGGGCTTCGCGGTGGCCAACGGCAGCGAGAACGAGCGGGTCGCGGCGATCCTCGTCTCCCTGTCCGGCCTGCTCGCCGCAGGCGCGGCCTGGCTTCACTGGAAGCGGTTCATGGTGCCCATCACCATCGCCGCAGGATCGGCGGCCGTGGCTGGAACGGCCATCGCGCTGGTCATGGCAGCGCTTGGCCCGGATAACATCAGCGACCCGGAGACATTCCTGCTCAGCCTGGTCTTCATGGCGGGACTTGCGGTGTTTGCCTTCGCCATGCGCTGGGACATGTCCGACCCGGGCCGCACCACGCGCCGCAGCGATGTCGCCTTCTGGCTTCACCTGCTGGCGGCACCGATGATCGCCCATCCCATCTTCGCGCTGATCGGCGTGACCGATGGCGACGCGATCGGTGTCGGCGCGGCGCTGGGCGTGCTGGCCGTCTACGTGGCGTTCGGGTTCGTGGCGCTTGCCGTCGACCGGCGGGCGCTGCTGGTCTCGGCCCTCGCCTACGTGCTGATCGCCCTGACCTTCCTGTTCGACAGGTTCGGCGCGGTGGAACTCACCTTTGCCTTCACGGCGCTGGTGATCGGCTCCGCCCTGCTCACCCTGTCGGCCTTCTGGAGCCCGATACGGCGGCAGGTGACGGCGATCCTGCCCGGAAGCCTGCAGGCCCGCCTGCCGGTTTCCGAGGCCCTGCCGGCCTAGCTTTCGACGACCTTGACCAGCTTGCGCTCCATGGGCGCAAGCACGCCGGGAAGTTCGTGGCCGCGCTTCAGCACCTGCCCGTGTTCGCCGAACAGCGTCCACATTCCCTGGCGGTTGCGGAGTGCGGGCCGTTTTTCGACCCGCGCCTGCGGCCGCTCAGCGGTCCGGCGAAACGCGGCGAAAGTGGCTGCGTCCTTGCTGAAATCCATGGCGTAGTCGCGCCATTCCCCGGCGGCGACCATGCGTCCGTAGAGGTCGAGGATACGTTGCAATTCCTCGCGCGTGAAGCACACCTGTCCCGGTGCGCGACCGGGAAAGGCGACGATGGTCCCGCCGCGTCCGATGTCCATCAGTCGTCCGTACCGCTGCGCTTGGTGGCATGGGCGGGCGCGTCTTCGGGCGCTGCCTTGAGCGCCTCGATTTCCGCGCGCAGCATGGCGAGGTCCGCTTCGAGCTGCTCTACGCGGCGCGTGCCGGCGGCCACCTGCTCCTCGCACGGCTCGTCGCAGGGCGTTCCGTAGGGGATGAATTCCTTCAGCCATTCTTCCGCCGGGACCAGCGTACTGCGCGCCTTCATGCCGATCATGGTCGCGCCTTCCGGCACGTCGTCGGTGACCACCGCGTTGGCGCCGATCCTTGCGCGCGTGCCGATCACGATCGGACCGATGACCTGCGCGCCCGATCCGATGATGACATTGTCGCCGATGGTCGGGTGCCGCTTGCCGCCTTCCCCATTGGTCGGATTGGTCCCGCCCAGGGTCACGCACTGGTAGATCGTCACGTCGTTGCCGATTTCCGCGGTTTCCCCGATCACAGTGAACCCGTGATCGATGAAGAAATTGCGTCCGATCTTTGCGCCTGGATGGATATCGATCCCGGTCAGGAAACGGCTGGTATGGTTGACGAGGCGGGCGAGGAAGAAGAGCCGTGCTTCGAACAACCAGTGTGCGCAGCGGTGCCAGAACAGCGCCCAGACACCCGGGTAGAGGAGGATTTCCCAGCTCGAACGCGGCGCAGGATCCCGCGCGCGGATCGAGTCCAGATAGCCGATCAAGCCTCGCATCCTGCGGATTCTCCCACCAAATGGCCGCTAAAGCAAGCGAGCCTGTTCCGGACCGTGCAGCGCCTCCAGCGCCTCGCGCCAGATACCGAGCGTTGCCGGTGCCTTGCGCTCCAGACTGAGACGATCGATCGTCGCGACGAGGCGCTCGACCGACGCGTAGCTGCGGGAAGCGCGCGGCACGAGGTAGGTAGTGGCGTCCGCGCCCAGCGCAAGACGGCGCTGGCCTGCATGGGCCATGATCAGCTCCGCCAGCATGGCATCATCGGGTGCGGCGATTTCCAGCTGCAACGCGGCGTCGAGCCGGCTGCGCAGGTCCGGCAGCGCGATGGTCCAGGGCTGCGCATTGCTGACCAGCAGCAGCCGCTCGCCGTTTTCCTGCGCCCTGTTCCAGCGATGGAACAGGGCGGTCTCGTCCGCCCGGTCTGCCGCGTCCACCACCTGACCGAGGCCTTCCGCCTCGAACCACGACGCGAGGAGCGACTTGCCCGAGCGAGAGGGCCCGGTCAGGACAGCTGTGCCGAACGGCCAGCCGGAGGGATCGCGCAATGCCTCCACCACGGCGGCATTGCCGTTGCCGACCACGATCCGCGCGGCCTGCGAGCCGTCGCCTGTCGGGAGTGGAAGCGCGATCTGCGACATACGCGGGGCTGCGCCTCAGCGACTGATCGACAGCGCGCCCGACCCCTGGGTGACGGCGAACCCGCGGGCGCGCAGCGCTGCCGCCAGCTCGCCCAGTTCCCCGCCGAAGCTGACCCGCATGACCGAGGTGCCGCCGATCGCGGTACTGCCGATTGCCGCGCCGCGCACGCCCGGCGTGCCGCGCACCGCACCGAGCGTGGCGGCGAGCGCGTCCGCATCGGGCGTCGGGAACTGGACCACGAAGTTCTGCACCACGACCGCCTCTGCCGATTCCGTGGTTTCGGGCGTAGGTATTTCCGCACTGGCGCCGTCGTCGGTCGTTGGACGCTCGCGCGCCGCACGCGCGGCTTCGACACGCGCTTCGGCCGCCCGGCCCGCCTCGATCAGCTGCGCGAGTTCCGGATCGATCGCGCCGAAACTGCCATTGAGCGTCGAATCGGGCGTGAGCCGGCCGGCGTTGAGCGCAGTCGCGAATATCTGGTCGAAACGGCGGACGGCCTGCGTCATCATCTCGGGAATGGCGCGGGGCGAACTGGCGCGCAGGGTGAAGCTGTCGAGATATTCGCTGTCGGGGCCGATGCGCGCGGTGAACGTGCCGACCACCGGACCGCCGGGATATTCGTAATCCAGGCGGGCGATCGGGACGAGGACGTCGGCCGCCTGGAATTCGTCGAGCACGTTGCGCCACCAGGCGCGGCTGCGCCGCTTGGTCTGGCCATACGTGACGAGCAGCGAATCACCGCCCGCACCGCTGGGGCGGACGTAATTGACGAGGCTGCCGCCCGGCTGGAACTCGGCCCAGGCGCGCTGCCACGGATTGCGCTGTTCATAGACCATCTGCGATCCGGCGGTCATGGTGACCGGGATCAGCAGCATGGGCGCGGAGCTGCGCGCGCCGCCGCCGCGGCCCAGCAATGCGCCGGCCCGTCCGCGATCGAAAACCACGCCGAGCGTACCGCGATAGCGCCGCGGGCCGATCTGTTCCTGCTCTATCACGATGGCCGAGACCATCGAATCGAGCTGGCTGTCGGAGATGGAAGGACCGCCGAGCTGCGCCCAGGCCTTGCGCTGCGCCTCGCGCCAGCCGTTCTGGCGGGCATCCTCTGGATTGTCGCCCCGCTCGTCCACTTCGATGCCGGACGTGACGATGTCCGTGCTCGCCATGACCGGCGCGATGCCCCTGTCGCCTGCGACCTGCGCCACCGGCCCGCCCGAGACGAGCGCCGCCGATCCGAGGGCGAGCAGCACGAATGCCGCTACCATGCCGGGGCGCCGTTCGGATCGATGAAGGGAAGGATTGTCGCGCATAGGGGAAAACTCGCCCCCTATTGCCGAATACACCGTGGAAATCCAAGCGCGAATGCGTAAGGCATGGGCCCATGGCGAAGGATCCGTCGCAGCAGGGTTACACCTACGAAGCCGCAGGCGTCTCGATCGAGGCGGGCAACGCGCTGGTGCGCGCCATCGGACCGCTGGTGAAGGCGACCCGCCGGCCCGGCGCGGACGCGGACCTGGGCGGGTTCGGCGGGTTCTTCGATCCGAAGGCCGCCGGCTTCAAGGATCCGCTACTCGTCGCCGCGAACGATGGCGTGGGCACCAAGCTGAAGCTCGCCATCGAGCATGACCGGCACGACAGCGTCGGCATCGATCTTGTCGCCATGTGCGTAAATGACCTCATCGTGCAAGGCGCGGAACCACTGTTTTTCCTGGACTACTTCGCGACCGGCGCGCTCGAGACCGGTGTTGCGGAACGCGTGGTGGCCGGCATCGCCCAAGGCTGCATCGAGGCGGGATGCGCGCTGATCGGCGGAGAAACGGCGGAAATGCCAGGCATGTACGCGCCGGGTGATTACGACCTCGCCGGCTTCTGCGTGGGCGCGGTGGAACGCGGTGAGCAACTGACCGGGGAACGCGTGCGGGCCGGTCAGGTCCTGCTGGGCCTAGCCAGTTCCGGCGTGCATTCCAACGGCTACTCCCTCGTCCGCCGGCTCGCCGCAGACAAGGGCTGGGCCATGGAAGCGCCGGCCCCGTTCGACGACACCCGCACGCTGCTGGACGTGCTTGCCGAACCCACGCGCATCTATGTGAAGAGCCTGCTTCCCTCGATCAGGGACGGGCGCATCGCCGCCCTCGCCCACATCACCGGCGGCGGCTTGCTGGAGAACATCCCGCGGGTCCTGCCCGAAGGCGTGCGGGCCGAGATCGATGCCGGGTCCTGGCCGCAGCCCGGCGTCATGGCGTTCCTCCGGCAGCAAGGCTCCATCGCCCCTGCCGAAATGGCGCGCACCTTCAACTGCGGCATCGGCATGGTGCTGGTCTGCGACGAAGGCGATGTCGCCGCCGTGGAAGCGGCGATGCAGGACGCCGGCGAGACGGTCTGGCGCATCGGCACGCTGGTGGAAGGACAGCGCGGATGCACGGTGCGCGGGGATGCGGGCCAGTGGCAGGCCGCATCGGCCTGGACCGCCGACCACGATGCCTGACACGCCCCGCGCCGCCAGGAAGGCGCGCGTGGCTGCCTTCATCTCGGGCGCCGGCACGAACATGGCGGCCCTGCTATATGCCGGCCGACTCCCCGAAACCCATTTCGAAATCGTGCTGGTCGCGGCGAACGATCCGGAGGCCCCCGGGCTAGCCCTCGCCGAAGCAGAAGGGATAGAGACCTTCGCCTTGGCGCACGGGGGCGTCCCCCGCGCCGAACACGATGCCGCGATGGAAGCGGCGGCGCGGAATGCCGGGGCGGAATATATCGCGCTGGCGGGATACATGCGCATCCTGACACCCGGCTTCGTCGAGCGTTGGGAGGACCGCATCCTCAACATCCATCCGTCCCTGCTGCCGGCCTATCCGGGGCTGGAAACCCACCGCAAGGCGATCGAGGCCGGCGATCCGCATGGCGGGTGCAGCGTTCACCTGGTGACGCAGGAATTGGACGCCGGGTCGGTGCTGGGACAGGCTGAAGTCGCCATTCGCGAAAGTGAAACCGCCGAAAGCCTCGCCCGGCGCGTGCAGTTCGCCGAGCACCAACTGTATTCACGCGTACTGGACGAATGGTGCGCGCGGCCATTCCGGCCCGACTGGCTACTGGAAGAATTGCGTCGCCGTGCCTTGGCCCTGCCGGAATCGGAAGAGCGCGAAAGCCACGGCGCGCCCGCATTCAAACTGGCGGGCAAGTCGGGCAAGTTCTTCGCCCATTTCTCCGACCGGCACCATGGCGAGGCGCATGTGGCGGTTCTCGTGAAGACGAGCGGACAGGAGGAGCTGGCCGAGTTGGTCGAGCGCGATCCGGACACATTCTACCGCCCGGCCTATTACGGGGCGAGCGGCTGGGTCGGACTGGTTCTGAACCGCAAGGATTGCGACTGGGAGCAGGTCGACTACTGGCTGGAGCGGAGCTGGCGCGCGGTCGCGCCCGGCAGGCTCGCGGCGGCGTTCGACATCTGAGCGGTATTTACGGCGCGCTAGAGAGTGTGCGCCTGATCGGCGCCGCCTTCGTCCGTCAGCATGCGCACGAAGGACACGTTGCTTCCCGCCCGGAAGCTCTGATAATGCCGGATACGGCCCTTCGCCACCCGGGTCTCCCACAGGCAGGGGCCGGCCAGTTCGGCGATGTCGGAACGGACCCGGCCACGCGCACGCACCTTCCCGTCGCGATAGATGCAGTCCTTCAGTTCGACATGGAAAGAGGGATCGACGCGCAGCAGGTTGGCGAACATCTGCCGTGCCGGCGCCACGCCGGATAGGCTTTCCATCGCATTGTCAGTCACGACGACGTCCGCGTCGAGAAGCTTCCCGCAGGTCGCGAGATCGCGGTCGTTGAGCGCGGTAAAGAAACGTTCGAGCGTCCGGCAATTCCTGTGCATTCAGCGCCCTCCCCGGCCGAACGGATGGGGAGCCTTGAATGCCTGTGCCTGACAGGAGCGCGTCGGCAGGATCGGACCAGCCGATCCAGTCCCGGACACACGCCTTTCAACAGCCATCGACCAGCCCTCCCGCCTTCGAATCGCCGGGGGACAGTGTATCGCAAAAGGCGCGTCTGGAGGAGTCGCACGCGAAACGCGCGACTCCCCGAAACAAATCAGCCGACTATTTCGTCTTCGTCGAAGAAGAAGGCGATTTCCTTCTGGGCATTTTCGTCGCTGTCCGAACCATGGACCGAATTGGCTTCGATCGATTCCGCGAACGCCTTGCGGATGGTACCTTCGGCGGCATCGTCCGGATTGGTGGCGCCCATCACGTCGCGGTTGCGCTTCACGGCGTCTTCGCCTTCGAGGACCTGCACGACCACGGGGCCGGAGGTCATGAATTCGACCAGCTCGCCGTAGAACGGCCGGTCCTTGTGCACTTCGTAGAAGCCCTTGGCCTGGTCTTCGGTCATGCGGATGCGCTTGGAAGCGACCACGCGCAGGCCGGCTTCCTCCAGCATCTTGGTGACCGCGCCGGTCAGGTTGCGACGCGTGGCGTCGGGCTTGATGATCGAGAACGTGCGGTTGGCCGCCATGGTCAATTCCTTCGAATACGATTTTGGTGGAGAGAGAGGATCGCGCGCGCCTCTATGCGCAGAGGGGCTGCGACGCAAGGTGCTCCACGCCCTGACGACCTGCGAAAACTCAGTTCCCGGACGAACCCGCTTTTCCGATCGATAGGGAGATGGTCGTGCCGTCCTCCCCGGTGCCGACAATGACGTTGAGACCGGTTCCGTCGGCGGACTGTCCGCTGATCATCCGCGCAGTGCCGCTGTCCATCTCGTTCGCGATGGCGAAACCGGCAGCCTCGGCCTGCTTGCGATAGAAGGCGATAACGTCTGCCGGATCATCGTTCGTGGTCATCATCGTGGTGCGCCCCTCGCCATCAGCCGAGCTGGCGGACATCGTGGTGACAACCTCGGCCCCTGGATAGACGGTAAAGCCGGCAGGCAGCTGCACGTCGATGTTTCCGCCTGCGCGAACCTCGGCATCGTTGCCATCGCCCAGATCGAAGGTCTGGCGATATTCGCCGCCGCTCGCGTCCCCGCGGGCTTCAGGGGTGTCGTCGGACGCACCGCCATCACAACCCGACAAAGCAATCACGGCAGCCAAGGCAACAGCAATTCGCATGAGAACTCCTCCGTTCACGCTGCGACCCGTGGGTCCTTCGGTCATACCATCCTTCCGACGGAGAGAATAGCGGGCCTACCGGCCTTCCTTCCAGCCACCGTCCGGTCGCTGCTTGAAAATGTGCGTTTCCGCCTCGTCCCGCATTCCGAAGGCGCGCCACAGGTCCCGTGCCGCCTGGGTCTGCGCCTCGCCGAACATCAGCAGGATGCGGTCGAGCGAAGCCGCCTCTTCGCGCCAGACGCCGTCCGCCAGGATAGCGATCTTCGCGCCGTTCACCGCTTCTGCCTGCTCGGACAGGAGGATCGGCTGGCGTTCGGGATGCGGCTCTTGGGCGAAGCCGTTGGCGAGGAAATCGCTTCCGGACGCGCTCCACAGGGCTTCGTTGATCGCGGAAAGCTGGTCGCGTTCCTTCGACACGACCAGCAGGCGATCCTGCCGTTCGAGGACCTTGCGCGCGATGAGGGGGATGACCCGCTCCACCGGATCTCGCGAGAGCTGGTAGAAATCGACTCTCACTGGGCGGTCCCCGCCTTGTTACGCCGGCATCGTTCCGAGCAGTAGCGGACCTCGTCCCAGTCGCGCGCCCATTTCTTGCGCCATGCGAAGGGGCGACCGCATGCCGCGCAGATTTTCTGCGGCAGATCGCCCTTCTTTCGCATGCCGCCCATGGTCTGTCCGCGGTTCAGCCTTCCAGCGTGTCGCGAACGAAACGGTCGATGAGGCGCACGCCGTAACCGGTCGCGCCCTTGCCCCAGGTCCGGCCCGGCGTCTTCGCCCAGACCATGCCCGCTATGTCGCAGTGCGCCCATGGCACATCGTCGCGAATGAAGCGCTTCAGGAACTGCGCTGCGGTAATCGATCCCGCTTCGCGCGGCCCGATGTTCTTCATGTCGGCGATCGGGCTGTCGAGGAGCTTGTCGTAAGCAGGCGAAAGCGGGAAGCGCCAGAGCTTGTCGCCGGTCGCCTTTCCCGCCTCGAGCAGGTCTTCGGCAAGGCTGTCGTCATTGGCGAACACGCCGCCATGTTCGTGGCCTAGTGCGATCAGCATGGCCCCCGTCAGCGTCGCGAAATCGACGATGCGCTTCGGCCTGAAGGTGTCCTGCGTCCAGTGCAGCGCGTCGCACAGCACCAGCCGCCCTTCGGCATCCGTGTTGAGGACCTCGATCGTCTGGCCGGACATGCTGGTCACTATGTCGCCCGGGCGCTGGGCGTTTCCGTCCGGCATGTTCTCCACCAGGCCGAGCACGCCGACGACATTCGCCTTTGCCTTGCGCTTCACCAGCGCGAGCATGCCGCCCGCGACGGCGCCGGCGCCGCCCATATCCCACTTCATGTCTTCCATGCCGGGTCCGGGCTTCAGCGAGATGCCGCCGGTATCGAAGGTCACTCCCTTGCCGACGAAGGCGACCGGCGCCTCGTCCCCGCCGCCGTTCCACTTGATGGCGAGCAGCTGCGATTCCCGGCGCGATCCTTGCCCCACACCGAGCAGCGCCCCCATGCCGAGTTCTTCCATTTCCGCTTCGCCGAGCACGGTGATTTCGGCACCGGTACCTTCGAACCGCTCGCGGCACATGGCGACAAAGCTTTCGGGATAGAGCTTGTTGGCCGGTTCCGCGACGAGGACGCGCGTGAACTCGACGCCTTCGGCGAGCGCCGCGCCTTCACGCCAGGCATCTTCGGTTCCGGCGGGCGCACCGACGACCGTGACCCGGGCAAGGCTGACCTTTTCCTCGTCCTTCATCGTGGTCCGGTAGGCATCCTGCCGCCAACTGCGCAGGCGCAGGCCCAGCAGCACGGCCGCAGCCCCTTCGGCGTCCAACCCGGATCCGGAGAGGTCCAGGACAAGCGTCTCCTCGCCGGCACTGAGGTACTTCGCGGCGAGCGCGGCACCCGCCTTTTCGCAATTGGCCGCCCGCGCTTCGGAGCCGGCATCGCCCGCCCCGGCAAGCGCGATGCGCACCGGCTCACCATCCCGCTCGACGAAGCCTTCGAACAGCTGGCCGGGCTTGCCTTCGAACCGCGACGCCCTGGCGCCGCTCGCCAGGACCCTTTCCAGTCCATCGGGCATGTTGCCCTTGTCGACGATTTGCGCCACGAGCCGCGCCTTGTCCGGTCGAGTGTCGCTGAAACTGATGTCCATGGGATCTCCGAAAATCGAGTGTGTGGCACCGCTGCAACGCGAAGGCGCGGCGCTTCCGATGGCGATTGCGATTAGGCGGGGCCGGTGCGATAGGCAAGCGATGCCGCCGCGCCGTTCCCTGCCCGTTTCGATCGGCGTGATCCTTCGCTTCGGCGCGGCCGCGGGCGCGCTCGCATGGGCGGGCAGCGCGGCGGCGCAGGTCCTTCCGGAAGACCAGCTTCCCACCAATGACGAACCCGGCTTCGTGCAGCCGGCCCCATCGGGCGATGACGACGACCAGCCATGCGTGCCCGTCCCTCCGCCGATCGAGGACATCGATCCCTACGTCCCGCCCGCGCCCGATCCGACGCTGGCAGAAGACCGGGTCGCGTTCGAAGCGAACGGCGTCACTTACGACAGCAACGGCCAGACCGTGCGCGCGGACGGCAATGTCATCCTGCGCGACAATCGCCGGGCACTGCGGGCCAATTCCATCCAGTGGAACCAGGCCACCGGGGACGTGATCGCCGATGGTGACGTCTTCGTCAGCAATGACGAGGATCGGTCCGTCCGCGCGGACCAGGTCGTCTGGGATCGCAGCACGGGCGAGATCGTGGCGACCGGCAATATCCGCTTCGTCGACGAGGCCGGCAACCAGCTCTACACCAGCCGCATCGTCCTCGACGATTCGTTCGAAGCCGGACAGATCGAGGAAGTCCTTATCGCCCTGCGCGAAGGCGGACGGCTCGCGGCGGAGGGCGGTCGCCGAACCGAAGACGGGCGCATCCAGCTCGAGACAGCGGCCTACAGCGCCTGCGCCGTCACCAATCCTGCAGGCTGCCCCAAGGACCCGAGCTGGCGCATCACCGCCGACCGGGTAACCTACGATCCGGAAGCGGAACGGGTCAGCTTCGACGGCGCCTATCTCGAATTGTTCGGCAAACGGCTCCTGCCCCTGCCCGGCCTCGCGATCCGCACCGATGGCGGCCCGGAAAGCGGGCTTCTTGTGCCGGACCTGCGGATTTCGCAGTCGAACGGCGTCGAGGTGATCGGCAGCTATTACTGGCGTCTCGGCCAGAACCGCGACCTGACGACATCGGCTTACGTTTTCACCGAGGCCCCGCCGATGGTGTCGGCCCAGTACCGGCAGCTGACCAGCGAAGGCGCATTCCAGATCACCGGCTACGGGACCTACAGCCGGCGCATATCGGACGTGACCGGACAGGCGGTGAGCGAACAGGACCCGCGCGGCTACCTCTTCGCCAACGGCAAGTACCAGTTCAGCCCGGAATGGAGCGCGACGGGATCGGTACGCGTGGCGAGCGACCGTACCTTCCTGCGCCGGTACGACATCAGCCGCGACGACCGCCTGCGATCGACCGTGAATATCGAGAGGATCGACGAGGACACCTATCTCTCCTTCGCCGGCTGGGCGACTCAGACGTTGCGCCTGGGCCAGCCGCAGGGCCAGGTCCCGCAGGTCCTGCCGGTGATCGATTTCCGTCACCGGATGCGCGATCTGGCCGGGCTCGGCGATGTCCTCGAATTCCAGGCCAATACGCTGGCCCTTTTCCGCGACGACGGTCAGGATACGCAGCGAGCCATTGCCAAGGCCCAATGGGATCTGAAGCAGGTCACCGGTCTCGGCCAGGTCATCACCCTGACCGGTCTCGCGCGCGGCGACCTTTACCACAGTACGGAAAACGCCCTTACGCAGACGGCGCTCTACCGCGGGGAACCGGGCTGGCAGGGACGCGCGATCGCTCTGGGTGCAGTCGATGTGCAGTGGCCGCTGGTCGGCGAGGCCTTCGGCGGCACGCAGGTCCTGACGCCGCGATTCCAGATCGTCGCGGTGCCGGGCATCCGCAACCTCGAAGTGCCGAACGAGGATTCCCGCGCGATCGATCTCGAGGATACGAACCTCTTCGCGCTCAATCGCTTCCCCGGATACGACCGCGTCGAACCGGGCGTGCGCGCGGTCTACGGCGTCGACTGGAGCCTCCAGCGGCCGGGAATGCGGATCAATGCCAGCCTCGGCCAATCCTACCGGCTGATCGACAAGAACGAGCTTCTGCCCGACGGAACCGGCCTGTCCGACCAGTTCTCCGATTATGTCGGCCGGACGAAGGTGCGGTTCCGCAACTTCGTCTCGTTCACGCACCGCTACCGGCTGGACAAGGACGATTTCGCCGTCCGCCGGAACGAGATCGACGCGACGGTGGGCACGCGGCGCACCTATGCCGAGGTCGGTTACCTGCGCCTCAACCGCGATATCGACGAACTGGAGGATCTGCAGGACCGCGAAGAAGTGCGCTTCGCCGCGCGTCTCGCTTTCGCGAACTACTGGTCGGTATTCGGTTCCGGCGTCGTCAACCTGACCGACCGCGAGGAGGATCCGACCTTCACCTCCGACGGTTTCCAGCCGATCCGCACCCGGCTGGGCGTCGCTTACGAGGACGATTGCCTGGAAATGGGCCTCACCTGGCGGCGGGATTATATCGACACCGGCGATGCGCAGCGCGGCAACACGTTCGAAGTCTTCTTCGCGTTAAAAAATCTCGGATTCCGGTGATCGGATGCACGCCGGTTTGCACGCCTGATCAGCTTGCGTTAAGTCGCCGCGCAGCAGAGGTTTGATTCCTCCAGCGCTCTTCGAGCGCATGAACAACGGACCGGATTTCGTGATCGACACCATGATGACCAAGCTTCTCGGCGGGCTGGCCGCCTTCGCCGTCACTGTTTCCCCCATCGCGGCGACCGCACAGGGGGTTGCCCAGGATGTCGCGCAGGACGAGGAACCCACGCTCAATCTGCCGTCCGAGATCAACATTCTCGGACCCAGCAACCCGAACCTTCGGCAGGCGACGGCCAAGGTGAATGGCGAGATCATCACCGGGACCGACGTGGACCAGCGCACCGCGCTACTGCTCGCCGCCTCGCGCAACGAGCTGTCGGCCGAGGAACTGGCGCAGGTGCGTGCACAGGTCCTGCGCAACCTCATCGACGAGAAGCTGCAGATCCAGGAAGCGCGCGCGCTCGAACTGCCGATCGAGGATGCGATGATCGCGCAGCGCTATGCCGACGTGGCACAGCGCAACGGCCAGACGCCGGACACGATGGACGAATGGCTGGAAAACCTCGGATCGTCCGAGGCTTCGCTCAAGCAGCAGATCCGGGGCGAAGTCGCCTGGCAGCTGGTCCTGCGCCGCATGGTGCGTCCGTACGTGAACGTATCCACCGACGAAGCGCAGGAACTTCTCGAGATGATGGAAGCGTCCAAAGGGACCGAGGAATACCGGATCGGCGAGATCTATGTCAGCTCCACCCCGGAAACGCGCCAGCAGGTCGTCGCCAATCTCCAGCAGATCATGCAGCAGCTGCGGCAGGGCGGCAATTTCGCCGCCTATGCCCGCCAGTTCTCCGAAAGCTCGTCTGCGGCCGCAGGCGGTGACCTGGGTTTCGTGCGCCTCGTGACGCTGCCGGCGCAGATGGCGACCGCGGCGCAGGAAATGCAGGCCGGCCAGCTCGTGGGTCCGATCGAGATCCCGGGCGGTTTCGTGCTCATGGTCCTGATCGACAAGCGCCAGATCCTGATGAGCGATCCGCGCGACGCGGAGCTGAGCCTGAAGCAGATTTCCATCAGCTTCCCCGAAGGCACGACCGAAGCGCAGGCCGAAGCGCGGCTGAGCGAATTTCAGACGACGGTCCAGTCGATGCGCGGTTGCGGCGATGCCGACAGTGTCGCGGCGACGATCGGCGCGAATGTCGCCACGAACAGCGGCATCCGTGCCCGTTCCCTCCCCGCCCAGCTGCAGTCTGCGGTGCTCGATCTCCAGCCAGGGCAGACCTCGCCCGCATTCGGTTCGATCGAGGACGGCGTGTTCGTCCTGATGCTGTGCGGACGGGACGAACCGCAGGACGAAAGCGCGCCTGATCTCGACACGATCATCAGCAATCTCGAGAACGAGCGGATTTCCAAGCGCGCCGAACGGTACCGGCGCGATCTGCGCAACGACGCGCTGATCGAATACAATTGAGGCCCGAACAGGCGGCATGACGAAGCCGCTGGCCCTGGCGCTGGGCGATCCGGCGGGCATCGGCCCGGAGATCGTCTGCGCCAGCTGGGCGCGGCGCAAGTCCGATGGCCTGCCGCCCTTTTTCGCGGTGGGAGGACATGATGTGCTCGCCGCCGCGGCGCAGCTCGCAAATATCTCCTGCCCTGTCCAGCGCGTTGCCGACATGCGCGAAGCCTTGGCGGTGTTCGACGATGCGCTTCCCGTCCTTGGTGATCGCGACGCGAACTATCGTCCCGGTGCGCCGGACCCGGACGGCGCGAAGCTGGCCCTTCACTCGCTGGAAATCGCGACACACCTCGCGCGAGAGGGGGATGCCGGGGCCGTGGTCACGTCGCCGGTCGCGAAATCCGAACTGAAGCGGATCGGCTTCGATCATCCTGGCCAGACCGAATATCTTGCAAGTGCCTGCCTTCTGGATCCGGAACAGGCCGTGATGATGCTGGCAGGGCCGAGCCTTCGTGCGGTGCCTCTGACGGTGCATTGCGCTCTGGCACAGGTCCCGGCGCTCCTGACGCGAGAACTGATCGTCGGTCGCGGTATCATCGTCGCCCGCGCGCTGAGGACAGATTTCGGCATCGATGCGCCGCGGATCGCCGTGACCGGGCTCAATCCCCATGCGGGCGAAGGCGGGCAATTCGGGGCGGAAGAACGCGACGTCATCGAACCGGCAATCGCAGCCTTGCGGGACGCGGGCGTCGATGCCAGCGGACCGCATCCCGCCGACGCGCTGTTCGCTCCACACAAGCGGGCGGGCTTCGACGCGGCGCTATGCATGTATCACGACCAGGCGCTGATCCCGGTGAAGGCGCTCGATTTCGACCAGGGGGTCAATGTCACGCTCGGCCTGCCGATCGTGCGGACGAGCCCCGACCACGGGACGGCGTTCGACATTGCCGGGCGCGGAATTGCAAGACCCGAGGCGATGATCGCAGCCATTCGCATGGCGGGTGAAATGGCGGAACGGCGGGCGCGTGCCTGAGCTGCCACCCTTGCGCGAAGTCATCGCCCGGCACGGCCTCTCCGCGTCCAAGGCGCTGGGCCAGAACTTCCTGTTCGACGCGCAGTTGCTGGACCGGATCGCGGCCATCCCGTGCGACCTGGCCGACCGGGCAGTGCTGGAGATCGGCCCCGGCCCGGGCGGGCTGACCCGCGCCCTGCTGGCGGCCGGCGCGCGTGTGACCGCGATCGAGATGGACCGCCGGTGCCTTCCCGCGCTGGCGGAACTGGGCGATGCCTATCCCGGCCGGCTGCACGTGATCGAGGGCGATGCGCTCGGGATGGATCACGCGGAGCTGATGGGCGAGCCGTTCGCGGTGGTCGCCAACCTGCCCTACAATGTCGGAACGGCGCTGTTCGTCCGGTGGCTCGGTGGGGAGAGCTGGCCGCCTGCCTGGACGTCGCTCACGCTCATGTTCCAGCAGGAGGTGGCGCAGCGGATCGTCTCCCAGCCCGGAACCGGCGCCTATGGCCGGTTGGCGGTGCTGGCGCAGTGGCGCAGTTCCGCGAGACTGGCGATGAAAGTCCATCGCAGCGCCTTTACCCCGCCGCCCAAAGTCATGTCGGCGATCGTGCATGTGGAGCCCGCGGCGATGCCGGAGGGGGTGTCCGCGCGGGTGCTGGAGAAGCTGACCGAGGCGGCTTTCGGGCAGCGGCGCAAGATGCTCCGGCAGAGCCTGAAGCGTATCCCGGGTGCGATTGAAGCGCTCGATCGGGTCGGCATCGATCCCCAGCGCCGGGCCGAGACGCTCGCCGTCGCGGACTTCGTGGCGCTCGCCCGCGAACTCGGCTGACGGAACCTCCCTGCCGCCTGCGCGTCGCTTGCGCATGTCCCGAAACGTAACCGCCATCCATCCCGCCCGGCGCGACGACATCCAGGATCTCGTCACCCGGCGTCCCGTCCCCGGTCCCGGCCTGCCGCAGGTCGACCCGTTCCTGTTCCTGAACCACCACGGGCCGCAGACCTACCCGCCCGGCAATCGCGGCCTGCCCTTCGGCCCGCATCCCCATCGCGGGTTCGAGACGGTTACCTTCATCCTGGAAGGCAGCCTGTCGCATCTCGACACCGGCGGCGGGGAAAGCGTGGTGCGCGCGGGCGGCGTCCAGTGGATGACCGCGGGCAGCGGGCTGATCCATGCGGAGCTTTCGCCCGAGGAATTCAAGCGCGAGGGCGGGCCGATGGAAATCCTCCAGCTCTGGCTCAACCTGCCCGCCCGGCTGAAGATGAGCGCGCCGCACTACGTTCCCGTGCCGGCCGCCGACATGGCGGAAACGAGACTGGCAGACGGCGTGACCATGCGGGCGGTCAGCGGCACGGACGGTGCGCCGGTCGAACCGCTGACGGGCGTGATGCTGGCGACGGTCGAATGCACGGCGGGCTCGTCCGCCACCCTGCCCGTGCCTGCCGGTCGCAGCGTCCTGTTCTACACGGTGCGCGGCGCGGTGTCGGTTGCGGGAACGCCAGTGCCGCAATGGCACCTGGCCGAGTTCTCCGACGGCGACAGCATTGCCGTCGAGGCGAACGAGGACGCGCTGATCCTGTTCGGCCATGCCGACCCGATCGGGGAGCCGGTCGTCGCGCACGGTCCGTTTGTCATGAACACGCGCGAGGAAATCGCGCAGGCCGTCAGGGATTACCAGATGGGCAAGTTCGGCGACCCGAACGCGATCGCGCGCTGAACGCGGCTTCTCAATCGAAGCTGCGGCACGGACTGCTGGCGCGCGTATATCCCCGGCCCCAGCTGCGATAGCCCGAGGCGTCGACATGGAACCGTCCGCCGGCGTAACCGGGCTCGTCCGGATCGTAATAGGCACCCAGCCCCATCCGGCTGCCCGCCCCGGCGCTTTCATGCATGGCGCATAGCGTCCGGTAGAGCGCCTCGCCCCTCTGGCGGTCCTGCGTCCCCAAATCCACCGCGGCGAAATCGAGATGGCGGCTGCCGCCCGCCCCGCCCGCGCGGACATTGAGCTCCGGCGTACGATAGGACGATCGCACCTCCACCGGGCCGACCGCCGGGATCACCTCGTCCCGCACCAGCCGCAGCGCGGGGACGACGTTGGGCCACAGATCCTCGGGCGGCAGGGCGAACGGCTCGATCCCGCATTCCGCGGCGTAGTAGGCATCGACGCGGGTCAGTTGCCATGCGGGCACAATTTGCCCGACGCCCTGCGCCTGCAGGAAGCCTTGCAGCTTGCGGAACTGCGGCGCGCGTTCCGGTTCCTTTGCCAGCCAGCGCTCGAACGCCGCTTCGGAATCGGGCGCGACCGCCGAGACCGGGATCCGCATCGCGACCGGCAGCAGGCCGCGATCCACCAGCACCAGCGCCACCCCGCCGACGAGCGCCACGGCGGCAACGAACGTCGCAAGGCGCCGCAGCATGTCGCCTCAGCCCGCGGCCTTCTTCTCCAGCCGCCACTTGTGCAGCAGCGGCTCGGTATAGCCGCTGGGCTGCCGCGTCCCTTCGAAGACCAGGTCCAGCGCCGCCCGGAAGGCGAGGCTGGTGTCCCAGTTGCCGGCCATCGGCTCGTACAGCGGATCGCCCGCGTTCTGCGCATCGACCTTGGCCGCCATGCGCTTCAGGCTGTCCATCACCTGCTCGCGCGTGGCGACGCCGTGATGCAGCCAGTTGGCCATGTGCTGGCTGGAAATGCGCAAGGTGGCGCGGTCTTCCATCAGGCCGACATCGTTGATGTCCGGCACCTTGGAACAGCCGACGCCCTGGTCGATCCAGCGCACGACATAGCCGAGCAGGCCTTGCGCATTGTTGTCGAGTTCCTCGCGTATCTCGTCTTCCGACCAGTTCGCGCCGCGCGCCAGCGGGATGGTCAGCAGGGCGTCCAGTCCCGGAGCGCTGCCCAGCCCCTTCTGAATCGCGAAGACGTTTTCCTGGTGGTAATGCATCGCATGCAGCGTGGCGGCGGTGGGCGACGGCACCCAGGCGGTGTTCGCACCCGCCCGCAAATGGCCGATCTTCTGCAGCATCATGTCGCCCATCAGGTCGGGCGCGGGCCACATGCCCTTGCCGATCTGCGCCCGGCCCGACAGGCCGCAGGCCATGCCGATGCCGACATTGCGCTTCTCGTAGGCATCCAGCCATTCGCTGCGCTTCATGTCGCCCTTGCGCATCATCGGGCCGGCTTCCATCGAGGTGTGGATCTCGTCCCCGGTGCGGTCGAGGAAGCCCGTGTTGATGAACACGATGCGGTCCTTCACCGCGTGGATACAGGCGGCGAGGTTGGCGCTGGTCCGGCGTTCCTCGTCCATGACGCCGACCTTGATCGTGTGCCGGTCGAGGCCCAGCAGGTCCTCCACCGCATCGAACAGGTCGTTGGTAAAGGCGCATTCCTCCGGACCGTGCATCTTGGGCTTCACGATGTAGATCGAGCCGGTCCGGCTGTTGCGCCAGCGGCCGTGGCCGCGCACGTCGAGCGCGCTGATAGCGGACGTGAATACCGCGTCCATGATACCTTCGGGGATCTCGCCCCCGTCCGCCAGCCGGATCGCCGGATTGGTCATCAGGTGGCCGACATTGCGCACGAACATCAGGCTGCGCCCGGGCAGGCGCTGCGCATGACCGTGGATGTCGTGGAAGCTGCGGTCCTGTGCCAGCTCGCGCGAGACGGTGCGGCCGTCCTTGCTGAAGCTTTCCTGCAGGTCCCCGCAGATGAGACCGTGCCAGTTGCGATAGGCGAGCAGCTTGTCCTCGCCATCGACGGCGGCGACGGAATCCTCGCAATCGGCGATGGTGGTCAGCGCCGCTTCCAGCACGACGTCGCTGATGCCTGCCGGATCGTCCTTGCCGATCGGGTGCCCGGGATCGAAACGCACTTCGATATGCAGGCCGTTATGGCAGAACAGGTGGCCTTGGTCGCTCCGGCCGACATACTGGCTCTCGTCCTTGAGCAGCCCGGCCCCGCTCCATTCTTCGTCCAGGTCGGCCCATTTCCTGCCGCCGGCCAGCGGCAGCGTCTCGTCCAGGAACGCCTTCGCGCGTGCGATCACCGCCGCGCCGCGATCCGGATCGTAGCCGCCCGGCTTCGCCGCCGGCGCGTCCAGCGCATCGGTGCCGTAGAGTGCATCGTACAGGCTGCCCCAGCGCGCATTGGCGGCATTGAGCAGGAACCGCGCATTGAGGATCGGCACCACCAGCTGGGGCCCGGCCATCGCGGCGATTTCCCGGTCGACGTCCTTGGTCCCGATGGTGAAGTCGCCCGGTTCGGGCACCAGATAGCCGATCTCTTCCAAAAAGGCGCGATAGGCGGCGGCATCGTGCGGCTGGCCCTTGCGCTCGCGGTGCCAGGCGTCGATCTGCCGCTGCAGGTCCTCCCGCTTGTTCAGCAGCGCGCGGTTGCGCGGGGCGAACCGTTCCAGCAACTGTGCGAAGCCTGTCCAGAACGATTCGGCATCCTTGTCCAGCAGCGGCAGGACGTCTTTTTCCAGAAGGTCGGCCAGCCCCGGAAAGACCTGCAATCCGGCGCGCATCACGTGGTCGGTCATGAAAATCCTCTGTTCGGTTTGGCGAACGTTATCAGGCATGCGACCCTGGGGAGGACGGCGTCGCTATGGCGCAGCCTCCGGCAAATGGCAACGGGCTTGGACTGGACCGTCAGGCCAGCTAGGGCCGTCACCGATGACCATGACAGACAGCGAGAGACAGGCCCTGCTGGAGCCGATCGACGGCGACGCGATGCTGGCCGATGCGCGCGCGTGGAGCGCGATCAACACCGGCACCGCGAACCTCGATGGCCTCGCCACGCTGGCCACGATGCTGGCGGATGCCTTCGCAACCCTTCCGGGCGAGGTCGAGCTGGTCGATCCCGCGCCGGTGACCGCGGTCGATGCCGACGGCCGCGAGTTCGAAAAGCCGCATGGCCGGCACATGGTCCTGCGGGTCCGCCCCGATGCGGAGCGGCGCCTGCTGTTCACCGGTCACATGGACACCGTGTTTCCCAAGGACCACCCGTTCCAGGAGCAGGTCTGGCTGGACGACGATACGCTGAACGGCCCCGGCCTTGCCGACATGAAGGGCGGGATCGCGGTCATCCTCCATGCCCTGCGCGCCTTCGAGGGCAGCGATGCGGCCCAGCGGATCGGGTACAACGTGATGATAAATGCGGACGAGGAGACGGGATCGCTGTCCTCCGCGCCGCTGATCGAGAGGCTTGCCCAGGGGAAGTATGCCGCGCTGACCTACGAACCGTCCGCCCTGCCCGACGGGACGCTGGCCCATGCGCGCGGCGGCAGTGGCAATTACTCGCTGACCGTCACCGGGAAATCCGCCCATGCCGGGCGCAACCCGCAGGACGGGCGCAACGCGCTGGTCGCCGCGGCCACGCTGGCCGTCCGGCTGAAGGACCTGCAGCGCGACGACATCCCGGTCAATCCGGCGAAGATCGACGGCGGCGCGGCCAACAACGTGGTCCCCGACCATGCCGTGCTGCGCTTCAACATCCGGCCCAAGGAACCGGCGGCGGCCGAGCGGTTCGAAGGCGAGCTCGCCGCGCTGGTGGGCGAAGTGAAGCAGGCGCAGGAGGTGGACATCCACGTCCATGGCGGCGTCACCCGCCCGCCCAAGCCCGTCGACCGCACGGCGCAGAAACTGTTCGACCTGGTGCGCGATTGCGGCGCGATGCTGGGGCAGGAGATCGGCTGGCAATCGACCGGCGGCGTTTGCGACGGCAACAACATCGCCGCGACCGGCGTGCCGGTGGTGGACACGATGGGCGTGCGCGGCGGCAAGATCCATTCGCCCGACGAATTCATGATCGTGCCAAGCCTGCCCGAGCGGGCCGCGCTCAGCGCGCTGCTGCTGCATCGCCTGGCCACGGGAGACGAGCTGTGACCTTCCGCATCCGCGCCAGCCGCCCCGACGATCTCGAGGCGCTGTACGAGATGGCCAAGCTGACCGGCGGCGGGTTCACCAACCTGCCCCCCGATCGCGACGCCCTGACCGCGAAGCTGCAAACGTCCGCCAGCGCCTTTGCCAATACCGGCGAGGAGATGGTCGACGAGACCTTCGTGCTGGTGCTGGAAAACGTGGAGACGGGCGCGGTGCGTGGCACCTGCCAGCTGATGACGCAGGTCGGCCAGCGCTGGCCGTTCTACTCCTATCGCCTCAACACGCTGACCCAGTATTCGCAGGAACTGGACCGCACGGTGCGTGCGGAAATGCTGAACCTCGTCACAGACCTCGAAGGCTGCAGCGAAGTGGGCGGCCTGTTCCTTCATCCGAACGAGCGGGCCGGCGGGCTCGGCCTGCTGCTCGCGCGGAGCCGCTACCTGTTCATCGCGATGCACCGGGCGCGCTTTGCCGACCGGGTCATCGCGGAACTGCGCGGCATCATCGACGAACGCGGCGGATCGCCCTTCTGGGACGGGGTCGCCGGGCGTTTCTTCGGCATGACCTTCCAGGAAGCGGACTATTTCAACGCCATCAACGGCAACCAGTTCATCGCCGACCTGATGCCGAAATACCCGGTCTACGTCGCCATGCTGGACGACGAGGCGAAGCGCGTGATCGGCCTGCCCCACCCCACCGGGCGCGCCGCGATGCGGATGCTGGAGAAGGAAGGCTTCGCCTATGAAGGCTATGTCGACATTTTCGACGGCGGCCCGACCATGATCGCGCGCACCGACAACGTGGTGAGCGTGGCGGGTGCGACCGGGGCGGGTTGCTCCGGGACGCTGGCGGACGAAGGCGAAAGCGCGCTGGTCGCGACCGGGCGGCTGGAGGACTTCCGCTGCTGCTACGGCTCGCGCGCGATTGCGGGCGACGCGGTATCCCTCGACCCGCAGGCGGCCGATGCACTCGGCGTGGCGGACGGGGACACAGTGTGGAGCGTGGCGCGCTGACATGACCCTCACGGAAATCAATTTCGACGGCATCGTCGGCCCCAGCCACAATTATGCCGGCCTCAGCCTCGGCAACCTCGCGGCCACCAGCCACAAGGGCGACACGTCCTACCCGCGCGCGGCGGCCCTGCAGGGGCTGGCGAAGATGCGCAGCAACATGGCGCTGGGCCTGCCGCAGGGCTTCCTGCTGCCGCTGCCCCGCCCCAACCCGGCGTTGCTCGACCGGCTGGCGGTGGACGAGACCGCCAATCCCGCGCTGCTCGCGTCCGCCTGGTCGGCCTCCAGCATGTGGACCGCCAATGCCGCCACGGTCAGCCCCACGCCCGATACCGCGGACGGGCGCTGCCACCTGACGCCGGCGAACCTCGTCACCATGCTCCACCGCGCGCAGGAATGGCCCGAGACGAAGCGCCAGCTCGACATCGCCTTCGCGGACACCGCGCATTTCGCGGTCCACGACGCCGTGCCGCCCAGCTATGGCGACGAGGGCGCGGCCAACCACATGCGCTTTTGCGAAGGTCACGCGGCCGCGGGCGTCGAAGTGTTCGTCTATGGGCGGCCCGGCGGGAAATTCCCCGCACGCCAGCACGAACAGGCCAGCCGCGCGGTCGCCCGGCTGCACGGGCTCGACCCGGACCGCTGCGTCTTCATCGAGCAGAACGGCGAGGCCATCGAAGCGGGCGCCTTCCACAACGACGTGGTCTCCGTCGCCAATGAGCGGGTGCTGTTCACCCACGAGCGCGCCTTTGCCGACGGGCACGGCGCGCACGAGGCGATCCGCGCCGCCTTCCCTGCACTGGAAGTGGTCGAGGTGCCGGAGAGCGCGGTCAGCATGGAAGAGGCGATCAGGAGCTACCTGTTCAACGCGCAGCTCCTCTCCCTGCCGGATGGCACCATGGCGCTGGTCGTTCCGCTCGAATGCCGGGAAAGCGCGCGTGTCTGGGACTGGCTGCAGGCGATGGTCGCGGGCAATGGCCCGATCCGCCGGGTCATCCCGGTGGATGTGCGCCAGTCCATGGCCAATGGCGGCGGCCCCGCCTGCCTGCGCCTGCGCGTGGTCGCGGACCCGGCAACGGTCGATCCGCGCTTCATGCTGGACGAGGCGAAAGCGGGCGCGATGGAGGACGTGATCGCACGTCACTGGCCGGAATCGATCGGACCGTCCGAAATCGGCACGGATGCCCTCGCCGATGCGGTAACGCGTGCCCGGAGCGCGTTGACGGACCTGCTGGAGCTTCCCGAACTCGGTTAACGCGCTCGACGCGCTTGTCGGGCACCCTTACACCCTTCGTGACGTTAATCAGCGCAAGGCGCAGAAATCCGTGGCTGGCACGGGGCTTGCGTGGCTGTTCGTTAACGAAAGGGAGCGCATGTTTCGCAAGGTCGGCCGACTGTTCGTGATCAAGACCCGCCTGGAGGCGTTCCTGGTGATCTACGCGCTCGCCGTCGGCGCGACCAGCCGCGGGGCGGCCTATCTCGACCAGTTCCCCGGCTTCTTCGGACAGCTGCTGTTCGTGTCCTGCACGGGCGTCGTCTTCCTCGCCGGCGCGAAGATCCTCGACTGCCTGAAATACGAAAAGGGCAAGCGCGAAGCTCCAGCCAGCCAGGGCTGAACGCGGCGTAGGAATCGGAAGGAAGGTGGGGGTTTCTGTTGCTAGCTACCCCCGGAGCCCCGGAATCCGCTTCTGTTGACCGGTGGGTCCAACCGCGCTTTAGCTTTGTAAATTCAGGCCGCTAGGCCCTAGAATTACGCAGCGAGAGCAAGTGCTTCGTTGTCGTTGGCACTTATCAAGGTGAACAGTTTTACGGGTTACTCAGCCCGGGCGAAAACTGCGTCTTTCAACACACGTCGATCCTGGTTCGGCCCCGTCAGGAGGCCCGGTTTCCCGCGCCTTTTGGTGGAGCCGCCGGGTACTGCCCCCGGGTCCGTTGTGCCTATTGCACGCCGCACTTTATCGCCATAGCCGGCCGAAACCGGCAGGTCCTATATAGGCGTTCGCGCCTTAATGGGAAGTGGATGTGAGGGACGGGCTCCGCGCCGTGCGGAGCCCGGTCCGGAGTCACGCCGCGCCGGTCTTGTCCTGCTTCAGTTCGGCGAGGATCTTCTTCAGCACGTCCAGCTGCGGATCGGTCGGGACCTCGTCGCTTTTCGAGCTGTCCTCCGTTTCCATCTGTTTGCGCTGCATTTCTTCCGTCACCCGGTTCACGCCGCGGATCAGCATGAACAGCGCAAAGGCGACAATCAGGAAATTGATGATGGCGGTGAGGAACGCACCGTAACCGATCATCGCGACGCCCGCTTCCTTCAGCTGCTCGTAATTGTCGACCGCGCCTTCGTATCCTTCGGGTATCTCGCCCAGCAGGATGAACCAGTTGGAAAAGTCGATATCGCCGAAGATCCAGCCTATCAGCGGCATCAGGATGCTTTCGGTCAGCTGAGTCACGATGCCGCTGAACGCAGCGCCGATGACGACACCGACGGCCAGGTCGATGACATTGCCGCGCGCGATGAATTTTTTGAATTCGGTTCCCAGGCTCATTCTCGGTCCTCCATGCCTCGTTCGGCCCAGGCTTTTAACGAATGTGGTTCGCTTGAATAGCGGTTAGCGTGTGCTATCTGCCTAAGACACGACTTATTCACGATGGAGTGCCCCCCATGACGTTCCGCTTCGTTCGCAACGCCGCGCTGGCCCTTGCCGCGTCCGTTACCCTTGCCGCATGCGGCATCAACTCGGTCCCGACGGCAGAGGAAAACGCCAAGGCCAAGTGGGCCGACGTGGAAGCGCAGTTCCAGCGCCGGGCCAACCTCATCCCCAACCTCGTCGAAGTCGCGCGCGGCGCGGCCCAGAACGAGCAGACCATCCTGACCGAAGTGACGAATGCGCGCGCCCGCGCAACCAGCGTCAACATCGACGCCGCCGATCTCGACAACCCGGAGGCGATGGCCGAATTCCAGGAAGCGCAGACGCAGCTGGGGCAGGGTCTGGGGCGCCTTCTGGCAAGCTTCGAGGCCTATCCTCAGATCACTTCGAACCAGAACTTCCTGGCGCTGCAGAGTCAGCTGGAAGGCACGGAGAACCGCATCGCGGTCGCCATCCGCGACTACAACGAGGCGGTTCGCCAGTACAACACGACCATCCGTACCTTCCCGGACTCGATCGGTGCCAACGTGATTCACGGTGCCGAACCGCTGGTCCCCTACGAGGCGACGACCGAAGGGGCCGAAGTCGCTCCGACGATCGACATGACCTCGGGCAATTGAGCCGCCCCGTGCGGCTCTGGTCCGCCCTTCCCGCAATCGTGCTCCTTGCGTCCTGCGAAGCCGCGGACGCGCCTGCAAGCGGCGCGCCGCTGGAATTGACGGGGCGTGTCGTCGATGCAGCCGACATAATCCCGGAGCGGATCGAGGCCGACCTCACCGGGCAACTGTCCGAGTTGGAGGACCGCACCCTCGCCCAGATGGTGATCGTCACCACGCCCGATCTGCAGGGCCGGTCGATCGAGGAATTCGGCATGGCGCTCGGCAATGGCTGGGGTATCGGGGATGCGGAGCGCAATGACGGGATCCTGCTGATAGTGGCGCCGAACGACCGGCGCGTCCGCATAGAAGTCGGCACGGGACTGGAAACCGTCCTGACCGACGAACTGTGCGCCGCCTATATCGACCGGATGCTGCCTTCGCTTAAGCAGGGCGATTATCTCGGAGCCATCATGATCGGGACCGACCTGATCGAGGCCCGCCTGCTCGAGACTTCCGTCACGCCGGTCACGGCGCGCGAAATGGTGCCGGCATGAGAGCACTCGCAATCCTGTTCACCGCGTTCGCGACGCTGCTGACGGTTCCGGCGTCTGCGCAGCCGACCAATTTCCCCGAGCTGTCCGGCCGGGTGGTCGATGCGGCGGACATCATTCCGGAAGAAACCGAGGCGGCGCTCAACGCCAAGCTTGCCGCGCTGGAAGAACAGTCGCAGCGGCAACTGGTGGTCGCGACCATCCCGGACCTCGAAGGATACGAGATCGCCGACTACGGGTACCAGCTTGGCCGCGAGTGGGGGATCGGCGATGCGGAGCGCAATGACGGCGCCCTGCTGATCGTCGCGCCGAACGAGCGGCGCGTGCGGATCGAGGTCGGCTACGGGCTGGAAGGCATCATGACCGATGCCCTGTCCTCCGTGATCATCAACCAGTCGATCCTGCCGCGCTTCCGCGAATACGATTATCCGGGCGGCATCGTCGCTGGGACCGATGCCATCATCCAGCAATTGCAATTGCCGGCAGAAGAAGCGCAAGCGGTCGCCCAGCAGGCGAGCGAGGAACGCGCGAACGATGGCGGATTCCCGGTCGGCGCGATCGGCTGGTTCATCGCGCTCGTATTCTTCCTGTTCGTCCTGCCGGCCATGTTCGGGCGCAGTCGCAAGCGGAAATATCGCGGCAAGAAAGGACGACGCGGCAGCGATCTGGGCGATGTCGCGACGAACATCATCCTCTGGGAGGTCGGCACCTCCATCCTCAGCGGCGCGCTATCGGGCGGCGATGACTGGGGCGGTGGCGGCAGCGGTTTCGGTGGCGGCGGGGGCTTTGGCGGCTTTTCCGGCGGCGGCGGCAGTTTCGGGGGCGGCGGCGCCTCCGGGGGGTGGTAGGAGATGGGTTATCTGGACGAGGCAGGTCACCGCGTGGTGAGCGATGCCGTGGCCGAGGCCGAGCTGGGTACATCGGGCGAGATCGTGACCGTGCTGGCCGACCGGTCGGACGGGTACTCCGATGTCGTGCTGGTATGGGCGGCGGCGCTCTCCATCCTTGCCATGTCGATCGTCTCCTTGGTCCCGCGTCCGCTGCTCGACCTGATCGATGCGGCGCTCGGCGGCTGGGGCCATGAATGGACCAGCGGCGAGGCGATGGCCGTGGCGGCATCGGTCGGCGCCCTCTCCTTCGTCCTGTTCTGGCTGCTGCTGAGCGCGGACGCGATCCGTTTCGCGATCCTGCCCGGATCGGTGCGCACCCAGCGCGTCCACGCTATGGCGATCCGCCACTTCAAGGTCGGTGCCGAACGGCGCACGCACGGGCGGACCGGCGTGCTGATCTACCTCTCCATGCGCGAACACCGCGCCGAGATCGTCGCCGACGAGCCGATCGCGGCGAAGGTCGATGCCGAGGTCTGGGGCGACGCGATGGGCGACATGCTGGTCGAGATCAGGGACGGCCGCATCGCCGAAGGCCTGGCCGCCGGCATTCGCGACGTGGGCGAAATCCTGGCCGAGCATTTCCCGCGCGAGGCCGACGACGAGAACGAGCTGCCCGACAGGCTGATCGAGGTATGATGCTGCCGGACGCGAAACACCGCGGAGCGGACGCCCCTGAAATGGACCTGCCCGAGGAGACCGTCTGGGAAGGCCGCTTCATCGTCGGCAAGAAGCGCGGCAAGTGGGAATACGCGGTGCGCGCCCGCGGCATAAGGGCCGCCGCCATCCTGGCGGTGGAGGACGGACATGTCCTGCTGGTGTCGCAGTACCGCGTCCCGCTGGGCCGCGTCTGCCTCGAGATACCGGCGGGCCTCATCGGGGACGAGGATGGCGGCGAAGGCGAAAGCGCCGTGACCGCAGCGATCCGCGAACTGGAAGAGGAAACCGGCTACCGCGCGGAGCGGATGGAGGACCTGGGCACCTATTATTCCAGCCCCGGCATGGTCGGCGAAAGCTTCACCCTGCTGCGCGCCCGCGGCCTGACCCGCGTGGGCGAAGGCGGTGGCACCGACAGCGAGGACATCACGGTCCACCGCGTTCCGCTAGACGGACTCGAGGAATTCGTTGCCCGCTGGCGGGAGGAAGGCCATGCCGTCGACGTGCGCATCGCCATGCTGCTGATGCCGACGATTTTGCAGGGAGAATGACGATGGCGGGACGGTGCGAAGGCAAGCTGGCGCTGGTGACGGGAGCGGCGCAGGGTCTGGGCGCGGCGCATTCGCGGCGGCTGGCCGAAGAAGGCGCGCGGGTGCTGTGCACGGATGTGAACGAAGATGGCGCGAAGGAAACCGCCGCCGCGATCAACGAGAGCTTCGGCGACGGAACGGCCTTCGCCCTCGCCCATGACGTGACCGATCCGGCCGCATGGGACGCCGCCGTGGACGCGGCGCGTGAGCATCTGGGCGGGCTCAACGTGCTGGTCAACAATGCCGGGATCGGCGTTGGCGGCAACATCGAGACCTGCGATTTCGCGGACTGGCAGCGCTGCTTCGCGGTCAATGTCGATTCCATCTTCCACGGTTGCCAGAAGGCGCTGCCCCTGATGCGCGAACATGCGCCGGGCTCCATCATCAACATTTCCAGCATCGCCGGCCTGATAGCCAGCGACACCATGCCCGCCTACAACGCGTCCAAGGCGGCAGTCTGGATGCTGAGCAAGTCGATCGCACTGCACTGCGCGAAGAACAACATGCAGATCCGCTGCAATTCGGTGCATCCCACCTTCGTCGACACGCCGATCCTCGACGGGACGGCGCGCGCGCACAAGCTGGACAAGGACGTGCTGCTGGGCAAGCTGGCGCGGCAGATCCCGCTCAAGTTCGTCGGTGAGCCGGACGACATCGCCAATGCGGTGGTCTACCTGGCGAGCGACGAAAGCCGCTTCATGACTGGCGCGGAAATCAAGCTGGACGGCGGCATTTCCGCCATGTGATGCGCAAAAAGAGAGGGGCCAGCGGCCCCTCCCGGTTTTCAGTGATGTGAAGCACGGCCGGTGCGAAAACCGGGACGGTTCGGCAGGGCCGTGCTCAGTCCGCCACCAGGGCGATCAGGATGTAGACCAGGATCAGCGATCCGAAGCCCAGCAGCGTTCCGGCAGCGAAAGCGACCCGGACCAGCATGGGATCGACGCCCAGGTAGTTGGCGATACCGCCGCACACGCCCCAGATCTTGTTATCCTCGCGGTCCAGCCGAAACTGCTTGGCCGAAGTGCCGCTGCTCGTGTTGTTGTCCATCTGGTTCATGCGATGGCTCCCGGCAGGATGGCACCGTTGTTGGCCGGCGCGATGGCTGTGGCCAGAACGATGGCGGTGACGAAAAGCGACGCGAATGCGGCGGTCGCCTTGCGGGAGAGTGCTTCGTAAGTCATTTGCAATGTGTCCTTTCAGGTTCGGTAGAATTCAGGTCAGGCGACCATCGTCGGCAGAACGGCGCCCTGGTTGGCGGGAGCGATCGCGGTAGCGAAGACCATCGCGGTGAAGGCCAGCGACGCGACGGCGGCAAAGGCGCGGCTGCTGAAGAGATTGAATTTCGGCATCGGTATTTTCCCTTTTCTCGTTTGCGGCGAGGCCCATCCCCTGCCGACATGAACAGTTATGCAGATGGCGTGCCAGTTTTGGTTTCTGGCGTAAAATCAGACATTTGGCGTTACGGTCGCCGGCTCCGGATGATGCCGAAAACGCTAAATTGGGATTTTTCACCAACTATTGGAATGGTATAAACCGCACAGTTGCGCTGTGAGGCGATTTCGCCCATCGACCGGTGGTGCTCGACCGGATCAGCCTGTCCCATTTTCGCAATCACGTCGCGACCGAGCTGGACGATACGCGTGGCTTCAACCTGCTTGTGGGGGAGAACGGCGCGGGCAAGACCAACGTGCTGGAAGCGCTCTCCCTCCTCGCGCCGGGCCGTGGCCTGCGCCGGGCGGCCCTGCAGGAAATGGCGGGCGGAGACGGTTCGCACGGGTTCGCGATCGGCGCCTCCCTCTCCCTTCCCGCAGCGGGAGAGGATGTACGCCTCGGCACCCATGTCGAACCCCATCGCCCGGGCCGCAGGCTGGTGCGCGTCAATGGCAGCGAGGCGAGCGCGACGTCACTGGGGGAATGGCTGGCGATCGGCTGGCTGACACCGGCGATGGACCGCCTGTTCGCCGACAGCGCCGGTGCGCGCAGGCGCTTCCTCGACCGGCTGGCGCTCGCACTCGATCCGGCCCATGCGCGCCATGCCAGCCGCTACGAAAGCGCGCTGCGCGAACGCAACCGGCTCCTGTCGGACGAAATGCCGCCCGATCCGACCTGGCTGGACGGGATCGAGGCGCAGATGGCGCAGCACGGCAGCGCGCTGGCGCTGGGGCGCCGGGCGACCGTGGACGCGCTGGAGCAGGCGCTCGCAGCCCTGCCCGATGCGCCCTTTGCCAAGCCCCTGCTGGAGCGCGATCCGGGCGGGCCCGACGAGGAGGATGCGCTGGCGCAGGCATTGCGGGACAACCGGCCCCGCGACCGAGCGGCGGGCCGCAGCCTGATCGGACCGCATCGGGAGGAACTCGTCGTCACCAAGGCGGACAGCGGCATTCCGGCCGCGCAATGTTCGACCGGGGAGCAGAAGGCGATGCTGGTCGCGATCATCCTCGCGCATGCGGAACGCGCGGCCGAGGGGCGGCCCGGTATCCTGTTGCTGGACGAGGTTGCCGCGCACCTGGATCCGGTCCGGCGGACTGCCCTGTTCGACCGCCTGCGCGCGGGCGGATCGCAGGTCTGGCTCACGGGAACCGAACTCGCCCCCTTCGCCGATATCCGCGCGGAAGCCGCGGTCTGGCAGGTCGGGAACGGCACCGTCGCCCGCATCTAGCAAAGGAAAAGGCCCCGCCACCGGATCGGCAGCAGGGCCTGTTCAAAGCAACCGGCGGCAGGGCCGCCCGCAGGAATCACCGGAACACGTCGGCCTGCTGCCCGACCTGGCCCGGCTGGCCCTTCCAGACCAGCGTGGAGGCGAGCATGTCGTGCAGCGCCTGCTTCTTCTCCGTGAACGCGGCCATGATGTATCCGATCAGCAGAATGATGCTCGAAAGGATCTTGCCGAAATAACGGCCCGTGGCGCGCATGAAGCTGATCCGCTGCCCGTTGTCGTCGGTGACCACGAGGCCCAGCGCCATCTTGCCCAGCGTACCCTGCTTGGCGGAACTCTCCATCAGCGCGAAATACAGCCACTGGCCCACGAAAATGATGAGATACATCAATAGGACGCCCGCACCCGCGGCGGTGTCCGAGCCCGTCGCACCCAATCCCACGCCGAATGGCACCATGATGATCATCTGCGCGATAAAGAGGATGATCGCGTCGATCAGATAGGCGCCGAAGCGGATCCAGAAGCCCGCATATTCCGTTTGCATGTCCCCAATTCCCTCACTTGTCGTCCCTGACAGTTACGCACCACAACGATGCGTATTTGGCAACAAAAAAGGCCCCGCCATCGCTGGCGGGGCCTCCTTGTTTCACGGATGCCCGATCAGAAGCGGAACCGGACCGTGCCGCCATAGGTGCGCGGCTGGCTCGGATAGCCCGAGATCGTGCCCGGCTGTGCGACGCCCGGGAAAATCTGCGTCAGGTACCGGTCGTTGGTCAGGTTGCGAACGAAGCCCGCGATTTCCAGACCGCTTTCCAGCGCCAGCGTGAGCGAGGCGTTCACCTGGTTCACTTCGCGGCGATAGTTGCGTGCAACCTCGATCGGGTTGTCGAAACCGGGGACGCCTTCGATCAGCTGCGTGTTCGCCTCGTGGTAGTAGTCCACGCGGCCGATCAGCGCATTGCCCGTATTGCCGAACTCGTGCGTGTAGGTCGCCGAGGTCGCGATGGTGAAGTCCGGAACGCCGGCCACCGACTGCCCCGTGAGGTCGCCCACGACCGATCCCGGGAAGTCGTCATACTGGGAATCGAGGTAGGTCAGCGCGAAAGTGAACACCAGCGGATCGATCGGGGTGACAGTGGAGTCGAATTCGAAGCCCTGCACCGACTGCGAACCGGCATTGACGAGCGCGAAGCCCGTGCCGGTGAAAGCGTTGGACTGGAATCCGTCGATCGTCTGGTCGAACACCGCCAGGTTGAAGGCGAACTGCGGGAAGCTGGCCTTCAGGCCGAATTCGTAGACTTCCGATTCCTCGGGGCCCGCGAAGCGCGATCCGGTCGTCAGGTTCGGCACGGCAAGACCGGCATCGCGAATGGGCGAGGACGGGGCCAGGATGGTGCTGCCGAACGGACCCGGCGTGAAGTCCGCATTGGTCGGGCGGCTGTCACGCGACAGGTTGACGGAGCTGGCCTTGAACCCGGTGGCGTAGGTGAAATACGCGTTGAGGTTGTCGGTCACGTCGTACGCCGCGCGCAGCGTGTAGCTCCAGTTGTCGTCCCGCGTTTCGCCCGGCTCGACCGAGTTCGGCACGTCGAGGAACGGCGGCAGGAACTGCAGCGCCTGCAAGGCCAGCAGCGGGTTGGTCGCAGGGTTGGTCGCGGCGTTAGCGATCGCCTGGAAGGCGGCCGGGTTGGCAGCGGCGAAGGCTTGGATCTGCGCCGCGCCGATCTGCGACGGCGGGGTCTGCGTGATCTGGGCGATCTGGCCGACGATGACCGCGTCCACGAGGTTGATGTTCGCCAGCGGGTCGAGCGAATCCTGCGACAGGGTGAAGTCCTTGCGATCGTCGGTGTAGTTGAAACCGGCGGTCAGCGTCAGGCGATCGGTCAGGTCGAAATCGACCTGACCGAATACCGAGTAGGACTCGTTGTCCAGGGTGAAGAATTCTCGGGTCGCCGGGCCTTCGGCGAAGATGCCGCCGGCCGGAAGGCCGAGCGCCGCTTCGACGCCCGCCAGGGTGCCGGGCACGCCGCTGCCTGCAAGCAGGTCGAAGAACGCACGGGAATCCTCGCCATTGTCGAGGCCGCTGTTCTGTTCCGCGCTTTCGTTGAAGTAGTAGCCGCCAAGCAGGAAGTTCAGCGGACCGTCGAAGTCCGACGCCAGACGCAGTTCCTGCGTGAAGGTGTCGACCGCCTGGTTGCGGAATTCGCTGACGACCGCCGCGCTGGAGAAGTCAACGTCCTGCTCGTTGAAGGCGCGCAGTTCGCGGTAGGCGGTGATCGAGGTCAGCGTCAGGTTGCCCAGTTCCAGGTCCGCCTGGATGGAGCCGCCGTAGTTCTCGATATCGTTCACCGGCAGCGTGTCGAGGAACACCTGGTCGCTGAACGGATCTTCGACGTCGAGCGCACCGCCCACGGCGAACAGCAGCGGCACGGACGGACCGGCCAGCACGTTGCCGGCGGCGCAGCAAAGCTCGTCGATCTTGGAATAGTCGCCGATGGCGCGGACGGTGAACGGACCGTCATTGTCGAACAGCAGCTGGCCGCGAACGACGTAGCGATCGCGATCGTTGATCTTCTCGTCCAGGTTGACGACGTCAACGTAGCCGTCGCGCTTGTTGTAGGTGCCGTCGAGCGAGAAGGCGATCGAGTCCGTGATCGGGCCGGTGATGTCCGCCTTGGCCACCATCGTGTCGAAATTGCCGTAGGTGAAGCTGGCCGAACCGCCGAATTCGAACTGCGGTGCGCGCGTGATCACGGAGATGACGCCGGCGCTGGCGTTCTTGCCGAACAGCGTGTTCTGGGGACCGCGAAGGACTTCGATGCGGCTGACATTGGCAAGGTCGTTGATCGAAGCGGCAGAGCGCGAACGGTACACGCCGTCGATGAACACGCCGACCGACGGTTCGATGCCGACATTGTTGGCGCCGTTGCCGAAGCCGCGAATGATGAAGGTGGTGTTGGCGCTGCTCTGCAGCTGGCTGACGCGCAGCGACGGGGCGACGGTCACGAGGTCGGCGAGGTCGCGGATTTCGGCCCGCTCCAGCGTTTCCGCGCTGGTCACGCTGACCGAAACCGGCGTTTCCTGCAGCGTCTGCTCGCGCTTCGTGGCCGTCACGATGATGACGGTGCCTTCCTGCGATTCCAGTTCGTCGAACCCGTCGTTCGGGTCGTCCTGCACGGTCGCCTCGGCCAGTTCCTCGGCATCCTGCTGGTTGGACTGCGCGGCTGCGACACCGGGAATGGCGAGACCGGCGACGCCGGCCAGCAGTGTGTAACGAGCGGCCGCGGAACGGCCAGTAACGGTGAATTTCATGAGATCTCCATCCCTCTCGAGCGCGGGGGATGTTTATTCTGCCCCCTTCTGGCGCAGCAATTATCCGACCCGTGCACCGCAAACAAGGATAATGCCGCATATGTTGCGCTGCAGCGCACTCTTTTGTTGCTACCGAGTCACACTCGGTGCCTTGCCGTTACGGCATGCGCCGGCGTGATTTGCCGCACCGCTGCATCGCACAATGAGCAGTTGCGTTGCAGAAAGGCGACATGGCGAGCCCGGACAAGCACCCCCTCCCCCATTTGTAGGATTGTGCCGGTTTGCGCATGGAGTCAGTGTCGCGGTCGGGACGGTTGCGACGGGGAGTTTCGGCATGCGGTTTACACGGTACGGCGGCACGTTTGCGCGGGCGGTTGCGATGCTTGGCGCCCTGCTCGCCCTCGCCACGCTCGCGCCGGCGTGGGCGCAGAGCGATTATGCCCATGCGGTGCTGAAGAAGGAATTCGAAGCGAACCGCTTCCCGATCGATCCCGATACCGGCGGGCCGGGGGAAGGCGTCGCGACGGATGCTTGGGGCTCGGTATTCTACAGCGGCAGCGGGTGCCGTTCGCAAATCGTCGAAAACATGCCGCCCATCGGGTCCAGCCCGGCATCCAACCGAACGATCGATCTTGATTGGAAAACCATGTCCAGCCTCGGCCTTTCGACCGAGAATGACGGGTATCTCCTCGTCGAAAGACCGAACCTCGACACCGAATGGTTCTGGCTCGGGCGCAACTGGCGCGCAAATGTCGCCCTGTTCGAGATACAGAGCGCCTGCGCGCCGAACAGCCGCCATTCCGAAACCAATCCCGAACGCGCAAGTGCGTTGCGGGACATCAAGGCAATCGTGAACGGACAGCGTACGCCGATCTTCATCGATGGAAAGAAGGTCGCTGGTTACAACGGGACGGCCACCATATTCGGCGGCGGCTGCGCAACCATTCGCGACTGGGCTACTCCGGCCGTGGAGCAGGCAGGCAAGCGCCATCCGGCGGCCCAGGGAGGCGAACCCGTTATCTGGATGTCTCCGCTGACCATCGCGATTACGCCCGGCATACCGGACTACGTCGGCGTCAGGCGCGAGAACGACACCAAGATCGACTACTATTATGCAGGCAGTTCCGCGAAGGCCGTGGAATTGAAGGCCGCGATGGACCGGCTGGCGAAAGCGTGCCGGCCGGAGCACGTGGCATCTTCGACCGTGGATTCGCGCGTCGTCGATGCCTTTAGCAACTTCAATGTCGATCTGCCGGCAGACTGGAACACGCCCAAGGCGGCCGGCACTTGGCCAAGTCTCGCCGGACTTTCTCCGGCCCTCGCGGCCAATATTCGCGACTGTCGCAGGAAGTTCGAGGATACAAGCGGCGAACGCCTCTTCGAAAGGCTTCAGTTGCGACCCGGCATGACCGATGCCGCTGCAGAGATTATCTTCGCACGAAATATGCTCGCGAGCGATTTGGTTTCCTCTTATGTCTATCGCTGTGCTGACGAGGATCTGATCGAGACGCCCGCGGACGCCGAGTTCATGGATTACGATAGGCTGGAGGCATCGGCCAAGCCGATCGCCGCCGCTGCCGCTGCCCGCGCCGAAGCCGATTTCACTGCCCGCGCCAACAAGATCCTGCTCGCCACTCGCCCGAAAGTCTCCCAATCGGGAATGCAGGCAGAAGTCGATGCGATCACGCGTTACGCGTCCATGACCAACATCTGCGGAACGCCGAATTTGTCCCCGCTTTACCTCGACCGGTATAGCCGCAGTTCGGTCAGCGATTATAACAGCCGTTACAATTCGAATGTCGCGATCGCAAACTGTCTGAAGGACTACTGGGACAGCCGAGGGGCGAAGAAGCCGCTTCTGAACGAGGCCTATGGGTGGGCCCATCGTGTGAAATTCTTCACATGCGACAAATGGAAATCGGCAGCGTGTTTGCCATCATCTGAATTTTCGTCGATCTGGAAGTTTACTAGCAACGAGGCAACGGCCAGAATCAAAGCTTTCGAAGATGCCTACTACAATGACCAGCGAAACAAGGCGGAGGCTTTGAACTTCAAAATCCGGGACTGGCTCGAAAACCAGAAACGCATGTATCCCGACTGATCGGGGGGCCACGCATGACGTAGGCATTCCAAGGGTTGATGAATCGCCTCATCGGCGCTAGGCGGCGTCCGCATTATTGCTGCGCCGCAGCAAACCCTCCTGAGAAAGCATCAGCCATGTCCCGCGACCTTCGCAATATCGCGATTATCGCCCACGTCGATCACGGCAAGACCACGCTCGTCGACCAGTTGTTCCGCCAGTCGGGCACCTTCCGCGAAAACCAGCGCGTCGAAGAGCGCGCGATGGATTCGGGCGATCTCGAAAAGGAACGCGGGATCACCATCCTTGCCAAGTGCACCAGCGTGGAATGGGGCGGCAACCGGATCAACATCGTCGACACGCCGGGCCACGCCGACTTCGGCGCCGAGGTCGAGCGCATCCTCAGCATGGTCGACGGGGTCATCCTGCTGGTCGATTCCGCCGAGGGACCCATGCCGCAGACCAAGTTCGTCACCGGCAAGGCGCTGGCGCTGGGCCTCAAGCCGATCGTCGTCGTCAACAAGATCGACCGCAGCGATGCGCGCCCCGACGAAGTCCTGGACGAATGCTTCGAACTGTTCCTGACGCTCGACGCCAATGACGAGCAGCTGGACTTCCCCTCTCTCTGGGCGAGCGGCCGCGACGGTTATGCCAGCACCGACAAGGATGCGCGCGAAGGCAATCTCGACCCGCTGTTCGAGCTGATCGTCAACCACGTGCCCGCACCCGGGCTCGACACGGACGGACCGTTCAGCTTCCTCGCCACCCTGCTCGATCGCGACAATTTCATGGGCCGCGTGCTGACCGGCCGGGTCCAGTCCGGCACGGTCAAGATCAACGATCCGATCCACGCGATCGACGCCAACGGCAAGGTCATCGAGACCGGCCGCGCGACCAAGCTGATGAGCTTCGACGGGCTGGAGCGCGTCCCGGTCGAGACTGCGAAGGCAGGCGACATCATCGCGCTGGCGGGCCTCGAAAAGGCGACCGTCGCCAACACCATCGCCGATCCCTCGGTCACCGAGGCGATCCCCGCCCAGCCGATCGATCCGCCGACGCTCGCCATGCGATTCAGCGTCAACGACAGCCCGCTCGCAGGCCGCGAAGGCAGCAAGGTCACCAGCCGCATGATCCGCGACCGCCTGTTGCGCGAAGCGGAAACCAACGTCGCCATCCGCGTCACCGAGAGCGCCGACAAGGACAGCTTCGAAGTTGCCGGCCGCGGTGAACTGCAGCTCGGCGTGCTGATCGAGACGATGCGCCGCGAAGGCTTCGAGCTGGGCATCAGCCGTCCGCGCGTGCTGTTCCGCGAAGAGGACGGACAGCGGCTGGAACCGTACGAAACCGTCGTCATCGACGTGGACGACGAGCATTCCGGCACGGTCGTCGAGAAGATGCAGCGCCGCAAGGCGGAGCTGACCGAGATGCGCCCGAGCGGTTCCGGCAAGACGCGCATCACTTTCAGCGCCCCGTCGCGCGGCCTGATCGGCTATCACGGCGAATTCCTGTCCGACACACGCGGCACTGGGATCATGAACCGGTTGTTCGAGAAGTACGACGCCTACAAGGGCGCGATCGAAGGCCGCCAGAACGGCGTCCTGATTTCCAATGCCACCGGCGAAGCCACGGCCTATGCCCTGTTCGCGCTGGAAGACCGCGGTGAGATGTTCATCGGCGGCGGCGCGAAGATCTACGAAGGCATGATCATCGGCGAGAACGCGAAGCCGGAAGACCTCGAGGTCAACCCGCTCAAGTCCAAGCAGCTGACCAACTTCCGCAGCACCGGCAAGGACGATGCGATCAAGCTGACGCCGCCCCGCGTGATGACGCTGGAGCAAGCCATCGCCTATATTGACGACGACGAAATGGTCGAGGTCACGCCGGAAAACATCCGCCTGCGCAAGGCGCTGCTCGACCCGCACGAGCGCAAGAAGGCCAAGCGCAAGGCCGACTGAGCCATCCGCCATCCGACACGAAAAAGGGCGCCGCGATCACTCGCGGCGCCCTCTTTTTGTAGGTATCCGGTGTTACCGGCAAGGCTCAGAAGTGGAAGCCGAGCGTCGCACGGAACGAGTGGAAGCCGAACTTGTCTTCGGTCGGCTGGATGCTGGTCTGGCCGCCATCGAGCAGGAACGGGTTCGTGTCCGGCGCGGTACCCTGCGTCACGAGGATCGAGTAGTCGTCGTCGTTGTAACGGTTGTACAGGTACTCGGCACCGATGCTGATGTTGCGCGTCAGCATGAATTCCGCGCCGCCACCGGCCTGCCAGCCGAATTCCCAATCGTCGTCATCGACCGGCGTGAAATCGTTCGCGCCGTTGGTCGTGGCGAAGCCATGGTCGAGCTTGGCATAGCCGACGCCGCCAGTGGCGTAGAACAGGCCGCGGCCGTCACCCGGCGAGATACCGGCGCGAAGGCGACCGGCCACCGAGTAGTCGAGCTTGCGGCTGATCGTGTAGCTGGCGGGCGTTCCGCTGAAGCCGGTCGAGAAGTCGCGCGCTTCGGAACCGGCACCCTCGATCAGGGCGCCGACCACGATCGGTCCGCCACCCAGGCGCTTGTCGAGACCGATCCGGCCGAAATAGCCGAGGTCGTTGTCATCGTCGGTGCAGCCGTCGGCGGCCAGGCCCGAATTGGCGTTCCCGTTGCAGAAGCCGGGCGCGAACGCATCGGCACCGGTCACAGTCTGCACGGTATCGTCGAACACACCGTCGCCGTTGGTGTCGAACACGATGCCGTCTGCCGGATCGGATTCGAGCTGGTCGAGACTTACGCCGCCGGAGATGTAGAGGCCGTTGAAGTAATCGTCGGGCGTCGTTTCCTGGGCCATGGCCGGAACGGCAAAAGCGGTGGTCGCGGCAAGCGCCGCTGCAAAGCCAATCTTCGTTTTCATCTGTATTCCTTTTGAATTTCAATCCCTGATGCGGGGGCCGAACGGACCGGATCGCGATTACGTTCCACGCCGGACAAAAAATCTTGCCGGGAACAGGTGCAAAATTGCGACACCCTGTTGCAAACGGGATATTTCGTTCATTCAGGAGAAAGGTTCGCAAGACGGCGTCGTCGGAAAGCCACAGGAATGCGGAGCTTTCCCGGGCGATGCGAACAGCCTTAAATTCGTCTTAACGCGTTGGACCTATGAAGGCGCTGGACAACTATCGAGAGGTCTTTCGCGATGATGCAGTATGCCGGGCAAATGGGGATCGTGGTGGGGATCCTCGTGATCGCCCTCCTCTTCCTGCTGCGCGAGCGGCAGAAGAAGGAAGCCTCCTCCGTCGTCGGCAGCCTGGGAGTCCAGCGCTCCATGCCGATCCAGCCGATGGACGACGATCCCAAAGCGGAACGCCGGAAGGCGGACGCCGCCGAACGCACGGCACCCGAAGGCGACGAGCCTGCCTCCGCGCGCGAGAAGACGTCCCGGTTCCGGCTCGGCCGTCGCAAGGGAGCGAACCCCGATAGCGAGGAAACCGCCGAAGCACGCAAGGCCGAGGAAATCGCGATCGAGGAACACGTCGCCTCGCGCACCGCGCGCATCCTCCGCCGGGCGGAAGGCCGCACGGATGCGGACCCGACCACCGAGGAAGCAGCCGAGCCCGCTGAAGCAGCCGTGTCAGATACTGGCGCCGAGGACGAGACGGCACGCGAATACGATGCGGCGGAGGACCTGATCGCAAGCGAGGACGGCGCGGCCATCGAATTCGAGCCCACGGACGAAATCGAGGAATATCCGTACGAAGCCGACGGAGTTGGCGCGGACACGGCATCTCCCGCGATGCACGACGAACACGACGCCGTCGAAAACGGCGAGCGGGTCGGCATCGTGCTTCGCCGCCAGATCCCGCCGCGCGACAAAGCGCCGCGCAGCTGGCTGGGCGGGCTTCCGATGATGCCGGACGATATGGAATGGCCCCGCGGGACGAACCCGGACAATTCCGATGCCGGAGACGTGCCGCTGCATTTCGTGGCGCAGATCGAGTGCAGCGCCCTGCCGGACGATCTGTGGGACGGTTCCGGTCCGCGTGACGGCTGGCTGCTGTTCTTCCTCAACGGCAACACCAGCCAGCAGGAAGAAGGGACCTACCGCGTCATCCACACCACGGAACGCGGCGCGCAGCGCATGCCGCCGAGCGATATCGGGGCGGTCCATGACGGCCATTTCGCCGGATCGCAGTTCGGGTTCATGCCGCAAGCCCATGTGCCGCCCGTCTGGCCCTTCTGGCCGGTCGACGTGGTCGCCGTGCCCGCCGAACTTTACGAGCAGGACGGCATTGCCCGCGCCACGCCGCCGCATTTCGCGCAATCCCTCTATGCCGGCGACGCGGTCGGCGAGTACACCGCGCCGGACCTCGCCCCGTTCACCTGGGGCTGCCTCTATTCGCCGGTGCTGAAATCGGCGGAGAGCATGGAAGCGCCCGCTCCGGTCGATCCGGACCGGGAAGCCGCGCGCCTGCACGAAGCCCTGTCGCAGATCGGCGACCTGCGCAGCCTTGCGCACCGCCTGGACGAAGACATCGTGCTGGGCCAGGAACGGCTGGACAATGCCGGGGACGCCATGGATCCCGAAATGCGCCAGCGGCTGCAAGAGCGCGTAGCGCGCGACAAGGCCGACCGTGCGGATTTCGCCGGCATCATCGAACGAAACAGCGATGCCCACAGCATGACCGCTTTCCTGCGCGCCGAAGCGGACGGGTACCGCGAATGGCGCGCCCAGTCGGCGACCTTCCTGCGCGAAGTCGCGGCCAAGGTCGGCGGGATCGATCCCGACACGCCGCTGGCGCAGGAGGACTGGCACGAACTGCGCCAGATGCTGGAAGAACGCACCCACGGATACTGGGTGCTGCGTGAAAACCATGGCGCGCAGCCGGTGCTGGAACGGGTCGTGGCGGACACCTGGAGCGCGATCGACCGGCATATCGCCGCTGCCACGCGTGCCTATGCGGTCCAGTGCTACGTCGATCCGGCCCTGCGCGACAGCGTGCTGCCGGAGGGCCATCGCGAGGCGCTGGAGCCCTGGCTGCGGACGCTGAGCGACAACCGGCCGCACCGGATGGGCGGTTACCACGACAGTGTGCAGACGTCCCCGCTGGAACGCCCGCCGGGCCACGAACTGCTGCTGCAGCTCGCATCGGACGATCCCATGCACTGGTGCTGGGGCAATGCGGGCGCGGTCTATTTCACGATTTCGGCCGACGCGCTGGCAGCGGGCGAATTCGACCAGGCACAATGCGAAGTGGAGTGCCACTGACGGGGGCTTGCCGCCGCGCCTGACCCGGCGCAGAACCTGCGTTCATGACGACCATGCGCGCGATTCTCGCCGGGCTCACACTGGCCCTCGCCCTGCCCCTGTCCGGGGCCTTCGCCAACGACAGCGAAGCGGAATGGGCCATCGGAGGCCTCGTGCTGAAGGCCAATGACGATATCAGCATGGACCGGGAGGACCTGTTCCTCTCGGCGGACGAGGTGCGGGTCGACTACGTCTACACCAATCATGCCGATACGGACAGCGAAGTGACGATCGCCTTCCCGCTGCCCGCTCTGCCGCAGGCGAACGGTTACGCGGACCCTTACGCCTATCCCGACTGGGACGCGTTCGAATTCGCGACCACCGTGGACGGCGAACCGGTCGCATGGGAAATGGTCGACCGCGCAATGATCGGCGATCGCGACGTGACCGACCTCGTGCTGGCCGAAGGCCTTCCCGTCCACTGGTACCGCGACGAGGCGATGTACGAGCGGATGGAGGCGCTACCGGACGCGCAGCGCATGCGGTGGCTGGAGCTCGGCCTGCTGGAGGACCTCCCCGATGCGGGCATGGCGATGCCGGCCTGGCAGGGCCAGCGCCACCTGGTGCGCGTCCAGACTTTCCCCGCAGGGCAACACGTGCGGGTATCGCACCGCTACACCCCCTTTGCCGGCGGGAGCGTGGGCGGATTGCTGGAAACGCAGGCCCGGGAAGAGGACTGGGCGCAGGAATACCTGGCCGAATACCGGACGCGATACTGCATGGAGGACAGCTTCCTTGCCGCGATCGACCGCAAGCTGGCACCGCGCGACGGTACGCCGCCACCGATGACGAGCGAGACCTGGCTCGGCTACGTGCTGTCCTCGGGCGCCAACTGGCGCGGACCGATCGGGGAGTTCCGGCTGGTGGTGGACAAGGGCGATGCGGACAATCTGGTCAGCTTCTGCATGGACGGCGTGCGCAAGATCTCGCCGACGCAGTTCGAGGTGGTAAAACGCGATTTCGAGCCGACAGAGGATCTCGATATCCTCATCGTCAACTTCCACGACGCCGAAGACTAGGCCGTCCGCAGCGCGAGTTCGCCGAGCACCAGCGCAGCGTAGAGACCCGCGCCGAGCAGGAACGGGACGAAGCGGCTTTTGCGTTCTTCCGGCAGTTCCTCCTTCAGCACCACCAGGATGATGCCCCCGCCGATGAAGGCGAACAGGCAGCCGATGGCAAGTTCGGGCAGCGCGACCTGCGTGCCCAGCGCCCAACCGCCCAGCGTGGCGGCGGACAATACCCAGCGCCCTTTCCCGTCGTAGATCTCCGGATGGTCGCGTCGCGTGCCGAAATCGGCCGTCACGAAATGAAGGAGCATGGCGGCGAAGAACAGCACCAGCCCGCCCGTACTCGGGTCCTCGCGATGGTTGAGCAGGTAGGCGATGACCGCGATCAGCAGGCTGCTGGCGACGATGTGCAGCCAGAACACGCCGTGGTCGGGCCGGTCGCGTCCTTCCCGGCGCTTGCGCCCGTCGCGCGAGACCAGCAGCGCCCGCTCCAGCCCGTAGAACAGCGCCAGGCCCGCCAGCGAAAGGGTATAGACCATGCTTTCCGCCAGCGTCTCGCGCATGCCGGTCTCGCGGCCGAACGTGGCCCCGTGCGTGCCCAGTTCCGGCATGATGTGGAGAAAGACGTAGCCCACCGCCACGCCGCCCGCGAAGCTCAGCCACCGGCTGCGCGGCTCCACGTCGAGGAAGCGCAGCCGGCCGACGAACAGGTGGACCACGACGAAGGCCAGAGCCATCGCCAGCGTGATCCACACCGATACTCCTTCGCTGATCGGCCCGGTCGGCAGTGTTCGGCTCCTACTGGTACGCCATCATGTTGGGCTGGCCGTTGGACGCGCTGAGGCCGCCATCGACCGGCAGGTTCGCGCCGGTCACGAAACTCGCGTGTTCGCTGGCGAGGAACAGCACCGGCCCGGCGATGTCCTCCGGCTCTCCGCCACGACCTATCGGGATGCGGCGCTTGAACGCCTCGTGCAAATCGTCGTTGTCGCGGATGCCGGCGCTCATCTCGGTACGGGTCATGCTCGGGCAGACCGCGTTCACGCGGATGCCCTGCCCGCCCAGCTGCAGGGCCAGTGCGCGGGTGAAGTTGGTGACCGCCCCCTTGCTGGCATTGTAGACCGGCAGCAGCCAATCCCCGCCGGTGCCGGAAACGCTGGAAGTGTTGACGATGCTCCCGCCGCCGGGCGCCTCGCTTTTCGCCAGATGCGGTATCGCCGCGCGGCACAGGTAGACGACGCCCTTGACGTTTATGTCGATTACCTTGTCGATGTCCTCGATCTCGGTCTCGGTCAGCATGCCGAAGGTGCCGACGCCAGCATTGTTGCACACCACGTCGAGCCCGCCGAAGCGCTCCACCGTGCGGTTCACGATCTCCTCCGCGAACTCCGCGTCGGCGACGTCGCCTGACACGACGAGCGTGCGCGCCTCGTCCAGGTCGGCGGCGACTTTCTCGCAATCATCCCGGCTGCGCGCGTTGATGACGACATTCGCGCCTTCCGCCGCAAACGCCCTCGCGATCGCCTCCCCGATGCCGGAGGAAGAGCCGGTGACGATGACCGTGCGGCCTGTGAAGCGGTCGAGGCTGGGAAGCGGGTCGGGCATGGAAATTATCCTCCTGTCGGGAACAGTGCGTATTCCTTCCACCCATGCGCGCGGGCCCGCATCTTTCCGGCGTTTTCCGGGCGGCGGCTGGATAATCGCCCCGCTGCCTGATACGCGCCGGAACCATGAAGACAGGAACACTGATCTCCCTCGCCGTCTATTTCATCCTGATGCTGGCCATCGGTCTCTATGCCTGGCGCAAGTCGACCGAGGACAGCGAAGGCTACCTGCTTGGCGGCCGCAATTTGCACCCGGCCGTCGCCGCGCTCAGCGCAGGGGCCTCGGACATGTCGGGCTGGCTGCTGCTGGGCCTTCCGGGCGCGCTCTACCTGACCGGCTTCAGCGCCGCGTGGATCGGCATCGGGCTGTTCGTCGGCGCGCTTGCCAACTGGATCATCGTCGCCCCGCGCCTGCGCCAGCAGACGGAGGAGATGGGCAACGCGCTGACCATTCCCGAATTTCTCGCCAACCGCTTCCCGGACAAGGCCGTGGCGCTTCGCGTGGTCTCCGCGATCGTGATCGTCGTGTTCTTCAGCGTCTATACCGCATCCGGCCTCGTGGCGGGCGGCAAGCTGTTTCAGACGGGCCTGTCGGCCGCTGTCGAGGGATGGGGCGACCCATACATCGCCGGCATCTGGCTGACGGCCGGCGTCGTCCTCGCCTACACCATGGTCGGCGGCTTTCTGGCGGTCAGCCTGACCGACTTCGTGCAGGGCTGCATCATGGTGGTCGCGCTGGTGCTGATGCCGCTGGTGGTCATGTTCGGCGAAGGGGGCAGCGCGGGCCAGTCGCTGACGCAGGTGCAGCCCGGCTTCCTCGACCTGTTCGGCGGGCTGACGCTGATCGGTTTCCTCAGCGCCATTACCTGGGGCCTGGGCTATTTCGGCCAGCCGCACATCATCGTGCGCTTCATGGCCGTGCGCTCGGTCGCGGCGGTGAAGACCGCGCGCAATATCGGAATGACCTGGATGGGCGTGGCGCTGCTCGGCGCGCTGGGGGTCGGTCTCGCCGGCCGCGCCTATGTGGAGCGCAACGGGCTGGCGATCGAGGATCCGGAGACGATCTTCATCGTGCTGGCGGACCTCCTGTTCCACCCGCTCGTCACCGGCTTCCTGCTGGCCGCCCTGCTCGCCGCCGTCATGAGCACGATCAGTTCGCAGCTGCTTGTCGCGTCGTCTTCCCTGACGGAGGATTTCTACCGCCTGTTCCTGCGCAAGAACGCCAGCGAGCGCGAGGCGGTCAATATCGGCCGTATCAGCGTCTTGCTGGTCGCGCTCGTCGCGATCTTCCTCGCCAGCGATCCGGACAGCGAAGTGCTGGGCCTCGTCGCCAATGCCTGGGCCGGCTTCGGCGCGGCCTTCGGCCCGCTGATCATACTCGCGCTGACCTGGAAGGGCATGACCGGCAGCGGTGCGCTTGCCGGCCTGCTGGTCGGGGCAGGCACGGTGATGGCGTGGATCGCGCTCGGCTGGAACGCATCGTTCCTGGGCGGCGAGGGGATCTACGAGATCATCCCCGGCTTCGCCGCCGCGTGGATCGCCATCGTGCTCGTCAGCAAGGCGACCGGCAACGCGAGGGCGGTGGCGGCCTGACGCCGCCCCCGCCCTTCCCGCCTGATCAGAAGTCGATCGAGACCGAGGCGCGGTAGGTCCGCGGGCGTCCCTGCAGCAGACGCGCGGTGTCGCCCCCGCCGAAGGACGTGAAGGCGGAGGCCCAATATTCCTCGTCGGTCACATTATCGACCGCCACGCGCAGCGTGACCGGAACGTCGCCCGCGGCCAGCACATAGCGTGCGCCCGCATCGAAGATGGTCCAGTCGTCCAGCGTGAGCGTGTTCGTCTGGTTGGCCGCCTGCTCGCCGGTATGCTGGACCCGGCCGGTCAGGGTCAGGCCCCTGACGAAGGGAATATCCCATTCGACATTCGCATTGGCCGTCCAGTCGGGCACGCCCAGCGCCGCGTTGCCAAGGAGCGTGGGATTGTCGCTCTCGGTAATCTCCGCATCGACATAGGTCGCGCCGCCGATCAGCCGTAGCCCGTCGACGGGCTCTGCCGACAGGAACAGTTCCACGCCGCGATTGCGCTGTTCGCCGAACGCGCCGCCCACCAGCTGCGTCATGCTGCCGGGCGCAAGGCGCGTGCCGTTGGACGGCCGGTCGGTGGTGAAGGCCGTCAGCGTACCGGTCAGCTGCGGCAGGGTCAGTTTCGCCCCCGCTTCGTACTGGACGGAGCGGAACGGCGTCAGCACTTCGCCCGCATTGGCTACCGGCAGCGTTCCGGGCGCATTCGGGTTGGGCCCCGTCAGCGGCACGGTATCGCCCTGCACCAGCCCTTCGATGCGGTTCGCGAACAGGGAGAGGCCATCCACCGGCTTCACGACCAGCCCCGCCACGGGCGTCACCGCGTTCTCCTCGTATTCCGCGTCCAGTCCGCCGCCGAAATAGCTGAACGTGCGCGCGCGGATGGTCTGCAGGCGCAGGCCGCCGGTCACCAGGACGCGGTCGTCCAGCAATCCGATCGTGTCGGAGGCGAAAGCGCTCCACAGGCGGGAGGTGAAAATGGGATAGGGATCGTCCACGTCGCCGCCCGCAAAGGCGGTGTCCGCGGGGAATGGCGCATCCGTCACGTCGTACAGGTTGGTCGGGATCGTGGTTCGGAAGTCGTAGGCGGTGCGCTCTTCCTTCCAGGTGATGTTGCCGCCGAAATTGAACCGGTGCGTGATCGTGTCCCCCAGCGCGATGCGGATGCCGGATTCGATCGACTGGTTGCTCGCTTCGTAGGGAATGAAATTGGGGAAGTTGAAGCTGCCCGCCCCGGTGACGGGATCGGCCACGGTCACGCTGGCATAGATGCCTTCCTCGTCCATCTCGGTCGCGCCGGCGGTGACGTAGAAGGTCGCGTTGTCGGCAACATCGTATTCGAGGCTGGCCACGCCGAATACGCTTTCGAGGTCGGTATAGGTGAAATCCGCGCCGTAATTGTAATCGCCATCGGGCACGGCCGGGATTCCGGTCGAAACGATGACCTGCGGCCGCAGCCGGTCCACGCGGATATCCTGATAGCCGACATTGAGCGCCAGCCGCAGGTTGTCCGTGGCGAAGTCCAGCCCGGCACCCAGTGCCAGCGTCTTGCGGTCTTCGCCCTCCACCGCGACTTCACCGTCGCGATAGACGCCGTTCAATCGCACACCGACGGCATCGTCCGACCCGAACCGGCGTGACACGTCCACGCTGCCGCCGAAATGCCCGTCCGACAGGTAGCTGCCGGTCACGCGGGTCAGCGGCTCGCTGCGCGCCTGTTTCAGCTCCAGATTGACGTTTCCGCCCAGGCCGCTGCCGCCCGGCGCCGCGCCGTTCAGGAAGGCGTTGGCCCCGTTCAGGACCTGGATGCCTTCGTAGAGTTCGGGCGCGACCAGCTGGCGCGGCGTGATCCCGTAAAGGCCGTTCAAGCCCACATCGTCGCCGTTCAGCGGGAAGCCGCGAATGACGAACAGTTCGGCCGCGTTGCCAAAGGCATAGGCAGTCTGCACGGTCGGGTCGTTCTTGAGCACGTCGGCAAGCGACAGCGGCTGCTGGTCGACCACCAGGCTCTCGTCGAAAGTGCGCACGGTGAACGGCACGTTCTGGGCCGACTGGTCGCCCAGCGCGCCCAGATCGCCCGAAGCCTCGACGCGGACCTCGTTCTCCCGCTGGGCGGTGACCACGATTTCCAGGTCGGTAGGATCGCTTTCGGTCCCATCCTGCGCGTGGGCGGGGACGGCAAGGCCGGCGAACAGGGCGAAGGCGGGCAGCGGCAAGTGACGAATGGGCATTGGGTTTTTCAGCTTTCCGAGGTTTGGTTCGAAGTCAGGAAGTACGGCGCAGCAGCACTGCGAAAATCACGGCGGGACCGGCCCCGACGAGGAGCCAGGCAAGGTAATCGGGCAGGCCGTCGCCATTGAGGCCCAGCACGAGGCCCGCGATGCTGGCGACAGCGATCGCGGCCGGCCAGGCGAAGACCCGGGCGATGCTCTGGCGGCTCGCCAGGCGGGGGGCGGCGCGGCCGGTCATGCCGGCTGCATCCGGCGTCCGCCGCGCACGATCTCGTCCACCCGGCGGTCCAGCGCGCCCGCGCGGCGGCGCAACCACAGCAGGATGCCGGTCCACAGGACCCAGATCGTGGCAAGCGTCAGCAGCGCCCAGACGATCTTCAGCGGCAGCCCGCCATAGTCCCCGAAATGCAGCGGCTTCGATAGCATCAGCGCCTGGTTCACCGCGGGCATCGTGCGCGCATCGGTCAGTTCACCGGTGCGCGCGTCGACCAGCGCAGGCGTAAGGAGGTTCTGCGTCAGCGGGCGGTCGCCCTGGAAGAAGATCGCGTAATGGTGGCCGGAACTCCACGCTCCGCCGGGAAAGCCGATGAATTGCGGGCTGCGCCCCGGCAGTGCGTCCTGCGCCGATGCCATCGCCACGTCGATCGACCCGTATTGCTCGGGCGGCAGCGGCGCTTCGCCGGCATAGGCCGCCGTCATCGCGGCGACTTCGCCCTCCCGCCAGTTGTCGGTCAGCGGATCGGCAAAGGCGTTGATCGCGCCGGTCGCGCCGACCACGAACATCCATGCGAGCGCGACGACGCCGATCATGTTGTGCTGGTCCAGCCGGCGAACACGCGGATTGCGACCGGTCCGCACGGTTCCGAACTTCAGGCGCCGCATGAAGGGTGCGTAGAGCACGACGCCCGAAATCAGCGCGACGAGGAAGCTGATCCCCATCACGCCCAGCAGCAGCATTCCCGGCAGGCCGAGGAACATGTCCGTGTGGAGCTGCAGCACGAAATCCATGAAGCCGTTGACAGGCGCGGGGCCCAGCGCCTCGCCCGTCGCGCGGTCGAGGAACAGCAGCGACATCTCGCTCCCGTCGGCGTCGGGCGCGGGTCCGGTGGTGACGGTGAGGAGCGAACTGTCCTGGCTGAATGCCATGAACAGCGGGACTTCGCCGGGCCGGTCGGCCAGCGCCTTTTCCAGCATGGTGTCCAGCGGCAGGCCGCTTTCGGCGGACGGGGTGGCGGACATGCCGGCCTCGGCATCGAGGCCCATGGCGGTGTCGATCTCGTCGTGGAAGATCAGCGGCAGGCCGGTGACGCACAGCATCAGCAGGAACGCCGTCGGGATGAGGCTGCTCCACTTGTGCACCAGGTACCAGGTCTTGATCGCACGACGATTCACGCCGGGCGCCGTAGTCCCCCGCGATGCGCCGCGTCAATGATAATCAGTTGCAATAGCGATTGCATATGTTGCGTTTTGGGCGGCCTTCCTTGGCGCTGTCCTACACGCAATGCGGCTGCTAGTCGGTCGGAGTGATCGTATTCCAGCTCCTCGCCTTCGGCCTTGCGGCGCTATTCGGACTGGGTTCACGGCCGGTCTGGCTGGATGCCGCGATGCGCCGTTTCCGAAAGTCACACCGCTCGTCCGAAAAAGCTCGCGGCGCCGCCGGTCCGGGGACGAAAGTCACGCTTTTCCGAAGCCGATCGGGCGGTCCATGTTTGCGCCCCTCCCGCCTCGGTCTGGCCGTCGCCGGAGCATTGGCGCTTTCAGGGTGCGAGCTGTTGCCGGACGGCGCGCTACCCGGTTCGGGCGGCAGCTCAACCTCCGGCAGTCCTTCCGCACGTTCGAACGTGCCGCAGCCGCGCTCCGGAACGGACGAGGCGCAGATCTGCCTCGCCGAGCTTTCCAGCGCCGGCGCGGACTTCTCGGCCTTGCCCGACATCGCTCCGCAGGAAGGCTGCTTCGCGCGCAACTCCGTCCAGGTCGCGCGGGTCGGCGGCGACATGGGCAGCCGGCTGCAGGTCAGCGGGTTGTCGCGCGTGTCCTGCCCCACCGCGCGCAGCTTCGCCGCATGGGTGCGCTACGGCGTGGACCGGGCGGCGCGGCAGTATCTCGGCAGCCCGGTCGTCCGGATAGAGACCTTCGGCAGCTATTCGTGCCGCAACGTCGCAGGCTCGAGCCGCCGCTCTGCCCATTCACGCGCGGAAGCGGTGGACGTCAGCGGCTTCGTCCTCGCGGACGGGCGGCGCATCACGCTGGTGCAGGACTGGAACGGCGGGACGGCATCGGAACGGCAATTCCTGCGCGTGGTGCAGGAAAGCGCCTGCAAGCGGTTCGGGACCGTGCTGGGGCCGGAATACAACGCCGCCCATGCCGACCACTTCCATCTCGAGAGCGGCCGGGGCAGCTTCTGCCGCTAGTTCGCGCGCCAGCTGACCGTCTGCCAGGGCCGCATCGCGATCTCCGCTTCGAAGCTCAGGCGCACCGCTTCCGCCGAATGCTTGGCGCCCAGTTTCGCCATCATGTTCGCCCGGTGGATCTCGACCGTACGCGGACTGATAGCCAGTTCCTGCGCGATCGCCTTGTTGGACCGGCCCTTGCTCATCCAGGTCAGCACTTCGCGTTCACGCTCGGACAGGCTGGCGATCCGGTTGCGCGCCTCGATCATGCGGCGGCGCACCTGCCCCACCTCGATCGCCTCGCTTCCCACCCGGGCTAGCGTGTCGCGAAAGCGCGACGGATCGACCGGCAGCCGCAGATAGTCGAGCGCGCCCTCTCGCACAGCAGCGACCGCAGTGCGCGTCCGCGCATCTTCCGACATCGCGATGACCGGCAGCCATACGCCTTGTTCCGCGAGCTGGTCGACGACCATGCCGATACCCCCCAGATCCGGATCATGCCGCGCCACGATGATTCCGCCCGAAAGCGGCGACTGCACGAGTTCGTCCACGCTGGAATAGACTTCCGCGTGGTAACCGTGATCGAGTGCAACCCTCGCAAGCTCGGCCCGCAGGCGATGCGAAGGTTCGATGAAATGGATCGTGATGCGTTGTCCCATGACCCTGCAGCTGTTCCGGAATACCTAGTAACTCAATTCCGGAAGATTACTGCTTGAACCCGGCAAGGAGTTACATGAAACGCTGTAACCCCTACGCAAATCAACATGTTATGGTTCCGAGAGATTTGTTGGCCCCGCGCTTGTTTACCGCGGAAACCCGCCGTCTGAGCCGATCTACTTGGTAAAGAAGCTGTAATCGGGCAGCGAATGGAAAGCTGCCTTGAGCTCGTCACCCCAGCGCGAAGAGATCGCCTGGAAATAATCGTCCTCGTGCGTCACGCGCCGTTCGTAGGTCGGCTGGTAGGTATCGCGCTCGATGACCATGAGGTCGAGCGGCAGGCCCACCGAGAGATTCGCCTTCAGGGTTGAATCGAAAGACACCATGAGGAGCTTCACCGCATCCTCGAAACTCATTGTGCGGTCGTATCCACGGATCAGGATCGGGCGGCCGTACTTGGTCTCGCCGATCTGGAAGAAGGGCGTGTCCCAGCTCGCCTCGATGAAATTGCCTTCGGGATAGACGTGGAACAGGCGCGGCTCCATGCCTGCGATCTGGCCTGCGACGATGATCGATGCGGTGAAGCGGTTGCGCCCCGGCTCCCCGTTTGCCGCCTGTCGTTCCGCAATGGTCGAACGCAGGAGGCGCCCGACCTCGGTCGCGACCTGGAACATGGTCTGGGCGGAACTGAGCGTGCTGCCCCGTTCTTCCGGCGCCACGGTGCGCTCTTCCAGCTTGCTGATGACCGCCTGCGTGGTGGCCAGGTTGCCCGCGGTCATCACCGTGATGATGCGTTCGTCCGGCATCGTCCAGTGGAACATCTTGCGAAAGACGGAGATGTTGTCGACGCCCGAATTCGTGCGGGTATCGCTCATCATGACAAGGCCTTTGTCGAGCAACATGCCAACGCAATAGGTCACTGGTCAGTCCCGTTTCCGGTCGAACCTATTGTTCGACCTGTTGCTGTTCGACCGCGATCTCGACTTCGAGCATCTCGTTGCGCGTCCCGAAGCTGATCCCGGTTATGGGGGCGGCATCGCGATAATCGTGGCCGGTTGCAACCCGGACGTAGCGTGGATCGGGACTTATCCCGTTCGAAATGTCGAAGCCGACCCAGCCCAGCCCGTCGATATGGGCCTCCGCCCAGGCATGGCTCGCCTCCTGGTCGATCCGGTCGTTCATCATCAGGTATCCGCTGACGTAACGGGCCGGAATTCCTTGCGATCGAGCGGCCCCGATGAAGATGTGGGCATGATCCTGGCAGACGCCCATCGCCTTTTCGGCGGCGTCTTCGGCAGTGGTGTTCACGCCGGTTTCCCCGGTCCGATATTCCACCGTATCCCGGATCTTGGCCGACAGGTCGTGCAGGAAGTTCAGCTTCTCGCCCTCTTCGCACCTCAGCCCTTCCATCACCTTCCGGACCTTGGGGCCGGGCCGCGTGAGATCGGTCTGGCTGAGGAAGCTCCACAGCGGGAGGTGGCCCGAATGATGACCGATCACTCCCGCATTGTCCTGCGTGTCGACCTTGCCCTCGCACCGGATGCTGACTTCCTTCGTGCCGGGCTCCACCGACAGGAGGGAGACCGTGTTGAAGTGCGCGTCCTCGTATTCGAGCTCCCTGTGCGCATTCTCGAAGGTCATGTTCCATTCGAGAATGGCCTGACCCTGCGTTTCCTTGGGTGTGAGCCGCAAGCGCTGGAGGGCATGGATGACCGGTTCCTCGAAGCGATAGCTGGTGCGGTGGCGGATGGAGAGGCGCATGGTTCAGCTCACGAAGCGATAGTCTTCGGCAATAGCCGCGGCGATCGCGGCGTTGCGGTTCAGGAATTCGAGCAGGAATTCGTGCAGGCCCTGCTCGAACACCTGCTCGATCGTGCGATCGTTCATCTGCATGTCGGCCTCGCGCATCAGCGCGTTGCTGTGCCCTTCGGCCCCGTGGATGCGCGCCAGCGCGGCAAGATTGGCGCGCAACGCCGAGTGGCAGAATGCAAGGCTGCGCGGAAACCGCTCGTCCAAGACCAGGAATTCCACGATCCCGCGCGCGTCGATCTGTCCGGCATTCAGCCATCGGAAGGCGTGGTCACCCGACACGGAACGCAGGATATTGTCCCACTGCCCGGTATCGAGGCTGGAGCCGACATAGGACAGCGAGGGCAGCAGCAGGAAATATTTGAGGTCCAGGATGCGTGCGATGCTGTCCGCGCGCTCGATGAAGGTCCCTGCCCGCGCGAAATAGAACCCTTCGTCGCGCAGCAGCGATCCCATCATCGCACCGTCCGCCATGGTGCCGGTACGTCGTACCATGGCGACGACATCGCCGATGCTTCCCTGACCCACCGGCCGCGACAGCGCTTCGCTGACCTGCATCCAGCTGTCGTTGACCGCTTCCCAGAGTTCCCCGGTGATGGCGCTGCGGACCGAACGCGCATTGGTCCGCATCTTGTCCATCATGGCGAGCACGCTGGTCGGGTTCGCCTTGTCGCGCAGGATGAAGTTCCACGCCTGGTATCCGCTGTAAGTCCCGTGCTTCGCCTCGTAAGCGGCGCGCTGGCCGAAGGCCTCGATGACCGAGCGCCATTCTTCCTCCGCCGTTGCGAGATCGCGGGTGACTGCGATGCGAAGACCTGCATCGAGCAGGCGCGCGGTGTTCTCGGCCCGCTCGAGATAGCGGAACATCCAGAACAGGTCGTTCGCCGTCCGGCCTAGCATGATCGACGCTCCGCCATCAGTCCTTCAGCACCCAGGTGTCCTTGGTCCCGCCACCCTGGCTGGAATTGACGACCAGCGAACCCTTCTTCAGCGCCACGCGCGTCAGGCCGCCGGGCGTGATGTCCACTCCGTCGGGAGAGACGAGCACATAGGGTCGCAGGTCGACATGTCGCGGGGCGAGGCCAGACTTGGTGAAGATCGGGCAGGTGGACAGCGCGAGCGTGGGCTGCGCGATGTAGTTCTGCGGCTTTTCCTTCAGCTTGCGCCGGAAGAGGGCGAGATCCTTCTTCGATGCCGAGGGGCCGATCAGCATGCCATAGCCGCCCGACCCGTGCACTTCTTTGACCACCAGTTCCTCGAGATTGTCGAGGACATAGGCGAGGCTGTCGGGATCGGCACAGCGCCAAGTTTCTACGTTGGGCAGGAGCGGCTTCTGCCCGGTATAGAATTCGACGATCTCGGGCATGAAGCTGTAGACCGCCTTGTCGTCGCACACGCCCGTTCCGGGAGCGTTGGCGATGGTCACCTTGCCCGCGCGATAGACATCCATGATACCCGGCACGCCGAGCACGCTGTCCGGGTTGAAAGTCAGCGGATCGAGGTATTCGTCGTCGATCCGCCGATAGATGACATCGACCGGCTGGTATCCTTGCGTCGTGCGCATGGCGACGCGACCGTCGACCACGCGAAGATCGCTGCCCTCGACCAGTTCGGCACCCATCTGGTCGGCCAGGAAGGCGTGTTCGTAATAGGCGCTGTTGTATATGCCCGGCGTCAGGACGGTGACGGTCGGCTTGCCCTGCGTCCCCTCTGGCGCACAGGCCGCGAGGCTCTTGGCAAGGCGTCGCGGGTAATTCGAAACGGTTTCCACCCCGATCTGCGTGAACAGTTCGGGGAACATCGCCATCATCGTCTCGCGGTTCTCCAGCATGTAGCTGACGCCCGATGGCGTGCGGGCGTTGTCCTCGAGCACGTAGAATTCGTCCGGACCGGTCCGGACAAGATCGATGCCGACGATGTGGGTGTAGACGCCGCCGGGCGGCGTGAAGCCGACCATCTGCTTGAGCCAGGCGTCATTGTCGCGAAACAGCCGCTCGGGCACCCGGCCGGCACGGATGATCTCCTGCCGGTGGTAGAGATCGTACATGAAGGAATTGAGCGCAGTCACCCGCTGTTCGATGCCGCGGCTGAGACGCCGCCATTCCCGGCCGCTGATGATGCGCGGCACCATGTCGAACGGGATCAACCGCTCTTCGGCCTCGTCCTCGCCATAGACGTTGAATGTGATGCCCGTACGCCTGAAAGTCGTTTCCGCTTCGCCGTGCTTGCGGCGCAGCGAGGCGGCATCCTGTTCCTCGAACCACTGATGATAATCGGAGTAAGCGTCCCGCACGCCCCCGCCGGGTTTGTGCATTTCATCGAAAAAGGTGTCCGGCTCGCTCATTTACCCCCTGGTGAACACGTCCGGCCCCTCCGCGCGATCCGCAGGCCCGACCTATACACAAAGGTTCAAATGTCCTCCAGTTCCCGCAGGACCGTGGCGATCGCTTCCTTGGAGTAGACGAACCCCATGTGATTGCACCGCAAGCCCACTGAGCGGTCCCGCTCACCGGTTCGTCCGCACGCACTGCGCGGATGGACCACCCCGTCGCGCGGGCTCCACAACGCCACCGTTTCCACGGGCGGCTTTTCCCGCAAATCGCATTCGGTCGGAGGCTCGCAAACCCTGTGGCCGGCGACGGCCTGATAGAGACGCCAGCCATTGTTCGACCGCGGATTGCCGGAAAAAGGGGACCCCATCGTGATCACTTTGGCGATCTTGTCCGGATGGCGGTGCGCGAGTTCGCGTGCGAACAGCCCGCCCACGCTCCATCCCACGAGAACCAGCTTGCGGCCGGTCTGGGCATGAATCCGCTCCACGCGTCGCTCGATCCGTTCGACCTTGTCCTTCGAGGCTCCGAGATTGAAACCAAGGCCCCAGCGCTTCGCCACGTGGCCCGCCTGCTCCAGCTTGCACGCCATGTAGCGCATCCGGCTCGGGTGTGCCCCGAACCCGGGCAGCAGCATGACCAATTGGGGATTGGCGGATTTTGCGACCTCGAACGGGCGGAACATCCGCCGCAATGGCGTGAACATCCAGCCCATCTCGGCAAGCAGCAACAGCAGACGGGGCGCGCGGGCATCCTCGGGCGATGGCTCACGCGCAAGGGCGAGCCGCCGCGTCAGTTCCGCGACGGACCATGTGCTGTCCCCTGTCAGGTCGTGTGCCGGTTGGCTTGCCATATGCGCTCTGTATCGTCCTTGCCCGCTTAACGTAGCATGCTTGCGACGCGTTCCCGCGGCGCTTGCCGTTCGGGTCTTGAACCATCATATCGCTGCTCATGGCAGAACTCGTCATCCGCCGCGGCTTGCAAGAGCCCGACACTTCCGGAAATTTCACTCCGCACAAGCCTGCAAGGCCGGAAAAGTCCCTGCCGGGCAAGCGGTTCGAGCTGGTTTCCGATTACGAGCCGGCGGGCGACCAGCCGACCGCGATCAGGGAACTGGTCCAGGCCGCGCGCGACGGAGAGCAGACGCAGGTGCTGCTGGGTGTCACAGGCAGCGGCAAGACTTTCACCATGGCCAAGGTGGTAGAGGAATTGCAGCGCCCTGCCCTCGTGCTGGCGCCGAACAAGATCCTGGCTGCGCAGCTCTACGGCGAGTTCAAAAGCTTCTTCCCCAACAATGCCGTCGAGTATTTCGTCAGCTATTACGACTACTACCAGCCCGAAGCCTACGTGCCCCGGTCCGATACGTACATCGAGAAGGAAAGCTCGGTGAACGAGGCGATCGACCGCATGCGCCATTCGGCCACGCGCGCCCTGCTGGAGCGGGACGACGTGCTGATCGTGGCGTCCGTGTCCTGCCTGTACGGCATCGGCTCGGTCGAGACCTATTCGGCGATGATCTTCGACATCAAGGCGGGCGAGACGGTCGACCAACGCGAACTGATCCGCAAGCTGGTGGCATTGCAGTACAAGCGCAACGACACTGCCTTTGCTCGCGGGTGCTTCCGCGTGCGGGGCGACAATCTGGAGCTGTTCCCAAGCCACCTGGAAGACACCGCGTGGCGCGTATCCTTCTTCGGTGACGAGATCGAGGAAATCGCAGAGTTCGATCCGCTGACCGGCACCAAGGGGACGACGCTCGACAAGGTGCGTGTCTACGCCAACAGCCACTACGTTACGCCCGGCCCGACGATGAAGCAGGCGAGCGAGGCCATCAAGTTCGAGCTTTCCGAGCGGCTCAAGGAACTGAACGAGGAAGGGCGGCTGCTGGAAGCGCAGCGGCTGGAGCAGCGCACCAATTTCGATCTCGAGATGATTGCCGCCACCGGCAGCTGCAACGGGATCGAGAACTATTCGCGCTTCCTGACCGGGCGCCTTCCGGGCGAACCGCCGCCCACCCTGTTCGAGTACCTGCCCGAAAACGCGCTGCTGTTCGTCGACGAAAGCCACCAGACCGTGCCGCAGGTCGGCGCGATGGCGCGCGGGGACCACCGGCGAAAGCTGACACTGGCCGAATACGGCTTCCGCCTGCCGTCCTGCATCGACAACCGCCCTCTGCGTTTCAACGAATGGGACGCGATGCGCCCGCAGACCTTCTGCGTGTCCGCGACCCCGGGAAGCTGGGAAATGGAGCAGACCGGCGGCGTATTCGCCGAACAGGTCATCCGTCCCACCGGCCTCATCGATCCGCCGGTCGATATCCGCCCGGTGGAGGATCAGGTCCAGGATTGCATCGAGGAATGCAAGAAGACGGCGGCCAATGGCTACCGCACGCTCGTCACCACGCTGACGAAGCGGATGGCGGAGGACCTGACCGAATTCATGCACGAGGCCGGGGTCAAGGTGCGCTACATGCATTCCGACGTGGAAACGCTGGAACGCATCGAGCTGATCCGCGACCTGCGCCTCGGCGTGTACGACGTGCTGGTGGGCATCAACCTGCTGCGCGAAGGGCTCGACATTCCCGAGTGCGGTCTCGTCTGCATCCTCGATGCGGACAAGGAAGGTTTCCTGCGCTCCGAAACCTCGCTGATCCAGACCATCGGCCGCGCCGCGCGCAACGTGGACGGCCGCGTGATCCTCTATGCCGATCGTATCACCGGTTCGATGGAACGCGCGATGGCGGAGACCGAGCGGCGCCGTGAGAAACAGCGCGAGTTCAACGAGGAACACGGCATCACGCCGCAGACCATCAAGCGCCAGATCGCGGATATCGTCGCACACAGCGCGGCGAACGACAGTGTCACGGTCGGCACGGGCGACGACGAGCGCAACAACCTCGTCGGCCATAATCTGCGTGCCTATATCGAGGACCTGGAAAAGCGCATGCGCAATGCCGCCGCCGATCTCGAATTCGAGGAAGCCGGCCGCTTGCGCGACGAGATCCGCAAGCTCGAAGCGGACGAACTGGGCCTGCCTGACGAGGACAAGAAAGCCCCGCTGGTCGGGCGCAGCAACGAAGGCAAGCCGGGCACCCGCAAGCTGCGATACGGAAAGACCCAGCGCAAGCTGCGCTGAGCCTGCTCCTCCGCGCGCCGACATTGACGCGCCCCGCCTCGCTTCGCATAGCGCGGGCTGGAATTCGCCGGGAGACATCGTGAAGCATTTCAACTTACTGGCTTGCACCGCCACGGCGCTCGTCCTTTCGCTGCCTGCCGCGCCGGCCCTCGCCCAGAACGCGGACCCGTCCACGGACGCACGCTCGACCATCGAACCGCAGGTCAGGACGCGCGACCTTTCCGGAACTTTCGGCGGCCAGCGGATGAATTACCGCGCGACCATCGGCGAGACGATTCTGACGTCTGACGACGGCAAGCCGGAAGCGGTAATCGTCACGACGTCCTATGTCCGCACGCCGCGCGATACGTCGCGCCCGGTCTTCTTTATCTACAATGGAGGACCCGGATCGGGTTCGGTCTGGCTGCAGATGGGCGCCTTCGGGCCCAAGCGCGTGGACATTCCGTCGGACGCGCGCGACGATGGCGCCCCGCCCTATCCGCTACTCGACAACCCGGACAGCCTGCTCGACGTCGCGGACCTCGTCTTCATCGACCCGCCCGGCACCGGCTTCAGCTACCTCACCGAAGGGACCGATCCGAAGAAATATTATGGCCTGCGGCAGGATGCGCGCGCCGTTGCGGAAGTCATCCGCCGCTGGATCAACGACAATGGCCGCTGGTCCAGCCCCAAATATCTCGGCGGAGAAAGCTATGGCACCACCCGCACTGCCATGGTCGCCGACGAACTGGAAGGCGCCACCTATAACGATGTGGGCCTGAACGGACTGATCCTGATCTCGACGATCCTCGATTTCGCCGCCCGCGAGCCGACGCCGGGCAACGAAATGGCCTATGTCATGATCCTGCCCAACATGGCGACCGCGGCGTACTATCACGGCAAGGTCCAGGCACCGTCGGCCGAGGCGATCGCAGAGGAAGCGCGCCAATTTGCGATCGGGCCGTTCGCGACTGCACTGCTCAAGGGACAGGACCTGCCGCCGGCGGAACGCGCCAGTGTGCGCGCCGAACTGTCGCGGCTGACCGGGCTGTCGGAAGAGTATCTCGACCGGGCGAATTTGCGCGTTACCGACCAGCGTTTCTACAAGGAATTGCTGCGCGACCGGGGTCTCACCATCGGTCGCCTCGATTCCCGCTACACCGGCACGGATTTCGACAATGCGGGCGAGACACCCGATGCTGATCCCAGCTTCTACGGGATCGACGCGGGCTACACCGCGGCCATCAATGAATGGGCCCGCGAAACGCTCGGTTTCGAGACCGACCGCGCCTACAATTCGATCGGGACCGAGCCGGGCGCGAACTGGGACTGGTCGCTTGGCGGAGGATGGGGCCGCAACGCCTATCTCAACGTCGCCCCGCTCATCGGGCGTGCCATGCGCCAGAACTCGCAACTGCGGGTCTTCAACGGCCAGGGTTGGTACGATTTTGCGACACCGTTCTTCGGGGCGGAATATTCGCTGAACCGGTTCGGCATTCCGCAGGACCGGCTGACCTTCGCATATTACGATGCGGGTCACATGATGTATATCCGGGACGAGGACCGCGCGAAGTTGAGCCGCGACCTGCGCGCCTTTATCTCCGATCGATGAGGCGGTTTGCCGCCCTCGCCGCGCTGGGCGGGCTGGCCGCCTGCCAGCCGCCCGCCAGCGACACCTACGCCGAGCGCGGCCGCCCCGCACCCACGCGGTCCGCCCCTTCCGAGCCGCTCGCATCCCCCGACAGCGAGGATGCGTTCTGGGCACGGACGCAGCAGCCGGGTCGTATCGTCTACGGCAATGCGAACGAACGCGCGCTGATGGCGCTGGAATGCGAACAACGGGACAACGCAAATGCCGTCGTACTGATCCGCATCGCCCCGGCCGATGCCGGAGCATCGGCCATCGTGGCGCTGATCGGGAATGGCCACATGGAGCGATTGCCGGTGGAGGCCGTGCCGACCGGGGATGCGCATGTCTGGGCCGGTACGTTCGCAGCCGGGATGCCGGAGCTGGACGTGCTTACCGGCCAGAACGCGATAGAAGCGACCGTCCCGGGAGCCGGGACCGTGCGGATCAATCCGAGCCCGCTGCCCGCCCGCCTGATCGCGGCCTGTCGCCGGCAGCGCGGCTGATCAGCGCATCGGGGGTCAGGACCTGCGGCAACTGTTCGGGCCGCGCGGCCCCGGCTTCGTACCAGGCGTAGAACGGTATCCCTGCCACGCCCTGCTCCCCAAGGTATCGCGTTATTTCCGGATCGCTCCGGGTCCAGTCGCCGCGCAAGACGATCACGTTCGAGGCGGCGAACGCCTCGCGCGTCACCTCGCGTTCGATCGCCACCCGTTCGTTGACCTTGCAGGTGACGCACCAGTCAGCCGTCATCCAGACGAAGACGGGCCGACCGCTGGACCGCGCTTCGTCGAGAGCGGCCGCGCTGAAGGGTTCGGCGTCCAGAATGGAGTCGACGGCAGCCGCAGACTCGGTGCTCGCTAGTCCCGAAACGGCGACCACCCCGACCAGCGTGCCTGCGGCCAGACCGGCGAAAACTGGCCCGGTTCCGCGCGTCCGGCGCTGACGCAGGCCGGCAAAGGCGAGCGCGAGCGCAGCGAGGACCGCGAACGCCAGGGCAGCGGCCCCGAATGCCGGACCGCCGACCTGCCAGCCCAGCCATGCGAGCGCGAGCGCCGTCAGTCCCATGGGTACGGCGAGAATGCGCCGGAACCCGTTCATCCACGGTCCCGGTTTGGGAAGGCGATTGCGTACCGCCGGGACGAAGCCGACGAGGAGGAACGGCAGCGCCAGCCCGAAGCCGAGCGCGGCAAACAGCGCCAGCGCCTGTCCAGCGGGGAGCAGCAACGCCGCGCCCAGCGCCGCCGCCATGAAGGGTCCGGTGCACGGCGTGGCCGCCACCGCGGCCAGCAGGCCGGTCATGAAAGCGCCCAGCGGCTCGCCGCTTCTGATGAGCGAGACGGACGGAAGTTCGAACAGTCCGGCCAGGTTGGCCGTGATCGCCGTGGCAAGCAGCAGCAGCGATGCGACGACCCACGGCTCCTGCAACTGGAATGCCCAGCCTACCTGTTCCCCGGCAGCGCGCAGGGTCAGCATGAGCCCGCCGAGCGCCATGCAGGCAAGGACGACCCCCGCGCTATAGGCCAGCCCTTCGCGCCGCGCTTCGGCAGCGCCGGTTCCGCTGCGCGCCAGGCTCAGCGCCTTGAGGCTGAGGATCGGGAATACGCACGGCATGACGTTGAGCAGCAACCCGCCCGCGATCGCGGCGAGGATAAGGAAAATGAAGCCGGGAGAGTTCTGTGATTGCAGGGGCGATCCCGACCAGACCACATCGCGCGGAACGGCCGAAAAACGCACTCCCGTTCCATCACCGAAGGCAAGGATCCCATCGACCGTTTCCGGGCCTTCGGTTTCGCCGCCCGTACCGAGATCCTGCAGGGGCAGTTCGACCCGCAGGACATCGCCATCGCGCAGGAAAGCCTGCTCCGCCGCATAGCGCGGACGCAGGCCGTCACCGAGGTCGCCTGTCGCGAGGAACAGGTGCGGATCACCGAGGCGCAGGCCGGACGGCAGCGGTATTGCGAGGCGGAGGCGTTGGCCGGCAATGGAATACCCGGCCTCGCTATCGAGGGCCGGAGCGATGGCGGCACGCCATTGCGCGAAGCGAGGATCGCCTTTCGCCTGTCCCGATCCGAGCCGCAGCGCCGCATCCTGCGGCACGCAGATTTCGTCGGTACAGGCGAGGTATTGTGCCACCACCCCCACGCCGGGGCTTTCCCCCGGCACCGCATCAGCCGGCACGCTGATGGGCACGAGGACCGTGTATTCGCCTTCGTAGATGTGGTTCATCAGGCCTGCGATCAGCAGCCGCTGCGGCACCGGATAGAGGGGCTCCTGCGCTTCCCAGCCATCGGGAAGGTTCCAGTCGAGCGCCAGCCCCTTCCCCGCATCGCCGGGATTGGACCAGTAACCGTGCCATTCCCCGGATCGCGGCGTGAAATGCAGCGCCAGCATCCAGTCCTGACCGGGAATTGGCGAGCCGTCCGCATACAGCTCGACATCGATGTTCTCCGAGCCGAAGCGCGCCTGCTGTGGCTGAGCCGTCTGCGCGCCGGCGTGGCCCACCGCCAATGCGAACATGGCCAGCAGGATGAAGAAGCGCGCCATTATGCTTGCACCGGTCACGTCCGGCCCTCTACTGCGTGGCCAGTTTCCGCGCAACGAGGCTGACAGGACAGGGCTTGCATGAACGACAGACGCGATCTCCTGATACTGGGCGGCGGTCTGGTGGGCATGACACTGGCCCTCGCCGCCGCGAAGAAGGGCATTTCCTCCCACGTCGTGGACCGCGCGGATCCGGCGGCCCTGACCGCCGAAGGCTTCGATGGACGTGCGTCAGCCATTTCGACGGCCAGCTGGAACCTCTTCACCAATATCGGCCTCGCGCCAGCACTCGAACCGCACGGATGCCCGATCGCGTCCATCGCGGTCACAGACCAGATGAAGCCGGGACGGATCGATTTCCAGCCCGATTCCGCCGACGACACGCTCGGCCGGATGTTCGCCAATCGCACCTTGCGCCTCGCCCTATTCGACGCGGCGCGTGAACAGCCGCTGATCGCATGGCATTCGCAGGCCGAAATCGTCGAGCGCCACCGCGGGGAGCATGGCGTATCGGTCGTCCTGGCGGATGGAAACGCGCTCGAGGCGAGCCTGATGGTCGCGGCGGAAGGCCGGGGCTCGCCGACGCGCGAGAGCGCCGGGCTGGCCATCGCGAAATGGGATTACCGGCACCGCGCGATCATTGCAGGGCTGGCGCACGAAAAACCGCACGGAAACGTCGCTTGGGAAATCTTCTATCCCGCCGGCCCCTTCGCGCTCCTGCCCCTGCTCGACGACGAGGACGGATTCCATCGCAGCGCGCTGGTCTGGACGGTCGACGAAGACGATGCCGCCGGGACGCTGAAGCTGTCCGACCGCGCCTTCCTTGCCGAGGCGGCGAAGCGGATGGAGGGGATGTTCGGTGAACTGACTTCGGTCGGACCGCGCGCTTCCTTCCCGCTCGGCTTCCATCACACCGCACGCATCACCGCCGACCGGTTGGCGCTGGTGGGAGATGCGGCGCACGGAATCCATCCGATTGCGGGCCAGGGCCTCAATCTGGGCCTGCGGGACGTTGGCGCACTGGTCGAAGTGATCGCGGACGGCATGCGGCTCGGGCTCGAACCCGGCGACGCGCAAATGCTCAAGCGTTACGAGGACTGGCGCGGTCTCGACGCCTTTTCGGTGGCGCTGGCGACCGACGGCCTCACCCGGCTCTTCGGCCTGCCGGGCCGCGCCGCATCGGCCGTGCGCCGGTTCGGCATGGCAGGCGTTGAGCGGTTGCCCGCTCTGAAGGACTGGTTCATGGACGAGGCCCGCGGCGTCAGCGGGGAGCGACCCTCGCTCCTTAAGTCCTATTCCTGAGAGGTGTCGAGGTCCAGCTGCTCCAATGGGCTGGGCTGTTCGATGGGCTGGCCGGTGCGATCGCGCAGGCGCCGCGGTTCGAGTACGGCGGTCGTTTCCAAGAGGTCTAGCGCTCGCATGGTCGCGGCGTAACGCCGTGCATCGGCAATCCAGTTTTCCGCGACCTGCGCGCCCGGCAATTGTTCGACCTCGCTGATCGCCGGCCCCACGCGGCGCGTTTCCAGGAACAGCCGCGCCCGCTCCAGCCGCCGTTCGGGCTGCGGCGACGGGGCGCTCTGGCGTCGGATCACGAATAGTTCGCCGAACTCGCGCTGCAGCCGCTCGAAGGTCGGCTCGTTGCTGGCGTTGCGCAGTTCCGGGGCCAGCCCGTCGAGCCGCGCGATCAGCTGGTCGATCGTGACGGGGCGCCGCGAATTGGCGATGATCGTTTCGACCGCCTGCGGGTTCGCGTCGCCGAAGCGCAATTGCAGCTGCTCCGCCAGGAAACCGAGGCGCGCGCCCCTCTCCAGCGCGCGGCGGGCAGCGAACGCGATCAGCAGGCCCTCCGCCCGCGCGGCATTGCCCGATGCGGCCTGCGTCTGCAGGTCCAGCCGGGAAAGGCGCTGCTCTGCCGCGGCGAGCCGCTGTTCGATACCGCCCTGCTGTTCCTCCACACGTTCGACCGCTTCGGCGGGCTCTTCCTCGGGGTCGGCGGCGGTCCGCGTCGGCGATGGCAGCGTGGGGACCAGTGCGGCCCCCGGGTTTTCGGGACCGACGCGGTCCGGCACTGTTTCCGCTTCGCGCGAGAGGAACGTGCCGTCCTGCCATGCGAAATAGCCGATGACGAGGCCGCCCAGCAGGAACGCGCTGAGGGCGATGCCGAGATAGACCTGCATGCTGCCGCCCGAGGCTTCCCGGCGCGCAGCGCGTTCGCGCAGGCGCTGTTCCAGCTTCGCGCTGTCGACGGTTTCGCTCATGGGCCCAGCTCCTGCCACATGTCTCCGACCAAGGCCAGCAGCGCCGGATCGTCGGGCGTTTCGGGCCATGCGAGCTTCCGCCAGCCCGACCCGGCAGCCTCCGCAATGCGGGGCCCGAGCGCAGCGATCGCGATGCCTTGACGCGCGATACCGCGGCGGTCGCACTCGGCCGCGAAATGGCGCGCGGCTGCCGCGGAGTGGAGGAGGACGATCGCACCCGACCGGAGGTCCTGCATCAGTGCTTTCGGGAAAGGCCGCGCCTCCACCCGGTACACCACCCGTTCCTCGATCCGCACGTCTTCCGGCGGGGTCAGGGCGACCCGGTCTTCTCCGCAGAGCCGTAGCAGGCGGGCGGGCCCTTCGACCTGCGACAGGACGGTTTGCAAGCCACCGGTACCGACCCGCGCCACTACGAAGCCGGCGTCTCGTGCGCAGTCCGCAGTGGTCGCTCCCACGGCTAGCACCGGCAGCTCCCGAAGGCGGTGCAAGGCATCACCCCCTTTGCGAAAGACGTTGGCGCTGCCGATCAGCAGTCCGTCGAATGCTCCGGGATCGGGCGCCTCCCACGGCACCGGAACCACATCGAACAGCGGAGCGCCGTTTATTGGCAAGCCAAGTTCTCGTCCCAAGGATAGGGTGTTCTCGAGCCCCGGATCCGGCCTGATGGCAAGGATCATCGTCACGCAGGTTCGAACAGTCGGCGGATCGCGTCCGACGCCTGCCCCAGAAGCGTTTCGGCGAGCGCGCGTGCATCGTCCGGCGATCGCGCAGGGACCCGCAGCCGGTCCTGCACCCGGTCGATCCCGTCCCCGCTGAAAAGCGCGGCGGTCAGCACGATATCGCTTCCGTCGTGGCAAGAATACGCGGCGATCGGGCTGTGGCAGGTTCCGCCTAGGCCGTAGAGCAGCGCCCGCTCCGCCATCACCGCCGCGCGGCTGGGCGAGTCGTCGATGGCCGACAGCAGCGTCCGCACCCGCGCATCGTCCTCGCGGCATTCCAGCCCGATCGCACCTTGCGCCGGGGCGGGCAGCCAGTCTGCGGGATCGAGCAGGGTGCCGATGCCGGTCTCGCCCAGCCGTTCGAGCCCGGCGGCGGCGAGAAACGTTACGTCCGCCTCGTTCGCCGCAAGCCGCGCCAGGCGCGTCGCCACGTTTCCGCGAAAGGTCACGATGGTGCAGTCCGGCCGGTGGTGCAGGAACTGCGCCGCGCGGCGCGGGGCGCTGGTGCCGACGCGCGCGCCTTCGGGCACGTCGTCCACCGATTCCGCGCCGATCAGGACATCGCGGACGTCCGCGCGCGGAAGGATTGCGGCAATCGCGAGGAAATCCGGCCTGACCGTTTCCACATCCTTCATCGAATGGACCGCCGCATCGATCCGCCCTTCGGCGAGCCAGGCGTCCAGTTCCTTGGTCCAGAGCGCCTTGCCGCCGATATCGGCCAGCGGGCGGTCGGTAATCTTGTCCCCGGTCGCGCGCACCTTGACCAGTTCGACGCGGTCCTGCGTCCAGCCATGGGCGGCGCACAGGCGGCTGCGCGCTTCCTCTGCCTGGGCCATGGCAAGGGGCGACTGGCGCGTGCCCAGTCGCAGGACGGGTTGGTCGGTTTCGGCCATCGCGGCTTGCCCTAATATGTCAGCGGTCTAAGGAAAAGCGCGATGGGATGGGTTCTGGGCATAGAAAGCAGCTGCGACGAAACGGCCGCCGCAATCGTGCGCGACGACCGAACCATCGTGGCGCAGCGGATCGCGTCGCAGGATGCGGAACACGCGCCCTATGGCGGCGTGGTTCCGGAAATCGCCGCCCGCGCCCATGCCGAAAGGCTCGCCCCGATGATCGGCGGGGTAATGGAGGATGCCGGCCTCGAACTCACCGATCTCGATGCGATCGCGGCGACTGCCGGCCCGGGCCTTATTGGCGGCGTAATGGTCGGCCTCGTCAGTGCCAAGGCGCTGGCCATGGCGAGCGACGTGCCCCTGATCGCGGTCAATCATCTGGAAGGCCACGCGCTCAGCCCGCGCCTTGCCGATGCGCAGCTCCAATTTCCCTATGCCCTGCTGCTGGTTTCGGGCGGGCATTGCCAGATCCTGCGGGTCGACGGCGTCGGGCAATATCGCAGGCTTGCGACCACGATCGACGATGCGCTGGGCGAAGCTTTCGACAAGACCGCCAAGATCCTCGGTCTCGGCTATCCGGGCGGCCCGGCGGTGGAGAAGCTCGCGCTGGAAGGCGATCCGGATGCCGTGCCCCTGCCGCGTCCGCTGGTGGGCAGTGCGGAACCGCATTTCTCCTTTGCCGGTCTCAAGAGCGCGGTCCTGCGCGCCCATGAAAGCGGCGCGTATCGCGATGCCGATATCGCGGCCAGCTTTCAGCAGGCGGCGAATGCCTGCCTGATCGACCGTCTCGCACGCGCGCTGGACAGGATGGAGGCGGTGCCCGCGCTGGTGGTGGCAGGCGGGGTCGCTGCCAACCGCACCGTGCGCGCATCGCTCGAATCGCTGGCTGCGGAGCGCGGCATGCGGTTCGTCGCGCCGCCCATGACGCTGTGCACGGACAATGCGGCGATGATCGCCTGGGCCGGCATCGAAAGGCTGCAGCAACCCGGTTTCGCAGCGGACCCGCTCGAGATTTCGGCCCGGCCGCGCTGGCCGCTCGACCCGGAAGCCGAAGCGGTCCGCGGCGCGGGATACAAGGCATGAGCGCCGTCGGCGTCATCGGGGCCGGTGCCTGGGGCACCGCGCTTGCCCAGATGCTGGCGAGCGACGGGCGCGATGTGCTGCTGTGGGCGCGCGAGGCGGAGCTGGTCGACACTCTCAATCGCGACCGGCGCAATGAAATCTACCTGCCGTCCGCCGAACTCGCACCCAGCATCCGCGCGACGGACGATCTCGCCGATCTGGCGCAATGCCCTACCCTGCTTGCCGTCACGCCCGCGCAGCACCTGTCTTCCGTCCTGCGCGGGCTTTCGAAGGACCCGCGCGACCTCGTCCTGTGCAGCAAGGGAATCGAGGCGGAAACGGGCCTGCTGATGAACGATGTCGCGGCGCAGGCCTGCCCAGAGAGCGCGATCGCCATCCTGTCGGGCCCCACATTCGCGCACGAGGTCGCGGCGGGGCTTCCCACGGCCGTGACGCTCGCCTGCAGCGGCGGCAACGCGCAATGGGATCGGATTTCGGGCACCATCGCCCGCCAGCATTTCCGCCCCTATTATTCCGACGATGTCGTGGGTGCGGAGATTGGCGGGGCGGTCAAGAACGTGCTCGCCATCGCCTGCGGCGTGGTCGACGGGCTGAAGCTGGGCCAGAATGCCCGCGCCGCCCTGATCGCGCGCGGCTATGCCGAAATGCAGCGGTTCGGGGATGCGCTGGGCGCGCGGACAGAGACGCTGGCGGGCCTGTGCGGGCTGGGCGATCTCGTCCTGACCTGCACGTCCACGTCCAGCCGCAATTTCTCGCTCGGCAAGGCGCTCGGCGAAGGCCAGTCCGCCGACGCGCTCATGGCCGACCGCCGGACGGTTGCGGAAGGCGCCTTCACCGCGCCGGTCCTGAAACGTCTCGCCCGCGAACGCGGGATCGAGATGCCGATCGTGGAATCGGTCAACCTCCTGCTCGACGGCGCGCGTGCCAACGCCGTCGTGGGCGAGTTGCTGACCCGCCCGCTCCGCTCCGAATCCGAGAGGCCGCAGTGAGCCGTCCCGCGTGAGCGACACGACGCCGAGCGGCGATATCGCCGCGCTTGCGAAGGGCGGCCGGACCAACACGTTCGGCTTCCTGCTCCGGCTCGCGGCGCGCATCCCCTTCCTGTTCATCGGGTATCGCCTCTACGGCGTCGAAGAGATGGGCCGCTTCGCCTTCGCGCTCATCCTGCTGGAAATCGTCTCGCTCGTCTGCGCGCTGGGCGAAAAGCGCGGACTGGCGCAGCGCATCAGCGAGGGCACGGAGCGCGAGACCAACATCGTCTTCGACGGGATGCTCGTCTCGCTGGTCGTGTCGGTTGCGGCCGCCTTGGCGCTGCTCGCGGTGCCCGATCTCATGTTCCCCAACGGAACCAACAGCCCGCTCGACTGGTGGATGCTGGTCACGATACCCGCCTTCGCGCTGACCGAGATCCTGCTGGCGGCGCAGGCCTATCGCTTCGACATCGCGACCACGGTGCGCGCGCGTGCCATCGTCGAACCCTGGACCATCTCGATCGCGGCCGGGGCGTTCTTCTTCATCCCGGCCACCCGCGATGCAGGCCTCGCCCTTGCCTTCATCCTGTCGATCTATGCCGGCCTGGTCACCGCGGCTTGGCCCTTCCTGAAGACCTACGGCCTGCCGCAGGGCTGGCGGCCGCGGCCGATGGCTTTGTTGCGCCTGACAGGCCGCACGCTGCCGCTGGTAGGGGCCGACGTGATCGAACGCGGGACCCGCTTGCTCGACATCTTCATCCTCGGCCTTTTCACCTCCGAAACGACGGTCGGCATCTATTATTTCGCGCAGCAGCTCGCGAGCCTGCCTCAGAAGCTGAAGACCAGTTTCGAACCGATACTCGGCCCCGTCATCACAAAGAACCTGAAGACCGGCAACATGTCGGCCATCGCGGCGCAGGTGCGGCAGGTGGGCTTCTGGATCATCGCCGTGCAGCTCGGCATCGCGCTCATCATCGGCGTTCCGGGCGAAGCGGTAATGGGCCTTGGCGGGCCGGAGATCGTCGGCGGGACGGGCGCGCTCGCGTTCCTGCTGGCAGCGGAGGTGGCCGCATCCATGGCGGTCGTTTCGGAGGGCGTCTTGGTCTATGTGGCACGCAAGCGGAACCTGGCAATTTCCATCGGGATTATCGCGCTCCAGGCCGGCCTCACGATCGCGCTCATCATGGGAGCGCAGTCCATGGGACTGGGCGAAGGATACCAGGCGGGCGGCGCGGCCTTCGCCCTGTTCGCGGCGCTTTCGGTATCCAGCCTGGTGAAGGCCCTGGTGCTGAAATCCATCCTGAAGGCACCGGTCAGCAACTGGCGCTGGGCGCTGGTCTATGCCGCCGCCCCGGCCGTCCTCGTGGGCTACGGCGCGACGTTTCTGCCGGAATGGGCGGAACTGCTGCTGGGCGTGCCCGCGATCCTCGCGACCTATGGCTACGTGGTCTGGACCCGCGGCTTCGGGGAGGAAGACCGGGTGCTGTTCCGCCGCAACGTCGCCGATCCGAACGCCCCGCCCGCCTGACCGGACGCAAAGCGCACCCAAGCCTTTATCGCGCCCCTTTATCGCAGGCGCACCCGTGGCTAAGGGTCCGGTCATGGCCGTCCGCCCCCCTCTCGTCGTTGCTGCCGGTGCGGCGCTCAGCGTCGCTTGCGGCCTGATCGCGTCGGCCCACACGTCGCGCCCGTTTGCCGAGCGACTGGCGAGCGAGGCGCAGGCCGCCCTTGGCGACAGCGGAGTCACGGCGAATTTCGCTCTTGGCGACGGACAGTGGCCGACCCGCCATCCCCAGCTGACCGCGCCAGCCGACATGAACGAGGCGCAGCGGGCCCGATTTGCGCGCGCGGTCCATGCGATCGCAGGCGTTGGCGGGATCGACTGGTCGGACGGCACGGCGCGCGCGGTGGTGGGCGAGACCCCGATCACCCCGCTCCACTGCCAGGAAGACGTCGAGGCGCTGCTCGACGCGCGCACCATCCGCTTCGAGGAATCGAGCGTGGAGATCAGTTCCGCCAGCGACCAGCTGATCGAGGAAGTCGCCTCCGCCCTTCGTCCATGCCTCGGCGCGGAAATCGCGATCGAGGGGCATACCGACAATTCGGGACCGGCCGAGGAAAACACGGCCCTGTCCTACCAGCGCGCCGCCGCCGTGCGCGAGGCACTGGTCGCCAAGGGCATCCCGCGCGATGCGTTGCGTGCGCGAGGCCTAGGGTCGAGCGAGCCCGTCGAAGGCCTCGCCCCGACGGACCCCGCCAACCGGCGGATCGAGTTTTCCGTGATCGCGGTCCAGCCGCTGATCCCCACCCCGGTCGATACGCCGGGTCCGCGCTGAGACGAGGATAGAGATGCCGATCTGGTTCGAACTCGTCGTCGTCATGCTGGTCGCCTACGCGATTGGCTACTGCATCGGCTGGGTGCTATGGGGCCGCGCGGATACTATCGAGCCCGAGGAATGACATGATCGAACTCGTCGAAGCGAACTGGCCCTACATCCTCATCGCCGTGATCCTCGGGATCGCGGTCGCGTGGTTCGTCCTGGTCGCCAACCGCCGGACAAAGGTGGTGGTCGAACGCAGCGATGCGCTGGACGAAGGGGCGCAGAAGACGGCCCGCAACCAGGCCTTGATCGATTCCCCCTCCGCCGGGGAAACCCCGCGCCCGCCCGCCGGCGCTTTCGGACTTGCTGGAAGCGGCACCGCCGTGGCCGCCGCGGTCGAGGAACAGGCGGTCGAGCGGGTCAAGGCGAAGGACGAGGCGGAGCGTGCCGACCCGCCGGAAACCGAAGCGCAGCCCGAGCCGCAAGCGGGAGCCACCGCCCCGCAACCGCAGGCCGCCGCGGCGGCCGACGATCTCACCCGGATCAAGGGGCTCGGCCCCAAGCTTCAGGCGACGCTGGTCGAACTGGGCGTCACGCGCTTCGACCAGATCGCCGCCTGGGACGATGCCGAAATCGACCGGATCGACGCGCAGCTCGGCCGCTTCCAGGGCCGCATCCGGCGCGACGACTGGGTGACGCAGGCGCGCCTCCTCGCGGCGGACGACACGGCCGGTTACGAGGCGCAGTTCGGCAAGCTCTAGGGCGCGCCGAGGGAACCTTTACGGGTTTCGGGGCTTGTTAATCGTCGCGCCCCGAGCTTTCGAAGAGGACATCCCGATGGACCACCCGCGCATACTCGTCGCCGAGGACGAGGCCATTATCGCCATGGACCTGTGCATGACCGTCGAGGAAGCGGGTTGCCGCGTCGAAGGGCCGCATCGCGACGTGTCCTCCGCCATGCTCGCGCTGCAGATCGCGAAGCCCGATCTCGCCATTCTCGACGTGCAGCTGAGCGACGGGAAGGTGTATCCGCTCGCGCGCAAGCTGATGGAAGAAAACGTGCCGGTGATCTTCCATTCGGGCGAGGTTTCCAGCGACGAGATGCGCGCGATGTTCCCCGATGCGATCGCCTGCGAAAAGCCCTGCCCGCCCAACGAGATTCTCGCCCGCGTCGAGCAGGCGCTCGCCGCGCACTGACCGGACCTTCCGGCACCCGGGCCGATTGACCGGACCGAATTCGCTGCCCAAACGTCTTCCCGAGACAAGCCCCTTGGGGGCGACAAATCACGGGAGGGTCCGATGGCCGAAAACATCTATCCGGTATCCGACGAATGGGCCGAACGCGCGCTGATCGGTCCGGACAGTTACGCCGAGAAATACGAACGCTCCATCGAAGATCCCGACGGGTTCTGGCGCGAGGAAGCGCGGCGCATAAGCTGGATCGAACCCTTCGACACGGTGAAGGACGCCAGCTTCGATCCTGACGATTTCCACATTTGCTGGTTTACCGGTGGCAAACTCAACATCTGCGCCAACGCGATCGACCGCCACCTGATCGAGAACGGCGACCGGGTCGCGATCCTGTGGGAGCCGGACGATCCGAAGGACGCCGCGCGTCGCATCACCTACCGCGAACTGCACCGCGATGTCTGCCGCTTCGCCAATGCGTTGAAGGACCGCGGCGTGAAGAAGGGCGACCGCGTCACGATCTACCTGCCGATGGTTCCCGAAGCGGCGATCGCCATGCTCGCCTGCGCGCGGATCGGCGCGGTCCACTCGGTCGTATTCGCCGGCTTTTCCCCCGACGCGCTCGCGGGGCGGATTACCGATTGCGAGAGCCGCATCGTCATCACCGCGGACGAGGGTTTGCGCGGCGGCAAGACCATCCCGCTCAAGGCCAATGTCGATGCGGCCTGCGAAAAGGCCGATGTCGATACCGTCATCGTGCTGGCCCGGACCGGCGCGGACGTGCCGATGACGGGCGGGCGGGACGTCGGCTGGCAGGAAGCGGTCAGCCACCAGTCCGACCATTGCGAGCCGGAAGTCATGGACGCCGAAGACCCGTTGTTCATCCTCTATACCAGCGGTTCGACCGGCAAGCCCAAGGGCGTCCTGCACACGACCGGCGGCTACGCCGTCTGGACCAGCATGACGCACCAGTACGTGTTCGACTACCAGCCGGACGAGGACGGGACGATGCCGGTCTACTGGTGTGCGGCCGATGTCGGCTGGGTCACCGGGCACAGCTACGTCGTCTACGGGCCGATGCTGAACGGCGCGACGCAGGTCATGTTCGAAGGCGTGCCCAACTATCCCGATCACAGCCGCTTCTGGCGCATCGTCGACAAGTACGACGTGGCGATGTTCTACGCCGCGCCCACCGCCCTTCGCGCCCTGATGCGCGAGGGCGACAGCCATGTGACGAAGACCGACAGGTCATCCTTGCGTATCCTGGGCAGCGTGGGCGAACCGATCAATCCCGAAGGGTGGGACTGGTATCACCGCGTGGTGGGCGATCGCCGCTGTCCCATCGTCGATACCTGGTGGCAGACGGAAACGGGCGGCGCGATGATCACCCCCCTGCCCGGCGCCACTGATTTGAAACCCGGTAGCGCGTCGCTGCCCATGTTCGGCGTCCGGCCGGCCATCGTGGACAATGACGGCACGGTCCAGGACGGCGCGGCGGAAGGCCCGCTGGTGATCCTGGACAGCTGGCCCGGCCAGATGCGCACCGTCTACGGCGATCACGACCGCTTCATCCAGACCTACTTCACGACCTTCCCGGGCAAGTATTTCACCGGCGACGGCGCCCGGCGCGACGCGGACGGGTACTACTGGATTACCGGCCGGATCGACGACGTGATCAATGTCAGCGGCCACCGAATGGGCACCGCCGAGATCGAGAGCGCGCTCGTGGAGCATGACAGCGTGGCCGAAGCCGCCGTGGTCGGCATGCCGCACGAGGTGAAGGGACAGGGCATCTACGCCTATGTCACCATCAATGCGGGCGTCGAGGACACGGACGATCTGCGCGCCGAACTCATCGCGTGGGTGCGCAAGGAAATCGGACCCATCGCCACCCCGGACGTGCTCCAGTTTGCCCCGGCCCTGCCCAAGACGCGCAGCGGCAAGATCATGCGCCGCATCCTGCGCAAGATCGCGGAGAACGACACCGGCAGCCTCGGCGACACGAGCACGCTGGCCGATCCCGAAGTGGTGGAACACCTTATCGCAAATCGCCCTGAAGGCTGATAAGCGGGCCCTTCGTGGTTGGTTCGACGAGGGGGAATTCGGATATGGCTGGTCTGGCAAGGCTCTGCGCCGTGGCGATCGTCCTGGGAAGCATCGGCGCTACGCCGGCGCGCGCGGGAGATGGCGATTACCTGGGTGAAATCATGACCTTCGGCGGGACGTTCTGCCCGCGCGGGACTCTGGAGGCGGACGGACGCCTGCTGTCGATTTCGGAAAACACCGCGCTCTTCTCGATTTTCGGCACGATGTATGGCGGGGACGGGAGCCGGACCTTCGCCCTGCCCAACCTCAAGCGGGCGCACGAAAACGACGCGATCTTGGGCAAACTCAAATATTGCGTGGTCGTCACGGGCATTTACCCTTCGCGCAACTGAGCCGCCTTGCTCTTGCGCACCGCGCCTGCGAGAATGCAGGCACGACATTGCTCAGGAGCATACCATGCACGCCCCCTCTTCTTCCGCCCGCTCGTCCTCCGGGATGCAGGCCTTTACCTGGGACGATCCCTTCCGGCTGGACGACCAGCTGACCGAAGACGAACGGATGATCCGCGACACGGCCCATGCCTTTGCGCAAGGCGAGTTGCAGCCGCGCGTGCAGGAAGCCTTCAGCAAGGAACTGGACGCGCCCGAACTGTTCCCGCTGATGGGACAGGCCGGCCTTCTGGGCGCCACCATCCCGGACGAATATGGCGGCGCCGGTGCAGGCTATGTCGCCTACGGCCTGATCGCGCGCGAGATCGAGCGGGTGGACAGCGGCTATCGGTCGATGGCGAGCGTCCAGTCCAGTCTGGTCATGTATCCAATCCACGCCTTCGGCACCGACGAGCAGCGCAAAAAATACCTGCCCGGTCTCGCCAGCGGGGACCTGATCGGCTGCTTCGGCCTGACCGAGCCCGATGCCGGGTCCGATCCTGCGGGCATGAAGACGGTCGCGAAGAAGGACGGGGACGGTTACGTCCTCAACGGCTCCAAGACCTGGATCAGCAACTCGCCCTTCGCCGACGTGTTCGTGGTCTGGGCCAAGAGCGAGGCGCATGACGGACAGATCAAGGGCTTCGTCCTCGAAAAAGGAATGAAGGGCCTGTCCGCGCCCAAGATCGAAGGCAAGATCTCGCTGCGCGCGTCGACCACCGGCATGATCGTGATGGAAGACGTGAAGGTCGGCGCGGACGCGCTGCTGCCCGATGTCGCCGGGCTGAAGGGTCCGTTCTCCTGCCTCAACCGCGCCCGCTACGGCATCAGCTGGGGCAGCATGGGCGCGGCGGAATTCTGCTTCCACGCCGCGCGGCAATACGGGCTCGACCGGCAGCAGTTCGGCGTACCGCTCGCTTCCAAGCAGCTGTTCCAGAAGAAGCTGGCCGACATGATGACCGATATCGCGATGGGCCTCCAGGCTTCGCTGCGCGTCGGGCGGCTGATGGACGAAGGGGCCTTCGCGCCCGAAATGATCAGCATCGTGAAACGCAACAATGTCGGCAAGGCGCTCGACATCGCGCGGCACGCGCGCGACATGCACGGCGGCAACGGCATCAGCGGCGAATACCAGGTCATCCGGCACATGGTGAACCTGGAAACCGTCAACACCTATGAAGGCACGCATGACGTCCATGCCCTGATCCTGGGCCGCGCGATCACCGGCATCGCCGCCTTCTGACGCAGGCCTGTCCTACATCGTCCGGACCTGCCATGGTCCGGCCGATGCCCTCCGTTTTTGCCCCTCCCCAACCTGCCGTATAAGGGGTGATCGGGGCCGGACTTTTTTGCTCCTGGACCGTGGTCCATGCGGTCCATGTCTGCGCCCGGCGCGACTTTGCGGCGGAACGAACGAGAGGCTAGGTGCGTAGGGATGACGATGCGACTCCACGGATACTACCGCAGTTCGACCAGCTATCGCCTGCGCTGCGCGCTCGAACTGAAGGGCCTCGAATACGAGAACTGCCCCGTGAACCTGCTGGAGAGCGCGCAGAAGGACGAAGCCTTCACCAGCCGCAACCCCTTCGGCAGCGTGCCGATGCTGGAAACGGACAGCGGGGACCTCGCCCAGTCCATGGCGATCATCGAATGGCTGGACGAAGCGTACCCCGACCGGCCCCTGCTGCCGTCCGACACAGGCGACCGCTACGTCGCACGCGAACTGGCCTATGCCATTGCGACCGAGCTGCACGCGCCGCTGAACCTGCCGGTCCTCAAGTACCTCAAGAGCGAGTACGGCCAGTCGCAGGAGCAGATCGGCGAATGGTACCGCCACTGGCTCGCGCGCACGCTCGACCCGCTGGAAACGCGGCTGGAGCAGCGCGATACGGGGGACTTCCTGTTCGATGCGCCCGGCTTCTTCGAAACCGTGCTGCTGCCGCAGATGTACAATGCGCGGCGCTTCGACTTCGACTTCACCGATCACCCGCGCATGGTCCGGGTCGAGCAGGCGTGCCTCGCCCTCGAACCGTTCCGGCGCGCCCATCCCGACAACCAGCCGGACAACCCGGAGAAAGCGACCCGATGAAACTCGCCTCCCTCAAGTATGGCCGCGACGGCAAGCTCGTCGTCGTTTCCAAGGACCTCACCCGCTACTGCGCGGCGGACAACATCGCGCCCACGCTGCAGGCGGCGCTCGACGACTGGGAAAACTGCGCGCCGAAGCTGGAAGCGCTCTATCGCGACGTCGAGCACCAGGCGGTGCCGTGCGAGCGATTCCACGAGCGCGAGGCGGAAAGCCCGCTGCCCCGCGCATACCAGTGGGCCGACGGTTCGGCTTACATCAATCACGTGGAACTGGTGCGCAAGGCGCGCGATGCCGAGGTTCCGGAAAGCTTCTACCACGACCCGCTGATGTACCAGGGCGGCAGCGACGACTTCCTCGCCCCGCGCGAGGACATCCCGCTCGCCGACACGTCGTGGGGCTGCGACATGGAAGGCGAGATCGCCTGCATCACCGACGACGTGCCGATGGGCGTATCCAAGGACGATGCCGCCGGGCACATCAAGCTGCTGATGCTGGTCAACGACGTCTCGCTGCGCGGCCTCATCCCGGGCGAGCTTGCCAAGGGGTTCGGCTTCTTCCAGTCGAAGCCCGCCAGCGCGTTCTCACCTGTCGCGATCACCCCCGACGAGCTGGGCGATGCATGGAAGGACAGCGTGATCCAGCTGCCGCTCAAGCTCGATTACAACGGTGAGCCTTTCGGCCGCGCCGAAGTCGGACAGGACGCGACATTCAGCCTCGCCGACTTGGTCGCGCATGCCGCGAAGACGCGCAACCTGGGCGCAGGCTGCATCATCGGTTCGGGCACGATCAGCAACAAGGGCGCCGACGGCGGCCCGGGCAAGCCGGTGTCCGAAGGCGGCGCAGGCTACAGCTGCATCGCGGAGATACGGATGATCGAGACGATCTACGACGGAGAGGCGAAGACCCGCTTCATGCAGCCGGGCGACACCGTCCGGGTGTGGATGGACGACGCCGAAGGCCATTCGATCTTCGGCGCCATCGAGCAAAAGGTGGTCGAACCCTAGGCCGCAGCAGCGCCGTAGACGGACTTGGTCTCGAGGAACTCCTCGAGGCCGTGGCGTCCCCACTCGCGGCCGTTGCCGCTCATCTTGTAGCCACCGAAGGGCGCGTTCCCGTCGAGCTGCGCCCCGTTCAGGTGGACCATGCCGGTCCTGAGCCGCGACGCTACCGCGTAAGCCCGTTCCGGATCGCCCGACCACACGGCGCCGGACAGGCCGTAGGGATTGGCGTTCGCCTCCTCGATCGCCTCGTCCAGGTCGTCATAGGCGAAGATCGCGATCACCGGCCCGAAGATCTCCTCGCGCGCGATGGTCATGTCGGGAGTCACGTCCCCGAATACGGTCGGCCTGACGTAATAGCCCTTGTCCAGCCCCTCTGGCCGGTCGGTGCCGCCTGTCACCAGCGTCGCGCCTTCCTTCTTGCCCGTCTCGATATAGCCGAGCACGCGCCGGTACTGGTTGGCATTGGCCAGCGGCCCGATCCCGCGCGGCGTGCCCGGCGCCATCGCATCCGCTGCGCCTTTGGCCAGCTCGACCGTTTCGGCATAACGCTCGCGCGGTACGAACAGGCGGGTCTGCGCGTTGCAGGACTGGCCGCTGTTGACCATTACACCCATGACGCTTGCCGGGATCGCTTTCGCGAAGTCCGCATCGTCGAGCACGATATTGGCGGACTTCCCGCCCAGCTCCAGCGCCACGCGTTTGACCGTGTCCGCCGCCGCCTTGGAAATCGCGACACCGGCGCGCGTCGATCCGGTGAAGGACACCATGTCCACGTCCGGATGCGAGGTCAGCGGCGCGCCCACGCCCTCCCCGTCCCCGTGGACCAGGTTGAACACGCCGGGCGGCACGCCTGCTTCGTCGAGGATCTCGGCCAGCACCACCGCGTCGAGCGGCGCGAACTCGCTCGGCTTCAGCACCATGGTACACCCTGCCGCCAACGCCGGGGCGACCTTGCAAGCAATCTGGTTGAACGGCCAGTTCCACGGCGTGATCATGGCCACCACGCCAATCGGCTCCTTGCGCACCTTGGTAGTGCCGAGCACTTCCTCGAATTCGAACTCGTCCAGCACCTTGAGCATGGTGGCGAAGTGCATCATGCCGGTGGGCGCCTGCGCCGCGCTCGCCAGTCCAGCCGGCGCGCCCATTTCGGCGGAAATGGCATCGGCGAAATCGCCCTGCCGCGCCTTGATGCCTTCCACGATGCGGCCCAGCATCGCCTTCCGCTCGTCCAGCGGCGTGGATGCAAAAGCGGGAAAGGCGGCCCGCGCCGCTGCTACCGCCTTCGCCACGTCATCGGCATCGCTCAGCGCGACCTGGCCGACGACTTCCTCGGTCGCGGGATTGACCACGTCCTGCCGCCCGCTGCCAGAGGGTTCGACCCATCGTCCATCGATGTAGTTCCGTGTCGCGTCGGGCAGTGCCATGGTCATCTCCGGGTCCGGTTGCATTATGCAATCTGACTATAACCGGGATGCCGCGCCGGACAATCGCTATCGCGCGTCCTTCTATCCGCTGTTGCGAAGCGCGGTGGCAATCGCGTTGATCGACAGCTTGATGCCTTCGGCGATCCGCTCGTCCTGCTCGCCCGCCCGGTGGCGCTTCAGCAGTTCCACCTGCAGCAGATTAAGCGGCTCGATATAGGGCAGGCGGAGCCTGATCGATTCATCGAGCGTGGGCGAATTCTCCAGTAGGAACGACTGCCCCGTCGCATCCAGCAGCGCGTCATGCGTCAGCTGCCAGCCATCGCGAATACGGCCGAAGACCGCGTCGCCGAGCGTACGGTCTTCCACGAGGCCCGCGTATTCGGCGGCGATCGCCATGTCCGATTTCGCGAGCACCATTTCCATGTTGCCCAGCGCATTGCGCAGGAACGGCCAGTTCTGCGCCATTTCGCGCAGCAGGGCCTTGTCCTCGAAATCCGACAGCGCCTGTCCGACGCCGTACCAACCGGGCAGCATGACCCGCGCCTGCGACCAGGAAAACACCCAAGGGATGGCGCGCAGGTCCTCGATGGCGTTGGACGCCTTCCGGCTAGCCGGCCGCGAACCGATCTTCAGGGTCGCGATTTCCGCAATCGGCGTCATCTGCCGGAAAACGTCCACGAAGTTCGGCGTGCCGTAGACCAGGTCCCGAAATGCCTGGAATGCATGAGCGGAAATCCCGTCCATCGCTTCGGCGTATTTCTCGTACTCCGCCGGAGGCACCCGTTCGGGTTCCATTGTCGCCAGCACGGTGGCCGTCGCCATCGCGTCCAGGTTCGTGCGGGCCGTTTCGACCGTTCCGAACTTCGCGGCGATGACTTCGCCCTGCTCCGTGATGCGAATGCGCCCATTGACCGTTCCGGACGGCTGGCTGCGGATCGCCTCGAAAGCTGATCCGCCACCGCGGCCGACAGAACCGCCGCGTCCGTGGAACAGCTGCATGGTGACGCCGGCGTCCTCGAACACAGGTGCCAGCGCCTCACTCGCGCGGGCAAGCATCCAGCTCGATGTCAGGTAGCCGCCGTCCTTGTTGGAATCGGAATATCCGATCATGACTTCCTGGTGCCCGCGCGCGCCGGCGAGCGCGGTGATTTCCGGCAGGGCGAAGTAATCGCGCATCACGCCGGGCGCATTCTCGAGGTCGCCGATGGTCTCGAACAGGGGAACCGCCATGATCGGGCATTCCGGGCGGTCCCCGGCGCGATAGAGGCCCGCTTCGCGCAGGATCAGGTGCACTTCCAGCAGGTCGGACACGGTTTCCGCCATCGAGACGATGTACTGCGTCACGCACTCGGGCCCGAACCGGTCGTGCGCTTCCGCCACCGCGTCGATGATCGCGAGTTCATTGGCGGTCTCGTCCGAATAGGCACCCCATGCCAGCCTGAGCGGCCGCGGGCTGGACAGTTCCCGGCGAAGCACCTCGATCCGGCGCTCTTCGTCCAGACCGATATAATCGTCCTCGACACCGGCCTTTTCCAGCAATTCGCCCACCACCCGCTCGTGCACGGCGCTGTTCTGTCGCAGGTCGAGTGCGGCCAGGTGGAAACCGAAGGTCCTTACCGCGCGGATCAGGCGGCCAAGCGCCCCGCTGGAGGCGAGCGTCTCGCCGCCAAGCGCGGCAAGCGATCGTGCCACGATCCGCAGGTCTGCGCTCAGGTCCTTCGGGCTCTCGTACGGGTCCGCTTCGAAGTTGGACGCACGCGGCGGGACCTTGCCGGTATAGGCCCGGAAGGTCGCGTCGAGCCTTGCATATATCCCGATCAGGGCGCGGCGATACGGCTCGTCCTGCCGGTGCGGGGAATCGTCCTGCGATGCATCCGCGAGAGCCAGCAGGTCCTCGTCCACATTCACCAGTTCCGTGGAGACGGACAGTTCCGCGCCCAGTTCGTGTACGACGTCCATATAATGCCCGAGAACGACTTCGACTGCGCGGCTCTGGGCATAGCGCAGCGAGCCTGCATCGACATTGGGATTGCCGTCCCGGTCGCCGCCGATCCAGCTACCCAGCTTCAGGAAGCTGGCCGGCCTCGACCCCAACGCCTTTTCCCAGTCCGAATACAGGCCGGGAAGAACCGGAAGGAAAACCTCTTCCATGAAGGAGAGCGCGTTTTCGACCTCATCGGTCACGTAAAGGCGTTCGCGGCGAAGGGTACGCGTCTGCCAGAGAAGGGCGATCTGCCGAACGATGGCATCCTCGACATCGTCCCCCTCGGCCGTGCGCGTCTGGCCGGCGGCGCGCAGTTCCATCAGTTCCGCAATGCGGGCGCGGTGGTCGATCACGCTCTTGCGCCGCACCTCGGTCGGATGCGCGGTCAGCACCGGAACGATCAGGGCGTCTTCCAGCATCGCGGCGACATCCTCGCGCGCGATGCCGTGAGCCTCGAGCCGCGAAACCGCATCGGCGAAGCCCATGTCGTCGCCCGCCGCCAGGCCGTTCCGGTCCTCCGCCAAATTGGCAAGGGTCGAGAAGAGCCCGAACCCGCGCACGAAAGACAGCGTCTCGTCGAGACTGAGATCCTCCAGCTCCATGTCGACCAGCTCGCCGCCGCGGTGGCGGTTCACGCTGGCGGAGCGGATGTGCTCCGTGCGCTCGAACAACCTTTCGCCGCCATGTTCGCGAATGACGTTGCCGAGCAGCTTGCCGAGATAGCGGATATCCGGATTTTGCTGGATTGCGGGGCGCGTGGCCATGGGGGTCTCCTGGTTCTGGCCGCGTCGGCCGTTGGCGTGGGGATCAGGACGGGCGTGCGCCCGCCGTCATTCGGGGTGTTCCTTGAGGAAGGCCGCCGCCGCGCCGTAGAGGCCCGGCTGCGGATGGACGATCAGCTTGACGGGGATCTTGGACATGAGCCCGGCGAAGCGCCCCTTGGCGCTGAACCGTTCGGCAAAGCCGGAGCGCGGCATGATCTCCCGCAACCTGTAGCCCAGACCGCCGGCGATCACGACGCCGCCGAAGCCGCCCTGCGCGAGCGCGATGTCGCCTGCCACGCTTCCGAGGGACAGGCAGAACCGGTCCACAGCGGCCGCGGCCAGGCTGTCTTCCCCGGCCATTCCCGCCTTCCAGATATCGACATCGGACCGGTCGGGCACCGTGCGGCCCTCCAGCTTGGCAAGCGTCTGGTAGATATCCTCAATCCCCGGCCCGGAAACCACGCGCTCGATCGAAACCCGCGTGTGCCGGCGGCGCAGGCGCGCCAGCAGCGCATCCTCGATCTGGTCTAGCGGCGCGAAATCGATATGGCCGCCCTCCGTCGCCTGCACGCGATACTCTCCGCCCGAACGGTAGAGATGGGCAACGCCGAGGCCGGTCCCCGGACCAACGACGCTGATCGTGCCGTCCTGCGTCAACGGGATGTCGGGGCCTGCCAGGTGCAGCAACTGCTCGGGCTCGGCCTTCGCGACCGCATGGGCCACGGCGGAGAAGTCGTTGACGATAGTGTAGTGATCGACGCCCAGTTTCTCGCGCACCAAGGCCGGACGGATGATCCAAGGGTTGTTGGTGAACCGGATCACGTCGCCGCCCACCGGCCCCGCGATGGCCAGGCTGACCGCGTTCGGCAGCGAGCCGCCCTTGCGGGCCCGGAAGTCCTCCCACGCCGTCTGGAAACTGACATGGTCCTGCGTGTGTAGTGTTTCCGGCTCGTCGAGCGTGATCGTGCCGTCCTCGGCGACAGAGGCGATAGCGAACCGGGCGTGTGTTCCGCCGATATCGACCGCGACGAGGCTCTCGTGTGTCACAGCCCGGCCTCGGCGAGCATCGCGCTGCCGCCCTTCTCCGCAGGATCCGCATGGTGGCGCAGCATGGCGAAAAGCTCGCGGCCCGTGCCCCACTGCGCGGGCGGAACGGGGGCCTGCTCACGCGCTTCCCATTCATCTTCGTCGACCAGCGCGCGCAGTTCTCCCGCTTTCGCATCGACCCGCACGACATCCCCGTCGCGCAGGCGGCAGAGTGCCCCACCGTGATAGGCTTCGGGGGAAACGTGGATGGCGGCGGGCACCTTGCCGCTGGCACCCGACATGCGCCCGTCGGTCACCAGCGCGACCTTGTACCCGCGGTCCTGCGCGACGCCGAGGAGGGGGGTCAGCTTGTGCAGTTCTGGCATGCCGTTCGCGGCGGGACCCTGGAACCGCACGACCACCACGACGTCCCGATCGAGCTCGCCTGCCTTGAATGCGGTCGCAACGTCGTTCTGGGTTTCGAACACCCTGCACGGCGCTTCCACCGTCCGGTGCTCCGGCGCGACGGCGCTCACCTTCATCGTCGCGCGACCCAGATTGCCGCCCAGCAGCGCCAGCCCGCCATCGGGCTGGAAGGGATCGGCCACCGGCTTCAGCAAGGTGTCGTCGCGGGTCTCGCTTGCCGCAGGCTTCCAAACCAGCCGGTCCCCGTCCATCACCGGCTCCTGTGCCCCTTCCTCGAGCGAGGCACCATAGACCGTCGGGATGTCCGCATGCGCCAGACCGGCGTCCAGAAGCTCACGGATCACGAAGGGCATGCCGCCTGCCGCATGGAAGAAATTGATGTCGCCGGACCCGTTTGGGTAGACGCTGGCGACGAGCGGCACGACGCGGCTCAGTTCGTCCATGTCGTCCCAGTCGATTGCGATCCCTGCGGCCCGCGCGATGGCCGGGATATGCAGCACGTGGTTGGTCGATCCCCCGGTGGCGAGGAGCCCGACGACCGCGTTGACGATCGCCTTCTCGTCGATGCATCGGCCCAGCGGACGATAGTCCTCGCCGCGCCAGCCGATCTCGGTGACCCGGTGGACGGCCGATCGCGTGAGTTCCTGCCGCAGCTTGTTGCCCGGATTGACGAAGCTCGACCCCGGCATGTGGAGACCCATCATCTCCATCATCATCTGGTTGGAATTGGCCGTGCCGTAGAAGGTGCAGGTGCCCGCCCCGTGGTAGCTCGCGCTTTCCGCTTCGAGCAGTTCCTCCTCGCCGACCTTGCCTTCGGCATAGAGCTGCCGGATGCGGATCTTCTCCTTGTTGGCGAGACCCGAGGGCATGGGCCCTGCCGGGACGAGGATCGTGGGCAGGTACCCGAAGCGCAGTGAACCGATCAGCAGGCCGGGGACAATCTTGTCGCAGATGCCGAGCAACAAAGCGCCTTCGAACATCCCGTGGCTGAGGCCAACCGCCGCGCCCATGGCGATCACGTCCCGGCTGAAGAGGGACAGCTCCATGGAATCCTGCCCCTGCGTCACGCCGTCGCACATGGCCGGAACTCCGCCTGCGACCTGGGCCGTGGCGCCCTTCTCCCGCGCGAAGATCTTTATCTGTTCTGGGTACCGGCCGTAGGGCTGATGCGCGCTCAGCATGTCGTTGTAGGCCGTGACGATGCCGATATTCATCGCCTCGCCGCCCCGGATCGCCGGCTTGTCCTCCCCACTCGCCGCGAAGCCGTGGGCAAGGTTCCCGCAGGACAGCGTCGGTCGATTGACGCCCTCGTCGCGTTGGCGGTCGATGAGGTCGAGGTAGCGCTGCCTGCCTTCGCGCGAGCGCTCAACAATCCGGTCAGTGACTTTGGCGACGGTGCTGTCGAGTGCCATCATGGGCTCCAGTAGAAATCTGCGTCCGTGTCATTCATCACCCTGCCGACCGGGAACTCGCTCCGGTCGCCGTCCGCCAGCGCTTTCAGGAGGACTTCGCGCTTCGCGGGGCCGCGCAGGGAGATCATGCGGTGCCCGGCCGAACGGATCGCGGCGGGGCTGAGTGTGATGCGCGCGACCGGCGCTTCCGGCGGCAGGGGATCGGGTCGCACCACCAACGTGGTCTCGGTTGTGGCAAGGGCTTCGGCGTAATCGGGGCCGGGAAAGATCGAGGCGGTATGGCCGTCCCCGCCCACGCCGAGCCAGACCAGGTCGAGCGGCCGGTCGAAGCGGGCCAGTGCCTCGTTCGCCTGCCGGGCCGCCTGGACCTGCTCGGTCTCGCCATCGAATAGCGGCAGCAGGTTCGCGCCGGTTTTGGCGAAGAAACCCCGCAATTGCGCGAAGTTGGAGAGCGGGTCGTCCCAGCCGACGAGGCGGTCGTCACCGGGCAGGATCGTCACCCTTTCCCAGTCCACGGGCTCCTCGGCGAGTATCTCGAATGCCTCCACCGGGGTCGATCCCCCGGGAAAAGCGAGGAGGGCATCGCCATGCGATTGAAGCGCTCGATCGATGGCGTCCGCTACGCTTTTCGCGCATGCGACGGCCATCGCGCGGCCATCGGCGAATTCGTGCCAGCCGTCGGGCATCATCCGGCCCCGATCCGCACCGCTCGTTCCCTCACTCATGCCAGCTTCTCCCGTCGCGTTCGGCCAGGGCGATGGCGGCACTCGGACCCCAGCTTCCGGAGCCATAAGGCTTGGGCTCGACGTCCTGTTCCGCCCAGACGTTCCGGATCGCGTCGATCCAGCGCCACTGCGCTTCCACCTCGTCGCGCCGGACGAAGAGGGTGGGATCGCCGTCGATGAGGTCCAGCAGCAGGCGCTCGTAGGCGATCCGGCGGCGCGCGCGGGCGAAGGCTTGGGTCAGCGACAGGTCGAGCGGTACTTCGCGCAAGGTGACGCCCTCGCGGTCCATACCCGGCTGCTTGGCCATGACCATCAGGCGGACATATTCTTCCGGCTGCAGGCGGATGACCAGCCGATTGGCGACCAGCTTCCCGCCGCGCCGGGCGAAGATATTGTGCGGCACGTCCTTGAACTGGACCACGATCTCGCTGCGGCGCTCCTGCATCCGCTTGCCGGTCCTGAGGTAGAACGGCACGCCCTGCCAGCGCCAGTTGTCGACATGGGCCTTGATCGCGACGAAGGTCTCGGTGCGCGATTCCTCGCCCAGATCGTCCGGATATCCCTCGACGGCGGCACCGTCGATCGCGCCGCTGCGATACTGCCCTCGGACCATCTCGTCGGCGGCGACGGGGCGCAGCGATCGCAGGACCTTCACCTTTTCGTCGCGCACGCTAGTCGCGTCGAAATCGGCCGGGGCCTCCATCGCGGTCAGCGCCAGGAGCTGCAGCATGTGGTTCTGCACCATGTCGCGCAGCGCGCCGGTCTCGTCGTAGAAATCGTGACGCCCTTCCAGCCCCACGGTCTCGCTCACCGTGATCTGGACGTGCTCGATGCCGTTGGCATTCCACAGCGGTTCGAACATCATGTTGGCGAAGCGCAGCGCCATCAGGTTCTGGACTGTTTCCTTGCCCAGGTAATGGTCGATGCGGAAAATGCGGTCCTCGTCAAAGGCGGCAGCGACCGCGTCGTTGATAACGCGCGAGCTTTCGAGGTCGTTGCCAAGCGGCTTTTCCAGCCCGATCCGCACGTTCGGCCCTGCAAGGCCCGCCGAGGCAAGGCCCTTGATCGTTGGTTCGAACAGGAAGGGCGCGGTGGACAGGAAGATCGCAATGCCGCCGGATATATCGCCGAGCTTCTTGGCCAGGTCGTCGAACCCCTCGACGGTGGAGGCGTCCAGCGGCTGGTATTCGAGCCGCTCCAGGAACGAGGCGATGGTCGCGCTGTCCTGCCGGTCGTCGGGCAGGTATTCGGTCAGCGCTTCGGCGGCGAATTCCCGGAAGCCCTGGTCCGATAGCTCGCTCCGTGCGGTGCCGACGATCCTGAGGTCGTCCGGGACCAGGTTCTCCTCGTGCAGGGCGAAGAGCGAAGGCAGCAGCATCCGGCGCGAAAGATCCCCGGTCGCGCCGAAAAGCAGCAGAATGGAAGAAGCCGTCATCGAAAAGCGCAGTCCCTCGTTCGTTCCCGATTGCATCAATCGGCCATAAGTCGCGAAATTGCCACACGCATAGCTATGCAGCTGTGTTGCGCGGGGCAAAGCCCCTTGTCCTGTCGTTCCCGGAACCGCAGGGTCGTCCGCGCTTACCGATAGTCACGTTGCCAGCCCCGAAAAGGTGATCGATTTGCCAACTGCCAAGCCGCCACCCCTCGCCGGAATGGGTCCGGTGTCCCTGTTTCTAGATTTCGACGGCACTTTGGTTCCCCTGGCCGACACTCCCGACGGGATCAAAGTCCCCGAAACGCTGGGCGAAAGGCTCGTGGCGCTGGCAGGCCGGCAGGACGGACGGCTGGCGCTGGTGACCGGCCGCTATCTGGACGACATCACGGGCCATCTGAGCACCGACGGGATCGCGATGTCGGGGTCCCACGGCGCGGAATTCCACAATCTCCCGGGCGTGGAAGCGGCGCCCGTCGATCCGGGCCGGAGCGACGCGGCGCTGCGGGCGGTGGAACGCTTCGCGCAGGAATGCGAAGGATTGCTGATCGAACGCAAGGCGCACGGGTTCGGCCTGCATTACCGGGCCAATCCCGATGCCCGCCACCGGGTGGAGGCGCTTGCGGACGAGCTCGCCGCCCTGCACGACCTGCGGATCAAGCGAGGAAAGATGGTGATCGAACTCACGCACAGCACGGCGGACAAGGGCGCGGCGGTCCGCGCGATCATGGACGCGAAGCCGTTCTCCGACGGAATGCCGGTATTCGTAGGCGACGATGTGGGCGACGAGGACGGGTTCCGGGCTGCCGGCGATCTCGGCGGGTTCGGCGTCCTCGTGGGCGAGCCGCGGGAAACCGCCGCCCGGTACCGGTTCGACGATGTTTCGGAGGTGCATGCATGGCTCGGTCTGTGAGTTCGCTCGATCTGTGGCCGATCGGCAATTGCCAGGTTTCGGCGATGGTCGATGCCGATGCCGGTTTCGTCTGGGCCTGCGTCCCGCGGGTGGACGGGGACCCGGTGTTCTGCTCCCTCCTCAACGGTGACCGACAGGACGAAGGCGTCTGGCGGTTCGAACTGGTCGACCAGGTGTCCTCCAGCCAGGAATACTGCCGCAACACCGCCACGCTGAAAACCCGGCTGGAAGCGAAGGACGGCAGCGCGATCGAGGTGATCGATGCCTGCCCGCGTTTCAGCCGCTCGGGCCGGATGTACCGCCCGGTCGCCTTCATCCGCATCGTGCGCCCGGTGGCCGGCACACCGCGCATCCGCATCAACCTGTCCCCGATGACGGGATACGGCAGCAAGGTCGCGGAGACGACGCACGGCACCAACCACATCCGCTACCTGATCGGACCGCAGGCGATCCGCCTCTCCACCGATGCGCCGATCGGCTACATCCTCGAAAAACGCACCTTCCGCGTCGAACGGGACCTGCATTTCTTCCTCGGGCCGGACGAGCCGTTCAACGGCAATGTCGGCAACGAGGTCGAAGGGATGCTGGAAGCGACCGACGATTACTGGCGCGACTGGGCGCGCGGCCTGGCGACGCCGATGGAATGGCAGGACGCCGTCATCCGCGCCGCCATCACGCTCAAGATCTGCCAGCACGAGGAAACGGGCGCCATCGTCGCCGCATTGACCACGTCCGTGCCCGAAGCGCCGGGGAGCGAGCGCAACTGGGACTACCGGTTCTGCTGGATCCGCGATTCCTATTACACGGTGCAGGCCCTGAACGGCCTCGGCGCGCTGGACGTGCTGGAAAAGTACCTCGCCTACCTGCGCAACATCGTCGACAATTGCGACGGCGGGCGCATCCAGCCGCTCTATTCCGTGATGGGCGAAACCGAACTGACCGAGACCATGGCCGACAGCCTGGCGGGCTATCGCGGGATGGGACCGGTGCGGGTCGGCAATGCCGCCTATTTCCAGGAACAGCACGACGCCTACGGCCAGATCGTTTTGCCGACGGCACAGGCGTTCTACGACCATCGCCTGTTCCGCATGGCGGACGATTCCGACTTCGAAAGCCTGGAACGCGTGGGCGAGATGGCGTGGAACTTCCACGACAAGCCCGATGCGGGCCTGTGGGAATTCCGCACCCGGCAGGAAGTCCATACCTATTCCACGCTGATGAGCTGGGCCGCCTGCGACCGGCTGGCCAATGTCGCGCGCTATCGCGGCATGACGGACAAGGAACAGCTCTGGTCGGGCCGGGCGCAAAAGATCCGCACCATGATCGAAACGCAGGCGTGGAACGAGGACGGCGAATACTACGCCTCGGCCATGGGCGGATCGCACCTGGATGCGAGCGTGCTGCAGATGATCGACCTCAAATTCCTGAAGCCGGAGGACGACCGGTTCCAGTCCACCTTCGCCGCGATCGAGAAGAACCTGCGACGTGGCGAGCACATGCTGCGCTACGACAGCGAGGACGATTTCGGCCTGCCCGAAACCGCCTTCAACATCTGCACGTTCTGGCTGATCGAAGCCTTACATTTGGCAGGTCGGCCGGAAGAGGCGCGCGATCTGTTCGAAAAGATGCTATCGCACCGGACGCGCTCGGGTCTCCTGTCGGAGGACCTGGATTTCGAGACCGGCGAATTGTGGGGCAATTTTCCGCAGACCTACTCGCTGGTCGGAATCATCAATTGCGCCGCCCTGTTGTCCAAGTCGTGGAGTTCCATTCGTTGAGCCGCCTGATCGTCGTATCCAACCGTGTTTCCGTTCCCAAGGCCCGGGGGGCCGCAGGCGCACAGGGTGGATTGGCGGTCGCTCTCGGCTCTGCACTGCGCGAACGAAAGGGCATGTGGTTCGGATGGTCGGGTGAGGAAGTCGACGAGTTCACCGGCCATCTGAACCTGCAGAACATCGACGGGGTGACGACCGCGACGATCGACCTGGAAGCGCAGGACGTCGAGGAATACTACAACGGTTACGCGAACCGCTCGCTCTGGCCGCTGTTCCATTACCGCGTCGACCTCGCCGAATATCGGAGCGATTTCGGCAAGGGGTACGAACGGGTCAACGAACGCTTCGCGCAGACGCTGGGTCCGCTGCTGGAAGAAGACGACCTGATCTGGGTGCACGATTACCACCTGCTGCCGCTGGGCGAGCGGTTGCGGGCAGGCGGGGCCGAAAACAAGATCGGCTTCTTCCTCCACATACCCTGGCCGCCGCGCAATCTGTTGGTGGCGCTGCCCTTCCACGAGCGGCTTGTCCTCACCATGCTGCAATACGACCTGATCGGGTTCCAGGACGAGGAATCGGTCGACAGCTTCCTCGCCTATTGCCGCAAGGAACTGGGTGCCGACGTGGACGAGGACACCGGGCGGGTCGATTATCGCGGGCGCAGCGTGTCGGTCCGGTCCTTCCCGATCGGGCTCGATTACGAGGAATTCCTGGAAGGCGGCAAGTCGGGCGCATCGCGCCAGGCGGAACAGCGCATGCTGTCCAGTTCGCGGCATCGCAAGCTGATCATCGGGGTCGACCGGCTCGACTATTCGAAGGGTCTGCCGGAGAAATTCGACGCGGTCGGGCGGTATTTCGACGAAAACCCGCACCGGGTGAAGGAAACGCTGTTCGTGCAGGTCGCCCCGCCCTCGCGGCAGGACGTGACCACCTACCAGCAGATCCGCGAGACCCTCGAGCAGAAGGCGGGGCAGATCAACGGCGCTCGCTCCGAGGTGGACCTGGTCCCGATCCGCTACGTCAATCGCGGCTATCCCCGGCAGGAGCTGTTCGGGTTCTATCGCGCGGCCCATGTCGGGCTGGTGACGCCCTTGCGCGACGGGATGAACCTGGTCGCCAAGGAATATATCGCGGCGCAGGATGAGGAGGACCCGGGCGTGCTGGTCCTCTCCCGCTTCGCCGGCGCGGCCGAGCAGATGGACGATGCGCTGCTGGTCAATCCCTATTCCATGGAAGAAGTCAGCCGGGCGATCGGGCAGGCGATCGAGATGCCGCTCGACGAGCGCAGGGACCGGTGGGAAAAGCTGAACGAGGTCGTTGCGACCGAGACGGTCGAGAAGTGGCGGCAGAACTTCGTGGACGCCCTGGCGGGGGGCTAGTCCCGCGAAGCCAGCAGCGCAAGCAGGGCGAAGCTCGCCAGCCAGTGTTCGCCCATGTAGTCGCCGGTCACATGGTCCATCGCCGCTGAGCCGTGCCGGCGGGCGACGTCCCGGATCATGTCGGCTTCCGGATGGGGGCCCAGCACCTTCGCGATTTCCGTGAGACACCAGGCGCGGCTGAGATTCAGCCCGTCGAGATGGGCGATCTTGCCGTCGCTGCGGTCCGAAACGGTCGCCGGCACGAGATCGCGCACCCAACCGTTCTCCAGCACCAGCCCTTCGAACCACGGCACGAACTGCGTCTGCGGCATGACCCGGGCCATCAGCAGCGCGGCGATCAACACGGGCGACAGGAATTCGTCGCCCCCCGGCTCCCACCCGCGATAGTCCGTGCGCGACCCGAACGCGGCGAGCGCCCACTCGTCGATAGTCGCGAACAGGCGCGAATCGCGCTCCTGCGCCCATTCGCGCGCCAGCACGAGCGCGAAGGCCGTGTTGAAGTGCGTGCCCACGGTAATCGCGTAGGTCAGGACGCGCAGGTAATTCCCGAACCGGTCCGCGAAGGCGCGGGCGAGCGGTTCTATCCGGCGGCCCCAGTCCCGGTCCGTGTGCCGTGACGCTTCGTGATGCAGATACAGCAGCCAGCCCCATCCGTAGGGCCGTTCGAACCCGCGCGATTCCGGCCGCTCGAGGTAGGCTAGTTCGACAGCGAGCTTCTCCGGGGTGAATGTCGCGTCGCCCAGCGCGGCGATTTCGCCTGCCTCCGGCATGTCGGGGAACAGCCGCCGCAAGGTCAGCAGGGTCCACCATCCGTGGACGCAGCTGTGCCAGTCGAAGCTGCCGAAAAACACCGGGTGATCGACGCGCGGCGGGCGGGCATCGGCATCGCCCGTGAACACATGGTCGTCCTTGTAGGGGTACGGTCGGGTCACATGGCCGAGAGCGGTCCGCGCGAAGCGGCTGGCGATATCCTGCGTCAGGTCCACAGCAGGTATCCTCCGATATAGATGATCGCGACATTGCAGACCCAGAGCGGGATCGCGGTCCATACCTGCTGCCGGATCACGCCGTTCTGGTCCTTCAGTTCGAGCAGCGCGGCGGGCACGATGTTGAAGTTGGCGGCCATAGGCGTCAGCAGCGTTCCGCAGAAACCCGCCAGCATGCCGACCGCGCCGATCACCGCGGGATTGCCGCCATAGTCCTCGACCAGAAGCGGAATGCCGATCGCGGCCGCCATCACCGGGAAGGCGGCAAAGGCGTTGCCCATGATCATCGTGAAGATCGCCATGCCGAGACAGAAGACTATCACGGTCAACAGGACGCTGCCGTCCGGAATGACCGAACCTGCGAGACTGCCAATGATGTCCCCCACCCCGGCCAGCGCGAACACTGCGCCCAGCGCCGCCAGCATCTGCGGCAGGATCGCGGCCCAGCCGATGGAATCGAGCAGCCTGCGCCCCTCCTCCGCAGGTGCGAGTGCGGGCGGCTTCAGCCAGACCATCGCCGCTGCCAGCGCGAAGAGGACGCCCACGGCAAACAGGATGAGCGTCTCGCGCCGCTCCTCGATCAGCCCCGTCTCCGACAGGGGCGTGTAATTGTAGAGCAGCGTCCCGGCGACCGCCGTGATCGGGACGACGAGAGCGGGCAGGAACAGCCGGTTACCCAGCAGGGCGGAGAAGTTCAGCCGCTCCTCCGGCGAGGTCGTCGGCGGGTCGCTCCGCCCCAGCCCGCCGACACCCGCAATGCCGACCAGCGCGAGGACAAGGACGCCGTTGGCGAAGTCCCCGATATGGCTGCCGAACAGGAAGCTCCCCGCCAGCAGGCCCCAGAACGCGGCATTGCCCCACCGCTTGCCGTTCGTCCGGTCCATCGCGCTCAACAGCGACCAGGCGAGGAAGAAGAAGCCTGTCAGGACATAGAGCCATTCGTACGTGATCATCGCGCCCGCCTCCCCAGCCGGCGGTCGAATGCGAGGATCCGGCCGCCATGGATGAAGAAGGCACAGATCGCGGTCGGGATCGCCCACACGGACAATTGCAGCGGCGTCAGCGGATAGCCTGCGCTTTCGAACACGCCCTGGATCAGCAGGATGGATGCGATCGCGAAGAAGATGTCCTCCCCGAAGAACAGGCCGACATTGTCGGTCGCCGCCGACATGGCCTTCACCTTGTCGTTCTCCTCGTCGGACAGCTGGCCGTGACTCTTGTGCGCGGCGGCCTCCGCCATCGGGGCGATCAGCGGCCGCACCGCCTGCGGATGGCCACCGATGTCCTTCATCCCGATCGCCGCGGTGATCTGGCGAAAGCCGAGATAGACGACCAGAAGCTTGCCCATGGTGGCCCCGCGCAGACCTTCGATCACTGCCCGGGCACGCTGCTGCAGGCCGTATCTTTCCAGCAGTCCGATGACCGGCAGGATGATCCAGGTCACGCTGATATAGCGGTTGTCGTTGAACGCGGCGCCGAGCGCCTCGACCACCGCCACGAAATCCAGCCCGGCCAGCAGACCCGTCGCGACTGCCGCGCCCACCACCACCAGCAGTGGATTGAAGCGCAGCGCGAACCCGGCAACGACGATCGTGATGCCGACCAGCGGCCAGTAGTTCATGCGTCGGCCCTTCCGTATCCGCCCCCACCGGGCGTCAGTATCACGAAGCTGTCGCCGGGCTGCATCTCGGCCGATCCCGTCGCGCCCAGTTCCATGCGGGTTCCGTCCGCCCGCTCGACCCAGTTGCGACCCGGTTCGGCATCCCCGCCGCCTGCAATCCCGCGCGGCGGTATCGACCGCCGGTTGGCGAGGATGTTCGCCCGCATCGGCTCCAGGAACGTGACCCGGCGCTCCACCCCGTCGCCGCCGCGATGCGCGCCCGCGCCGCCCGATCCCCGCCGGATCGCGAATGTGTCCAGTCGCACCGGCAGGCGCGTCTCCAGTATCTCCGGATCGGTCAGGCGGCTGTTGGTCATGTGGGTCTGCACCGCGCTCGTCCCGTCGTGGTCCGGGCCCGCGCCCGAACCGCCGCAGATCGTCTCGTAATACTGGTGGCTGTCATTGCCGAAGGTGAAGTTATTCATGGTCCCCTGGCTCGGCGCCAGGCGGTTCGTCGCGGCGAACAGCGTATCGGTCACGACCTGGCTCGTTTCCACGTTCCCGGCCACGACCGCGGCGCCGGGACGGGGATTGAGCATTGAGCCTTCCGGCACGATCAGTTCGACCGGGCGAAGGCATCCGTCGTTCATCGGGATCGCATCGTCGATGAGGGTTCGCAGGACATACAACGCCGCGGCCCGCGTTATCGAGCGGGGGGCGTTGAAATTGCCGGCCTGCTGTTCGCTCGTCCCGGAAAAATCGAACACCGCGGATCGCGTCCCGTCGTCGATCCGGACGGCGACCTTCACCTCCCCCCCATTGTCCATCGCGTAGGAGAACTCGCCGTCGTCCAGCCGCCCGAGCAGGGCGCGCACGCTTTCTTCCGCATTGGCGAGGACATGGTCCATATAGGCCGCGACGACATCCCCTCCTTGATCGCGTGCCGCCGCCTGCAGCAGCTCCACGCCGCGCGTGCAGGCGGCCAGCTGCGCGCGCAGGTCGGACAGGTTGCGGTCGGGATTACGGGCGGGATGCCTTGCGTCCGCCAGCGCCGCCCTGACTGCACCGTCGCGGAATTCGCCTTCATCCACCATCAGGAGGTTGTCGATCATAACGCCCTCCTCCTCGATGGTCCGGCTTTCGGGCGGCATGGAGCCGGGCGCGATGCCGCCGATATCGGCGTGGTGGCCGCGCGCCGCGACGAAGGCATCGGGCTCGTCCGCCTCTTCGTCGTAGAACACCGGCACGATCACGGTGATGTCCGGCAGGTGGGTCCCGCCCCGGAACGGGTCGTTCAGGACGTAGGCATCGCCGCGCCGGAACCCGCGCCCGTCGCGGCCTTGCCCGCGCACTTCGATCACCCGCGCGATACTGTCGCCCATCGACCCCAGATGGACCGGAATGTGCGGGGCGTTCGCGATCAGCGATCCGGCCCGATCGAACAGGGCGCAGGAGAAATCGAGCCGCTCCTTGATATTGACCGACGTCGCCGTGGACTGGAGCACGACTCCCATTTCCTCGGCGATCGCCATGAACAGGTTGTTGAAGATCTCCAGCCGTACGGGGTCGATATCGGTCCCCGCCGCGCGGTCGCGCACCAGCTGCGTCTCGCGAGCCAGCACCAGGCTGCCCTCGTCCGCAAGCCGCGCACGCCATCCCGGTTCCACGACGGTGGTGGAGCCGGGATCGATGACCAGCGCCGGGCCTTCGACGCCGTCTCCGTCCGCCAGCGCGGCCCGTCCGTAGGTCGGCCAGTCGCCGCTGGCTTCTCCCCCGGTTGCGTCCGGCTCGACCGCGGCGCGGGCCAGACCGCCCGAGTGGCCGCTCGCTTCCACGCTCAGCGCTTCGACGATGATCGCGGCTTCCGCATCGGAGTAGCCGAAGCGCCGGCGATGGAGCAGGCGGAACGCCTCGTCCATTTCCGCATGGTCTTCGCACGCAATGCTCAGCACGCTGTCGCTGCCGGAAAAACGCAGGCGGGCGCTCGCCTCGGTGCATACCGCATCGGGCGCGATCCCCTGTTCGACGAGCGCAGCCCGCGCGGTTTCCTCCAGCGCCGCCAGATCGCTTTCGAAATCGTCCTCCAGCGGGCGCACGATGCTTACTTCGTGGATCGCCTTTACCGGTGCCAGACCGATTCCGTAGGCGGAGAGCATCCCGGCAAGCGGATGGACCAGCACCGTCTCGATCCCCAGCTCGTCCGCGACCATGCAGGCGTGCTGGCCGCCCGCACCCCCGAAACAGGCCAGGGCGTAGCGGGTCACATCATGCCCGCGCGCCACGCTGATCTTGCGGATGGCGTTCGCCATTCCGTCGACGGCAATGGCGAGAAAGCCTCTTGCGATATCTTCCAGATCCTGCGGCTCGGGCAGCTGCGCCGCCACCTCTTCCAGCCGAGCGCGGGCGGCGGCGGGATCGAGCGGCTGATCGCCGTCCGGGCCGAAGACATGCGGGAAAAAGGCCGGATCGATCCGTCCGAGGACGAGATTGCAGTCGGTCACCGTCAGCGGACCGCCATTGCGATAGCAGGCCGGCCCGGGATGCGCCCCGGCGCTTTCCGGTCCGACGCGGAAGCGCGCGCCGTCGAAACTGCAGATGGACCCCCCGCCCGCCGCAACGGTGTGGATCTGCATCATGGGCGCGGCCACGCGCACGCCAGCAACCACGCTGTCGCCCGTCAGTTCGTATTCGCCGGCGTAATGCGCGACATCCGTGCTGGTCCCGCCCATGTCGAACCCGATCAGCCTGCTATGGCCCAGTTCGGCCCCGGTGGCGACCATCCCCACGACGCCTCCGGCCGGCCCGGACAGGATCGCATCCTTGCCGCGGAAAGCGCCGACTTCCGCCAGCCCACCATTGGACTGCATGAAGCGCAGATTGCCGGTGGCGGGCAGGCTGCGTCGCAACCCCTCGACATAGCGATCGAGCACCGGCGAGAGATAGGCGTCCACCGCGGTGGTATCGCCGCGCGGCACCAGCCGGATCAACGGCGCGACCTCGTGGCTTACGCTGACCTGCGCGAAGCCAGCTTCCTTCGCCAGGCGCGCGAGGGTTTCTTCGTGCTGACGGTATTTCCAGCCATGCATCAGGACTATGGCGATGGAATCGTAGCCGTCCTCGCGCAGCGCCGCGAACGTCTGCCGCGCCGCAGCGGTATCGAGATCCCGCAGCACGTTTCCGTCCGCCCCGATCCTCTCGTCGATCTCGACCACCCGCTCAGGCAATTGTTCGGGCAGGACGATATGGCGGGCGAATATGTCCGGGCGCGCCTGAGTGCCTATGCGCAGGGCATCGGCAAAGCCTTTCGTGATGGCGAGCGCGAGGCGCTCCCCCTTGCGCTCCAGAAGGGCGTTCGTGGCGACGGTGGTCCCGATACGCATTTCGGCAATGGGGCCCTCGCCATGCCGGTCCATGAGGCGGCGGACGGACTCGGTCGCCGCGTCGTCGTAGTGCGCCGGGTTCTCGGACAGCAGCTTGTCCGTCACCAGTTGTCCGGCAGGGGTCGTCGCCACCACGTCGGTGAAGGTTCCTCCCCGGTCGATCGCGAACCGCCATCCTGCCTTAGTGTCCGCCAAGAATATTCCTTCCCTCAGTCGCCTACGTTTGCCGTAGGCGGGCGGTGTCGCACAGGCGCCGTCGATGCGCCACCCGCGAAGCGCCGGTCAGGCGAGCGCCTGGCCGAACAGCTTTCGATACAGCTTTTCCGGCTCGCCGTAGCTCGGTCCGGCGAAATCCTCGAGCGCCGCACGGTCGCGGATCACGATGCAGCCCCGCTCGGATATGACGAGCTGCCGTTCCTCGAGCACGTGCAGCGCGTCCGTCACGCTGGCCCGGCGCACGCCGAGCATGACCGAAATGAATTCGTGAACCAGCGGCAATTCGTTCCAGTCCACCCGGTCGTGGCACATCAGGAGCCAGCGGGCGAGGCGCTGCTCGACGCGGTATGCGGCATTGCACAGCGCGGTCTGCGCGGTCTGGAAGGAATGGACATGCGCGAAGGACAGCAGGGCTTCGCGCAGGTCCGGGCACTTCTTCATGAGACCGCGCAGCGGGTCGGCTGCGATAGACAGTGCGATGCCCGGGATCTGGACCACCGTCAGATGCGCAATCTGGGTATCGCTGAGTGCGAACTGGACGGGCAGGAAGCCGTCGCGTCCGACCAGGCCGGCCTCGATCCGCTGCCCATCGGTCGTTTCGGCGATAATGGATCCGATGGCCGTTTCAGGAAACCAGACGGCGTCCAGGCATTCTCCGGGCGACGCGAGCACCTGATGACGGTTCAGCTGGTGTCGCGTCGCAAGATGGAGCAGCGCATCACGTGCGGTCGGATTTAGAGACTGCAACAAGATGTTGCGTGTGTCGGTAACGATCGGATCGGACATGCGACCTCCTGTCGCGCGAGAAGTGCGATCGGACGATGGCGACCAGAGGCGGGATCGCTCCTCCTAGGTCCGACCCGCCTACGGACGCCGGCCTCTCCGGTAAACATAAGACATGTATCCGCCCAACGTCCGGTGGCGTACCTTCCGCCGCCAGAGCCATCCTGGAACTAGGGTGGCCGGTGACTTGAAAAACTCTGCAAGTCACAAGGTGGAGCAGATTTATGGGAAGCGTGAGGGGCACCCCCTCGCACGCCGGCTATTCGCGTGGGTGGGACATGATGTTCGACGATCCGGATGGATGGCTGGCTGCGCTGGATCGCGAAGAACGCGAGGCGCTGCGCGTTGCGGCCGACGAACCGCTGGAATTTCCGGCCAAGACGGACTTCCTGCCCGAAGACGACAATGACGGCTGGCTGCACGTGCTGACGCATGGCTGGGCCGTTCGTTACCTGACCGGGCCCAATGGCTGGCGCCAGATCGTGGCGGTCAACCTACCCGGCGAGATACTGGACGCCGACCGGCTTTACCTGGACCGTGCGCGCTTCGGTCTCGCCACCATCACCGATTGCACCATCGTCCGGCTCGACCGAAGCAAGTTGCGGGAAATGGCCCAGAGCAGTCCGCCGGTTTGTCGCGCCTTCGGCGCGGTGCTCGCCATCGAAAAATTCTCCATGAGCGAGAGCGCCGCCCGGCTGGGCCAGCGATGCGCGCGCAACCGGATGGCGCATTTCTTCTGCGAGATGGCGGCGCGGCTGGACAAGCTGGCGGCCGCATCGCGGCGCGGACACTTCTTCCCCATCACGCAGGAACAGCTCGCGTCCATTCTCGGCATGTCGGTCGTCCACGTAAATCGCACATTGCAGGATCTTCGCGCGGACGGGCTGATCGAACTGCGGGCGCAGCGTTTGCAAATCCTCGATCGGACCAGGTTGACGCAGATCGCGGAGTTCGACGACGGCTACCTCAACCTGGAACCTGTGCGTGGCGGTCGAATATCGGACGAGACCGATCCGGATGGCGCGGGCGTCGGACCGGAAAACGCGTATTGCGAGAGCCGGTAGCCCACAGGAAATTTCCTATGCGATCGCGCCAGCCAGTCGCTAGTCCGTCCGCCCTTCCTGCGCGATAACCTGCGCAACTTCGGCATAAAGGTCGGCATAAGCGGCGCCGGTGCGCCAGACGGCCGCGATACTGCGATAATGCGCCCAGCCCTCCGGCTCCGCGATGCGTACCACGTCGAGCCCGCCCGCCCCCGACCGGATGTAGAGCCGCGGAAGGATCGCGAGCCCCACGCCCGATCCCACCATCTGCTGCAGCGCGTCGAGGCTCGTGCCCTCGTAGTCGGCCAGCACGCTCGCCTGCAGGTCCTCGCAGATTTCGACGATCTGGCGATGGTAATGGTGCCGGTGATCCAGCGTCAGAAAAGTGCGTCCGGCAAAATCGGCCCGGGTCAGGCGCTCGCGCGAGAGCAGCGGATCGTCCGGCGGCGCCACGATCCGCAGCGGTTCGCGAAACAGGGGTTCGACATGCAGCCCCCGACCGACAATCGGCATGGGAGACAGCACCATGTCCAACTCCCCTGCGGCCAGTTCGGCCTGGTGGATCGCTGGGATCCCCTCGCGCATGAAGATCCGCAGTTCCGGATAGCGTTGGTGCAGGCGCCTGATGACGCGCGGCATGAGGTAGGGGCCAAGCGTCGGGGTGACGCCGAAACGGATGGCACCCGCGGGCCGCGCGGCGAGGCGGTCCGCCGCTTCCTCGAAATCGTGCACCGCGCTCAGCACCGCGCGCGCACCGGCCAGCAATTCGCGCCCGCTCGGCGTGAGTTGCAGGCCCTTCGGCACACGCTCGAACAGCCTTAGGCCCAGCCGATCCTCGAGCTTGCGCAATTGCTGGCTCAACGCCGGCTGGGTCAGGTTCAGCGCAGTCGCGGCCTCCCCCATATTGCCCGTCTCGGCGAGCCGCACGAACATTCCGAGCTGTTTGAGCGTCACCATTGCGTCATTAGAAATACTTATCGAAAATTGGCAAGCTTACTGATTGGATTATCGAAGGCCGAATGCCGATCTCCATCCCATCGGACAATGGAGAGCGAGATGGCCGACACGACCAAACCTTCAGGAAACGACACGACAATTCCTTACCTGCGCAAGCTCGTGCGGGAACACCGTGCCCTCAACCGGCTAATTGACACGACCAAGGCGGCCGGTGCGCGTGAGGACCTGAAGTCGCTCAAACGCCTTCGCCTGCGTCTGAAAGACCAGATCGCTACTCTCCGGCGAGAACCCCGCGGACGCGGCATGGCGAACTGAGCCGACTGGGCGGCGGTCCGGACTGCCCCTCCCCCCCCGACCTCGTACGGACCGTCGCCCCTTTTCCTCATGACCAAACTTTCACCCACACAGCGCCTTCGCGCCTTCATCGCCAGCGAGAGCGCAGGCGGCATCGTGCTGATCGTGGCCGCCGCGATCGCGCTCGTGATCGCCAATTCCGCGCTGCTGGCACCGTATCAGAGCCTTCTCGCCACGCCGGTCATCTTCTCCGCCGGCGATCTCGTCTCGATCGACAAGCCCCTGCTGCTGTGGATCAACGACGGGCTGATGGCCCTGTTTTTCTTCCTCATCGGCCTGGAAGTGAAGCGCGAGGTCGTGACCGGGCAGCTTCGGACCTGGAAGCAGGCCGCGCTGCCCGTTTACGCCGCGATCGGCGGCATGGCGATTCCCGCGCTGGTCTTCGTCGCCATCAATACCGGTTCGCCGGAGAACATCCGCGGTTGGGCCATTCCCGCCGCGACCGACATCGCCTTCGCGCTCGGCCTGCTCGCTCTGCTGGGCAGCCGTGTACCCGTCGCGCTGAAGGCCCTGCTGCTGGCGGTCGCGATCATCGACGATATCGGGGCGATCGCCATCATCGCGCTGTTCTACACCGAGAACATGAATCTGGGCGCTCTCGCCCTCGCGCTGGTTCCCGCGGCGGGCATGCTGCTGCTAAATCGGGCCGGCGTGGCGCGTACCATCCCCTATTTCATCCTCGGAGCGATCCTGTGGATCTGCGTTCTCAAGTCCGGCGTCCATGCGACGCTGGCAGGCGTGGCGACTGCCATGTTCGTGCCGATCGCCACGGGTGACGAGCGGCCGCTGGCGCGGCTGGAACATGCGCTGCATCCGTGGGTCGCCTTCCTGATCCTGCCGGTCTTCGCCTTCGCGAATGCAGGCGTATCCTTCGTAGGGGCCGGGATTGCGGCGCTGTTCTCGCCCCTTTCGCTCGGCATTGCGGCGGGCCTCGTCATCGGCAAGCAGGCCGGTGTCTTCGGAGCATGCTGGATCGCGGCGAAGACGGGCCTTGCCAGCATGCCGGCGGACGTCACCTGGCGCCATATCTACGGCCTCGCCTGCCTGGCCGGCATCGGCTTCACCATGAGCCTTTTTATCGGCGGGCTTGCCTTTGCCGACCCGGCCCGGATCGATGCCGTGAAGATCGGCGTGCTGACCGGATCCATGATTTCCGCACTCATCGGGATGAGCGTGCTGGCCACCGCACCGCGGACCGCGCGAAGCAACGGGGAAATAGTATCGAATGCCTGACTTCCTGCTGATGGACTGGCTGGGCACGCCGGTCTGGTTCTGGGCCGCGTTCCTGACCATCGTCATCGTCCTCACCGCCTTCGACCTCGGCGTCCTCCACAAGGAGGACCGTGAGCTCGGCATCGCGGAGAGCCTTAAGCTGTCCGCCTTCTATATCGGCGTGGCGCTGCTTTTCGGCGTGTGGGTCTGGTTCGAGCGCGGCGAGACGTCGGGCATGCAGTACTTCACCGGCTTCTTCATCGAGAAGGCGCTGTCGATCGACAACGTCTTCGTCATCAGCCTGATCTTCACCTATTTCGCGATCCCGCGGAAGTACCAGTATCGCGCGCTTCTGTGGGGCATCATCGCGGTCATCGTCCTGCGCGGCCTGATGATCGCGGGCGGCGCGGCCCTATTGGCCGAGGCGTATTGGGTCCTCTACCTGTTCGCCGCCTTCCTGGTGTTCACCGGCATCAAGATGTTTTTCGCGGGCGACGAGCCGATGGACGTCGGCAACAACCCGGCGGTAAAATGGATCAGCCGCCACATGCGGGTCACGCCCGAACTGCACGGCCAGAAATTCCTGGTGAAGGTGCAGGACGAAAAGACCGGCAGGATGGTGCGCGCCGCGACCCCGCTGCTGCTGGCACTGGTGGTCATCAATCTTGCCGACCTGGTGTTCGCAGTGGACAGCGTGCCTGCCATCTTCGCGATCACGACCGACACCTTCATCGTCTACACCAGCAACATCTTCGCGATCCTGGGCCTGCGGGCGCTGTACTTCGCGCTGGCGGCGATGATCCACCGGTTCCACTACCTCAAATACGCGCTGGCCGCAGTGCTCGTCTTTATCGGCAGCAAGATCTTCGTTTCCGATTTCGTCATGGACGGCGAGAAATTCCCCGCCTGGGTCAGCCTCGGCGTGACCTTCGCGCTGATCGCCGCGGGCGTCCTCTACTCCCTGTGGAAGACGCGCGGCGAGGAAGAGCCCGAATGGCCGGCGGAAGACGATGCCCCGCCCACCCTGCCCGACGGCCAGGAGATTACCCGTTGAGCACCTGAACTAGCATGAAGGAGAATACGCCAATGAAATACGTTGTTGCAGCAGTCGCTCTTTCGCTCGGCCTGCCGGCCGTCGCCCATGCACAGGGCGCCCCCATCGGCAGCGGTAGCAGCCTGGAACCGACCGAGGCCCAGTTGCAGTGCATTACCGAACAGGAGGTCGTCGCCGCGCAAAGGGCGTGGGGCGAGGGGATCGTGCGGATCGGACAGGTCTTCTCCGAAGGGGGCGACTACGAAAAGGCCGCCGCCGACCACATCAACGAGTTCTACGCCTACGATCAGAGCCTCGTCCTGTTCAAGCCGACGCTCGCTTCTGTGGAACAGTTCCGCCCGTCCTTCGACGGCGCGCTGTCCTATTTCGTCGGCGGCAACGAGACCTTCCCGGAAGACAAGGGCTTCGCCATTCGTCCCTGGAGCAAGGTCCGCTGGGCCAATGCCGGCATCACGAACAACGTTTGTCACATGGCCGTGGCGATGGGCAATTACTACTTCACCCCGGCCGCCGGCGGCGACGAGGTGAAGGTCGAGTACACCATCGGCTACATCCGCGACGCGGAAGGCAAGCTTCGGATGGTCGTGCACAAGTCGACTATCCCCTACACCGGCGGTTGAACGGCCTAACGCCGGAGCTGACGATGCGTAGATACACGCGATCGTTACTTGCCGGGGCGGCCATTGCAGTCGCCCCGGCATCACCCGCCCTCGCCCAGGACGAGGCGTTCGAGCTCTGGCTCAACCCGTCCATCGGAACCGATCTGGACGCGGATACCGCGGTAGAAATCGAGACCGCGCAGCGCTTCCGTTCCGAGGAAGACGGCCGCGTCGATACCTATTACGTTCGCGCCTGGTTGCTGCAGGACATCGCAGACAATGCGACCCTGGGCGGCGCAGTCGAATACCGGATCAATGACGGCGGATCGAACGAGGTTCGCACGATCCAGCAGATCTCTGCCAGCCACGGCGCGCTGAAGACCAGGCTCCGCCTCGAACAGCGGTTCGTCGACGACGCGGATCAGATGGGACTGAGGCTTCGACCGAGGGTCGGCGTGGGCTTCGACCTGAGTGAAGACGGTCGCTGGTCGGCAGGCGGGGATGCCGAATTGTTTTGGACGCTGCGAGGCAACAATTCCGGCAGCGATACCGGCCTCACAGGCCTGCGCATGACCTTGGGCGTCGATTACGCGGTCAGCGAAAACCTCTCGCTCGGCCTCAGCTATCTGCGCTAGCAGGATATCGAGGATGCCGCACCCGACCAGATCGCGCATGTCCCGCTCATCGGCCTTTCCTACAGTTTCTGAGCAATATCTGTGAGAACGTTCTTGCTGAGCGATCAGACCATCGCGTCGATGGCGAGGCAGGTGGCGATACCTACAACCACGTTCATCGCAGTGCCGATTTTCAGGAAATCCGAGAACCGGTAATTGCCCGCGGCATAGACGATCGTGTTTGTCTGGTATCCGACCGGCGTGGCGAAGCTGGCGGACGCGGCGAACATCACTGCGAACAGCAGCGGTCGCGGCTCCGTGCCGAGGTCGGTTGCCAGTGCCAGCACGATTGGCGTCATGATGACGGCTACCGCGTTGTTGGTGACCGTCTCGGTCAGGATGGACGTCAGGAAGTAGATCGCCAGCAGCAGGAACAGCGGCGAAAGCTGCGCCAGATAGGGCAGTGCGGCACTCACGATCAGGTCGACCGTGCCTGCGCCTTCCAGCCCGATCCCGACCGCCAGCATCCCGAAAATCAGCACGATCACGTTTCCGTCGATGCTGCGCCACGCTTCCTCCGGATCAATGCAGCGCGACAGCAGGACGATCGCGACACCGGTTATGGCCAGCAGTTCGATCGTCCAGACGCCCAGAGCGGCAAGCACGATGATGCCGAGCATCGTCACCAGAGCGATGGGCGCGCGAAGGCGGCGATAGGGCCGCGTCTCCGGCGTCGAGATGTTGATCAGGTTGACGTTGCTCTCGATCGCCGAAATGCAGGCCGGACTGCCTTCGATCAGCAAATGGTCCGCTGCTCGCAACCGCGCATCGGCCAGTGTCGGTCCGGGAAAGTGCCGCGCGCGCGACAGGCCCAGGATCCGCGCACCCGTCTTGGTGAGGAAAGGAACTTCGGACAGCTTGCGCCCCAGCGTGGGATGGCTGGGCGATATCGCGGCTTCCACGATCCGCGATCGCTTCGGGTCGGGAGAGGTGCGCATGGCTAGGCCAAGCTCGGGCCCACGGCTCGCCGCTAGAGAGAGCATTTCGGTCTGGTTGGCGGCGATCAGCATAAGATCGCCTTCTTCCACGACCTCGTCCTTCAGCTCGCCGCGCAGGACCCGGCCGCCGCGCTCGATCCCCACCAGCCGCAGGCCGGACCGGCCGAACTGGGAGAGCGATCCGTACGTCTCCCCGATCGCCCCGTCATCTTCCTGCACGCGCAGCTGCGTCAAGTAGCGTTCCTCCATGGGCCGCCCGCCTTCGCGCGCGTCGGTTTCCGGTCGGTCGGGAAGCAGGAAGCGCCCCGTCAGGATAAGGAACGCGATGCCGGTCACGGCAGCGACCAGCCCCACACCGGTCAGTTCGAAAATGCCGAAGGCCGGCTCGCCCGCGCGCTGGGCCACGCCGTCAACGAGCAGGTTGGTCGAGGTGCCGATCAGCGTCAGCGTGCCGCCCAGGATCGAAAGATAGGACAGAGGGATCAGAAGCCGGCCTGCCGTAGTCCCGGCAAGCTTCGCTATCTTCTTGATGACCGGAACCAGGATAATGACCACCGGCGTGTTGTTCACCAGCGATGACGCGAGGAACGTCCCGCCGAGCAGTTCGCCGATGGAGCGGCGGGGATGCCGTTCGGTTCGGCGCTCCGCGATGCTGGCCAGCGCCTCCACCACGCCGGTACGGATCAGCGCGCCGGACAGGATGAACATGGCCGCGATGGTAATCGGCGCCGGATTGGCGAAGACCTGCTCCATCTGCGCGCGTTCCAGATAGCCAAGGAGCAGCATGACGGCGCCGCCGCCGACCGCGATGGTGACCGGCGGAAAACGCTCCGTGGCGAAAAGCACGAACAGGCCGACGAGCAGCGCCAGCCCGATCCAGGCCGAATAGTCCGTTATGAAAGTTTCGAGCATACCCTGCGCCGTAGCAGCTTCCGGTGCGATCGCGATACGATATCGAAGCCCTTCGGAGACCCGACGCCCGCGCCGCCACGCAGGGCCACCGAACATGACCGATACGATCCCTTGTGCTTTTTAGAAAACAAGGTACGCTTCCATCCAGAACGCACCGAAGTGCGTCGCACGGGAGAGATCGAAATGGCCTGGGATTTCCAAACTGAGCCCGGCTTCCAGGAGAAGCTGGACTGGATGGAAGGTTTCGTGCGCGAACGGGTCGAGCCGCTCGGCCTGCTCGGAATCCATCCCTACGACGTCAAGAATCCCCGCAGAAACGAATTGGTACGTACGTTGCAGCGCGAGGTGAAGGCGCAGGGCCTTTGGGCGTGCCATCTCGGACCGGAGTTGGGCGGCCAGGGTTACGGCCAAGTAAAGCTGGGCCTAATGAATGAGATTCTGGGCGGCGCGAGCTTTGCGCCGACCGTCTTTGGATGCCAGGCGCCCGACACCGGAAACGCGGAGATCATCGCGCATTACGGTACACCGGAACAGAAAACACGGTATCTGGAGCCGCTGCTGCAGAACGAGATCGTTTCCGCCTTCTCGATGACCGAGCCGCAGGGTGGATCCGACCCCACCAGCTTCGTCACTCGCGCCGAGCCGGATGGTGACGGCTGGGTGATCAATGGCGAGAAGTGGTTTTCGACCAACGGCAAATGGGCGGACTTCCTGATCGTCATGGCCGTGACCGACCCCGAAGCGCCCCGCCACGAGCGGATGAGCATGTTCATCGTGCCGGTCGATACGCCCGGCGTCGAGATCGTCCGGAATGTGGGCGTCTACGGACAGGAGAACGGTTCGGAGAGCTACATCCGTTACACCGACGTTCGCGTGCCTGCCGATCACCTGCTGGGTACGCGCGGCGGTGCCTTCGCGATTTCCCAGACGCGGCTGGGCGGTGGCCGTGTCCACCATGCGATGCGCACCGTTGGCAGTTGCAAGCGCCTGCTCGACGCGATGAGCCGCCGGGCGGTCAGCCGCAAGACGCGCACCGGGACCATCGCGGATTACCAGAGTGTGCAGATGCAGATCGCGGACAGCTACATAGAGCTGGAGCAGTTCAAGCTGTTCGTCCTGAAGACCGCGTGGATGATCGACAAGCACCAGGATTACCGCAAGGTCCGCAAGGACATCGCGGCGATCAAGGCGCTGATGCCCAAGGTCTATCACGACATCGCGCAGCGCTGCATCCATATCCACGGCTCGCTCGGCGTGTCGAACGAGATGCCGTTCGTGGGCAATCTGGTCGGGTCGATGGTGATGGGCATCGCCGACGGGCCGACCGAAGTTCACAAGGTGACGGTCGCGAAGCAGCACCTGCGCGGCTACCGCGATGTGCAGGATCCGATCTTTCCCGACTATTCTCTGATCGAGCGGCGCGCCCGCGCCCAGGAAATGTACGATCCGGTCGAGGATATCCTCGAGGCGGCGGAGTAGCACGCATGGCCACCACCGCAGCCCCGCCCGCCCCCGCTTCCGCCGCAGTTTCCGGAGCCGTCTCGGTGCCGCCGATGACCCGGCTCAATCGCCTGACCTACGGATCGGGTGCGATCGCCAACGGCATCAAGAATGCGGCGTTCTCCACCTACCTGCTGCTGTTCTACAACCAGGTGCTGGGCGTTCCGGCGGCGATCGTATCGGGCGCCATCGCGTTGACCCTGCTGGTCGACGCCGTCGCGGATCCCTTCATCGGCCGCTGGTCGGACATGACCCGCTCGCGCATCGGGCGGCGCCATCCTTTCATCTTCGGCAGCGCGATCCCCACCGCTGCCTTCTTCGTCCTGTCCTGGTTCCCGCCGGACGGGCTCAGCGACATGCAGATGGGGATCTGGATCTTCGCGCTGGCTGCCCTCACCCGCATGTCGATCAGCGCCTTCGAGATCACCACCAGTGCCATGAACCCCGAGATGACCGACGATTATTCGGAGCGCACGAAGCTGTTCGGCCTGCGCTATTTCTTCGGTTATCTGGGTACGTTCGGTTTCACCGCCTTCTCTCTCGCGGTCTTCTTCGTCGCTACGCCCGAATTCGAGCGGGGCCAGCTCAATCCCGAGGGATACGTCAAGTTCGCATGGCTCGGCGGTGCGCTGATCCTCGTCGCCATCCTCGTCTGCGGCTTCGGAACCCTGAATCGCGTCCCGTACCTGCGACAGCGTGACGCCCCGGGAGAAGGTGCGACGCCGACATCCCATCTCAAGGAGATGTTCGCGGCCTTTCGCAATCGCGGTTTTCTGGCGATTTTCGGCTTCGGCGTGTTCAAATATACCGCCATCGGTCTCTACGCCGCGACGACAGTCTATTTCAGCACTTACGTCTTCAAGCTGGGCGCAAGCGAACTGGCGCTGCTCACATTCGACAGCCTGATCGCGGCCGCGCTGGCTGCGCCGCTCGCCCCGCGCTTTTCGCGCTGGCTGGGCAAGCGCAACACATCGATGGTGATGGCCATCGTCGGCATCACGCTGGGTATATCGCCCCTTTTCCTGACGCTTGTCGACGCGTTCTTCCAACCGGGCGATCCGATGCTGCTGCCGACCCTGTTCGTGATCGGCGCGATCTACGGCGCGATGATCGCGATCTCGCTGATCAACACGTCGTCGATGCTGGCGGACGTTGTGGAAGACCATGCGGTGCGCACGGGACAGCACACGGCCGGCGTTTTCTTCGCTGCATCCAGTTTCATGCAGCAATGTTCGGCAGGCCTCGGCATCATGGTGGCAGGCATCGTGCTCGAACTCTCGAACTTCCCGGCCAAGGCCGAGCTGTCGCAGATCACGCCCGCGATGGAGGACAGCCTGATCGCCTATTACATCCCGGCCTCGCTCGGCCTGTGGGTGATCGGCGCGCTCTTCCTGCTGTTCTACCCCATCACCGAAGAACAGCACCGCGAGAATGTGGAGCGGCTGAAGGCGCGCGAGGCACAGGCGCGCGAACAGACGATCCGCGACGGCGCCTTTGGCTCCCCCGCGAGATAGGCTCGACTGATGGTCACCGACCCCGAAGCACCCAAACTCGGCTTCGCAACCAAGCTGCTCTACGGCACCGGCTCGATCGGTTACGGCATCAAGGACGTCGCGTTCCGGTCCTTCCTGCTGCTTTATTACAACCAGGTCGTGGGTGTGCGGGCGGAGCTCGTCTCCTTCGCGATCCTCGTGGCCTTGGTCGTGGATGCCATTTCCGATCCCGTAGTCGGCCAGTGGTCTGATTCGATCCGCACGCGCCTGGGCCGGCGGCATCCCCTGATGCTTGCCTCCGCCCTGCCCGCCTCGGCCAGCCTGCTGCTGCTGTTCTTCCCGCCTGCGGGCATGAGCGACATGCAGATATTCTGGTATATCCTGGTGATCGGCTGCTGCGTGCGGACCTTCATCACCTTCTACGAGATTCCCAGTTCCGCCCTCGCGCCGGAAATGACCAGCGATTACGACGAGCGGACCTCTATCGCGAGCTACCGCTATTTCTTCGCCTATCTCGGCGGGGTCGGCATGGCATTCCTGACGCTGCTCGTATTCCTCGCGCCCACGGATCGATATCCCGTCGGGCAGCTGAATCCCGCCGGATACGAAGCCTTCGCGATCTGGGGTGCAATCCTGATGCTGGCCGCGATCCTGCTTTCCAGCTTCGGGACGCTGCACCGGGTCAAGTATTTCAAGATGCCACCTGCGCGCGAGAAGGTCGGCCCGATGAAGACACTGGGCCAGATGGGGCGCACCTTCTCGAACAAGGGCTTTCTCGCGATCCTGGCCTTCGGCGTCCTCAAATACACGTCCGTGGGCATGACCTCGGCACTCAACATCTATTTCGGCACCTATTTCTGGGGCTTCAACTCGGCGCAGCTGGCCGTCCTGACCGTGGACTCGCTGGCGGGTGCGTTTCTCGCGCTGTTCCTCGCCCCGATCGTCTCCAAGTGGCTGGGCAAGCGCAATGCGGCGTTCTACCTGGCCATCTTCGCCGTGATCTTTGCCAGTGCGCCCTACCTGCTGCGCTTTGCCGGCCTTATGCCGGAGAACGGCGATCCGGCCCTGGTCGCTGCCGTCTTCGCGTTCTCGATGCTGTTCCAGCTGTGCGGTGTCTCGTCGGCGGTACTGACCCATGCCATGATCGGCGACATCGTGGAGGAGAGCCAGCTGGCGACGGGGCGGCGGTCCGAAGGCCTGTTCTACGCGGCGAACACGCTGATGCAGAAATCGACCTCGGGCCTCGGCGTTTTCGCCGCCGGGCTTCTGGTCGCATTTGTCGGGATCGTACCCGGAACCGATCCGCGCGCGATCGATCCCGAAATTCCGCGCATGCTGGCGCTGGTCTACGTGCCGACGCTGATCGTCCTCTACATCGGCGGGGCGGGTTTCCTGTTCGCCTACCGGATCGACCGGGCCAGCCACGAAGCCAATGTGGAAGAACTCGCGCGCCGCGACCGGGCGAGCGCCGTCAATGCCGACGAGGTCCCGGACCCGGCATCCTGAACCGCCTGACACTATCGATGCAAACGACCGAACGAGGAGCAGCACATGGCCACGCAGATTGAACCCGAGGCGCGAGACAGCGCCGAACTCTTCCGGGAGGAAGTGCGGCAATTCATTGCCGACAATTTCCCTGAAGAGCTCAAGGGCAAGGGCCTGTCGATGGGCGGGGTCGAGGGCGCCACGAAGGAATCGCCCGCGCAGAAATCCTGGCGCGAAGCGATGGGCGGCCGCGGCTGGGGCACGCCCACATGGCCGAAGGAATACGGCGGCGGCGGGCTGTCGCGAAAGCAGGCCGCGATCCTCAACGAAGAGCTGGCGCGCGCGGGCGCTTACAACCCGATCGGCGGCATGGGCGTGATGATGTTCGGCCCCACGCTACTGGAGTATGGCAGCGAGGCGCAGAAGCAGGAGCATATCCCGCCGATCTGCCGCGGCGAGATTCGCTGGTGCCAGGGCTATTCGGAACCCAATGCAGGGTCCGACCTCGCCAATCTCCAGACCATGGCCGAGGACAAGGGCGACCACTACCTCGTCAACGGGCAGAAGACCTGGACCAGTGGCGGCCAGTGGGCGGACAAGTGCTTCGCCATCGTCCGCACCGATCGCAGCGACAAGCACAAGGGCATTTCCTTCCTGCTGATCGACATGGATTCGCCCGGCGTCGAAGTGCGCCCGATCACCATGATCAGCGGCACCAGCCCGTTCTGCGAAACCTTCTTCACCGACGTGAAGGTGCCCAAGGAAAACCTCGTCGGCGAGGAAGGCCAGGGCTGGACCATCGGCAAGCGACTGCTGCAGCACGAGCGGACCAACCTGTCCGGCGCCGCGCCCGGTAGCCGATCCGGCGCAAGCCTTGCCGACATCGCGAAGAAGTACGGCCGCGTGAGCAAGGACGGTACGCTGGCCGACCCCGTCTTGCGCGACCGGATCGCCGATTTCGAGATCCGCTGGACCAGCTTCCTCCACACCGCACGCCGCGCGGTCGAGGAAAGCAAGGCGCAGGGCGGAGTCTCCGAAATCAGCTCGGCCCTGAAGAAGCTCGGCACCAAGCTGGGGCAGGAACGCGCAGAGCTGACCATCGAGATCATGGGCCTGCAAGGACTCGGATGGGAAGGCGACAACTTCAGTCCCGTCGAACTGCAGGGCGTGCGCGCATGGCTCTACGGCAAGGCCACCACGATCTACGGCGGATCGACCGAAATCCAGAACAACGTCATCGCCAAGCGCGTGCTCGGCATGCTCGACCACCAGTAAGAAACGGGATCATATCGACATGGCAGTTCTCAACGAAGAGCAGGAAATGCTGCGTGACATGGCGCGCGAATGGGCAACCAATGAAAGCCCGGTCACCGAATTTCGCAAGGTGCGCGCGCGCGGCGAGCCGGAGGCTTTCGACCGCGAAGCCTACGCCACGATGGCGGAGATGGGCTGGGCCGGGGTGATCATCCCGGAAGAGCATGGCGGATCGGACTTCGGGTTCCTCTCCGCCGGCCTGGTGATCGAGGAGCTGGGCAAGACCCTGACAGCCAGCCCGCTGATCGCGACCACTCTTGCCGCCAGCGCGATTATCCTTGGAGGAAGCGAGCAACAGAAGTCGAAATGGCTGCCCAAGCTGGCCCACGGCGAGGCCATCGCCACGCTCGCAATCGACGAAGGCGCGCATCACGATCCCGATGCGATTGAGGCCGTCGTCGTGGAAGGCAAGCTGACCGGCACCAAGGCCTTCGTTGCCGAAGCGCACGGAGCGGACCTCTTCGTGGTTGCTGCGAAAGACGGGCTCTACCTCGTCGAAAAGGGCGACGGGGTGACACTGACCACGCGCCGACTGACGGACCAGCGCAGCCATGCCGACATCGCCTTCGACGGCGCGGCGGCGGAGAAGCTGGCCGATGGTGGCGACGACCTGCTCGGCAGGGTGCTGGACCGCGCACGCGTGCTTACCGCCGCTGAAATGCTGGGCATGGCGCAGACCGTGTTCGACATGACGCTCGCCTATCTGAAGCAGCGCGTGCAGTTCAACCAGGTCCTCAGCACCTTCCAGGCGCTGCAGCACCGCATGGCCGACCTGTTCGCGGACCTCGCCCAGATGCGCTCCGCGGTCGAGGCGGGGCTGCAGGCGATCGACAGCGGGGCAGGCGCGGAACGCGCTGCCATCGTCGCCAAGGCAGAAGCCAACCGCGTGCTGCACACGATCAGCAACGAGGGCATCCAGCTACATGGCGGGATCGGGATGACCGACGAATACGATGTCGGATTCTACCTCAAGCGCGCACGGGTGCTGGAAAACGCCTGGGGCACCACCAGTCTCCTCAGGGACCGTTTCGCATCGCTGGGCGGCTATTGAGGCCTTGGATCTCCTCGATGATCACGACGGGCTGGACGAAGCGGTCGGCGCACGGCAGCGCGCGCTCGCCGAGCATGCGCGGTTCGTCGACGAGAATCTGAAGCGCAACTATACCGCCAATTTCATCCACGGCGTGCTGGGGATGACCGGCTTCCGCCTGATCTACGCGCCCACCATCATTCCCGCCTACCTGCTGCTGCTGACCGGCAGCACCGCCGCCGTCGGCCTGGGCGCGGCGCTGTTGCAACTGGGCGCCACGATCAGCCCCATCGCCAGCGGATCGCGGATCGAGCATCGCAGCCATATCCTGCCCTACGCCATCCGCGTCGGGTCGTTGATGCGGCTCATGATCCTGGGTCTGGCGCTGGCCGGCTATTTCCTGACCGGCAACATCTTGCTGTTCGCGACTTTCGGCTGCTTCGTGCTGCTGGGCTTCTTTACGGGGGCGCAGCGGGTCGCGTTCCAGATGCTGATGAGCAAGCTGATCCCGATCCGGAAGCGGGGCCGCCTGCAGGGCTATCGCAACTTCGCGGGCGGGCTGATCGCAGCCGTGCTCGCATGGGTGGCGGGCAATTACCTGATTGCGGACGAATGGCTGGGCAACGGATATGCCACCACATTCCTTTTCGCCTTCCTGCTGACGAGCGCCGGTCTGGTCGTCCTGAAGACCATGATCCGCGAGCCGGCCGCGCCGGTCAGCCGCCCGCAGATGCCGATCATGCAGCGAATCCGGCAATTTCCCGAATTGCTGGAGGATCGCGACTTCGCCTGGTTCCTTGCCGTCCAGTGCTTCTCCACCATGGCCCGTGTCGGCGCACCCTTCTGGACGATCTACGCTGGCACGCAGCTGGGCCTCGACGGCGCACTGATCGGTGGCCTGAGCTTCGTGTTCCTCGGCTCCGACACGATGTCCAACGTCCTGTGGGGCCCTCTGGGCGACCGGCTGGGGTTCAAGATCATCTACGTGCTGGCACTCATCAGTTCGGTCGCCGGGGTCACGCTGCTGATCGTCGGCAGCACGGCGGTGCCGATCTATGCCGCTTTCGTGCTGCTGGGCGTCGGCGGATCGGGCTGGATGCTCGCCTCGACCACGATGGTCCTGGAATTCGGGGAGCCGCAGGACACGCCGATGCGGCTCGCTTTCGTAACCACGCTGGAGGGTGCCATCGCGGCAAGCGGTCCCGTACTGGCCGGCCTGCTGGTGGCGGCGAGCGGATTCCAGCCGCTGTTCGTGATCGTCCTTGCCGCGCAGGTCGCCGCGCTGGCATTGCTGGTCATCAAGGTGCGCGAGCCGCGCAACCGGCTGCCGCGCGACTGATCCTCAGCTGCGCTCGGCCAGCATCCCTTCGCTGAGCACCGAGAGATAGGTTTCGACCGCCTGCGCGCGGTCGTCGAACCGGGCGGCCCAGCGCCGCGCTTCGTATGCCCCGTTGAGAGTGGACATGATGATCTGGCTGGCGACCAGCGGATCGATCGCACGCACGGACCCGTCGCCGAACCCGTCGATCAGGAACCCGGCGAAACGCCGCGCGAGCCGGTTCGACCGCATGACGACGTCCACTTTCGTTTCGCTGTCCAGCGCCTGGAGCGCAGTGGTCCGCAGTAGCGGCATCGAATCGAAGAACTGCAGCTGCATCAGTTCGTTGAGGATGCTCGCCAGGCGGGTCCAGTACGATCCGTCGAGTTCGTGGCCCGCCATCTGCACCTTGGAAAGCCGGTCGTAGCTGCGCTGGAAGCAATCGAGGACCAGATCGTCCTTGGCGTCGTGATGATGGTAGAAGCTGCCCTTGGTCACGTTCAATGCCTCGGCGATCCGGTTGACCGATGCGCCGCGATAACCGCGTTCGTTGATCATCACCGTCGCCGCCCTCAGGAATTCGTCGTTCTGCGCCGGGGCGCGGTCGTCGTAGGTGCGCCAGCCGCCGTCCTCGAGCTGCGCGGGGCTCCACTCGCCGCGCTGCGCCGGAATGCCGAAGCACAGGATATCGACGATTTTTGTCTCGGCTCTCGGAAAGTCGAGCACCGAATAGCGCCGTGACCATACCGGCCACCACAGCATCGCCTCGATCAGGATATGCGCCCGCGCGGAATAGAGCATCCGCTGGCCTTCATCCGCCGGCTCGCCGAAAAAGGCGCGCACGTCGTTCACCATCTCGCGATAGCCGAACAGCAGCTCGTCCTGCTGCTCCTGGTCGAGCGACCGGATTTCGGACAGCGCGGTCATCAAGCCATGCTCGCCGCGGCGGATACGGTCGCGAAGCGCGACATGCAGGTGCACGAACCGGGCGATGCGCGCTTCGAGCGTCTTTTCGGCCAGTGCTTCCCTGGCCATGTCCTTCATCAGCGCGATGGTTTCCGCATAGACGGATACGATCAGCTGGTCCTTGCGCGGGAAGTAGTAGGTCACGCTGGTCGCGTTCAGCCCGATCGCGCGCGCGACCTTGGTGAGCGTGGTTGCCTGGACCCCGGTTTCGTTGATCAGGACCGATGCGGCGCGCACGATGGCGGTGCGCTTCTCCCCGAACTTCTTCGTGACGTCAGGCTTCTTGGCCATCCGCTCCCCCCACATCATCGCCGCATCTGCTCACCCGGCGCGCCGGGTGGCACTAGCAGCCTTCAGAAGAAGCTCGAAAGCTCCTTCTTCAGTATCTTGCCGTTCGCATTGCGCGGCAAGGTTTCCTTCGAAAAGGCGATCTTCACCGGCACCTTGAACTTGGCCAGCCGCTCCGCGACCCATTCCTGCAATTCGCTTTCGCTCGCGCTCATCCCGGGCGCAAGGTGGACGACCGCGGCCGGTTCCTCACCCAGCTGCTGGTGCGGGATGCCGACCAGCGCCGCATCGGTGACGGCCGGATGATCGTAGAGCACGTTCTCGACTTCGGACGAATAGATGTTCTCGCCCCCGCGGATGATCATGTCCTTCGCCCGGTCGGCTATGTAGCACCAGCCCTCCTCGTCCAGCCGGGCAAGATCCCCGGTGCGGACCCACCCGTCGACGAAGGTCTCGGCGGTGGCTTCGGGATTGTCCCAATAGCCTTTCACCACCATCGGCCCGCGCGCCCACAACTCGCCGATCTCGCCGGTCGCCAGTTCGCGCGTGCCGTCCTCGCTCATGATCTTGAGGTCGGCGACCGCGACCGGAGGCCCGCAGCTGTCGGGACGGTTGAGGTAATCTTCCGAAGAGTGCCCGGTGACGGTCGCCATCGTCTCCGTCATGCCCCAGCCATTGCCGGGCAGCGCGCCGAATTCCTCGCGGATCTTGCGCACCAGTTCGGGCGCTGCGGGCGCGCCGCCATAGGCAATGGCCTCGATGCTGGAGAGGTCGTAGTTCTTGCGCTCGGGATGTTCGAGCAGTTGCCACGCGATCGTCGGCACGCCGCCGGTGGAATTCACCTTCTCGCGCTCGATGATCTTGAAGGCTTCGACCGGATCCCACCGGTACATGAAGATCATCGTATTGCCTGCCGCGATGGCACCCATCAGGCCCGCGGAACAGGCGGTAACGTGGAACAGCGGGATGACCGTGAGCGTCGTCTTGGGCTGCGGCAGGGGGATCTCTTCGCCCCTGCGCAGCACGGCGCAGGCGGCGCCGAAGCCGCTCGACATGATGTTGGTGCACAAGTTGCGATGTGTGCCCAGCGCGCCCTTGGGCTTGCCCGTCGTGCCGCTGGTGTAGAAGATCGTCGCATCGTCTTCGGGAAGGATGTCCACCTCGGGCAGCGTTTGCGCCGGCAGGTCCTTGTATCCCTGGGGTGTGCCGAGAATATCCTCCAGCCGCGAAGCGCCCTCCGGGTCCCCTGCGTGACGGGTGACGAGCACCGTCTCCAGCGCCGGGCACCGATCGCGATGTTCGGCGATCCGATCCCACCGTTCTTCGTCGCAGACGAGCAGCTTCGTGCCCGAATTGGCGAGCCCGTAAGCGAGCTCGCCCCCGGTCCACCAGGCATTGAGCGGAACGCAGATGGCGCCGATGGTCACGGCGGCGAAGAACGCGACCGGCCATTCGGGCAGGTTGCGCATGGCGAGCGCCACCCGGTCTCCCTTGCGGACACCGCGCGCCTGGAATTCGTGCGCCAGCGTGGCGACCGCGCGGAACCACGCATCGTAGGTGACCCGCTCGTCCTCGTAGATCGTGAAAACGCGGTCCCCGTGCGACTGGCCGAGCATCGCGATGGCACGCAGGTTCGGCGGCGCATTCTTCCAGACGCGCGTCTTCACCCCGCGAATGTCGACCTCCTCCATCTCGAACCGCATGCCGGGCGCGGTCAAAATAGCCTTGCATTCGGCACGGGTGCGCGCGGGCCAGTTCTCCGGTGGGGTCCAGCCGATGGCAGAGGCGAGGTCTGCGGGCTTTGCCATGCTCGCCATCACAGGACCTCGAACAGGCCGGCCGCGCCCATGCCGCCGCCGACGCACATCGTGACGACCACATGTTTGACCCCGCGCCGCTTGCCTTCGATCAGCGCGTGGCCGACGCAGCGCGCGCCGGTCATGCCGAAGGGGTGGCCGATGGAGATCGAACCGCCGTTGACGTTTAGGCGGTCGTCCGGAATGCCCAGCGTGTCGCGGCAGTAGAGCACCTGCACCGCGAAGGCCTCGTTGAGCTCCCACAGCCCGATATCGTCGATCTTGAAATCGAACCGCTCGAGCAGCTTGGGGATCGCGAAAACCGGCCCGATACCCATCTCGTCCGGCTTGGTGCCCGCGACCGCCATGCCGACATAGCGGCCCATCGGGGTCAGCCCGCGCGCCTTGGCGACCTTGGCCTCCATCAGCACGCTTGCCGCCGAGCCATCGGCCAACTGGCTCGCATTACCGGCAGTGATCGTATGGCCTTCGCCCATCACCGGATCGAGCTTCGCCAGCCCTTCCAAGGTGGTGTTCGGCCGGTTGCAGTCGTCCATCGCGATGGTGACGTCCTGCTGCGAGACCTCACCGCTCTCGCGGTCCTTCACGTCCATCACCGTGGTGACTTCGATGATCTCGTCCGCCAGCTTGCCGCTCTCCTGAGCTGCGGCAGTGCGCTGCTGCGACTGGAGCGAGTAGGCGTCCTGATCCTCCCGGCTGATGCCGTATCGTTTGGCCACCACTTCCGCCGTGCCGATCATCGGCATGAAGATATCGGGATGCATCTTGAGCAGTTCTTCGTCGCGCTGCGGCTTGCCCGCATTGTTGCGGATGGCGGTGATCGATTCCACGCCGCCGGCCACGCAGATGTCCATCCGGTCGACGATGATCTGCTTGGCGGCGGTGGCGATCGCCATCAGCCCGCTGGAACATTGCCGATCGATGGTCATCCCCGCGACATCGACGGGCAGCCCCGCCCGCAAGGCGATCTGGCGACCGATATTGAAGCCCTGCGCGCCGCCTTGGCTGGCCGCCCCGAAGACGACGTCCTCGATTTCCCCCCCGTCCAGTCCGGCGCGCTTGACTGCGGCCTCGACCGACCACGCCCCGAGTTGCACCGGATGAGTTGCATTGAACGCCCCGCGGATCGATTTCGCAAGCGGGGTACGAGCTGTGGACACGATGACTGCGTCGCGCATTTTTCCGGCCATTCCTTTCCCTCGTGCCGATTCATGTCGGCTTGGCGGCGATCTTGCCTGTCCACGGGCGATGAGGCAAGCGCCGCGGGAAATTTTCTGAAATAAGGGTATGAGCCTTCACATCGTCGTAAAATCCGTTACCCCGGCGCGGATAAAGATAAGGTACGGCGCCGCGAGGCCCGGCAATTGGTGGAGAGATCGATGGAAACGGGCAAGCCGGAAGATCAGGGTTTCGACGGCCAGAGGCTGCAACGGATAGATCGTTTCCTGGAGGAAACCTACCTGAAGACAGGGCGGCTCAAGTCCATGCAGCTGCTGGTCTCACGCGATGGCCAGCCGGTGCATTACTGGCACGGTGGCAGCTTGCGCGACGATGGCACGCCGATGCGCGAGGATGCGCTGTTCCGTATCGCCAGCATGACCAAGCCGGTGAGCTCCATCGCGTTCATGCAACTGGTGGAACAGTGCAAGGTCGCGCTGGACGATCCGGTCGCGCGCGTGCTGCCCGAATTCGAAGGCCTAGGTGCCTATGCGGGCGGCGGCGGCGACATTCCGTTTGCGCCGGGCGCGGCGGGCAAGCCGATGCGCTTCGTCGATCTGCTCAGCCACATGTCCGGCCTGACCTACGGCTTCCAGAACCGCACCAGCGTCGATGCCGCTTATCGCAAGGCGCAGCTCGACCTGTCGCGATCCGCGATCACGTCCGACGAGTATATCGCCGCGCTCGCGGGCATTCCGCTCGAATTCGAGCCCGGCGCCCGGTGGAACTATTCGGTTTCGACGGATGTGCTGGGCGTGTGCGTGGAGCGCATTTCGGGCCAGACGCTCGGCGATTACCTGCGCGACAACATCTTCGGTCCCCTGCGGATGGAGGACACCGGTTTCGATGTGGATCCGTCGCAGCAGGATCGGCTGGCCGATGCCTATGCCTATCGCCCCGGGCAGGCCCCGCGCCTGATCGACAAGGGCGCCCAGTCGCGCCTGATGGAAAAGGCGACCTTCCATTCCGGCGGCGGCGGCCTGATCTCTACCCTCGCGGACTACGACCGTTTTTGCACGATGCTGGTCAACCGGGGCGCCCATGCGGGCGGGCAAATCGTGTCTCCCAAGACGCTGGACCTGATGACCGCCAACCATTTGCCGGGCGGAGCGGACCTGGCGCAGATGAGCCAGAGCCTGTTCAGCGAAGCGAGCAATGCAGGCACCGGCTTCGGCCTGGGCTTCGCGGTCGTCACCGATCCCGCGCGCACGCTGATCCCGGCGAGCAAGGGAGAATTCTACTGGGGCGGCGCCTACTCGACCGCGTTCTTCGTCGATCCGGTCGAACGGATCACGTGTGTTTTCATGACCCAGCTCTACCCCTCGTCCACCTATCCCATCCGCCGACAGCTCAAGACGCTGATCTATTCGGCGCTCACCCGAAGCAATGCAGGAGCCTTGCCATCATGACTTCGCCTATCCGTACCGAACGGCACGACAACGTGCTGGTGATCGTTTCCGACAACCCGCCCGTCAATGCGCTGGGCCAGGCCGTGCGCGCCGGATTGGTGGACGGCATTGCCGAGGCATTGTCGGACGATGGCGTGGAAGCGGTCGTGATCCGCTGCGACGGGCGCACCTTCTTCGCTGGGGCCGACATCACCGAGTTCGGCAAGGCCCCGCAAGGGCCGAGCCTGCCCGACGCGCTCGACAAGCTGGAGGCGAGCGACAAGCCGGTCGTCGCGGCGATCCACGGGACAGCCTTGGGAGGCGGGTGCGAGGTCGCGCTGGCGTGCCATTACCGCGTCGCGGTGCCGAGCGCGAAGATGGGCCTGCCCGAAGTGAAGCTGGGCCTGATCCCCGGAGCCGCCGGCACGCAGCGCCTGCCGCGTCTGGTCGGGGCGGAAGCCGCCCTGCCCCTCGTCGCGATCGGCAATCCGATCCCGGCCAAGAAGGCCAAGGAGATCGGCCTGCTGGACGAGCTGGTGGGCGAAGACAGCCTGGCCGCCGACGCCATCGCCTTCGCCAGGTCGAAGATCGGCCAGCCGGTCCCCCGCACCAGCGAGGGCACGGCCAATGACGATGGCGTGAAGAACCCGGACATCTTCGACGAATTCCGCGCGAAAAACGGGCGCAGGATGCGCGGCTTCGACGCGCCCAACGCCGCGATTCAAGCGGTAAAGGCCGCCGGAGAGCTTTCCTATGCCGAAGGCGTGAAGAAGGAACGCGAACTGTTCGGCAAGCTCATGACCGGCACCCAGTCGAAGGCAATGCGGCACTATTTCTTCGCCGAGCGCGCCGCGAACAAGATCGACGACATCCCCGCCGACACGCCTCTGATCGACATCAGGAAGGTCGGCATCATCGGCGCGGGCACGATGGGCGGCGGTATCGCGATGAACTTCCTGTCCGCAGGTATTCCCGTGACCATTCTCGAGATGAAGCAGGAAGCGCTCGACCGGGGCACCGGCACGATGCGCAAGAATTACGAGGCGACCGCGAAGAAAGGCCGGATGACCGCCGGGCAGGTCGAACAGGCGATGGGCCTGCTCACACCGACACTCGACTATGGGGACCTTGCCGACTGCGACCTCGTGATCGAGGCGGTATACGAGAGCATGGACGTGAAGAAGGACGTCTTCGGCAAGCTCGACGAGGTGGTGAAGGACGGCGCGATCCTCGCCTCCAATACCAGCTACCTGAACATCGACGAGATCGCGACCGCGACCAAGCGCCCGGGCTATGTGCTGGGCCTGCACTTCTTCAGCCCGGCAAACGTGATGAAGCTGCTCGAAGTGGTCCGCGGCGAGAAGACGCGCGACGATGTGCTGGCGACATCGATGAAGCTCGCCAAGAAAATCGGCAAGGTGGCGGCCGTGTCGGGCGTGTGCCCGGGCTTCATCGGCAACCGCATGCTCTCGCAGCGCCAGGCGCAGGCCAACAAGCTAATCCTCGAAGGTGCGAACTACTGGGACATCGACGACGTGCTACTGGAATTCGGCTTCCCGATGGGGCCGTTCCAGATGGGCGACCTCGCCGGGATCGACATCGGCTGGCACCGCGACCCGAGCAAGGTGACCACTGTTCGCGAGGCACTGTGCGCCGTGGGCCGCTTCGGCCAGAAGGCCGGCAAGGGTTTCTACGACTACGACGAAGCGCGCCAGCGCACCCCGTCGGACGAGGTGAAGCAGATCATCGCCGACTTCGCGGCGAAGGAAGGCAACGAACAGCGCGAAATCTCGAAGGACGAAATCCGCGAACGTCTCCTCTACCCCATGGTCAATGAAGGCGCGAAGATCCTCGAAGAAGGCATGGCGCAGCGGGCCAGCGACATCGATGTGGTGTGGATCAACGGCTATGGCTGGCCGCTCTACACAGGCGGCCCGATGTTCTGGGCCGACATCATCGGGCTGGATACGGTGGTTGCCGGGCTGGAGAAGCATGGCCTGCCGGTGAGCGATTATCTGCGCAAGAAGGCCGAGGCAGGCGAGAGTTTCAATTAGGCTCTCCCTCACCCGGACACGAAAAGGCCGGCGCCCCACGCGGGACGCCGGCCTTTCTTGTGAGGGCGATCAGAGTTCGCTGGGCAATTCGCGGATGTCCTTTTCCGGATCGTCGACAAGCTGTGGCTCGACGTTCAGTTCCATCACGTTGCGGGCGGCGGGCGTGTAGGCCTTCCACTCGGGCAGCAGCGCGCTCGACGGTGTGCCGGTCTTGGCGAAAGCAATCCAGGCATCGCTCATCATGTCGGCCATGGTCTGGGCGTCCTCGCCGGTGCCGACCAGCGCCGCGCTTTCTTTCGCATTGTCGAACATCAACGGTATGTCGAGCGTATGCGGGCTGCGCAGCATGCCCCCGCCGATCGGCGTCTCCCAGGTCAGGCGATAGACATAGACCGGCGCGCTCGCGGTCCGTGCCTGCTGGTCCGCCAGCAGATAGGTGCCGCGCACGAAGCGGGTGCCCATCGCGATAGCCGCGAGATGGGTCGGCGAGTAGTCGGGGTAGCGCTTGCGATAGGCAGCGACAGCGGCCACCGCCTGGTCGCCCATCGCCGATGTCATCGCATTCAGCGTGCCCTCGGTCAGCCGCCCGAACCATGGCTGGGAGGCGACGAACAGCGTCATCTCGTCTTTGTTGTACCCGATCAGCACCGGGATATCGCGCGACTGTTCGGGCGCGGCGGGCAGGAAGGGGTCGCGCGGGATGATCGTGCCATCCGCGATCGGTCCGAACTGCGGCCCGCGCCCCATCGCGCCTTCTGCCGGGGTAACCTTGCGTACCGCTTGCACGATCTCGTCGCTGCGCACGGTGCGCAGGTCTTCGATCGTTTCGACACTCGCGGCTTCGAGGATTTGCGCCGCGTAGTCCGCCGCCTCGGCGGGTTTGCCGCTCATCACGCCGGGACCCGACTGGATCACCGCCTTGTCGAACAATCCGTCGGCAGCGGGCATCGCCATCAGGTGGCTGACCTTCGATCCGCCGCCGGATTCGCCCATGATCGTCACGTTCTCGGGGTCGCCGCCAAAGGCTTCAATATTGTCGCGCACCCATTCGAGCGACCGGACGAGGTCGAGATTGCCGACATTGCCCGATGCGGCGAACTCCTCGCCGAACCTGTCGGCCAGGTTGAGGTAGCCGAAGGCGTTGAGGCGGTGATTGACGGTGACGACCACGACGTCGCCCTTCTCCGCCAGGTTGCGCCCGTTATAGGCAGGCCAGTTGCCCGATCCGTAGGCGTAGCCGCCCCCGTGGAACCAGACCATCACGGGCCGCCTGTTCCCGTCGCCCGCCGCCGGGGTCCAGACGTTGAGGAACAGGCAGTCCTCGTTGTCCATCTTCGCTTCGGTCGAAGTCGGGAAGATCGCCTGGATGCGGCGGGTCATCTCGGACTCGTTGGGGCCGCTCGCGGAATAGAGCTGCATGCAAGGCGCGCCGTAGCCCGTTGCGTCGGCAACGCCTTCCCATGCCTCTGGCTTCTCGGGCGGCTGGAAGCGGCGTTCGCCCAGCGGCGGCGCGGCGTAGCGAATGCCGAGAAAGGCATCGATGCCGCCCTGTTCGAGCCCCTGCACCGATCCCGCCTCGGTTTCCACCACCGGCGTTGCGGCGGGCGGTTCCTGCGCGGCAGCGGGCACGCTCAGGGCGAGCCCCGCAATCGAAGCGAGCATTACGGCAGTTCTTGGCATCGAGAATTCTCCCCGGTGATGTGTCGCGGCGCGCGAAAGGGCGAAAGCCTTCGTCAGACTTCCGCCCCTGTCGCCTGGCCGGTTCCGCTGGCGTCGCTCAGAAGCGGACCTTGGTTCCGATCTTGAAGGTCCGGCCCCTGGCGGTTCCGATGAACGGATCGTAGCTGTATTCGAGCCGCGCCCCCGGAGGATCGGTGTCGAACACGTTCTCGACCCCGCCCTGCAGTTCGGCCTCGATCCCTGCGAGGTTCAGGTCCACCGTCGCGAAGATGTCGTGGACGAAGAAATCGCCCACCCTGCGGCCGAAATTGGTCCCGCCGAACTCCGGCGTTTCGGCGCAGAATTCCCGTCCGATACAACGGTTGTCGTCCACCCCGCCGATATAGTTGCTCGACCATGTCAGGCTGACCGGATCGAAGCGCAAGTTGACGTAACCGCTGGCGCGCCACTTCGAGACCGTGCCCGGCGCCCGGTCGTAGTTCGAGAAGCCGGCGGCGTCATAGCCTTCGCTGAAGAGCAGTCCGTTGAACTCGAAATCGCTGAACTCGTACTCCAGCGTGTAGGTGGCGTTGGCGCCCGCGTTCACCATCACCGGCCCCAGGTCCGTGCGGTAATTGAGGCTGAAATCGAGCCCGCTGGTGGTCACGTCGGGGCCGTTGACCGCCTGCGTGCGGATACGGCTGAGATCGTTGCCGATCGTCGTGCCCTGCGTGCAGACGCCGCCGGCGAAGACCACGTATTCCACGAAAGGACTGGAGCAGTCCGCCAGCTGCGTGCCGTCGAGCCCGCCCGGTGCGACATTCGCCGCGATCGCCTGGACCGGCAGCACGGTGAAGCGCCCTTCGAATTCGTAGGTCCAGTAGTCGACGCTGAAGTTGAAACCGCCGAATTCCAGGATCGCGCCGACATTGTAGGTGAGCGCGGTTTCGGGCGCGAGCGCGGGATTGCCCACCGTATCGGTCGCCTTGTACGCGCCGCCCAGCACGTTGATCCCGGCCACCGCGCTGACCCCGCTGGTGCCGAGGTCGGACGGCAGCGGCCCGCGGAACGTGTCGCCGACCGAACCGCGCAGGGCCAGGAAGTCGGCGACCTGCCAGCGGGCGGAGAGCTTGGGATTTACGGTCGAACCGACGAGGCCGCCGTAATCCTCGTAGCGCATGGCGCCGGTCAGTTCGAAACCGTCGAACACCTCCATCTGCGCCTCTGCGAAGATGGCGTAGACGTCCTGCGACAGGCGCGCGCGCGGATACTGGCCGAGGAAGCCGAAGGCGCCCACGGGGAAGTTGGTGTCGTCCGGATCGTCGAGGCACGAACGGTCCCCGTCGATCGCACAGGGGTAGGCCTGCGGATCGCTGAACCGGTTGAGCGGATCGGTCGCGAAGTCGGTCTTGCGGTACTGCGCACCGAAGGCGTAGCCCAGCGTGCGTCCGAACAGGCCGGCCTCCCCGCTGAACACGGCATCGATGATGTACTGTTCCTCGGTCGCCCGCGTGCCGCTCGGACGCGTGAAGTAGTCGATGACCTCGCGCGAGTTCTCGTTACCCGGCACGTAGGCGGGATTGGTCAGGCCGAGGGCGGGATTGCCCGGGGCCGCATTGATGAACGGGTTGAAATAGAGGCAGCCATTCGCGCCCGGCGTGGTCCCGGTGCAGTTCTCCCCTCCGAAGCCGTTCAGTGCGCGCTGCAGCCGGTCGCTGACGATATCGTTCGAGAACGCGAAGCGCGAACTGTTGATGTAGGTCCCCGACGTCTGCAGCGAAAGCGAGTCCGACAGTTCGAAGTCGAAACTGGCCGACACGCGCCATGCATCGTTGATCGCCTGCCCCTGTCCCGCGCCGCGCGGATCGAGCGGGTTGCCGCCCAGGGCGAAGGGACGGAACAGCACGATGGACGAAAGGACCGGCGGGAAGAGACGCGGCGGCGTGCCCGGCGCGAATGTCTGTTCCAGGAACGCTGCATAGCCCGGGTTGCTGGCGGGAACGGTGAAGGCGCTGGCGCTGCCCGGACCGTTGGGACCCTGCGTGATCGGGTAGCTGGGCGAATAGCCGAGCTCCTTCAGCTCGGTATGCGAATAGAGCGCCTCCGCCGTGAAGGCGACCCTGTCCGACAGGTCGGCGGTGAGCTGCCCGTAGACCTGGTAGCGGTCCTCCTCCTCGATCAGGTTGACGAACGGCACGTAGCTGTAGCGGCAGACGGGCAACGGCGTCGCGCCCGGACGGGGAAACGCCCCTTCGATACCGCCCAGCGATTCGCACGCATCGACGAGGTTGCCGTCGATTCCGAGGCCGACGGTCGTGACGCCCCGGCCGGGGATCACGCCGAGCGGCGCATAAAGGCCGGGGTTGGACAGGAAGGAAAAGCCGGTCGGGTTCACGGCGTATGGCGTCTGCGTGAAGTCCCGCTCCGTCGTCGGCAATTCCGATCGGTGCTGCCACCCGGCACCGATCATCAAATTGGCGGTGCCAAGGTCGAACCCCGCCAGCGCGCTGACGCGGTAGTTGTCGTCGGACCCGTCCACGAATTCCCAGTCGCCGGCGACTTCGATCCCGGTGAAATCCCGCCGCGTCACGAAGTTGGCTACGCCGGCAATGGCATCCGATCCGTAGGTCGAGGCCGCACCATCCTTCAGCACTTCGATCCGGTCGAGCGCGAACAGTGGGATGAGGTTGGTGTCCGCCGCGCCGTCGCCCGGCTCGGTCGCAAAGCGGCGGCCATTGAAGAGGACCAGCGTGCGTTCGCGGCCCAGGCTGCGCAGGTTGATCGAACCGACCCCCTGGCTGCCGCCCGCGCCGTACTGGTTCGAATCCCCCAGGACCGGGCCGACCGAGGGAAGGCTCTTGATGAATTCGAGCGGGCTGTCGATCCCGCGTGCTTCCAGCTCTTCCTGGCCGAAGACATCGACGGGCTGCGCACCGTCCTCGCTCTGGCCGCGGATGTAGGATCCCGTGACGACGATGGTCACCTCGGGGCTCGATTCGACCGGTTCGGCCAGCTCGGGCTGGTTGGGTTCGTCGTTTGCAGGGGCGCTCTGCGCCATCGCGGCAGGTGCAAGCACGAGTGCGAAGGCCGTCCCGGCCATGAAGTGCGATTTACCGATCATTTCTCTCTCCCCAACAATGGCCGTTTTTCGGCTTTTTTTCCCTTTGACTATTCGTCCCGTGTTGCTGCGCCCTCCCCGGGCCCGTCCGGCAACGCATCGGCCGGCGCCATTGTCAGGCCACCCGTGCCGATCAGCGCCGCTTCGCCCCCGGGCCGATAGGATTGCCATGCGAACCCGTCGGCGCATTCGAAGGACTGCGCACCGGCATCCATCTTCACGAAAGCGACCCAGCAACCGTTGACCGTATCGGCCAGCGCGCGGTCGGCCGCATCGGCCCTCTCACCGCCCCAGCTGGACCGGTCGATCGAATCGAATGTGAACATCAGCTCCGCCGAATGGATCGGCCCGGCCTTCCATTCGCCGGTCCTGAAAGCGGGCGTGTGATCGAATCGGTACAGGAACGCCGGTGCGCCCGTATCGCCGGCCAGTCCGGCCAGCGTGCGGGCGGCGGCGAAGCCCTGCTCGCCCTGGTTGGAGCCCACGAGCACCGGCACGTCGGTTTCCGAACCCGCCCGCAGCGCGGCGATCGTCGATGTCGGCTTGAAACCGGGATCGGGCGTGAAGAAGAAGCCTGCCCTCAGCGGCTCCGACGCAGCGAAGGTCTGGGCGGAAACGGCACGCAGCTCGTCCGCCGTCACATCGGGTTCGATGCCGATCGTCTTCAACGCCTCCACGGCCATGCGCTGTGCTTCGGCCTTCGGGCGATCGGGCAGCAGCAGGCTTCCCGATTGCACGATCGCCTTATCGAACAGGCCCTTGGCCGAAGGAAGCGACAGCAGGTTGACGACGATGCCGCCCCCAGCTGACTGGCCCGCTACCGTGACCTTGTCCGGATCGCCCCCGAAAGCCCCGATATTGGTTCTGACCCATTCGAGTACGGCGACGGCGTCCTGCAGCGCGTAATTGCCCTGCGCTTCGTCCGGGTCCTGCGCATCAAGCGCGGGATGCACGAAATTCGCTAGTGCCCCCAGACGGTAATTGACGCTGACGGTGATGACGCCCTGCTTCGCATTGGCCGTCCCGTCATAGGAGCCGAGGCTCCCTGCCCCGAGGAAGAACGCGCCGCCATGGAACCACACCAGCACAGGCGCGCCCTGTGCATTTTCGGGCGCGGTGATCGTGAGGTAGAGGCAGTCTTCGGATTGCGCCCCGTTCACGCCACCGAAATTCGCAACCGTCGTGTCGGTATCGACCGGCTGGGTACACGGCGCTTCGTGCGCGGTTGCAGCGCGAGTGCCTGCCCAAGGCTCCACCGGTTGCGGGGGACGCCAGCGATTGTCGCCTGTGGGAGGGGCGGCGTAGGGTACACCTCGAAAAACCAGTACGCCGTCCTCGCGCGATCCCATGAGGGTGCCCGCGTCGACATCGACCAGCACCTCGTCGATCGGGTCCGGCATCTGCGCGTTAGAGCCCTGCGCCGCGAAGCCGGTGGCGAGGGCGGCCAAAGCCGCCAGAAACCGTGCCATTCTGCCCTCTCCCTTCGTTATCGAACTCCGTCATAGCGCACCGTTTACGATCTAACAACAAGCATATTCGAATATAGGGTACGACAAGGGAATTGGCTTTTCCGCGGTGTCGTCCGCGTATTCCGATGGACTTGCGCGGGACGATTGGAATAGCGTCGCACCATGGAACTCACCCGCACCGAACTGTTCGAAAGCATCTGGGCCGAACCCATGGGCGCAGTCGCCGCGCGCTATGGCCTGACCGGAAACGGGCTGGCCAAGATCTGCGACCGGCTGGATATTCCGCGCCCGCCCAGATCGCACTGGACCCGCACCGCCGCGGCGCGCGATCCTCGCCCGGAACTCCCGCCAGCGCCTATCGGCCTGAGCGAGACCTTCGCCCTTGGCCGCCGCCAGACCCGCCAGTCTCCCGGCACGCGCACGCGCATGTCGGCCGAGGAACGGCGGGAGCACCTGATGGACACGGCCGCAAGGATCGCGCTGGAAGAAGGGGTATCGGCCGTGACCATCCGCGAAGTGGCGCGGATTGCCGGGATCAGCGAAACGCAGGTCCACAACTGCTTCGGCGGGCGGACCGAATTGCTGCTGGCCCTGGCCCGGCGCGAAATCGCCGGTCAGGAATCGCAGCGGCGCCGGCGCATCGCGCGCGGGACCAACCACCAGACGCGCGTGATGCTGTCGACCATCGGGTATCTGCACGAAGCGGCCCGGCGGGGGCCGCTGCTCCAGATGCTGTTCCGCACGCCCGAGGTGCGCGACGCGCTCAAACCCGAACGGATCGCCCAGAGCGATGCCGCCCGCGCGCCAATCCTCCAGCAGCTTGTCGGAGAGGGGAAGATGGACCTGCAGAGCGCGCGTGCCTCCACCGCCGCACTGACCTCCGTCGCGCTGAAAGCGGGGGGCATCGTCGCCGGCAGGCGCGCGCCCTTCGCGATGGTGGAGGAGATCTGCCTCACCGTCGTGATGGCCGGCACTTTCAGCGGCGACGCCCTCACCGCCGGAGCGGACTAGGGCCGCAGCGTCAGCGCGCAGGTGCGGGCGCGAAGCCGTCCACGGAAGCCATGACGAGGCGGCGGCAGGTCGCGTGCGCGGTATCCCGGTCGATCTCGCCGCCGCGCACCAGCCGGGCGAGCGCTTCGGGAATGCCGCCGGTCAGCTCGATCAGGACGAAGGCCTCGCGCGGCGCGAGGTCGAGCGCATGGCAGGTTTCGCTGGCGACGCGCCGAACGAGCTGGCGGAAGCGGCGCTGGCTTTCCGGACCGAGCGGGCTGTCCTGGTGCCGTTCGCGCAGGATCAGTTGCAGGACCGGTCCGCTCTCGATCAGGTAGTCGAGATAGGCGGCGTAGGCCTCGCTCGCCCGGTCGCGATACGGTGTCTTTCCGGACGCAAGGGGCGGCAGGATCCTCGCGCCGAGCGTATCCATGTGCCGCAGGAAAAGCTCATCGACGATCGCCGGAACGCCGTCGAAATAGGTATAGAGCAGGCTGCGGCTGACACCGATGCGGTCGGCCACTTCGGCCAGCGAAAGATTGAGCGTGCGGCCCTCGCGGATCATGTCTTCCGCGGCGGCCAGCAATTGCCGCTCCCGATCCCCTTCTACCGCCGTAGCTTCCATTGGCCCGCTGTGCAGCGCCCCTGCCCCGTTGGCAAGATCGCCCGGCGCCGGATCCCCCGCCAATATCACTATTGGTTTGACTGTCAGACAACTGCCGGCCACCCCCGATATGCATGAGGATGGAGAAACCGGATGGGTACTGGCATGACGCGACGCGGGTTGATCAAGGCGGGGACGGCGGCGAGCGCGCTGGCAGTCACCAGGCCGGCACTGGCAGCCGGGCAGGCTGCCGGGGGAACCGCGACGGCTTCGCCGGAGCAGTGGCGCACGATCACGCCTGAACTGACCGGATACATCGCCGGGGCGGCGAGCCATGCGATCCCGGCCGCGATCCGCGAGCGGGCCCGGCTCCACATTCTCGATACGCTGGCCTCGATCGTGGCGTGCCACTCGCTCGAAGCTGCGAGGCTGGGCCGGAGCTACGCCGCCGCCATGTCGCCCCAAGGCGGTAGCCCGATCCTCGCCTCGCACCTGACCGCCTCTGCGACCGATGCCGTATTCGCCTCGGCGATGACCGCGCATGCGGCCGAGATCAACGACTTCATACCGTCGGCCTATGTCCAGCCCGGCCCCGCCATCGTTCCGACCGCGCTGGAAACGGCGCGGCTCAACGGGCGCAGCGGTGCGGAACTGGTCGGCGCGGTTACCGCGGGATACGAGATCGCGGGAAGGCTTCCGAAGGCGATCGGCACGCGCAACCTCTATTACGCCGGTCTCGCCAATCACGGCGTGGCGCCGACGTTCGGCGCGGCGGCCGCGGCGGCGGCGATGATGGGCCTCACGGCGGAACAGGTGGATCATATGCTGGCCTATTGCGCGCAGCAGGCGTCCGGGTCCTGGCAATGGCTGCTGGACGTGCGGCACGTGGAAAAGGCGTTCGTCTTCGGCGGGATGGGCGCGCGCAACGGGATGCAGGCAGCGCAGATGGCGAAGCTGGGCTTCACCGGCGTACCCGCCAGCTTCGACAACGAGAATGCGTGGTTCCGCTGGCGCGCCTTCCAGGGCGAAGGCGCGAACCACGCCTCGCTGGTCGAGGGGTTGCACGAGGACTACGAATTGTCGCTCGCGGCGATGAAGCGCTACCCCGTCGGCGGGCCGACCCAGCCCGCCGTGCGCGCCCTGCTCGACCTGCGCGGGACGGTGATGCCCGGCGAAGTCGAACGCATCACGGTGGCCATGCCCGGCGAGGCCGCGACATTCGAGCGGGCGAACATGCCCGCGCTCAACATCCCCTATCTCGCGGCGATCATCATGCTCGACGGGCATCTCGATTTCGTGTCCGCGCAATCGCTCGAGCGGCAGGCGACCGACGAAGCGGCAAAGGCCTTCGCGCACCGGGTGGCCGTGATACGCGACGAAGCGCAGGAAATGGGGGAAGGCGAGGATCGCACGGAAAGCGCGCGAGTCACTCTCCTTCGCAAGGACGGCACGCGCGAGGAGCGATACGTGGCCTATGTGCCCGGCTTTCCCACCCACCCGCTCTCCAAATCCGAAGTGGAGGAAAAGGCGCACGAACTGGTCGAGCCCGTGCTGGGCAAGGAAAAGGCCGATCGCCTGGTCGCCTTGTGTGACGGCCTGGACAGCGCCGGAACCGTCGACCCGATCATCGATCTGATGCGCTTCGAAACCACCTGACAGGGCCAAAAAAGGGGGAGCATCCACCGGATGCTCCCCGTCAGTCTCCTCGAGGGTGAGCTTGCGTCGGAAAGGCTATTCGGCCGCTTGTGCGAGCGCCTCGCTCTCGCGGTGCATCATGTGATCGTAATTGGTGCGGTAGAACATGTCCTTCACCTCCTCGTCGAAACCTTCGAGCGAGGTCTCGAACTTGCCGAACGGATCCTTCGTGCCTTCCGGATGCGGATAGTCGCTGGAAAACAGGTAAAGCTCGGGCGCGGAGTCGCGGATCATGTGACCCACGTCCTCGTTCGGGAACGGCGTGAAGCGGACCGCGCGCTTGATGTACTCCGAAGGCATCAGGTCCATGTCCTTCAGGTACTGGTCGGTCTTGTTGAACGAGTACCAGCCGTGGTCGAGCATTCGCAGGAATTCGGGCACCCAGCCCGCCCCGCTCTCGATCACGCCGCCACGCAGGTCCGGGAAGCGCTGGAACACGCCGTCATAGACCATCGCGGTGAGGAATTCCTGCGGGGCATACCACAGGCACATGAAATCGGGGAACCGCAGGTTCTCGCCACCGCCATGCAAGTCGGCCGCACGCTCGCGCCCGTTGTTCTTGAACTTGCTCGGCTGGGTTTTCGTGCCCGGCCCGATATGCAGCATGAAGGGGATCTTGTTGTCCTCCAGATACTGCCAGAACGGGTCCAGATCGGGATGGCCGGGGCTCTTGTCGCCCGCAGGACCCGCGCTGAACATCACCGCTTTCGCACCGGCCTCAACGGCCCGTTTCGCTTCGGCCAGTCCCCGCTCCGCATCGTCGAGGGGCGTGAATGCGACGCAATCCATGCGCGGATCGGCATCGCAAAAATCCTGCTGCGCCTTGTTGAGCGCGGATGCGGCCGCGTAGCGCTGGTCGTCGCTCGGTGCCCGGGTGATGGCGGCGAGACCGAAAGTCGGAAAGACGAGCTGGCGTTCGAAGCCAAGCCAGTCGAGCGCCTCGACCCGTTCGTCCTTGTCGAAACCGCCATAGCCAAGCCAGCCCTTGGCACCTTCGATGGGGTTCGCGAGCGCCTTTGCCCGCGCCTCCGGATCGTTCTTGCGAGCCTTCGCGGCGTCGATCATCTGGACGATCTTCTCGCCGCCTTCCCGCTTGGAATACACCTGCGAATACATCTCCTTGTATTCGCCTTCCAGGAAGGGCGCGAGCCAGTCCTGCGTTTCCATCGTGTGCGAATCGGCGTCGTTCACGACGCGGCCCCTTGTGTAGGTCATCGGTCTCTCCATGAATTTCTCAAAGAGGTTGTCACACTAGTTGTTACATTGTCAACCATTCATGGGAACGATCTTGCAAATCGAAGTCTGTCGCCAATTCTAGGATCGGCTTGCCTTCTGCAAGTTCGCTGAATATCGGGTATGTACGCCACGGGAGGGAAGGCATCACCGATCTTGCGAAAATCCTTGCGGTCGACAGGATCGATGCCGCAACTTTCGAAGGCAGGTCCGGTCCCGCGATGGGTCCCCGCCTGTTCGGCGGCCATGCCATCGCCCAGGCGCTTCTGGCCGCGTCGGAAATGGAGGCGGAGGGGCGCCTGCCCCATTCGCTCCATGCGCATTTCCTGAAAGCCGGATCGAGCGCGCATCCGGTGCGGTACGGCGTGACCCAGCTTTCGTCGGGGCGGAGCTTCGCGGTCCGGCGGGTCGACGGCATGCAGGGCGATACGCTGATCTTCACGATGACCGTGTCGTGCCACATCGCGGAGAAAGGCTATGAGCATGAAAGCCCGGCGCCCTTCCCGCTCGATATCGATGCAGCGCTGGCCGGCCTGCAAGAATGGCGCGCGGGCAATAGTGGCGCGCGAAGCGCTCCGATCGTGGAACGACTGCAGAAACGCCCGATCGAGATCGTGCCGGTCGACCCCGGCCTGCTGTTCGGTTCGGAAGGACGCGAGGCGCGAACTGCGGTCTGGATGCGGATGCGCGACCCTGCGAATGCCGACCCCGCTTTTCAGCGTGCGCTGCTGGGCTATGCATCGGACATGATGTTCCTGCGCAATGCGCTGCTGCCGCACGGAATCCGTCCGGGCAGCGACCGGATACAGGCCGCATCCCTCGACCACGCCGTGTGGTTTCACGACACGCCGGACTTCGACAAATGGCACCTGTTCGCCACCGAAAGCCCATGGGCAGGTGCTGCGCGCGGCCTGAATCGGGGACATTTCTTCAGCCTTGACGGTCGCATGGTCGCCAGCGTCGCGCAGGAAAGCCTGATGCGTCCCAAGGACCCCGCCAAAAGCCCTGATCGAAAGGAACCAATGTGAGCACGACCGGGCCAGCCCGCTTCGCTTTCGTCAAACTGACCGTCGCGGACATCGATGCGGCGACCGCCTTTTTCGAAAAAGGTTTCGATCTGACGCATGCCGATACGGTCGATACGCCCGGGTTTCGCGAACACATGATGACGGGCGCGCAGGGGGCGACCACGATCGTCCTGTTTCACTGGAAGGACGGCCGCGCGATAGAAACCGGCAACGGCTATGGCCCCATCGGCATGATCTCTCGCGATCTCGATGCCGACCTGGCCCGGGCGCTGGCTGCAGGAGCCACGCAGAAAGGCGAGACCGTGAATTTCGGGCCGGCGAGGATCGCCTTCGTTCATACGCCTGAAGGCCACGAGGTCGAGATTATGCAAATGGGCGAGGCGGCTCCCGCCGCATAGGCGGGATTTTGGTTCTCAGTCCTCGTCCCGCCACGTCCGTCCGGGCTCAGCACCGTTGGGCGGCGACCGTAGCGTATCGGCCGGCACAATACGCGGCTGCGCCCCCAGCCAGGCGACCGCATGGTCGTTGCTCTTGCTCCGCGCCGGCCAGGTAAAGTCGCCGCCGCAATCGAGCCGGGTGGCGGCGGTGTCGGCCTTGGCGAACGCAACCCAGCAGGAATGCACCAGCGATGCGACGCGCGTATCCTCTGCACTCGGACCCTGCGGCAGCAACTGGTAGGTCGCCAGAGTTTCGAATACGAAGGGCAGTTCGCCCGCATGCGGTGCGCCGTTGGGATCGCGCTCTCGCAAGGCTTCGGGCACGTAGTCGAAAAAATACTGGAACACGGGCGTGCCGGTTTCGGCCAGTTCGGCGATCCGCTGCGTGCCGACCAGCCGCCCTTCGTCCGAATTGGTGCCCAGCATCAGCAGCACGTCGTGTTCCTGCCCGGCTTCGAAGGTTTCCATGATGGAAGCGGTTTTCACCGTCCCGTCGATGATCGTGCGCAAGCCGAAGGCGGCGGCGCGATCGGACAGGAAGCGTTCTGCCGGCAGGGCACGAAGCTGCTCGGCGGTCGCATTGGGCAGACCCAGTGCCGCCGCGGACGCCTCGCCACGTGCCTCCGCCTGTGCAAGCGGAGTGCCGGGCGTCGGCAGCGATCCGGTCGACTGGAAGATCGCTTTCTGAAACAGACCTTCGGCCAAGGGCGACGTCACGAGATTGGCCGTCATCGTCGCGCCGGCACTTTCGCCGAAAAGCGTGACGTTGCCGGGATCGCCTCCGAACCTCTCGGCATTCTCCTTTACCCAGCGCAACGCCGCGATGGCGTCCATCAGCGCGTAGTTCGCGTTCGGACCATCCCCTTTTTCCGCACTCAGTGCGGGATGCGCCCAGCCGCCCAGCCCGCCGAGGCGATAATCGATCGTCACCAGCATCACGCCGTCGCGCGCAAAGGCATCGCCGTGATAGGTCGGAAGATTGCCCGAACCGACCACGCCGCCGCCCCCGAACAGCCAGACCATCACCGGCGCCTTGCGGGCACCCGACGGGGCCCAGATATTGAGCCTCAGGCAATCTTCGGACACGGGGCCGGCATAACCACCGGGATTGGGCGATCCGTCATCGTTCACCGGCTGCAGGCAGGCAGGGCCGAAGCTCTTCGCCGGCTTCACCCCGTCCCAAACGATCGGCTCCGGCGCGCGCCAACGCAGATCGCCAAACGGAGGCTTGGCGTAGGGCACGCCCCGGAAGACTAGGGCGTCGTCTTCAAGCGATCCCTCCAACGCTCCCGATGTTGTTCGCACCACCGGATCGGCACCGACGTCACCGGTTGTGGCGCAAGCGGAAAGGGCAAGCGCGCCGATCAGGATACAGGGCCGCCTCACAGGCCACGCCCTTCCGGCAGGAGGCGCTGCAGCAGCACGCGCTCCTCGCCATCGGGGTCGTTCACGACTTGCGGATCGAGATCGAAGATCATCGTCGCCCGACCTTGCGTGTCGTAGGCCGGCCATTGCGGCAAGGCGGCCGTGTTGGGGTTGCCGGTGCGGGCAAAGGATATCCACGCATCGGCCATCAGGTCCGCCATACGCCTGGTCTCTGCCGTTTCGGGCCCCGTGAAGCTCGTGGAGCGCGCGACATTGTCGAACACGAAAGCGATGTCGAGCGCGTGCGGGGTCTCCAGCCTTCCGCTTTCGACCGGGGTCTTCCAGTCGAGCCGGTACATGTAGACAGGCGCGCTCTGCTCGCTCTTGCGCTCCGCCTGCAGCAGCGCCGTGCCGCGATAGTTACGGAAGGTGGCGACCTGGAAGAACACGTCGCTGGCATCGTAATCCGGATGCGCCGCGCGCATGCCGGTGATGATCTCCTCCACATCCGCATCGCCGGTGAAGGCTTCCAGCTTCGCGGGAAGCTCTTCCCACGTCAGCGTGAAGTTCTCCGGACTGCCGAGCCCGCCCTGCAATCGCATTTCATTGTTGTTGGTACCGACCAGCAGCGGGATATCGGCTGAAAGCGGGGTAGCGTCGGGCGTATAGGGCTGGCGCTTGAGGGAGCGGCCGTCGACCACCGGGCGATAGAACGCGCCTTTCGTGCGCGATTCCATCATCGCATCGACCAGTTCGTCGATCGGCATCGCTGCCAGTTCGTCGACGCTCGATACGCCGGCGGTGTTCATCAGGTCTTTCGCCAAGGGCGTGGCGACACGGGGCGTGAACCCCGCAAGCGACATCGAACCGGATTGCGCAATTGCGCGGTGGAACAGGCCCCGCGCGTCCTCCATGCCCATCAGGGTGGACACCTTTGCGGCCCCACCGGACTCGCCGAAGATCGTCACATTGTCGGCATCCCCGCCGATCTCGTCCGCATGGTCGCGCACCCATTCCAGGGCCTTCACGATATCGAGGCTGCCAACGTTGCCGCTGTCAGCATAGCGCGGATCGTCGGTCAGATCGCCGAGATAGGAATAGCCGAGAGAATTGAGCCGATGGTTGAGCGTGACGACGACCACGTCGCCGCGCTCCGCCAGCCGCGATCCATCGTATCCATTGCTGGATCCGGAGCCAGTTACGTAGCCGCCACCGTGCAGCCAGACCATGATCGGACGCTTCATTCCATCGCCGAGGCCCCGGGTCCAGACGTTGAGGAACAGGCAATCCTCGCTCGTCCCGACCGAATTCTCCCACGATTGGAAAACCGGTACCTCGCCCATCGGTCGCTGCGGACATTCGCTTCCGAACGCGGTCGCCGCGGCTGGCTGCACCCAGGGCTGCGGGTCGACTGCACGTTGGAAACGCATCCCCTCGGTCGATGCCGCGTAGCGAACACCGCGGAAAACGTTCACCGAGCCGGTCGCGCCTTCGCGCGATCCGGCAACCGGGCCAAAGTCCGTCTGGAGTACGGGCGCGGCTTCGGACACGGACGTCGGGACGCCGTTTTCGGTTGTCACGCATGCGCCAAGCCCGAGCGTACCGGCGGCGGCAAGAACCATCCAGAGTGTGCGTATCGTCATTTTCCTCTCCCTGATGTCCTAATCTGGCGAATAGTTCGGCAAAGCGGTCAGGTCGGAGGCGCGCACTCCGCGTGCCCACGCCGCCCGGCCGACGATGAATTGCTCTTCGGGCGCGTCGGTCGGCTCGAGACCGGACGCGCGATAGGCGGCGCGCATTGCGGCGCGTGCTTTCGCATCGAGTACGGGGATCGCACCCTGGGGCGCATGCGGATCGTCGGGAAGCAGTCCCCCGTTGCCGCCTGCAAGCCACTGGTAATAGCGGTTGTGCTGCCAGGGATGGCCCCCGGCGCGGATCACCGGTGCCTGCAGCGCGAAGAAGTGCGCCAGCGCAGGTCGGATTTCACCCGCGAGTGTATCGACCTGTTCCATGTCACCCGCTGCAGATGCTGCGAGCCATCGGTTTCCGATCTGCTTTTCCGGGGTTTGCACCGCCTCCGCATTCCACTGTCCGCTCCAGGCGATTTCGAAATCTCGCGCGAGTGCAGGCAGGAAGTCGAGGTTGACGGGCCCCATCGATATCCGGTCACCGAGACGTTGACACAGTTGCACGGTCGACGTCAGCGAGACCGGCTGCGAGATCTTCATCCCGACGACATTCTCGAGGTCGGCAATCCGGTCGTAGACATCGATCGGCTGGCCCTCCGGTCCCAGCGCCGGGAAGGCTCGCCGCCCGGTTGCGGCATAGAGCATGACGGGAAGCGGTGTCGCCGTGATTCGTCGCGCCATCAGGTCGTGCAGCTGGTCGGCACTGCTGTCGGAAGGATAGGACGACGCGAGCAGCACCAGTTCGACGCCCAGCTCTTCCAGCCTGGCGAGAAGACGCAAGTCCGCTTCGACCTTTCCGCTGGCAAGGATGGCATGGACAGGCAGGTCGCCGCCCGCCTCTTCGATCAGGATGCGATGGAATTGGGCCCATCTGGGATCGCCGGGCACAGTCCAGTTGATCATCGGAAGCGTGCCCGAAAATCCTTGCGCGATCGCATGGCGAACGTCGTGCCGGATCGCTTCCTCATCCAGCGTATGCCCGTCTTCACGGAAGGTGGGCAGGAAGAGATTCATCAAACCGCGCAGGTGCGTTTTGGCCCAGGCGCGCTGTCGCGAGTCGACCTGTGGCTCCAGCCGGACGCGTATCGGTTCCACCGCAAGAGAGCTTGGCGCGACCATCAGGGCCACGGCCCCCGCGCCCGCCCCGGCAAGCACCTCCCGGCGCGAGATCCGTACTCGGTCCAAATCCTGCCTCTCCCCTTCGCGATATACTCACCGAGCAAGGAACCCGGATTTCTAACGAAAACCATTCGCGTTTGATCGCCCGTGCTTCGTGACATACCGCATTTACGAAAAAGACTTAACACGCAAGACCAATTGGTTCTAGTGTCAGCAGCACACGATGTAAGAACCTTATTGGGAGACTGGGGATGATGACGCGACGACAGACACTCGGATCGGCACTTGCGCTCGGCGCTACCGCCATGGCGCGGCCAGCATTCGCGGCGGGCATGTTCCCGATCGTCGAGACGGCACATGGCAAGCTGCGAGGACTGGAATCGGGCGGCGTCTCGATCTTTCGTGGCGTGAGCTATGCCGCCGACACGTCCGGCGCCAACCGCTTCATGCCGCCGCAGCCAATCGAACAATGGCCGGGCGTGCGCGATGCTCTCCACTGGACCGACGTGGCTCCGCAAATTCCAGGCGACCGGCGGCACACCTATGCCGACCTCATCATGGTCGATCGCAATCCCTCCGGAATGGGTGAGGACAATCTGTCCCTCAACCTGTGGTCGCCCGGTCTCGATACGAACGCGAAAAAGCCGGTGATCGTGGTGCTGCACGGCGGCGGGTTCTATTCCGGTTCGGGGAATTCGGTAGGCATGGACGGGGAAGCGATGGCGCGCTTTTCCGACTGCGTGGTGATTGCGGTCAACCACCGCCTTGGCGCGTTCGGCTTTCTCCACTTGGCCGAATTCGGCGGAGAGGACTTCGCCACATCCGGCACCGTCGGGATGCAGGACATCGTGGCCGCGCTGGACTGGGTGCGCGAGAACGTAGCCGCCTTCGGAGGCGATCCGAACCGGGTGCTGGTCTACGGCCAGTCGGGCGGAGGCGCGAAGACGAGCGTGCTGATGGCCATGCCCGGCGGCAAGGGCCTCTTCCACCGCGCAGGGGTGATGAGCGGTTCTGCCCTGCGGATGATGCCGCCCGAAATGGCCAGCGCCACAGCGAGGCGCCTTATGGACGCGCTCGAAATCGCACCGGGCGACGTGCGTAGGCTCCAGGATGTACCGTGGACCGTCCTGCTCGAAACGCAGGCCAAGCTGGAAGCTGCCGACCGCGCGCGGGGCGAGGCTCCGGGATCCTTCGCCCCGGTGGTCGACGGTATCGCGTTGCCCCGCCATCCCTGGTCACCCGATGCGCCCGCAATTTCCGCTGACGTTCCGATGATCGTATCCTCGGTACTGGACGAGCGATCGTACCGCATGGGCGATTTCGCGATGGACGAAGCAGGGCTGGTCGCCTTCGCTAGAGAGCGGCTCGGCGACCGGGCGGAGGAAGCCGTGGCGGCCTACCGCGCCGAAGACCCGGATGCGAAAGCCTTCATCCTCGCCGCGCGGCTCGATTCCGACCTGACCTTCCGCAAGGGTGCCTTCGCACAGGCCGAACTCAAGGCGAAACAGCCCGGTGCGCCCGTATGGGCATATCTCTGGACCGAACCCAGCCCGGCAGCCGACGGACGTTTTGGCGCGGTCCATGGCATCGACGTCGCACCCAGCCTCTACAACACGCGTGGTGCCTTGAACGGTTCGAGCGGCGAAGCGAACGCCTTGGCCAAGGCCATCGCCTCGAGCTGGGCGGCCTTCGCAGCCAACGGCGATCCCAACAACGAGCATGTGCCCGAATGGAAATCGTACTCGGCACCCGAACGCGCCACAATGATCTTCGATCAGGACCTGAGGGTGGAGAACGACCCGCGCGCAGAATTCCGGAGCTATTGGCAACCCTGAGGCAGTAGGACTACCCACTCGATCCGTCTTCCCGCAAGGGCCTGCCAAACTTTTTCAGGCTATATGCCAGAGAAGCGAGGATACGGGGTTCCTCGGATTATGGCGGAGCGGGAGGGATTCGAACCCTCGATACGGGGTTACCGTATACACACTTTCCAGGCGTGCGCCTTCGACCACTCGGCCACCGCTCCGCATCCCGTGCTGCCTTGCCGCGAGCGGCCGACCTGTCGGGAAGGCGCGGCCCTAGCGGCGATGGCAACGCTTCGCAAGGCAGGAAGCGCAGTCGCGATTTCGCGGGTGGGAACCGCTTCTCGTGCCCGAGCGTAAACGAGAACCAGCCAAGGCGATGCTGCGCGGAATGGCATTCCCTGCGAACATCGCCGAGAAGCCCCTTTCCGCCCCCGAAAACGCGTGGAAAGGGGCTTTTGGTGTGCTTGCCGACTGTCGGCCTTTCACCTCGCGACCGTTCGTGGCAGACCACATGACATGAAGAGCATCGCCATCGCCGCCGCCGCCATCGCCTTGCCGCTGGCGGCACAGGAACCCGATAATGCCGCCCCGTCACCCGGGGAAATCGTCGCCGAGGCAGGCGCGGACGAGTGGATCGCCATCGCTCCAGACGATCTTGTGGTCATGGAACTTGCGCCGCGGGCGGACGGAACCGAGAGAAAAGTCGTCATCCAGCTGATGCCGGCCCCCTTCAGCCAGGGCTGGGTCGAGAACGTGCGGACATTGGCTCGTACGGGATACTGGGAAGGCAGTTCGGTCAACCGCGTGCAGGACAATTACGTCGTGCAATGGGGACAGCCCGATCCCGGCACGGGCGGTGTCGAGAAACCGGTGCCGGAAGGCCTGCGGGCCATGGGCGAAGAAGCGTACACCGCGCCCTTCACCCCTGGCATGTTCGAATACAGTTACGACCGCTGGGGCCGCGGCCCCGCGATCAGGCCGAACGCACCGATGGCGCGAAACATGAAAGCGCCGGAACCGCCCGACTACTCCGACCCCTATGCCGGATATGTCGGCTTCGCTGCCGGCTTTCCCGTGGGCATGAATTACGAATTGGACCGGGAATACCCGATCGACGGGTTCACGCAGGGCGCCTTCGTCCCGGACGAGGTCTGGCCGGTGCATTGCTACGGCATGGTCGGCGTCGGACGTGACCTGTCGCCGAATACCGGGGACGGTTCGCAACTCTACACGGTGATCGGGCAGGCGCCCCGCCATCTCGATCGGAACATCGCTCTGGTCGGGCGGATAATTGCGGGCATTGAGCATCTTTCCAGCCTGACGCGCGGATCGGGGCCACTGGGGTTCTACACCGAAGAGGAAGCGTCCCTGCGTACGCCCATCCGGTCGGTTCGCGTCGCGAGCGATCTGCCCGCGGACCGACGACCGGAATTCGAGTATCTTGATACGGACGGAAGCACGTTCCTGCGCTATACCGAGGCACGCGCAAACCGGCGCGATCCATTCTTCAACGTCCCTGCGGGAGGAGCGGACATCTGCAACATCCCGGTGCCCGTACGGGCAATTGCCGAAAGTGCGGCGGGCTAGATCTTCTGCATGAACTCGATTCGGTTTCCGAACGGATCGAAGGTGAAGAACCGGTCGAAACCTTTCACGGGGTTGTCGTCGTGCGTTGCGTAGCCGGCTTCTTCGAGGCGTTTGCGTAGGGCGCCCAGATCGTCGGTCATCAGCGCGGGGTGTGCCTTCGCGGCCGGGTGGAAGTCCGCATCGACGCCGATATGGACCTTGACCGATCCGCTTTCGAACCAGCAGCCCGTCTTTGACAGGTTGTCCGGTTTGCGGACTTCCGAAAAGCCGAGCGGCCCGGTGAAGAATGCCCTCGCGCGGTCTTCACCGCCATCCGGGATGGCGAGCTGGACGTGATCAATACCGGTGAAGGCCACGTCAGACGCGCTCGGCCTGAGCCACCGCATCGCTGGCGCGCAAAGCACTGAGGATGCGCGTGAGGTGCGCCACGTCCTGCACTTCGAGATCGACCTCGTAGACGCCGAAAGGATGTTCGTGCTGCGAAAGTTCGAGCGCGGTTATGTTCGCCATGTTCTGTCCGAAAATGCTCGCCATTTCAGCGAGGGCGCCCGGCCTGTCGTACAGGGTGGCGCGCAGACGTCCCGTCGCCCCGACCGACTGCTCGCCCCATGAAAGGTCAAGCCAGTCGGAATCGATACCGCTGGCGAGTTCGATGCAGTCGATGGTGTGAACCTCGACCAGTTCGCCAGGGTTGCGCAGGCCCACGATGCGATCGCCGGGCACCGGATGGCAGCACTCGCCGAGCTCGAAGCCCACCCCAGCCGTAAGTCCCCGGATGGATATGGCATGTTCGCGCTTCGTCCAGTCGCCCGCCTGCTCGGCATCCATTTCGGCAGTGCAGCCCGGCACGAGCGCTTCCATGACTTCACGATCGGTGAGCTTCGCGGCGCCGACTGCGAACATCAGGTCCTCTGGCTCTTCCATGTCGAGCCGCTTCAGCGCCTCTCGGATTGCCTTCTTCCCGATCTTGGCCGGCACCCGGTCGGCAATCTCTTCGAACAGCTTGCTGCCGATCTCGGCGACCTCGGCGCGTTCCTTCTGTCGCACCGCGCGGCGAATGGCGGCACGCGCCTTGCCCGTCACCACGAAGCCGAGCCACGACGGCTGGGGCTCGGCCCGCTCACCCTTGATGATCTCGACCACGTCGCCGTTCCCGAGCGGCGTTCGGAGCGGCATGTGGCGGCCGTTGATCTTCGCCCCCACCGTCTGTCCACCGAGATCGGTATGGACCGCGTAGGCGAAATCCACCGCCGTCGCGCCCTTCGGCAGCTGGAACAGCGCTCCTTTCGGTGTGAACGCGAAAATCCGGTCCTGATAGATCGCGAGGCGCGTGTGTTCGAGAAGCTCGTCCGGATCGTGGCTCTGTTCCACGATGTCGAGCAATTCGCGCAGCCAGCCGACCTGACCGTCCGGCCTGTCGCCCTGCTTGTACGCCCAATGGGCGGCTAGGCCGAACTCGTTCGTCCGGTGCATTTCCTGCGTACGGATCTGCACCTCTACCCGCATCGAATTCTCGTAGATCAGCGAGGTGTGGAGCGAACGGTATCCGTTGTTCTTCGGCGTCGAGATGTAGTCCTTGAACTTGCCGGGAATGAACTGCCAGACCTGGTGCAGGACCCCGAGCGCGCGGTAGCAGTCACCGACATCGGCACACACCACCCGAAACGCGAAGATATCCGTCACTTGCTCGAACGGCAGGTGACGTTCCGCCATCTTCCGCCAGATCGAATAGGGATGCTTTTCCCTCCCGGAAACTTCCACCTGCAGTCCCGCTTCGGCCAGCGCCTGCTTTATCGCCAGCGCGACGGCGTCCACTTGGCCACCATCCTGCATCTTGAGCTGTGCCAGCCTGCCGGTAATCGTCTTGTAGGCTTCCGGCTCCAGCTGCTCGAAGGCCAGCAACTGCATTTCGCGCATGTATTCGTACATGCCGACCCGCTCCGCCAGCGGGGCGTAGATATCCATGGTCTCGCGCGCGATGCGCCGGCGCTTCTCCGGATTGGATATGAAATGCAGCGTGCGCATGTTGTGCAGGCGGTCGCCCAGCTTGACCAGAAGGACGCGAATGTCCTCGCTCATGGCCAGCAGGAACTTGCGCAGGTTTTCCGCCGCGCGCTCGTTCTCCGGCATCTGCTCGATCTTGCTGAGCTTGGTCACGCCATCGACCAGGCGCGCGACATCGGTGCCGAAATTGGCCTCTATGTCGTCGATCGTTGCCAGCGTGTCCTCCACCGTGTCGTGGAGGAGCGCGGTCATGATCGTTTCCTGATCGAGCTTGAGATCGGTCATCAGGCCGGCCACTTCGACCGGGTGGCTGAAATAGGGGTCGCCGCTGGCCCGCTTCTGGCTGCCGTGCTTCTGGACGGTGTAGACGTATGCGCGGTTCAGCGCCGCTTCGTCGGCGTCCGGGTCATATTCCTTGACCCGCTCAACTAGTTCGTACTGGCGCAGCATCGCAGTACGGAATGTGTGCAATGCAGCGTGTCAGGGCAAGCGCAAACATGCGCTTGCCCTGAACACTTATGATGTGCTCCCGTCGAAACTCAGGGCGCTTCTTGCCCCGGCGCTTCGTAACCCAGCGTCTCGTCGACGCTGCTGCGGGTGTAGGCGTGATAGCCACCGCGCGTCTGGTCGTAGATGCGCCGCGCGATCGGCTTGCCCCATTCGGTGTCGTTGAGTGCCGTGAAAAGCGGACTGACGAACTTGTTGCGGCCGACGCGTGCCAGGAACCTCTCGGCCTGCGGCACGGCGGGATCGTATTCGTTACGCAAGGCAGCTTCGAGCCACAGGAACAGCACTTCGTTGTTGCCGGCGTTCGAAAGGCCCAATGCGGTGTCGAGCTCGGCAAGCTGCTCGTCCGACAGGTCCTGCGGCAATTCTTCAAGGAAGCGGCGCTGCGACGCTGCGGTCCAGCCTTTCCACTCCTGCGCTTCCGGCAGGGTACCGTCGACCGAATACGCCTGCACCGCGGCATCCGCATCGGCGAACGCTGCCGGATCGGGTGCCTGCGCGTTGGCGGGAATTCCGGTGCCGTACACCCAGTCGTCCAGCATCAGCCGTTCTTCGAGTTCGGTATCGTCCCCGATCAGGTTTTCCCGCATGTCGGCCAGCATCATCTCGGACGTGATGGGCTGGAAGGCATGGCTGTCGAACCATTGCGTCAGCCAGGCGTCGAACTTTTCACGCCCGACGATGTTTTCGACGGTTCGCAGGAATACGGTACCCTTGTCGTAGATGGCGGGGCCGACGGTGTCGAACGGGCTGATCTCGTCCGGCGATCGCATGGCGGTGGTGGGGTTGTCTTCGCTTGCCTCTTCGACCGCTTCTTCAAGCGAGGCGTAGCTCAGCGCGTATTCCTGCTCGGCCCGTTCCTTGCCGTAGACCTGCTCGGTAATGCGGCTCTCAATGTAGGAAGTAACCCCTTCGTTGAGCCAGCCATCACGCCAGCTGGCATATGTGGTGAGGTTCCCCGACCAGCTATGTGCCAGTTCGTGCGCGATCAGCCCGTTGTTGGACCTGTCGCCGGCAATGAAAGTCGGCGTGAGGAACGTCATCACCGGGTTTTCCATCCCGCCATACGGGAAGGACGGCGGCAGGACGATCATGTCGTAGCGACCCCAGCGATATTCGCCGAAAAGGTCGATACCGGCATCGATCAGCTCTTCGGTATCGCCCAGTTCCTCGGCTGCCGCGTCGATCATTTCCGGTTCGGCCCAGACTCCGGAGCGCGGTCCCAATTCGCGGAATTCGATGTCGCCTGCGGCGATCGCGATAAGATAAGGCGGAACCGGCTTGTCCATGACGAAGCGGAAATCGCGGCGCCCCTCCTCTTCGGAAACCGGATCGCCCTGCACCACACCGCTCATCACCACGTTGAGCGGCTCGGGGGCGGATACGGTCGCTTCCCAGGTCTGGCGGATGCCGGGGCTGTCCTGCGTCGGGATCCAGGTCCGGTTGTTGATCGCCTGTCCCTGGCTGAACACGAACGGATGATCCCCTCCGGCGGTCTGCTCCGGGCTCAGCCACTGCAGCGCTTCGGCCTGCGGGGAGGACGTGTACTCGATCAGGATGCGGTGGGTGGCCGCCAGTTCGTCTTCGGCCAGGTCGGCATCGCGTTTAAGGCGCTGCTCGGGCAACTGGATCGTCAGCGGCTCTCCCTTGCCTTCCACTGTTTCGCCCATTTCGAACTGCAGTGCATTGCCGTCCGCATCGGTGACACCAGCGATCTGAAGCCCGTTTGAGTCGAGCACGATTTCCCGTGCGTCATCAGCAGCCAGTACGTCCAGCGTGGCAAGGCCGCCGATGGTTTTCGCATCGAAGTCCATCGCCAGGTCGAGATCGACATGCGTCACCCGCGCCTCCTGCGGCCGGGCGAACGTCTGGTCGTCGAACGCCTGCTCGCTCGTCAGGAGAGGCGCGATCGGCGCGCGTTCCGAACTCTCGGCACCTCCCGGTACGTTGCAGGCCGCAACCAGCACGGCGAGGAAGAGCGAAGCGATGATGCGCATGAAAGTCAGTCCGTTCTGCGGTGGATTTCGGATGAAACTACATGATGGAGCCGCACTTGCCAGCCCCTGAATGTGTCAGGACCAGACCGCCCGGGGCGGAAGGCTCATCAGGATGGCATCGATATTGCCGCCGGTCTTGAGCCCGAAGAGGGTGCCTCGGTCGTACACCAAGTTGAATTCGGCGTAACGCCCCCGCCATTCGAGCTGGGTCCGGGCATCCGCCTCGGTGAAGCTGCTTTCCATCCTGCGCCGGACCAGCTTGGGAAATATGTCGAGAAAGGCATCGCCCACGTCCTTCGTGAATGCGAAATTCCTCTCGAACGCCGCTTCGTCATCGCACTCGAGGTGGTCGTAGAAGATTCCCCCCACACCTCTCGCCACGCCGCGATGGGGAATGAAGAAATAATCCTCCGCCCACTTGCTGAAACGTTCGTAATAAGTGGGGTTGTGGGCAGCGCAGGCCGCACGGAAGCGCGCGTGGAATTCCTGCGTGTCTTCCTCGTACGGTATCGGCGGGTTGAGATCGGCTCCGCCACCGAACCACGCCTTGCCGGTGGTCAGGAAGCGGGTGTTCATATGGACCGCCGGAACGTGCGGGTTGGCCATGTGGGCCACAAGGCTGATCCCGGTCGCGGTGAAGCCGGGGCTATCCGCGCTGGCGCCGTGGATCGATCCGGCGAATTCCTGGCTGAAATTACCACGCACTGTGGATACGTTGACGCCGGCCTTTTCGAATACCTTGCCCTTGATCAGTCCCCGAACGCCGCCGCCGGGGTCGGCATTCCCGTCCTCTTCCCGGTCCCAGGGAGCGTACTCGAACGCGGCATCCGATCCCGCCTCGCGCTCGATGCTCTCGAACTCGGCGCAAATGCGATCCCGCAGGCTCTCGAACCATTGCTGCGCGCGGGCTGACTGGTCTGTCCGGTCTGTCATGCAGCCACCCTTGCCAACCGGGTTCGCCTACGGCAAGAGCGCGGCATGGTTCCCGTTTCGTTCGCCGGTGAAGAATTCCTGCTGACACGCGGCAACGCGCTGTACTGGCCGCGCGAAAGCGCCCTGCTGGTCGCCGACCTGCATCTGGAGAAGGGGAGCTTCTTCGCCCGGCACGGGCAGATGATCCCACCCTACGATTCGCGCGAGACGCTGGAGCGGATCGCCCTCGCGATCCGGGAAACGGGGGCCCGGCGGGTCTACACGCTGGGCGATAATTTTCACGACAGCGCCGGCAGCGTGCGGCTGGAAGATCATGCCGCCGGAATGCTGGCCGCCCTGACGCGGGCGGTCGACTGGGTTTGGATCACCGGTAATCACGACCCGGCCATGGAAGCGGCCCAGGGCGGCACGATCGCGGAAGAGCTCGAAATCGGCGGCCTTGTCCTGCGGCACCATGCCCGCAAGGGCGAGACAAAGGGCGAGCTTTCCGGCCATTTCCACCCGCGCCTCCATCTGACGGTCAATCGCCGACGCATTCGCCGGGCCTGCGCCGTGATGAGCAGCAACGATAATGGAACCGGCCGGCTGATCCTGCCCGCATTCGGGACCTACACCGGCGGGATGGACGCGGCCGACCCGGCAATCCTTTCTGCGATGCAGCCGGCCCAGTCGATCGAGGCCCTTGTGGCGGCCGGCGGCCGCCTCGCGCGGTTTGCGCTCTGGCGCGCGGCGGCGTAGGGCAATTCCTACATCGTAGCGCAAAAATGGCTGCCGGACGGCAAAACGCTGGCGAATCCGGAGCATCGCGCCTAGATGGCTCTTTTCGTCACAGGCAATATCAGGAGACTGCCCCATAGCCCGTCCACCACGTCGTTCCATGCAACCGCCGATCAAGAGCGGCCCGCGCTACGACAATTTCATTCAGTCGCCGAAGGTCCGCGTGATCGATCACGAAGGTGAGAACCTCGGCGTCATGTACACCCGCGAAGCGATCGAGCAGGCCCAGGAAGTCGGCCTGAATCTGGTCGAAGTGTCCCCCAACGCGGACCCGCCGGTTTGTAAGTTCCTCGATGTCGGCAAGCATCGCTACGAGGCGCAGAAGAAAGCGAACCTCGCGCGCAAGACGCAGAAGACCCAGGATATCAAAGAGGTCAAGATGCGGCCGAACATCGACACGCACGATTACGATGTGAAGATGCGCAACGTGGACAAGTTCATCGAGAACGGGGACAAGGTAAAGGTCACGCTCCGCTTCCGCGGTCGCGAGATGGCACACCAGAACCTCGGCATGGACCTGCTCAATCGCGTCCGGGACGATGTGGAAGAGATCGCGAAGGTCGAAGCCTTCCCCCGGCTGGAAGGACGCCAGATGCTGATGGTGCTCGCGCCGAAATAGCCGGCGCGAGTTACATTGAATGCCCCACGGCAACAACTGTTGCTAACCGCAGGTTGAAGCGCCGCTTCACTCGCTGTAATCGACGCCCTGCAATCGCCAGCCGGTGCAGATGCGTTCCTGCGGAGGTTAGGAACGGGCGGCCCGGAAACCTGTTCTGGCGCCCCTCGGCTCCTGCCTTCCTGGGAGCGTAGCACAGGAAGACCCCGACGATGACCGACGCCGTCGACGCGACAGAGAACCCCACCCCCCGCCGCAATCCCAAGCCGGAGATCGGCAAGCTGGACGGGCGCCAGATGAAGCCCAGCACGCTGATGATGGGTCATGGCTACGATCCGGCCCTGTCCGAAGGATCGCTCAAGGCACCGATCTTCCTGACCAGCACCTTCGCGTTCGAGAGTGCGGCGGCCGGAAAGCGGCACTTCGAAGGGATTACCGGACTTCGCGAAGGCGGTGCCGAAGGCCTCGTCTATTCGCGTTTCAACGGGCCCAACCAGGAAATTCTCGAAGACCGGCTAGCCATCTGGGACGGCGCGGAAGAGGCGCTGAGCTTCTCGTCCGGCATGACCGCCATCGCCATCCTCATGCTGGCGGCGTGCAAGGCGGGGGACGTGATCGTCCATTCCGGACCGCTTTATGCCGCTTCGGAAGGCTTCGTCGCCAAGACGATGGCCAAGTACGGCGTCACCTATGTCGACTTCCCGGCCGGCGCCAGCTCCGAGCAGCTGGACGAGGTGATGAAAAAGGCCAAGGCGCAGGCGGAACAGCAGGGCGGCGAAGTTCCGCTCATCTATCTGGAAAGCCCGGGGAATCCGACCAATGCGCTGGTCGATATCGAAGCGGTGAAAGCGGCGCGCGACGCGCATTTCGATGCCGACAAGTGCCCGATCGCGATCGACAACACCTTCCTCGGCCCGCTCTGGCAGCGGCCGCTGGACCATGGCGCGGATCTCGTCGTCTACTCGCTGACCAAGTATGTCGGCGGCCATTCCGACCTCGTGGCGGGCAGCGTCGCGGGAAAGAAGCGCTTCATAGATGCGATCCGGGCGCTTCGTAACACGATGGGCGGCATCGCCGATCCGAATACGGCATGGATGCTCCTGCGGTCGCTGGAAACAGTCGAACTGCGCATGCAGCGCGCCGGCGAGAACGCGGCAAAGGTCTGCGCTTTCCTGAAGCAGCACCCCAAGGTCGATGGGCTCGGCTATCTCGGCATGATCGAGGACGAGCGCCAACAGGACATCTACGACCGCCACTGCCTCGGCGCCGGATCCACCTTCAGCCTGTTCCTGAAGGGCGGCGAGGAGGAATGCTTCCGCTTCCTCGACAACCTCAAGGTCGCCAAGCTGGCCGTCAGCCTCGGCGGCACGGAAACGTTGGCAAGCCATCCGGCCAGCATGACCCACCTTTCGGTCGCGCACGGACGGCGGCAGGAACTGGGCATCACCGACAGCCTCGTGCGGATCAGCATCGGCATCGAGGACGCCGACGACCTCATCGCCGATTTCGAGCAGGCGCTGGAAGCGGTCTGACGCGCATGGCGCACACCGCCAGGATCCTGCTCCTCGGTTCGGGCGAGCTTGGCCGGGAATTCGTCATCTCGGCCAAGCGGCTCGGCGCGTATGTCGTCGCCTGCGACAGCTACGCGAACGCCCCGGCGATGCAGATGGCAGACGAGGCCGACGTGTTCCCGATGCTCGATGCCGATGCCCTGCGCGCCGCCATCGCGCGCCACGCGCCCGAATTCGTCGTGCCCGAGGTGGAAGCGATCCGGACGGAAATCCTGGCCGAGGTCGAGGCCGAAGGTGTGCACGTGGTGCCCTCCGCCCGCGCCACGCAGATGACGATGAACAGGGACGCGATCCGCGACCTGGCGGCGAACGAACTCGGGCTGCGCACGGCGGCCTTCGCCTATGCGGAGTCGCTGGAGGAGGTCCGCGGCGCCGGCGATACGGTCGGCTATCCCTGCATCGTCAAACCGGTCATGTCGTCCTCCGGCAAGGGCCAGAACACGATCCGCGGTCCGGCGCAGATGGACGAGGCGTGGGAATACGCCGTGGCCAACATGCGCGGCGACCGCAGGCGGGTGATCGTCGAGGAGTTCGTCGAGTTCGATTACGAGATCACGCTGCTCACTATCCGGCACCAGGGCGGCGTCAGCTTCTGCCCACCGATCGGCCATCGGCAGGAACGCGGCGACTATCGCGAAAGCTGGCAGCCGGCGGCGATGCACGACGACGCGGTCGAGGCGGCGCGGACCATGGCGGCCAAGGTTGTCGAAAACCTTGGCGGGTACGGCCTCTTCGGCGTCGAGTTTTTCGTAAAGGGCGATGAGGTCATCTTCTCGGAGCTCAGCCCCCGCCCGCACGATACCGGCATGGTCACGCTGGTGACCCAGAACCTTTCGGAGTTCGACCTGCACGCCCGCGCCGTCATGGGTCTGCCGGTGCCGCAGGAAATCCGCGCACGGCCGGGCGCGAGCGCCGTCATCCTGGCCGACCGCGAGAGCGACAGCGTGTCCTATTCCGGGCTGGCAGACGCCATGGCCGATGGCGCGGATATCCGCGTTTTCGGTAAGCCCGTGACGCGTCCCTATCGCCGCATGGGCGTGGCTCTGGCGACGGGACAGGATACGGACACTGCTCGGCAGGCAGCAGAGGTCGCCGCCGCGAAGGTCCGTCTGACATACGGCGACTGATGCCCGCACGGTACGGATTGCCAACACCGCCTCGCCTTCCCATTTCGGTGGGATGAAGACCGCCGTCAAAGCCGCCCTGCCCGTATTCGCCCTGCTTCTGGTCGCGTGCGACGACACCGCCATCCAGGCTGCTAAAGGAACCGAAGAAGCGGCGGAGCAGGAACCCGACCTTTCGGCGGAGCCGGTCGCCACGCAGGGCCTGCACCAGCCCACGCTCGATCGCGCGATCGGGATGGCAGAAGCCCTTCCCCAGTTGAATGGCATGGTCATCATGCGTGACGGGGAAACGCTCTTGGAGCGGCGGTTCAACGACGGCGCCCCGCTGGACCGGGCGGTGAACATCAAGTCCGCATCGAAATCCGTCCTGTCCGCGCTGGTCGGGATCGCCATCGAACGCGGCGTTCTGGATGGCACGGACCAGCCGGTCGTTTCTGTGCTTTCCGCCGATGCACCGGCCGATCCCGATCCGCGGCTCGCGCGGCTCACGGTCGGCAATCTCCTATCGATGCAGGCCGGGCTGGAGCGCACCTCGGGTGCGAATTACGGCGCATGGGTCTCCAGCCGCGACTGGGTCGCCGATGCGCTCGGCCGTCCCTTCGTGGACGAGCCGGGCGGCCGGATGCTGTATTCGACCGGGAACACGCACCTGCTCTCGGCCATGCTGACGCGCGCGTCGGGGCGCGACACACTCTCGCTCGCGCGCGAATGGCTCGGCGCCCCGCTCGGCATATCGATCCCGGCCTGGGCCACCGATCCGGAAGGCATCTATTTCGGCGGCAACGACATGCGCATGAGCCCGCGCGACCTGGCCCGCTTCGGCGAGCTCTATCGCAACGACGGGGTACTTGATGACACCCGCATCCTGCCGGAAGGCTGGGTGGCGCAAAGCTGGACGCCGCGCGCCGTCTCGCCGTGGAGCGGCGAGGATTACGGATATGGCTGGTTCGTCAGCGAAAGCGGCGATCATCCGCTCTACTATGGCTGGGGCTACGGTGGACAGATGGTCTACGTCCTGCCCTCGCTAGAGCTGACCGTCGTGATGACGTCGGACATAGATGCCGAGCGCGGCAGCGATCATATCGGCGCTCTCAGGCGGGTCCTCGACGAAGGGATCGTGCCGGCTGCCGAACGCGGCGCTGCCTAGGCTTCTTCAGCCCTTCCACTCCCGCCGCTCCTCGGCGGCCTTCAGGACTTCGTAGGCGACCTGCAGCTTCTGGAATTCGGCCGCGGCTTCCGCGTCGCCCGGCTTCACGTCCGGATGGACCGTCTTGGCCTTTTCGCGCCAGGCCTTCTTGATCGTGGGAAAATCGGCGTCCGATTCCAGTTCCAGTACGTCCAGCGCGCGCATTTCGTCGGCGCTGCGGCTGCCATCGCCGCTCCCGCCCCAGCCGTAATGCTGCGATTCGGCGTAGCCTGCGCTTTCCGCCCGTTCGGACTTCGCGCGCGCCGCCTTCTCGGCCTTGTCCAGACCTTCGAAATAGTCCCACTTCCGGTTGTATTCGGCCGCATGGGCCTGGCAGAAATACCAGCGTTCGTTGCTGTTGGGTGCCTTGGGCGCCGGGCAGTCGCCCGGCTCCTCGCATCCGTGCCGATCGCAGATACGGACCGTCGTGGCCTCGCGCGAGGAGCCGTAGCCGCGCCAGCGGGGAAACCCCCAGTCGTTGGAACGTCCCGCGCGGCTCATGCGGGGAAGAACAAAGTCGTTGGCAGAATGCGCATCGCCACCGGTCTAAGGACGCTGGCCCGGAATTGAAAGAGATGCGACCGAACCGGCGTAGCAATTCCTGCAACGTAACCCGGCGTTCACCGCAGCATGCCAAGGGCGTGCCGATCCAGCATCGAAGGTCCGAAATTCCATGAGTAGCCAGTTGCGCGCCGCAGCCGCGATTTCCGTCCTGACGATGGCGCTTCTCGCCGCCATCGCCGGTGCCGGCGGGCTGCCGGAGCAACCGCACGTTACGCTCTGGCACGGACCCGAAGCCGGTCCGGTGGCGCAACTCCCGCAATAAAAAAGCCCCCTCCCGGCCGGGAGAGGGCTTCCCTAAATCGCTTGCAGCGTCGCTCAGTTGATGACGACGGACGCCGCGCGGCGGTTCTGCGCCCAGGCGCTTTCATTGGATGCGAGCGCAACGGGCCGCTCCTTGCCGTAGCTGACCGTGCGCATGCGGTTTGCGGCAACACCCAGGCTGACGAGGTAGTTCTTGGCCGAATTGGCGCGGCGTTCCCCGAGAGCGAGGTTGTATTCGCGCGTGCCGCGCTCGTCCGCGTGACCTTCGATCGTGACGGTGATCTGCGGATAGCGCTGGAGGTACTGTGCCTGCGCCTGAAGGATCGCAGCGTCGGTGCTGTCCACATTGTAGCGGTCGGTGTCGAAATAGATGACGTTCTGGCCGTTCACGGCATTTTCAAAGTGTTCCTGCGAACCGACGACCGGCGCCCCGGATGTGGCCGGACCCTGCGTGCCCGTATCCACGGTTTCCTCTCCGCCGACCGGGGGAAGCTGATCGGGAGCGTCCTTCTTGCCGCAAGCGACCAGAGCGATGCTGCCGGATACGAGAACTGCCATTGCAACACGGTTATTCATGAGCCTCTCCTTGAGACAAAGTGGAAACTGGGTGCGACCCCAAGCTGCCCTACGGGAACGCCGTTACGGCAAAATCGGTCCCCACGCCGGATCCGATCCGTCGACGGGGGTCTGGAGGCGCCTCTCGTTCCGCCCGGTCAGGTCGACCTGGTACAGCGCCGTATCGCCGCTTCCGCGCTCGGTCCGGAAGAACTGGATGATACGGCCGTTGGGCGCCCATGTCGGGGCCTCGTCCTGCCAGCCGCGGGTAAGGACGCGTACGTTGCGGCCGTTCGGATCCATCACGGAGACGTTGAACGTGCTCGAATTGGTAAAGGCGATCTGGTCGCCGCGCGGGCTCCATTCGGGCGTGGCGCAGCGTCCGCTAAAGCTGATCCGGCGCTGGTTCGAACCGTCGGCATTCATGATGTAGCACTGCTGGTTACCCGACCGGTCGCTTTCGAACACGATCTGGCTGCCGTCGGGCGAATAGGACCCGCCCACATCGATCCCGGGCGCATCGGTCAGCCTGACGCTGGGCCCGCCCTGCGCGGACACGCGGTAGATGTCTGTGTTGCCGCTGACGGACATCGAATACAGGATCCACTGCCCGTCGGGGCTCCAGCGCGGGGCCAGCGTGGGATAGTCGTTCTGAGTCACCAGCGTCTGGCGACCGGTCTCGATATCGTAGATGTAGATGCGCGGATTGCCGTCGACATAGCTCAGATACAGGATGCGCTTGTAGTCGGGCGAATATTTCGGCGTCAGCGCGGTCGACCGGCCGGTGGTGATGAACCGGTGGTTCGCGCCGTCGCTGTCCATGATCGCGAGGCGCTTCACGCGATTGTCCTTCGGACCCGTCTCCGCGATGTAGGCGATGCGGCTGTCGAAGAAGGGATCCTCGCCCGTGAGGCGCGAGAAGACCATATCGGCGCATTTGTGCGCGGCGCGGCGCCACTGGTTCGGCTGGATGGTCCATCCGCCGCGGGCAAGCTCGTTGCGCAGCGAGACGTCGTAGAGATAGCAGCCGACCGTCAGCCGGCCGTCGGCCTGCGGGCGGACATAGCCGTGGACGAGCATGTCGGCGCTGCGGTTGGTCCAGGTACCCCAGCTGGGCTCCGACACATTGGCGAAGGACGGCTTGGGCAAGGCGTCCGGGCCAACGGGACGGAACAGGCCGTTGTTGCGCAGGTCGTTGTAAACGACGCGGGAGACTTCCGTGGCGAGCGCGCCGGTGCCGGACGCATTGGCAGGCGTCGCCTCCTCGCGGCTCGCGACGAAGCTGGGAATGGCGATGCCGATGTCTTCCCAGTCGCTCTCGTCGGTCACGGAGCCCGAAAGGCCCTGCTCTTCTTCCGTCTGGATCTCGACATCGGCCGGCGGCGGAGCGCCGAGGTCCTGCGCCGCCGCCGGGGCGGCGATGCCGAGTGCAAGGATGAGAGAGATCACGATACGCATAGCGTCAAAGCCTTCTGTCGAACCGCCAGTCGCGGATGTTCTGCCATTGTGAATAAAATTCGTCCGGGAGCCCCCGGAACGGAGCCGCCCTTTGTACCGCGCGGATCGCGTTTTCGGCATGGATTTTCGCCTGCGCCCGGTTCGCGTCATTGATGCCGCTCTGGCTCACGACCCGGGGACTGCCGGCAAGCGAGCCGTCGCGGTTGAGACGCCAGCTCAACACCGTCACGATCTTCTCGGTATCGACGCCCTGCGGCGCGCGCCAGTGCGGCTTGAGCTGCCGGTTTATCTCGGCACTGAGCGCCCGCTGTTCCGCTGCGCCGAAGGTCCGGCCGGGGGGCGAGGTGTTCTGCGAACTCGGATTGGCACCCGCGCCGTCGTTAAAGGCCTCGTCGAACCGGCCGGGATTGCGCGACGGCGTCTGGGTCCGGGACGGGGCGGACGTCGATGTCTGCCTCGGTGACGGGTTGGAAGTCCGCCGGGAGGTGGGCGTATTGCGCGGCTGGGGCGAACTGGTGCTGCGCGGCGTGGCGCTGCGCGTCGGGCGCGGAGCCGGCGCGGGATCGGTACGGGGGATGGGTTCGGATTCGGGCAACGGCGGCGGCGGCACGAACTCGGCCGGCGGAATGAGCTGTTCCTCCAGCGCGCTCGCCCCAGCGGGGCGGCTGTCCGGCGCGGGATCGGGCGAGGTGTCGTCGAAGCCGACCGTGTCGGCAAAGCTGACCGAAATCCGCTCCTCCTGGGGCTTTTCGGGCATCGGCGACTGGAGCAGCCACACCAGCGCCAGCGCGAGATGCGCGACCACCGCGACCGCGAGGCCGAGCCAGTCCTGCCAGCGAAGGGAAGCCGATGCCATGGCCATCAGCGCTATGGCTCGCCTTCTGAACCGCCGATTGACGCAGGCGCGCTGACAGCCGCCGTATTGACGAGGTCTATACGGGTGAAGCCGTAGCGGTTGAGTTCACCCATCACGGCCATCACGTTGCCGTATGGCAGCAGGCGGTCGGCGCGCAACGTCACCTGCGGGAGTTCGCCGCCCTCGGCCGCAATCTGCGACAGGCGGACCGGAAGGGTCCCGGCGTCCATCTGTTCCGAGCCCAGATAGATGCCGCCATCGGCATCCATCGAAATGGTGATCGGGTCCTCCGCCTGCGGCAGCGCCTTCGCGCGGCTTTCGGGCAAATTGACCGGCACGCCCGCCGACAGGAGCGGCGCGGTGACCATGAAGATGATCAGCAGCACCAGCATCACGTCCACGAAGGGCGTGACGTTGATCTCGGCCATGGGGGCGCGGCGCGATCCCTTCCGCTTGCGCCCGACATGCATCATACCCATCGCCATCTCAGCTGCGCTCCAGCTGGCGGCTCAGGCTGGCATGGAAGCGGTCGGCAAAGCGTTGAAGGCGCGCCTCGAAGCCGTTCACGGTAAGGCTGAACCGGTTATAGGCGACAACCGCCGGGATGGCCGCGAACAGGCCGATCGCGGTGGCGAACAGCGCTTCCGAAATGCCCGGCGCGACGACCGCGAGCGAGCTGTTTTCCTGCGCCCCGATCTGGAAGAAGCTGTTCATGATGCCCCAGACGGTACCGAACAGGCCGACGAACGGAGCGACCGCGCCCAGCGTCGCGAGGAAGTTGAGCCGGCCGGCCAGCACATCCGCCTCTTCCGCGACCTGGCTTTCCATGGCCATGGCCAGCCGCTGGCGAACGCCGTCGCGGTCGCGCACGCCGCCCTTGGTGGACCGGCGCCACTCGCCCATTCCCACCGCCGCGACGCGCGCCGTCGGCAGGTCGCGTCCGGAATGCGCGTTCATCACAGAATCGAAGTCGTCCGCCTTCCAGAACTCGTCCTCGAACCGCTTGGCGCGGGTCTTGAGGCCACCCATCCGCAGGGCGAAGCCGATGATGATCATCCAGCTGACGATGCTCGCGACCAGCAGCCCCAGCATCACCAGCTTCACGACGATGTCGGCCTGCATGAACAGTTCAATCGGATCGAGGCGCGTCGGGGCCTCGATGGCGGCGGCAGTCAGGAACGGCAGTGAGGTCATGCTGGCTCTTCTTCGGACAGGACGGTGCGGAAGGCCTCCAGCCATTCGGATGGCTGGCGACGGGGTCGACCGGTAGGACTAACGAAACCGACGCGCAATCGTGCCTCGGTCAGCAATTCGTCGCCGCGCCTGGCCCACTGGTGCATCCGGACGCTGGCGGCGCGCATTTCGGTGCACCGCGTTTCGATGACCACGTCATCGTCCAGTTTCGCAGGGCGGACGTAGCGGATGTTGAGATCGGCAACGGCGTAGGCCCCCTCGCCCGCCTCGATCGCGGCGCGCTGGTCGATGTTCAGGACGCGCAGCAGGTCGGATCGCGCGCGCTCGAACCAGCGCAGGTAGTTGGCGTGGTACACGATGCCGGACAGGTCCGTATCCTCGTAATAGGCACGTAAGGCGTACAGGTGACGCGCTCCGTCGATCACGCCGCCGGGGGGATGGGGGGCCCTGTCCATTGGTGTCCGCGCTTAGCTCAAGCCTGTTTCGCCCGGCAACGAAAACATGGCTGTAGATGGTAAACCGTCGACGAAGCGAGTCTGGCGGTCGACGAATTCCGATGGCAGCTCGCGATGGTCAGCGCGCGATCATCGGGCCGAGAGGCTGGCCGCCGAACAGATGCACATGGAGGTGCGGCACTTCCTGCCCGCCATGCGCGCCGACATTGGCCATCATCCGGTATCCCGGCTCGACCAGGCCCTTGTCCCGCGCGACACGGCCCACGGCACGGACGAACCCCGCGATTTCCTCGGCAGTCGCCTTCTCGCTGAAATCGTCCCAGCTGACATAGCGGCCCTTCGGGATCACCAGCGTATGGATTGCCGCCTGCGGGTTGATGTCCTCGAACGCGAACGCCCATTCGTCCTCGTAGACCTTGTTCGACGGGATTTCCCCGCGAAGGATTTTCGCGAAGATGTTGTCGTCGTCATAAGGCTGCGTCGGATCGATCGGCATGGGTTCAACTCTCCTGCTCGGCTCTGGCTGCCTTTTCCTCGAGCCCGGACATGCCCTCGCGCCGAGCCAGTTCGGCCAGCACGTCGGAGAGGGGAATGTCCCTCCCCGAAAGCAGCACGAGAAGGTGGAAGAGGACGTCGGCGGCTTCGCCCACCATTTCCTCGCGCTCACCGGACAGGGACGCGACGACCGCCTCGACCGCTTCTTCGCCCAGCTTGCGGGCCATGACGGGAAGGCCGCGGGCGTGAAGCTGCGCGACATAGGATTGCGACGGATCGGCCTTGCGGCGCGCGGCGATGGTTTGTTCGAGTTGGGTCAGCGTATCCACGATGTGCGCGTCATGGTTGACCCGTGGCGGACGGTCAATCCTTGTCGGACCGCCTCTTGGCTACCTGGCGTCCGACCAGCAGGCCCAGCAGGCCGAGGCCGAACAGCGCGAGGTTGGACGGTTCGGGAATGGCGGTGCCCGCCGTCGGCGTGGCTGCCGCCGATGCCAGAATCTGCCAGACCGCTCCTGTTTCCATGGGCCGCGCGATGTCCGGCAATGCGGGCGGCTGCAACTGCCGCCAATCCAGCGTCCCACGGCGGGACAATGGTTGACGCGGTCTTAACCGCGGGCGGGCAGACCGGCGTCCCGCAGCGCGGCGTGGGCTTCTGCAATACTGCGCGTGCCGAAGTGGAAGATGGAGGCGGCCAGCACCGCGCTCGCACCGCCTTCGGTCACCCCTTCGACCAGGTGCCGGAGCGATCCGACACCGCCGCTCGCGATCACCGGGATCGTTACCGAATCCGCAATGGCGCGGGTCAGTTCGAGATCGTAGCCGGCCTGCGTACCATCGCCATCCATGCTGGTGACCAGCAGTTCCCCCGCCCCCAGTTCCGCCAGCCCGACCGCATGCTCCACGGCATCGATCCCCGTCGCGCGGCGTCCGCCATGCGTGAATATTTCCCAGCGGTCCCCGGTACGCCGCGCATCGACGCTGGCGACCACGCACTGGCTTCCCATGCGCTGCGCAATGTCGCCGACGAGTTCCGGGCGGGCGACGGCGGCGCTGTTCACGGCGACCTTGTCCGCGCCTGCCAGCAGGAGCGCGCGCGCGTCCTCGACAGTCCGCACCCCGCCCCCGACCGTGAAGGGCATGAAGCAATTGGCCGCGGTGCGCTCGACGATGTCGAGCAGCGTCCCGCGCCCTTCGTGGCTGGCGGAGATATCGAGGAAGCACAGCTCGTCGGCACCCGCATCGGAATAGGCCCTGGCCTGCTCCACCGGATCGCCCGCGTCCTTCAGGTCGACGAAGTTGACACCCTTCACCACGCGCCCGTCGGCCACGTCGAGACAGGGGATGACGCGGATTCGGACGGTCATTCGCCAGACCTGACGAGCAGAGCTGTGGCGGAAGTTAATATCGCAATGGCCAAAATTATTTCGAAGCTCACAAGGCTCCAAAATTTCCTCGGCTGCAGCCCCCGGTCAAACTCTCCTCCGATGAAAGCTGCGCGACCGGATCGAATATCGCGTGTCGTTTCGAAAACGGTCGTCGCTGCTATCAGTATACCCAGAAGTGGATAGAGGCCGTCTGGAAACATCTGACTATCTCGCACCCATCGCGATCGCCGCGGCGAGGTCCAAGCGGCCATCATAAAGCGCGCGGCCGGTGATCACGCCCTCGATGCCCTCGTGGGCGTGCATCGAGAGGATATGGATGTCGTCCAGCCCCTTCACGCCGCCGCTGGCGATCACGGGCAGGTCGGTGCGGCGCGCCAGTTCGACGGTCGCGTCGATATTGCAGCCTTTCAGCAGCCCGTCGCGGCCGATGTCCGTGAACAAGAGGCTGGCGACGCCCGCATCCTCGAACCGGCGGGCCATGTCGGCCACGGGCACGTCCGATACCTCCGCCCAGCCGCCCGTTGCGACCATGCCGTCTTTCGCATCGACCGCGACGACGATCCCGCCTTCGTATTCGCGCGCCATGTCCTTCACGAATTCCGGATCCTTGAGCGCGGCGGTGCCGATCACGATGCGCGACACGCCGAGTTCGAACCAGCCCTCGACCGCTTCGCGCGTGCGGATGCCGCCGCCAAGCTGAACGTGCCCCGGGAATTGCGCGACGATCGCTTCCACGGCTTCGCGGTTGCGGCTTTCGCCCGCGAATGCACCGTCGAGGTCGACCACGTGCACATGTTCCGCCCCCGCGTCCGCGAAGAGTAGGGCCTGCGCCGCGGGATCGTCGCCATAGACGGTCGCGCGGTCCATATCGCCTTCGGCAAGGCGGACCACTTCGCCGCCCTTCAGGTCGATGGCGGGAAATACGATCATGGTGCCCACTCCAGAAAGCGTTCGAGTATGGAAAGGCCGTAGCGCTGGCTCTTTTCCGGATGGAACTGGAGACCGAGGATATTCTCGTGGGCCACGGCCGCCACCAGCGGTCCGCCGTGCTCGGTCAGCGCCGCGATATGCGTGCCGTCGGTCGGCACGAAATGGTAGGAATGCAGGAAATAGGCCTCGCCGCTTTCGATGACCGGATGGACACGCCGGTGTTGCGGCAACATCACGTCGTTCCAGCCCATGTGGGGCACCTTTACCGCGTCATCGCCCGGCTCGACCTTCACGACCGCACCCGCAATCCAGTCGAGGCCGGCCACGGCTCCGAATTCGAGCCCCTGGGTCGCGAGCAATTGCATGCCGACGCAGATACCGAGGAAGGGGGCACCGTCGCGCCGGACGCGCTGTTCGAGCGCCTCGACCATGCCGGGGATCGCGCGCAGGCCTTGCGCACACGCTCCGAACGAGCCGACGCCCGGAAGGACGATGCGCCCCGCGCGCAGGACCGCTTCCGCATCCGCCGTGACGCACACGTCCGCACCCACGGCCCGCAGCGCGTTGTCGACCGATCTCAGATTGCCCGCACCGTAATCGATCAGCGCGACATCGACGCTGTCAGCCACCCAGCTGCCCCTTGGTGCTGGGGATCGCCCCGCCCTTGCGCGGATCGACTTCCACCGCGGCCCGCATCGCCCGGGCAAACCCCTTGTAGAGCGCTTCGCAGATGTGGTGGTTGTTCTGGCCGTAAAGCAGTTCGCAATGGAGCGTGATGCCTGCCGTCTGGGCCACCGAATGGAACCAGTGTTCGATCAGTTCGGTGTCCCATTCACCCAGCTTTTCCTGGCTGAAACCAGCCTTCCAGACGAGATAAGGCCGCCCGGAAATGTCGAGCGCGACGCGGGCGAGCGTCTCGTCCATCGGAGAATAGGCGTGGCCGTACCGGGCGATCCCGGCCTTGTCGCCCAGCGCCTGCGACAGCGCCTGTCCCAGGGCGAGCGCGCTATCCTCGGTGGTGTGATGCTGGTCCACATGCAGGTCGCCTTCGACCTTCAGCACGACATCGATCAACGAATGCTTGGCGAACTGTTCGACCATGTGATCGAGGAAACCGATACCGGTCGCGACATCGTACGTGCCGCTGCCGTCGAGATCGACCTCGACCAGGATCTTCGTTTCCGCCGTGTTGCGCTCTATCCGGCCTGTTCGCATGGCGCGCGCTATAGGCGCTGTGCACGGTCGCGCAAGCATTCCCGCTTGACCCTGCGGATACGACAAGTATCGAATCCGGACCTATGGCAGACGATACGCCCGACAGCCTGATACCGTACGACGAAATCGTGCAGGAAGCGCTCCGCGCCGTGGCCGGACGTGTGCTCGGCGAAATCCAGGCCCAGGGCGGCGTGCTGCCGGGCGAGCATCATTTCTACATCACCTTCAAGACGGGGGCCAAGGGCGTCTCCATCCCCGCGAACCTGCGCGAGCGGTTCCCGGACGAGATGACCATCGTCCTGCAGAACAAGTTCTGGGATCTCGACGTCACGGAACACGGGTTCTCGGTCGGGCTCAGCTTCAACCAGGTGCCGACTCACCTGGAGATACCCTTCGCCGCGATCACCGCCTTCGTCGATCCGGCCGTCGACTTCGGGCTCCAGTTCCAGGCCAGCGTGGCCGACATGGCGCCCGAAGCGCACGAGGATGCGGAGAACGATCATCCCGGCAATGCGGAACAGGGCGGCGAAACGGCCGTTGAACGCGAAGAAGGCTCGAACGTCGTCACGGTCGATTTCGGGCGCAAGAAATAGGGCGGAGACCGCCCGAAGGGGCGAGAACGCATGAGCACTATCGGTGATGAAGCAGGGGCCGACCTTGTCGAGCAGACAAGGGAAGCGATGCCGGGCGACGACCGGAAGGTTGCCGGGCCCAGCCCGAACCCGGTCACGAATCTCATCATGGCCGATATCGGGATGCGGGCCGTGTCCTACATCGTGCGCAGTTCGGTCGAAAAAGGCATGCTGCGGGGCCGGTACGGCAAGCAGGTCGCGCGCGACATCGTCAACAACAAGACCACTGGGCAGAACCTGGCGTCCTTTGCCCTTGCCAAGGTCGCGACCCGCTCCGTTCCGGGCGCACTGGTCGTCGGCGGCGGTATCGCTGCCAAGACCTTGTTCGATCTCAGCCGGCGCCGCCGGGCCCGCCTGTCCGGAGACAAGGCGATGATCGACCAGGCGACGGATGACTGATCCGGCGCCAAGGGCGCCTGCGGGGTTGATTTAGCGGCTGCGTTGCGGCCATGGGTCGGCATGTCCGCCATCGAAACCGACACGCTGCACCGCCGAGGGCTGCTCTTCATCCTCTCTTCCCCGTCGGGGGCCGGCAAGACGACGATTTCTCGCATGCTGCTCACCGCGGACGACGACATCAACCTGTCGGTCAGCGCGACCACCCGTCCGCGGCGCCCCGGAGAGATCAACGGGATCGACTACCACTTCGTCAGCGAAGAGAAATTCGGCGCGATGGTCGAGGAAGACGATTTCTACGAATGGGCCGAGGTCTTCGGCTATCGCTACGGCACACCCAAGGGGTACATCCGGCAGGGGCTGAAGGACGGGCGCGATTTCCTGTTCGACATCGACTGGCAGGGAACCCAGCAGCTCTACCAGAAGGACCAGCAGGACGTCGTCAGCGTCTTCATCCTCCCGCCGACGCTGGCCGAGCTCAGACGGCGGCTCGAAAGCCGGGCGCAGGACAGCGAGGACGTCATCGACCGGCGCATGGACCGCGCTCGCGGGGAAATCAGCCACTGGGCCGAATACGACTACGTGGTCATCAACGACGACGTAGACGAATGCTTCGTCAAGGTGCGGGAAATCCTGCACGCGGAGCGCATGAAGCGCACACGGCAGACCGGCCTCATTCCGTTCGTGCGCGAGCTGATGAGCTAGCGCACCGGCGCGTCAGGGGTCTTCGCGCTGCGGCAGCGCCGCGATCACTTCGTCCAGAGTGCCTTGTACGAGCAGGTCGATACCTTCGACCGTGGGATGCACGCGATCGTCCTGGATAAGCTCCGGACGCGCTGCGACTTCCGCGATCCAGTTGGGTACCAGAGCCACGCCGTACTCTTCTGCAAGCGATCGATAGACTGCGCCGAATTCGGACTGGAATTCGGGGCCGACATTGGGTGGTGCCTGCATCCCCAGGAGCAGCACATCGATGCCTTCGTTCTGTGCCATTTCGATGATCGCGGCGAGGTTGGCGCGCGTTTCGGCCGGATCGATACTGCGCAGGAGGTCGTTGCCGCCCAGTTCGAGGATCAGCAGGTCCGGCGTTTCCTCCAGCGAGCCGAGCGTGAACTCGAACCGCTGCCGCCCCGCCGCACTCGTATCGCCCGAAACGCCTGCATTCACCACGCGCGCATCGATCCCCTGCGCCCGCAGTGCGGTTTCGAGATCGGCCGGATAGCTGTCAGCCTTGGGAACATTGTACCCCGCGAACAGGCTGTCCCCGAAAGCGAGGATGGTACGCCGCTCTCCCGAGACCGGCTGTGTCGAAGCCGGCGCTTCGGAGGCCGAGGCCGCCTGCGTCGGAGCAGGTGCCGGCGCTTCGCTATCGCAGGCGCTCAACACCAGTCCGGACCCCAGCACCAGCGAAAGAATGACGGATTTCTGCGAACGACACCGTGCGTTCGGCAAGATTTCTTGTTCCATGGGTTTCTCTATGCCACCTGTCTTTCGTGACCACTAGCCCAGATAGCGCCCCCGCCGGCGCCGCCATTTCCGCCCGCAACCTGACATTGACACTCGGTGACGACAAACGCCCGGTGGAAATCCTGAAAGGTATCGATCTCGATGTCGCCGCGGGCGACGTGCTCGCGCTGCTGGGCCCCTCCGGTTCTGGCAAGAGTTCGCTCATGGCGGTCCTCTCGGGGCTGGAACGCGCCAGTTCCGGGTCGCTGTCCGTGGCCGGCGCCGACTTCGCCGGCATGGACGAGGACGGGCTCGCCCGGGCGCGTCGTGGGCGCATCGGCATCGTCCTGCAGGCGTTTCACCTCCTGCCTACGATGACTGCGCTGGAAAACGTCGCCACGCCGATGGAACTGGCTGGCCATACGGACACGCGGGACCGCTCCGAGGCGGAACTGACCGCGGTCGGGCTCGGCCATCGTATCGATCACTACCCCACCCAGCTTTCCGGCGGCGAACAGCAGCGCGTCGCGATCGCCCGCGCCATCGCGCCGAGGCCCGAACTGATCTTCGCGGATGAGCCTACTGGCAATCTCGACGAAAAGACCGGGAGCGAGATCATCGAGGTTCTTTTCGACCGTCGCAGCCAGACCGGCGCGACGCTGATCATCATCACGCACGATCCCGCCCTCGCCGAACGCTGCGACCGGATCGTGACCCTGGCGGACGGCCGGATCGCGAGCGACACCGCCGCATGACCGATACGGGCCGGATATCCTGGGCGCTCGCATGGAAGCTGGCGCGTCGCGAACTGAGCCTTCGCTTCAAGGGCCTGCGCCTGCTGCTCGTCTGCCTGTTCCTCGGGACGGGCGCGCTCACGGCGATCGGGACGCTGACGTCAGCCATCGACAACGAGCTCGAAAATCGCGGGCAGGAACTGCTTGGCGGAGACCTGGAAGTCGAAATCTGGCAGCGATCGCCGAGCGAGGACGAATTCGAAGCGTTTGCGCGCTACGGGGAGATATCGACCGGCACGCGTCTGCAGGTCGTGGCTCGCAATGGCGAGAATACCGCGCCCGTCGGACTGAAGGCGGTCGATGCGGCCTATCCGCTCTACGGCGTCCTGACGCTGGAAGACGGCCGGGAGGTCGGCGCCCCTGCGTCGGGCGAGGCCTGGCTGGACCAGGGGGCCATGGATCGGCTGGGCATCGAGGTGGGCGAGACCTTCCGTGTCGGCACGGCCGAACTGACTGCCGGCGGTGTAATCGGCGGCGAACCGGATCGCCTCAGCGAAGGTTTCCAGCTGGGTCCGACGATCATCGTCGACGAGAGCGTGCCCGCGACGTCAGGTCTTCTCCAGCCCGGCTCCATGTACCAGAGCAAGACCCGGATCGCCTTCGATGCGGCGCGCGATCCGGCCGAGGTCGAAGATGCGCTGATGGACGCATTTCCTTTGTCGGGTTTCGATTTCCGGAACCGTGACCGTGCCAGTCCGGGTGCGGATCGCTTCGTCGGCCGCATGGGCGAATTCCTGACGCTGGTCGGCCTCGCCGCGCTGGTGATCGCCGGCATCGGTATCGGCGGCGGGGTGTCCTCCTATCTCGAAGCGCGCCGGTCCAGCATCGCCACACTCAAGGTCCTTGGCGCCACGAGCGGCGATATCGCGCGGATCTACGGCCTGCAGGTCGTTGCCGCCGCCCTGACGGGGAGCGTGGCTGGCGTGGTCGCGGGGCTGGCAGTCACACCGCTCCTTTCCATCGCGCTGGAAGGCCTGCTCCCGGTGCAGAGCGGCTTCGTTCTGGCGCCGGGCGCACTTCTTCTCGCCGCCGCCTATGGCCTGCTGGTGGCACTGGTCTTCGCCGCGACGCCGATCCTGCGGGCACGGCAGTTTCCGGCCATGGCCCTTATGCGGGCGCGCGTGGCCCCGCTCGCGCGGGACCGGGGGGCTTGGGTCTGGGTCGGCGGCGGCCTGGCGGCAATCGTCGCGCTGGCGCTGCTAACCTCGAATACGCCGCTTCTTTCCGGTGGCTTCCTGGCCGGCGCGGGCGTGATGCTGTTGCTGCTGGCAGGACTGGGCCTTGCTATTCGTCATGCGGCCCGCCGGGTCTCGCGACCATCCGATCCGCTGCTGCGCAATGCTCTCGCCAACCTGCACCGGCCGGGCGCCGCGACGAGCGGGCTGGTGACCGCGCTCGGTTTCGGCCTGTCCGCCTTCGTCCTGCTGGCCGCCATCCAGACGTCTATCGACGGGAACATCCAGAACCGCGTCCCGGCGGAAGCGCCCGACTATTTCGTTCTCGACATTCCGCGCGACAACGCAGACGATTTCCGTGAGCTCGTGCTGACGCAGGATCCCGATGCGACGATCCGGACGGTCCCTGCCCTGCGCGGTGTGGTGACCGCCTTCGGACCGGAGGAAGCGATGACCAGGGTCGCGGAACTGGACGAGATACCCGACGGGGCCTGGGCGCTTAACGGCGAACGGGGCCTTACCTATTCGGAAGCGCTTCCCCCCGGAAACTCGCTCGTCGAAGGGTCCTGGTGGGAAGCCGATCATAACGGGGAGCCGCTGGTCAGCGTAGATGCCGAATTCGCGCAGGCCATCGACCTTCAAGTCGGCGACAGCCTGACCATCGCCCTGCTGGGCGTCGAGCGGACGGCGCGCGTCGCGAACCTGCGGCGCATCGACTGGGAAAGCCTGGGCTTCAACTACGTCCTTGTCTTCAGTCCGAACGCGCTAGAGGATGCGCCGCACAACCTTGCCGCCACCATCGAATTGTCGGACGACAGCGATACCGGCCCACTGCTGCGCGGCCTGGTCCAGCGCTTCCCTTCCAGTTCGGCGATCGAAGTCGGCCAGCTGCTGACGCAGGCGCGCGACGTGCTCGGCCAAGTGGGACTGGCGACGCTGGCCGCCGCTTCGGTGGCGGTGCTGGCCGGGCTGGCGGTGCTGCTCGGTGCCATCGCCGCCGCCCGCGCGGCGCGGACCTACGACACGGTCGTGCTGCGGGTTCTGGGGGCCAGCCGCGGCCAGATCCTGTGGATGCAGTTCCTCGAATACCTGCTGCTGGCGGCAATCCTGGCGATCGTCGCACTCGCGATCGGCAGCGCGCTCGCATGGTTGGTCGTGACTCAGCTGTTCGAATTCGACTGGCTGCCGGACTGGGGTACGGTGCTGGCCGTTCTGGGCGCAGGCCTTGCACTGGTAGTCGGCTTCGCGGTCCTCGGGTCGCTGCCCCTGCTGCGGGCCAAGCCGGCGCAGGCGCTGCGCGCCCTGTAATGGCGGAACAAGCGACGGATCACCGGGCGCGGCGACGCGCCCGGTGGATCGTCAGTCGCCCGACGGATCGACGAAATTGCCGGCGCCGATATTGGCGTTCACCACGCCGCCGTCGATCGGGATGGTGGTACCGACCACGTAGTCGCCCGCCCGGCTGAGCAGGTAGATGGCGCCGGCCGCCATGTCTTCGGTCACGCCGACGCGGCGGCTGGGAATGCCGCGCTTGACCATGTCCTCGTTATCGCGCGCGGCGCGGTTCATGGCGCTCGGGAAGGCGCCCGGACCGATGCCGTTGACCACGATATTGTCGCGCACCAGCCGCGCGGCCATGCGACGCGTCAGATGGATCAGGCCGGCCTTGGACGCCTGGTAGGGATAGGTTTCCCACGGGTTCGTCTTCATCCCGTCTATGCTGGCGATCATCAGCACCTTGGCCGGGCGATCGGCGGTCGCCGCCGCCTTCAGCAGGCCGTGCAGCTTCTGCGTCAGGAAGAACGGGGTCTTGAGGTTGAGGTCCATCGTCCGGTGCCATCCGGCTTCGGAAAATTTCTCGAACGGTTCGCCCCAAGCGGCACCCGCATTGTTGACGAGCAGGTCCAGCTTGTCCTCGCGCGACGCCAGTTCGTCGGCCAGTTGCTGGATGCCGTCCATCTGGCTGAGGTCGCCGACGAGGCCGATGACCTTGTCGCCCAGTTCGGCAGACGTCTCGTCCACCTGCTCCTTCTTGCGCGCGACGATATAAACCCGTGCGCAGCCCGCTTCGAGCAGGCCTTCCACGATCATCTTGCCGATGCCGCGCGACCCGCCGGTGACGAGCGCGATGCGGCCTTCCAGCCCGAAGAGGTCGGTCAGTTTCATCATGTCCCGTCTCCTCAGTAGCCGGAGAGTTCGGCAACGCGGTTGGCGTGGTAATAGACGTCGCCCAAGAACTCCTGCAGCGCGCGGTCGCGCTTCATGTAGAGGCCGATGTCGTATTCGTCGGTCATGCCGATGCCGCCGTGCATCTGCACGCCTTCCCGGACCGCGAGACCGGCCGCCTTGGCGACCTTCGCCTTGGCGACCGACGTCATCAGGTCGGCAGCGCCACTATCCGCGTCCAGCAGCTGCTGCGCCTTGATGGTCGCCGCCCTGGCGATCTCCACTTCGGAGTACAGATGGCTGGCACGGTGCTGGAGCGCTTGGAATTCGCCGATCAGGCGGCCGAATTGCTTGCGTTGCTTCAGGTAGTCCACTGTCATGTCCATCGCACCGCGCGCGACGCCGACGCCTTCCGCCGCGCTCCCGGCACGGCCGGCCATCAGCATGCGGTTCAGGATGTCGCGACCGCCATCGACTTCACCGATCACGGCATCGCCGTCCAGTTCGACGCCGTCGAAGCGCGTGTGGGTCGCCATCGAACTGTCGACCAGCCGGACCGCGTCGTGCTGCATGTTCGCGGCATCCTTGGGCACGGCGAACAGCGTGATGCCGTCCTTGTCATCGTCGCTGCCGGATGTGCGGGCAGCCACCACGATCATGTCCGCGCTGGCGCCGTGGATCACGAAGTCCTTGCGACCGGTCAGCTTGAACCCATTGCCGGACTTCTCGGCCCTGGTCTCGATCTTCTCCGGACGGTGCTTGGGGCCTTCGTCGATCGCCACGGCGAACACGCTGTCGCCGGACACCAGGCCGGGCAGATAGCGTCCGCGCAGATCGTCCCCGCCATGCTTGAGCGCGGTGGCCGCCAGCACGGAGGAGGTGAGGAAGGGTGACGGGGTGAGGTTGCGCCCGATTTCCTCGAGCACGATGCCCGCCTCGACATGGCCCATGCCGAGGCCGCCATCGTCTTCGTCGAGCAGCATCCCGGTGAATCCCATTTCGGCGAACTGCTTCCACAGGTCATGGCCGAAGCCGTCCTTGCAGTCGCGGTCGCGCCAGTGGCGAAGCTGCTTCGCGATCGCGCCCTCGTCCGCCATGAACTGGCTGGCGGTATCGGCGAGCATGGTCTGGTCGTCGTCGTGGTAGAGAGGCATGTTGCTTTACCTTGTCAGTTTGATCCGAGCGTCTCGCCCAGCCACTGCGAGAGCAGCATGGGATCGAAGCCGGTTTCGAAATACAGGTTGACCTGTCCGAAGGCGCCGAACAGCGTCAAATTGGTGAGCTTGTCGGGATCGATCGCGTACGAGACGATGGCGTTGCGGCGAAATGCCTTCACCGCCAGTCGCTTGCTGATAATTCCCGACTGTTCCGCCACGATCACGCGGGTCGAGGTGAAGAGTACCGCGCCGTCTTCGCCACCCGCCGCGAAAATGGGTTCCTCGCCGGTGACGAGCAGACCCATGAGCTGCGAATCCTCGATATTCTCGATCTCCCTGCCGACCATGGCCGCGCCAACCAGCGTATAGGGACTGCTGGCCACGGCCGCCGTCAACGCCGCATTGGTCGCGACCGTCGCCATGATCAGGCTCCCGGCAGGTCGAGAATACGCTTGGAAATGACGTTCAGCATGACTTCGCTGGTTCCGCCCTCGATGCTGTTGGCCTTGGTGCGCAGCCAGTTGCGGCTCGGCTTGCCGCCGTCCGTGTCCTCGCTTTCCCATTCGAGACTACGGCTGCCGCCGACGCTCATCATCAGTTCGTGGCGGCGCTTGTTCAGTTCGGTGCCGGCATATTTGATCATGTTCGGCTGGGCGGGATGGCCCTTGCCGACCTTGACCTCGTCCAGGAACTTCTCGCCCATGCAGGCATAGGCCAGCGCATCGACGTCGAACATGGCGAGCTCTGCCCGCAGGACGGGGTCGATCTCGCCCGCGCTGCGCTTCATGGCGGCCCCGATGGCGGCCGTGCGATCGCCGCCGCCGGCGCCCGAGATCATCTCGCGCTCATGGCCGAGGAGGTATTTCGCGACGTCCCAGCCGCGGTTGATCTCGCCGACATAGCCCGGGCAATCCTCGCCATAGGACTTCGGCACCTTCACATCGTCCATGAAGGTTTCGCAGAACGGGCTGTTGCCGCTGATCAGCTTGATAGGCTTCGTGCTGACCCCTTCGTTCGCCATGTCGAACAGCATGAAGGTGATGCCCTGGTACTTGTTGTCCTTGTCTGTGCGGACGAGGCAGAAGATCCAGTCGCACTCGTCGGCGTAGCTGGTCCAGATCTTCTGACCGTTGACGACCCAATGATCGCCCTTGTCCTCGCCGAAGGTCTGCATGCTCACGAGGTCCGATCCGCTGCCCGGCTCGCTATAGCCCTGGCACCAGCGGATTTCGCCATTCGCGATCTCGTTCAGGAAGCGCTGCTTCTGGCCTTCCGTGCCGAACTTCAGCAGCGCCGGGCCGAGCATCCAGATGCCGAAGCTGGAAAGGGGCGGACGCGCGTTGATCGCGGCCATTTCCTCGCGCAGGACCTTGGCTTCCGCGGGAGACAGTCCCGCACCGCCATATTCCTTGGGCCAGGCCGGGACGGTATAGCCCTTGTCGCGGCACGCCTCGAACCACGCCTTCTGCGCCTCGCTCTTGAAGCTGGCGTTGCGGCCGCCCCAGTACACGTCGCCTTCGTCGCGGACGGGCTGGCGCATTTCCTCGGGACAGTTCTGCGCGAGCCATTCGCGCGTTTCTTCTCTGAAGGTAGCGAGGTCGGACATTGGGCTGTTCCTCTCCTGATCGTGTACTTTTGGCGAAAACCGGTGGATCCGCTTTACGCCTAGGTAAGGTGATTCGCGCCTTCGCCGCAAGGTTCTTCATGCGCGATAGCGATGCCGTAACGTCAGCCCGTTTCGATTGACGTATGCGGCAACTTGCCTAGGCTCGCACGCGTCTATGGTGAGGAAGCGAATGGCCCGATTTGCCCGCATACCGGGTTGCAGCGTGCAGTGACCGCGCTGCCCTCGCCCCTGCCGCTGAAACTCAAGTTGATCCACGGCTTCGGGGCGGTCGCGTTCGGCATCAAGGACAGCGGCTTCAGTTTCTTCCTGCTGCTGTTCTACAGCCAGGTGCTGAACATGGACCCGGGTACGGTCAGCATGATCCTGCTCGCAGCCCTTGTCATCGACGGCATCTTCGATCCCATCATCGGCAACCTTTCCGACCGCACCTACACTCGGTGGGGCCGGCGCCTGCCCTGGCTCTACATCGCACCGATCCCGCTCGCCTTTGCCTGGATCCTGCTGTGGTCGCCACCGGGCGGCGAAGCGCCGAGCGTGATGGGACTGCTGGCGATCACCGTCGTCGTCAGGCTGCTGCTTTCCGCGTGCGAGGTCCCGTCGGTCAGCCTCGTTCCCGAGTTGACGCAGGACTATGTCGAGCGCACCACGCTCTTCCGCTTCCGTTTCCTCTCGGGCTGGCTCGGCGGCGTGCTGATGATGATCCTCGCCTACACGGTCTTCATGCCGGGGGCCGAGGGGCTTTTGCAGGCCGACGGCTACGTGCCTTTCGGCATATTCGGCGGAATCCTGATGGCGGTTTCCGTCATCGGATCGGCGCTCGGCCAGCATCATCTGGTGGCGCATTATCCGCAGGCGAAGCCGCCGCCCTTTTCCGTGAAAAACGTGTTCGGCGAAATCGCGGAAGCCTTCACCGAACGCTCCTTCCTGATCTTCGCGCTGGGCGGGCTGGCGGCCTATGTCAGCCAGGGGATGACCTTCTCGATCTCCAACTACCTGAACCTGTTCGTGTGGCAGCTCGACCAGGCGGAGCTGGTCGCCTACCCGGTCACGCTGTTCTTCTCCGTCATCCTGATGTTCATCATCGTGGGCCCGATGCACCGGCGCATCGGCAAGCCGCGAAGCGCCACGATCGCCGCCATCCTCAGCATGGCGATTGGCCTCACCCCTTACGGCCTGCTGCTGGTCGGCTTCTGGCCGGAGCCGGGCACGCTGCCGTCCACGATCGCCTTCTTCGCTTTCCTGCTGCTCGCCAACATGTTCGGCGTGGTGATGATGATTTCGGCAACCAGCATGATCGCGGAGATCGTGGAAGCCTTCGAGGAGCGGCGGCACCGGCGGGCGGAAGCCGCCTTCTATTCCGGCAACTGGCTGATCCAGAAGGGCGCGACCGGCGTCGGCATTTTCCTGACCGGACAGATCCTCTCCTTCGCCGAGCTTTCGAGCGAAGCGGATCCGGGCGCAGTGCCCTTCGAGGTGATCAGTGACATGATCCTGCTTTACGGCATCGCGACGATCGCGCTGGCCCTGTTCGCCGCCTTCTGGCTGGGCCGGTTCCCAATCAGCCAGGAAGAACACGAACGGCGGGTCGTCGCGCTGCAGGAGCGGCGCACCGCCGCCCTCGATGCCGCGGCACGCGGCGATATCGACGGCGGGACGATCGTCCCTTAGGAAATCCAGCAACGAGTTTTTAGGAGAAAGCCGATGCAATTCGACCTGACAGACCGGCAACAGCACTGGCGCGACCGCGTGCGCGATTTCATCGAAAGCAATGTGCGCCCCAATGTGCCGACCTACCTTGAGCAGGACGCCCAGGGGGACCGCTGGAAGGTCATCCAGATCGTCGAGGACATGAAGGCCAAGGCGAAGAGCCAGGGCATCTGGAACCTCTTCATGCCGCCCCAGGGACAGCTGGCCCATGTCGACGACACGTTCGAGTTCGAAGGTCCGGGCCTCACCAATCTGGAATACGCGCTGTGCGCGGAGGAGATGGGCCGCATCGGCTGGGCGAGCGAGGTCTTCAACTGCTCCGCCCCCGACACCGGCAACATGGAAGTGTTCCACCGATACGGCACGCGGGACCAGAAGGACCGGTTCCTCAAACCGCTGATGGAAGGCGAGATCCGCAGCGCCTTCCTGATGACCGAGCCCGACGTGGCGAGCTCCGACGCGACGAACATCGAAACCCGGATCGAGCGCGACGGCGACCACTACGTCATCAACGGTCGCAAGTGGTGGTCGAGCGGTGCCGGGGACCCGCGCTGCAAGATCGCCATCGTCATGGGCAAGACCGACCTGGAGGCCAATCGCCACCAGCAGCAGTCGATGATCGTCATGCCGCTCGATGCCGAAGGCGTGACGATCGAGCGCTTTCTTCCCGTCTTCGGGTACGACGACGCGCCGCACGGCCACATGGAAATCCGCCTCGAGAACGTGCGGGTGCCGGCAGAAAACCTGCTGCTGGGCGAAGGTCGCGGCTTCGAGATCGCACAGGGTCGCCTCGGGCCGGGCCGCATCCATCACTGCATGCGCACCATCGGCGTGGCGGAAGAAGCGCTGGCCAAGATGTGCAGCCGCCTGCAATCGCGCGAAGCCTTCGGCAAGCCGATCTTCAAGCATTCCGTCTGGGAGGAGCGCGTCGCGCGCGCCCGGATCGACATCGAGATGACCCGCCTGCTCTGCCTCAAGGCCGCCGACATGATGGACAAGGTCGGCAACAAGAGCGCCAAGCAGGAAATCGCCATGATCAAGGTGCAGGCGCCGAACATGGCCCTGAAAATCATCGACGATGCCATCCAGGCGCATGGCGGCGGCGGGGTTTCCAACGACTACGGGCTCGCCAATGCCTACGCCCACCAGCGCACACTGCGCCTGGCCGACGGCCCGGACGAAGTGCACGCGCGGTCCATTGCCCGCATGGAGTTCGCCAAGCACGCGCCGATGCCGGAGGAAACGAAGCGAGCGCTTGCCGGAAGCGACGGCCAGAGCGCGAGCGCGGGCAGCGCCGGGGCGGCGGCCAACTGATGGTCCGGGCAGCGATACTCGAGAAGCCCGGCGAAGGGCTGACGATCGGAGAAATCCAGCTCGCCGACCCCATGCCTCACGAAGTGCTGATCGACGTGAAGGCGTGTGGCCTGTGCCATTCGGACCTGCACTTCATCGATGGCGCCTACCCCCACGCCCTGCCCTTGGTCCCGGGCCACGAGGCCGCGGGCGTGGTGCGGGCTGTCGGCAGCGAGGTCAGGACCGTCAAACCCGGCGACCACGTCGTGACGTGCCTCAGCGCCTTCTGTGGTCACTGCGAATTCTGCGTGACCGGCCGGATGGCGTTGTGCCTTGGCGGCGATACGCGGCGGGGAAAAGGCGATCCGGTCCGGCTGACCCGCGACGGCGGTGAGCCGGTACACCAGTTGCTGAACCTGTCGGCCTTCGCCGAACGGATGTTGATCCATGAACATGCCTGCGTCGCGATTGACAAGGAGATGCCGCTTGATAGGGCCGCAGTTCTCGGCTGCGCCGTGACGACGGGTGCGGGCGCCGTGTTCAACGCTTGTGAACTGACGCCCGGTGAAGACGTCGCGGTCGTCGGCTGCGGCGGGGTTGGCCTTGCCACGGTCAACGCCGCGCGGATCGCCGGGGCAGGCAAGGTCATCGCGCTGGACCCGTTGCCGGAGAAACGCGAACTGGCAAAGGTGCTGGGGGCCACCCACGCCTTCGATCCGACTGCGGACGACACCGCGAAGGAAATCGCAGCGCTGACCAGTGGCGGTGTCCATTACGCCATCGAGGCCGTCGGACGGCAGGCCAGTGCCGACATGGCGGTGAAGCTGCTGCGTCGCGGCGGGACCGCGGTGATCCTCGGCATGATGCCGCTGGACTGCAAGGTCGGCCTCGGCGCCCTGGACCTGCTTGGCGGCAAGAAGCTGCAAGGCGCCATCATGGGCTTCAACCACTTCCCGGTCGACCTGCCCCGCCTCGTCGATTTCTACATGCGGGGCCTGCTGGACCTCGACACGATAATCGCGGAGCGCATTTCGCTCGAGCAGATCAACGAGGGCTTCGACAAGATGCGTGACGGGCACTCGGCGCGCAGCATCGTGGTGTTCGACTGATGGCGGATGAGCACACGCCCGAGATCGACTACGAGAATGAAATGGTCGGCACGGTCGACGTGCCCGAAGCCGACACGCTCGATCTCGATCGCCTGACGGCCTGGTTCGCCGCGAATGTCGAAGGGTTCGAAGGGACGATTCGCTACAGCAAGTTCAAGGGCGGCCAGTCGAACCCGACCTACCGGATCGATACGCCCGGGCGAAGCTACGTCCTGCGACGCCAGCCCTTCGGCAAGCTGTTGCCGAGCGCGCATGCGGTCGACCGGGAATACCGCGCAATGTCGGGGTTGCATCCGACCGGTTTCCCCGTCCCGCGGACCTTCGGATTGTGCGAGGATCCCGACGTCATCGGATCCAAGTTCTTCGTCATGGAACTGATGCAGGGCCGCAATCTGTGGAACGGCGCGCTGCCCGACAGTACCCCGGAACAGCGCCGTGAAATCTATCACGCGATGATCGACACGATGGCCGATCTGCACAGGAGAAATCCTCAGGAAATCGGCCTCGGCGAATACGGGAAGCCGGACGATTACTGTGCGCGGCAGATCGCGCGCTGGACCAAGCAGTACCGCTTGTCGGAAACCGAGACCATTCCCGAGATGGACGCCCTCATCGAATGGCTGCCGCAGACAGTGCCTGCGCAGCACGCCAGCGGCATCGTCCATGGCGACTACCGGCTCGACAACATGATCTTCCATACCGAGGAAAACCGGGTCATCGCCGTCCTCGACTGGGAGTTGTCGACGCTGGGCGATCCCGTCGCGGACTGGGCCTATTTCGTGCTCAACTGGCACAATCCGGCGGATGGCCGCGCGGGTCTGTTAGGTCTCGATCTCGAAAGTCTCGGCATCCCGACGGCCGAAGAGGCGACGGAACGTTATGTCGAGCGGACCGGATTCCCGGTGCCCGACATGGACTGGTATTTCGCCTTCAACCTCTTCAAGTTCGCCGGCATTATCCAGGGCATCAAGAAGCGGGTGATCGACGGGACCGCGTCGAGTGCACACGCGCGGAAGATGAGCGCCCGGGTCGTGCCGCTAGTTCAGCGCGCCCATGCCTTCGCCAAGCAAGCCGGCATGGACTGACGCGTCAGAACCGGCGGTTCCACCGCAGGGCAATGCCTGCATCGTCGGGGGCGCCGGCGATGTGCCCCGGCTCGCTGCGATAGAAGAGACTGGCCGAGGCGTCCCCGCCCAGAAGCCAGCCCTGCCAGGCAAGCTCGCCCATCATCTCGCGCCCGTCGGGTGCGAGAGAGAGCTCTTGTATTCCGAAGACCGCGCTGCGCGAGGCGTAGTCGTAGGAAATCGGAAGATCGAGCAGCAATCCGCCGCTTTCGACGCGAAGCGGCTGCGACAGCCGCAGACCCAGCGTGTCTCCGGAACCGAAGACGTCGGCCCGCACGGCATCCAAGCTCCACGCCATGCTGGACAAGTCCGACCCGGCCTCGACCAGCCCGACCTGCCGTGCCGACGTCCTGCCGACGCGCATTGCGCCGCCGAAGCGCCAGCGATCACCGGCATCGAAGGTCGCGCCTGCGTCGAGAAAAACGGTGTCCGAACCGCCGGCACCGAATGCGTCGCTGAAATAGCCGCCGAGGATGGTCCGCTCCTCGCGCAGCCATGTCGCACCCAGCGATGCCGCCACGGGTCCGAAACGCCGGTCGGCAGTAATGCCCAGGCTTTCGGTGGCGTATCGTTCCGTGTGTCTGGACAGGTTCGCGCCCGTATTGCGCAATGCCCCGAGCCAGGCATCTCCCCGGTCGGCCGATACGCTGAGGCCCCATTCGCCAAAGGACTTGCGAAACGCGAGCGACATATCCTCGCTCCGACCGAAACCGGTGTCGCCACGACTGTCCCGCGCAATCAGGAAGGCGGGCCGATCGTGCCCTTGCAACTGTGCGACAAGACCTTGTGCGCTTTCGGAAATACCGAGCGCAATGTCGGCACTCGCGTCAAGCCGGACGGCCACCCGGCCGGCCAGGAACGGGGCCTGCTCCGCCTGTTCACCCGTCAACCGCAGTTCTGCGATCTGATCGGGCATCCCCGTATCGCCTATGGTGAAGGCGAGAGAAACCGGACCGCCGCTCGCCACGACCCGGCGACCATTGCTTTCGATCGCGGCGCGCAAGTGCTGGCGCTGGTTCGCCCCCCGCAGGCGATCCCCGGCACGAAAGCCGAAGGCCCGGTCATACTTGTCGGTGATGACGGTATCGAGCGCCGCCTGATCGAGAGCGTCCCCCATCGGTGCGGAGCCCACGCCGCTGTCGTCCGAAATCCGCACGACCGTCTGCGTTCCGGCCAGAGCGGTCTGGCCGCTGGGAGAAAAGGCGCGAGCGATATCCAGCACGCCCCGCCCGTAGATCGGATCGGTTCCCGCATCGCCTGCGTCGCGTGCGGTATCGAGCAGGATTTCGACGATCTGGCGTCCGGTAAGATTGGGAAAGGCCTGCTTCAGCAAGGCGACCGCGCCCGCCACCTGCGGGGTGGCAAAGCTGGTCCCGCTGATCAGCGTGACGAAACGGTCCCCGTTTTCATCCGTGGTGACGCGCAGGACGCCGTCCTCGTACACGCAGCACAATCTCTCGCCCCGGGCAGTCAGATATGTCCCCGCGAGCGAGCCGGCGCGGTTGCTGAAGCCGGAAATGAGACCGCCGTCATCCACCGATCCGACGATGATCGCCTGCGATCCGGCAACTGCGGACAGGCCGGCAGCGAAGGGATCGGGCTGATCGGGATCGATCCCCTGTTCCGTGCTGTCTCCGTCATTGCCGGCTGCGACCACGAGCACGATGCCCGCATTGGCGGCGCGTGCGATTGCACTGCGCAAAGACTGGCTGGGCGGCCCGCCGCCAAGGGAGAGATTGATGACGGTCGCGTTCGCGGCAATTGCCCGATCTATTCCTGCCGCAATGTCGGCATCCCTGAATACGCAGCCATCGAGAGTCTCGTCGGTCTCCGTCGCGCAGGAGCCGGGCCGGTCCGCCCGTAGCGCAAGAATACTGGCCTGGTAGGCGATGCCCACGATGCCGGTATTGTCCCTTGCCGCAGCCGCGATCAGCGCGACATTGGTGCCGTGATCATCCTCCCCTTCCGCGGTACGGCTTCCCGCGACATCGGCGGATGAGGAAAGAATGCGCCCCGCGAATTCCGGGCTGTCGAGATCGATGCCCGTATCGATGATCGCAATCGTCGATCCTGCCCCGGCAAACCCCTGCTGCCAGGCGGTGACTGCATTGTGGAAGTCGGGCCCGGTGGAGCGCCGGAACTCCGCCGTGTTGAAATTGGTCGGAGGTGGGGTCGGACTGGGAGTGGGGGTCGGCGTCGGACTGGGAGTGGGCGAAGGTTGCGCAGGCGGAGTGGTGATCGGCGGCGCGCTGCCGCCGGACCCTCCGCTGCAGCCCGCCAGGGCGAGAACCGTGCCGGCGGCTCCGGCCAGCCAGATGCGTTTGCCTGAAAATCCCGATCTCATGTTTTGCGCACCCAATCCTCTGAATTTTCCCGTCTTAGCAAGGCAAGCTGGAAGTCGCCTGAACGGCCCGGCGATCGCAGGGCCGACCCGCCGCTTGTCGCGTCCGGTGCTGCCCGCTAGCAGCGCTGGAACCCCTGCCTGCCTCAAAACCATGGAGAAAAAATGACCGACCGGAGCCTGATTACCCGTATCGAGGACGCCTGGGACAATCGCGCCGAAGTCGGACCGGACAGCGCGGACGTGAGGGATCCGGTCGAACAGGCGATCGCCATGATCGATGCGGGCGAGGCACGGGTTGCCGAACCGGACGGATCGGGTGGGTGGCAAGTCAATCAGTGGCTCAAGAAGGCGGTGCTGCTGTCCTTCCGCCTTCGGCCGAATGCCGTGATGGAAGGAGCCGTTGGCGCGCCTGCTTTCGACAAGGTCCCGAGCAAGTTCGAAGGATGGGGCCAGGACGATTTCGACGCAGCGGGTTTTCGTGTCGTTCCCGGCGCGATCGTGCGCCGCGGCAGCCATATCGGCAAGGGCGTCGTCCTGATGCCCAGTTTCACGAATATCGGCGCGCATGTGGGTGACGGGACGATGATCGACACCTGGGCCTCGGTCGGCAGCTGCGCGCAAGTGGGTGCGAACTGCCATATTTCGGCCGGAGCCGGCATCGGCGGGGTGCTGGAGCCCCTTCAGGCCAATCCGACGATCATCGGTGACAACTGCTTCATCGGGGCGCGTTCGGAAATCGTCGAAGGCGTGATTGTGGGCGAAGGCAGCGTGGTCGCCATGGGAACCTTCATCACCCAGTCCACCAAGATCGTGGATCGGCAGACGAGCCAGGTGACGCGCGGCCATATCCCGCCCTATTCGGTCGTGGTGCCCGGAACGCTGAAGGATCAGGACAGCGGGATCGGACTGTCCTGCGCCGTCATCGTCAAGACCGTCGACGAACAGACGCGCAGCAAGACGAGCATCAACGAGTTGCTGCGCGACTGAGCACGCGGAACCGGGTCTGGCGCTCTCCGTTGAAAGGCCTTAGGTTGGACAAACAATTGTCAGAATGGGAATACGATGGACAAGCAAGGGGATGAAATTCACGTCGTCGAGGAAGAAGCCGCAGGTGGCTCGAAGGAAGGCGTGGTCCGTTGGGTCCTCGGGATCAGCCTCCTCCTTGCCATCGTCCTGCTGTCGCTGATCTGGATCGTGCCGGCCCTTACGCAGGGCGACGTAGAGGAAGAGATGACCGTCAGCGGCAAGATGGAAGCGGCCAGTCCTGACGAAGGGGATGGCACCGACAGCATCGTCTCTCAGGACGCCGACGAGATGGAAACTGCCGACGAAGGATCGGGAACCCCGGGCTTCGAACCGGTAGAAAACTGACAGCTTCGGAACCGGCCCGTTACCCATGGTTTGTTCCTTCGTACAATGCGAAGGAGCTTACCATGAGCAATTCCAACAGTTTCCAGACCGGGCAATACGTCCAGTGGGAATGGGGAAACGGCAAGGGCAAGGGACAGGTCAAGGAGCGTTTCGAACGCGAGGTGACACGTACCCTGCAGGGAAGCGAGATCACCAAGGACGGTGACGAGGACAATCCCGCCTACCTGATCAAGCAGGAGGACGGGGACGAGGTCCTCAAGCGCGGGTCCGAACTGGAGGCGCAGGACTGATGCCGGCCAAATCCAAAGCCCAGCAAAAGGCCGCTGGTGCGGCCCTTTCCGCAAAGCGCGGCGACACCAAGGTCTCCGACCTTCAGGGCGCCTCCAAGCAGATGTACGACTCCATGTCGGAAGACGAACTGGAAGACTACGCCTCGACCGATCGCGAAGGCCTGCCCGACAAGGTCGACGACGACGATTGAGGTTCCGGGGGCGTCAGTCGTCCCCACCCCCTTCCGGATATTCGATCGGCGCCATGTCCGCCATCTGCGCCTTCGTCGCCTCGACCGCGCGCATCACGCGCATCATGTTGCGAAAGCTGATCTTTTCAAGATCCGCCTGCGAGTATCCGCGTCGAGCGAGCTCGGTGAACAGGGCGGGATAGCTGGACACGTCCTCCAGCCCCTGCGGGGTCGTGGGAATGCCATCATAATCGCCTCCGATGCCGATCGCATCGATGCCGGCGATCTCACGAACATGGTCGATGTGATCGGCCATGTCCGAAATCGTCGCCTGGGGCTGCGGATTGGATTCGGTCCACGCCGTCATCGCCTGCTCGACCATTTCGGGCTGCCCCTGCCAGAGCGACTGCAGGCGTGATTCCTCCGCCGCCCGACTGGCGCCCCATTGCCGCGCGGGCTCGCTCAGGAAGCCCGGCACCGCCGTCACCATCACGATGCCGCCGTTTGCCGGCATCCGGCGCAGTACTGCATCCGGAACGTTGCGGGCGTGCCCGTTGATCGCGCGGGCGGAGGAATGGCTAAAAATGACCGGCGCGCGCGACACGTCCAGCGCATCGTTCATCGATGCTTCGCTTACGTGACTGAGGTCGACGACCATGCCGATCCGGTTCATTTCGCGAACGAGGTCCTTGCCGAAGTCGGTCAGTCCGCCATGCTCCGGCTCGTCCGTGGCGCTGTCCGCCCACGGTGTGTTGCTGCCATGCGTGAGCGTCATGTAGCGCGCGCCGAGATCGTATGTCTGACGCAGGACGGAAAGGCTCGATCCGATCGAATGGCCACCTTCCATGCCGATCAGGGATGCGATGCGTCCTTCTCCCATCGCCCGTTCCACGTCATCGGCGGTGAGCGCGAGCTCCAGCTCGTCCGGATATTGCGCGATCAGGCGCTTGGTCACATCTATCTGTTCGATCACGGTCTGAACGGCTTCCGGTTCGGGCAGGTTCGCGGAAACGTAGACAGACCACCATTGCGCCCCGACCTTCCCCTGTCGGAGCCGCGCAAGGTCCGTGTGCATGGCCCGCCCGTCGGAATGGGTGTGGCCGGTATCCGTCGTATCGTCGAAGTCGAATTCGCCGATGACATTCCCGAAGCGGCTGCGTAGCTGGATCGGAACGTCATTGTGTCCGTCCCAGATCGGCGCCGCCTCCAGCGCGGCCCGGGCGGTTTCCTCTGCGGTCTGGGCGGCAACCGGCGTCGCCAGAACAAGCGCCACGAGCGGAAGGAAAGCTTTCATCGAATTCTCCGTTGTCCTGTGCCCAGCCTAATGCCTTCCCGAAGGCGCGCAAGCCGGAACCGCGACCGGCTCCGAGCGCTTCTGCTGCGAAGGAGCCCAGCATGACAGTCGAAGCCCGTTGGAATGGCGAAACCATCGCCAGGAGCGATGATACGATCGTGATCGAGGGAAACCATTATTTCCCCCCTTCCAGCGTGAATCGCGGCAACCTGGTCCATAGCGAGACCTCCACCCACTGCCCGTGGAAGGGCGACGCGAGCTACTTCCATGTGAATGCAGGCGGCGAAATGAACCGCGATGCGGCCTGGACCTATACCGAACCGTTCGAGAAGGCCGCGCAGATCAGGGATTACATCGCATTTTGGAACGGGGTGGACGTGATCCAGACGTGACCGCGCGCGACGCGATCATTCATCTGATGAAGCAGCGAGGCAGCGACAAGACGTTCTGCCCAAGTGAAGCCGCCCGCCTGATGGCCCGGGCTAGAGAGGACTGGCGCGACCGGATGCCGGAAGTGCACGCCGCAGTTGACGACTTGCGACATGCAGGGGTTGTGACGACGACATGGCAGGGCAAGCCGCGCCTCCCCGGAGAAGGCGCGTACCGCATTGGGTCGGTATCATGATCCGCTCCGCGTTGCGTTTGCTGCTCGGAGTGTTCTACGCCTTTGCAGGTTTGATGCATCTGGTTCGCCCCGCGCCGTTTGTCTCGATCGTGCCGGAGGGTATTCCGTTTCCCGAAGAGATCGTCTTCTGGACCGGCATCGCGGAACTGGCCGGTGCAGCCGGTCTTCTCCAGCCCTTCGATGGGAAAATGCGTCGCGTGGCGGGGATCGGTCTGGCCGCATATGCGCTGTGCGTGTGGCCAGCAAACATCAATCATTTCGCAATGGACATGGCGCGCCCGGATAATGGTCTGGGTCTCGCCTACCACGTTCCGCGCATGGTCGCACAGCCACTGATCATCTGGCTGGCGCTGTGGGTCGGCGGGGCAACGGACTGGCCGTTCCTCCGCCGACCGCGCAATCTTAGCTGAGGTGCTTGGAAACAGCAGCCGTCATCTTGAACATCGAGATCTGGTCCTTCCCGATCACGGCGCCAAGCTTGGCATCGGGATTGATCTGGCGCTTGTCCTTCGAATCCTGAAGGTCGTTCGCCTTGATGTATTCCCAGACCTTCGAAGTGACCTGGGCGCGCGTCATCGGGCCCTTGCCCACGACGGTTTCCAGTTCCGACGACAGGTTCACCGGTTTCTGCAGTGCATTGTTCTTGCCAGCCATGATAATTCCTTTCCTTCTAGGCCAGTTCAGTCGAATTCATCCTCTTGGTCCCATTCGCCGGCGTCGTCCTCCTGTCGGGCATAGGTCCCGACGAGAACAGCCGCGGCCGTCACGTGCCCGCGAATGGCGGACACGACATCTTCCCGCGATGCACCGGGCATCAGGGTCATGGGAAGGTCGGTGGCGAAGATCTGGAACACGTAGGAATGCGCCGTGTCATCCTCCGGCGGCTGCGGAAGCAGCCATTCCGAATTTCCGACCGCATTCTTGCCGACTCTCGGCGGAGCTTCGCCTTCGAGCAACTTGCCGCGCTGCCCAGCAAGACCCCAGACGAGCCAGTGGCACGAAGTGTCCTTACCCGTGGAGTCCATGTCCTCGACCAGGATGACTAACTCCTGCGCGCCCGGAGGAGGCGCGGTCCACTCCAGCGGAGGTGCGACGGCATCTTCCTCGTCCGCAGTGAAGCACGGATCGAGTGCGCCGCCCGCCTGGAAGGCCGGACTGCTCAGGGAAAAGCCGCCCCGCCCGATCGTGCGCGCGTCGGCCAGATCCGCGATCGATAGCGCGCTGCCGGAGGTCCGTCCGCCAAGCGGTTCGACAAGCCAGTCGGGGTAATCAGCCATTTATTCGTCCCATATCCTTATCATGCCTAAGCCCGGTTTCGAGCCAGAGCGAGGCCAGTTGGGCCTTCCGCCCCCGGTTTTCCACCGCTGTTCGGCTCATCCCTTATCATTCGTCAACCATTTCAACTCGCTAGCGAGCCATACCCGGCCTTGCCCCGATCCGGTTCATGCGGCATCAACGCAGGCGAGAGAGATATGGCAGCGGTCGACGGGCTCGATCGCGCGGGATGGAGATGGTGTCGTGAACAATTTTGGACGGGTCGCAATCGGCGCACTCCTGGCAGGGTCGCTCGCAGCGTGCGGCAGCGACGGGGGGCCCACATTCGGAGGTCCGACACCGACGCCGACGAGCTCCACTGGCCAATGTTCGCTTTCCGCGCGTCAGGCGTTCGCGCGCGATGTCATCGACGAGTGGTATCTCTTCCCAAATCTGGTGAACACCGCAGCCCAGCCTTCGGCCTATAATTCGGTCCAGGGATATCTCGATGCCCTCGTCGCCCCGGCGCGCGCGCAAGGCCGTGATCGTTTCTTCACGTATGTGACGTCGATCCGCGAAGAAAACCAGCTGATCAATTCCGGGTCCACGGCGGGCTTTGGCGTTCGCCTCGGCTACGACACGGCCAACAACAGGGTTTTCGTGATCGAGGCCTTCGAAAGCGGTCCGGCATTTCCGCGCGGGTTCGATCGCGGGGTGGAACTCCTCGCCATCGGAACCACCGCCGGAAACCTGCAGTCGGTCAGTTCGCTGATGGCTTCGGGCGGCCCGGACGCGGTCCAGGAGGCGCTTGGCCCGTCCGACCCGGGGGTCAGCCGGGTATTCCAGATCCGTCAGCTCAACGGGACAACCTCCACGGTCACGGTCAGCAAGACCGAATTCGCCCTCGACCCTGTATCCGACAGGTACGGCGCACGCGTCATCAACGACAACGGCAAGCGCGTCGGGTACATCAACCTGCGTACTTTCATCGTCGAGGATGCGGAGCAGGATCTCCGCGCCGCATTCAACACTTTCCGCCAGCAGGGCGTCACCGAAGTCATCCTGGATCTGCGCTACAACGGTGGCGGACTGGTCAGGATTGCCGAGCTTCTGGGCGATCTGATGGGACGCGACTACGCAGGCCAGGTGTTCAGCCGCACGACCTTGCGGCCCAGCAAGTCGAGCGAGAACGAGACCGACCTCTTCGAAGTCCAGCCGGAAGCGATCACCGTCACCAAGCTCGCGGTGATCGGTCGTGGCGGCACCGCCTCGGCCAGCGAGCTGGTGACGAACAGCATGATCCCGTATCTGGGGAACAACCTCGCGCTCGTCGGAGCCAACACCTTCGGCAAGCCCGTCGGCCAGTTCGCGTTCGACCTCGAAGCTTGCGATGACCGTATCCGTGCCGTGACCTTCCAGACCGTGAATGCAGACGGGCAAGGCGAATACTACAATGGGCTTGCTGCGGTGGTTCCGAACACCTGTGCCGCCGATGACGACATTTCGGTGCAGTTGGGCGATCCGGCCGAAGATTCCATCGCGCAGGCCCTGTCGTTTCTGAGGAACGGGGCGGCTACGTGTACCCCGATCACGGCGAACGCGCAGAGTGCGCGGTCCGCTGGTTCACGCAGCAGCGAACGGCGCGTGCTGCAACCGAGCAATCCCACTGCGGCGCAGCGGGAAATCCCCGGTCTGTTCTGATGACGCGGGAGGAACGAACCTATTCGACGTTTGCCGAATTCTGGCCGTTCTATCTGCGCGAGCATTCCAGGCCGCAGACGCGCGCGCTGCATTACATCGGCACCACACTGGTGGTTGGCATTGCGATATTCGCCCTGCTGACCCAGCGCTGGTGGTGGCTGCTCGCGCTGCCGCTGGCGGGCTACTTCTTCGCATGGATCGCGCATTTTACGGTCGAGAAAAACAGGCCGGCGACGTTCACCTATCCGCTGTGGAGCCTGGCTGCAGACTTTCGGATGTGGTTTCTCTGGTTGACGGGCCGCCTCGGCCCGGAACTCGGCAAGGCCGGAGTTCCCCAGACGGAATGATGCTCAGGGCTGTGCCGGTCCCTCGACCGGCCGGCTATCGGTATGGGCGCAGCCGTTGCGCACCTCATCGCCAATGCGCAGGGTGACGGTAAAGGGAAACAGCTGGTCCGACATGCCGTCGCTGCATTCCCCTTGCGTTACGGTCATGTCGAAGGGACGCCCGTTCAGAGTGCCCGAGAACCCCAGTCCGTGATTGCCGGCGAAGCGTTCCACTGCAATCCGCTGCCCCTCGATATTCTCGGGCGTCGAATAGGTCAGCGTGCGACCCTGCACCTGTCCGCCCCAGAAAGGCTCCGTGCCCACGAAACGGATGGTTTCCCCGGGATCGATCGACGAGAACTTCTGATCGGAACCCGGCGCGGCCGATTGGCAGCCTACCAGGACCAATGCACCGCCGAGAAAGATCAGGCGTCGCAGGGTTGACGTCATGGGACATTCCTTTTTCTCGGTGTCGCAGGTCGTAATTACGCAATGCCGGACGGTGATACAAGAAAGGCGGACCGCATTGCGGCCCGCCTTCCGAGATCAAGCAACTGACCGGATCAGCCGGGCATCAGCACCGTGTCGATCGTGTGAACGATCCCGTTCGATGCATCGATGTCGGTGGCCGTCACGATCGCCGTATTGCCGGCCGCATCGCGCAGGACGACATTGTCGCCATCCATCATTGCGGTCAGCGTCGCTCCATTCACCGTCGTGATTTCGTAACCGGCTTCACCGGCGTCCGCGATCGCGGCAGCGAGAGCAGCGGCATTCGTCTCACCTTCGACGACATGATAGGTCAGGATGCCGGTCAGGTCTTCCTTGCCCTCTTCACTCATCAGCGTGTCGCGCGTCGCTTGCGGGACCTTTTCGAAAGCGGCGTTTGTAGGTGCGAATACCGTGAAAGGTCCCGGGCCGGAAAGCGTCGCACCCAGTTCAGCGGACTGGACAGCCGAAACGAGTGTCGAGAGATCGGCATTGCCTTGCGCGACTGCCACGATGGTGCCCGCGTCGGTGGCTGCCGCATCGTCGTTAGCCATGGTGTCGGCCGCGGTGGCCTCGTCCGTCGCGGTTTCGTCGGCGGCTTCCGGCGCGCAGGCCACGGCGGCAAGCGAAGCTGCGGAAGCGAGTGCGAGTGCAAACTTCTTCATGAATATATCCTCATTCTGGGGTCTGCCAGGATCGGCAAACGAGATACGTCGCGAAAGCGCGCTCGTATTCATCTAACCTAACAAAAGGCGGGTTTTGCGGTTCCGAAATCCGGCCGGAATATGGCAGGATGCGACGGGGCGTCTTTCAGCATCGACCAGCCGAACCTGTCTTAACAAATTTACGTCGGAGAAGTTCTCCGGTATGTTGAATTTGGAAGTCAGGAAGGTCACGCGCGAGCGAATAATAACAACCGATTTGGAGCATTTCATGTCGCCGGACGGGTCGCTGAACCAGACACTCACCGAACGGCAGAGGGAATGCCTCGAAGCCGTTGCACGCGGCTTGACCTCGAAGGAAATCGCGCGCGAACTCAACCTCTCTCACAAGACCGTCGACCAGCATATCGCGATCGCGATGGAGCGGCTCGGCGCTAAGAACCGCACGGCGGCTGCGATGATGCTTCGACCGCAAGACGAGATACATCCCGGATTTGGGACATCTCAGGCAAGCAGGGGAGACGACGAAAGCGTCATCGAGCCTTTTGCGAGCGCAGATACCGAGGCGAAAGGATTCCTCCCGCCGCTCGGAGGCCGGGCCAATGCCCTGTCCCTCCGGGATCGGCTCGCATTAATCGTCCGGGTCGCCCTGTTCGGGCTCATGGTGACGGGTGCGGCGTACCTATCCATTTACGGGGCTATTCGCGTATTGGGCGAACTGCGATGATGCTCTTGTGCAACTCCCGCAGGGTCATCCCGACCCCGCTTATGGAGAACAGCACCATGTACTCAATCGATCAAGCCGCCGGCCAGGTCGTCGCGACCGATACCCAGCTTTCCGTCGACGCCGCCGATCGGGCCGTCATCTCGCTGGCCAATCTGTGCGCCAGCATCGTCGAGGTCAGCAAGGCCTCCAACTTGCCCGTGCGGACAGCACAAAGTGCCCTCGCGAATGCGGCCAGCGCCTTGGGCGGCAGCGTCACGATCCGCCAGAATGTCGCGGCAGCCACGGCCGAGCTTTTGTCGATCCAGGGTCGCTCGACGCTGGAAGCCGTTTCGTTCGGATGCCCGGGTGGATTCCCGGAACCGCAGGGCAACGACACCGCCAAGCCGGTGTCCGCGAAACTCGAGGCCTAAGGCAACCGATGATCGTCCCGCTTGTCTTCTGGTCCTTTCTGCTCGGCGCGATCGCGATCGGATGGCAGGCGGGAGATCGCGCGGATCGCCGCGTCCTCGTGGCGATCCTCTTGGTCTCGGCTCTATCGGCGGGGGCGCAATCCCTGCCCGAAGGCGTGACGCGGATCGGCGCGATCCTGGTCCTCGACCTCGCGCTGCTCGGTGTCGTTACCCAACATGCGCTGCGATCGCACCGCTACTGGCCGTTATGGTTCGCAGGGATGCAATCGGTCGCAGTCCTACTGACCCTGTTCGCTTTGGTTGCGGACGGTGAAGCGCGATGGCTCTGCCAGGTGTTCGCGGCGTTCTGGGCCTTGCCCGCAATGCTCGTCATGGTGCTCGGCCTACTTGCGGACAGGCGCGCCCATGTCGTCCCTCAGAGAGCTTAGGTTCCGAGCCAGCCAGAACCTAGCGACCGTCATCCTCTTCCGGTCCTAGCTTGCGCACCATCCTGACGGGACAATTGCGCGGCCCGAGATTGCGATCGGGAACGATCAGGTCGACATCAAGGCCGGTGCAGATGCGGCCGAACCCCTTCGTATCGAAGGCAATGGTGCGGCTCCAGTCGAGCTGAGGACAACCACCGAATGTCTCGAAAAGGTAAGTGTCGCTTGCGCCGACATCGACATAGATTTGTTCGGCACCGCTGGCCGATTCCGGTGCGCGCCGGTACCCGGTGACGGAAAGTTGCGAGAAGCACTCTCGCTCGTTCGCGGAGGAAGCGGGGGAATAGCTCCCGCTTTCGCCTTCTACCGGGGCACAGGCGGCGATCGCCAGGCCGGCGAGGGAAGCGGGCAGCAGGCGCAGAATTCGTTGGGGCATCGAAAGGTCTCCTCTCTCACCGAACCAATCGCATGGGTGGGAGCACGTTCCAAACCTTCACAAAAGCGAAAATGCGACTGGTTAGCGGCCCATAAAGGTTTTCGTTTTACCACGCGCCCCGTGGACCAACCCCGCCTAACGTTCGGGCCGCGACCTGCCAGCCGGCTCGTGCGCCTCGTGCTATCGCTCCTGGCAGCGATGGCCGCGCTTCTGGCGCACGATGCGTATGCCCAGGATTGCTCGCGTGCCGGTGCGCGCGGTGCTGCGCCGTCCTCGTGGGAGACCTATTGCTGGCTCAACATGAGCAATTACAGCGACACGCTAGCACGCTCCGCGACCGGACAGGCGATGTCCTACACTCTCCCGGACGGATCACGCCTCGCCTTCCAGTTGCGGGTGACGAACGCGCCCACGACGACCGCTACCGTGCTCACGAGCGCCACGGCACCCAGCTGGAGCGGCGCGGCCGTCGGCAACAGCAGCTTCCTCAACATTCCCGGCCGGCCGGTGCTCTACCAGGCGATCAATGGCGCGACGACGACACTCAACTTCAGCAACATCCGGATCATCCCGCCCGCCGGTGTCGCGCAGGCGAGCCAGTACTCGTTCGTCGTGGCCGATGCCGAATCGACGGACGGGCAGGAGTACCAGGAGTACATCACCAACGGTTCCGCCTGGCAGGTGCTCGACCAGGTCGCGCCGATCAGCGGGTCCGTCTACCCGACCACCACCGGTATCGGCACCACGACCTTCCGCGCCTCTGGCGGCGGAGCGACGGGACGGGTCGGCGCGTTCATCGTCAGTTCCCTGAACCCGACCACGGTCAGCGTCACGATGCGCGGGTCCGGCCTGCAGGGCGTGATGCTGGCCGTGCGCTTCGCGTCCATCACGCTTAGCAAGCGGATCGAGGGCGCCCGTATCGCCGATGCCGACCAGTTCCGCTTCCTCATCGAGTCCCGCGACGGGGCCACGACCTACGCGTCCGGCCAGACGAGCGGCACCGGCTTCGGGCCCTTCCCCGCAGCGGTGTTCAATTCCACCACCGGAGTGCCTTTGGTGCTGCGCGAGGCGATGGTGTCCGGCAGTGCCAGCACGCTGGCGGATTATCGCTCCGTACTCTCCTGCACCAACGAGAACACCGCTTCGAGCACCGCCCTGCCGCGCAACCTGGTGACGACCAGCTACGACTTCGGGACGCTCCAGTTCGGCGACTTCGTCGACTGCACGTTTGTCAACACGCCGAACCCAAAGCTCGAGCTGCGCGTGGCGATCGCCTCGCCGGGGCGCATCTTCCCGACCGACCAGTTCGCCCTCGCAGTCCGCAACCAGACGGCCAATGCGCAGGTGGCGGCTTTCACCACCACGGGGACCAGCACCACCGCGACACCTTCGACCACCGGGCGGCTGAGCGCCATCGCAGGCAACACCTACCTCCTGGCGGAGACGGCGAGCGGGACCACCACCCTTGCCCGCTATCGCCCAGCCCTCGCCTGTACCAATCGCAATGCGACATCCACCACCGCGCTGCCATCGGGCGGCGCGAGCGGTACGGTGGTGCCGCGGCTGGGCGACGTCATCACCTGCACCATCACCAACACGCGCGATCCGCTGCGCGCGATCATCGGCGTCACCAAGACGTCGCGCATCGTGTCCGATCCGCTGGGCAATGCCGTCCCGCTGGCGATCCCCGGCGCGATCGTCGAGTACACCGTCACCGTCACCAACACGGGCGATGCGCCGGTCGATGCCTCGACCCTGCGCCTGGTCGACCTGCCGGATCGCGACGCAGCCTGGCGGACCGCCTTCCAACCGGTCTTCACGGACGGCGCGGTTGCCAGCGGCCTCACCTTCAGCGCCGCCAGCAACGTCGCCTACTCCAGCGCCCCGGGCGGCGCGACCTTCGGTTACAGCCCCGTGGGGCCGCAGGATCCGGCGGTGACCGCGATTCGCTTCACGCCGGGCGGTACGCTGCGGGCCTCCAACGGATCGGCCAATCCGAGCTTCTCGCTGCGCTACCGGATGGTGCTGGAGTAGCACCACCCGGTGCCGGCATGCGCCGGGATCACATCGCCTTTTCGGGGCGCGGATCGTGATTGTGCTTGCTGGCCTTGCCCAGCACGCGGTCCAGTCGCTGCGCCAGCGTGTTCGCCGCGCGCCGGGCGGCATCGTCCACCGCGCTCGCATGTTCGGTCACGCCGATCGGCTTGCCGCCCTTGGGCCGCGCCTCGATCGTGCAGGCCTTGTCGTCCGCGCCGTGCTTGGGTCCGTTCTCGTCGCGCACGTGGATCTCGATGCGCGTCAGCCGGTCCTCGAAACGGGCGAGCTTCTCGCGCACGGCCGCCTCGATGCGTTCGGCGACGTTCTGCGTCCCCATGACCGAGCTGTCTGAATTGAACTGGACCTGCATGGCGGGTTCCTCCTTCTGGTAGTTGGTCTTACCCTTCCGGAACGATCCGCAGCGCCCATCGGTGCCCGCCGGATCGACCGAAAGCCTTTCGCGTCCGGCGGGCGGCTCGCGCGCGCGCGCGGAACATGCGGTCGCGGCGGACATTGCCCCGGTACACACATCGGCAACACAAGGACCCGCCCATGAAACTCGCCCTCCCCGCCTTCGCCAGCCTCGCCGCCGGATGCGCGCTGATCGCCGCCTGCGGCGAAACCCCGGCAGAGCGCGAAGCCGACCAGATCGAGGACACGGTCGAACGCCAGGCCGACCAGAACGCCGCCGCCGCCGGGATGGAGGAAGCCGCGCTCGGCATGACCGAGGCGCAGCTGCTCGACGCCGACCTGGTCGCGGCCGACGGCACCGACCTGGGCGACATCGAACTCGTCCGGCGCGAGGCGGCGGGCGCGGTCACCGGCCTGGTGGTTGAGCTCGACGACACCGACCCCGACCGCTGGGTCGAGATCGGTCTCGACGGCCTGACCACGCGCCCCGATGGCGATGACATGGACGTGCAGACCGGCATGACCGCCGCTGAACTGGCCGCCCTGCCAGACGCGGACATGACCGCGATGACCAACCCGGTCTGACCGGGCCCGGCACCCCGCGAACACGCTTCGGACACCGGGACATGGACCGCATGGACCGGTGTCCAGGGGCAAAAAGCCGCCATTGCGCCACCTTGGCGGCGTGAAGGCGTGACCCTGCGCCGGATCGTGTGACCCGGCGTCGCGGCGGCGACACAGTATTCGCGCCGCCTGACACCGCGGCGCGGCGCGGCGTCACCGTGCGGCCCCGCGGCCGTGACCCGTCAGCGGCCCGCCCGTCACCCGTCCGGCCGGCGTGTCACCCGTGCGCGGCCCCTTCGCCAGCAAAGGATGGACCCGCGCCTTGCGCTTGCGGGCGGCCGCCCGCCGCGTTGCGGCTTCCTGCAGGGCGACATGCCATATCCGCGCGAACTCCGGCGCCCGCGCGCGCAGGCGATAGGCCGCCTGCCGGCTCATCCCCACGCCCCGCGCCGCCGCGGCCACCTTGCCGTGCTGCGCCAGCGCATGGAGGAACGCCATCGCCTTCGGCCCGGTCCAGCGCGAATTGTCGGACGGCGGATCGCTCTGCTGTGTCATCCGCCATGCTAGGCCACAGATGCCCGCCTGTAGGACAGCGTTTTTTCTCCGCCCGCCCACGATCAGCGGCGGAACCGATTACTCAGTGCAGGTTTGATCGTTTGGACCGATGAACGGCAGGAGTTAGGTATCCGGCATGAAACGCGACCTGTCCAAGACGTTGAGCTTCCTCGTCCTGCACCTGCTGGTGGGGTTCACGGTCGCATATGTCTTCACCGGATCGATCCTGATCGCCAGCGGCATCGCGCTGGTCGAGCCGCTGGTGAACGCGGTGGTGTTCTTCTTCCACGAGCGCGCTTGGGAACGCAAACGCCGCCCCGCCATGCTCGACGTCCTGCTCCACCGCCACGGCACGGAAGAGCGCGCGCGCGGCGGCTGAGCGCCCTCGCTGCAGCGGCGAGCCCCCCCTAGGTTTGGCTGGGCAGGTTTGGCTGGGCAGGTTTGGCAGGAGCGCGCCAGCGCCTATAGGCAGGCTGCATGAGCGCACCCGTCACCATCCTCGTCGATGCCGATGCCTGCCCGGTGAAGGAGGAGATCTACCGCGTCGCCGCGCGCTACGGCGCACACGTCCGCGTGGTCAGCAACAGCCCCTTCCGCGTGCCGGTCAGCGAGCGGGTGAAGCGCGTGGTGGTCCCCGGCGGCTTCGACGCGGCGGATGACTGGATCGCGGAGGCCGCGGGGCCACGCAGCGTGGTGATCACCGCCGACATCCTGCTGGCCGAACGCTGCCTGAAAGCGGGCGCGACGGTGTTGCGCCACGACGGAAAGCCCTTCGACGCCGCCAGCATCGGCAGCGCCCTCGCCACCCGCGCGATCATGGAAGACCTGCGCACGGGAATGGACGGGGTTGGTGGTGGGCCGCCGCCGTTCAGCAAGGCGGATCGGTCGAGTTTCCTGCAGGCGCTGGATTGGGTGCTGGTGGGGATGGGGCGGGAATGTCATGGCGCCCTCTATTGACATCGTAGGCTGCCTCAAAATTCTCGCGGAAGTTGCCTAATGGTCTGGCCCTAAATAGCTACGGATCCTGATAGCATTCAGATTCGACTCGGCGGCTATTCGTTCAAGAGCCTGCCGAACCCGCTGGCCAAATTGCTGGTAAGATTGTGGTCCAGAATTTGAATCAATGAATCGCATGGAAGCCCTCAAAGCCGTTCGAAGCTGATTGCCTTCCAAAGATTTGTAGATTTCGACCAGCTTCTCTGTTGGGAGGCTTGCTAAAAATTCAATGTCGTCTGGGTTCCAGCCGCTATTAGTCTCAATCCCTGACAAGACCTCGATTGGATTTCGTTCGAGGGGCCGTGCGGCAAGCGCGGCCTCGAAAGCAGAGCGGACATTATCATTTGCTCTACGGAAAAAGCTGGGGTGTGATGAGGGTTCGAAGAACGACCTTGGACGATCCTCTGAGTACTGAATATACGAACTTAGTATTTCGTCGGCTGCTTCACTCCTTCCGATGTCACAAAGCAAATCATAATACCCATTGATTTCACTTGGGCTGACATTCAGAGCATGATTGTTCACGGCCTCACGAATGGCAGTCTCGATACTATCTCGGTTGTCATCAAACGTGCCGCCGAACAATTCCCAAGGCGAAGCAATAACTTCGCGAGCTGCTGCGTTGTCGAACTGATCATTGAGAGTTTGGGCCTGTTCACCTAGCTTTGCGAGATTGAAGGCGCCGTTTTCAAGGCCCTCGATTAACACCTCATCAAAATCATCCACTCCGACAAAACCATACGCCTGCATCAAATGGCTTAGCGATTGACTTTCTTCATCGCCTGAACCCTCGTCTGTCTCGAAGAACCCCTGATACCGATTGTACGACCTAATAGAAGCCATACTGGGCGCTTGGTCAGGTTCAAAAATACTCCAGCCAAACAACGCTAGAGATTGGATCGCTTGCTCAACCGTGGACGGATGCCAAGAAGCGAACTGCCCTTCTAAGTGCGACACGAACCTGCGGATACGCCGGATCACGCGAATGTTCGTGATTCCTAGCTTCACGACAAGAGATAATAGTTTTTGTCCAAGCTCATCATCTTGCTCCAGCGCGATGTTCGCCGATTCGATTGGTAGCGGCTCGAAAACGATCGCTTGGTCGGCAACCTTTTCAAGATAGCCGTCAAATTGTGATAATTCGCCATTGAGGCGGTCCTTGTTCAAAAGCAGAACGACCTTGCAATTCCTAGTTTCCTTGAGCTCTGTCGCAAACCCGAGCACCTCAACAATGCTCAAGCCGTTTCCCGACCTCTCAAGGTCGTCGATGCACACTATCTGGTCACGAATTAGTAGCGAAGCTGTTGGAAGGATCAGATCGCCAGCGGAGCCAGCCCAAGGAATGAGCGAGACAAGAGACGAGGAAGCTTTCGATAAGCGCCTGCCAGTCCACTCAGCGAGGCGCGAAGCGCCCTCTATCGTCCGAAGATTCTCACGAAAGGAATCGACGGTCGGTTCGATAGCATTACCATCCAGTCTCACAGTGGACTGAAAAACTGCTTGTTTGAGCTCTTTGATTGAACTGACCCCAAACGCGGAAACGTACGAATATCGCTTTCTTGGGCAGGTTCCTTGCTCCCTGCATTCATTCAGCGCTTTTGCCCAAGCGTAAGTCTTGCCAACGCCCCAACGCCCTGAGACGCTGAGGACTTCGGGATGTGTCGAAGCCAGAAAGCGAAACATTTCGATTTGAGCGAGTGCTGCGGTCATAATTATGGCCCCAAGATTGATTTCGAGTTCTTTGACTAAACTTTTTCAAAGCTTCGAACTAGGCTCGCGGTAAACCTCGCTCATCCCCTTTATGCCCTTTTCCGCTTCCTCGGCCTCCTCGGCCAAGGGCTCGCGCTTGATGTTCTCCCTCGCCAAATAACTGTCCGAGTTCTGCGTCGCCGCGAAGCCACTCCAACCTACCACCCCTGTGTGCGCGGACCGCCCTTGATCGGCCCCCGGATCCGGTCGGTGACCCAGCCGCCATAGAGGCCGCCCGGCTGCGGACGGGCGCGTTCCTCGCCCACGAAGCAGGCGAGCCTTGCGGGGTAGAACGCGAACCAGCCGGCAATGGCGGCGTAGCCTTCGGCAAGGTCGTCGAACGGATCGGGATAGCTCCAGGCCGCGTCGGTCACGCAGGTTCCGTCCGGCAGCACGCAGTCGTAGGCGAGCGCGGCGCCCTTCCATTCGCACACGGACATGCCGCCATTCGCGACCAGCCATTCGGTCCGGACGCTGCCCGGCGGGAAATAGGGGACCGGCGCGCCGGCGGTTTCCTTCACCAGCAGGACCGCGCCCGATCGGGCGACCACGTGCCCGTCCGCCTCCACGCGATATTCTGGCGCGCCAGGCTCGGCGGTGGCGGAAACGAGGGCGGGCGGGCGCGGATAGTCCCACACCGATTCCTCCCCCGGCCCGACCGGCTCCAGCCCCGGCGGACGGAAACGCGCATCCCAAGCCCCGCGCGCAGGCGCGACCCGGGCGAGCAGGGCCCGCTTGTCCGGGAGCGGCGGAGCGCTCACTCCACCTCGTCTTCCGGCAGGTACAGCCGCTCGCCCTTCTCGCGGTAGCGGCGCGACATTTCCTCCATCCCCTCTTCCGCATTCTCGCGCGCTTCGGGCGGGGTCTCGCGCCTGATGTTCTCGGTGGCGAGGTAGCTGTCCGAGTTCTGCTTCGCGGCGAAGTCGCGCACTTCCTGCGTGATCTTCATCGAGCAGAACTTGGGCCCGCACATCGAGCAGAAATGCGCGGTCTTGGCGCCTTCCGCGGGGAGGGTCTGGTCGTGATATTGCTCGGCCGTGTCGGGGTCGAGGCTGAGGTTGAACTGGTCGCGCCAGCGGAATTCGAAGCGGGCCTTGCTCAGCGCATCGTCGCGGACCTTGGCGGCGGGGTGCCCCTTGGCGAGGTCGGCGGCGTGGGCGGCGAGCTTATAAGTCACCACGCCCACTTTCACATCGTCGCGGTCGGGCAGGCCGAGGTGTTCCTTGGGCGTGACGTAGCAGAGCATGGCGGTGCCGTACCAGCCGATCTGCGCCGCGCCGATGCCGCTGGTGATGTGGTCGTAACCCGGCGCGATATCGGTGACGAGCGGGCCGAGAGTGTAGAACGGCGCCTCGCCGCAGGCCTCCAGCTGCTTGTCCATGTTCTCCTTGATCTTGTGCATCGGCACGTGGCCGGGGCCTTCGATCATCACCTGCACGTCCTCGGCCCAGGCGCGCTTGGTCAGCTCGCCCAGCGTGTAGAGTTCGGCGAACTGAGCCTCGTCGTTGGCGTCGGCGATGGAGCCGGGGCGCAGGCCGTCGCCCAGCGAATAGGCGATGTCGTAGGCCTTCATGATCTCGGTGATTTCGTCGAAGCGTTCGTAGAGGAAGCTCTCCTTGTGATGCGCGAGGCACCATTTCGCCATGATCGAGCCGCCACGGCTGACGATGCCGGTGACGCGTTTCGCGGTCATCGGCACGTAGGGCAGGCGCACGCCGGCGTGGATGGTGAAGTAGTCGACGCCCTGTTCGGCCTGCTCGATCAGCGTGTCGCGGAAGATCTCCCAGGTCAGGTCCTCGGCGATGCCGCCGACCTTCTCCAGCGCCTGGTAGATCGGCACGGTGCCGACCGGCACGGCAGAATTGCGGATGATCCATTCGCGCGTGTCGTGGATGTTGCGGCCCGTGCTGAGGTCCATGATCGTGTCCGCGCCCCAGCGGGTGGCCCAGACCATCTTGTCGACCTCGGAAGCCACATCGCTGGCGACCGCGGAATTGCCGATATTGGCGTTGATCTTGACCAGGAAATTGCGCCCGATCGCCATCGGTTCGCTTTCGGGATGGTTGACATTGTTAGGGATGATCGCGCGGCCGCGCGCGACCTCGTCCCGCACGAATTCGGGGGTGACATATTCGGGGATCGCGGCGCCCCAGCTGTTTCCGTCAAGCTCGCGGCGCACATAGTCGCGCCCGATATTCTCGCGCTCCGCCACATATTCCATCTCTGGTGTGACGATGCCCTGGCGGGCGTAGTGCATCTGGCTGACGTTCTGCCCGGTCTTCGCGCGCAGGGGACGCTTCACGACGTTCGGGAATTGCGGCACGCCGCCCGAGCGGTCGGGTCCGAGTTGGCCGTTGTCCTCCGGCTTCACTTCGCGCGCATCGTATTCCTCGACATCGCCGCGGCCCGTGATCCACTCGCGCCGCAATTGCGGCAGGCCGCGCTGGATGTCGATCGTGGCATCGGGATCGGTGTATGGGCCCGATGTGTCGTAGACGCGGACCGGTTCCTCGCCGCCTTCCAGCCGGATCTCGCGCATGGCGACCCGGATGCCCGAACCGCTCTTGGCGCCGACATGCACCTTGCGGCTGCCGCGAATGGGGCCGGTGGTGACACCGATCTCGAACTGCGAATTGATGTCGGCCATGCGTCTCTCTCCATGAGGCGGATGGAGAGCGGATATCCGGTTCAGGTCCGCCCGCTCCCTCCGCCGATATTAATCGGTTCAGGTTCGACGGGTCGGGCGGTGCTACGCGCCCCTCTCAGCCAAGCGGCTCCCCGGGGATGGCGTGCAGTGTAGAGGCTTCGACCACGAGCGTCCAGCGACGCCGGCAGCCCGACTGCAATTTGCATCTTATGCCCGGCATTGCGGCTTGCTATAGCCGGGCCGGGAGGTTCGCCGGTCCAAACATGGCCAGCCCCTCCGGGGGGCATCAACGATGAAAAATTTGCGTGTCGTTGCGGCAGCTTTGCTTGCTGCACCTGCAATTGCGGTTGCCTTTCCGGCGGCAGCGGACCAAACGGCCGAATGCAACGCCGCTCTTGGAGCCGACGGTCTACCTGACACCGAAGACGACAGTTTGGAATGCGGGATCGATGCACGCGCGGAAGGCGACGATGCGACCGCCATCGGCAGTTCGACCCGCGCGACAGGAGCACAGAGCGTGGCGGTGGGCGACGATGCGCGTGCATTCGGTGTCGGATCCATCGCGGCCGGTTCCGGCACTACGGTAAACGGGCTGGCCGGTATCGCCACGGGTCTGGATGCACGCGCGAACGGCGAAGGTTCGATCGCGATCGGCGGGTCCGCGGCGACGACGCGCGCGCATTCGGTCGCCATCGGATACGGCGCGCTGGCGGGCGATGTCGGCTCAACGGCGGTCGGCAAGGGTGCGGACGCCAACGGTCGCGCACTGGCGCTGGGCGCCGACAGCGTTGCGAGCGGCTATGGCTCGGTCGCGGCCGGTAGCGATAGCAGCGCCGGCGGGTTAGAAAGTGTTGCGATGGGCGCGAACAGCCGCGCCGGCAGCGAAGGCAGCCTCGCCATCGGTCGCGACAGCAGCGCGTTCAGCGACGGTGCCGTCGCGCTCGGCGAAACGTCCTCAGCGCTCGGAGAATCCAGCGTTGCCATCGGTTCGAGCAGCGCCACAAATGGCAACCATGCTGTTGCCATCGGCGATCTCGCCAATGCGGGTGAAGGTGCGGCGGCATTCGGCGCAGGCAGCAACGCTGTCGGCCAAAACTCGCTCGCTTTAGGCAGCACGAACGCGGCAAGTGGCTATGCGAGTGTAGCGCTGGGCAATCAAAGCGGCGCGTTTGGTTATGGCGCACTCGCCCTCGGTGCGAGTTCCGAGGTCACGGGTTACAACAGCGTCGCGATCGGCTTTGGATCGGTCGCATCCGCATCCAACACCGTCTCTTTCGGCAATGCGAGCCTGACGCGGCGGCTGGTCAATATCGCCTACGGTATCGACGATAACGATGCGGTGACGGTCGGCCAGCTCTACGACGCGCTGGCGAACATCGACGCAGGGGGGGCTGCCGGAACGGGATCGATCTACTTCACTGCCAATTCGACTGGCCCGGCTGCGCGAGCAAGCGGCAACAATTCGGTGGCGGCTGGAAGCGACGCACGAGCAGGCGGCGAGGCGTCAATAGCACTAGGGGTCAATGCCAGCGCTGCCGGCGCCGACGGCATCGCGATCGGGACCGCAGCCAGGGCTTCGGGAGTCAATTCGACAGCGTTGGGGCGCCAGTCGGTCGCGTCCGGAGTGAATACGACAGCCGTCGGTCGTCAGGCTTCTGCCAGCCAGTCGGGCGATACCGCTTTCGGTTCCGCCGCGAGCGCGAATGCCGGTCAGGCGACTGCGTTCGGACGAGTGGCGTCAGCGACCGGCGCCAATTCCAATGCCGTCGGTGCATTTTCCAAGGCGGCGGGCCTCAACTCTTCGGCCTTTGGCACAGGGGCCGTAGCGGAAGCGACCAATTCCAATGCAGTGGGACGTTTGGCCAAGGCTATCGGCGCGAATTCGACTGCCGTTGGGACGGAGGCGCAAGCGGGCGGCATCGATTCTAGCGCGCTCGGACGTTCGAGCGTCGCTACCGGCACTTACTCCGTCGCGATCGGTTCCAATTCCGTTGCTGCGTTCAATAATTCGGTCGCCCTCGGCTACCTCGCGACCGCTACCCGCGCCAACCAGATGATGCTC